>NZ_LQBK01000001.1 GCF_001483755.1 Kocuria rosea subsp. polaris
TTGCTGTGAACCACTGGACTCAACTCACCCTGACACGCAGGGGAGGGCCGTCGACCTGGTGGCAGAAGAGTCGCCCCCCGACGACAGACCTCGCGGTCTCTGTGTCTTCTGCCGCCAGGGCGGCGGCCGTTCGACCGATGTCGAGTTGCTGAGCCCCCCGGCGGAGCACTCTGACATGGTCCACGCCCAGCGGCTCAGCCCCCGGCTGACCACCTGGCGTGATACGTCAACAGTACCGTGCAGTAGACAAAAGATCGATGTTCATGTTGTCCCCAGTTCCGACGGCAGTCCGGAAGAGATCCAGCGGTTGCGGGATGTCCGGTGTGGGCCATGACGGAGTGGTGGGTCCGGGTCGTGGTGCGGTGCGCTTTGGCAGGACCCCTAGAGGCGTGGGGAGTCGGGGTTACAGGTTGAGGTATCCGGCCACGACGGTGAGGATGCCCCACAGGGCTCCGCCGGCCAGCAGGGTCAACCCCAGCAGCCCCAGCATGCCGGCGCCGATGTTGGCTCCGCCCGCACAGCAGGAGAGCCGGTTCCAGGTCACCGCGCTGATCGTGGTCACCATCCCGATCAGGGTGAGGATCGGTGGCAGGCGCAGCAGTTCCCAGGTGTCCTGAGCGGGGCCTCGCACGGGATACCGGGGCCGCTCAAGGGACCGGGAGGATGGTGCCGCCGAGTTCATCTTGCAGCTGCTGCAGGGCTGCCTCGTCGCGGGCGATGATCATCCAGTTCGGTCCGTGCAAGACCGGCAACATGTCAGGGTCGGGATTCTCGCGGAGCTCCAGGAACTCTTGCAGATCTTCTTCGGTGCTGGTCACGGCCATCCCTGGGATGTCGTAGTCGCACTCGAGGTAGGCGGTTCCGTCCTCCTCAGGGACGACACGCTGGTTCGTGCCCGGGCACTCGAGGCCTGCGGCGATGATGTCCTCACGCAGCGCCAGAGCGTCGTCGTAGGTCTTGGCCGAACCAGCGGCCACCATGGAACTCACGTCGTCGGCGGTGGGCCCGCAACCGGTCAGCACCACGGTGGTGAGGGCCAGCAGGGCGGCAGTGGTGCGGCGCATCAAGTGCTCCTGTCATCGGGGACTCGAGCCGGGGCAAGGCCGGTAGTGCGTGGGTGCTGCGTCAGTGGATGCTATGGAAGTGCGTGCCGTGAGCCTAGGTCTTTGAGGCGGCGGTGGGTGGGCTGGTCGGCACACCGCCGCGTGTCGAGCCATGCCCAGTGTCATGGCCACCTCCGTCGGGGAAGTGGTGTCCACCCCACGCGTGACGGTGTACGAGCTCCCGTTGTGGCGAGGGGGACTGCCCCGGGTTTACCTGACTCCTTGACCTGCCGCGTTGCACAAAAGGTTCCTGGCGGACATTCGCTCGGGTAGCGGTGCCGCCGCTGCCGTGTCCGCGACCGAGGCGGGCTGGACGAGCCTCCCGTGGCCTATTAACGACAGAGAATGTCTATGGTTCTTGACCTTCAGTGTAAACTATCCTTAACATTGTTTTATGGTGTCCCGAGCGGCTGAAAGGGCGAATCCGGTGCGAGAGCTCCGGAAGAAGCAGCGCATGACTCAGGCCGAGCTCGCTGCGTCAGTGAGCGTCAGCCGGCAGACGATCATCGCTGTCGAGCAGGGCGACTACGCCCCGTCGGTCTACCTCGCCCTACGGATTGCCCGCGCCTTGGGCGGGACTGTCGAGGAACTGTTCACCGACGAGACGGGAGATCACTGATGACGCGCAGACCGAGCATGCTGGATCGGGTCGCGGGACGCCTGATGGACCTCGACAGCCCGGCCTACGGTGATGAGCGTGAACGGGCTGTCTTCATGGAGGCCAGTTCCTTCGGATTGACGACCGGGCTCTACACAGGGCTGTTGAGCGCTCTTGCCGCCGCCGTCTTCGGATTCATGTTGCTGCCGGTAATCCTTCTGGTGGTGACGATCCTGCCGGCGGCGGCAGCTCTTTGGTATGCGAGGCGGCGCAACGTCGATGTGCAGAAGCTTGCCGAGAACGCCGGTGCGAGGTCGACGATGGTGAGCATCGTGGTTTTCGGCGCCATGATGGTGCTGACCTTCGCGGCCATGACGTACACCGTTTTCACTGGTCATCCGCTGCTGCCCGCTCCTCGACTTGAGGTGACTCCGGGCGAGGGGTTCCTCGGTGGGATGGCCCAGGGCGCTGTCATCGGTGGCATGATCGGTGGTTTTGCGGCGATCGTCGGAGGAATTCTTAGCTTCCGGCGCGCACACCGTCACCCAGACGAGTCCGACCAGTGACACCCGTGGCCGGTCCTCGTCCCGGGAACGCCGCCGCAGGCAGATAGTCCCAAGCCGTCTGACGGAAGACCTCGCCGATTCGATGAGAGCCGATCCTGATTATCAGCCAGGCCTGCGGTGAAGGCTGGTCGGCGGGCTGATGGCGCTGCGGTAGGGGTCCCCATCTCGGGGCAGTGTGAGGATCCCGGGAGGGTTAGCGGCGGCCGCGGCCTCGGCCGCCGGAGCGCCGGCGGCTGGGCGAGGAGGGCTGGTGATTGCGCGCGGTGTGGCTGGAGCGGCCAGCCGGCTCCGGGTCGAGCAGGTGCTCGGCGCCGGCTAGCAGCGTGGCCGCGGCCAGCAGCACTCCGCCGTCGTTGCCCAGCAAGAAATCCGAATCCAGCACGAGCGTAGAGCGCTGGGCCGCCAGGTCGTTGGTGATTCCGACGGTGAACCCGGCGGCGGCCGCGGTCGCCGGGACGGTCTCGACGCGCTCCACCGCGGTGACCTCCACCTCGGGCAGCTCCTGGCCGGTAAGCCGGTACTCCTCCAGCACCTGCCGGCCCAGGGTCAGCAGCGCGGAGATCAGGGTGTTCGAGCTGACCCGTGCGTCCTGCGATACGGCGACCGCCAGGCGCGCGCGGGTACCGGTGGTGGTCATGCGGATCTGGGCGGCGACGGCGAAGGAGTCGACGACCGGAAGGTTCTCGATGGCAGGGGAGGGCGCGGCAGCGTTCAAGGGGGCTCCAAGGGAGAGTGATGGGGACGAGGCCAGACTCTCACACGCCCCGACGCGGCACCCAGGCAAGGGCGCGGCAGGGCGGGCACATGACGTGGATCAGCTGCCCGGAAGGTGCAGGCAGTCCCTATTCCCGCGCACGTTGCATTAGGGATTCCCACCAAGGGTCAGGGCGTGGTCGCGTCGCGCAGGTGGTGTGTGGCGTAGGTCTTCATTGCTGTCGCCAGCCAGCCGGGGAGGGCGGGGTCAATGTCAGCGATCCAGGCCCGTTGCTCCTCGTCGTTGAGGTAGAGATCGGCCAGGGCACGGTAGGCCGCAGCATGGGGTTCCCAGTACCGGGCGATGGCCCCGTGGTGCTTTTCGACGAGTTCTTGGGCTTCCTGGTCATCGGGTGGCACCTGGTGTTGCATGAGTTCGGCCATACGGTGGAGCAGGGCCCGGTTCTCGGCGGCTGCTTGTTCGTAGTCGGTCATTTCCCAGCCGTCGGTGGCGGTGTCGACGGCGGTGAAGGCGTCCTCGACGACTGGACCGTGGGCAGCTTCGAGCCGGTGCTTCAGGCGGGAACGGTCGTGGTGGAGGCCGCGGAAGAAGTCCGCCGGGTCCATGGTGTGGGCGCCGGTGAGGTCGGTGATCGTGGCATCGATGGTTTCGATCACGGTGCCCAGACGGTGTTGTTCGGCGAGGATCTGTGCGCGCTGGGCGCGCAGGGCGGTGATCTCGTTGACCTGCCCGTCGATCACTTGCCCGATCTGCCCCAGCGGCACACCCACTTCGCGCAGCAACAGAATGCGCTGCAGACGCAGCAGTTGCTCCCGGCCGTACCAACGGTAGCCATTGGCCCCGATCTCAGCCGGTGCCAGGAGCCCGATGGCGTCGTAGTGGCGCAGGGTCCGGGCGCTGATCCCGGCCATGGTGGCGAGCTGGCTGATGGAGTAGCGCACGCTCCACCGTATCGCCTTGACCTTCTCGTAGCGTCAACTTCTACCGTGAAAGCCATGGCACTGACGATCAATAACGCGAGGATTTTCGACGGCACCACTATGAGCGCCCATGACACGGTGCGCGTGGTGGACGGGCGCATCGAAGCTGTGGGAGGGCCCGAACTGGTGGCCGCCGGGGACATCGTGGTGGAGGCAGGTGGGGCCACCCTGCTGCCCGGGCTCATCGATGCGCACCTGCACCTGCTGCCCGGGACCGCCCACCAGGCGGTGACGTTCGGGGTGACCACCGGGATCGACCAGTTCAGCAAACCTGAGGTGATCACCCCGGTCCTGGCCCGCAACCACCGACCGGAGGTGGCGCAGATCAGGACCTCGAGCATCGGGGCGACCGCCCCAGGTGGGCATCCCACGATGGCCTACGCACCCTTTCCCTACGTCACCGGACCCAAGGACGCCGCGGCCTTCGTCGCCGACCGCAGGGGAGAGGGTGCGACCCATCTGAAGGTCTTCTACGACGACGGCTCGACCGCCCCGATGCGCATGCCCTCCTTGGATCTGCCCACGGTGGCCGCCCTGGTCCGGGCCGCCCACACGGGCGGGATGCTGGTGGTCGCCCACGTCACCAGTGCCGCGGCTGCCGTCGACGTCGTGGCCCAGGGCGTCGACGTCCTCGCCCACGTGCCGTTCGAGCCGTTGAGCGAGGCCCAGCTGGAGGTCTTGGCCGCATCCCGGGTACCGGTGATCGCCACACTGGGCATCGCCGACGGCTTCCCGGGCCCGGACGGCACCATGCCGCTACTGGGTCAGTCGCGCCTGGCTTCGCGCCTGGGACCGGGATGGACCGGGATGCTCCAGCGCCAGGGGAAGCGGTGGATGCCCCCAGGGGCGCCCGACTTCGCCGCCGCCAGGCGCAACGTGGGGGCACTGCACGCCCGGGGGGTGCCGATCCTGGCCGGCACCGATGCCCCCAACCCGGGTCTGGTCCACGGGGCGAGCCTGCACCGGGAACTCCAGCATCTCGTGGCCGCCGGGCTGAGCCCGCTGGACGCACTGGCCGCGGCGACCTCCGGCCCGGCGGCCGCCTTCGGCCTTCAGGACCGCGGGGTGATCCGCCCGGGGGCACGGGCCGATCTCGTCCTCGTGGCCGGGCGCCCGGATGAAGGCATCACCGCCACCCAGGACATCACCGCCGTATGGAAACAGGGTGTGGCAGTGGATCTGGACGGGTATCGGGGCAGCCTTGAGGAGGAGACCGACCTGGTGGCACTGCAGGCCACCAACGAGAAGATCATCGCCGCCATCCACCAGGTGTGGCCGCAGTTCACCTCCTGACCGCGGCACTCGACCAGCCCCAGCGGACCGATCGAGAAACCGCCGATGAACCCCGTTGCAGTTGGGGTTCCTTTTGGGGCAGCTGTTATTCCGTGGGGCAGGTTCTAGGGGATCTGGGCTGCGGGGGTGTCGCGGGTTTCTGCGGCGGGGTCGCTGTGCTGCCACTGGTTGAGCCGCTCGGCGTCGCACTCGTCGCGGGAGGCGCTGGTCTCGTCGAGGCGCTGAATGGTTAGGCATCCCTCGTCCTCGCCCTGGGGGCCGAGGATGTGCCAGATGCGGGCTTCGCCGTCGACGACGATGGCCGCTTTGATGGCGGTGTGGTCCGGGAAGAAGCTGTTGGCGGTCTTGTTGGTGTAGTCACCGGCGAGGATCAGGGTCCGGTCGTCGCAGCTCAGCTTCAAGTTGTCGGGTGCTGTGGTGAGGTCCTCGGTCTGTCCTGGGTCCTTGCCGGCTTCTGAGATGGTGCACCCGGGATCGGGGGTGATCGCGGTGGGCGTGACCTGGGAGGAGGTGGTCGGTCTGTCCTGGAGGAGCAGGTTGTCCTCGCACCCGGTGAGGGTGAGGGAGGTGAGAGCGGCAACGGCGACGCTGAAGACACGGACGGATCGCTGCACAGCGGGGCTCCTTGGCGAATCGAGGATGGTTTCTCAGTCCCCGGCCGGGGCGGTGCCGGGGATGGTCTATGGCCGCAAGCTGCCGGTGCGGTCGCCGTGCTTATGGGCGTAGTCCTTGATGCCGGCGGTGACGCCTTTGCGCACCACCCAATAGAGCAGCCACAAGGTGATGGTGACCATGAGCAACCAGATGAACAGGCCGAGGAATGCCCCGAAGCCGGCGACGTCCATCACGAAAGTCCTCCTGGAGTAGGTCTGTCCACGCTATCGAGGAATGGCTATGAGCTTTGCACCCTGCCCGTACCGTGCGTGTCGGAATGCCGGCGCTTATCCGTGCGCGCGGGCTGCGGTCATCGCGGTGGCGTCGGGCCCGGGTGTGGCAAGGACAGGTCACCGCTGAGGAGAACGGTGGTGAACAGGACTGAACGGATCCTCCGACGGGCACGGGCGGATCACCCGGTTGCCCGGAATTTACGGAAGGTCTTCGGTGCCTGGACTGTCCTGCGCGGATCCGGCGGAGTCTTCGGGAAGGGTGGGGCAGGAGGCGTTGGCTGCCTCTGTCCTAGCGCAGGAGGGTTGTACCCATGATCAAAACCAAACAGGACCCGCCGCAGGATCCGAGTTGGTGGTGGAGGATGGGACATTTCCTGGATCGGGTGTTCGATGTCGTCAACGTCGTTCCCGTGCTGGGGTGGCTGATCAGAATCATTGGCAGGTGAGGCCACGCAGACGGCACAGGAGTATGCCGCTGCAGCGGTCCTGCCACCCCCAGATCGAAGGCTACGAACGTGAACCGGCGGAGGCCGCGTGCAGCGTTGCTGGGTGGCGGCCTCGAGCGGGGTCCTTGCGTCGTGGCGCGGGTGCGCGGCATACGGTGGGGTTGTCGAGCGGAGAGGCGTGATCTGGTGAGGCGAGCCCTGCACGTGCATCGGCTGAGCACCTATCTGGTGTTCCAGGCGCTGACCCCGGTGCTGGCCCTGGGCTACGCGGCTGTCCTGTCACCGGGCAGCGGGTGGTCGGCCTGGTTGCTGTGCTGGGCGGTGCTGATGGGGGTGGGGTTGGTGTGGACCCAGCTGGTGTGGGGCCCGTGCTGGGCGGCCGGGGCCGACTACGGCCTGAGCGCCGGGGTCCGCATCACCTTGATGGCCGTTGCCGGTGTGGGGCTGATGTTGCCCTTCCTGGTGCTCCACGTGGTCCTCGACCCGGTGTGGTTCCTCTACGCCCTGGTCCTCACCCCCTACGGGTTGGTGGGCGGGTTGCTCGGTGGGGCCGTCCTGGCCGTCCGGGACCGTGGTGCTGTCGCTGGTCCTCGTGCCCACGGCGCCGCCGAGGCGAACTTCCGCTAGGGAGACGTGCGCCCGCGGGTGCTCCTGATCCGTCAACGCTGCAGATGGGGTTCCCTTCAGGGCTCCAGCATCGGCCGTTGTGCTCACGCTAGGCCCAAAGGCGAGAGGCGCTGGAGGTCTGACAACAGCGCCTCGTCAATGCTCGCGGAGAGCCCTGCATGCTCTCTTGACGCCATTCGTGGTGTAAAGGAAACTAGACGTGTAAAGCGAGCTGTACATGCTGAGGGAGAGCCGACATGATGACCACGCAAGCGCGCACGAAGTGGGGACGAACCAAGTTCGGAACCGGCCGCACACCGGCGATGGCCATCGCCGTTCCCGCCGGGGTGCTCCTCGCTGTGGCCGGGGGCTTGCTGTCCGTCCTGGTGGGTGTCACCGCAGCGAACCCCGCACTGGGATTCTGGGTGTTCACCGCCTGTCTCACGATGCCGGCAGTGGCCCTGGTGTACGTCCTCGTCGTGGACCGTGACACGCTCCAGGGAGCAACCGAACGGCCCGACGAATCCATCGAGTCAGGGTGGTACGACAAGGCGGCCTCGGGATCCTTCATGGACCTGGTCGCGGGGCTCGGCATCACGTTGATCGTCCTGACGTTCGTCCCCGGTGACGTCTCCGTCGATCTGGGCCTTGTCCTGGCGGCGGTGGTCGTGGCGTGCTTCGTCTCCTTCGGGGTCCGGTACCTGGTGCTGCGGCGGAAGGGCTGAGGTGCGGAACCTGGTCAACGACTCGCGTCAACGCCTGGGGTGGTCGCAACAGCGGCTCGCGGACGAGCTGGGCGTCTCGCGCCAGACCGTCATCTCCATCGAACGAGGGCGGTTCGATCCGTCGCTGCCGCTGGCCTTCCGGCTCGCGGGGGTCTTCAACAGCACCATCGAGGAACTCTTCTTCCCCGATGACCAGCCATAACCCACACTTCTGGCACCCGAGCAACGGAGAGAATCGCCCGCTGAGGGGGTGGTGTTCGGTCGTGGCGGTGGCGGGCGGTGGCGGTGGCGGATATCCGGCCGACGGGGGATCTGCAAGCGATGGCACCGGGGAAGAATGAGGTGGCCGTGTTGCCGTTGAAAGGCTCTTGTCCGTGAGTTCCGTCCCTGTCCTGTCTGTGCGTGAGCTGGTGTGTGGATATGCCGGGGTGCCGGTGACCGCCGGGGTCAGCTTCGAGGTGGGGCCGGGGGAGGCGGTGGTGCTGCGCGGGGCCAACGGGGCTGGCAAGTCCACGGTGCTGCGCACGGCGGTGGGCCAGCAGGCTCCGGTGAGTGGGGAGCGGTGGCTGAAGGGCGGGCCGGTGGTGGAGAACCCGCTGGTCTACCGCCGGGCGGTGAGTTGCCTGTTCGACGAGGACGCGTTTCTGCCCGGGGTGTCGGTGGGTCATCACCTGGAACTGGTGCTGCGCGGTCACGGGGTGGCCGATGCGCCGGAGGTGGCCGCCGAGGCGGTGGCCGAGTTCGGGCTGGGCGACCGGGCGGACGCCTCGCCGTTCGCTCTGTCCTCGGGGCAACGAAGGCGGGCGCTGCTGGCCGCGGCACTGATCCGCCCGTTCGAGCTGCTGGTGCTCGATGAGCCCGAACAGCGCCTGGACACTTTGATGCGTGCCCGTTTGGCCGATCGACTGGTCGCTGCCCGGCAGGCGGGGGCGGGGTTGTTGATCGCCACGCACGACGCGTCGCTGGCGGAGGCGGTGGGCACCACGGTGCTGACCATCGAGCCCGACGGTGCCCTGGCACCGGTCGTGCCTGCTCCGCAACGAGAGGGCCAGTCGTGACGGCCGGTGCCGGCGTGAAGCCTGCCGGGCCCGCCGAGATCGAGGTGTTCCTGCGAGCAGCCCGCGCCCGGACTCGCGGGCGGGCTCGAGGCGCGGATCGGTTCGTCGATGCGTACACCGGGCTCTTCGTCACGGTGGTGCTGGTGGCCTGGGCAGTCGCCGGGGTCCTGGGTCTCGGGGCCTCGTTGGCGGATCTGGTGGCCGCCGGTTCCCCCGGCGGGATGCTGCACCGCCCGGCGGCCACCTGGGTGGGGGCCGGGGCGCCGGTGCTCGGAGTCGCGGTGCTGCTGGTGGTGGCCTGGGTCGGTGCCGTGGATCTGTTGCGCGGGCTGGGGCCGGTGGGGGTGTCCCCGGAGCGGGTGGTGTGGGTGTGGCCGCTGCCCGGGGCCGGGGCGCAGGAACCGCTCCGCAGTGTGCGCCGGATGCTGTTGGTGGCGGCTGCGGCCGGGACCTTGGGCGGTGGCACCGGGCTGCTGCTGCTGGGCGGTGCCGGGCCGGCGGCCAGGTGGGGCGCGCAGTGGTGGGAGGCAATGGCGCAGCTGGTGTGCTGGGCCGGTCTGGGGGTCAGCGCGGTCGGGGTCGCTGTCGGGGCCCAGACCGCCGGCGGGGCGCGAACGCCGCCGCGTCCCCGCCCCTGGGCGGGCTGGTTCCTGGTGCTGGGGGCTGTCGTCGTGCTGGCCGGGACCCGGGACCGAACCACCGGCCGGTGGGATGTCGTGCCGCCACTGTGGGCCGTGGGGGTTGCGGGATCACTGGCGGTGGCGGCCGGGCTGTTCTGGGTCTGGGCGCTGCGGTGGGCCCGGGGTCTGGACGGGGTGCAGCTGCGGGCGGCCGGAGCGCGGACCCGGCACCTGAGCAACGCCGTGTCCCTGCTGTCGACCCACGACCTGACCGCCGCGCTGGCCCCCGCCACGGTGACCGGGGTGCGGGGACTGCCCGGAAGAACACCGGGCTGGGTGTCCGGGCCGCGCACGGTGGTGCTGTTCGCCTCGCTCACCGCCCTGCGGACCAGCCGGTGGCGGGCCGGACTGGCCGTGGACCTCGGGCTGACCGTGGTGCTGCTGGCCGCCTTCTCCCACACCGTGGTGCTCGCCGGCTGGGCCGCGCTGCTGGTGGTGGGATACCGGGGGCTGGGCCGCGGCACGGCCTATCTGGGTGATCTGCGCGCCGGGGCCGCCGCCGAACGGAACCTGCCGATCGCCCCCACCGCAGCCGCCCTGATGCACCTGGTGGTCCCGTGCGCGCTCAACGCCGCGGTCCTGGGCGCCGTAGCCGTGCTGGCCGGGCTCGCGGCCGGCACCAGCTGGGTGGTGATGATGCTTCTCGGTGCCGTGACCGGGGCCGGAATCGGAGCGGCCGGCCTCTACCGAGCCTTGGCCCCGGAACCGGACCACACCCAGCCTCCGATCGACACCCCCTTGGGGCCGGTGCCCGTAGCCCAGCTGATCGGCTACGGCCGGGGGCTCATCCTGGTGCCCGCCCTGCTCGCGGTACCCGCCGCCGCCCTGCTTCATCCGGCCGCCTGGCCGGTGGCCCTGGCGGCAGCCCTCGCTGTGACGGCCACCGCCGTGGCCCTGGCGATCAGCACCGACCGGAAACACTGAGCCCCGGAGCGGGCACCTGAGGGCCACGGTCGAACCCGACCACGCCCACGGTGCTCCCGTGGTGCATTAGGGGTTGGTGTTCGGGCGGCGTCCGAGGCTATGACGTTACTGGGGGGCGGTTGATCGCATCGCCGTCCCAGGTGAGGTCGGCGTCGGTGCGCAGGGGCAGCACCTCCAGACCTGGGGTTCGCACGAGCTCGCGCACCAGTGCTGTGGTGCCGGCTACGAGGGTGGAGTCGAAGTCGATCTCGGTGGCCAGCACCCAGGCGTGGTCGTCCGGCCACAGGATGCTGGGGGAGTGCGCCCACACGGGCTCATCGACCCAGGGCGCATGGGCCGGCCACGTGGGGTCGGCGAAGTCGTGGGCCCCGGCCTCGAACAGGACGTAGTGCCGCCCGGTGTCCCCGTGCAGCCCGAACTGCGGCCCGGTGGCGATTTCCGGTGTGAACACTCCGGTGCCGGGTGCGGGGTCGTGGTGGGCACCCCGTGGGCGAGCCGTCAGCGCGGTCTGGGCCCCGGTGAGCCCCTGCCGCAGGGCCGCGGCCAGCCGTTGGCGCAGCGACCGTGCGGTGACGGTCCCCGTGTCCTCGTCGATGTCTGCGGCTGGCCACTCGTCGCTGGGCACGAGCACGAGACGGGCGGCTCCGGCCGAACTCATCAGTCCGCCCCAGCCTTCCCAGATCGCGGCGATCCCAGCGTCCGGGGTGCTGGTGTGGCGGGCCAGCACCGCTGCGGCCGCCGCCAGCGAGGCGGTGTCGAGGCGGCCCTCGGTCGTGTCGCCGTAGCGCCAGCCGTCGGCGGCGATGACGCCGTCGACCTGGCCGTAGTCGGCCCGGACGAGGCGTGCGTATTGGGCCTGGGCGTGCATGGTCGTGCCGAAGGATGCCGCGGCCTGGGCCCAGGTGGCCCGCTGGGTCTCGAGTGCGGCCTCGATGTCACGGACGCCGGCGAAGTAGGTGGCCTCATCGAGGCCCTGCCAGGTCCTTGTCGCCCGTGGCCGGTCGCGCTCGACCGGGTGGAACAGGCGCGCGTAGGCCTGGAAGCCTCGCGGTACCACCGATAGGACGCTGGCCTGCGGCTCGGCTTCCATCGGGCGCAGCCACTCACCGCGCTGGAGGTCGGGCACCCACTTGAACTTCTCCGACATGACCCTCATTCTCCGCCTGGTGCCCGGCTCTCTGTCTCGGCGCCCCGGGAGGCCCGCGATCCCGGGGTGTCACGTAGGGGTTCCTCTCGTGAAGCATCTGCCCGCTGAATCGGGCAGGAAGCCGTGCCGGAGGCCGATGCTAGGCTTCACGGACTCAACGGAAGTGATGTCATGCACACCAAAGTCCGAGTCGCTGCGATCGTCGTTCTCCTCCTCACGCTGGGCCTGTTCGCCGTCACCGAATGGTTGCCCGCCCTGCTCTTTCTGCCTGCGGCAGCAGGTGTGCTGCTGGTGAACGAGTCCGGGATGCTCACCCCCGGACGACCCCGCAGCAACAGGGACCGCCCACGCCCCTGACCGATACCGGCTCGGGGCGCAGCATTACCGCGCTGATGAGGTTTCTCCGCGGGCTCCGTTGGAGGGATGGCGAGACTCCGGGGTCTACTTCCTGCCCTTCTCCCGCCCTCTCAGACGAGACCCGTGAGTGCTCCTTACCGACAGGTCGGCCATCCCGTGGGGCGACCCTATCTGAGGCCTCCGTGGGCGCGGAAGCAGATCACTTGAAGGCCATGGCGGTCTTACCCGGAGTTGAATCTTTGACCCACGGTGCTGCGGTTGGGGCTCTCCGGTGCGCTCAGTTCTGCGCGGTGGCCAGGAACAGCTGGAGCTCGGCCTCGGTGGCGAGATGCAGGCGCTCGAGCAGATGGTCTATCTCGATCTGGAGGTCGTCCGTGCCGACCGTGGCGCCTCCGCCGGTGCCGGGCTGCCATCGGGCGCCCGGGCGCTGGGCGACCAGGGCGTTGCCCATGAAGACGGTGGCCGCGGCCGCCAGGGCCGTGTCGTGCTGCACCTGTTGGAAGTGGGCGCGCAAGAAGGACACCAGGGCCGGGAGGTCACCGGCCAGGTGCTGCGGCTGCACCTGGTGGGTGGAACAGTAGATGAGGAACGCGGCGTAGCCGCTCACGTGTCGGACGGTGGGTGCGTCCTCGACAGGGCGGTACCGGCTGGTGCGGTACGCCAAGGGCGCCGGCGGGTGCTGAGTCGGACCGGCGAAAATGTCCTCTGCAGGCTTCATGGACACCGAGCGTAGCCCCGCCCTGAGGCAGTGACCCTACGACCTCAGGAGGCACCACCCGGGGGTGGTGCCGGAACTCGTCGTCACCGCTCAGTCCTGATCAGATGTGTCAGATCAAACCGGTGGTCGAGCATCCGTAGGGCGATGCCGACAGCGATCAAGGCGGTACCCAAAGGTGCCAGGCAGACACCGACCAGCCTGCTGACGAAGTCGATGATCACCCCCGCGATGACGGTCTGCGGTGGAAGGGCTTCGTAGAGAAGCCCCACCAGCTGTGCGGCCATCATGCTGAACAGGATCCCGGCCAGACAGGTGACGGCACCGTAGGCGATCAGGCGGTTGGCGACGGTGGCCATCGGGGATACCTCGATCCGTTCGTGGTCTGGGTCGGTGTCTGTGCTCGAGCTGTACGGCGAGGGCGGGTGGCGGAGGTGGGTCTTATTGCTCCACCGTGTACCGGGCGCCCAGGGCGTCGGCGAGCTGTTCCATGTCGATCCTGCGCTCGGGGACCGCCCCGACCATCACTTCGGCGCCGTCGACGACGAACCAGTTGCGGCCCTCCACGAAGTACACCGAACCAGCCGCTCCGGCGGTGTCAGCGAGCAGTTCGTAGACCTCCTCGCGGGCTTCCTCGTTATCGAACCAGAGCACTTCGACGGTGCTGGTGCACATCACCGATTCGCCGGTGTCCTTGCCGGAGCCGGGGAACTTCACGGCCGGTTCCGGTGCGTCCGCCGAGCAGTCCACGATCTCGTCGACGGCTTGGTAGGTGGCCTCCAGGGAGTCGAAGGCCGGCAGATCGCCGGTACCGTCACCGCAGCCGGCCACGGCCCCGGCCAGTCCGAGGGCTCCCATCAGGGACCTGCAGCTTCTCGTGCGGTGGTTCATCATCGACGCCCATCCCGTTCGCTTTCGCCACACCGTAGCCGATCGGGGGCACGACGTCCCGGACTCAGTACCGGGTCGTCGGAGTTGCTGCGCAGGGGGGCGTCGACCCCTTCCGCGGTCAGCCTGCGCGTGCATGCTTGGGCTCCGGTGGACCGGTCGGGGCCGTGTCGATGCTCCGTGCCGCCAGGGCCCTCGGCACCTACAGTGGAAGGGACCGTAGCCTTCGGGTCCCCGATCGAGAGCGAGGATCGTCATGCGCCGGTCACTGGTGACCATGCTCCTCACGACCTCCGTGCTGAGCCTCGCCGGGTGCGCCGATGCCGAGCCCGGCGTCTACGACGGTGAGCAGAGCGAGGCCGACCTGCTGCCGGCCCAGGTGCCCGCCGGGCAGTACGACTTCGACCCGGACAGCTCCCGGTTGCTGGCCACCCACGACGGGTACCAGTTCTTCGCCGTGTCCTCCCCGAGCCAGGGCGACTGCCTACTCAGCTTCAACCCCAACGCCCCGGACTCCTGGGTCGCCGGGTGCGGCTCCGGTGGCCGGGTGGCCACCAGCGGCCTGATCGGCATCCAGGCCGACTACGACCCCAACGGGCTGCCCGAGGAGGACGCACCGCAGGGATGGACCCGGCTCACCCCGCAGCTGCAGGTCTCCGAGGGCTAATCGGTGCACACCAAACCTGCCGACTCCGACGAAATCATCACCCACCCCGGCAGCGCGCTGATCGGCATCATCTTCGGTGTCCTCGCAGGCCCGGCCCGAAGACACGGAAGGATCCTGAGATGACCGTAAGGTTCCCAATGACCGCCAGCCTGAGCGGGGCGGGCACGAACCCTCTGATCCCCACCAGCTGGGAAGTCCTCGCGCTGCTGGCCGGCGCAGCGGTGATCGTGCTGTTCGTCGTCGCGCTGCTCTCCTTGTCCCGCGATGAGCACTACACCGGGACCCAGCGCCTGCTGTGGCTGCTCGTGCTACTGGCCGCCCCGGTGCTGGGCCCGATTCTGTGGCTGACCCTCGGTCGGCGCCACGCGCTCGAGGCCGGCAACGGCCCTGTCCGATAAAGGGCATAAGAGGTCCAATCCGCGGAGACCAGAAAGGGCGGAACGGCTGGAACCATCCCGCCTCCGTCTTTCCCTCGCCCGTCCAAGGCCGGCGCTTTACATATGGCGAGGCTACCGGCCCGACTCGTGAGTCCGCGGTGCAGTAAGCGCGGCCCTCCGTATCAGTGGCCACCCTGACGTCGTCAGGGCGTAACATCTGCCGGTGTCAGAGACCCGACAGGAGAAGTGTGGAGGTGGGCCGCCGTTGGACGTGCTCATGGCGGCCCTGCCCATTGTGCTGACCTTGGTGCTGCTGCTCGTGCCGGCGCCGCCGTGGGTGGCTCCCGGCGCCGGGCTGGTCTCAGCCGTGCTGATCGGCCTGGCCTGGTTCGACACCCCTGTGGGGGAGGTGGCCTCGGCCTTCGGCGAGAGCTTCTGGACCCTGGTCGAGGTGCTGGCGATCATTGCCGGCGGGATCCTGCTCGCACGGGTCATGGACCGGACCGGTGCTCAGGAGAGCCTGGCCCGGTGGCTCTCGTCCGGGGGCGGCCCCACGGTGGTCTCGGCGCTGCTCATGGTGCACGGGGTGGTGCCGTTCCTGGAGACCGTCACCGGGTTCGGCGTCTCCGTGATCATCGGGCTGCCGCTGCTGCTGTCCCTGGGGTTCACGCCGTTGCGGGCGGCCTCCCTCTCGCTGATCGGGCTCATGGTGGGCCCGTGGGGCTCGATGGGCCCCGGCACTCTGCTGGGCTCCCAGATCGCCGGCGTCTCCTTGCACGACCTCGGGGTGGCTTCCGGGGTCCTGAACGTCATCGCCTTCTGGGGCTCCGGTGCCGTGGCCGCGGTCATCGCCGGCCGGGGGCTGCCCGCGTCCGACGGCCGGCGCCACCCCCGACCTGCTGACTACGGCGCCTGGATCGGCATGGGGCTGGCGTCGGGAGTGGTGCTGTCCGTCCTGGTCCTTGCCGCGAATCTGGTGTTCGGCACGGCCGTGGCCGGTGCGGTGGCGACCCTGCTGATGTCCGCGGGCTGGGCCGGGGTGATCAGTCGAGGACGTCTGGGGCCCGCCCCGGTCCGGGCTCTGGTGCCGTACCTGGTGCTGCTGGGCGGCACCATCATCGGGCAGCTTCTCGAGGACCGGCTGCCGCTCGGTGGGTTCGGCGCGGTGCTGGGCTCGCCGGCCCTGTGGTCCAGCACCGGTGCCCTGGTCGGGATCGTGGTGCTCTCCCTGGCCAGGGGCCACCGGCGCCGGCTTCCCCGGGAGAGCGCCCGGATGTGGCTCCAGGTGGCGGTGCCGACCGGCCTGTACCTGGTGCTGGGTACCGCGATCTCCGGGGGCGGTTTGGCCGAGGCCCTGGCCACGGCGCTGACCGGGCTGGGGCAGGCCTATCTGTTCCTGGTCCCGCTGCTCGGTGGCCTGGGCGGTTACATCACGGCCTCGGGCACGGGCGCCAATGCCATGTTCGGGGGCACCCAGGACGCGGCCGCGCATGCCCTGGGCATGGACCCCCTGTGGATGATGGCCTCCCAGAACGTGGCGGCCGGACTGGCCTGCCTGGCCAGTCCGGCGCGCATCGAGCTCGCCTACCGGATCGCCGGCCCGCTGCACCGGAAGGACACCCCCGGGCCTGCCTTCACCCGGGCGGCCCTGGTCGCGCGGACCCTGCCGTTCGTGCTGGTGTGCTTGGTGCTGTGGGGCATTGTGAACATGCTCTGGATGCCGACAGCAGGCTGACCCCTGGGCCCTGCCTTTCCTCCGGCGCCGAACGGGCCTCGCGGACGTGATCAGACCAGCGGCTCGGACAGGAGCTCAGGAGTGATGGTTCCCGCCGCTCAGGGCCATGGACGAGGTGAAGCGATGGTCAGCGCTGAGCTGGAAGCGACCGGCGGCCGAGGTGGAACATGTCTGTTGGACATCTCCGGCCCTCGAAATCTCCCGTTCTGCCGACGCCGTGGTTCCGCTCTTGAGGCTGTCGTGAGCCCCCAGGCCCCCTGCTGCAGATGCTGTCCCGCACCAGCCGGGGACGCATTGCCTCGGACCGTCGGGGGAGTGAGCCGCACGGCTCGCTCCCCCTTCATAGTCCCCTCATGTGCCGTCGATAGGCTGAGTCTCATGTCAGGAGAGTGGCGGGAAAGGGTGCGGACGGAGTTGAGGTCTGTCCGCAGCCGGGTACTCGCCACGACCCTGGTGTTCCTCGCCGTCGCGCTGCTGACGGTGGGTGGGCTGACCCACTATCTGCGCCTGGTCGACGTCGATGAATCCGTCCGCCAGGACATCGTCCAAGAAGCGGGGGAGTTGCAGCGGCTGGCGCAGCGCGGTCCCCTGGGGCCGGACGCGTCCCCGTCCGAGGATCTGGACGCATTGGCTGAGGAGCCGTTCACGGATCTGCCCCAGCTGTTCTATGTCTTCATGACCACCACGGTCCCCGGGGAGTACGAGAGCATCCTCGCGCTCGTCGACGGCGAGCCGGCGTTCGAGCACGCGGCCCGTTCCCGGTTCCAGCTCGATGACCCGACTACGATCGCCGCGGTGGTGGAGCGGGCCCGGCCCGGGCAGACCGTGGTCTTCGACCACGAGCAGGGCGGGCGCATGCTCCGCCTGGGCGTGATCTCTGTGGTCCTGGACGAGGATCCCCGCCAGGGCTACCTCGTCGTCGGCTTCGACATGAGCGCTCAGCGGCAGATCGTGCTGGACTCGCTCTGGCGCTACCTCGGCATCGCCGCCCTCACGATGGTCGTGGCCGGCCTGGTGGCATACGTCCTGGTGGGGCGGGTCACGGCCCCTATCACGCGACTGCGGCGGGCCACTGAGCAGATCAGCCCGGAGGACCTGGGACGGCGTGTGCCCGTGACGCAGCAGGACTCGGACGTGGGTCAGCTGGCCGCGAACTTCAACGGCATGCTCGGCCGGATCGAGGCCGCCTTCGTCGAGCAGCGTCAGTTCCTCGACGACGCAGCCCACGAACTGCGCACGCCCCTGACGATCCTGCACGGCAACCTCGAGCTGATAGATGAGCACGACGCTGCGGACGTCGCGGAGACCCGGGCGATGCTCTTGGACGAGATCGAGCGGATGAACCGCCTCGTGGAGGACCTGTTGCTGCTCGCGAAGGCGCAGCGGGCGGACTTCATCCGGCCCGATCCGGTCAACATCGGAGCCCTGCTCGACGACGCCATGGACCGGGTGCGCTCCCTCGGGGACCGGAAGTGGTCGCTCGAGTCCCGCGCTGAGGGCTGGATCCTCGCCGACGGGCAACGGCTCACCCAGGCCGTGGTTCAGCTTGCGGCCAACGCGGTGAAGTTCTCCGCCCCGGGGGACGTCGTGGCGCTGGGCGCCGCCTGGTCCACCGGGGCCCCGGCGAACGGAGCGGGCGAGAGCGACGGGTCCGTCCGCCACGTGGAACTGTGGGTCCGGGACACCGGTCAGGGCGTGGCAGAGAAGGATCAGCGCCGGATCTTCGAACGTTTCGGCCGTGCCGAGACCGGGCGCACTGTGGAGGGGGCCGGTCTTGGCCTGGCGATCGTCACCGCCATCGCCGAGGGCCACGGTGGGAGCGTCCGATTGCGTTCGAGCCTTGGGCAGGGATCCATGTTCACGCTACGGTTGCCCGTCCAACAGGTCGCCGAGGCACTCATCGACTCGTCCGTCGGTCCCAGAAAGTAGAGGACGCCCATGGCCAGCATCCTTATCGCCGAGGACGAGGAGCGGATCGCCCGCTTCATCCAAAAGGGTCTGCGCGCCGCGGGCTACACGACCACGGTGGTGGAGGACGGTGCGAGCGCCCTCGACTACGCGAGCACCGGGGAGTTCGACCTGCTGATCCTCGACGTCGGGCTGCCCGGCATGGACGGTTTCAAGGTGCTGTCCGTGCTGCGCTCCATGGGCTTCTCGATTCCTGTGATCATGTGCACCGCCCGCGATTCGGTCGAGGACACCGTTGCGGGTCTGGAGCAGGGCGCCGACGACTACCTCGCCAAGCCCTTCCGCTTCCAGGAGCTGCTGGCCCGTGTCCGGGTTCGGCTGCGCGACCGCGCCGTCGGGGACCTGGCCGCCGACGAGCTGCGCTACGGGGCGCTCTCCCTCGACGTCGGGACCCGTTGCGCGGTGCTGGAGGGTCAGCAGATCGAACTGTCCGCCCGTGAGTTCGCCATGGCCAGGGCCTTCCTCGAGAACCCGGGTCAGGTGCTCACCCGGGAACAGCTGCTGAACAAGGTGTGGGGATACGACTTCGAGGGCTCCTCCAACGTGGTCGACGTCTACGTCCGGTACCTGCGCAACAAGCTCGGACCCGAGCAGATCATCACCGTGCGCGGTGCCGGGTACCGCCTCGCCCGCCTCTAGCAGCCGGGCCCGCCTTTCCTGTGCGGCCGATCCGCATGCGCTGAAAGATGAGAACTCTTTCATCGACGGCTCATGTTCCCATCATGTCCCCCCTTCACAGTGGAGGCGGTTGCAAGGACGTCGGACGGTCTGGCGTCTCCCTGAGGAGGACATGATGAGCGACGACGAGCTGCGGGTGGTGCTGTACTCCCACGACTCCCAGGGTTTGGGGCACACCCGACGGAACCTGGCCCTGGCCCGTTCCCTGGCTCAGCACCTGCCGGCGCTGACCGGGCGCCGGGTCACAGGCATGCTCCTGACCGGCGTCGACGATGCTACGTCCTACGGTCGGCCCGAGGGCTTCGACTGGGTGGTGCTGCCGGGAATCCGGAAGGGCTCCGGCGGTTACGCGCCGCGCAACCTCGCCGTGGGCATGGCGCACCTGACCTCCCTGCGCTCCGGGATGCTGGACGCGGCGCTCACCGGCTTCCGCCCGCATCTCGTCGTCGTCGACCGCCACCCCTGGGGCGTGGACGGGGAGCTGCTGGAACCGCTGCGACGGCTGCGGGCCCAGAGCCCCGGCACCGCGGTGGTCCTGGGCCTGCGCGAGGTGCTCGACGATCCCGGGGCCGTTGCCCGGGAGTGGGCCGCGCTCGGGGACCTCGACCGGGTGCACGAGGTCTACGACCAGTTGTGGGTCTACGGCGACCGCGCCGTGCACGACCCGGTGGCCTCCGGGGAGATCCCCGCGGCGCTCGCCGACCTGGTCCGGTACACCGGTTACCTGGCGACCGGACGGGCTGCCGGTCGCCGCACGAGCGGAGTCGATCGGCCCTATGTGCTCACGATGGTCGGCGGAGGCTGTGACGGACACCGGCTGACCCTCGCCGCGGCTCGTGCCCGGATGCCGCACGGCCACGAGCACGTGGTGATCACCGGACCGCAGATGCCGCAGGAGCACGCCGAACAGGTGCGCGCGGCCGCCGTGCCGGGCACCCGCGTCCTGCCCTGCGTCCCGGACGCTCTCGCGGAGGTCGTCGACGCCAGCGCGGTGGTGTCCATGGGCGGCTACAACTCCGTCGCCGAGATACTCACCACGAACACCCCGGCCCTCCTGGTGCCCCGCGACCGTCCTCGTCAGGAACAACTGATCCGGGCCCGCGCGCTCCAGGCACGCGGCGCCGTGGATGTGCTGACCGTCGACGCCCTCACCAGCACCGCGCTCAGCGGGTGGCTGCACCGCGTGGCCGGCACCGTTCAACCACGCCGGCACCTGGCCCTCGGCGGGCTGCACACCGTTCCCGTGCTCACCGCGGAACTGCTGGCCAGGGCCGCGGCTTCCGTGCCCGCGGGCGCGCCGACCGTGGCGGTGAGCCTCTGATGGGCGGTCACCGCATCGGCTACGTGCTCAAGGTCTACCCCCGCTTCTCCGAGACCTTCGTCGTCACCGAGGTGCTGGCCCGGGAAGCTCAGGGCGAGGACCTCACGATCTTCGCCCTCCGGCACAGCACGGACCCCCGCTTCCACCCCGAGCTCGCCCGCGTCCAGGCGCCGGTCCACCACGTGGAGCGTCCCGACCGGGCCTCCGCCGGCTGGGCCGTCCTGGCCCGTGCGACGGAGGTGATCCCCGGGTTCGGGTCTCGCTTCGCCGAGCTGCTGCCGGAGCTGGCCGGCACGGAGGCCGCGGAGGTCCACCAGGGGGTGGCGCTGGCCACTCAGGTCGTGGAGCAGGGCATCACGCACCTGCACGCCCACTTCGCGACGCTGGCCGCGCACGTGGCCGAGATCGCCTCCCGGCTCACGGGGGTGCCGTTCTCGGTGACGACCCACGCCAAGGACATCTTCCACGACTCCGTGGACCCGGCCCGATTGCGTCGCACCCTGGAGCGGGCCGAGCACGTGGTCGCCATCTCCGAGTACAACCGGTGCCACCTGGCCGCCGCGCACCCCGGCCAGGCCCACCGGTTGCGGCTGGTGCGCAACGGGCTCGAGCTTCACCGCTTCCCCTACCGGGACCCCGCCCCCGTGGGCGAGGTCCTGCGGGTCGCGGCCGTGGGCCGGCTCGTGGAGAAGAAAGGATTCGACCGACTCGTTCGGGCGGCCGCGCAGTACCGCGCAGCCGGTGGACGGCTCTCCGTCACGATCGCCGGCGGCGGCGAGCTGGAGCAGCACCTGCGGGCCCTCATCGAGCAGCTGGGCGCCGCGGACGTCGTCGAGCTGGTGGGTCCCCGCACCCAGGCCGAGATCAGGCGGCTGCTGGGCGCCGCGGACGTTTTCCTCGCCCCGTGCGTCGTGGGGGCAGACGGCAATGCCGACGGCCTGCCGACCGTGCTGCTCGAGGCGATGGCCCTGGGCGTGCCGGTGATCGCCACCGATGTCACCGGCATCCCCGAGGTGGTCCGCAACACTGCCCCGCGCACGGGGATCCTCGTGCCGACCGCCGACGACGACGCCCTCCTCAGGGCTCTCAGGACCGTCGCCGAGCCGGGTTTCGACCGGGTGGGCACGGCCCGGGCCGCCCGCACGCTCGTGGCCCGCGACTACGACTCCACCGAGCAGGCCGCCGCCCTGCGATCGCTGCTGCCCCCGCTGGTCCCCACCGTTCCACCGTCCGGTCCGACCTCCGCCGCGACCTCCACCGAACCCCTCGTCGCGGCCCCCGCCGCGGTTCTTGCCCACGTCCTCGGAGGAGCTGACCGCTGATGCGCCTCGCCTATGTCTGCGCCGATCCCGGCGTCCCCGTGTTCGGTACGAAAGGCGCCTCCGTGCACGTTCAGGAGGTCCTGCGGACCTGGCGGGCCCGTGGCGCCGAGGTCCGCCTTTATGCCACCCGCCTCGGTGAGGACGTCCCGGACGACCTCGCCGACGTCCCGGTCGTCCACGTCCCGGTCCAGGCGGCCCCCGCCACGACGGCACCCGGGCGCACTGCCCGCGTGGCCGCCCGTGAGCGCGCCCAGGCGCACGCCGCCCGCTGGATCGCGGAGCGGGTCGTCGCCGACGGCGCCGATGCGGTGTACGAGCGGTATTCCCTGTTCTCGACGGCCCTCACCGAGATCACCGACGCCCTGGGCGTCCCGGGCATCCTCGAGGTCAACGCGCCGCTGATCGACGAACAGCAGACGCACCGCGACCTCGTGGACCGGGCCGCCGCTCTCGCCGCCCTCTGCGCTCAGGTGGGGGCCGCCACCCGCACCGTGTGCGTATCGGAGCCGGTGGCACACTGGGTGGATCGGACCGTGGCCGTTGCCGGCGGGCGTGCTGGACGCGTACTGGTTGTGCCCAACGGGGTCAACGTGGACCGAATCCGTCCGTGCGCTGACTCGGCCGTGGCGGGACCCGACCCGGTGCCGCCGGTGGTTGTGTTCGTCGGCACGCTCAAGCCGTGGCACGGCGTGGAGCACCTGCTGCGCGCCCGGTCCGTGGCCACTGCTGACTGGCGGCTTCGCGTGGTGGGGGACGGCCCCCAGCGGGTCCCCCTCGAGGAGCTGGCCGCCGAACTGGGCGTCGAGGTCGAGTTCACGGGTGCGGTGGCCCCCGCCGGGATCCCCGACCTTCTGGCCGACTGTGCGGTGGCCGTCGCGCCCTATCCCGCCACGCAGGACGCGGCGGGGCAGTACTTCTCGCCGCTGAAGATCTGTGAGTACGCCGCAGCGGCCCTGCCTGTCGTCGCGTCCCGCGTGGGCCAGGTCCCGGCCGCGGTCGAGGACAGGGTCACCGGGCTGCTCGTGGAGCCCTCGGATCCCGCCGCGCTGGCTCGAGCCGTCGACACGCTGGTGGCCGATCCCGACCGGCGTCGTGCCATGGGTCGGGCCGGCCGCCGTGACGCGGTCGCACGACGTTCCTGGGCTGCGGCCCTCGACCGCACCCTCGCCGGCACGGAGCTCGAGTGCACAGGTCTTACAGGCACGGGGCTGAGGGGCCCAGGTGACGCCGAGGCCGGTGCCGAGCCGTCGGTTCCCGCGGGGGCACGCCGGTGAGCGGGGGCAAGCATCTCGACCGCCGGGCCCTCCGCCGCACCCTCGGGCTGCTCGGCCCGCATCTGCGCGAGCGCCGCCTGCTGGCGGGGGGCGGGGTGCTGATGCTGCTGCTCGAGGTGGCCTTCCGGGTGCTCGAGCCCTGGCCGCTGAAGATCGTCGTCGACGCCATCTCCCTCTCCCTCGGCGCTGACAACGTCGACCCGTGGATCCCCGCGGCCTCGTGGCAGCTGCTGCTGGCCGCCGGACTGGCCACGATCGCGGTGGTGGGTTTTCGGGCCCTCGCCAATTACCTCGCCACGGTCGCGTTCGCCCTCGTCGGCTCCCGTGTCACCACCGCCCTGCGGGCCCGGGTGTTCGCCCGCGTCCAGGCGCTGTCCGACCGCTATCATTCGGTCTCCCGGGCGGGGGACACCGTCCAGCGCCTGGTCTCGGACATCGGCAAGCTGCAGGAGGTGGCCGTCACGGCGGGGCTGCCGCTGCTGGCCAACGTGCTCACCCTCGTGGTCATGTGCACGGTGATGCTCGTCCTCGACTGGCTCCTGGCCCTGGTGGTGGTCGTGGCGATCCTGGCCTTCCTGCTCGTGGGACGCGGCTCCTCGGGCCGGATCACCGAGGCTTCGCGGCGGACCCGGCAGGGAGAGGGCGCCTTGGCGAACACCGCCCACGAGTCCCTCGGCGCCATCCGCACCGTGCAGGCCTACGGGCTGGAGGAGCACATGGCCGAGTCCTTCGCCCGCTCCAACGAACTGGCCCTCACCCAGGGGGTGCAGTCCCGCCGTCTGGCCGCCGCGCTCGAGCGGACCACGGACGTGATCGTGGGGGCGGCCACCGCGGCAGTGATCTTCGGCGGCGGCATGCGGGTCCTCCAGGGCGCGATGAGCCTGGGCGACCTGGTCCTGTTCATCACCTACCTGAAGACGTGCATGAAACCGTTGCGGGACATGGCCAAGTACACCGGGCGCATCGCCCGCGCCGCGGCCTCCGGGGAACGAGTGGCCGAGCTGATGGAGGAACCCGTGGACGTGCGTGAGGCCCCACACGCCCTGGTCCTGCCGGGGGTGCACGGGGAGATCGCCCTCCACCACGTGGACGCCGCCTACGGCGACCCGGAGCGTGAGGGGCGCACCGTGCTGCGCGACGTCGACCTCGTGATCCCGGCGGGCCAGCACGTCGCCGTCGTCGGCCCGTCCGGGTCCGGGAAGTCGACCCTGGTCTCGCTGCTGGTGCGGATGATGGACCCGGTCGCGGGCTCCGTGACCCTCGACGGCCACGACCTGCGCGTGCTCAGCCTCGGCACCCTGCGCAGCAGCACCGCTCTGCTGCTGCAGGACTCCGTCCTGTTCCACGGCACCGTGCGGGAGAACATCCGGCTCGGCCGCCCGGCGGCCACCGACGCCGAGGTCGAGGCCGCCGCCGAGGCAGCCCAGGCCCACCACTTCATCACCGGGTTCCCGCAGGGCTACGACACCCCGGTGGGAGAGCGCGGGGCCACGCTCTCCGGCGGTCAGCGCCAGCGCCTGGCCATCGCGCGCGCCCTGCTGCGCGACGCACCGGTCGTGCTGCTCGACGAGGCCACCACAGGACTGGACCCGCAAGCCGCCCGGGACGTGCTGGACGCCGTCGGCCGGCTCGTCCGAGGCCGGACCTCCATCGCCGTGACCCACGACGCTGCACTGGCGCTGACCTGCGACCGGGTGCTGTGGATCCAGGACGGCCGGATCCTGCTCGACGGCACCCCCGAGGAGCTGCTGTCCCGCCCCGACGGCGTGTTCGCCGCCTGGGTCGAGCAGCAGCGCACGCGCCGACGTCGGGAGGTCCGGACGTGAACGCCCACCTGCCGCACTCCTGGGAGAGCCTGCCGGCCCTCGACACGATCCTCGACGCCGACCGACTCACCGAGCTCTTCGGGAACGAGCTCGGCGGAAGACTGCGGACGAGCCGTTTGCGCTACAAGCCGGGGGTCTCGGTCGTCGCCCGCGTGGACGTGGAGGGAACCGGGGCGGTGCACTGGGTCGCGGCCTACGCCCCCACCGGGGACGGGCGGGACAAGCTCGACAAGGTCATGGCGCGAAACGATCACGAGCCGCGCCACGGCCGCAGCGGCCCCGTGCTCGTATCGGGCGTCCCGGGCCAGCCCGGGCACCGACTGGCCGTGGGCCGGATCGCAGCGGATCCGGACCTTCGGCGCCCGCTCATCGCACTCGATCCACAACAGGGGCAGAACCTCGGACAACCGGGAGCTCCCGCCCGGCTGCTCCGCTACAACCCCCGGCGCCGGGCAGTGTTCACGGACACCGACCACGACACCGGCGCCCGCCTGGTCACGAAGGTCACCGCCGGCCCCAGCCCCGCGGACCCCGCGCTGCTGGCCCGGCTAGCCGCGGCGGGAGTGCCGGTGCTCGCCCCCGTCCCAGCTCCCGGACGAACGTGGTCGCCGCACGCGGTGCGCTACCCGTGGTTCGGCAGCGGTGACCTGGCCGACCTGGCCGCCGACCGCTCGGATGCTTCCGCCCGCGTGACTGCTCTCCCGGCGGCCACGGCAGCCGGCGCCGCGCTGGCCCGGCTGCACCTCGGCGGTCCGTCGCTGATCGGCTCCGCACGGGTCGGGGTCCCCATCGTCCCGGAACGGAAACTGACTGCCCTCGCCGCCGACCTCGGCGAGCTGGACACCGACCTGGCCCAGCGCTGCGCCCTCATCGGGCGGGCAGTGACCGCCGCGATCACCGAGCGGGAGCGGGCCGGCCTGCGGTTGCTCCACGGTGACTTCTCAGCCGACCAGGTGCTCGTGGAGCGCTCCGCGGGGCCAGAGGCCCCGCAGCTCCGCCTCACCGACCTCGACCGCGTGCGCACCGGCCC
This sequence comes from Kocuria rosea subsp. polaris, assembly GCF_001483755.1. Classification (GTDB taxonomy): domain Bacteria; phylum Actinomycetota; class Actinomycetes; order Actinomycetales; family Micrococcaceae; genus Kocuria; species Kocuria cellulosilytica. Next base: position 25,887 of record NZ_LQBK01000001.1, read on the forward strand.
GGCCGCCGACGACCTCGGCGGGTTCCTCGCCGTCGAGCTCCTCGGATCGGGAACCATGGAAGCACCCGATGGGCCGGAGAAGCCTGCACTGACCGGGGCCCTGCTGCGCGGGTACGGGGCCGAGTCCGACCTCCCGGGCCCCGACGAGATCCTGGCCTGGGCCGCGTTCCACGTCCTCGCCCGAACCATGGAACCCTTCCGCTCGAGCGCCCAGGACTGGCGGGAGCGCACCCACCGGCAACTCGTGCTCGCGCACCAGCTCCTGGAGCAGGCCCTCCAGGCGCCCAGTACAGACACCCGCGATGTGCCGCACGACCGCTCGGCGCCCTCGTCCGCTCCACCGGTGCGCGTCCCGGAGGCCGTGACCGACGCCGACGGCAGTCAGCTGCGGGTGTGCCGTGCCTGGCCCACCGGTACCGGGCGGCTCGCACTGGAGCTGGCGGACGACCAGGGACGCGTCAGAGCAGGCGAGGCGATGCCCGGCCCAGACCGGTCGTGGACGGTGCACGTCCTCCCGTACGGAGAGGACCCCCGCCTGCCGGGTCTCGCCGCCGCGGTCGCGGACAACGGCCGTGTGGTGGTGCACCGGCACCACCGGCGTGCGGTGGTCGAGACCAGGGACCGCTACGTCAAGTACCTCGCGCGCGGGCGGGCCGTACGAGTCGCCGAGCTGTCCGCAGCACTGCACGGGCAGGGCCTCGCAGCCGGCTTCGCGGTGCCCGTGGTACTGGGCCACACCGAGGACCGGGTCGAGTTCTCCGTTCTGCCCGGGCGGAGCCTGCACGAGCTCGGGGCAAAGGGCCATGCGGACGACTACCGTGCCGCGTGCGGCCACTGGGCAAAGCTGTGGCCCGTGCTCGCCACCACCGTGCCCGGGGACGAGCAACTACCCGAGCACACCGCCGAGGACGAGGCCCGCACCCTGAGCAGATGGGCGGGGCGGCTCGAGGCGTTCCCGGGGCTGCTCGACGCCCACCCCGGGGTCGTCGACCATCTGGCACGGCGGATCGGCGAGGACCTCGTGGCCCTGCCCGGCCGGCGGCGCGCACGAACCGTGCTGCACCGCGATCTGCACGACAAGCAGCTGCTCTTCAACGGCGAGCAGCTCGGGCTGCTGGACTTCGACACGGCGGCCCACGGAGAGCCCGAGCTCGACCTTGCGAACCTCACCGTCCACCTGGAGCTACGCGTGGCCCAAGGTCTGCTCGACCCCTCGCTGCAGGCGGCGGGGCACGAGGCAGTCGCCGCCGTGGCCGAGACCCTGGAGGCGGACCCGGCTCGCCTGGCCGTCTACGCCGAGGCGACCCGGCTGCGGCTCGCCTGCCTCTACGCCTTCCGCCCGCGCTGGCGCCACGTGGCGCAGGGACTGCTCGACAAACTGGGCTCCTGAGAAGGTCCTCATGTTCTCATGCCCGTCTCACGGCGTTGCCGGACACTGGACGGCATGAGGATCTTCTGGTCGGCAGTCTCCCTGACGGTCGTCGCGGCGCTGGCGCTGCTGCTGTGGAGCGTGGCCGGCGACACGGACCGGGTGGAGATCGTGCGCGACGGCGTCTCCGTGAGCGGCACCCCCGCACCGGGCCCGTCACCCGGCGCCGTCCAGCGCTCCGAAGCGCCGTCCGCCGAGACACCGGTCCCCGAGAACACGTCGAGCCCCGACACCGACAACGCGGAACGGAATGCGGAAGACTCCACGACAACCAAGCCGGCGGACCCGCTCCCCGATGAGCAATCCGCCCCGGTGGATCCGGCTCCACCGGCCCAGGTCCCGCTGCCCGTGCAGCCCGCCCCGGCCGACGACGACTGGGACGACGACTGGGGTGATGACTGGGACGACGACTGAGAAGCAGGGGATGGCGAGGACAGCAATTGGACTGCAGCAGCGAACCCGGAAGCTGCTCACAGGGGCGCCTCTGAGATGACCCTCTCAGGTGGACGTCTGGTTCTGTGCCACGGGTCGCCAGGGGCGACGGGGTCATCACTGCGCCATGCTCACGGGGGCGTCCGCCGTGGGGATCGGTGCTCGGTGGTGGAGTAGGACCGAGCTTGAGCCGGACGGCGCGGATCGTCCCGATCAGGTGCACCGGCAGGTCGGCCAGCACGAACACCAGTCGGGTCACGGCACAACCTTCAGTCCATCACCACCGTGATCGCTGGATCTCCGGCTCGAGGCCGAGCGCGAGCTCTTCGAGGCGGGCGGGGTCTTCCCCGGCGCGCTCATCGACGCCTGTCTCGTGGGCTTGCGCGACCCCGACGACGCCACGCCGGTCGGGGAGCTCGCAGAAGATGCGGCTGCCCGGGAGGAGCTCATTCGCCGTCACTGGCACGTCGGCTGAACACGGCCGGCCGTCGGGCCGTTGGAACGTGTCGGGAAAGTGCTGACGGGGCCTGTCTGGCCTACCAGGGGCGGAGGCGGGTCTTCGGGACGTCAGCCCGATCATCGACCCTTTGACCATCGCCTCGGGGTGAGTGGGGAGGCGTTCGGAGTCGTCATCGGGGCGACGATCCTTGAAATCCCTTTCGACATCTTCAGTGCGGATTGCTTTGCATATGGCCCGGCTGCCGGCCACTGACCCACTGGAAGTCTTGTCTCCGGTGGGGCTCCCGTTCGGCCGATCCTGCTCCGGTTCCGCGGTGTTCTGCGGTCCGCCGGACCGTGCCAGTGCTCGGGTGGCTCAGCAGGGTGCTGGTGCAGCGCCGCCCGACGTCGATGTCCTGCATCGGAGGCACGAATCCCCGGTGAGACGGGATCCGGGTGGACGCTGTGCCGGGCCAGGCTCCTGCCGTCCTGACCGACGCCCTCACGGTTCGTGCTGGATACCTCGGATTGCTCCTCGGCCAGGGTGTCTTCTCGTGCGTCAGCCCTGTCAGGCGGATGCGGGACCGGGCTGGGGCGGGACCAGGACGAAGTTGCCGACGTGCGTTTTCTCCAGGAATTCCTGTTGTGCGGTCGCGATCCGGTCGAGCGGGAAGACCTTGGCCAGGAGCGGCCGGATCTCCTCGCGCTCGATGTAGGAGATGAGGTCCGGGAAGACCTGTTCGTCCCACGCTGTGCACCCGATCAGGGTGAGGTCCTTCAGGTAGAGGGTGCGCATGTCGAGCTCGACCAGGGGGCCGCCGATGGCACCGGAGGAGACATACCGCCCACCCCGCACGAGGAGTCCGAGCAGCCCCGGGAAGCCGGGGCCGGCCACGTTGTCGATCACGACGTCCACGCTCTGAGCCCCCAGCAGGTCCAGTGGCTCGTGGCGCCCGATGACCTCGTCGGCGCCCAGGGCACGGACCCGGTCCTGTTTGGTCTCACCGGCCGTGCCGATGACGTGCGCTCCGCGTCGTTTGGCCAGCTGCACCACGGCCGATCCGACGCCGCCGGAGGCGCCGGTCACCAGGACCCGGGTTCCGGTGGTGATCCCGGCGCGCCCGACCATGTTCTCCGCCGTTCCGTAGGCGCACGGGATGGTGGCGAGCTCCGCGTCGCTCCAGTGCGAGTGGACCGGGAAGGCCTCGTGTGCGGGGACGGCGACGAACTGTGCGAAGGCTCCGTCGACGTCGGAGCCCAGCCAGACGGTGTCCCACGAGGAGAAGCTCCGGGTGCGCATGCAGGGCCGGACCAGCACTCGATCCCCGAGCACGGACTCGTCCCCGCCGGGACCGACGGCGACAACCCGGCCGCAGCAGTCCGCGCCCTGGATCAGGGGGAACGGGGTGGCCGCGTTCCAGCCCCCGTCCGGCCGCGCCGAGGCGTCCCCGGTAAGGTCCTCCGAGGCGTCGTCGGTGCCTGCCGTCACCGAGGAGGAGTACCAGCCCAGCCGGGTGTTGATCTCGGTGTTGTTGACCCCGGCCGCCAGGACCTGGACCAGCACCTCGCCCTCGCCCGGCTCGGGTGTCGGCACGCGGGACAGCACGAGCCGGTCACAGCCGCCGACCCCGGTCGTGACGACCGCGACCATGGTCCGGACGGGAGCACGTTCCGCGGGGCGGGAAGAAGGCGTGGCCATGGCCCCATCCTCTGCCACCCGGGCTGGGGGCGCCATAGAGCCGATGGTGGCGGTGTGCCTTTCGACGGGCCGACAGCGCGCACCGGCTGCCTGCCTCCGGTCAACAGCTCGCCTCGGGCGCCCACAGTGCGGGACCGAGGTGAAGTGATCCCGTCAGGGGCGCTTTCGCCCGATCAGCATCCGTGCCTACCGGTTTCCCGCGAGGCGCTGTCGGTCAGAGGTAGACGAAGTGGGAATCGTAGTCGGTGGCCATCTGAACGACCATGCGGTCCAGGAGGGCGGAGACATCGATGCCGGCCTGGGCGAGGGCGGGGAGCACCACGGTCTCTTCCTTCTCGATCCGCAGGGCGATCAGCACGGCCAGAGCGCGGGCGGACAAGGCCGCTTCCAAGGCGGTGTCGGCCTGCTCGATGCGCTCGATCAGGCGCAGGAGGAACTGGTGGTCGACCTCGAGTGCGGCGACGAGGCTGTGGGCGCCGATCGTGCGTGCGCATTCGTAGAGAACGCGTTCCTCGGTCTCGAGGTGAGCGAGGACATCACCGCGCAGGAAGTGGACGAGGGCGCTCCGGGCGCGCAGGTCGTCGTGGCCGGTGTCGATGGTGGCAGTGAGGGCGTCGGTGCGCTGGGTCAGCGCCGACCACAAGCCGGCGTGGTGGCCGCGGGAATCACGGGGCACGGAGCTCATCGGGTCGGCGGCGTCGGTGGTGTCGTTCTCGTTTGTGGTGGTCATGCTCGTATTTAACTAGCATATGATAGGCAAATTCAAGGGTTCGACGGGGGCGGGATCCCTCGGCCGGCCGGCGTTCTCGCTCATGACGAAAGGATTTTGTGATGGCAAAAGAAATGACTCCCGACGAGCGACGGTTGCTCTCGCGGTGGATCGAGCAGTTGAGGGTCGAGTTCGACCTGGAGGGGCTGGACGTCCCCCTCGAGGAGCTGCTGGCTCTGGCCGGGGCCGTTTCCGCCGCGGTGGCCCGCCCCGCGGTGCCGGTGACGGCCTATGTTGCCGGTTACCTCGCGGCTGTCCGTGCCCAGGGCCTCGAGGGGCCTGGCGCTGGGCAAGCGGTGCGCGACGTCGCCGGCGTCGTCCCGGCGCCGGCGGCCGGTCCCCGGGAGGGCTGAGGGCGGCGGGGCAGCACCTGGTGTTCGCCTCGGTGAAGCGAGGTGCGGCGGGGTTCTCGCCCGGAATGCCCGCGTCCCCGAGTTCGCGCGCACGGGGACCTGTACGTTCTCGCAGCTGTCCTGCTCCGCTCCCCGAATATTGCGCTTGACATACTGAATAGAGTGGCCGTAACGAGCCTCCGGGCGGAGCAGTCGCCGAAAGCAGCCGCTCCTCGATCCTGTGGGGCATCGATCGAACCGGGAGGCAACCGTGGCCATCCAGCAGTACACCGCCGATCAGACCCGGGCCGCACCCGTCCCGGCCGTGGTGCCCCGGTCCAAAGGCCGGATGGTCGTCAACTGGATCACGTCCACCGACCACAAGACGATCGGGTACATGTACCTGATCTCCTCCTTCGCCTTCTTCTGCATCGCCGGGGTGATGGCGCTGCTGATCCGTGCCGAGCTCTTCGAGCCGGGCATGCAGATCCTGGAGACCAAGGAGCAGTACAACCAGCTGTTCACCATGCACGGCACCCTGATGCTGCTGATGTTCGGCACCCCGCTGTTCGTCGGCTTCGCCAACGTCATCGTCCCGCTGCAGATCGGCGCCCCCGACGTCGCCTTCCCGCGGCTCAACGCCCTGGCCTTCTGGTTCTTCCTCTTCGGATCCCTGATCGCCACCGCCGGGTTCCTCACCCCGCAGGGCGCGGCCTCCTTCGGCTGGTTCGCCTACACGCCGCTGTCGAACTCCTCGTTCTCGCCCGGTGCCGGTGGTGACCTGTGGGTGTTCGGGCTGGCCCTGTCCGGCTTCGGCACGATCATGGGCGGCGTCAACTTCATCACCACGATCCTGTGCATGCGCGCCCCGGGCCTGACCGTGTGGCGGATGCCGATCTTCACCTGGAACGCCCTGATCACGTCCTTGATGGTGATCATGGTCTTCCCGCCGCTGGCCGCGGCGCTGTTCGCACTCGGCATGGACCGCACCCTGGGTGGGCACATCTTCGACCCGGCCAACGGGGGAGCGGTGCTGTGGCAGCACCTGTTCTGGTTCTTCGGCCACCCCGAGGTCTACATCATCGCGCTGCCGTTCTTCGGGATCGTCACGGAGATCATCCCCGTCTTCTCGAGGAAACCGATCTTCGGGTACAAGGGCCTGGTCTTCGCGACCATCGCCATCGCTTCCCTCTCCATGACGGTGTGGGCCCACCACATGTACGTCACCGGTGCCGTGATGCTGTCCTTCTTCGCGTTCATGACCATGATGATCGCGGTGCCCACCGGGGTGAAGTTCTTCAACTGGATCGGCACCATGTGGCAGGGCTCGATCACCTTCGAGACCCCCATGCTCTGGGTCCTGGGCTTCCTGTTCACGTTCCTGTTCGGCGGGCTCACCGGGGTGATCCTGGCGGTCCCGCCGCTGGACTTCCATGTCTCGGACACCTACTTCGTGGTCGCCCACTTCCACTACGTGGTCTTCGGGACGGTCGTCTTTTCCATGTTCGCCGGGTTCTACTTCTGGTGGCCGAAGTTCACGGGCAAGATGCTCAACGAGCGGATCGGCAAGATCCACTTCTGGCTGCTGTTCCTGGGCTTCCACATGACGTTCCTGATCCAGCACTGGCTCGGGGTCTCGGGAATGCCCCGGCGCTACGCCGACTACCTGCCCGAGGACGGGTTCACCTGGATGAACCAGATCTCCACCGCGGGTTCCATGCTGCTGGGCCTGTCGATGATCCCCTTCTTCTTCAACGTGTACACGACCTGGCGCAACGGCACGAAGGTCGAGGTCGA
>NZ_LQBK01000002.1 GCF_001483755.1 Kocuria rosea subsp. polaris
TGCTACGACGTCTGCCCGGTGAAGATCAACATCCCCGAGATCCTTGTGCACCTGCGCGACGAGGACGTGCGCACCCGGCACGGCGAGCGCTCCGACGACGGCGCCGCCGCGGCACCCGCCCGGACCCGGCGCCTGCCGCAGGCCCCGTCCGAGATGGACCTCATGATGAAGGGGGCCTCCTTCGTGATGTCCTCCGGCAGGCGCATGGCGCTCGCCGAGAAGGCGCTGCCGCTGGGCCGGGCCGTCGCCGGCAGGGACCGGGCGATCAGCTGGCTGCCCGGAACCGCCGGGGGATGGACCGACGAGCGGGACATCCCCGCCCCGCCCAAGGAGTCCTTCCGCAACTGGTGGGCCCAGCACGCCGGCGAGACCGCGCAGCGGGTGGCCGCCGACGGCGGCGCCGTCTCCGACGGCACCCCGTCCGGCGCCCCCGGTGCGACGGCCGGGACCACGTCCGACGGCGCCACAGCCGGCACCACGTCCGACGGCGCCCCGGACGGGACCGCCCGCGGCCCGCAGGACGCGGCCCGGGAGAACACGCAGCACGACGGGGGAGAGCGATGACCGACGCGAAGACCGAGATCCTGAATCGGATCCGCGGCGCCCTGCACGACACCCCGGCGCCCGCGCCCGCGGAGCGCCGCTACCGCCGGGCCTCGGAGCGTCCGCGCGAGGAGGTCGTCGAGATGCTCGAGGACCGGCTGGTCGACTACCGGGCCGCCGTGCACCATGAGACCCCCGAGTCCCTGCCGGGCAGGATCGCCGAGCTGCTGGGCGCCTCGGCCCGCTACGTGGTCCCCGCCGGCCTCGACCTGTCTTGGCTGCCCGAGGACACCGCCGCCCGCCGGGCGCTGGCGGACCCCGGCGATGCCCGGGCCGCGTCCGCGCTGGGGGTGCGGGAGCTCAATGCCGTGGACGCCGTGGTGACCTCCTCGACCGTCTCCTGCGCCGAGACCGGCACGATCTTCCTCACCGGCCGTCCCGACGAGGGCCGCCGGGCGATCAGCCTGGTCCCCGACCACCACATCTGCGTGGTGCCGCTGGACACGGTGGTCGAGCTGATCCCCGAGGCCCTGGCCCGGGTGGAGCCCACGGCCCCGGTCACGATGATCTCCGGGCCCTCCGCGACCTCGGACATAGAGCTCGAGCGCGTGGAGGGCGTGCACGGGCCCCGGACGCTCGACGTGATCCTGCTCGGCTGAGCTCCGGCCCCCACCCGTGCGGCGGTTCGGGGCCGTGCACCTGCTGCTCCGTGCGGTTCCCGCTCCGAGTGGGCCCTGCTCCGTTCAGTGCCCGATGAGTGCGGTCCCTGCTCCGTGCGGTCCTCGCTCCGTACAGTGGTCGCTGTCGGACGAGAAACCTCCGGCCGGGCGCCCGAGGGAGGAGCCGGGCGCGGACCCCGCGAGAGGAGCAGCGATGCGACGGATCCTGGGACGTCCGGTGGACGAGCAGACGCGGTGCGTGCACTACCGGACGCCGCTGGATGTGATCGCGATCAAGTTCTGGTGCTGCCGGGAGTACTATCCTTGTCACTTGTGCCACGAGGAGACCGCCGGCCACCCGGCGGCGCAGTGGCCGGCCGAGGACCACGACGCCGAGGCCGTGCTCTGCGGGGTGTGCGGACACGAGCTCTCCGTCCGCGCCTACCTGGCGGCGGACGGGTGCCCGCGGTGCGCGGCACGGTTCAACCCCGGGTGCGCCCTGCACGCCGACCTGTACTTCGAGCCGGGACCCCGGGACTGAGCCCCATCGGCCCCGTGCCCCTCGGATCCGGGACGTCCCGGGCCGGTGGGCTGTGCCTCCGAGCGGCACCGGGGCACGGCGACGTCCGGGGACCGGCGCGCACGACGAGGAGAGGAAGGCGTCCACGGTGTCGATCAAGCACCCGCTCCGCAACCGGCCGCGCCGGGGCGAGCCTGCCGCACCGTCGGCGCCGGGCACGCAGCGCTCGGGCATCCGGCTGAGCGGGGTCACCGTCACCCGGGAGGGCCACGACGTCCTGACGGACCTGGACCTGTCCCTGGACGAGCACCGCATCGCGGTGATCGGGCTCAACGGCTCGGGCAAGTCCACCCTGGTGCGCCTGCTCAACGGCCTGCTGCTGCCCACCCGCGGCACGGTCCACGTGGACGGGCTGTCCACCGCGAAGGACGCCAAGCTCATCCGGCGCCAGGTCGGCTTCGTGTTCCAGAATCCGGAGAACCAGATCGTGATGCCCCTCGTGGACGAGGACCTCGCCTTCGGGGCGAAGAACCTGGGCCTGCGCGGGGCCGAGCTCACCGCGCGGGTCGACGGAGTCCTGGAGCGGCTGGGCATCGGCCACCTGCGCGAGCGGGAGTCCCACGCCCTGTCCGGGGGCGAGAAGCAGCTGGTGGCCCTGGCCTCGGTGCTGGTCATGGAGCCGTCCACGATCGTCTTCGACGAGCCGACCACCATGCTCGACCGGCGCAACCGGCGCCGGCTGCAGGCCACCATCGACGGCCTCGACCAGCGCGCGGTCGTGGTCACCCACGACCTGGACCTGATCGAGAACTACCAGCGGGTCCTGGTGGTGCACGAGGGCCGGATCGCCTTCGACGGCGCCCCGGAGCCGGCCGTGGAGTTCTACTGCGGGATCTGCGACCGGTGACCGGTCCGCAGCGCATCGGGCCGCTGACCCGGATCCCGGCCGGGTGGAAGTTCGCGTTCCTGTTCGCGGCCAGCCTCGGCATCTACGCCGTGACGGACCTGGGAGTCCAGGTCGCGGTGTTCGTCCTGGCCGTGGCCGCCGCGGTGCTGACCCGCACCCCATTCGCCCGCCTGGTCCGGATGCTGGCGGGGCTGGTGCTCATCGTCGGGATCGTCTTCGTCACCCTGGGGTTCAGCACCACCTGGGAGGCCGCGTCCGTGGCGGCCCTGCGGCTGCTGAGCCTGTGCCTGTTCGCCTGGGCCGTGAGCCTGTCCACCACGTTCGGCGAGATGCTCTCCCTGTTCGAGCGGCTGCTGGCCCCGACCCGGCACCTCGGGCTGAACCCGGCCCAGATGAGCCTGGCCCTGTCGATGACGATCCGGTTCATCCCGCAGATCCGCGGCCAGTACCTCGAGGTCCGCGAGGCCCAGTTCGCCCGCGGCCTGCACAACAGCCCGCTCGCCGTGCTGGTGCCGCTGCTGGTGCGCACCCTGGAGTCGGCCCAGCAGATCGCCGCCGCCCTCGACGCCCGCTGCTACGACTCCGCGCCGCCCCCGCGTCGCGCCGCGGTCGCGCCCGACTGACCTGTCCCGTCCGCTGTCTCCCAGCGGCCGGGCCCACCGGCCCGGCCCCGACCCGAAGGACCTCATGACCACCAGGACCCCGACCACCACGACCTCCCGGACCGCCGACACCTCCCAGAGCACCCAGAACACGGTGCTCGTGGCGGTGTTCGCAGCCCTGATCGCCGCCCTGGGTCTCGTGCCGCCGATCACGGTCGGGATCGTCCCGGTGCCCATCACCCTGCAGACCCTCGGGGTGATGCTCGCCGGCGCGCTGCTCGGGCCGGTGCGCGGCATGCTCTCCGTCGTCGTCCTGCACGCCCTCGTGCTGGCCGGACTGCCGCTGCTGGCCGGGGGCCGGGGCGGGCTCGGGGCGTTCCTGGGCCCGACCGGCGGCTACCTGGTCGGCTGGATCCCCGCGGCACTGGTCATCGGCCTGCTGGTCAAGTACTGGGCGATCCGGCGCACCGGCCGCACGGCCCGCTTCGCCGCCGTGCTGCTCAGCGTGGTCCTCGGTGGCATCGTGGTCATCTACGCCTTCGGCGTGCCGTGGACGGCCGTGGTCACCGGGCTGCCGCTGGCCACCTCCGCCCTGGGCTCGCTCGTGTTCGTTCCCGGGGACCTCCTCAAGGCGGTCGTGGCGACCCTGGCCGCGATCAATGTCCACCGCAGCTACCGCCGTCTCCTCGGCGGGGTGCCGGCCGCCGGCCGCTGACCGCCGGGGGAGCGCCGCCCGCTGCTGCGATCGCGACACCCTGCGCACGGCTCAGCACCGCATTCGCACCGTGGGACCACCGACGAGGACGAGGACATGCCCTTCCTGGACCGCCTGAACCGCTGGGCCGACGAGCGCCCGGACGAGCCCGCCGTCGTCTGCGGAGGCGAGGAGCTGAGCTGGAGCGAGCTGCGGGCGCAGGCCTCGGCCCTGGCGGCCTCCGGCGAGGCCACGGGCGTCCTGCGGCAGGGCAACGGCACCGACTTCGCCGTCCGGTGGCCGCGGGCGTGGCCGAGGAGCGCGAGTGCGCCGTCCTCGACCCGTCCTGGCCGGAGGAGGTGGCCGAGCGGGTGCAGGAGCGCTGCGCGGACCGGCTCTCCGAGCACCCGGCCCCGGCGCGGCTGCGCGACGGCGACCCCGCCTCGGCCTTCCTCATCGGCCTGACCTCCGGCACCACGGCCCTGCCCAAGGGCTTCCGCCGCAGCCGCGGCTCCTGGCTGCACTCCTTCGAGGCCTCCGCCGAGCACTTCGGCCTGGCACCGCAGGACCGGGTGCTGGCCCCCGGCCCGCTCTCGGCGAGCCTGAACCTTTACGCCCTGTCGGAGTGCCTGCACGCCGGAGCCACGTTCGTCACCCTGCCGCGCTTCGACGTGGCGGCCGCCCGCGCCGCGATCAGCGGGCACGGCGTCACCCGTCTGGTGCTCGTGCCCACGATGCTGCGGGTCCTCGCCGAGCGCGGCCCGGCCGGCGGTGCCGACGCGAGCGGGGTGAGCACGATCGTGTGCGCCGGGCAGAAGCTGGACCCCGGCACGCTGGCGGCGGCCCGCCGCTGGGCGCCGCGCGCCATGATATGGGAGTACTACGGCGCCGCGGAGCTCGGCTTCGTCGCTGCCCGCTGCCACCCGGCGGGCGAGGCCGTCCCCGAGGCTGCCAGCGACGCCGGCACCGCCGTGGGCACCGCGTTCCCGGGGGTGGAGCTCGCCGTCCTCGACGACGACGGCGCCCCGCTGCCGGAGGGGACGGCCGGGACCGTCGCCGTCCGTTCGGAGCTAGTCTGCGACGGCTATCTCTGGGGCGACGACGGCCGGGCCTTCGGCCGGCTCGGCGGCATGGCCACCGTGCGGGACCGGGGCGTCCTGCGCGACGGCGGGCTGCACGTGCTGGGCAGGGCCGCGGAGATGATCAACAGCGGCGGGCACAACGTCTATCCGCACGAGGTCGAGGCGGCCCTGGCCGTGGTGGCGGGAGTGGCCGGCGTCGTCGTGGTGGGGCTTCCCGACGACGCCCGCGGTCAGCGGATCGTGGCCGGGATCCTCCCCGTCCGCCCCGGCGGACCGGACCGGCTCCGGCTCCGCGCCGGGCTGGCGAGGCGCCTGGCGCCGGCCAAGCGCCCGCAGCAGTACCTGGAGCTGCAGGAGCTGCCCCTCACCGCGGCCGGCAAGCTCAGCCGCTCGCTGCTCCGCGACTGGATTCTCGAAGGAGACCCCCGTGCCCGTCCCCTCGGCTGATGCCCCCGTGCTGGTGCTGGGCCGGCGCACGCCCCTGGCCCGGGCCGGGACCCTGCTCGACGGCGTGCCCGTCCACCGGCTGCTGGCCCCGGTGCTCCGGTCCCTGCTGGCGGACTCCGGGCTGGATCCTGAGCACCTGGCGGACGTGGTGGTCGGCAACGCCGTGGGCGCCGGGGGCAATCCCGCCCGGCTCGCGGCGCTGGAGGCCGGTCTGCCGCTGTCCGTGCCGGGCCTCACGGTGGATCGGCAGTGCGGTTCGGGCCTGGACGCCGTGGTGCTGGCCTGCCGGCTCGCCCAGGCCGGGGCCGGCCGGGCCTTCCTCGCCGGCGGGGCGGAGAGCATCAGCACCGCACCGCTGCGCGGACGACGACGCCAGGACGGGGGAGTCGAGTTCTACCGCCGCGCCCAGTTCGCTCCGGAGCACCTGGGCGACCCGGACATGGGTGCGGCCGCCGAGACTGTCGCGCTCGAGCACGGGATCGGCCGGGAGCGGCAGGACGCCTATGCGCTGCGCAGCCACCGGCGGGCCCTGGCCGCCGCGGAAGCGGGAGCGTTCGAGGACGAGCTCGTGCCGGTGGCCGGACCGGCTGGGGAAGTGCAGGCCGACAACGGCCCGCGGCCGGCGCTGACCGCGCGGCTGCTGGCGCGCTTCCCTGGCGTGTTCGAGGCCGGCGGGACGGTCACGGCCGGCAACTCCTGCGGCGACGCCGATGGGGCGGCCGCCGTCCTCGTCACCGACCCTGCCACGGCGCAGGGCCTGGGTGTTCCGGCCGGACTGGCCTTCCGCGGCGCGGCCACGGTCGGGGTGGATCCGGCGCGCCTGGGCATCGGGGCCGCCGTGGCCGCCCGGCAGCTGCTGACGGCGCAGGGCGTGCCCGTGGACCGGCTGGCGGCGGTCGAGTTCAACGAGGCCTTCGCCGGGCAGGTCCTGGCCTGCACCGACCTGCTCGGCCTCGACGAGAGGGTGCTCAACGCCGAGGGCGGCGCCCTGGCCCTGGGCCACGCCTACGGCGCCTCCGGGGCAGTGTCCGTGGTGCGTCTGCTCGCCCGTTCGCGGGCACTGCCGCCGGGGAGCCTGCTGCTGGCGATGATCAGCTCCGCCGGCGGCATCGGCACGGCGGCCATGTTCGAGAAGGTTGCGCTCTGACCGGGGGCCCCGTCCTGAGCTACCGACCCGTCATGGCGCGGGGACCTCGGGCTGCCCGGAGCCGAGACCTGCCGGGGCCTCCGGCCGATCTCGTGTCGCTCAGCGGGTGCGCTGCGCCGCCGGCCGTTCCGTGCTGTCCAGGGCGGGGTAGGACGGCCCGTGCTCGCCGAGCACCATCAGCCCGCGCCGCACGTTGTAGTACACGTCCCGGAGCGTCCAGCTGCGCAGGGCCGTGCGCTCCCGCCGCGGGACGGACTGCCGGCCCACGGTGGCGAACACGAAGAGCAGCGCCAGGAGGTAGAGTCCGCCGACCATGAGGAACTCCTTCTCGCGACCATCGTCGCGTAAGGGTCTAAACTGTTGACGACACTCACGCTAGTCGTGGAGAGGATAAGTAGTCAAGTGCATTTTGCCTATGACACTGAAGACGTGCTCGAGTCCGACGTGGCGCTCATGAACACCGCGCCGGGAGCGTCGCGCTCCGGGGAGGACGAGCTGGTGACCACCGACCAGCTGCGGGTCCTCCTGGAGGAGCACGGCTGGTCGGGACGCTTCGACCGCGACGAGCAGGAGCTGGCCGAGGTGCGCGAGGTGCGCCGCGAACTGCGGCGGGTCTGGGCCCTGGACCGGGACGCCATGGTGGACGCGGTCAACGCCGTGCTCGACACGACCGAGCTCGCCCCCCACCTCGCCCGGCACGACGGCAAGGACTGGCACCTGCACGCTTCGCCCTCGCACGCCCCCCTGGCTGCCCGCCTGCGCCTGGAGACGGCGTTCGCGCTCGTGGACGTGATCCGTGCCGACGAGACGGACCGGCTGCGCGAGTGCGGGGCCGAGGACTGCGACGGGGTGCTCCTGGACCTCTCCCGCAACCGCTCCAAGCGCTTCTGCAGCCAGCGCTGCGCCAACCGCACCAACATGACCGCCTACCGCCGGCGCCAGGCCGGCGACACCGACGACCGCCCCGATCTCGACGACGGGCCCTAAGCCGGCCGGGCTGACCGGCCGGCGCGGCGGGCGGGGCGTCGTCGTCGTCCGTCATGGACCGCGCCGCCGGACGCTCATTTCCATGTATTCCTATCGAGCTCTTCCTAAGCTGACGGAGTGAAGGAATCCTCGCTCGTCGCCGTCGTGTTCGTCGCCACCCTCGCCCTGGGCGGGGGCACCCTCGCGGCGCAGATTTCCTCCGAGTCGGCGGAGGAGACTCAAGTTGCCGCGCCTCCGGAGTGCACCGTTCTGGACCGGTCCCAGCTGGAGCCCGAGACCGGTGCCCTCTACGGCGTGAACCTCGACTGGGAGGACCGCTCGCTGGCCGACTACGCCGAGCGGCTGGAGCACAAGCCGGCCGTGTCCGTCTCCTTCACCGGCTTCCCCTACGACGAGCAGGGGGCCGGCTACCTGCGCATGGCGGCCGATCAGATCCGCGCCGACGGCCAGATGATGCTGCTGACCCTCGAGCCCGAGGGCGGGCTGTCCGAGGTGACCGAGGAGGCCGCGCAGGAGCTGGCGGCCGATCTGGCGGAGGTCAACGCCTCCGGAGTGCCGGTTATCGTGCGCTTCGCCCACGAGATGAACGGCTCCTGGTACGCCTGGGGCCAGCAGCCCACCGCCTACGTGGAGGCCTACCGGCGGGTGGCAGACGGGGTGCACGAGCAGGCACCTGGCTCGGCGATGATGTGGGCGCCGAACTACGGAGGTGGCTACCCGTTCGCCGGTGGGCAGTACGAGGCTGAGCCCGGTACCGCCGACTTCGCGGTCCTCGACACCGACGGGGACGGCGTGCTGACCATGGCCGACGACGCGTACGCCCCGTACTACCCGGGCGACGACGCCGTGGACTGGGTGGGCATGTCCCTGTACCACTGGGGCTCCGCTCACCCGTGGGGCGAGAACGAGCTGCCGGAGGACGGCAAGTTCCTGCAGCAGCTCACGGGCACCTACGCCGGGGCGGGAGGCGACGACCGCGCCGTGGCCGACTTCTACGCCGAGTACGGGCAGCGGCGGGGAAAGCCCGTGGCCGTCCCGGAGACCGCCGCTCTGTACAACCCGGCCGAGGGCGGCGCCGACGAGCTGGCGATCAAGCAGGCGTGGTGGGGCCAGGTCTTCGACGAGTCGATCCCGGAGAACTTCCCGCAGCTGAAGATGATCAGCTGGTTCGAGTGGGACAAGCACGAGGTGGAGATCGACGGACCCGTGGACTGGACCACCACCAACACTCCCGCCGTGCGGGACGCCTTCACGGCCGACCTGCCCGGCTGGCTGCGCTGGGGCCCCGAGGAGGGCTGCACCGCGCCAGCCTCCTGAGCTGCCTGCGGGCCGGACGCTTCAGGAGCACACTGACTCCATGAGGATGATGCTGCTGACCTCCGGCACCCGCGGGGATGTGGAGCCGTTCGCCGCCCTGGCCCGTTTCGCCTCCGAGCACGGGCACGAGGTCCGGCTGGGCGTGCCCGAGAACTCCGGGGTGGACCTGTCCGGCCTCGACACCGTCGGTCTCGAGGTGGACTTCCACCGGCTGGTCCAGACGCACGGGATCTCGCCGTGGACGGCCGTGCGGCACTTCCGCACCGAGGTGGGCCCCGGCATGCGCCGGATGCTGGCCGCCGCGGTGCGGGAGACCCTCGCCTTCGAGCCGGACGTCGTGGTCCGCCACGCCAAGGTGCTCACGGCGCCGGCGGCGGCGGACGCCCTGGGCGTTCCGCACGTGGTGGTGGAGGCCGTGCCCGTGCTCACGCCCACCCGGCAGTTCCCGGCGCCCGGCGTGCTGAACCGGGACCTCGGCCGGTTCAACCGCGCGACCTATGCGGTGGCTCGCGGTGCCGAACGAATGTTCCGCCGCGACATCGAACGGGCGTGCGCCCAGCTGCCCGGTGGCGTGCCGGCCTCCGTGTCCGCCGCGGCCGCAACCCTGCTGCCGATCAGTCCGCAGCTGCTGCCGCGCCCGGCCGACTGGCCGGCCTCGGTGCACCTCACCGGGTCCTGGCACTCCGACGGCCCGGTGCCGGTGCTCGATCCGGACGTGCTCGAGTTCTTCCGGGGCGGGTCGTACCTGGTGGCGACGTTCGGTTCCATGGCCTCCGGGGACCCGCAGGCCCGGGGGAGGGCCGTGGTGGAGAGCGCCCGGACCCACGGGCTGCGCACTCTCCTGCTCACCGGATGGGGCGGGCTCGCCCTGCCGGACGACCTCCGGGGCGACGACGTGCTGGCCGTGCCATCCCTGCCGCTCGACGCGGTGCTGCCCGGTGCGGCGCTCGCCGTCCACCACGGCGGGGCCGGGACCGTGCACACGGTGGCCCGCGCCGGCGTCCCGCATGTGGTGGTGCCGTTCCTCGCCGACCAGCCGTTCTGGGGCCGGCAGCTCCACGGGCTCGGGCTCGCGGCCGCGCCGATCCCGCAGAAGAAGCTGACCGTGGAGCGGCTCACCGCGGCGATCGACGAGGCCCTGGGGTGCCGTTCCGCCGCCGAGCGGGTGGGTCGTGAGGTGCGGACGGAGCACGGCCTGCGGACGGCGCTGTCCGTGCTCACGTCCTGGTGATCTCCGGACGGCGGCAACCCGGTGTAGTTTGCGTCTGGAAACACCTTGTCGCCAGGCGTCCGGCCCGGTGCGCCGAGGAGCAGGGACCCCCATGGACGGCGATGAGACGGCAGAGCGCACCCCGGTGCTGGAACGGCTGAGGGGCGTGGCCCGCACCGACGCGCGGGACGGAGCGGAGGGCGCCCAGGAGCTGGAGCACGCCCTCGCGTTCCTCGGGGAGCTCGACCTCCGGACGCTGCGGGAGATCGAGCTGGAGCTCGCCCGCCCGGACAGCATGATGACCAGGCCGGGCGGGGGAGCCCACGGTGGCCTCGCGGCCTTTCTCGGCACGCGCTACGCCGCGGCGTTTCCCGCCTCCCGCTACCGACCGAGCACGCCGGTCCCACAGATCCGGGCCCGGCTGCTGGACACGCTGGTCTTCCGGGAGATCCGGATGGCCCACGGCACCACGATGTTCGACCGGTCCGTGCGCGGGGTCCAGGAGGCCCTGGGACTGCCTTCGCAGGAGAGTCTCGCGGAGACGGGGTTCGCGGAGTACGGGGCGGCGAGCGTGTTCCTGCTGCTCGACATCGCGGCGTCCCTCGCCACCGTGCAGCTCAGCAGGACCTCCGCCCACATCACCGCGTCCATGGGCTACTCGGGAATGGACGCCTACGCAGACGCCCTCGACGCCTGCCACTTCATGACCACTCCCTTCGCCCGGCACCTCCTGCGGTCCCGGCCAGAACCCGACAGGCTGGTGACCCTGGCGGCGCGCGGGCGGCTGGACGCCTACGGGATCTCGCCCACCGACCTCGACGGCGACCGCCTGCGGACCGAGCTCTCGAAACTTCGGGACCGGCTGTCGGAGCTGAGCAGTGCGTACACCTCCTGGGGACCGACCGGGGACGCCGCCCGGCGGCAGCCCCCGCCCACCGCGGGGCGGGCGGACGCGGCGCGGACGTCCTTCGTCGTCTCCGGTCGGCCCGGTCGGCCCCGGACCGCCGGCGAGGCCGAACAGAACCACCTGTCCCACAGGGGCTGGACTCTGTGGGTGCGCGAGCACCGGACTCAGCTGTCGACGGCGCTGGCGATCGTTGCCATCTCGGTCTTCTGGTGGTCGGCTCGGGCGGTCTCCCTGGAGCTCTCGGGCAGGCTCATCGTTCTCGCCGGCCTGATGGGAGCCGTCGCCGGCGCTGCCCTGGCCGCACTGCTCGAATCCCGGGCGCAGGCCTTCTTCCGGGCCGCCGAGGGGCTCAGCATGTACACGGTGCTGCAGGGCCGGCGGGACGCGCCGTTCCTGCGCGCCCTGCGGTCGCTGCGCCCGGACCTCTTCGTCAGTGCTCGGCACGCTGGTCTTCCCCGGCTCGTCACCGTGGTGGTCGAGCGCAACGGCGTCCTGTTCCTGGGCCGCGGCGCGCGCCCCCGCGTCGTGGCGGCGTTCCACTGGGTGCACGTCCGGCAGATCACGGCACCGGAGGGTCCGCCCGGGACGTCCCGCCGGCGAGCGCACCGGGTGGCCTACGTCGTCGGCAGGGACGGGGCCGAGATGGCGCTCGGCCTTCCGCTCGAGCGGGCGAAGGTGGCCTGGACCCAGCGCAGCTACCTCGAGAACAAACCGCTCGAGGCGGTGCTCTCACTCCTGCAGGGCTTGCGGCACACCTGGGCGCTGCCCCCGCTCGGCGCACGCGATCACGGTGACACCTCCGAGCGTCTGCGCCTGCTGAGCGGCGCCGACGAGCTGGCCGGCACCCGGTGGGAGCAGGAAGCCCTCGACTGGGAGTTCGGCCCCCGTCCGCCGCTGGAGCTCGCCGGTGCCGCCGCGGCACGCCGGGAGCAGTTGGTGCTGGGATCAGTCGTCGTGGTCATGGCGCTCGGGTGCGTGCTCGTCCCGCCGCTGCTGGCCTGGCTCGTCAACTGATTCCGGTGGTCCATTCACGAACTTTGGTTCCCTCGAAACACCACTGCCGATGCTCGATCGAGCTGGATCGTCAATCTCGAATTCTTGTGAATGGCAATGCTGCTGATCTCGGTCCGGAAATGTCTCGACCCGAAACTCGCAGTTTCGGGAAATGCTGACTGACGTGCTTGAACACTGAAGGGGTCGTCCGCTCGGCTAGTCTCTGTCCCGTACAGGGACCCCGAATGGGGGACAATCATTCATCCGGGCGTCAGTCGAAGCGCCCACAAGCCGGAGGAACTCTCGCGTGGAGCCCATGCTCGGACCAGCACCACTTTTCTTGGTGCTGACCGCCGGTCTCGTCGGCGCTGTCGTGGGCTCGTTCTTGCCCCGCGTCGTCCTGCGGTACAGCCCTGTCACGGACGAACCCGCCACTGCGCCCTCTCGTCCACTGCTGGCGGTCGCCACGGCGGCGCTCTTCGTCCTCGTGGCCGCGTTCTTCGGGTTCAGCTGGCAGCTCCCGGCGTATCTGTTCTTCGCCGCGCTCGCCGTGGTGCTCTCGGTGATCGACCTGCGCCACCATCTGCTCCCCAACGCCGTGGTCCTGCCGGCGCTCGGCATCGGCTTCGTGCTCCTCGCGATCGCCGCCACCGGGGAGAACGCCTGGAGCGCGCTGCTGCGCGCTGTGCTGGGCGCCTTCGTGCTGTTCGTCCTCTACCTCGTACTCGCGCTCATCTCGCCGGCCGGGCTCGGCATGGGGGACGTGAAACTCGCCGCGGTGCTGGGGCTGTTCGTCGGCTTCCAGGGCTGGGGGACTCTCTTCGTCGGGGCGGTGCTGGCCTCCGTGGTCGGCATGGTGGTGGGTTTCACCGTGCTGGCGTCCCGTCGCGGCGGCCTGCGCAGCGACGTCCCGTTCGGTCCGTCGATGCTCGCCGGTGCCCTGGTGGCCGTCGTCTGGGGGGAGCTCCTGGCGCGGGAGTACCTGCTGCCGGGTCTCTACTGACGCCGTTCGGGGGACAAGAGCGCGAACCGGAGCTTCCATTCGAATGAATACAGTCGCCCACTAGGCATTACGTCCCTGTTTGACGTCCCCCAAAGTGCATGTGTCTGAATGCTTGTGACTTTGCTGGAGCAAAGTCTATTCTCATTACAGGTCAGTAGCCCGGTACGGGGAGCCTCTCGCAGGCAGTGCTGGAATCAGCTGAAGACCCACTCCACCATTTCTCTGCTTTGCTTAGGAGCTTTCTCATGCTGCCTCTCTTCATCACCCTCCAGACCATCTTCGGTGACGCCAAGGCCCGCCTCTCCGGCGAGGAGAAGGGCGCGACCGCCGTCGAGTACGGCTTGCTGATCGGCCTCGTGGCCATCGTCCTGGTCGGTGCGATCGCTCTGCTCGGCGGTCCGTTCGTGACCATGATGGAGGGCATCATCGCCCAGCTTCCCTGATCTCAGGGCCCACCACGCGCCGCGGCGTCCCCTGCGGGGGCGCCGCGGCGTGGCACGTTCCGGCTCGAAGGAGGGGACCATGAGCCGTTTTCGTTCCGAACGAGGAGCCGTGGCCGTGGAGTTCGCACTCGCCATCCCGCTCCTTTTGACCATACTTCTGGGGATCGTCGAAATGGGGTTCGCGTTCAACTCGCAGATCTCCGTTACACACGCGGCACGCGAGGCCGTGCGGACCATGGCCGTCCAGAACGATGCGGCGGCCGCACGCGCGACGGCCATGGCGGCGTCACCGTCGTTGTTCCCGGCGCTGACTGCCGGGGAGATCACGGTGGCACCCGCCACCTGCACAGCGGGCAGCACTGCCACGGTCACGATCCAGCACAACCACACCTTCGTCACCGGGTTCTTCGGTGCCGGAGTCAACATCCGAGGAACGGCGGCCATGCAATGCGGGGGGTGACTCATCGGTTGCGGCTCGGAGAGCAGGGGGGAATTTCCGTGATCATCGCACTCTCCCTGGTCGTTCTGCTCGGCATCGCAGCTCTGGTCATCGACGTGGGCGCCCTATACGCCGAACGGGCGGAGCTGCAGAACGGAAGCGACGCGGCAGCCCTCGCCATTGCCCAGGACTGTGCGGTCGGCAGCTGCGGTACTCCCAGCACCACTGCACAGAGTTTCGCCAACTCGAACGCCAAGGACAGCGCGGCGAACGTCGACCCGCCGACGTTCCCCACCCCGACCTCGGTCCGGGTCCGAGCGACGACCCGGGACAGCGGTGGGGCCGGCTCTCTCGCGCTCATGTTCGCGCCCCTGCTGGGAATCAACGAGGAGACCGTGTCGGCGACGTCGACCGCCGCGTGGGGCAGCCCGGCCGGTGGGCCGGCTATGCTTCCGCTGGCCTTCGCCAAGTGCGTGATAGACGGCATGCTGGACGGTGGGACCCAAGTAATTCCGACTCACGGATCTGGGACACACCCCTGTTCCAGTGTCAGCCCGTCCGGACAGACATTGCCCGGCGGCTTCTCCTGGCTGAGCACCGCCTCCGGCACGTGCGAGACCGAGATGAGCATCGGGATGGATGTGCTCAGCAGTACAGGTGCGAGCATCCCCGGCACCTGCTCGACGACAGTCCTGAAGCCATCGCTCGTGGGACAGACGGCCATCCTGCCGCTGTACGACGACAAAACCGGGACGGGCAGCGGGGCGACCTACCACATCTACGGATGGGCGACCTTCCGCATCGACGGGTGGCGCTTTCCGGGCAACTCCGTCAACAACACCGGCCCGGGTCCATCGTGCACCGGCAGTTGCAACGGCATCATCGGCGAGTTCATCTCGTTCACCACGCTGGATGACGAGTTCACCTCGGGCGGTCCCGATCTGGGAACGTCGATCATTTCTCTGACCGAGTAGAAAGACAGATTCGTGAAAGTTCGTGTCATCGCCGCCGTCGTGGCAGTGGTCCTCGCTCTGGTCGGAGCCATGCTGGTCTCCGGCTATGTCAGGGCCGCGGACGCGCGTGCCCTCGAGGGTACAGAGACCAAGGATGTCCTTGTGGTCGAGACCGCGGTCGCGGCCGAGACCTCTGTCGAGGAACTCTCCAAGAATCTTCGGAAACAGACACTCCCCGCTTCTGCTGTTCTCGATGATGCGGTCGTGGATCTCAAGGAATATGAGGGCCGTGTGACTTCTGTGGCACTCGCGCCAGGGGAGCAGGTGCTGGGCAGCCGTCTCGTGTCACTCAACTCCCTTCAGGAGCCGGGCCGGGTGGCGGTGCCCAAGGGGCTCCAGGAGGTCACTGTCCAGGTCAACGCAGATCGTGTGGTCGGTGGCCAGCTGAAGGCCGGCGACTTCGTGGGACTCTTCGCATCCTTCGAGAAGGGGCCCGGCGATAAGCCCGCCACCGAGATGGTGTTCCATCGGGTACTGGTCACCAGTGTGCAGGGCGCTCCCGCGGCCGCCGAGACAAGCGAGGAGGAGGGCGCCGCTGACACGCCGCCTGTCCCCGAAGGAGCCATGCTCGTCACACTGGCCCAAGACGGTGCGGATTCGGAGAAGACCGTTTTCGCGGCGGAGTTCGGCACCATCTGGCTGTCCAAGCAGCCGGAGGACGCGAAGTGGAACGACGACGGAGCCAGCATGGAGGACTTCTTCAAATGAGCAGATTTTTACTCGTCACCTCCGATGTGACGTTCGAGCAGCGGGTGCAGACGGCCATTGCAGGCCGCGTCCCCGGTTCGGTCCAGACCGTCTACAACGTGCAGGTCCCGGACACCCCCGATGAACTGCTGCGCCGGGTGGTCGGTGAGTTGCCGGCGGTCCTCCTCCTGGGGCCCGGCGTGGACCCCAGCGACGCACTCCGACTGGCGTCCGTCTTCGACGTCCAGCACCCCGAGATCAGCCTGGTCCTCGTTGCGGAGGCCGATCCTACGCTGGCTATGGCCGCCATGCGTTCGGGCGTCCGGGACATCCTCGAACCGCAGGCAGATGCTGACGTCATTCGTGTGCTGCTCGAACGGGCCTGCCACACCGCCGACAGTCGGCGTCGTGGGCTGGTGCCGGACCCGTCACTGGATGCTGCGCCGTCCCGTCTGGGCGGCCGGGTGATCGCGGTGACCTCGCCGAAGGGCGGGGTCGGCAAGACCACGGTGGCCACCAACCTGGCCATCGGCCTCGGCAAGCTGGCGCCCATGTCCACCGTCCTCGTGGACCTGGATGTGCAGTTCGGGGACGTCGCCGCGGTGCTCAACCTCACGCCCGAGCACACGCTCACCGACGCGGTGACGGGCGCGGCCGCGCAGGACACGATGGTCCTCAAGGCCTTCCTCAGCGTTCATCACGCGTCCATCTACGCGCTCTGCACTCCGGAGTCACCGGCCGAGGCGGATCTGATCAACGCCGGCCAGATCGGGCACATGCTGGAGCAGCTCGCGAGCGAGTTCCAGTTCGTAGTCGTCGACACGGCGCCTGGTCTCGGCGAGCACACGCTCGCTGCGCTGGAGGCGGCGACCGATGTCGTCTTCATCTCGGGCATGGATGTGCCCGGCGTCCGCGGGCTCCGCAAGGAGGTCGACGTCCTCACCGAGCTGCAGATGCTCCCCGGTTCCCGCCACATCGTGGTCAACATGGCGGATCGTGCCAGTGGACTGAGCGTCCAGGACATCGAGGCGACTGTTCGGACCCCGGTGGACGTGGTGGTGCCCCGCTCCAAGGCGGTGACCTACTCCACCAACAAGGGGGAGCCGATCCTGCAAGAGGCATCTCGCGACAAGGCCGCCAAGGCTCTCAACCAGCTCGTGGCCCGCTTCGACCCCGCTCGTTCCACCACGCCCCGCAAGGCCGTGCATCGACGGGCGGTGCTCCAGTGAAGCTCTCGCAACGCCTGGACGCCGCTCGCGGAGTCACAACTCCGCCAGTTCCCGAGCCCGTCCTAGATAACCTAGAGGCAGAGGACGAGACCGAGGACTTCGTGTCGACCTTCGTCGTGGAGACTGGCTCTGCCCCGATAGCGGTGGCCTCTGCGTCCGACGCCCTCGGCGCGCTCAAGGACCGTGTGGCCGAGGCACTGTTCGAGCGCATCGGCAGTCGGCTCAACGATTCAGGACTGACCGAGGCCTCCCTGCAGGTGTACGCCCGGGAGGAGCTCACCCAGATCGTCGACGCCGAGCGGGTGCCGCTCACCACTGAGGAGCGACAGCGCCTGGTCCGGGAAATCAGCGACGACGTGCTCGGTTTCGGGCCGCTGCAACGGTTCCTGGACGACGACTCCGTCACGGAGATCATGGTCAACGGGCCGGACCACATCTTCATCGAGCAGGGCGGTCGGGTCGGCCTCAGCAAAGCCCAGTTCAAGTCCGAGGAGCACCTCCGGCAGGTCATCGAGAAGATCGTCTCCAAGGTGGGACGCCGCATCGACGAGTCCTCGCCGCTGGTGGACGCCCGTCTGGAGGACGGCTCCCGCGTCAACGCCGTCATTCCGCCGCTGGCGGTCAACGGCTCGTCGCTCACCATCCGCAAGTTCGCCGCCGACCCGCTCAAGGTCGCCGACCTCGTGCGGTTCGGGTCGATGTCCCCCGAGATGGCGGAACTGCTGAACGCCTGCGTCAAGGCGCACCTGAACATTCTCATCTCGGGAGGCACGGGCACGGGCAAGACCACCCTGCTCAACGTGATGTCCTCGTTCATTCCGCACGACGAGCGGATCATCACCATTGAGGATGCCGTCGAGCTGCAGCTCCAGCAAGAGCACGTGGTGCGGCTCGAGAGCCGTCCCGCGAACATCGAGGGCAAGGGCGAGATCAGCATCCGCGACCTCGTCAAGAACTCACTGCGCATGCGCCCGGACCGGATCGTCGTGGGTGAGTGCCGTGGTGGCGAGGCGCTCGACATGCTCCAGGCCATGAACACCGGTCATGACGGGTCGCTGTCCACCATCCACGCGAACTCGCCGCGGGACGTCATCGCACGCCTGGAGACGCTCGTGCTCATGGCTGGTATGGACCTTCCCCTGCGTGCTGTGCGTGAACAGATCGCCTCGGCCATCGATGTCGTGGTCCAGCTGACGCGACTGCGCGACGGCACCCGGCGCGTTACCCACATCACCGAGGTGCAGGGCATGGAGGGTGAGATTGTCACTCTTCAGGACGCCTTCGTCTTCGACTACAGCGCTGGCGTGGACGCCAACGGACGGTTCCTGGGCAAGGCGATCCCCACCGGTGTGCGCCCCCGGTTCGTCGACCGCTTCGAGGATTTCGGCATCCATGTCTCGCCCAAGGTCTTCGAGGCACCGCCGGCACCGACACCGGGGAGGGTGCGCTGATGGTCGTCGTGCTCGGAACCGTCCTGTGCCTGGTGGCCGTCCTGCTGCTGCTGTTCATCACCTTCAGCGACTCCACCCCTCGGCTGCCGGTGCACCGTCGACGGCCGCCACGCGTCGACGAGGCTCCGCCGTCCGTGCTCAGTCGCGTCACCGGCATCACCACCAGTGCAATCACCGACACGCTCAACCGCCATGGGTGGACCCGGTCGATCGCGGATGCTCTGGACCGGGCCGGGATCCGCATGTCACCAGCGGACTTCCTGGTGCTCGTCGGCATGGCGGGGTTGGTGGCCGGTCTGCTGGGTTTCCTGACCGGTGGGCCGGTGCTCGCGCTGCTGGCTCTCGTCCTGGCACCGGTGGGAGCGAAGATCTTCCTGTCCGTCGCTGTGGGCCGCCGGCAGAAGGCCTTTGCAGACCAGCTGGACGACACCCTGCAACTTTTCGCGGGCAGCCTCCGCGCCGGCCACAGTCTCCTTCGCGCCGTCGACGCCGTCTCGCGAGAGGCGCAGGCGCCGACAACCGCGGAACTCGCCCGGGTGGTCAACCAGACCCGTCTCGGCCGCGATCTCAACTCGGCCCTCAACGAGACGGCAGAACGGATGGCCAGCGAGGACTTCAGTTGGGTGTCTCAGGCCATCGGCATCCACCGTGAGGTGGGTGGTGACCTCGCCGAGGTGCTCGACCAGGTCGGTCACACCATCCGGGAGCGCAACCAGATCCGACGCCAGGTCAGGGCATTGAGCGCCGAAGGGAAGATGTCCGCCTACATCCTCATCGCCCTTCCCATCATCATTCCCGGAATCATGACCGTGATGAACCCCGCATTCATCCGGCCTCTGTTCGAGAGCGTCATCGGCTACGGCATTCTCTTCCTGGCCTTCACCATGCTGACCGTGGGCGCACTGTGGATGCGCAAGATCGTCAGCTTCAAGTTCTGATCCCGACCGTTCCGTCCGAGTTCCAGGAGAGAATCCGTGGCCCCGACACTCACCCTCGCCGCAGTGGCCTCCGGCGCGGCCCTGGCCCTGGCACTGTGGGCGGTGTTCAGTACCGCCGGCGCCTCCGTCCGTCAGGTACGGGACAACCTGACTCGTGGCTTTGCCGCCGAGGTGACCGCTGCTGGTGGGCCTGTTCGGCCCTCCTTCGGCAGTCTGCAGCGCCTGACGACGGCGAAGGGCGCGGCGCGGCTGGACCGGTTGCACGCCCTCGCCGGGCGACCGGCGGCGTGGCCCCTCTCGCGACTGCTCGTCGCCAAGCCGCTCCTGGCGGGCGTCGGTGCGCTCCTGGGACTGCTTCTCTTGGCCGGCAATGCTGGGGGTCGGATGCTCGCCCTTGCGATCGTGGTCACGGCGGTCGCGTACTTCGTCCCCGACCTGCTTCTCTACAGCCGGGGTATCGAGCGGCAACGGGCCATCGGGCTGGAACTGCCCGACACACTGGACCAGATGATGATCGCGGTCGAGGCCGGCCTCGGTTTCGAGTCCGCGATGTCCCGGGCGGGAGAGAACGGCAAGGGTCCGCTGGCCGAAGAGCTCCAGCGCACCCTCGGAGACATGCGCGTCGGGATGCCCCGCAAGGACGCCTATCTCGCGCTGGAGGAGCGGACCAACGTGCCGGACCTCCGCAGCTTCACCCGCGCCGTTGTCCAGGCCGACGCCTACGGCATCTCGATCAGCTCGGTCCTCCGGACTCAGGCGGCGGAGATGCGCATGAAGCGCAAGCAGCGTGCGGAGGAGCAGGCCATGAAGATCCCCGTGAAGATCACCGTTCCGCTTATGCTGCTCATCCTGCCGGTGCTCCTCCTGATGATCATGGGCCCCGTGGTGCTCACGGCAATGAAGCAGTTCTGACGCAACCGCTACGAGACCTGGCAGACCTACGATGTTCCGGGATCGTGCTCGTCGTTCTTTGGGTGAATAGCCCCATCGCATCAGCGTTATTGCGAAGACACCCACCCGAGCCGTGCCTAGAATTTGCTGATGAGCTACGACCTGCACCTCACCAGAGCTAGTGACTGGT
The DNA here is from genome assembly GCF_001483755.1 of Kocuria rosea subsp. polaris. GTDB lineage: Bacteria > Actinomycetota > Actinomycetes > Actinomycetales > Micrococcaceae > Kocuria > Kocuria cellulosilytica. The sequence continues at coordinate 20,300 of NZ_LQBK01000002.1, forward strand.
CAGAAGCCCCCGTGCATCCGATCACCTCGATCGAGCTGGTCGCTGCCTGCCACCAGGTGGGCCTTGCTCTCCGTCCAGACGGTGCGGACGCATTCCAGCTGGGGCGTTCCATGTCAGGGGAGGAGGTTGCGGACCTGATCTCAGCCCACGTTGTCGAAGGCCAGATCACTCTTACGCCTTTCCCACCGGATCAGGATGTAGCAGATCGGGTGACGCGACTCGCGGGCATCTTGAATGCTCAGATGCAGGGCGACGACGGTGAAATCTACGAGTGTGCTCCTGTTCTGCGTCCCGGACGCCGACGGCTCTGGCGGCGCCAGTAGCGGACAGGGTCTGCCGGACCGACTCCTGTCTCCGTCATTCCGTCGGAAGCCTGCACTGCCCCGGAGCACGGACAGGCGGAGGTCTGGCCCCCGGGCATGACAAAAGGCCCGAACCCACATCCGTGGGTTCGGGCCTTGCCGATGTCCTGAGACATCACATTGGTCGGGATGACAGGATTTGAACCTGCGACCTCGTCGTCCCGAACGACGCGCGCTACCAAGCTGCGCCACATCCCGTGAAGCGTCCGGCCTCGACCGGAAACAACTGCTTCATCATAGCCATCCCGTCCCGCGCGTGGGAAATCGAGGCCTCGCGGCCGTGTTGCACCGGAGCACGAGATCCTTCCGCGGACCGTTGACCGGGAGGCCGGCCCGTGCTTGCCTGAGCACAGAGCACCGTCGGTTCACGGGAGGGCGTCAGGGGACGTCCGGTCCGGGCAGGCACGGCGCCGTGTCCCGGGGGAGGGGCCGTGGATCGACGAGCGTCCAGCACAGGGCTCGTCCTGGCCGCGCCGGCGGCGGTCCTATTGCTGACCGCCAGTGGCTCCGCCGCGGCCCTTCCGGCAGGGCGCGACGGCGCCGCCACGACGGAGGAGATCACCCGGGCCGTCACCGCCGAGCAGCTGGAGGGCCACCTGCGGGCCTTCCAGGACGCCGCGGACGCCCACGGTGGCAACCGCGCCGTCGGCACCGCCGGCTACCGGGCGAGTGTCGACCACGTCGTCGAGCGGCTGCGGGCCGCCGGCTATCACCCCCGGGTGCAGGTCTTCACGGTCCCGTACGACGACGAGCATGACCACGGGTACGGCGGGGACGCGGCCACGGGCCCTCGTGTCACGTACAACGTCCTGGCGGACACGGCCACGGGGGACCCGGCCGGCACCGTGGATGCTCGGTGCGCACCTGGACAGCGTGCGGGAGAGCCCCGGTCTCAACGACAACGGCTCCGGCGCCGCGGGCGTCCTCGCCGTCGCCGAGGCCCTGGCCGGCACCGACACGCGGAACAGGGTGCGCTTCGCCTGGTGGGGTGCGGAGGAGGTCGACTACAACGGTGCCGACCACTACGTCTCCGACCTCCGGGCCAACGACCCCGCGGCGTTGGACGACATCGCGCTGTACCTGAACCTCGACATGATCGGCTCTCCGAACTACGGGCGCTTCGTCTACGACGGCGACACGTCCGGGGGCGGCCGGCACGACGACTCCGTCGAGGCCCCGGCCGGGTCGGAGGCCATCGAGGTGGCGTTCAGGGGCTACTTCGAGTCCGTGGCGATGGCCGCGGAGGAGGTGCCGCTCGACGACGGGAGCGACCACCTCGTGTTCGCCGAGGCCGGGATCCCCGCGGGCGGGCTCTTCACCGGCGACACGGGCGAGAAGACGCGGCAGCAGGCGGAGCGGTACGGCGGCGAGGCCGGCGCGGACTACGACCCCTGCTACCACTCCGCCTGCGACGACATGGACAACGTCGACCTCCAGGTCCTCGAGGAGATGAGCGACGCCACGGCCGCGGTCGTCCTGGGCTTCGCGTCGTCCACGATCGACGACGGGGCGCCGCTGCGTCCCCCGGACGGGTGGCCTCGCCGCAGCGCGCTCGAGGAGCTCCGGCCGGTGCTCACGGCCCTCGTGGTCCTGGGCGTGGTCGCCGCGGTGGCCGGCGGGGTGGTGGTCGCCGCGCGGCGCGGCGCCCGCGTGCGCCGGTGAGCCCGGGCGACCAGGGCTGTGGGGCGATCAGTGGACAAAAGTTATTGACTGCCCAGTAACCCATTTGTGAGCATAAGCAAATCCGAGTCATCCCTCGATGACTGTGAACCGCGTCACGGCCGGGTCACCTCCCGGCCGCCGCTCACCTGGAGGTTCCATGCCCGTCCGCACGCCCAGTCACTGGATCACCTCGGCCGCCCTGGCCGGCGCCCTGACCCTCACGGCGACCAGTGCCGTCGCGGCCCCCACCCGCGACAACAGCAACAACAACACCACCCACAAGATCACCCAGGCCGTCTCCCAGCAGAAGCTCGTGCAGCACCTGAGCGCCTTCCAAACAATCGCGGAGGCCAACGACGGCAACCGCGCCTCGGGCACCTCCGGCTACCAGGCCAGCGTCGACTACGTCGTCCAGAAGCTGCAGGCCGCCGGCTACACCCCGGAGGTCCAGGAGTTCACCTTCCCGTACTTCCAGGAGGTCAGCCCGGCCACGGTCAGCGCGGACGGCACGCAGCTCGCCGCCGAGGACGTCGCCGTGATGACCTACTCCGGCACCGGATCGGTCACCGCCCCGGTCCAGGCCGTGGACACCGACGGCACCGCGGGCGCCTCGACCAGCGGCTGCGAGGCCGCGGACTTCGCGGACTTCGTGCCGGGCAGCGTCGCCCTGATCCAGCGGGGCGCCTGCTCCTTCGCGGTCAAGGCCGCCAACGCGGAGGCCGCCGGCGCGAGCGCCGTGCTGATCTTCAACAGCGGGGCGCCCGGCAGCGAGGGACTCCTCAACGGCACCCTCGGATCCCCGGAGGCGACCACCCTGACGACGGTGGGGCTCAGCCACCAGGCCGGCGTGGACCTGCTGGACGCCACGGAGGTCACGGTCACCACGGACACCGTCTCGGCGACCCGCACCACCTACAACGTCCTCGCCGAGACCGGCACGGGCGACCCCGGGAACACGGTGGTGGTCGGCGCGCACCTGGACGGCGTGCTCGAGGGCGCCGGCATCAGCGACAACGGCACCGGGTCGGCGGGCATCCTCGCCATCGCGGAGGCCATGGCCAAGACGAAGACCGAGAACAACGTCCGCTTCGCCTGGTGGGGCGCGGAGGAGCTCGGCCTGCTGGGCGCCGAGCACTACGTGGCCGATCTGCAGGCGAACGACCCCGGCGCGCTCGAGGACATCGCGCTGTATCTGAACTTCGACATGATCGGGTCCCCGAACTACGGGCGCTTCGTCTACGACGGCGACGCCTCGACCTTCGACCCCGGTGACACGAACGTCCCCGCGGGCTCCGGTGCGATCGAGGCGGCGTTCCACGAGCACTTCGCCTCCGTGGGGCTGGCCTCGGGCGAGACCGAGTTCAGCGGCCGCAGCGACTACGGGCCCTTCATCGAGGTCGGCGTGCCCTCCGGCGGTCTGTTCACGGGCGCCGAGGGCGTGAAGACCGAGGAGCAGGCCGCGCTGTTCGGCGGCCAGGCGGGCGTCGCCTACGACTCCTGCTACCACTCCGCGTGCGACGACATCACGAACGTCGACCTCCAGGGCATGGAGGAGATGTCCGACGCCGCCGCCGCCGTCGTCCTCCGGTACGCGATGTCCACGCACGACGTCAACGGCGAGGGCGAACCCTACAAGCAGAAGGGCAAGGGCGCCGTCGGCCACCCCAAGGGCCACGACCGCGGCCACGGCCCGCACTCCGAGCACGGTCGCGGCCACGGCCACGGCCACGACAAGGCGGCCGCCTGACGGCTCCCGCGCACGGATGCTCCACGGCCCCGCCCCCGGCAATTCGCGCCGGGGGCGGGGCCGCTCCGTCCGCCACAATCCGTCCGGTCGTTGTGCCGCCGACCGGCAGCTGGGATTCTGTGCACATCGCTCCATCAGCTCGATGAAGCCGCTGTCCGGGTCGAGCCCCCGATCGGCCCCTGCCGAGGGAGATCCCATGCGCCACCGCACCCATCACCACCGGACCGTGGCCGCCGCAGCGGCCTGCACACCGTTCAGCACCGGCGCCGAGCGCGCCGGACTCCCGATCGCCGGCGCCCCGACGAACGACGACGTGGCCGCCGCCGCAGCGCCGACCGCCGCGGAGTGGTCCCGGTGACCGCGGCAGAGGTGCCCTCCGACAAGGTGCTGGAGCACCTCGAGGTGTTCCAGGCCATCGCCAACGCCAACAGCGGCAACCGGGCCTCGGGCACGCCCGGTTACCGGGGCAGCGTGGACTACGTGGTCGGCCGGCTGCGGGCCGCCGGCTACGCGCCGCGGGTGCAGAGCTTCGAGTTCCCCTTCTTCCAGGCGACCGGTCCGGCCACGGTCAGCGCGGGCGGCCGGCAGCTGTCAGCGGAGGACGTCGCGGTCATGACCTACTCCGGCTCCGGCACCGTGACCGCCACGGTGCAGGCCGTGGGGACCGCCGGAGAGCCGGCCGCGAGCACCAGCGGGTGCGAGGCCGGGGACTTCGCCGACTTCGTGCCGGGGAACATCGCGCTGCTCCAGCGGGGCACGTGCGCCTTCGGGACGAAGGCCGCCCACGCGGCGGCCGCCGGTGCTTCCGCGGTGCTGATCTTCAACACGGGTCTGCCCGGGGAGGAGGGCGTGGTCACCGGGACGCTCGGGGCACCGGGGGCGGCGACGATCCCCGTGGTCGGCCTCAGCCACGCCGCCGGCAGGGCGCTGCTCGGCGGGGGCGAGGTGACGGTGAGCACCCAGACCGTCTCGGAGAGCCGGGAGACCTTCAACGTCCTCGCCGAGACGAGCACGGGGGACCCGGAGCGCACGGTCATGGTGGGCGCCCACCTGGACAGCGTCCCGGAGGGACCGGGGATCAACGACAACGCCTCCGGGTCCGCGGGGATCCTGGCCGTCGCCGAGGCGCTCGCGGGCACGGAGACCGCCAACGCCGTGCGCTTCGCCTGGTGGGGTGCCGAGGAGCTCGGCCTGCTCGGGTCCCGGCACTACGTCACGGACCTCAAGGCCAACGACGCCGCGACGCTGGAGAAGGTGGCCCTGTACCTGAACTTCGACATGATCGGCTCCCCGAACCACGGCCGCTTCGTCTACGACGGCGACGCCTCGGCGTTCGGCCCGGAGGACGGCTCGGTGCCCGCCCCGGCGGGATCCGCCGCGATCGAGGCGGCCTTCCACGAGCACTTCGGCTCCGTGGGGCTCGCCTCGGGCGAGACCGAGTTCAGCGGCCGCAGCGACTACGGGCCCTTCATCGAGGTCGGCGTGCCCTCCGGCGGGCTCTTCACCGGCGCCGAGGGGATCAAGACCGTGGAGCAGGCCGCCCTGTTCGGCGGCCGGGCCGGCATCGGCTACGACTTCTGCTACCACGCGGCGTGCGACGACCTCAGCAACATCGACCTCCGGACGCTGGACGAGATGACCGCGGCCGCCTCCGCCGTGGTCCGGCGCTTCGCCGACTCCGCCCTGGACCTCGAGGAGGAGGGGCAGCGGCTGCGCACCGCCGTGGGACCGATCCCGGCCGCCACGGTGGACCAGGGCCACGGCCCGAGCAACGCCGCCGAGGAGCGGCAGGCGCAGTGAAGGGACCGCAGGGAGGAAACCTCCGTGCGGCAGGCCCGGTCCGGGTCCCCGGCCGCGACGAGGCCACCGCCTGACGGCCCCGCCCCGGTGTTCCAGGACCGGGGCGGAGCCGTTCCCTTTCCCAAAAGCGGTCCGGCCATTGTGCCTCTGACCTGGAGCTGAGATCCTGTGCGCAGCGCTCCACCCGTCCGGCGGAGCCGATCACGGACACGGTCGAGCCCCCGATCGGCCCCCGGCCCCGGGAGGACCCATGCCGCACCGCACACCCCGCCGTTGGACCGTGGCCGCCGCCCTGGCCGGGACCCTGGCCTTTGCGGTGCCGAGCGCCGTCGCGGCGCCCCCGGGACCGGACGACGACGCCGGCACGGCCGCCGGGCCCGCCGTGGACGTGCCGCCGGAGCAGGTGCTGGAGCACCTCGAGGTGTTCCAGGCCGTCGCCTACGCCAACAGCGGCAACCGGGCCTCGGGCACGCCCGGCCACCGGGGCAGCGTGGACTACGTGGCCGGCCGGCTGCGGGCCGCCGGCTACGCCCCGCGGGTGCAGGGCTTCGACTTCCCCTTCTTCCAGGAGGTCGTCCCGACGACCGTCGCCGTGCCCGGGCCGGGCGGTGTCCCGCGCACCCTGACCGCCGAGGAGGCGGCCGTGATGGTCTACTCCGGCTCCGGCACGGTGACCGCCCCGGTGCAGGCCGTGGACACCACCGGCGCCCGGGAGGCGAGCACCAGCGGCTGCGAGACCGAGGACTTCGCCGGCTTCACCGCGGGCAACATCGCGCTGCTCCAGCGCGGCACGTGCACCTTCGGCGTGAAGGCCGCCAACGCGCAGGCGGCCGGGGCCTCCGCCGTGCTGATCTTCAACACGGGCCTGCCCGGGGAGGAGGGCGTGGTCGCCGGCACGCTGGGGGAGCCCGGTGCCACGACCCTGCCGGTGGTCGGGCTCAGCCACGCCGCCGGGACCGCCCTGCTGGGCGGGGCCGAGGTGACCGTGACGGCGCAGACGGTCTCCGAGAACCGCCGCACCTTCAACGTCCTCGCCGAGACGAGCACGGGCGACCCCGGGAACACGGTGATGGTCGGCGCCCACCTGGACAGCGTGCCCGAGGGCGCGGGGATCAACGACAACGGCTCGGGCTCCGCGGGGATCCTGGCCGTCGCCGAGGCGCTCGCGGACACGGAGACCGCGAACCGCGTGCGCTTCGCCTGGTGGGGCGCGGAGGAGTTCGGTCTGCGCGGCTCCGAGCACTACGTCGCGGACCTCAAGGCGAACGATCCCGCCGCACTGGAGAGCATCGCGCTGTACCTGAACTTCGACATGATCGGCTCCCCGAACTACGGGCGCTTCGTCTACGACGGCGACCACTCCGCGTTCCCGCCCGTGCAGGGCCCCGAGGGACCCGTCACCGCCCCGGAGGGCTCGGCCGCGATCGAGGCGGCCTTCCACGAGCACTTCGGCTCCGTGGGCCTGGCCTCGGGCGAGACCGAGTTCAGCGGCCGCAGCGACTACGGGCCGTTCATCGCCGAGGGCGTTCCCTCCGGCGGGCTCTTCACCGGCGCCGAGGGGATCAAGACCGCGGAGCAGGCCGCGCTCTTCGGCGGCCGGGCCGGGGTCGCCTACGACTTCTGCTACCACGGCGCGTGCGACGACCTGGCCAACGTCGACGTCCGGGGACTCGACGAGATGACCGACGCGGCGGCCGCCGTGATCACGCGCTTCGCCGCCTCCACCGGAGAGCTCACCGGCACGGACGGGACCGGGCAGCAGCGGGAGGCCCAGCTCCCGCTCGGTCCCGCGACCGTGGACCAGGGCGACGGCCCGCACAGCGCCGCCACGGTGCCGGACGAGCAGTGAGAGCGGCCCGCGCCGTGGTTTTCCTCCGCAACTTCGCTGTCGTCGGGAGCGGCCGGCGTTCCACACTGGAGGGATGACTCCCCTCCGGAACACCTGTGCCGTGCTGACCTGCGCCGTCCTCCTGACGGGCACCGGCCCCGCCGCGGCGGCCGAGGCCCCGGTGGACTCCCCGCAGGAGTGGACGCAGTACCGGCTCACCCCCGAGAAGAACCCCGTGATCGAGACCGACGGCTCGGCGGTCCCCGCCGAGGACGGCTTCGAGCTGCCCGACGAGGTCCGTGCCACGCCCGTGGTCGTGGGGGACCGGCTCTACGTGGGCACCCACGGCAGCGGCACCCTGCACGCCTTCGACCTCGCGACCGGTGAGCAGCTCTGGCAGGCCCAGGCCCCGAACTGGATCCACTCCGAGATGCTCGTCTCCGAGGGCACCGTCTACGTCGGCTACGGGGACCGCGGCCAGGAGCGCGGGGACGGGCTGCGCGGTGACGGCCCCGGCGGGGTGCTCGCGCTGGACGCCGGGACGGGCGAGCAGAAGTGGGCGTATCCCGTGGACGGCCACGTCATGCCGACCCCCGTGCTGCACGACGGCCGGATCCACGCCGCGACCGGGGACCGGCACCTGCACGTGATCGACGCCGCGACGGGGGAGGGGCTCGAGAGGGTGGACGTCGGGGCGGTCATGAGCATGTCCGCCCCGGCCGCCGCCGAGGGCATGCTCTACGCCGGGGCGTTCGACGGCGGGCCGAAGGTGATCGGCTACGACATGGACGCCCGGGAGCTGACCTGGGCCACCGCGATGCCGGACGTCAAGTCGGGCCTCGACGACGTCCCGCCGGCGGTCTCCGAGGGCGTCGTGGTCACGACCTCGCACCGGGACATCGTGCCGGCGCAGCAGCTCGAGCACTGGGCCCACGGACTCTCCGCCGACACCGGCGAGGTGCTCTGGGAGGTGCACCTGGGCGACGGCCCGTTCGTGCCCAACAACAAGTCCGGGGCCCCGGTGATCGCGGACGGCGTGGTCTACGTGGGCAGCCCCACTACCCGGAAGCTCTACGCCCTGGACCTCGAGACGGGCGAGGAGCGGTGGTCCCACGACTCCGGGCCCGTCAAGGCGCCGCCCGTGGTGGTCGACGGGCACGTGGTGTACACGACCACCCAGGGGGAGATCGGCGCCGTCGACACCGGCACGGGGGCGCTCGCGGGCAGCCGGCAGCTCTCCGACGAGCCGCTGGCCCCCGCCGGGCCCGTCGTCGTCGACGACGTGCTGCTGGTGCCCGGCCAGGACGGCAGGGTCCACGCCCTGGACCTCGCCGAGCTGACCGGGGACACCGGCGCGGAGGAGACCCCGGCCGCCGGCGCGGACAGCACGGCGGAGGCGGGCGACGGCGCCGCGGCCGGCACCGGGGACGACGCGGCGGCGGACACCGACGCGGTGGGCGGAGGAGCGCTCGGCCCGGCGGTCGCGGGTCTGCTCGCCGTCGGCCTGCTCGGTGCGCTGGCGGTCCTCCTCGTGCGCCGCCGCCGCGGCCCCGCGACAGATTGATCACCCGCCCGGCGGGTGGAAGGGTGGGGCCATGACTGCTCCCCGGACCCCCGACCCCTCCGCGCCGGCACGGCGCGGCGTCCTGTTCGACGTCGACGGCACCCTCATCGACTCGAGCTACCTGCACACCGTCGCCTGGTGGCACGCCTTCAACCAGGCCGGCCACGACGTCCCCATGCACCGCATCCACCGGCTCATCGGCATGGGCTCGGAGCAGCTGATCGACGAGCTGCTGCCCGCCGACCGGGACCGGGACGAGGACGACGCCATCGGCGCCGCCCACGGGGCCCTGTTCTCCGTGCACTGGCCGGGGCTCAAGCCCACCCGGGGCGCCGCGGAGCTGCTGCGCCGCTGCGCCGACGCCGGCCTCGTGGTGGTGCTGGCGTCGTCGTCGAACGTCACCGAGGTCGCCGCCATGCGGGAGGCCCTCGGCTCCGACGACCTGCTCGCGGCGGTCACCACCGCCACCGACGCCGAGCAGAGCAAGCCCGCCCCCGACATCTTCGCCGCGGCGCTGGAGGCGGGGAACCTGCGCCCCGAGGACGCGATCGTGGTGGGGGACGCCCGCTGGGACGTCGAGTCCGCGTGGCAGCTCGGCCTCGACGCCGTGTGCCTGACGAGCGGCGGGATCAGCGAGACGGAGCTGCGCGAGGCCGGGGCCGTGGCCGTCTACGCGGACCCGCAGGCCCTGCTGGACGACTTCGAGAACAGCCCCCTGGGCCGGCTCGCCGACAACGGCTGAGCCGGCGCCGGCCTCAGAGCCGGACCACCATCTTCCCGGTGTTGGCGCCGGCGAGCAGGTCGATGAACGCCTGCGGGGCGTCGTCGAGGCCCTCGCGGACGGTCTCGTCCCAGACGATCTCGCCGGCGGCCAGCCAGCCGGCCATCCTCTCGCGGAACTCCGGGCCCAGGTCCTGGTGACCGCTCACCAGGAAGCCCTGCAGGCTCAGCTGCTTGCCGATCGCCAGCGCCAGGTTGCGCGGCGCGGCCGGGGGCTCGGTCGCGTTGTACTGCGAGATCGCCCCGCACAGGCACACCCGGCCGTGGGTGTTCAGCGCGGAGATCGCGGCTTCCAGGTGCTCGCCGCCCACGTTGTCGAAGTACACGTCGATGCCCTCGGGCGCCGCGCGCCGCAGCTGGGGGAGGACCGGGCCGTCGTGGTAGTCGAAGGCGGCGTCGAAGCCGAGCTCCAGCAGGCGGGCGACCTTCTCCGGCGAGCCGGCGCTGCCCACCACGCGCTCGGCCCCGCTGAGCCGTGCGATCTGGCCGACCAGCGAGCCGACGGCCCCGGCGGCGCCGGAGACGAACACCGTGTCCCCGGGCCGGAACCGCGCGGCCGCCATGAGCCCGGCGTACGCCGTGAGCCCCGGCATGCCGAGCACCCCGAGGTAGGCGGAACCGGGGGCCAGCGCGGGGTCCACCACGGTGGCGGAGCCGGCGTCGAGCAGCGCGTGCTCGCGCCACCCGGCCCCGTGCAGCACCGTGGCGCCCACGGGCAGCTCGGGGGCGGACGAGGCGACGACCTCGCCCACGGCGCCGCCGTCGAGCGGGCGGTCCACCTGGAACGGCGGGACGTAGGACTTCACGTCGTTCATCCGGCCGCGCATGTACGGGTCCACGGACATCCAGCGGTTGGCGACCACGACCTGCCCGGGGCCGGGCTCGGGCAGTGCGACCTCCTCGAGCCGGAAGTTCTCGGGCACGGGGGCGCCGTCGGGGCGGGAGGCGAGCACGATCTGGCGGGTGCTGGTGGGCGGGGTCATCGGTTCTCCTGAGGGGACGAGAGGTGCGGGGAAGAAAGGGGGACGGGGGATCAGTCCTCGGCGACGGTCACGCGGACGTCGACGTTGCCGCGGGTGGCGTTCGAGTACGGGCACACCTGGTGGGCCCTCTCGGCCAGCGACTGCGCGGTGTCCTGGTCGAGGTCGGGGAGCACGACCTCCAGGGTGACCTCGAGGCCGAAGCCGCCCTGGCCGTTGCCGCCGATGCCCACGCGGGCGCCGACGCTGGAGTCGCCGAGCCGGACCTTCTCCTGCCGGGCCACCATCTGCAGGGCGGAGTGGAAGCACGCCGCGTAGCCGGCGGCGAAGAGCTGCTCGGGGTTCGCGCCGTCCCCGGAGCCGCCCATCTCCTGCGGGACGGCCAGGCCCAGGTCGATCCGGCCGTCGGTGGTGCGGGTGCGGCCGTTGCGGCCGGAGCCGGTGGCGAGGGCCTCGGCGGTGTAGACGGTGTCCATGCTGGTCACTCCTGGATGTCGGTGCTGTGGGTACGAGTGGTGGTCGTGCTGTCCTCGTCGGCGGGGGCGCCGATCCTGCGGGCCAGATCGCGCAGCGTCGTCATCTCGGCGGCGGTCAGCCCCGAGGCCTCCAGGACCCGCCGCTGCACGGCCGGGGCGCGCTCGCGCAACCGGTGGCCGGCCGGGGTGAGGTGGACGGTGACCCGCCGTTCGTCGTCGTGGCCCCGGCGGCGCTCGAGCAGGCCGCCGGTCTCCATCCGCTTCAGCAGCGGGGAGAGGGTGCCGCTGTCCAGGCGCAGGCGGGAGCCGAGCGCCGAGACGGTCTGGCCGTCCTCCTCCCACAGCGCGAGCAGCGCGAGGTACTGCGGATAGGTCAGGCCGAGCTCCGCCAGCGGCTCGCGGTAGGCCGCGGTCGTGGCCCGGGAGGCGGCGTAGAGCGCGAAGCACAGCTGCGCGTCGAGCCGGAGGTCTGCGTCCATGCCCTCATGGTGGCACAGCTTTCAGTTGGGCACAACTTGGTTGGGCACAACCTACCGAAGGGGGCGGTCAGCGGGTCGCCTCCTCCAGGTGCTCGAGCACGTGCCGGTACGGGTGCCCGGTGGCCTCCGTCAGGCCCTGCTCGCACGTGCGGTTGAGCGACGCGTAGGCGTCGAAGCGGCGCCCGGTCACCTCACGGGCCTCCGCGGCGGTGGCCGAGGCCGTGAGCTCGGGGTGCAGCATGCCGCGGTCCCCGGCGTAGCCGCAGCAGCCCCAGTCCGCCGGCACCACCACGTCGCCGCTGATCGCCCGGGCCAGGGTCTCGAAGGCACCGGTGGCGCCCAGGTGCACGCTCGAGCACGTGGGGTGCAGGGCCATCGACCCGATCGGCCGGCTCACGGTCAGCCGCCCCAGCACCCGGTCCGCCACGAACTCCACCGCGTCCACGAACCGCAGCGCGTGGTACTCGCTGGACGCCGCCGCCAGCTCGGCCATGGTCTCCAGGCCCTCGGTGCAGGACGCGGCGTCGCAGACGACCGGCAGCTCGCCCTGGCGGGTCGCGGCCCACAGCCCCGCCAGCGTCCGCTCCGACATCGTGGCGTACCCCGTGGGCAGGCCCTTGGACTTCCACGGCGTCCCGCAGCACAGGTTCCCGATGCCCTCGGGGACCGTCACATGCACTCCCGCGCGGTCGCACAGGGCGAGGAACGCCTCGGAGGCGGTCAGGGCCTCGCCGTCCCCGGACCGGGCGGCCGTGCCGAACATCGCGTTGATGCACGCCGGGAAGAACACGGCCTCCGCGGCCGGGTCCTGCCGCCGCGGACGGGGCGGGCCGCCGGCGGGCAGTGCGTCCTTGTACTGCGGCACGTGCTCGGCGCCCAGCACGGCCCGGGCCGCGGCGGTCGCGGTGGCCGGCAGCACGGTGGGCAGGGCCTTGGCGGCGGTCAGGCCGAGGCCCGCCCCCGTCGTCGTCGCCCCCCACGCCCGCGCCGCCGCGCCCCAGCCGGCGTCCGCGACCCGGCTGTGGTCCTCGGCGCGCAGCCGGCGCACGAGGTCCCCCGTGTTGATCAGCACGGGGCAGGCCGTCACGCACATCCCGTCCACCGCGCAGGTCTGCAGGCCCTCGTAGTCGTACTCGGTGCGCAGCCGGGCGGCGAGCTCGGCGTCCCCGCGCTCCTCGGCCGCCGCGATCTCCCGGCGGCCCACGATGCGCTGCCGCGGCGTGAGGGTGAGGTCCTTCGAGGGACAGACCGGCTCGCAGTAGCCGCACTCCACGCACCGGTCCACCTCCTGCTCCACCGTGGGGGCGGTCTTGAGGTCCCGCACGTAGACGGCGGGGTCCTCGTTGAGCAGCACGCCCGGGTTCAGCAGCGCGCCCGGGTCCACGAGCCGCTTGAGCGCCACCATGACGCCGTGGAGCTCGTCCCCGTACTGCCGTCGCACGAACGGCGCCATGTTGCGCCCCGTGCCGTGCTCGGCCTTGAGCGAGCCGTGGTGGTCGAGGACCAGGGCCACCATGTCCTCGGTGAAGCGCTCGTAGCGGGCCAGCAGGTCCGGGCGGTCGAACTGCTCGTTGAGCATGAAGTGCACGTTGCCGTCCTTGGCGTGCCCGAAGATCACGGAGTCCCGGTAGCCGTGGGCGTCGAAGAGCTCCGTGAGCTGCTCGCACGTCTCGCCGAGCTCCGCGACGGGGACGACGACGTCCTCGAGCAGCGCGTTCGACCCGCTCGGCCGGGCCCCCGCCACCGTGGTGTAGAGGCCCTTGCGCACGGTCCACAGCGCGGCGCGCGCGGACCGGTCGTCCGTCAGGGCGGGCGGCGCCGCGAGGTCCAGGGTGCGGAACAGCTGCGCGGCGCCCGCGGAGAGCTCCTGCTCCTCCTCGCGCGTGCGGCCCTGGTACTCGACGAGCAGCGCGGCGTGGCCGCGGACGTCGACGTCCAGGATCTGCGCCGGGGCCAGGCCCGTGCGCTGGGAGACCTTCAGGGACGTGGCGTCGAGCAGCTCGACCGTGGCGGAGCGGGCCGCCACCAGCGCGGGGACGGTCCGGGTGGCCGCGGCGAGGTCCGGGAACACCAGCAGCCCGGTGGCGGCGAACGGCAGGATCTCCACCGTGCGGAAGACGGCCTCGGCCACGAAGCCCAGGGTGCCCTCGCTGCCGACCATCAGGTGCTCGAGGATCCGCGCCGGCTCGTCGTGGTCCAGGAAGGAGTTGAGGCCGTAGCCCATGGTGTTCTTCATCGAGAACTGCCGCTGGACCGTGCGCACCGAGCCGGGGTTGCCGCGCACCCGGTCCCGCAGCCGCAGCAGGCCCTCGTGCAGACCGGGCTCGAGCTCCCGCAGCCGCCGATCGGCGTCGGGGTCCGCGGTGTCCACCCGGGTTCCGGAGGGCAGGACGAACACCATGGACTCGAGCGTCCGGTACGTGTTCGCCTCGGTCCCGCACGCCATGCCCGAGGAGTTGTTGGCCACCACGCCGCCGATCGTGCACGCGGCCTCGCTCGCCGGGTCCGGCCCCAGCCGGCGCCCGTGCGGGGCCAGCCGGGCGTTGACCTGCCGGACCGTGGCCCCCGGCTGGACGCGGACCCGCCGGCCGCCGTCCAGCACCTCGATCTCCCGGAAGTTCCGGCGGACGTCGACCAGCACCTGGTCCGTCACGGACTGCCCGGACAGCGAGGTCCCGCCGGAGCGGAAGGTCAGGCCCAGGCCGTGGCGGGCCGCCGTCCGGAAGAGCCCGCCCATGTCCGCGGCCGAGCGCGGGCGCACCACGGCGGCGGGCTGGAGCAGGTAGTGCGAGGCGTCGTGGGCCAGGGCGCGGTGCTCGAGCTCCGAGGTCACCACTGCGTCGCGGCCGCAGCTGCTCCGGAGCTCCTCCAGCAGCTCCGCGGGAACGGGGGCGGGGTCGGGGGAGCGGCGGGTGCTCGGGGCGGTCATGGGGTCTCCTGACGGGGAGTCGGTGCGGCCGGTGTGGTCCGTGCCACATCTTATGGTAGGACCTCAGGTCCGCGCGCGGCTCCCGTCCGGCGGAACCGCCCGCGACCACGCCCCCCGCCCCGCACGGGGGCGGGGGGATTGTGGGCGGCGCCGATATGGGGGAAGCTCGGGCCACGGGCCGGAGCGCCCTGGAACCGACTCCCGGAGGAGACCACCATGGACCCCATCTGCCCCTCCTGCGGCGGACCCCTGCGCCAGATCCCTGAGGACCAGTGGCCCGAGGGCGGGCCCGTCCCCGAGGGGACGGTCGAGATGTACCTGTGCGACGAGACCAACCACCGGATCATCGTGGCGGTCCCCGAGATCTCCGGGTGAACCGCCCGGAGCCGGACGTCCGGAGGGTCGTGGTGGTGCACGGCTACGACGCCGCGCCCGACCAGCACTGGTTCCCGTGGCTGCGCGACCGGCTGACCGCCGAGGGCGTGCGGACGGACGTCGTGGAGCTCCCGGAGCCGTCCTTCCCGGAGGCCGGGGCGTGGCTGGCCGCCGTGGCGCGCGCGGTGGGGGTGCCGGACCGGCACACCCACCTGGTCGGTCACAGCCTCGGCTGCGTCACCCTCCTGCGCCACCTCGCCGGCCTGCCCCGGCCCTGGGAGCTGGGCGGGCTGGTGCTCGTGGCCGGCTTCACGGGACCGCTCGGGTCCGTGCCGCTGCTGGACGGGTTCCTCGCCGAGGACGTGGACGTCTCCGCGGTGCGCGCGCACGCCCGGCGCCGGCTGGTGCTGCGCTCCGACGACGACCCGACCGTGCCGGCGGCCGCCACCGAGGCACTCGCCGAGCGCCTCGGCGCCCCCGTGCGGGTGGTGCCCGGGGCCGGGCACTTCTGCGGCTCCGACGGCGTCACCCGCCTGCCCGCCGTGCTCGACGCCCTGGTGCCGCGCGGCGGTCCCGGGGCCGCGGCGCGCGCGGAGACCGGGGGCCCGCTCAGTCCGTGAGCGTCAGCAGCACGGCCTCCGGCGGGCAGAACAGCCGGATCGGGGCGAAGCGGGACGTGCCCAGCCCCGCCGAGACGTTGACCGGCACCCCGCCCTGGGTGATGAGCCCCTTGCAGCGCTCCGGCTCGAGGTCGCAGTTGCTGACCAGCGCCCGCCCGCCCGGCAGGCAGACCTGCCCGCCGTGCGTGTGCCCCGCCAGCACCAGCTGCGCGCCGTCCGCCGCGAAGCGGTCCAGGGTCCGCAGGTAGGGGGCGTGGGCCACCCCGAGGCGCAGGTCCGCCGTCGCGGGGTCCCCGAAGCCGGGGTGCCGGTCGTAGCCCAGGTGCGGGTCGTCCACCCCGGAGAGGTCCAGGGTCAGGCCCGCGACCTCCATCCGCGCGGCGCGGTTGATCAGCGGCGTCCAGCCGGCGGCGTCGAACGCGTCGTGCATGTCCTGGGTGGGCAGCCGGGGCGCCTCGTCCCGCCCCTCCCCGGAGGTGTCGCGCCACAGGTAGCGGAACGGGTTCTTGGGCCGCGGCGCGAAGTAGCAGTTGGACCCGGGAACGTAGGCCCCGGGGAAGCGGAACAGCGGCTCGAGGACGTCCAGCAGCCACGGCAGGGCCCCGGGGTGGGAGAGGTTGTCCCCGGTGTCCACCACGAGGTCCGGCTCCAGGTCCGCGAGCGAGTGCACGAACCGGCGCACCGCGCGCTGGCCCGGCCACACGTGCAGGTCGGACAGGTGCAGGATCCGCAGCGGCGCGCTGCCCTGGGGCAGCAGCCGGAGCCGCTCCGTGCGCAGCTGGAAGCGGCGGCGTTCGACGACGACGCCCCACGCGCCGAGGCCCGCCGCCGTGGCGGCACCGGCGGCCGTCACGGCGGCGGCGGTCCGCAGGGCGGGCGCGGGCGTGCTCCGGGGGGTGTGCACGGGATCCATCGACGCTGCCGGGATCAGCCGGGCTCCGAGGTGCCGTTGCGGCCCTCGAGCACGTCGTCGTCGGGCTCCTCGAACTTGTCCGTGTCGTAGTCCCGCGCCACCTCGCGCATGAACCGCTGCCACTGGCCGCCGGCGTAGGTGGAGCCGTCCACCCAGTCGTCGCCCTCGGTGCGCTCGCCGCCGATGGACAGCCCGTTCAGGGACCGGGAGCCGAACTCGTAGTTGCCGACCCACGACGCGGTGGCCAGGCCCTGGGTGTAGCCCACCATCCAGGTCTGGGTCGAGTTGTCCGTGGTGCCCGTCTTGGCCGCGGAGGCGCCCGGCAGGCCGATCTCCCGCTGCCAGCCCGAGCCGCGGATCAGGGTCTGGTTGAGCGCGAAGTTCACGCCGTCGGCCACGTCCTCGCTGATGACGCGCTCGCAGGACGTCTCGGGGATGTCGTACTCCTTGCCCGTGTAGTCCACGACCCGCTCGAGGGCGCGCGGCTCGCACATCTCGCCGCGGTTGGCGAACGCGGAGTAGGCCCGGGCCATGGTCATCGGGGAGATGTCCACGGAACCGCCCAGCAGGGACGCCAGGACCGTGGTGTCCACGGGCTCGCCGTTCTTGCCGTTGACGATGCCCAGCGACTCGGAGATCTCGCCGATGTCGCACAGGTCGAGGTCCTCCGCCATCGCGTAGATCGCGGTGTTGATCGAGTTGTACAGGCCGAAGTCGGCCTCCATCTCCCGGGTGTAGCCGGGCTCCGCGTTCTGGATCTCGAAGCCCTCGCCGTTGTTGCCGGGCTCGATCTTGTAGCCGCGCTCCAGGCAGGACGCGTCCCACCGGTGGTCGGCGGGCCACTTGGTCCGGGTGGCGTCGATCTCGTCCTCGGCGCCGTTGCCGGCGTCGAGCCAGGCAGCGTAGGTCAGCGGCTTGTACGTCGAGCCGACCTGGAAGCCGCCGGCCCCGCCCATCCACGAGTCCACGTTGAAGTTGTACGTGGTGTTGGAGTCGCCCTCCGCCGTGGAGTAGTAGGTGTTCTGCGCCATCGCCACGATGTCCCCGTTGGAGGGCTCGAGGGAGACGAGCGCGGTGGAGACGTTGTCCGGGTTGTCGTCCCGGGGCTGGGTCTCGTTGACCGCCTCCTGGGCCGCGCGCTGGGCCTCGATGTCGAGCGTGGTGGTGATGGTGAGCCCGCCGAGCTGCAGGGTCTTGAGCCGCTCCTCGGGGGTCTCGCCGAACGCCGAGTCCTGGAGGATGGAGTTCTCCACGTAGTCGCAGAAGTAGGGGGCGATCTCGGCGGCCGTGCACCCGGAGTTCGTGGGATTGAGGTCCACCTCGATCGGCTCGGCGGCCGCGGCCGCGTGCTCCTCCGGGGTGATCGCGCCGGTGGTGAGCATCGTGTCCAGCACGATGTTGCGCCGCTCCGTGGCGGCCTCCGGGTTCGCGGCGGGGTCGTAGTAGTTGGGGGACTGCACCATTCCGGCCAGCACGGCGGACTGGGCGATGCTCAGCTCGGACGCGGGGATGCCCCAGTAGTACTGGGCCGCCGCCTCCACGCCGTAGTTCTGCCCGCCGAAGAGCACCATGTTGAGGTAGCCCTCGAGGATCTGGTCCTTGCTCAGCTCCTGCTCCATGGACAGGGCGAGCTTGATCTCCTTGATCTTGTCCGTGTAGCCCTTGTCGGCGCCGATGGTCGTGGCCTCCTCACCGGCCCGCACCTGCGAGTCGATGAGCAGGTTGTTCACGTACTGCTGCGTGATGGTCGACGCGCCCTGGCGGGCGTCCGGGCGGATGATGTTGTTGCCCAGGGCGCGCAGTATGCCGCCGAGGTCCACGCCGCCGTGCTCGTAGAAGTCGCGGTCCTCGATGGCGAGGATCGCGGCCTCCATGTGCGGGGAGATCTCGTCCAGGCTCACGGGGGTGCGGTTCTGCGCGTAGAACGTGGCGATCTCCGTCCCGTCCCGGGACACCACGGTGGAGGCGCGCGACATCGGCCCCGCCTCCATCTGGGCCGGGAGGTCCTTGAACCACCCGATGGAGGCGTTCGCGGCGAGGCCCGTGGCGGCTGCGGGGGGGACCAGGAGACCGGCGGCCACGATGCCGGCAACGATGCTCGTGGCGATGAACGCGACGACGTTGCCCAGGGCCGACGGTGCCTGCGCGGCAGGGTACTTGCGGGAAGCCATTCGGACAGTCTACAAGCGCGAACCCGGCCGCGGCCTGTGTGCCGCCCGTCACGGCGGAGCGCGTCCGGGCGTTCGTGGCTACGCTGGGGCCATGACTACCTGGGAATACGCCACCGTGCCGCTCATGATCCACGCCACCAAGCAGATCCTCGACAACTGGGGCGACGACGGGTGGGAGCTCGTCACCGTGCTGCCCGGCTCCACCCCCGCCGACGTCCCGGCCGGCAACGTGAACGCGCCCGTCCAGACCAACCCCATCGCCTACTTCAAGCGCCCCAAGGGCTGACGGCCCGACGCCGCCGCCCCCGAGAACCCCGGAGGACTTCCATGCGCAACGGCTCCGCCGTCGAAACCCGCATCGCCGAGCTCGGCCTCGAGCTCCCGGCGGTCGCGGCCCCCGTGGCCGCCTACGTGCCCGCCGTGGTCACCGGCTCGTGGGTGCACACCTCGGGCCAGCTGCCCTTCGTGGACGGGCAGCTGCCCGCCACCGGCAAGGTGTCCGCGTCCGGGGCGGCGGGCACCGTCTCCCCGGAGGACGCCCACGAGCTCGCGGCCCGCGCCGCCCTCAACGCCGTGGCCGCGGTCAAGGAGGCCGTCGGGGACCTGGACCGGGTGGTCCGGGTCGTCAAGGTCGTGGGCTTCGTCGCCTCCGACCCCGGCTTCACCGGCCAGCCCGGCGTGATCAACGGCGCCTCGGAGCTGCTGGGCCGGATCTTCGGCGACGCGGGGGTGCACGCCCGCTCCGCGGTGGGCGTGGCGGTCCTGCCGCTCGACGCGCCGGTCGAGGTGGAGCTCGTTGCCGAGTTCCGCTGAACCGCCGGTCCCGTCCCCGCGGACGGGGCGCCTGCCCGTGGTGCGCTGGTTCGAGATCCCGGAGGGCCAGCGCGAGGCCGCGCAGGCGTGGCTCGAGCGCGGCGCCGGCATCCCGGGCAGCGCCCCCTCGCCGGCCGCCGCCGTGGTGTTCGTGCGGGACGGCGAGCACGGCGTGGAGACCTACCTCACCTACCGGCCGGGCAACTCCCCGCTCGGCACCGTGGGCTTCCCCGGCGGCACCCTCGAGTCCCACGACGACGACCCCCTCGACTGGGCGGGCCCCAGCCCCTCGGACTGGGCGCGCAAGCTCGGCATGGAGGGCGACCTCGGCCGGGCCCGGCGCGCGGTGGTGGCCGCGGTCCGCAAGGCCTTCGAGGAGGCCGGCGTGCTGCTCGCGGGGGCGGACTCGATGAGCACCGTCGAGTCGGTGGAGGGCGCCGAGTGGATGCGCTCCCGGGAGGCGCTCGCGGTGGGGGACGTGTCCCTCGCCCAGGTGCTGGGACGGCGCCGCCTGGTGCTGCGCTCCGACCTGCTCAAGCCCCTCGCGCACTGGGTCACCTCCGACTTCGCCCACCGCCGCTACGACATCCACTACTTCACCGCGGTGGTCCCCGACGGGCAGGCCCCGACCGTGCTGGAGTCCAAGGGCGTCTGGGGCCGGTGGGTGGACGCCGCCCAGGCCGTGGCCGACCCCCAGGGCAGCTGGCTCGGGGACCTCGTGGGGCGGCAGGACACCGTGGGCCGCACGATCGACGACCTCTCCTCGCCGGGCGTCCAGTGCATGCTCGAGTCCGTCGCCGAGTGCTCCTCGGCGATCGCCTTCCTCGCCAAGAAGCGGGCCGTGGTGGCCCGCAACCCGGTGCTCGAGGTGCACGAGGGCCGGCCCGTGCTGCGCCTCGACCTCTCCTGAGGCCTCGTCCCGGCCGCCCCGGTCCGCCCGCCGTGACCCGGACCGGGCACGGCAGCGGCCCGGTCACCCGCGAGGGCGACCGGGCCGCTGCCGTGGGGCGGGGCTCAGCGGCTGCGCTGCTTGAGCCGCTGCAGGTCCAGGATCACCACGGCGCGCGCCTCGAGCCGGATCCAGCCGCGCTGGACGAACTCGGCCAGCGCCTTGTTCACCGTCTCGCGGGACGCGCCGACGAGCTGCGCCAGCTCCTCCTGGGTCAGCTCGTGCGCCACGAGGATGCCGTCCGTGGCGGGCCGGCCGAACCGGTCGGCCAGGTCCAGCAGCGCCTTGGCCACGCGGCCGGGCACGTCGGAGAAGACGAGGTCGGCGAGGCTCTCGTTGGTGCGCCGCAGCCGGCGGGCCAGGGCCTGCAGCAGCTGCGCCGAGACGTCGGGGGAGCGCTCGATGACCTTCTTGAGGTTCTCGTGCTTGAGCCCGGCCAGGCGCGTCTCGGACACGGCGGTCGCGGACGTGGACCGAGGGCTCGGGTCGAACAGGGCCATCTCGCCGAACAGCTCGCCCGGGCCCATGATCGCCACGAGGCTCTCGCGGCCGTCCGGGGCTGTGCGGCCGAGCTTGATCTTCCCCGAGATGATGAAGTAGAGCTGGTCGCCCGGGTCGCCCTCGTGGAACAGCGTGGAGCCGCGCGAGAGGTCGACCTCGGTGAGCTCCTCGGTGAGGGCGGCGAACGCCTGGTCGTCCAGGGACGCGAACAGGGGAGCGCGGCGGAGGACGTCGATATCCATGGTTCTCCTCAAGAAGTGCCGCCGCCGGGCCGTGGCCCGCGGCGGCCGATGTCAGCGGGAGTCGCCCGCACCAGTGTGTGAGCAACCTAACGTACCTGACGTTCACTGTAGTGTCTCCGGCGCGCGATTCCCAAGGACGGGCGTGGCGGGCCGGGTGCGGCGACAGGAACGCCTCACGCATCTCACAGCCGGGCTCCCTATGCTGGTGGCTCGCTCCCCGGCCGCCGGCCCCACAGAACCCGCAGAGGAACCCGATGTCCCCGTCCTTCAACCTGCTCGACGTCCTGCTGGCCGTGGTGCTGCTGGGCTACCTCTTCTACGGGTTCAGCCGCGGCTTCTTCAACTCCCTGTTCTCCCTGGCCGGGCTCGTGCTCGGCGGCGTGGCGGCGTTCTCGGCCGCTCCGTGGGTCAGCGCGCAGGTGGAGCCGCAGTACCGGGTGGGGGCCGTGCTCGTCACCGTGATCGTCCTCCTGGTGGTGGGCCAGATGCTGGGCGGGGTGCTGGGCCGCGCCCTGTCCGCCGTGACCGAGCGGATGCGCCTGGGGGCGCTCAACCGGATCGCCGGGGCGGCCCTGGACGTCGCCGTCGCCGCGCTCGTGCTCTCGCTGCTCGGCTCGCTCGTCGGCCAGCTGGGCGTCCCGACCCTGTCCCAGCAGGTGGCGTCCTCCACCGTGCTGCGCACCATCGACGAGAACACCCCCGGGCCCGTGCGCGAGGCGGTGACCGAGGCGCGCAACGCCGTGGGCGGAGCCACCGGCATCCGTCAGCTGGACGCCCTGCTGTTCCCCGCCGAGGAGGCCCCCGACGAGAGCGTCAGCACGCCCGCCTTCCAGGAGGCCGGGCAGTCCGTGGTGCAGGTCTACGGCATGGCGGTCGAGTGCCGGCAGAACCAGACGGGCTCGGGCTTCGTGACCGCCGCCGGGCAGGTGGTGACCAACGCTCACGTGGTGGCCGGGGTGGACGAACCGGTGGTGCAGACCCGGGACGGCCAGGTGCACTCCGCCGACGTTGTTTACTTCGACCCGGCCACCGACCTGGCCGTCCTCTCCGCGCCGTCCCTGCCGCTGCGCGCCCTGGCGCTCGGGGAGGACCCCGCGGCCGGGGACGTGGTCGCGTTCATGGGCTACCCGCTGGGCGGGCCGTTCGCGGCCGGGCCCGCCACCGTGCAGGGCACCGCGCTCGCCCCCGTGCAGGGCACCGGCGGGACCATGGAGATCATCCAGCTGGCCGGGCAGGTCCAGCAGGGCAACTCCGGCGGCCCGCTCGTGGCGCAGGACGGCACGGTCGTCGGCGTCGTCTTCGCCAAGGCCCTCGAGGGGCAGGTCGGCTACGCCCTGACCCTCGACGAGCTGCGCGGGGCGCTCGACGCCACCGGCGGCAGCACCCGGGCCGTGGACTCCGGCGCCTGCGCGGCCTGAGGACCTAGCCCTCGAGGGTCCGCAGCAGGTGCTCGACCGCCAGCTCGTAGCCGAGGGCGCCCGCCCCGGCGATCACCGCGTCCGCCTGCAGCGACACGTAGGAGGTGTGCCGGAACGGCTCGCGCCGGTGCACGTTGGACAGGTGCACCTCCACCACCGGCAGCTCCGCGGCCTCGAGCGCGTCGTGGATCGCGATCGAGTA
Source organism: Kocuria rosea subsp. polaris (assembly GCF_001483755.1). Taxonomy (GTDB): domain Bacteria; phylum Actinomycetota; class Actinomycetes; order Actinomycetales; family Micrococcaceae; genus Kocuria; species Kocuria cellulosilytica. The sequence continues at coordinate 43,111 of NZ_LQBK01000002.1, forward strand.
GTGGGTGAACGCCGCCGGGTTGATGATGATCGCCGCGCCCTCGGTCCGGGCCTCCTGGATCAGGTCCACCAGGACGCCCTCGTGGTTGGACTGGTGGAACGCCACGCCCCAGCCGCCCGCGGCGGCCCGGGCGCGCACGGCCTCCTCGATGTCCGCGAGCGTCGTGGTGCCGTACACCTCCGGGCGCCGGACGCCGAGCAGGTTGAGGTTGGGGCCGTTGAGGACGTAGATCGGTCTGCGCGTGCTGGTCATGCCCGCATCCTCTCATCCGGGCACCGGGCCGGCCCCCGGGCGCCGCAGCGCCCCCTCGCGCGGCAGGGGCGAGGGGGCGCTGCGGAGCGGGGCGCGCGGGACTACCGGGAGAGCGAGGCCACGATCTGCTGCATCACGGTCTGGTCCGCGAGGGTCGAGACGTCGCCGACCTCGCGCTCCTCGGCCACGTCCTTGAGCAGCCGGCGCATGATCTTCCCGGACCGGGTCTTGGGCAGCTCCGGGACGATGAGCACCTTCTTGGGCTTGGCGATCGGGGAGATCTCCTTGCCCACGTGGGCGCGCATCTCCTCGGACAGCTCGGCCTTGTCCCGGTCCTCGGCCGCGGCCTGGTCGGAGAGGATCACGAACGCGATCACGGCCTGGCCGGTGGTCTCGTCCGTGGCGCCCACCACCGCGGCCTCCGCCACGGACGGGTGGGAGACCAGGGCGGACTCGATCTCCGGGGTGGAGAGGCGGTGGCCGGAGACGTTCATGACGTCGTCGACACGGCCGAGGATCCACACGTCCCCGTCGGCGTCACGCTTGGCGCCGTCACCGGCGAAGTACATCTCGCCGAAGCGGGACCAGTAGGTGTCCACGTAGCGGTCGTCGTCGCCCCAGATGGTGCGCAGCATCGCGGGCCACGGCTCGCGCAGCACGAGGAAGCCCGAGGTCTCGTTCGGCACGGGCTGCCCGTTGTCGTCCACGACGTCGACCTTGATGCCGGGCATCGGCACCTGGGCGGAGCCCGGCTTGGCGACCGTCACGCCCGGCAGCTGGGAGATCATGATGGCGCCGGTCTCGGTCTGCCACCACGTGTCGACGATCGGGCAGCGGCCGCCGCCGATGACCCGGTGGAACCAGGTCCACGCCTCGGGGTTGATGGCCTCGCCCACGGTGCCGAGCACCCGCAGGGACGAGAGGTCGTACTCCGCCGGGATCTCCTCGCCCCACTTCATCATGGTGCGGATCGCGGTGGGGGAGGTGTACATGATGGACACCTTGTACTTCTGCACGATCTCCCAGAAGCGCCCGCGGTGCGGGGAGTCCGGGGTGCCCTCGTAGATCACCTGGGTGGAGCCGTTGACCAGGGGCGCGTAGGCGACGTAGGAGTGCCCGGTGACCCACCCGACGTCGGCGGTGCACCAGTAGACGTCCGTCTCCGGCTTGAGGTCGAACACGTACTTGTGGGTGAACGCGCCCTGGGTGAGGTAGCCGCCCGTGGTGTGCATGATGCCCTTGGGCTTGCCCGTGGTCCCCGAGGTGTAGAGCACGAACAGCGGGTCCTCGGCGCCCTGCTCGGACGGGGTGTGCTCCGTGGAGGCGGCCTCGACGGCCTCGTGCCACCACACGTCCCGGCCCTCGGTCATCTCGATGTCGGCCTCGTTGCGGCGGACCACGAGCACGTGCTCCACGGTGGAGCCGCCGCGGGACAGGGCGTCGTCCACGGCCGGCTTGAGCATGGAGGGCTTGCCGCGGCGGAAGGTCCCGTCCGCGGTGACCACGAGCTTCGCCTCGCCGTCCTCGACGCGGGACAGCAGCGCGTCCGCGGAGAACCCGCCGAAGACCACGGAGTGGATCGCGCCGATGCGGGCGCAGGCCAGCATCGCGATGACGGCCTCGGCGATCATCGGCAGGTAGAGGGCCACGCGGTCGCCCTTGGTCACGCCGAGGCTCTCCATGGCGTTGGCGGCCTTCGACACCTCGTCCTTGAGCTGGGCGTAGGTGTAGCTGCGGCTGTCGCCGGGCTCGCCCTCGAAATGGATGGCCACCCGGTCCCCGTTGCCGGCCTCCACGTGGCGGTCCACGGCGTTGTAGCACGCGTTGAGGGTGCCGTCCTGGAACCACTTCGCGAACGGGGGGTTGGTCCAGTCGAGGACCTCGGTGAACTCCTTGTTCCAGCTCAGCAGCTCCCGTGCCTGGCGGCCCCAGAAGTCGACACCCTCCTCCTCCGCCTGCCGGTACAGCTCCGCGGTGGCATTGGCCTGGGCCGCGAACTCGGGGCTCGGGGCAAAGGTCTTGGTCTCGACAGGTGTGGTCTCCGAAGCCATGTGGTCTTCCCTTCTCGTGGCACACCGCGCACGGACTCCCGGAGGCACCGGACGTCCGTGTCACAGCTCACATAGTGTCGTTTTCACCCTAGACGATCGGTGCACCCGGTTCCACAGAGGCCACGCCGCGCCGAGTCACGGAAGCGCTCCGGGCGCCCCGCCTAGAATCGGGGCATGGTCCTCCCCGCTGTGCCCCGTCCGCCCGCCCACCTGCGCGTCGTGGACCCCGCCAAGGCGCGCGCCGGTGCCGCACGGCGCCGCCGGACCGGCGCGCCGGAGTCCCCGCTGGCGCGCAAGCGGCGGGCCCGCCGGATCAACGCGGTGCTCGCCGAGACGTATCCGTACGCGGTCGCCGAGCTGGACTTCCGCTCCCCGTACGAGCTGCTCGTGGCCACGGTGCTCTCCGCCCAGACGACGGACGTGCGCGTGAACGCGACCACGCCGCGGCTGTTCGCCGCCTGTCCCACGCCGCGGGCGCTGGCCGAGGCGGACGAGGCGGAGATCGAGGAGATCATCCGCCCGCTCGGCTTCTACCGGGCCAAGACCCGGGCGATCCGGACGCTCGCGCAGAAGATCGTGGACGACCACGACGGCGAGGTGCCCGGGCGGCTGGAGGACCTTGTCACCCTGCCCGGGGTGGGCCGCAAGACCGCCAACGTGGTGCTCGGCAACGCGTTCGGGATCCCGGGGATCACCGTGGACACCCACTTCGGCCGGCTGGCCCGCCGCTTCGGCTGGACGGAGGAGGAGGACCCGGTCAAGGTCGAGCGGGACGTCGCCGCGCTGTTCGAGCCCCGCGACTGGACCGACCTGTCCCAGCGGCTCGTCTACCACGGGCGGCGCATCTGCCACTCCCGGCGGCCCGCGTGCGGGGTGTGCCCCGTCGCGGACCTCTGCCCGTCCTACGGCGAGGGACCCACGGACACGGCCCAGGCGGCGGCGCTGCTCAAGTACGAGTTCGCCCCGGGCCGGGAGGAGCTGCTGGAGCTGTTCCTCGCCGGCCGGACCCGGGCCGAGCTGCAGGCCGACGGCTGGCCCCTGAGCTCGTGAGCGGCACCGACGGGCGGGGAGGACGGCGCACGGGCGACGCCTACCAGGACCTGCTGCGGGTGGCCCGCAACGGCCGGCTGCTGCAGATGGAGGACCGCGAGCCGTGGCGGATCGGCAGGATCGACGAGAACTACCGCCGCTCGGCCGTGCTGATCCTCTTCGGGGCGCTCGACGACCTGCCCTCGCGCGCCGCCGAGCACGGGGAGGGGGTGGGGCGGGACCTCGACGTCCTGCTCGTCCAGCGGGCCGCGACGCTGCGCTCCCACCCCGGCCAGGTGGCCTTCCCGGGCGGCCGGCTGGACCCCGAGGACGGGGACCTGCACGAGGTGCTGTCCGTGCCCGGGGGAGAGGTCAGCGCCGCCCACGTGCGCGCCGCCGTCCGCGAGGCCGAGGAGGAGACCGGGCTGGACCCGCGGGGCGTGGAGGTGCTCGGCGCCCTCGCCCCGGTGCCGCTGCCCGTCTCCAACCACCTCGTCACCCCGGTGCTGGGCTGGTGGCGGGAGTCCTCGCCGGTGGACGTCGTGGACCACGCCGAGTCCTCCCTGGTGTTCCGCGTCCCCGTGCTGGACCTCATCGACCCGGCCAACCGGCACTCCGCCACCGTGACGCGCGGGCGGCAGACCTACCGCTCGCCCGCCTTCACGGTCCCCGTGGCCGGCACCGCGTCCACCGTGACCGTCTGGGGGTTCACCGGAGTGCTCCTGGACCGGGTGCTCACGGCGCTCGGCTGGGCCGTGCCCTGGGACGCAGGCCGGGTCCGGCCCGCCCCGCTCTAGCACGTCCCGGGCCCATGACGCCCCCGGCGCGCAACATTGCCGGTGCGCCGGCAAGCCGCCTTACGATGCCAGGGTCCCCCGTGTCCACGACCCCCCAGGAGGCTCCCGGTGGCCTCGCCCCGACCCGGCGCCGAACGGCCCCGGCTCGCCGAGCAGCTCAGCGCCGCCCGCCGCCGCCGCGGCCTGTCGGTGCGCGCCCTGGCGGCCTCGTGCCGGGTCCCCGCCAGCACCATCCAGGGCTGGCTCAGCGGGGCGCACCTGCCCGGACCGGCCCTGCGCGGGGAGTTCACGGCCCTGCTGGACGCCCTCGGGCTGACCGACGAGCGCCCGGCCGAGCTGTGGTGGGCGGACGTCAACCGCTCCCGCACCCCCGTCCGGCCGGACTCCACCCCGTACGTGGGCCTGCGCTCCTACCGTCCCGAGGACGAGGCGCACTTCTTCGGCCGCGCCGCGGAGATCGCCGTGCTCGACGAGCGGGTGGCCCGGCTCGCCGACGCGGACGGGCCCCGCATCCTGGCCGTGGTCGGGGCCTCCGGGGCAGGCAAGTCCTCGCTGCTGGGCGCGGGACTGCTCGGCCGGCTGCGGGCCGCGGGCGGGCCCCTGCACGGATGGAGCGCCGTGGCCACCACCCCGGGCCTCGACCCCGTGCACCGGCTCGCGGAGGCCGTCGGGACGGCACCGGACCTGCTCGTCGTCGACCAGCTCGAGGAGCTCTGGACGGGCGCCCGGGACGACGAGGAGCCCGGGCGCTTCCTGGACCGGCTCGCCGCGGCGAGCCGGGACCGGGTGGTCGTGGTCGGCCTGCGGGCGGACTTCTTCGGCACGGCCAGCCGGCACGCCGAGCTGCGCGCCGCCCTGGAGCGGCCGGTGCTGCTCGGCGCGCTGACCCGGGAGCAGCTCGAGCAGATCGTGGTGGGCCCCGCGGCCGCGGTCGGCGCCCGCGTCTCCCCGGACCTGGTGGAGGTGGTCCTGCGGGACGTCGCCCCCCGCGGCACGGAGGTCGGCGTGGGCCTGCTCCCGCTGCTCTCCCAGGCGATGCTCGGGACCTGGGAGCACGCCCGCTCCCGGGAGCTGACGGTGGCCGACTACCACGCGGCGGGCGGCATCACGGAGGCCGTGGAGCGCCGCGCCGAGGAGGTGCACGCCCGGCTGGGCCCGCGGGAGCGGGAGGTGGCCCGGGCGGTGTTCCTGCGGCTGGTGCGCGTGGTCGGCACCGGGACCTCCGCCACGGTCGTGCGCACCCCGGTGCTCCGGGAGGAGCTGCCGGAGGGCGGGGCGGCGGTGGTCGAGGACTTCGCCCGCGCCCGGCTGCTGACCATCGACCGGGACGAGATCCAGCTCAGCCACGAGACCCTGCTGGACCACTGGTCCCGGCTCAGCCGCTGGATCGAGGACAGCCGCCGCGACCTCTACGTCCGGCAGCAGCTGCAGCGCGCCACGCAGATGTGGCTGGCCAACGACCGGGACCCGCTCGCGCTGATCCCGCTGGGCCAGCTCGCGTCCTTCCGGGACTGGACCGGGGACCCGCGCCAGCAGGCGCTGCTGAGCCCGGCCGAGCGCGAGTACCTGGAGGAGAGCGAACGCCACTACGAGGACGCCCTGGAGCGGCAGAAGCGCAGCGCCCGGGAGATCGAGCGGCGCGGCCACGTGGCCCTCGTCCTGCTGGCGCTGGCCGTCTGCGCGGCCGTGGTGGCGGGCGCCCTGGGCCTCCGGGCGGAGCGCTTCCAGACCGTCGCGGAGACCGCCCGCGACGAGGCGCTCTCCCGCCAGACCGCGCTCGAGGCCTCACGGATCCGCGGGGAGTCGCCCAACCTGGCCTCGCAGCTCAGCCTCGCGGCCTACCGGATGGCCCCCACGCGGGAGGGCACCTCCGCCCTGATCGACGCGACCGCGGTGAACGCCCCGGAGCGGTGGCTCGGCCCGGACGGCGCGTCCCGGCTCGCGGCGCTGGACGACGGCTCCGTCGTCGCCCGGGCCGCGGGGGACGGCCGGCTGTCCGTGTGGCGGGACAGCAGCAGCCTGCACGAGAACCGGGAGGACCTGGCCGTGGTCGACGGCGCCCCCGGGCTCGGCGACGTGGACCTCCGCGCGGTGGACGGCCGCGTCCTCGCGGCGGTGGGCGGGCGCGGGCACGTGAGCCTGTGGGACGTCACCGACCGCCCGGCCCGCCGGCTGGGCGGTCTCGCCGTGGGCGCGGAGACGCCGGTCAACGCGCTCGTCCTCTCGCCCGACGGCCGGCAGCTGCTCGCCGGGGCCCGCGGCGAGGTGCTGCGCTGGTCCCTCGACGACCCCCGCGCCCCCGTGCGGCTGCCGCCCCTGGCGCTGGGGGAGGACGCCGACGTCCTGGCCCTCGCGGCGGCGCCCGACGGCACGGTGTACGCGGGCGGGACGTCCGGGGAGATCGTCCGGTACGCCACGGACGGCCGCCGCACGCAGCGCCTCGACCCGGTCCCGACCGGGCGGGTCGTCCGGGCGCTGGACCTCGGCGACGACGGCGCGCGCCTCGCCGCGGGGCTGAGCGCCCGCGAGCTGCGGCTCTACGACGTCGAGGGGGAGCAGGTCTCCCGCTCCGGGACCATCACGGACTTCGGCAGCTGGATCAGCGACGTCGCCCTCACCCCGGACGGGGAGCACGTCGTGGCCGCCAGCTTCGACCAGAGCGCCTACGTGCACCGGCTCTCCGACCTCGCGCGCGTGGACTCCTTCCCCACCGCCGCCCGGGTCACCAGCGCCCTGCGCGTGGGCGACCGGGTGCTCACCACCTCCCAGGACGGCACCACGCGCGCCTGGGACCGGCGGGGACCCGTCATCGAACGGCGGGGCGAACCCGTCTACCAGCTCTCCGTGGACCGGGAGCACACCGTGCTGAGCGCCGTCGGCATCGGCCCCGACATCGTCTCCCTCTTCGACGTCACGGAGGAGTCCCCCCGGCCGCTGCCGCCCCCGGAGGCCCCCGCCGGGGAGGCCCTCTGGTACGCCGGGGCCGTGGCCCCGGACGCCTCGTTCGTGGCCGGGGGCACGGAGGACGGGGACGTCCTCGTGTGGCCCCTGGAGGACGGGCGCCCGCAGGCGCCGGAGCGGGCCGACGCCATCGGCGCGGGCGTCACCGGCGCCGACGTCACGACGGACGGCGGCACGATCGCGGCGTGGTCCGAGGTCGGCACCGAGATCGCCCTCCTGCGCCGCGCCCCGGAGGGACCCGTCCGGCGGGTGGCGAGCATTCCGCTCGGCGGCACGGAGGCCGCCCGCTTCGACGCGGACGGCACGCTCCTGGCCGCCGCCGACGACGCCAACGGCGTGGAGCTCTGGGACGTCACCGACCCCGCCGCGCCGCGGCGCACCGCGGAGCTGGCCCTCGACTCCGTCGCCACCTCGATCGCGTTCTCCCCGGTGGCGGAGCTGCTGGCCGTGGGCACCGAGGGCGGCCGGGTGCGCCTCTGGGACGTCGCGGATCCCGCCGCCCCCCGGCCGGTGGCGGAGACCTCGGACGCCCTGTCCTCCGTCAAGGGACTGCACTTCTCCGAGGACGGCACCCTGCTGGCCGGCGCCTCCGGCGACAAGTTCGTGTGGATGTGGACCGTGGGCGCCGCGGACCTGGCGGTCCACGCGGCCCTGTCCGCCGCCGGCGACCGGATGAACGACGTGCGCTTCGTGGAGGACCGTCTGGTCGCCACCGGCGACGACGGCGTGGTGCGCAGCTGGCTGGTCGACACCGAGGACGCGGTCGAGGCGATCTGCAGCAACCGGGGCGACCCCATCACCGAGGACGAGTGGCGCCGGCACGTGACGGGCGCCCCCTACCAGGACCTGTGCTGAGTCCCGTGCTGCGTCCTCTGCGGACCCCTCTGCCGAGTCCCGTGCTGGGCCTTCTGCTGGGTCCTCTGCCGAGGGCGGCTCACTTCGCGTCCGCGTAGGACTCCACCACGGCCACGCTGACGGGGAACTCCACGGGGATCCGCCCGAACACCAGCCGGGCCGCCTGCTCGGCGCAGCCGCGGACCAGCTCGGCGGCCCGCTCGGCGTCCTCCCGTGCGCAGTGCAGCACGACCTCGTCGTGCAGGAAGAACACGAGCTCCGCGTCGACGCCCTCCCGCGCCAGCGCCGAGCGGATGGCGCCCATCCAGCACACGGCCCACTCGGCCGCCGTGCCCTGGACCACGAAGTTGCGGGTGAACCGGCCCTGGCCGCGGGCCATCGCCCCGGCGCGCCGCTCGGCCTCCGCGGTGGCGGTGTCCCGCTGCGCCGCGTCCCACTCCGGGCCCGGCCGGGGGGACCAGCGGCCCAGGTGCGTGCACACCTGCCCGCCCGTCTCGCCCACGCGCGCCGCCCGCTCCACGTAGTCCACGGCGCGGGGGAACATCCGGGCCAGGTGCGGCATGAGCCGGCCCGACTGGCCGGTGGTGGCCCCGTACATCGCGCCCAGCATCGCGACCTTCGCCTGCGGGCGCTCGGTCAGCTCCGAGCCCCGCTCCTCGCCGAGGTCCGCGATGGCCTGGTAGAGGTCGCGGCCGCGGGACGCGGCGGCCAGGGCGTCGTCGTGGGCCAGCGCCGCCAGCACGCGCGGCTCGAGCTGGGCGGCGTCGGCCACCACGAGCACGCGCCCCGGGTCCGCCCGCACGGCGTCCCGCACCACGTGCGGGATCTGCAGGGCGCCCCCGCCGCGGGCCGACCAGCGTCCGGTGACCACCCCGCCCACCACGTACTCCGGGCGGAAGCGGCCGTCCCGCACCCACGTGGCCAGCCAGTGCCACCCGTTGGCGCTGAGCAGCCGAGCCTGCTTCTTGTGCTCCAGGACCGGCTCGATCAGCTCCTGGCGCCGGGCGGCCAGGCCGGGCACGGCCCGCGCCCACTCCACGAGCTCCCACTGCCGGGTGCTCGTCACGTCGATCCCCGCCGCCCGCATGGCCTTGAGCAGCTCCTGCGGGGAGTCCGGGTTCAGCCCCGGGGCGTGCAGCGCCTCCCGCAGCCGGGCCACGGTCGCCTCCATCCGCGGGGGCCGCTCCCCGGGCGCCGGCTCGGGGCCCAGCGCGTCTTCCAGCAGGGCCCGGTGCACGTCCTCCCGCCAGGGCACCCCGGCGTGCTGCATCTCCGCGGCGATCAGCGCGCCCTGGGACTCCGCGGCCAGGAGCAGGGTCAGCCGGCGCGGGTCCACGGCGCCCGCCACCGCGGTGAGCTGCGCGCGCAGCTCCTCGACCAGCACCGCCGTGCCGGGGCCCGTGGCCCGGGGAAGGTCGAAGAGGCTGGACTGGTCCTCGGCGGGGGACGGCGGCGGGAGCAGCCCGGGGGCCTCGTCGGCGGGCAGCGGGGCGAGCACCGGCTCGTAGGGCAGCGGGCCCTCGGCGCCGGACCCGTGGGCGGTGGCGGCCGTGGCCAGGATCGCCTGGCACAGCCGCAGGTCGTGGCAGCGCTCCACCCGGGCGCCGGCGGCCAGCAGCTGCGGATAGACCGCGCCCGTGCGCTCCCAGGTCCAGCGCGGCGGGGTGGACCCGTCCCGCCGGGCGGTCTCCTCGCGCCCGGTGACGAACGCCGCCAGCTCCCCGGCGGGCACGTCGATCCCGGGGCCGTCCGGGGCGCCGGCGCCCGTCAGGGGCTGGACCCGGTGCCCGCCGCCGCCGTCCTGCGCTGGTCCCACCACGATGTGCATCCGCCCATTGTCCTGCACGGGTCCGTCACGCTAGGCCGGTGCCCGGACTGCACACGCCCCCGGGCCCGCGGGGACCCGGTGCGCCGTCCACAGCGGCGCCCCGGCCCCCGACGGTCCGGCCCCGGCCGCCCCGACAGTGGGGCCATGAGCACCGCCGCCCACCTCCCCGCCCCGGCCCCTCCGCTGCCCGCCCCCGGAGCCCGTGCCCGCACCGTGCGGCTCGTCAGCGACGACGCCGGGCTGCGCGCCACGGTCGAGCGCGTCTGCGCCGCCGCCGGCGCCGACCTGCTGGCCGACCCGCCCGGCGCGCCGCCGCCGGGCACGACCGCGGATGTCGACCTCGTGGACGTGCGCCACGCCGTGCGGGGCCGGGTCCGGCCCGGCACGGTGCTCGTGGGCCGGCCCGAGGACCCGGGGGTCTGGGACCGTGCGGCCGAGCTCGGCGGCTGCGCCGTGGCCGTGCTGCCGGACGCCGCCGGGTGGCTCGCGGACCTGCTCACGGCCGGCCCGGGCGGGTCGGCCGGCCCCGCGGGCACGGGACGGGTGCTGGGCGTGCTCGGCGCCGTGGGCGGGGCCGGCGCCTCCACGCTGGCGTGCTGGCTCGCCGACCGGGCCGCGCACGAGGACCGGCCGGCCGTCCTCGTGGACGGGGACCGTGCGGGCTGCGGCATCGACGTCCTGCTGGGGCTCGAGGACCAGGACGGTCTGCGCTGGCCGGACCTGCTCCGGATCGCCGGGACCGTGCACGCCGAGCAGCTGTGGCCGGCCCTGGCCCGGACGGGGCAGCTGCGCTGGCTGTCCTGGGACCGCTCCCTGCCGGACGGGGCCGCCGCGCCGTACGCCGCCGTGCTCGAGGCGCTGCGCCGGGCGGCGGCCCTCGTCGTCGTGGACCTGGGACGGGCGGGGCCGGGCACGGCGGACACCGCGGCCCTGTGCGACGAGGTCCTCGTGCTGACGCCCCGGACGGTGCGCGGCGTGCTGGCCGCCCGGTGGGCCGCGGGCCTCCTGACGGGCGCCACGGCCCGTCTGGTCCCGGCGGGGCTCGACGTCGCCGACGTCGACGACGCCCTCGCCGCCGCCACGACCGGTCTGCCGGTCGCGGGCTCCGTGCGCTTCTCCGGCGCGGTGCCCGAGGCCGCCGAGACGGGCCGCCTGCTCGAGGCGGGCCGCTCCCGCCGGCTCGCCCGGGACGTGGCGCACCTGCTCGAGACCGTCGGGGTCCCCCGGTGAGCGCCGCGCTCCCCTGCCGGCCGCCCGCGCTGCCGCCCGCCCTGCTGGACGACGTGCGGGACCGGCTGCTGTCCGCCCCCGGTCCGGTCACGGACGCCGACATCGCCGAGGCCGTGCGCGCCGGCGGCAGGGTGCTCGGGGCCGCCGGCACCCTGCGCGCGGTGCAGGCCGTGCGCGCCGAGCTGACCGGTCTCGGCCCGCTCGAGCCGCTGCTGCCGCACCGCGGGCTCACCGACGTCTACGTCAACGGGCCGGACCAGGTGTGGCTCGAGACCGAGTCCGGGGTGCGGCGCGTTCCGTCCCCCTTCGGCTCCGACGCCGAGGTGCGCGCCCTGGCCGTGCGCCTCGTCACCGCCGCGGGACGGCGGCTCGACGCCGCCCACCCGTGCGCGGACGTCCAGACGGCCGCCGGCTACCGGGTGCACGCCGTGCTCCCGCCCGTCTCCACGGGAGGGACCCTGCTCTCCGTCCGCTTCCGGAGCACGCGGACCCTGTCCCTGCCGGACCTCGTGGCCGCGGGGACCGTCGACCCCGGCACCGCCGAGCTGCTGGTGGGCGCCGTGCGCGCGGGCGCCGGCTTCCTGGTCAGCGGCGCCACCGGGGCGGGGAAGACGACCGTGCTCAACGCCCTGCTCTCCTGCGTCCCCGAGCACGAGCGGATCGTGCTCATCGAGGACGCCGCCGAGCTGCGCCCCGAGCACCCCCACGTGGTCGGCCTGCAGGCACGCCACGCCAACACCGAGGGCGCGGGCGGCATCGACCTGGCGGAGCTCGTCCGGCAGGCCCTGCGGATGCGGCCGGACCGGCTCGTGGTGGGGGAGTGCCGGGGCGCCGAGGTCCGCGAGCTGTTCACGGCCCTGAACACCGGCCACGCCGGGGCGGGCACCGTGCACGCCAACTCCGCGGAGGCGGTCCCCGCCCGGCTCGCGGCCCTCGGCGCCCTGGCCGGGATGAGCCGGGAGGCCGTCACGCTGCAGGCCGCGAGCGCCCTCGACCTGGTCGTGCACGTGGCGCGCGCGGGAGGACGCCGGGAGGTGCGGGCGGTGTCCCTGCTCGAGGACCGCGCCGACGCCCTCGTCACGGTGCCCGCGGCGGTCCGGGACCGCGACCGGGTGCGCCGCGGTCCCGGCTGGGACGGGCTGTGCGCCCTGCTCGGGCGTGTGCCTGCCGCCGGCGAGGAACCCGCGGGGCAGCGGCCGTGAGCACCGCCGCGGTCCTCCCCCTGGCTCTCTGCCTGTGCCTCGCCGGGGGCGCGGCGGCGCTGCTCGCCGGGCCGGTCCACCGTGTCCGGTCGGTCGCGCGGGCCCACGCCGGCGCGATTCCCGCGGTCCCGTGGCGGGCCCGGTTCCGGCGCGACGCCGCGGCGGAGGCCGCCGAGTGGGTCGCGCTGCTGCGCCGGCTGGCGGCGCTGCTGCAGGCGGGCCGCTCCCCGGCGGCCGCCTTCGACGGAGCGGCTCCCGCCGGGGACGGGGGCTCTTGCACGGGCACCGGCCGGCACCTCGGGACGCTGTGCGCCTCCGTGGCGGCCGCCGCCCGGCTGGGGCTGGGCGTCTCGACCGCTCTGGCGGCGGTGCCCGCCCCGGCGCTCGGCCACCGTCCGCTGGAGCGGCGGGCGGCCGCCACCACGGCCGAGCTCTGCCTGTGCTGGGAGGTCTCGGAGCGCACCGGCGCGCCCCTCGCGGCGCTGCTCGGCGGCCTCGCCGACGCCCTCGAGGCGGAGCTGGACGCCGAGGCGGCACGCGGCACCGCCCTGGCCGGCCCCCGCTCCACCGTCCGGATCCTGACGTGGCTCCCGGTGCTCGGGATCGGGCTGGGCATGCTCATGGGCGTCGATCCGCTGCGCACGCTCCTCACCACCCCCTGGGGGCTGGCCGCCCTCGTCGGCGGTGCGGTGCTCACGGGCCTCGGACGGGTGTGGACGCGCACGCTGATCGGCCGCGCCGAGGCGGTGGGGGCGCGATGACCGCCCTCGCGGCACCCGCCGCCGGACTGCTCCTGCTGGCCGCCGCGGTGCTGGCCGTGCTCCCGTCCCGCGCCCGGCTCCGGAGGACGTCCGGGCCGGCCGCCCGCCGGCCGCACGGCACGGACGTCTCCGCCGGCGTCCTCGTGGAGCTCACCGCCGCCATGCTGGACGCCGGCCTGCCCCTCGGGGAGGCCGTGGCCGTGCTGGGCGGGAGCCGGAGGGACGCCACCGGGACCGTCCTGGAGGGGGTGGGCGCCCGGCTGCGGCTGGGGCTTCCGTGGCACACGGCGTGGGCCTCGGCGGGGGAGCTGCCCACGCACCTGGCCGACTACCGCGAGGCGCTCACGTTCACCGCGACCTCCGGGGCACCCTCGGCCCGGAGCCTGCGCGCGCAGGCCGCCCAGGTGCGGCGGGCGGCCTACCGGCGCGCCGAGCGGGCCGCGGAGTCGCTGTCGGTCCAGCTCGTCCTGCCGCTGGGTCTGTGCTCCCTGCCGGCCTTCGTCTGCTGGGGCGTCCTGCCGGTCGTGCTGGGACTCGTCCCCGAGGTGTTCGGATGACACGCCGCGCCCGGAGCCGCGGGCCCCCGACCGCGGGGACCGGACCCGCTCCGCACCGGGTCCACGCCGTGCGCGGCCTCCGGGAGCGCTCCGGCATCGCCGCGTCTCCCGTGCCGCACCGCCGTGCTGCACTGCTCGTCCCGCAGCCGCACGCACTCATCCCGTGCGGGCCATCCCGTGCGGACCGTCCGGTGCGGACCTTCCAGCACACCCCGTCCAGCACCTGTTCGTCCTGTTCGTCCTACTCGTCACTGTTCGTCCTGCTCGAAAGGAACGTCATGTCCCAGCTCCAGATCTCCCAGCCCCGGTCCGCGCGGAGGCGCCGCAGCCTCTCGGGGCTCGCACCGGGGACCATCACGGGGGCCCGTCCCGCCGCGCCGTCCGTCCGCGGGACCACCGGGGCGCCGCCGCGCCCGCCCGCCCGGACCGGGGACGCGGACCTCGGCGCGACCACCGTGGAGTACGCCATGGTCGTGCTGGCCGCCGCGGCCTTCGGCGGCGTCATGGCCGCGGTGCTGTCCTCCGGGCAGGTGCGCGAGCTCCTGACCGCGATCGTCGAGAAGGCGCTCGGCGTCTGAGCGTCCGCCCGCAGGGGCCGCGGCGCCGCACCCGGCGCCGCGGTCCCTGCGGGCGGACCTCTTCCGTTCCGCCCGGCCCCCGCCACCACGCACCCCGTTCCGCCCGAGGAGAACGCCATGACCGCCGACCGACCCCCTTCCCGTCCAGCCGGTCCGCGCCCGCGGGGTCGTTCCCGGTCCCGTCCCGGGACCCGTCCTCGGCTCCGCACCCGGGCTCTCCCCGGGTCGCGCTCCCGTCTCCGCTCCCGATCCATCCCCTGGTGCTCCCCCGGGTCCCGGTCGCGGCCCGCAGTACCGGACCGCGGCGCTGTCACCGCCGAGACCGCCGTCCTCCTGCCCGCGATCGTGCTGCTCCTGGCCGTGCTCCTGGCCGCCGCCGCGGCGGGGATGACCCTGATCCGGTACGAGGAGGCGGCGCGGGCCTCGGCCCGGGCCGCCGCCCGCGGCGAGAGCGCCGCCGTGGTGCGCGCCACGGCGCTGCGCGTGGCCGGGGAGGACGCCGCCGTCCGGCTGGGCGGGAGCGCCGGGACGGCGACGGTCACCGTCACCGGCCCCGCCCCCGGCGTCCTCGGGACCTGGGGCGGCTGGGAGCTGCGCGCGGACGCCGCCGCGGAGACCGAGGGAGCCGGGGCCGCCGGTGAACACGGTGGCTGAGCGCACGGTGACTGAGTGCCCGATGTCGGAAAGCCCGGTGCCGCGGGGCCCGCAGGGGCGCCGCCGCGGTCGTGACCGGGACGGCGACCTCGGGAGCGGCACGGTGCACGCACTGACGCTCGCCCTGGTGCTCGGCGTGCTGCTGCTGACCGTGCTGCTGCTCGCGCAGGCGGGCATCGCGACCCACCGCGCCGGCAAGGCCGCCGACCTCGCGGCGCTCGCCGCCGCCGACACCGCCCGGGGCCTCGTGGCCGGCGACCCGTGCGGCACGGCCGAGCGCGTGGCCCGGGAGAACGGGGCGCGGCTCGAGCGGTGCGAGCTCCTGGAGCCGGAGCGCGTCGTCGTCGACGTGCGCACCACCGTGGCCCTCGACGGGCCGCTCGCCCGGATCGGGTCCGCCCGCGGCGTGTCCCGGGCGGGGCCGCCGGAGGCCACCGGCGCTCCGTGAGGACTCAGGTCCCCGGGGCGTCCTGCAGCACCGCGTCGATCAGCCGCACCGCGCCGGCCTTGTCCAGGGGGTTGTTGCGGTTGCCGCACTTGGGCGACTGCACGCAGGACGGGCACCCGTGCTCGCACTCGCACGAGGAGATCGCCTCCCGGGTGGCGCGCAGCCACGCCACGGCCGTGGCGTAGCCGCGCTCCGCGAAGCCCGCGCCGCCGGGGTGGCCGTCGTAGACGAAGACCGTGGGCAGCTCCGTGTCGGCGTGCAGGGCCGTGGAGAGCCCGCCCACGTCCCAGCGGTCGCAGGAGGCCACGAGCGGGAGCAGGCCGATCGCGGCGTGCTCGGCCGCGTGCAGCGCCCCGGGCACGTCGGGCTCCTCGATCCCCGCGCCGCTCAGCACGGGACCCGGCACGGTGAACCACACGGACTTGGTGAACAGGTCCCGGGCCCCGAGGTCGAGGGGCTCCTCGCCCAGGACCTCGTTCGAGACCACGGCCTTGCGCTGGAACGAGACCACCTTCGTGGTGACCTGCACCTGGCCGAAGTGGACGGTCACCGGCCCCCAGCGCTCCGAGCGCTCCTCGGCGACCACGCTCACCTGCGTGACGTCCCGTGCGGTGGTGTAGAAGTCCGGGTGCGCCCGCGTCACGGCGGCGACCGAGCCCGCCTCGTCCAGCTCGTCCACGATGTAGGTCCGGCCCTGGTGCACGTACACGGCTCCCGGGTGGGCCTGGTAGTGGGACTGCGGGGCGTCCATCGTGCCGAGCACCGCGCCGGTGTCCGTCTCGATGATCCGGATCGGCCCGCCGCCGTCCGAGCGCAGCGAGACCATTCCCGCCGCGGACTCCGGGTGCGTCCAGTACCAGCCGTTCGGGCGGCGGCGCAGGTGCCCGCTCGCCACGAGGGAGCCGAGCACCTCCGGGGCCGCGGGCCCGAAGCCGGCCACCTCCTCGGCGCGCAGCGGCTGCTCGGCCGCGGCCGCGCACAGGTGCGGGGCCAGCACGTAGGGGTTCGAGGGGTCGAAGACCGTGGCCTCGACGTCCACGTCGAAGATCGCCTCCGGGTGGTTCACGAGATACGTGTCGAGGGGGTCGTCGCCGGCCACGAAGGCGGCCAGAGCCTCCTGCCCGGCCCTGCCGGCGCGGCCGATCTGCTGGAAGAAGGACGCCCGGGTGCCGGGCCACCCCGCCACGACCACGGCGTCCAGCCCGGCCACGTCGATGCCCAGCTCGAGGGCGGACGTGCTGGCGATCCCGAGCAGCCGCCCGTCGCGCAGCGCCTCCTCGAGCTCGCGCCGCTCCTCGGGGAGGAACCCGGAGCGGTAGGCCGCCACCCGGTGCGCCAGCGATGGGTCGATCTCCTCCAGCTGGCGGTGGGCGATCTGGGCGATCGTCTCCGCGCCGCGGCGGGACTTGATGAACGCGATGGTCCGGACCTGGTGCAGCACCAGGTCCGTGAGCATGTCGGCGGTCTCGGCCAGGGCGGTGCGGCGCACCGGGGCGTCGTTCTCGCCGCCGCCGTCCGTCTGCTCCGGCTCCCACAGCACCACGGTGACCGGCCCGTGCGGGGAGAAGTCCGTGGTCACCGGCGTCACCTCGGCCTCCGGGACGCCGACGAGGCGGGCGAAGGAGGCGTGCGGCTCGAAGGAGGTCGCGGACGCCCCGATGAAGACCGGGTCCGCGCCGTAGGCGCGGCAGATCCGGCGCAGCCGCCGCATCAGGTTGGCCACGTGCGAGCCGAAGACGCCTCGGTACGAATGGGCCTCGTCCACCACCACGTACTTCAGGCGGCGGAAGAACCGGGACCAGCGCGCGTGGTTGGGCAGCACCCCGTAGTGCAGCATGTCCGGGTTGCACAGCACCACGTCGGCGTGGTCCCGGACCCACCGGCGCTCCGCGGGGTCCGTGTCGCCGTCGTAGGTCGCGGCGCGCAGGGTCGGCAGGAGGAGGGCGTCCAGGCCCTTGAGCTGGTCGGCGGCCAGGGCCTTGGTGGGGGAGAGGTAGAGGGCCGTGGCCTCGTCCGGGTGGTGGAGCATGCCCGGATGGGCCAGCGCCGCGAGCCGGCCGCGGTGCACGGCGTCGGCCACGGGCGCCTGGTAGGCCAAAGACTTCCCGGAGGCGGTGCCCGTGGCGACCACCACGTGCCGGGGGGCCAGCACCGCCTGGACCTGGTGCAGGTACGGCGCGTGCACGCCGAGCCGTTCGTAGGCCGCGACCACGTCCGGATGGAGGTGCTCGGGCCACGGCGCGGTCACGGCGTCCCGGTCCGGGAGCTCCCGCACGTGGCGCACCTGCTCCGGCGCGTCGCCGCGGCCGAGCAGGGGGATCAGGGAGTCGTGGTCGGAAGACGGCACCGGTTCATTGTGCCACCGCCGTCCCGGCGGGCCCATCGAGGGCGGGCCGGCCCCTCAGGCCTGCCGCGCGGCCTCGCGGGTCCGCCGGTGCACGCGGGCCTCCCACGGCCGCAGCAGCCCCTCCTCGCCGGGGGCGACGACGCCGGGACGGTTGCCGATCAGCAGCTCGGCGCCGGCCCAGCCGGCGGGCAGATCGGCGCGGACCGGTTCGCCCGAGACGTTGGCGAGCACCAGCAGCTCGACGTCGTCGAGCCGCCGGGTGAAGGCGTAGACCTGCTCGTGGCGGGGCAGCAGCATGGTGAAGTCGCCCAGGGCGACCACGGGCTCGGTGTGCCGCAGCTCGATGAGGCGCCGGTAGTGGTGGAACACCGAGTCCGGCTCGGCCCGGGCGGCCTCGGCGTTGACCTCGTGGTGGTTCGGGTTGACCGCGATCCAGGGGGTGCCGGTGGTGAACCCGGCGTGCTCCCCGCCGGTCCACTGGACCGGGGTGCGGGCGTTGTCCCGGCTCGACCAGCACAGCCCGGCCAGCACGGTCTCCGGGTCCGCCCCGGCGGCCACGGCGTGGCGGTGGTGGTTGACCGACTCGATGTCGCGGAAGTCCTCGATCGTCCCGAACGGGGCGTTGGTCATGCCCAGTTCCTCGCCCTGGTACACGTAGGGCGTGCCGCGGTGCAGGTGCAGCAGCGTGGCCAGGCACGTGGCCGAGGCCACCCGGTGCTCGGGGCCGTCGTCGCCGAACCGGGAGACCGCACGGGGCTGGTCGTGGTTGTTCCAGTACAGGGAGTTCCAGCCGACCTCCTCCAGGCCCTCCTGCCAGCGGCCCAGCGAGGCCTTGAGGTCCGTCAGGCGCAGCGGGTGCGGGTCGAACTTGCCCCCCGGGCCGTGGTCCAGGCCCACGTGCTCGAACTGGAAGACCATGTCCACCTCGGCCCGTGCCGGGTCGGTGAACAGCTGGGCCTGCTCCACGGTGACCCCGGGCATCTCGCCCACCGTGATGAGCTCGGCGTCCCGGCCGTCGAAGACCTCGCGGTGCATCTCCTGGAGGAACTCGTGGATCCGGGGACCGCAGAGGTAGGACGCCGAGCCGTCGCCCCAGGGCGTCCCGTCCACCGGCGGCCCGTCGTGCAGGTGACCGTCCTCGGCGACGTCCTTGCTGATCATGTTGATCACGTCCATGCGGAAGCCGTCCACGCCGCGGTCCAGCCACCAGCGCATCATGGCGTGCACGGCCGCCCGCACCTCAGGGTTCTCCCAGTTGAGGTCCGGCTGCTTGCGGGAGAACAGGTGCAGGTAGTACTCGCCCGAGGTCTCGTCGAGCTCCCAGGTCGAGCCGGAGAAGAAGCTCTGCCAGTTCGTGGGCTCGGCGCCCGGGGCGCCGGGCTCCATCCCCTTCCGAGGGGCGCGCCACCAGTACCAGTCCCGCTTGGGGGAGTCCGGGGAGGAGCGGGACTCGACGAACCACGGGTGCTCGTCGGAGGTGTGGTTGACCACGAGGTCCATCACCAGTTTCATGCCGCGGGCGTGCACCGCGGCGAGCAGCTCGTCGAACTGCTCGAGGGTGCCGAAGACCGGGTCGATGTCCTGGTAGTCGCTGATGTCGTAGCCGTTGTCGTCCTGCGGGGAGGAGTAGATCGGGGAGAGCCAGACGACGTCCACGCCCAGGTCCTGCAGGTGGTCCAGGTGGGCGATGATGCCGCCGAGGTCGCCGATGCCGTCGCCGTCGGAGTCCGCGAAGGACCGCGGGTAGATCTGGTAGACGACCGCGTCGGTCCACCACGCGGGGGCGTCCCCGGCGCCGCTGCCGGTTCCGGGCCGCTGGTCGGTGATGTCCTGCTGCTGGTGATCGGTGCTCATTTGACTGCTCCTCGGGTGACGCCGGAGATGACCCACCGCTGGGCGAAGACGTACACCACGAGCAGCGGTGCCATCGCCATGAGGTAGGACGCGAACGCGACGGTGTAGTTGGTCTGGAACTGGGACTGGAAGACGTACTGGACGAGCGGCAGGGTGGCCTGCTGCGGGTCGGAGACGATGATGAGCGGCAGCAGGAAGTCGTTCCACGCCCACAGGCAGGTCAGGATCCCGACCGTGGCGTTCATGGGTGTGAGCAGCGGGAAGATCACCCGCCAGAAGACCCCCCACGTGCCGGCACCGTCCATCCTCGCGGCTTCCTCGAGCTCGACCGGGATGGAGCGGATGTAGGCGGTGAAGATGAAGATGTTGAAGGACAGGCCGTAGACCACGTAGAGCAGGATCAGGCCGGCGGGGTTGTCGAGTCCCAGAGCGGCCGTCTGCTTGGCCACGGGGAGCATGAGGATGGGGAAGGGCACGAAGAGCGCCGAGATGAAGTAGAAGAACAGGCCCTTGAAGAACCGCCGGTGCATGTTGCGGGCGATGGCGTAGGCCACCATCGAGTTCGTCAGGAGTGTGAGCACCACGGCGGAGACGGTGATCAGGGCGCTGTTGAGCGCGGCACGCGGGAAGTCCGTCAGCGTCCACGCGTCGGCGAAGTTGGCCCACCGGACCTCTGTGGGGAGGGCGAAGCCGCTGCCGCCCAGCTGGTCAGGCGTCTTCAGGGCCGTGATGACGGTGAAGTACAGCGGGACGAAGACGGTCAGCGCCAGGACGACCAGCAGCGCGGTCAGCCACCAGTTCACCCGGGCCCTGGTGGGCCGACGTCGGTCGGACCGCCGGGGCCCGCCCGGGAGGGTGCTGGAGGCGGTGCCGCTGGGCGGGGCGGAGATGTTGGTGGAGGACATCAGGCGGACACCTCTTCGCGCTGGAGGACTCGGAGCTGGACGACGGCGAAGACGACCAGGACGATCATGAACACCACCGCGTTGGCGATCTGGTAGCCGTACTCCCCGCCCTGGAAGCCGCCCTTGTAGATGAGCACGGAGACGGACTCGGTCGCCGTTCCCGGGCCGCCGTTGGTCATGGCGATGATGTGGTCGAAGACCTGGAGGAAGTTCTTGAGGGACAGGACCATGTTCAGGGTGAAGAACGCCGCGATCATCGGGAAGGTGATGCTCCAGAACCGCTTCCACGGGCCCGCGCCGTCGATGGCGGCGGCCTCGTAGAGCTCGGCGGGAACGGTCTGCAGGCCGGCGAGGTAGATGATGATGTTGAACGCCACCGCCTGCCACACGGCGAGGACCACGATCCCGATCCACGCGAGCTCGGGATCGGCAAGGATCGAGCTCGAGAGCCGGTCGATGCCCAGTGCGGCCGCGATGCTCGGCAGCGAGTTGGTGAACAGGTAGTTGAAGACGTAGCCGATCACCAGTACCGCGAGGATGTTCGGCACGAAGTAGACCCCGCGCAGGGTGTTCTTGAACTTGATCCTCCCGTTGAGGCCCACGGCCAGGGCGAGGGCGATGACGTTGACCAGCACGGTCGCCACGAGGGCGAACTGGAAGGTGAACAGGTACGCGGAGCGGACCCGTTCGTCGGTGAACAGCGCCGTGTAGTTGGACAGGCCCACGAAGTTCCACTCGCCGTAGCCCGGCGAGTCCGTGAAGCTGTAGACGACCCCCTGCAGCACGGGCAGGGTGTGGAACATGAGGAAGAGCACGAGGGCGGGCAGCACCATCCAGTAGAAGGCGCGGCCGGCCCCCTTCCGGCGCCGCGCGGGCGCGTCCGTGGTCGGCGCCCCCTGTGGACGAGAAGGTGCCGTGGTCATCGGGACTCCACCGCCCCGAGGCCCCAGCTGCGCCGGTCGGCGACCTTGTCCCAGCTCTCGTCGAGGGTCCCCAGGAAGGCCTCCTGGTCGCGGTCGATGAGGTACTGCTGCAGCAGTGACCCCAGAGGGACGGCGGGGACGAACTGGTGGTCGAAGAATCCCACGATGCGCTCCTGGTCGATGTAGGGCTGGACCCCGGCGAGCGCAGGGTCGTCGTTGGACATGCCGTCGAGAGTCGGGATGGCCGTCTGCTCCTCGGCGTAGGCCGCGACGACCTCGGGCTGCATGAGGAATTCCACGAAGCGCTGCACCTCCTCCGGGTGCTCGGTCTGCGCGCCGGCGGTGATCACCACGTCCACCCCGGAGACCAGGACGGTCTCGTCCGGGTCGTTCGTGGCCGGCAGCGCGAAGCTGCCGATGGTGAATCCGGGCTCGAAGGAGCGGATCTGCGGAACGGCGTAGTTGCCGAGCAGCAGCATGGCCGACTCGCCCCGGGCGAAGGCCGCGGTGCCGTCCTCGTAGCCGGTGGCCACCGGGTCGGCCTGGGTGTGGTCGAAGAGGGTCGCCAGCTTGTCCGTGGCCTCGGTCCAGTCCTCCTGGAACGTCGTGCTGCCCGCGAAGCGCTGCTCCCAGAAGTCCTCTGGGACGGTCTGGGGGACAAGCGGCGCCAGCGGAGCCTGGGCCGTCCAGGCATCGGCGAGCATGCCGTAGAAGGGAGTGACCCCGGCGTCCTCGAACGTCTCCGCGGCGGCAATCAGCTCGTCCCAGGTGCGGGGCACTTCCACACCGTGCTCGGCGAAGAGCTCCTCGTTGTAGAGCACGCCGGAGGCGTTGGCGGCGAAAGGAACGCCGTTGACCGCGCCCTGCGCACTCGCGCCCAGGTCCCGGACGACGTCCACGTAGGCCGGGTTGACGTCCTCGAGCGCCGGGGTCCCGGCGAAGTCGGCGAAGATCCCGGCCGAGGCGAGCTCGCCGAAGGTCGCGTTCGCGTTGAGGGTCAGCACGTCGGGGACGTCCTCCTTGACCAGGCGGGTGCGCAGGGCCGTCTCGGGGTCCGGAACGTTGTCCACGATCACGCGCACGTCCGGGTTCTCGGCCTCGAACTCCCGAGCGAGGTCCTCGAAGTAGGCGACGGCCTCGGGCTTGAACTGGAAGAAGGTGATCGTGGTGGGCGCTTCGGCGTCGGCGGCGCAGCCGGTCAGCAGCAGGGCGCACACGGCCGTCGCGGTCCATCTCCGCGCAGTGCGGCGCCGGGGCGCGACGGCCGTCACGGCTGCACCGGTGCCGGGCGGGCGGACGGCGGCGGAGCGCCGGGGGTCTCGGTCATGGTTCTCCTCGGGCGACGACGACGGGCGTGGGCGGCACGAACCGTCTCGGCTATAAATACGGGGCATAGATTTATTATCTGGACTATTATGTGGATCACAGTCCGAGACGGTCAAGGGGTGCACGTGGGTCGTACGGGAACATCGCCGCAGCTGCTGCGCCGCACCAACACCGTCGCGGTGCTGGACGTGATGCGCGAGTCCGGGGTCGTCACCGTCACGGAGCTCATCGAGGCCACCGGTTTGGTGCGCACCACCGTCATCGCCGTGTGCGACGAGCTGCTGCGGACGGGCTGGATCGAGGAGCTGGAGGGGGCCTCCCACGCCCAGGTCGGCAGGCCGGCCCGCCGCTTCCGGTTCCGGGACCGGGCGGGCTTCGTGATCGGCGTGGACGTCGGCGAGGTCAAGACCACCGCCGTGGTGGCGGACCTGCGCGGGCGGGTCCTGGGCCGGACGACCCGCGCCTTCGCCGACCCCGCCCCGGCGCGGCGACTGGCCACCGTGGACGACGCCGTCGACGGCGCGCTCGCGGACGCGTCCGTGCTCCCCGAGTCCGTGCTGGCCGCCGCCGTGGGCGTCGCCGCGCCCGTGGACCGCGGGGGCAGGATCTCCCACGGCCAGCCGTTCTGGGCGGCCTTCGACCTCGGGCTCGAGTCCCGGCTGCAGGGGCGTCACGGGTGGCCGGTGCTGCTGGCCAACGACGCCAACCTCGCGGCGATGGCCGAGCGCTGGCGCGGGGTGGCGTGCGGGGTGGACGACCTCGTGGTGATGCTGGCGGGGGAGCGGATCGGCACCGGTGTGATGGAGGCCGGCCGCCTGCTGCACGGCCGCTCCGGAGCCGCGGGCGAGCTGGGCAGCCTGACCCTGGTCGAGGGCGTCGGCAGCCCGGACGGCATCGCGGCGCTGTGCCGGGCGTGGGGCGACGAAGCGGTGCGGCACGGGGCGCCGGAGACGGTGCTCCGGGAGCTGGCCGGGCCGTCCGGCACTGTCGGGGCGGAGGCGGTGTTCCGTGCCGCGGCGGTCGGCGACGAGGTGGCGCAGCGGATCCTCGACCGCCTCGCCGAGCGTCTCGCGCGGGTGATCGGCCTGCTGGGCACGCTCTTCGACCCGGAACTGGTGGTCGTCGCCGGTGCCGTCGCCGAGTCGGCCGGCGTCCTGCTGGGCCGGATCGAGGAGCAGCTGCCGCGCTTCGCCGCCACGCCCCCACGGGTGGCGGTCTCTGTGCTCGGGGAGGAGGTCGTCTCCGTGGGTGCCGTCCGCCTCGCCCTGGACCACGTGGAGCGCCACGCCCTGGACCTGGAGCTCCTCGCCGCCCGCCGGGAGCCGGACCCGGACGGGGCCGGCTCACCCCGGGGATGAGCACGGACGGCCGGGCTCGTCCCCCGGGGCGTGCTCACGGCGGAGGCGCCCCCGGGCCGGGATCCGCATCGAACCCGAGGAGCAGCTCGAGGCGGGCGCTGCGGGCGTGCAGCCGAGCCGCGGGGGAGACGTCGGCGCCGCAGGAGCGGCTGCCGAGACCGTGGTGGCCGACGTCGAGATGCAGGAACCAGCTGCGCCCGGCGGTGTCCGGCAGCTCGTGCGGGTGGCCCGCGGCCATGAGTTCGACGTCCCGGTACGGCGTGAGCGTCCACTGCAGGCCCCGGGGAGCGGGCGCGCCGTCCAGCTCCGCCCGCACCGTCCGCAGCTCGAGACGGGTGCCGTCCAGCAGGGGGATGCTGAGGCGCCGCGCACCGCTCCTGTTCCCCGAGGACTGGGGGCGGGCACCCGGTTCGGTCAGAGCACGCGCGGGGAGGCGGTGCGTGCCGTACCGTGCGGCGGCACAGGAGTCGGGGTAGGAGGCCTGCGGGCCGTCGCCGTCGAACTCCACGTCCCCGTCGGGATCCACGGGCAGGGACAGGACGCAGCCCACCCGCGCGAGCGGGAAGTCCAGTTCCGGCAGCTGCCAGGACAGCTCCAGGCGCCGAGCGCCGGGGACGTCCGTCCCGCTCCAGCGGTGCGTCAGCACGAACGGCGCGGCCGCCAGGTCGGCGCCCGGTGCGGCCCAGAGCGTGTGCACCGTGCCGGCCTGTGCGCCGGGGACGCGCGGCAGCGTGCGGGGCTGGAGACGGTGCAGGCCGTGGTCGAGCCAGCGCCGCGCCGTGGAGATCACGATCCCCGGTGTGCTGGTGGTGTCGCGCGGATCCGCGCCGGTGTAGGCGTACCAGTCCGTGGCGTCCCCGGCCGGCGAGGCCGCCCACAGTTCCCGGGTGGGCTCGATCGTGCCGGCGTCGTTGTCCGTGGGAGCACGGAACACGCAGAGCTCGGGGCCGCGGACCGCGTCGGGCGCCGTCGCGGCGGGCCCCGGAGCTCCGACGGGCACGGCGGGCGGGCCGGCGAGCCGGGCGTCGCGCCGCCGTGGCCCGGCCGCGGGGCCGTGGGCCTCCACCGACACCTCGAGGTGCTGGCCCGGTCCCGGTGACTCGGGCAGGGCCACCCGGTGGCTCCCGCGGGGCGGGAGGTCGTCCAGCTCCGTCGTCCCCGTGCGCACCGCCCCCCGCTCGGCCGTGCGCAGCGCCCAGCGCAGCCGGAGGCCGGTGAGCACGGTGTGGTCGTACCCGTTGCCGACCACCGCGTGCCCGGTCTCGAGCTCCAGGCGCAGCGGGTCGATCACCGCTGAGTACTCGACCAGGCCGGGACCGGGGGCGCCGTCGGCGGTGCACAGCCCGTCGAGCACGAAGCTGCCGTCGTGGATGGTCTCGCCGAAGTCGCCGCCGTAGGCGAGCACCGGGGAGCCGTCCGGTGCGACGGTGGCGATGCCGTGGTCCTTCCACTCCCAGACGAAACCGCCGCAGGACCGGGGGTGAGCGCGGAAGATCTCCTCGTACTCGGCCAGACCACCGGGGCCCGTGCCCATGGCGTGGGCGTACTCGCACAGCACGAACGGCATCCGGGAGATCCGCTCGGAACCGGCGGTGTCCGTGGAGGGCACGCGATCGCCGGCGGCGATGCTGCGGGTCTCGCGCGGCGTCGGGTACATGCGGGAGTAGACGTCGGTGTACGCGGCGTCGTGGTCGCCCCCGTAGTGGACGGGACGGCTGTCGTGCCGGCGCAGCCAGTCCGCGGCAGCGGCCAGATTGGCGCCCGTGCCGGCCTCGTTGCCGAGGGACAGCATCACCACGCTCGCGTGGTTCTTGTCCCGGTGCCACATCCGGGCCGTGCGGTCGAGGTAGACGTCCCGCCACGCGGGATCGTCAGAGGGATTGCGCTCCCAGCCCTGCTGCACGAAGCCGTGGGTCTCGATGTCGCCCTCGAGGACGACCCACAGCCCCATCTCGTCGGCCAGGTCGAGGGCGTGGTGCGCCGGTGGATAGTGGCTGGTGCGCACCGCGTTGACGTGGTGCCCCTGCATGAGGCGGTACTCGTCGCGGGTGAAGTCGGCATCCACGGCGCGGCCCCGGCGCGGGTGGAACTCGTGCCGGTTGACCCCGCGGAAGCGCACCGGGGCGCCGTCGACCTGCAGGACGCCGTCGGTGGAGATGGCGACGCGGCGGAATCCGGCGCGGTGGGTGACGAGCTGTCCCTGGGCGCGCAGGGCGACGTCGTAGAGGTGCGGGTCCTCGGCGGTCCAGGCGCGCACGACCCCGACGGGCAGCTCCACCCGGTCGGGGCCGTCCACGGTGGTGGAAAGGCCGAGCGCCGGGATCTCCACGTGCACCGGGAACGCGTCCGCGGGGGCCGTGATCCGGCAGCCCAGGACGCCCTCACCGGTGGCCGGGTCCCGGTCCGCGGTGAGGTGGACGTCGTCGATCCCGCCGTGCACCTCGCCGAGCACGCGGACGTCGCGGAAGATCCCGGGCAGCCACCACTGGTCCTGGTCCTCGAGGTAGGACCCCGCGCTGAACTGGTGGACCCGCACCACCACGGTGTTCTCCCCGTCCCGGACGAGGTCGGTGACGTCGAACTCGTGGGTGAGCCGGGAGCCCATCGCCTGGCCGGCCCACCGTCCGTTCACCCACACCCGGAAGGCCGACTCGACGCCCTCGAAGCGCAGCAGCACGGCCCGCAGGTCCGTCCTCGCGCCGCCGGTGAGATCGGCGAGCACGAAGCGCGTGCGGTGGTCGCCCGTCGGGTTGGCGTCCGGCACGTGGGGTGGGTCCACGGGGAAGGGGTAGAGGACGTTGGTGTACCAGGGGGTGCCGAACCGCCGGTCGCCGTCGAGGTGCTCGAGCACCCAGTGGCCGGGCACCGGGATCCGCTCCGGCCAGGCGGTGTCCGGTGCTGTCGGGTCGGGGCAGGCCGAGAGGGCGTCGGACGCCGAGGGGAACCAGCGGAAGTCCCACGCGCCCGCCAGGGAGAGCTCCGGCCGATCGGAGGCCAGGTGCGCCCGCGGGGGCAACGACCCGCGGGATTCGTTGGGGTGGGTGAACCACCAGGGGTCGGCTCGGGGATCGGTGGTGCTTTCGGTGGTGCGGGGGTGCATGGGTCTGGGTGCTCCGAGTCGGGTCGGACGACGTGCTGTGCGGGGTGGGGCAGGGCTGCGGGGCCCTGCGGATCAGTCGGGAAGGCGGTTGCCGGTGGTGGTGTCGAACAGGTGCACATGCTCCAGGTCCGGGGCGACCCAGATGGTGGTCCCGGCCCGCGGCGGGGTGCGGCCCTCGGCCCGGACGATGAACTCGTGGGTGGTGGGGTCGTCGGCCGTCCCCGTGGTGGGATCCACGGGCACGATCGTGTTGGCGGCGGTGACCGGGGCGAGGTGGCCGTAGACGAAGGCGTCCGCACCGAGCTCCTCGACGACGTCGGCCACGATCGGCAGTCCCGTGCCCTCCGCGGCCGGGGCGAGGTCCTCGGGCCGGATCCCGACCGTGACCTGGGACCCTCTCAGGGCGGATCGCTGGGCGGGGCTCAACGGGATCCGCACCGTGCCCAGCTGGACCCCGGCCTCGGTGACGGGCACGCGGAAGAGGTTCATCGCCGGGGAGCCGATGAACCCGGCCACGAACTCCGTGGCCGGCCGGTCGTACAGCGCCCGCGGGGTGTCGACCTGCATCAGCAGCCCGTCCTTGAGGACGGCGACCCGGTCGCCCATGGTCATCGCCTCGACCTGGTCGTGGGTGACGTACACGGTGGTGACCCCGAGCCGGCGGGTCAGCGAGGCGATCTGGGTGCGGGTCTGCACGCGCAGCTTCGCGTCCAGGTTCGACAGCGGCTCGTCCATCAGGAACACCTGCGGGGACCGCACGATGGCACGGCCCATGGCCACGCGCTGGCGCTGCCCGCCGGACAGCGCCTTGGGCTTGCGGTCGAGGTAGTCGGTCAGGTCCAGGATCTTCGCCGCCTCCTCGACCCGGCGGCGGCGCTCCTCGGGGGAGATCTTGGCGATCTTCAGGGCGAANNGTGACCTCTTCGAGGCCGGCGAGCATCCGCAGGGTGGTGGACTTCCCGCACCCGGAGGGGCCGACCAGGACGAGGAACTCCCCGTCGGCGATGTCCAGGTTCAGGTCGGTGACCGAGGGGCGTTCGGCCCCGGGGTACTGACAGGTGACGTTGGCGTAGCGCACAGAGGACATGGTGGGTGGTTCCTTTCGGAGTGCCCGCAGGGACTGCTGCCGGCGAGGGTGGGGCGGCACCGGGTGGTGCCGGAGGAGGCAGGGCGCCGGGACGCCTGGTCCCGGCGCCCGAGCGGGTCAGGAGTCGTTGGTTTCGTCGGTCTCGAAGAGGACGTTGACGGCGTCATTGATCTCGGTGAGCGTCGAGGCCGGTACCCGGTTGGCGTAGATGTCCTCCAGGGCCGGGGTCATCAGGGCCGACACGTCCGCGCCGAACTTGGTGACGGGGAAGTAGACGGTGTTGCCTTCTTCGACCGGGGCGATGAACGGCTCGGGGTCGATGCCCATCTGCCGGTAGGCCTCCGCGGCGAGGGGCGTGGCGTCCTGGCGGGAGGGGAAGACCACGCCGGCGCGGGCAACCTCCTGCTGGCACTGGGCCGAGCCCATGAACGCCGCCCACTGGGCCGCCCCCTCGGGGTTGTCGGTGTCCTTGACGATCGAGTCGGCCAGCCCGTTCAGCATGGTCGTGGCGGTGCCGTCGGGGCCCACCGGGGTGCGGGCGGTCCCCACGGGGAAGTCGTCGATGCCGGCGTAGGTGCTGATCATCCAGGCCCCGTCCAGCACCATGGCCGCCGATCCCGAGGCCAGCTGGGCGTTGACGCCCTCGGCGGCGTTGAACTGCCCGTACGGGGGCATGTATCCCTTGTCGGTCAGTCCGAAGTACCAGTCGAGGGTCTCGTGCAGGGCGGGGTCGTCCAGGTTGTAGTGGTCGCCCCACAGCGGCTCGTCGGTGACCTGCCAGCCGTTGGAGGCGGCGAAGGCCGACCACTGTCCCTGGCCGGCGGTGCTCCCGCCGGCCTCGGAGATGCCCAGGCCGTAGACGGCGACGTGGTCCTTGTCGAAGCCCGGTTCGTCGCCGCGGACGCCGTTCTCGTCCACAGTCAGGTGTGCCACGAGGTCCTCGAAGCTGCCGCCGTCCTCGGGGTTCCAGCTCCAGCCCTCGAGGTCCGCGGGGGTCAGGCCCGCCTCGGCGAGCAGCTCCTCGTTGTAGAAGGCCGCGACGGTGTCCCAGTCCTTGGGCACGCCGTACTGGTGGCCGTCCGGTCCGGTCCACAGGTCCACGAGGCCGTCCTGGTAGTCCTCGGGGTCCAGTGCCGCGGTGGCCGGGTGCTCCTCCAGCGGGGCCAGGACCTCGAGCTCGGCGAACTGCGGGTACTTGGACACGTGGTTGGTGAACACGTCCGGGCCGGTGTCGGCGATGAACCCGGCGGTGAGCTTGGTCCAGTAGTCGCCCCACCCGGTCTGGGTGATGCGCACGTCCTGGTCGGGGTGCTCGGCCTCGAACATCTCGGCGCACTTCTGGTAGGCGGGCAGCTGGTTGGTGTCCCACATCCAGTAGTCGATGACGCCGGTGGCCGTGGCCTCGGCGTCGGCGCCCGCCCCGCACCCGGTGAGGGCGAGCAGCGGGACGGCGGACGCGGCCAGGGCCAGGCGCGTGCGGGCACGTGGCGTGCGCCGGGGGTGGTGGGAGAGTGCGGGGTTGCGTGTCATGGTGAGCTCCTACTTGATGCCGCTGAAGCCGATGGAGTTGACCACGCGCTTGGCGAAGACCGCGAAGAGCAGGATCATCGGCAGCGC
Organism: Kocuria rosea subsp. polaris; assembly: GCF_001483755.1. Lineage (GTDB taxonomy): Bacteria > Actinomycetota > Actinomycetes > Actinomycetales > Micrococcaceae > Kocuria > Kocuria cellulosilytica. The sequence goes on from NZ_LQBK01000002.1 coordinate 72,831, forward strand.
GGCGATGAGGGTGGCGGCCATCAGGCCCGCCCAGTCGGTGCCGGTCTGCGGGGACTGCGCCCGGAAGACGCCCAGGGCCACCGTCAGTACGCGGGAGGCGTCCGTGTAGGAGACCATCAGCGGCCAGAAGTAGTCGTTCCAGGCCGTCATGTACGTGAGGATGCCCAGGGTCGCCATCGGCGCCGCCGACATCGGCAGGACCACCCGGAAGAACACGCCGACCTTGGAGACGCCGTCCAGCAGGGCGGCCTCCTCGATCTCGGCGGGGACGTTCATGAAGAACTGCCGCAGGAAGAACACCGCGAACGGGGTCATGAACATCGTGGGCAGCGCGATGCCGAGCATGTTGTCCACCAGTCCCAGCTCCTTGATGAGCACGAAGTTGGGCAGCAGGGTGAAGATGGCGGGCACCATGAGCCCGGCCAGGAACAGGCCGAACACCTTGTCCCGCCCGGGCCACTTCAGCCGGGAGAAGGCGTAGGCGGCCATGGCCGAGAACAGCAGCTGGCCTGCGGTGATGAGCGTGGCCACCACCACGGAGTTCAGCAGGTAGCGCCAGAAGTTCAGCGACGTGCCGGAGCCGCCCTCGGCGAGGGCCTCCTCGGTGGACTGCAGGCCCAGCACGCGTTCGAAGGCGCCGAAGGTGAACTCCGGCGGCAACCAGGAGGAGGGGTCGGCCTGGAGCCCCGGGTTCGTGGACAGCGCGGTGCGCAGCATCCAGTAGAACGGGAACAGTGTCACCAGGACGACGGCGATCAGGAAGGCCCAGGCGAGCACCTTGCCGGGGGCGATCCGCCGGCGCGGTGCGCCCGGGCGGGCGGGGCCGGTGTCCGTGGGGTCCGCGGCCACCGGGGCTGCCGCGCCGGCGGGGCTGGGCGCAGCGCTTCCGGGCTGCGCGGGAGCAGGGGTCGGGTTCATCGGAACTCCTCGGGGTCAGGCCAGGTCCGTGGACCCGGCGCGGGTCAGACGGAACTGGAGGAAGGTGATGACGGCCAGGACCACGAGCAGGGCCACGGACATCGCCGAGGCGTAGCCGAACTGGAAGCGGCCGAACGCCATGTCGTAGATGTAGAGCTGGAGCACGTTGGTGGCGTTGGCGGGTCCTCCGGCCGTGGTCACGGCCACGGTGTCGAACACCTGGAAGGACCCGATCACCGTCATGATGAGCACCAGCGCCAGGATCGGACGCAGCAGGGGCAGGGTGATGGTGAAGAAGGTCCGGACCTCGCCCGCCCCGTCGATCCGCGCCGCCTCGTAGACGGACTGGGGCAGGGTCTGCAGACCCGCGAAGATCAGCAGGGCCGTGTAGCCCATGTGCCGCCACACGTTGATCAGCGCGATCGTGGGGATCGCCCAGGTCTCGTCGGAGAGGAAGCCGATCCGGTCCAGCCCCACCCACGAGATGACCTGGTTGGCCACACCGAACTGGGTGTCGAGGATCCACAGCCACACGATCGCGGCGACCACGTTGGAGACCAGGTACGGGGCGAGCACCACCCCGCGCAGGAAGGTGGACTGCGTCAGGTGGTGCATCATCAGCGCGATGAGCAGGGCGAACGCGGTCTGGATCCCGATGTTCAGCAGGACGTACTCCACCGTGACCAGCAGCGAGTCCCAGAAGATGGGGTCCTGCACGAGGCGACGGTAGTTGGCCAGGCCGACGAACTCAGACGGGGTCAGCAGGTTGAAGCTGGTAAAGCTCAGCCAGATCCCGCGCACGGTGGGCCAGGCGAGGAAGACGAGGAAGCCCAGGGCCGCGGGGGCGATGAACACCAGGGCGATCCGGGTGTCCTGCCGGCCGCGCCGTCGTGAGCGTCCGGGGGCGCCGGCCGCACCGCGCCGGCGGGAGAGGGTCGTCGTGGACATGGGTGGCCTCAATCCTGGGTGGAGAGCGGGGCGGGGGACAGGGCCTCGAGACGGAGGATCCGCAGGGTGTCCGGGGCCAGCCACGGCGCGTGGACGCCCACCGTCTGCAGCGCGCGTCCGGACAGGACCGCGCCCTGCTCTCCGGGCCACCACGGCGGGCGGCGGAACCCGTGCGGCTCGGCTCCGGGGGTGACGTCCCGGACCCGGTAGCGGCGGTCCGGATCCAGGCCGCGCAGGCGGAACCGGCCCACCGGCTCGACGTCGGGCAGGGCGGCCGCGACGACGGCGAACAGCGCTTCCGAGCGGTCGGGGGCGACGACGCCGTGGATCTGCAGGGCCGGGTCGAACGCGTCCAGGCGCACCAGCCTGCCCGAGTGGAGCAGGCCGCGGTGGTCCTTGTGGAAGGCGACCCACTCGGCCAGCTCGGACGTCTCCTGCTCGGTGGCCTGGGTGAGGTCCCACTCGATGCCCAGGTGGCCCCACACGGCGGTGCCGGCGCGGAAGTGCAGGGTGTGCATGCGACCGGTGGTGTGCGAGGCGCCGGAGGCGATGTGGGCGCCCATGAGCTCCGCCGGGATCAGCTGCTGGGTCCACCGGTGCATCTGCTGGCGCTCGAAGGGATCGATGTCGTCGGAGGTCCACACCCGGTCGGTGTGCTCGAGGACCCCGAGGTCCACGCGGGCGCCGCCGGAGGAGCAGGACTCGATCTCCAGGTCCGGGAACCTCTCCTTCAGCTCGGCCATCAGCCGATAGGTCGCCAGGGTCTGGGCGTGCACCCCGGGGCGTCCGTCGGGCTGGGTGCCGGCCTCGAGCAGGTCGCGGTTGTGGTCCCACTTGATGTAGGCGATCGGGTGCTCCGCCAGGAGAGCCACCATCTGGTCGCGCACGTGCGCATACGCCTCCGGGATGCCCAGGTCGAGCACCTGCTGCCGGCGGGACTCGGTCGGCAGGCGACCGCCCGGGCCCATGATCCACTCGGGGTGGGCGCGGGCCACGTCGGAGTCGGGGTTGACCATCTCCGGTTCGAACCACAGCCCGAACTCCATGCCCAGGCCGGTGACGTGGTCGATCAGCGGGGACAGGCCCTGCGGCCACACGTCGGGGGAGACCACCCAGTCGCCCAGCCCGGCGCTGTCGTCGCGGCGGGCGCCGAACCACCCGTCGTCGAGCACGTACCGCTCCACGCCGGCGGCGGCCGCGCGGTCGGCCAGGGCGGTCAGCTTCTCGAGGCGGTGGTCGAAGTAGACGGCCTCCCACACGTTCAGCGTCACGGGCCGGGGCCGGGACGGGTGCTGGGGGCGGGTCCGGAGCCAGTCGTGGAAGCGTGCGGCCTGCTCGTCCAGCCCCAGCCCGTGCACGCCGTACAGCCAGGGGGTGGTGTAGCTCTCGCCCCGGGCCAGGACCACCTCTCCGGGCAGCAGCAGCTCGGAGGCGCCGAGGACCTGGTGACCGTCGTAGAGCCGCTCCGCCCACGTGCGGTGGTTGCCGGAGAAGCCCAGGTGCAGGCCCCAGACCTCGCCCTCGGCGAAGCTGAAGCCGGGCTCCCCGGCGGTCAGCGCGTAGGCGGCGTCGGCGCCGGTGCGTCCCTTGCGCCCCTCCCGCAGGTGCGTGCCGACGGTGAGCTCCCGGCGCTGGGGAACGCGCTCCTTGCCCCAGTGCCCGGCGAAGTCGAGGACCTCCCGGGCGTGGACGGGCAGCGGGAGCACCAGGCCGAGCTCATGGACGCGGTAGGACCCGGCGGCGGTGTTCGTCAGGGTGGCGCGGGCCCGCAGCAGCCCCGAGGACGTCAGTTCCAGCTCGATCACCACGCGCAGACCCGCGCCGGTGTCCTCCGCCACCACGTGCAGGCGGCCCGTGCCGACGCTCACCAGGGCCCCGTCCGTGGCGACCTCCTGCGGGTCCACCGGCTCCAGGAAGGCCTCCGTCACCCGCAGGAGCGGGGTCCACCCGGTGCCGTCCCGGTCCCCGACGAGTCCCGGCCGGCCGCTCCAGCCGGTGTGCCGGCTGCCCAGCACGTCGGGGCGCATCGGGAGGTCCTGCCCGTTGGCCGTGCCGTGGGGCACGGCGGCCTCGACGAGCAGGGTGGCCTCGGCCGCGTCGAGACCGGGCAGCGCCGCGCCCCAGTGCACCACCGAGGGCAGCAGGGTCTCGGAGAGGTCGACCAGCACCGATACGCCCCCGCTCAGGAGGTGGACACGGCACGGTCCGGTCGGATCGAGGGTGGTGGTCGGCTCGAGGGTCACAGCAGTCACGTCGGCTCCTGGTCGCTGATCGGGGTGGTGGGGGCGGGCACTCGATCGAGGCGATCGATCGGTGTGTTCCATGTCATAGTAGAAGCGACAGAATCAAACATCAACCCTGTTGAAAAACACACCGAAATGTTTGTATTGTGGGACAAGTCACCATTCCGGGGCCTCGACAGGCCTGTGCCGAACCAGGAGGACCCATGACCGAGATGCTTCCCGACCGCCGGCGGCGGGAGATCCTCGACCGCGTCCGCGCGGCCGGCGCCGTACGGGTCGCCGACCTGGTCGCCGAGCTGGGCGTGTCGGACATGACGGTGCGCCGGGACCTGGACCGGCTGGCCCGGGACGGGGAGCTGCAGAAGGTGCACGGCGGGGCGAAGCTGCCCGCGGGGTCCTCCGCGGCCGAGCCGGGCTTCACGCACAAGTCCGAGCTGCAGCTGCCGGAGAAGGCCGCGATCGCCGCCGCGGCCGAGGCCATGGTGGAGCCCGGGATGTCGGTCTCGCTGAACTCCGGGACCACCACCTTCGCCCTGGCCCGCGCCCTGCGCCGCGTCTCCGGGATCACGGTGGTGACGAACTCCCCGCGCATCGCCGACGTCCTCCAGGACGCGCCGGCCACGGGCCAGACCGTGGTCCTCCTCGGCGGCGTCCGCACCCCCTCGGACGCCCTGGTGGGCCCGCTGGCCACCGCGGCCCTGCGCACCCTGCACGTGGACCTGTGCTTCCTGGGCGTGCACGGGCTGTCGGTGCGCGACGGGCTGACCACCCCGAACATGATGGAGGCCGAGATCAACCGCCTCTTCCTGGAGCGCTGCGACCGCAGCGTCGTACTGGCCGACTCCACCAAGTGGGGCCTGTCCGGTCTGCACCGCATCGCCGGCCTCGAGGAGGTCGACACCGTCGTGACCGACGACGGCCTCGACGCCGCGGACCGCGAGACCCTGAACCAGCACGTCCCCGACCTGCGACTGGAGCCCGTCCGATGACACTTCCCCTGCCCACCGGACGCGCCGGGACCCTCGCGCACCGCACTCACCACCTCGCCGACGGGCGGGAGGCCGTGTTCTTCTCCGACCGCGGCACCCCGCCCGTGGAGCACGTCGTGGACCGCAGGCCCCTCGACGCCCGGTCCGGTGGCGGCGATGTGCGCTTCGACCGGCTGACGGGGGAGTGGGTGGCCGTGGCCGCCCACCGCCAGGCGCGCACCTATCTGCCCCCGGCCGACCAGTGCCCGCTGTGCCCGAGCACGGGCGGGCGGGAGTCGGAGATCCCCGCGGAGAACTTTGACGTCGTCGTCTTCGAGAACCGCTTCCCCTCGCTGGGGCCGGAGCTGGCCGAACTGCCGGACCCGGAACAGGTGGGGGAGCGGTCCCTGTGGGGCGCCCCGTCCCCGGCCGTGGGGCGCTGCGAGGTGGTGGTGTTCACCCCCGAGCACCAGGGCTCCTTCGCGTCCCTGCCCTTCGAGCGGGCGCGCACCGTGGTGGAGGCCTGGGCCCAGCGCACCGAGGCGCTCTCGGCCATGGCCGGCGTCCGGCACGTCTTCCCCTTCGAGAACCGCGGCGAGCAGATCGGCGTGACCCTGCACCATCCGCACGGGCAGATCTACGCCTATCCCTATCCGGCTCCGCACGCCGCCCGGCTGGCCGCCCGCTCGAGGGCCCACCTGGCCGCCACGGGACGGGCGCTGATGGGGGAGGTCCTGGCCGACGAGACCGCTTCGGGGGACCGGATGGTGATCGAGGGCGAGCACTTCTCCGCGTTCGTGCCCTATGCCGCGCGCTGGCCACTGGAGGTCCACCTCGTCCCGCACCGGCAGGTGCCGGACCTCGCCGCGCTCACCGGGCCCGAGCGGGACGAGCTGGCAGTGGTGTACCAGGACCTGGTCCAGCGCGTCGACCGGCTCTACACGACCCCGACCCCCTACATCGCCGCCTGGCACCAGACCCCCGTGGACGCGGCGGACCGGGAGGCCGGCCGGCTGCACCTGCAGCTCACCAGCCCGCGCCGGGCCGAGGACAAGCTGAAGTTCCTCGCCGGCTCCGAGGCCGCCATGGGGGCGTTCATCAACGACGTCACCGCCGAGCAGACCGCCGCACGCCTGAGGGAGGCCGCACGATGACCCGCCGACAGACCGCTCCGCCGCCCGCGCACGACGACGCCGTCCGGGCCGAGCAGCTCGCCCGGCGCTTCGCCGAGGTGTACGGCCACGCCCCCGACGGGGTGTGGCGGGCCCCGGGCCGGGTGAACCTCATCGGGGAGCACACCGACTACAACGACGGCTTCGTGCTCCCGTTCGCCATCGACCGCTCCGCCATGGTCGCCGTCCGGCTGCGCCGCGATCCCGGGCCGGCGCCGGAGCACGGGCAGGAGCCCGGACCGGGGCACGGCGAGGAACGGGAGCCGGCCGGGCACGACGTCGTCGACCTGGCCTCCACCTGGGCCCCGGACGGCTCCGGGCTGTCCCGGGCGCGGTTCCGGATCCCGGAGCTGCGCCCGGGGACGGTCCCCGGGTGGGGGGCCTATCCGGCCGGGGTCGTGCACGTGCTCGCCGGCCTCGACGGGGTCCGGGTCCCCGGCTTCGAGCTGCTGCTCGACTCGACCGTCCCCGTGGGCGCGGGCCTGTCCTCCTCCCACGCGGTGGAGGTCGCCACCGTCGTGGCGCTGGACGACCTGCTGGGGCTGGGCCTGGACCGCCCCGCGATGGCGCGGCTGACGCAGCGGGCGGAGAACGAGTTCGTCGGCGCCCCGACCGGGATCATGGACCAGTCGGCCTCGCTGCGGGGCCGGGCGGGAGCCGCGCTGTTCCTGGACTGCCGCACCCAGGCAGCCGAGCTCGTGCCGCTGCCGGTGGCCGAGCACGGGCTGACGGTGCTGGTGCTGGACACGGGGGTCGCCCACTCCCACGCCGACGGCGGCTACGCCGCCCGCCGCGCCGCCTGCGAGCGCGGGGCCGCCGCCCTCGGCGCGGCCTCCCTGCGCGACGTCCCGGAGCAGGCCGAGCTGACCGCGCTCGACGAGCAGACCGCCCGCCGGGTCCGGCACGTGCTCGGCGAGAACCGCCGGGTGCTGGAGACCGTCGAGCGGCTGCGGGCCGGTGACGTCCGGGGCATCGGGGAGCTGCTGGTCGCCTCCCACGCCTCGCTGCGGGACGACTACGAGGTGTCCTGCCCGGAACTGGACCTGGCCGTGGACACCGCCCTCGCCGCGGGGGCCCTGGGCGCCCGGATGACCGGCGGCGGCTTCGGCGGGTCCGCGATCGCCCTCGTGCCCGAGGAGCGGGCGGACCGGGTGCGGAGCGCGGTCGCGGAGGCCTTCGCGGAGGCGGGCCGCCGGGCGCCGGACGTCTTCGCCGTCGTTCCGGGGGAGGGGGCCGGCCGGGTGCGGTGACGGGCCCCGCCCGGGGCCGCCGGTCACGTTCAGGACACGGGTCACCGCCGTGGGGCCCGCGTGCCAGAATGACCGCATGAGCAACCCCATGAACATCTCCGGGCGCAACCCCGACAAGGAGGCCCGCGCGCACCGGCCCCCGGTCACGGAGCTGTCCCCGGAGCAGTGCTGGGAGCACCTCTACAGCGCCCGCTTCGGCCGGATCGCCACCATGGACGGCGACGAGATCGAGATCACCCCGATCAACCTCGTGGCCGACGACGGGAAGATCTACTTCCGCACGGCCAAGGGCACCAAGCTGCTGCACCTGGTGCTCAACGAGCACGTGGCCGTGCAGGTCGACCAGGCGCAGGGCGGGGAGGCGTGGTCCGTGATCGTGCGCGGCACGGCCCGCCAGCTGACCGATCCGGAGGAGACCGCCCGGGTCGACGAGCTGCCGCTGCGGCCGTGGCTGGAGACCACCAAGCTCGAGTACGTCGAGGTGGTCCCCACGAAGGTCACCGGCCGCGTGTTCCACCTGGGCCACTGACCCCGCACCGCGGACCGGGGTCCGGCCCGGCGCCGGGGGTCCCGCCGCGCTTGTAGCCTGGACCCGTGGCACAGCACCGGATCGTCCTGCACTACGTCTTCGTCCCGCTCCCCGACCCCACGGCCGTGATGCTCTGGCAGCGCGCCCTGTGCGCGGGCCTGGGCCTGCGCGGCCGGATCATCGTGTCCCCGCACGGGCTCAACGCCACCGTGGGCGGTGAGGTCGGGGCGCTCAAGCAGTACACCCGGGCCACCCGCTCCTATCCCGGCTTCCGGGACACGGTGTTCACGTGGTCGGACGGCTCGGCCGAGGACTTCCCGCGGCTGTCGGTCAAGGTCCGCGACGAGCTCGTGTCCTTCGGCGCGCCGGGCGAGCTCCGGGTCGACGAGCACGGCGTCGTGGGCGGCGGCACCCGCCTGGCCCCCGCCGAGGTGGACGAGCTCGTGGCCCGCCGGGGCGAGGACGTCGTGTTCTTCGACGGCCGCAACGCCCACGAGGCGCGGATCGGGCGCTTCCGCGGGGCCGTGGTCCCGGACGTGGCGCACACCCGCGACTTCGTGGCCGAGCTGGACTCCGGGAAGTACGACCACCTGAGGACCCGGCCCGTGGTCACCTACTGCACCGGCGGGATCCGCTGCGAGGTGCTCTCCGCGCTGATGCGCGACCGCGGCTTCGAGGAGGTCTACCAGCTCGACGGCGGCATCGCCGCGTACGGGCGCGAGCGCGGGGACCGGGGGCTGTGGGAGGGCTCCCTCTACGTCTTCGACCGGCGGATGCACGTGCCGTTCACCCCGGCCGCGGTCACGATCGGGCGCTGCGACCGGTGCGCCGGCCCCGCGAACCGCTTCGTCAACTGCGCGGACGCGTCCTGCCGCGCCCTCGTCCTCGCGTGCCCGGCCTGCCACGAGGAGCACCCGCAGCTCACGTGCCCCGCGGGGTGCGGGACCGCCCCGCGCCCCGCACCCGACGACGGCGCCCCGGTCGCCTCGGGGGCCGCCCCGGCACCCGTGCCCGGCGGCGGCGCGCCGGCCGCCTCCCTGCCGGTCCCGGCGCTCTCACCCGACGACGGCGCCCCGGTCGCCTCGGGGGCCGCCCCGGCACCCGTGCCCGTGCCGACGAGCGCCGCATGAGCCCCGCCGCACCCGGTCCCTCCGCGGCGCCGGCCTTCTCCCGGGTCCCGGGCACCCCCGTCTCCGACGACCCGCGGGCACCGGCCGCCCTGCACGACGCCCTCCGCCGCACGGGCTTCACCCACGACCGCGTGGCGGAGCTGCTGGGGGAGGCGGCCATGGACGCGCTCGCGCGGGACCAGGCGGTGCCCGCCCTGCGGGTGCTCGAGCCGGCCCTCCGCACGCCGGGGCACCCGGACCGGGCGCTCGCCGGGATCACCACCCTCTTCCTGCTGGGGCGCACCGTCCCCGCGGAGACGCTCGAGCCCGCCCCGGTGCGTCCCGAACAGCTCGTGGGCCTGGGCCTCGCGGAGGAGACGGCGGGCGGGCTGCGCTCCACCGTGGACCTGCGCCCCCACGCCTCCGACGACGGGACGGAGCTGTACGTCGCGAGCGACCTGGGCGAGTCCCAGCGCCCCGGTGCGCTGCGCCGGGACCACGTGCTGGGCATCGGGCAGGCGTCCCTGACGCTGGCCCAGACCACCGACCGCCGCCGGGTGGACCGGGCGCTGGACCTGGGGACCGGCTGCGGCATCCAGGCGTTCCACCTCCTGGCGCACGCGGGGCACGTCACCGCGACCGACGTCTCGGACCGGGCGCTGGGCTTCACCCGGTTCAACCTGCTGCTCAACGCGGCGGCCCTCGGCATCGACCCCGGCCGGCTGGAGGACCGGGTGAGCCTGCGCGCGGGCTCCCTGCTCGAGCCCGTGCGCGGCGAGCAGTTCGACCTCGTGGTGTCCAACCCGCCGTTCGTGATCACCCCGCGGCCCGCCGGGGAGGCCCCGCAGGACCGCTACACCTACCGGGACGGCGGCCTGCCGGGGGACCGGATCGTGGCCGACCTCGTGCGCGAGCTCCCCGCGGTCATGGCCCCCGGGGCCACGGCCCACCTGCTCGGCAACTGGGAGGTGCTCGCCCCGCGGCCGGGGGACGCGCGCCCGGCCGCCGAGCGCTGGGCGCTGCGGCCCGAGCAGTGGGTTCCCGGAGGCGTGGACGCGTGGTTCGTCCAGCGGGAGCTGGCCACCCCGGAGGAGTACGCCGAGACGTGGCTGCGGGACGCGGCGGAGTCCCGCGACCTCGAGCACTACGAGCGCGCCTACCGCGCCTACCTCGACGACTTCGCCGCCCGCGGCGTCGAGGCCGTGGGCTTCGGGATGATCCGCCTCCGCCGCCCGGCCCCGTCCCGCCCCGGGGACGTGCTCCGCCGCTTCGAGCACGTCCCCCACCCGGTCCAGCAGCCGCTGGCCCCGGCGCTCGCCGCCGCGTGGGAGCGGGCCGACTGGCTCGCGACGCACCCGCAGGACTGGCTCGACGCCCGGCTCGTGGCCCCCGAGGACGTCACCGAGGAGCGCCACCAGCGTCCCGGCGCGGAGCACCCCGGCGTGATCCTGCTCCGGCAGGGGACCGGGCTGCGCCGGACCGTGGTGCTCTCGAGCGAGGCCGCCGGCTTCGCCGGGGCGTGCGACGGCGAGCTGAGCGCCCGGCAGATCCTCGGGGCGCTCGCCGCCCTGCTGGACTGGGCCGGCGAGGAGCGGCAGCGGCTGACCGAGGAGGTCCGCCACCTCGTGCTCGACGGCTTCCTCGTGCCGCAGGAACCGGTGCCGTCCCCGGCGTGAGCGGCCGTGCCGGGCCGCTCCCAACGGCGTCCCGGGCGGTGCCGGGGCGGTCGGGGCCGTGGGCCGCGTCGCGGGCGCAGGAGCTGTGGGCGGATGAGCAGGCGGCGCCGCGGCCGCCGGGGTGGAAGGATGGGGGCATGAGCATCGGAGACAACCTGAGCCCCATCAAGACCCTCGACAAGGACGCCGTCTGGCAGCTCCTCGAGAAGCACCCGTTCGGGCGGCTCGCCGTCGAGGCGGCCGGACTCGTGGACATCTTCCCCGTGAACTACGTGGTGCACCAGCACAAGCTGTACTTCCGCACCGCCCAGGGCTCCAAGCTCTCGAGCCTGATCGTCAACGACCAGGTGGCGTTCGAGATCGACGAGGTCTCGGAGGACGACGTCGTGCGCTCCGTGGTGGTGCACGGGCGGGCCCGGCGGCTCGAGACCCGTGCCGAGGTGGACGCCGCGGAGGAGCTGCCGCTGAAGCCGTGGGCGCCCACGCTCAAGTACAACTTCGTGGTCATCGACGTGGAGACCGCCACCGGCCGCGAGTTCACGATCGGCGCCGAGCCCGAGCGCTACCCCTCCTGAGCGCGGCCCCGGCCGCGGCCCGGCCGATCGGAGCCGTCCGGGCCCCGGGCGGCCGGGCGCCCGGTCCGGGAGCCGCCGCGGCCCCCGGCCGGGCCACCGGGCGGGGACCGACGGCGGTGAGGCGTTATGGTGGAGCGCAACGGCGGGCCGACGCCCGCCCGTTCGACCCGACGTCCAGCAGCGCCGCGGCCCGCGGCACCGCGGAGCGCAGCAAGGAGTACCGTGCCAACGAAGGCCACCCAGAGCCCCGGAACGGGCAAGAGCCTGCTCATCGTGGAGTCCCCCTCGAAGGTCAAGACCATCGCCGGGTACCTCGGCGACGCCTACGAGGTCGAGTCCTCGATGGGGCACATCCGTGATCTCCCGCAGCCCTCGGAGCTGCCGGCGGAGCTCAAGAAGGGGCCCTACGGCAAGTTCGCGGTGGACGTGGAGCACGGCTTCGAGCCGTACTACGTGGTCAACCCGGACAAGAAGAAGAAGGTCACCGAGCTCCGGCGCAAGCTCAAGGACGCCGACGCCCTCTACCTCGCCACCGACGGCGACCGCGAGGGGGAGGCGATCGCGTGGCACCTCCTGGAGGTGCTCAAGCCCAAGGTCCCCGTCTACCGGCTCACCTTCCCCGAGATCACCCGCGAGGCCATCGAGCGGGCCTTCGGCGAGCTGCGCGAGCTCGACCAGGACCTGGTCGACGCGCAGGAGACCCGGCGCATCCTGGACCGGCTCTACGGCTACGAGATCTCCCCGGTGCTGTGGCGCAAGATCGCCTCCGGCCTGTCCGCAGGGCGCGTGCAGTCCGTGGCCACGCGCCTGGTGGTGGAGCGGGAGCGGCAGCGCATGGCCTTCGTGCCCGCCGACTACTGGGACCTCAGCGGGACCTTCGCCCGCACCGACGGCGAGGACGCCGGCACCGCCTTCAGCGCCCGGCTCTCCTCCGTGGACGGCAAGCGGGTGGCCGGGGGCCGCGACTTCGGCGACGACGGCGTGCTCAAGGGCGCCGTCGACAAGCTCGCGCACCTCGACGAGCAGGCCGCCCGCGAGCTGGCCGCCGGCCTCGAGGACGCGGCGTTCACGGTCCGGTCGCTGGAGACCAAGCCCTACACCCGCCGCCCGGCCGCGCCGTTCACCACCTCCACGCTGCAGCAGGAGGCGGCGCGCAAGCTGCGCTTCACGTCCCGGACCACCATGCAGGTGGCGCAGAAGCTGTACGAGAACGGCTACATCACCTACATGCGCACCGACTCCGTGGCGCTGTCGGACCAGGCGGTCACGGCCGCCCGGCGCCAGGCCACGGAGCTCTACGGCGCGGACTTCGTGCCCGGCTCCCCGCGGCTCTACAGCTCCAAGTCGAAGAACGCGCAGGAGGCGCACGAGGCCGTGCGCCCCGCCGGGGACTCCTTCCGCACCCCCAACCAGGTCCGCGGCGAGCTCTCCGCGGACGCCTACCGGCTCTACGAGCTGATCTGGAAGCGCACCGTGGCCTCCCAGATGGCCGACGCCAAGGGCTCGACGGCGACCGTGCGGCTCGGGGCGACCTCGTCCACCGGCCGGGACGCCGAGTTCTCCGCGTCCGGCACCGTCATCACCTTCCGCGGCTTCCTGGCCGCCTACGAGGAGGGCCGGGACGAGGACCCCGCCACCGACAAGGACGGCGGCAAGGACGGGGACAAGCGGCTCCCGCGGATGGCGGAGGGCGACCGCCTGGACGCCACCGACGTCGAGGCGGACGGGCACCGCACCTCGCCCCCGCCCCGCTACACCGAGGCGTCCCTGGTCAAGGTCCTCGACGAGCTCGGCATCGGCCGGCCCTCGACCTACGCGGCCGTCATCTCGACGATCATGGACCGCGGCTACGTCCGGGTGCGGGGCTCCGCGCTCATCCCCTCGTGGACCGCGTTCTCCGTGGTGCGCCTGCTCGAGGAGCACTTCTCCGACTACGTGGACTACGACTTCACGGCGGAGATGGAGGAGGGCCTCGACCGGATCGCCCGCGGCGAGGAGGACAGCACCGACTGGCTGCAGGACTTCTACTTCGGCTCCCAGGGCCACGAGAACGGGCTCAAGCCCATCGTCGACGACCTCGGCGAGATCGACGCGCGCGCCGTGAACTCGATCCCCGTGACCGAGGACATCACCCTGCGGGTCGGCAAGTTCGGCCCCTACCTCGAGGTGGCCGGGACCCTGGACCCGGAGACCGGGGAGCTCACCGACCCGGTCCGGGCCAACGTGCCGGAGGACCTCGCCCCCGACGAGCTCACGCCCGACAAGGCCCGCGAGCTCATCGAGACCGGCAAGGCCGACGGCCGCGAACTCGGCCGCGACCCCGTGACCGGGCGCACCATCGTGGCCAAGGACGGCCGCTACGGGCCCTACGTCACCGAGGTGATCCCCGAGCCCACCGCCGAGGAGCTCGCGGCCCAGCCCGTCGAGTACTACAAGAACGGCAAGCCCAAGCCCCCGAAGAAGCCGGTCAAGGAGAAGCCCCGCACGGGGTCCCTGCTCTCCACGATGACCCTGCAGGACGTGACCCTCGAGGACGCCCTCAAGATCCTGTCCCTGCCGCGCACGCTGGGCACGGACGCCGAGGGCAACGAGATCACGGTGCAGAACGGCCGGTTCGGCCCCTACCTCAAGAAGGGCGGCGACTCGCGCTCGCTGCAGTCCGAGGAGCAGCTGTTCACGGTCACCCTCGACGAGGCCCTGAAGATCTACGCCCAGCCGAAGCAGCGCGGCCGCGGCACCGCGAAGCCGCCGCTCGCGGACCTGGGCACCGACCAGATCACGGAGCGGCCCATGGTGATCAAGGACGGTCGCTTCGGCCCGTACATCACCGACGGGGAGACCAACGTGACGGTTCCGCGCGGTGAGACGGTGGAGCAGATCACCCCGGCGCGCGCGAGCCAGCTGCTCGCGGAGAAGCGCGCCCAGGGCCCCGCCCCGAAGAAGACGGCGCGGTCCTCGGCCAAGGGCACGACGAGGACCGGCACGAAGAAGAGCACGGCCAAGAAGCCCGCGGCGGCCAAGCCCGCCCGCGCCGGGTCCAAGGGCTGAGCCGTCCCGCGCGGGGCGGACACGGAACTCGAAGGAGCACCACGGCATGCGTCTCGGAGTCCTCGACGTGGGGTCGAACACCGTCCACCTCCTCCTGCTCGACGTCTACCCGGGCTCCCGGCCCGAGCCGTACGCGTCCCACAAGCTCGGCCTGCGGCTCGTGCAGTACCTCGACGCGGACGGCCGCATCTCCGACGCCGGCCGGGACGCCCTCACGGCGTTCGTGATCGAGGCCCGGGACTTCGCCGTGGACAACCGGGCCGAGGACTTCCTGGCGTTCGCGACCTCCGCGATCCGCGAGGCCGGCAACGGGGCGGAGGTGCTGGACCACGTGCAGTCCCGCTCCGGCGTCACCCTCACGGAGCTGGCCGGGGACCAGGAGGCGGCCGTCACGTTCTTCGCGGTGCGCCGCTGGTTCGGCTGGGGCGCGGGGACCGTCCTGGACCTCGACATCGGGGGAGGGTCCTTCGAGATGGCCCTGGGCGACAACGCGCTGCCCACCGTGGCGACGTCCGTGCCGCTGGGCGCGGGGCGTCTCACCCGCGCGTTCATCGCCGGCGACCTCGCGACCCCCAAGGAGATGAAGGCGCTGCGCAAGCACGTGCGCCAGGAGCTCAAGCCCGCCGTCGAGAAGGTCCGCGCCGCGGGGGAGCCCACCTGCGTGGCCGGCACGTCCAAGACGTTCCGTTCCCTGGCGCGGATCTGCGGGGCCGCACCGTATGCGATGGGCCCCTACGTGCCCCGCACCCTCCACCTCGAGGACTTGCGGCTGTGGGCCCGCCGGATGGAGGCCATGTCCCCCGACGAGCGCGCCGAGCTCCCGGGCGTCTCCGCCATCAGGGCCGCGCAGATCCTCGCCGGAGCCGTGGTGGCCGAGTCGGCCATGGACGCCTACGGCGTCGACTCGATCCGGATCTGCCCGTGGGCGCTGCGCGAGGGTCTGATCCTGCGCCGGCTGGACCAGCTGAACAGCCACTCCGACGTCCGCACCGTGGACCCCCGGCACCTGGTGGGTGCGGCATGAGCGAGCAGCCGGGCCCCGCCGCGGAGCCGTACCGTCCCCACGTGGCGCTGTCCACCAGCTCCCTCTATCCGCTCGGGGTCCCGGAGACCTTCGAGGCCGCCGTGGAGCTGGGCTACGACAGCGTGGAGGTGCTCGTCACGCACGAGCGGATGAGCCAGCTCACCCACCAGCTGCAGGACCTCGTGCAGCGCCACCAGCTCCCCATCTCGACCATCCACGCGCCCACCCTGCTGCTCACCCAGCAGGTGTGGGGCAAGTCCTGGACCAAGATCCAGATGGCCGCCGCCCTCACCGAGCAGGTGGGCGCGGAGGTCGTCGTGGTCCACCCGCCCTTCCGCTGGCAGCGCCGGTACGCCGCGAACTTCGTGGAGGGCGTGCGGGTGGTCTCCCAGGCCACGGGCGTGAAGATCTCCGTGGAGAACATGTACCCCTGGCGGGTCCGCGGCCGCGACACCGTGGTCTACGCCCCCCACTACAGCCCGCTGGGCCAGGACTACGACTGGGTGACGTGGGACTTCTCGCACGCCGCGACCGCCCGGATGGACTCCCTGGCCGCCATCCAGGAGCTGGGCCCCCGGCTCGGCCACGTGCACCTGACCGACGGCTCGGGCGAGACCACGGCCGACGAGCACCTGCTCCCCGGCCACGGCGTCCAGCCGGTGGCCGAGTCCCTCCGGTACCTCGCCTCCACCCGGTGGCAGGGCATCATCGGGGTCGAGGTCTCGACCCGCCGCTCGAAGAGCCCCGAGGAGCGAACCCAGTGGCTCGCGGAGTCCCTCGAGTTCGCCCGCCGGCACACGAGCCTGTCCGACGACGCCGACAGCTCCGCCGAGCCCGGCAGCACTGTCGAGCCCGGCGGCACCGGGAGCCCTGCCGGCTCGGGCGGCACCGGGAGCCCTGCCGGCGCCGACAGCGCCGGGGCCACCGAGGTCGGCGACGGCTGACCGCCGGGGCCCCACCGGCCCGAGCCCACCGCTCCGCCCGCGCCGCCCGACCGTTCCAGTCCGACCGTTCCCGTTCCACCGTTCCACTGCCACCGATGAGAGGACCTCACCGACCATGACTCCTGTGCTCGCCTTCCTGGGCTGCGGCTCCATGAACGGATCCATCCTGCGGGGGGTGCTGGCCTCCGGCGTGCCCGTCGACCGGATCCGGGCCACCGTCCGCTCCGAGGAGAGCGCGCGCCGGCTCGAGGACGAGACGGGCGTGCGGCCCTACGTCACCGGCGAGGACCCCGAGGCGAACCGGCGGGCCGCGCAGGAGGCGGACGTCGTGCTGCTCGGGGTGAAGCCCGTCGGCATCCTCGAGCTCGCCCGCGAGATCGCCCCCGCGCTGCGCCCCGGCACGGTCGTGGCGTCGGTGGCCGCGGGGATCTCCGTCGGCGCCCTAGAGCGCGCCCTCCCCGCCGGCCAGCCGGTGGTGCGCACGATGCCGAACACGCCCTCCAGCGTGGGCCGCGGGGTCGTCTCGGTGACCCCGGGCAGCGCCACCGCCCCGGAGCAGACGGAGGCCGTGCGCCGGGTGCTCGAGGCCGTGGGCACCGTGGTCGAGGTCCCCGAGGAGCAGGTGGACGCCGTGACCGGGGTCTCGGGCTCCGGGCCCGCCTACGTGTTCCTGCTGGCCGAGGCCATGCAGCACGCGGGGGAGCGGATGGGGCTGTCGCCGGACGTGGCCCGGGTGCTCGCGAAGGAGACCGTCTCCGGGGCCGGGGAGCTGCTGCGCCCCGCGGAGGCCGACCCCGCGGCCCTGCGCAAGGCGGTCACCAGCCCCAAGGGCACCACGGACCGGGCCATCACGACCTTCCAGGAGAACGGTTTCGAGGACCTCGTCGCCTCCGCCGCCCGCGCCTCCGCGGACCGCTCGGCGGAACTCACGCGCGAGTTCAGCGACTGAGCCGGCGCCGCGGGGACCCCGGGATCAGGGGCGGGCCGCGAAGCGCTCCAGCAGGTCCACGTGCCCCGAGACGATCAGCAGGTCGCGCGAGGTGACCTTGGTGTCGGGGCGGGCGTAGGTGAAGTCCTCGCCCGGGGACTTCACGCCCACCACGGTCACGCCGTACTTCGAGCGGACGTTGGAGTCGCCCAGCGTGAAGCCCTGCACCTCCCGCGGCGGATACATCTTGACGATCGCGAAGTCGTCGTCGAACTCGATGTAGTCCAGCAGCCGGCCCGAGACGAGGTGCGCCGTGCGCCGCCCCGCGTCCGCCTCGGGGAAGATCACGTGGTGCGCCCCGATGCGGGAGAGGATCTTGCCGTGCGAGGGCGTGATGGCCTTCGCCCAGATCCGGCTCACGCCGAGGTCCACGAGGTTCGCCGTGATCAGCACGCTCGACTCGATGGACGTGCCGACGCCCACCACGGCCGAGTCGAACTCGGCCGCCCCCAGCTGGCGCAGGGCGTCGATGTCGGTGGCCTCGGCCTCGACCACGTGCGTGAGCTGCCCCGAGAGCTTCTGGACGAGCTGGGCGTCCCGCTCCACCCCCAGGACCTCCCGGCCCTGGCGGGCCAGCTGGAGCGCGGTGGCCGTGCCGAAGCGGCCGAGGCCGATCACGAGCACGGGGACGCTGTGGGACGAACGGTCAGCCAATGATGGGCCTTTCCTCGGGGTACTTGTACAGGCGCCGGCGCGAGCGCAGCGCCAGGGCGGCGGCCACGGTGGTGATGCCGATGCGCCCGACGAACATGGTCGCCGCGAGCACGTACTTGCCCTCCGGCGGAAGCTCCGCGGACAGGCCCACGCTCAGCCCGCACGTGGCGTAGGCCGAGATCACCTCGAAGAGCACCCGGTCCAGGGGCGCGTCCGAGACGGCCAGCAGGATCCCGCAGGCCACCAGCACGATCGTGGCCCCCATCATGGTGACCGAGATCGCGATCCGCAACGCCTCCTCGGGGATGGTGCGGTAGAACGCGATGACGGACCGGTCGCCGCGGGCCTCGGCCAGGACCGCGAGGAACAGGACGGCGAGCGTGGTGACCTTGATGCCGCCGGCCGTGGACGCCGAGCCGCCGCCCGCGAACATCATGGCGTCCGTCATCAGCAGGGTCTGCGGCAGCTCGCTGTTGGTGTCCACGAGGGCGAAGCCCCCGGAGCGCATGTTGACCGAGGAGAAGAACCCGTTGAAGATCTTCTCGCCCACGGGGAGGTCCCGCAGCGTCCCCGGGTTGGACCACTCGAACGCGGTGTACATGATCCAGGCCAGCACGAGCAGCGCCGTCGTGGTCGTCACGGTGAGCTTCGTGTTGAGGTTCCACCGGGTGAACCGCAGCCCGACCTGCCGCACCACCAGGATCACGGGGAAGCCCAGGGAGCCGATGAACACCCCGAGGGCGATGGGCACGACGATCAGCCACGCCGTGGTGTAGGGCCCGAGGCCGGCCTCGTTGGGCACGAAGCCGCCGTTGTTGAACGCCGAGATCGCGTAGAAGACGCCCTGCCACAGGGCCAGGAGGAACGGCTCGCCCTCGACGAGGAAGCCGACCGTGAGGACGGCGGCGAGCACCGCCTCGATGCTCACGGACGTCAGCACGATGATCTGCAGGAGCGAGCCGACCTCGCCGAGCCGCCCGATGTTGAGCGCCTCCTGCGTCAGCAGCCGCGAGCGGAGACCGAGCTTGCGGCCCACGGCGAGCGCCAGGATCGACGTCATCGTCAGGGTGCCCAGCCCGCCGATCTGCATCGCGACCATGATCACGAACTGCCCGAAGAAGGACCAGTTCGCACCGGTGGGGACCGTGGTCAGGCCCGTCACGGTGACGGCCGACGTCGCCGTGAACACGGCGTCCTCCAGCGACGTCTCGATCCCGGGGGCGGACGAGACCGGCAGCCACAGCAGCAGGGAGAAGGCGGCGACCACGACGGCGAAGACGATGAGCGCCAGCCGCGCCGGGGAGGACGCCGCGATCCGGTCCACGAGGTCGCGCAGCGAGGTGAGCAGCCAGAACCGGCCGCGCTCCTCCGGGCGGATCCAGGAACCGCGCTGCAGGTTGCTCACGGGTCCTCCTCCTGGTGTCCGGGCCGCCGGGGCGAGGCGGGGCGGCCCGGCGGCCGCCGCGACCGCTGACAGTATCGCACTGCCGGTCGCGCGCGGGCGTGTCGACACATAGGCGGGCGCGGGCGGGCCCCGGGACCCCGTCCGGCGTCCCGGGTGGTCTAATGATCGGTGTGACTCCTGCTACACCCGGGCCCGGCGCCCCGTACCCCACCCGACTGTTCTGGGACCCCGCCCTGCTCGATTACAACTTCGGCGACCACCACCCGATGCACCCGACGCGGCTCGAGGCCACCTACCGCCTGGTCCAGGAGTTCGGCCTCGACCGGCGGGACAACGTCACCGTGGAGGCGCCCGAGGTGGCCCCGGACGAGGTCCTCAACCTCGTCCACCCGCAGCACTACGTGGACTCGGTCCGGGCCGTCAGCGCCGACCCCTCCGTGGAGATCCCGGAGTGCGGGCTCGGCACCGAGGACACCCCCGCCTATCCGGGGGTGCACGAGGCGAGCGCCCGGCTCGTGGGCGGCTCCTACCAGGGGGCGGCGGCCGTGCTCGCGGGGGAGGTGGTGCACGCCGTGAACTTCGGGGGCGGGATGCACCACGCCCACGCCGAGAAGGCCAGCGGCTTCTGCATCTACAACGACTGCGCCGTGGCGGTCCAGCACCTGCTCGACCAGGGGGTCCGGCGGGTGGCCTACGTGGACGTCGACGGCCACCACGGCGACGGGACGCAGTCGATCTTCTACGACGACCCCCGCGTCCTCACCGTCTCGCTGCACGAGACGGGCCTGACCCTGTTCCCGGGTACGGGCTTCGCCAACGAGACCGGCCGCGGGGAGGCCGAGGGGCACTCCGTCAACGTGGCGATGCCCACGGCCTCCGACGACTCGATGTGGCTGCGCGCGTTCGACGCCGTGGTCCCGCCCCTGCTGCGCCAGTTCGGGCCCGAGGTGATCGTGAGCCAGCACGGCTGCGACTCCCACTTCGCGGACGAGCTCACCCACCTGCGGGTCAGCGTGGACGCGCAGCGGCAGACCGCCGTGGCCGTGGCCGGCCTGGCCCACGAGCTGTGCGAGGGCCGGTGGATCGCCACCGGCGGGGGCGGGTACAACTGCTACGACGTGGTGCCCCGGTCCTGGACGCACCTGGTCGGCGTCGCCGCGGGCCACCCGATCGACGTGCGCACCGCGGTGCCGCAGCCGTGGCGCGAGTACGTGCGCGAACGCTACGGCGCCGACGCGCCGCGGGTCATGGGCGACGAGGTGGACCTGTGGTGGCGCTCCTGGGAGGTGGGCTTCGACCCGAACGACGAGACGGACCGGACCATCATGGCGACCCGCAAGGAGGTCTTCCCCCAGTGGGGGCTGGATCCGTGGTTCGACTGAGCGCGCCGCCCGCGGGCCCCGGCGGGCGCGGGAGCGACCGCGCAGGCGGTCGCGGCGGCGCGGACGTGCCGGTGCCGGGAGCCGCACGGCATCCCGTTTACAGTGTTCGGATGGGCAACAACGACGTGTTCGCGGTGATCGCCGACAAGACCAGGCGAGGGATCCTCACCGCGCTCAAGGACGGCGAACGACCCGTGGGGGACCTCGTGGACGAGCTGGGAGTGTCCCAGCCCACCGTCTCCAAGCATCTGAAGATCCTGCGCGAGGCCGGTATGGTGTCCATGGAGGCACAGGGGCAGCGACGTCTCTACGCCGTGCAGCCGGAGCCGCTGGCCGAGGTCACCGCATGGGTCCACGAGGTCGTGGGCGGGGCGGCCCGCGAGGCGGCCGCGCCGACGCGCGCCCCGGACGACGCCGCGGTGGCCGCCGGCGTCGCCGTGACCGCCGGGGCCGACGCGGTCGGGACGACCGCGCGGGACACGGAGGTGACGCCCGGGAGCGGCTTCGCGGACGCCGAGCCGGCTCCCGCGCCGGCCGTCGTGGCCGGTGCGGAGCCGGCCGTCGAGCGCGGTCCGGAGCCGTCCGCCGGCAGGCCCGCCCGCCCGACCAGGGGGGCGGGGGCCCGCGCCGCGGACATCCTGTCCAGCCTCTCCGGCCTGCGCCGCCGCACCAGGAACCCGCGGCGGTGACCGGTCCGGCCCACCCGATCCGAACGAGGAGCACCATGCACGAGGACCTGTACCCGATCCGCCAGGCCGTACTCGCCCGAAATCCAGGAGAGGTGGAGTTCCACCAGGCCGTGGACGAGGTCTTCGACTCCCTGGGGCCCGTGGTCGCGCGCCACCCCGAACTGCTCGACGCCGCGGTGCTCGAGCGGATCTGCGAGCCGGAGCGGCAGATCATCTTCCGCGTCCCGTGGACCGACGACCAGGGCCGCGTGCACATCAACCGCGGTTTCCGCGTGGAGTTCAACTCCGCGCTCGGGCCCTACAAGGGCGGCCTGCGCTTCCACCCGTCCGTGTACCTGGGCATCGTGAAGTTCCTGGGCTTCGAGCAGATCTTCAAGAACGCCCTCACGGGCATGCCCATCGGCGGCGGCAAGGGCGGCTCGGACTTCGACCCGAGCGGGCGCTCCGACGCGGAGATCATGCGCTTCTGCCAGTCCTTCATGACCGAGCTCTACCGCCACATCGGCGAGTACACCGACGTCCCCGCCGGTGACATCGGCGTGGGCGGGCGCGAGATCGGCTACCTGTTCGGCCAGTACAAGCGCATCACCAACCGGTACGAGTCCAGCGTCCTCACCGGCAAGGGCCTCAGCTGGGGCGGTTCCCTGGTGCGCACCGAGGCCACCGGGTACGGCACCGTGATGTTCGCCGAGGAGATGCTGCGGACCCGCGGGAAGTCCTTCGACGGACAGACCGTGCTGGTCTCCGGCTCGGGCAACGTGGCGACCTTCGCGATCCACCGCGCGCAGCAGCTGGGCGCCACCGTGGTCACCGCCTCGGACTCCAGCGGCTACGTGGTGGACCCGGACGGCATCGAGCTGGACCTGCTCCGCGAGGTCAAGGAGGTCGAGCGCGGCCGGATCTCCGAGTACGCCGAGCGCCGCGGCGGACGCGCCCGGTTCATCGGGAAGGGCTCCGTGTGGGACGTTCCCGGCACCGTGGCCCTGCCGTGCGCCACCCAGAACGAGCTGGACGGCTCCCACGCCAAGAAGCTGCTCGAGCACGGCGTGCTGGCCGTGGCGGAGGGCGCCAACATGCCCACCACCGGCGAGGCCACCCGGCTGTTCCAGGAGGCGGACGTGCTCTTCGGCCCGGGCAAGGCGGCCAACGCCGGTGGCGTGGCCACCTCCGCGCTGGAGATGCAGCAGAACGCCTCCCGCGACTCGTGGACCTTCGAGTACACGGAGGAGCGGCTCGGCCAGATCATGAAGTCGATCCACGACACGTGCGCCGAGACCGCCGAGGACTACGGCATGCCCGGCAACTACGTGGCCGGCGCGAACATCGCCGGCTTCGTCAAGGTGGCCGGCGCCATGATGGCGCAGGGCCTCATCTGAGCCCCGGCCGGTCCGGGTCCCACGGGGCCCGGACCGGCCGCGGACCGCACTTCCGACACGTCCGGACCCGCGATCGCCCCACGGAGGGCCGCGGTGGTCCTACCCTGGAGACTATGGCAACGCATCGGCAGGTCCTGCAGTGGCTGGAGAACGAGCTGTTCGACGGCCATCTCGTGCTGGGCCAACAACTGCCCTCGGACCGCGACCTCGCGGCCATCCACCGCGTGTCCCGCAGCACCATGCGGGAGGCGCTCAAGACCCTGGAGGCCCAGGGCATCGTGCGGCTCTTCGACGGCCCGCGCAAGTCGATCCTGCCCATGCTGGTGCGGGAGCCGGCGGCCTCCGCGGGTCCCGCGCTGCAGCTGCACATGGCCACCTCGGACTACCCGCTGCGGGACATCGTGGAGACCCGGGTGCTGCTCGAGACGTGGGCCCTGGAGCGCTCGGACCCGGAGCACCCGGCCATGGCCGAGCTGCGGGCGCTGCTCGAGCAGATGGCCCGGGACGACCTGTCCCTCAAGGAGTTCCACCACCTCGAGGTGAGCTTCCACATCGCACTGTGCAAGACCGCCGGCAACTCGGTGGTCTCGGCCCTGATGTCCTCCCTGCGGGACTCGATCTACGAGTACACGATGGCCCTCGTGGGCCACGTGCCCCTGTGGAGCACCACCTCCGAGCGGCTGCGCGCGGAGCACCACGCCATCTACTCCGCCGTGGCGGCCGGCGACCGCCGGCTCGCGTCCCGGCTGGTGGCCGAGCACATCGAGTACCAGTACCGGGAGGCCGGGGTGGACCCCGACCAGGAGCAGCGCACTCCGGGCCCCGCGCCGGACGCGCCCGCCGAGCTCAACCCGCCCGGCGCCGCGGCGGAGCCGCGGGAGCCCGCCGCGGACGAGCCCGGCGGCGGCCCCGCGCAGGTGCCCCGCAGCGCCTGAGGCGTCCGCGGCCGGGCCGAATGCAGCAATTTCCCGCCGAGACGGTAGGGTGTCAGTGAACGTTTGCCCGGCTGTCACCGTCCGCAGGCCGGCACCCCCGGTTCCCGCCTGTCGCGCGGAGCTCCCGGGGACCACCACCGAGACATGAAGATGCGAGGGATCCTATGGGTTCAGTGATCAAGAAGCGCCGCAAGCGGATGTCCAAGAAGAAGCACCGCAAGCTGCTCCGCAAGACCCGTCACCAGCGCCGCAACAAGAAGTGACCCTGCGCTGAGCGCGCCACCGGGGCCGCCGTCCACTCCTGGACGGCGGCCCCGGTGCGTTCCCGGGACGCTCCGGCGGGGTCGTAGCATGGCCCCATGACCCCTCCGCAGCCTCCCGCCGTGACCCTCCTCACCCGCCCGGGGTGCCACCTCTGCGAGGCCGCCCGGGAGTCCGTGGGCCGGGTCACCTCCGCGCTGGGCCTGGGCTGGGCGGAGGTCGACGTCGACACCGACCCCGAGCTGGCCCGCCGGCACGCCGAGGAGATCCCCGTGGTGCTCGTCGACGGCGTCCCGCGCGACTTCTGGCAGATCGACGAGCGGCGCCTCGCCCGGCTGCTGCGCGAGCGCCTGGCCGGCTGAGCCGCCACCGTTTTGGGGCCCGTGCGCCCGGTCTGGGATCATGGGAGCCATGCCCTCCTCGACGGTCCATCTGCTGCGCCACGGCCAGGTCCTCAACCCGGACCGCATCGTCTACGGCAGGATGCCCAGCTACGGCCTCACGGAGCTGGGCGCGCGCATGGCGGAGGCCGCCGCCGCGGAGCTCGCCCGCCGCGTGAACACCGGCTCGCACATCGTCCACCTCGTCTCCTCCCCGCTGCAGCGGGCGCGGGAGACGGCCGCTCCCGTGGCCCGGGAGCTGCACCTGCCGGTGCACCCGGACGAACGCGTCATCGAGGCCCACAACCACTTCGAGGGCCTGCACGTGGACGTCCCCGAGCTGCTCAGGCCCCGGCACTGGCCGCATCTGCGCAACCCCCTGCGCCCGTCCTGGGGCGAGCCCTACCGGCAGCAGGTCGCGCGCATGGTGGAAGCCGTGCTGGACGCCGGGCGCACCGCCGTGGAGCGCGGCGGCAGCGGCGCCGAGGCCGTGCTGGTGTCCCACCAGCTGCCGATCTGGCTCACCCGGCGCTCCGCCGAGGGGCGTCCCCTGCCGCACGACCCCCGCCGGCGGCAGTGCAACCTCGCCTCCATCACGTCGCTCGTCTTCGACGACCTCGACGCCGGCCGCCCGCCCCGGGTGGTCTACACCGAGCCGGCAGCCGCCCTCTACCCAGGGGTCAACCAGCTTCCCGGTTCATAATGGCCGGGCGCCGCCGCCCTCCCCGTCCCGCCCAGAGCACCAGGTGATCCGCCCGTGACCTCCCGCCCCTCGCCCTCCTCCCGCCCGTCCCGCCGCCGCGTGCTCTCGCTCGCGGGCCTCGGCGTCCTCGGGCTCGCCCTCGCCGGGTGCACAGAGGAGGACTCCCTGGCCCAGCAGGCGAACTCGGGGGACCAGAAGGGCTACATCGCCGGGGACGGCACGGTCTCCGAGTACCCCGCCGCCGAGCGGGGGGAGCCGGTGCAGTTCTCCGGCACGCTCTTCGACGGCACGGCCCTCTCCGCCGCGGACCTGCGCGGGAAGCCGGCCCTGCTGAACTTCTGGTACGCCGGGTGCGCCCCGTGCCGGGTCGAGGCCCCCGACCTCCGCGAGCTCGCCGAGCGGTTCGAGGGGCAGGCCGCCTTCTACGGGGTGAACCTGCGCGACGAGCAGGCCACCGCCCGGGCGTTCGAGCGCACCTTCGAGATCCCGTACCCCTCCTTCGAGGACAAGGACGGCGGCGTGCTCATGGCGCTGAGCGCCTACGTGCCGCCGCAGGCCGTGCCCACCACCCTCGTGCTCGACGCCCAGGGGCGGGTGGCCGCCCGCATCCTCGGCATCGCGGACCGCTCCGTGCTCGAGACCCTCCTCGAGGACACGGTGGCCGAGGCGGCATGACGGCAGGCAATCCCTTCGCCGAGATCGTCCTCGACGGCTCCCTCCTCGTCGCGCTGCCCGTGGCGCTGCTCGCGGGCCTCGTCTCCTTCGCCTCCCCGTGCGTGCTGCCCCTCGTGCCCGGCTACCTCGGCTACGTCACCGGCCTGACCGGCGCGGACCTGCAGGAGCAGCGGCGCGGCCGCGTGCTCGCGGGGATCACGCTGTTCGTCCTCGGCTTCTCCGCCGTGTTCCTGCTGATGTCCGTGCTCCTGGCCCAGCTGGGCGCCTACGCCTGGTTCCTGGGGCAGAACTGGATCACCGTGGTCCTCGGCGCCCTCGTGATGCTCATGGGCGTCGTGTTCCTCGGCGGGTTCTCCTTCTTCCAGCGGGACCGCAAGATCGAGCGCCGCCCCCCGCCCGGGCTCTGGGGCGCCCCCCTGCTCGGCGTGACGTTCGGCCTCGGCTGGGCGCCGTGCATCGGCCCCACCTTCGCGGCCGTGCAGGCGCTCGTCTACGTGGACGGCGCCTCGACCGGCAAGGCGGCCGTCCTCACGGTCGCCTACTGCCTGGGCCTGGGCGTGCCGTTCCTGGTCCTGGCCATGGCCCTGCGCCGGGGCATGGGCGCCATGGGCGTCTTCCGCCGGCACCGCCTGGGCATCCAGCGCGCCGGGGGCGGCCTGCTCGTGCTGGTCGGCCTGCTCATGGTCACGGGCGCCTGGACCGCGTTCGTCTCGTGGGTCCAGGCCGAGCTCGTCACCGACTGGGTGATGCCGATCTGAGCACCTCCGAGCCCCGGCCCCGTCCCGACCGCAGAAAGGCCGGCATGAGCACCACAGCGCCCCCGTCGTCGGGCCCCTCGACCCCGGACCCGTCCGGGGCGCGGAGCCCGGACGTCGAGCTCCCGGCCCTCGGGCCCCTCGGCATGGCCCGGTGGGCCTGGACGCAGCTGACCAAGATGAACACCGCACTGTTCCTGCTGCTGCTCCTCGCGGTCGCCGCGGTGCCGGGATCGATCTTCCCGCAGCGGATCCAGGACCCGGCGGCGGTCCAGGACTATCTCGACAACAACCCGGTGCTGGGGGAGTGGCTGGACCGGGTGCAGCTGTTCGACGTCTTCTCCTCGGCGTGGTTCTCCGCGATCTACATCCTGCTGTTCGTCTCCCTCGTGGGGTGCGTCCTCCCGCGCGCGGCCAAGCACTGGCGGGCGTGGCGGGCCGAGCCCCCGCGCACCCCGCGGCGGCTCGAGCGGCTGCCCGAGCACCGCTCCCTCGCCCTCGGCGGGCGCGACGGCGCCGAGCCGCCCGCCCCGGACGACGTCGTCGCCGACGCCGCCCGGCTGCTCAGGAGGCGGGGATACCGGGTGGCGGTGCGGGACACCGGGACCGCCGCCCCGTCGGTGGCCGCCGAGCGCGGGATGTGGAAGGAGGTCGGCAACATCGTCTTCCACCTGGCCCTGCTGGGCGTGCTGGTGTCCGTGGCCGTCGGCTCCCTCTTCGGCTACAAGGGCCAGCGGGTGGTCGTGGAGGGCGAGTCCTTCGTCAACACCCTCATCGGCTACGACTCCTTCACCCCCGGCACCAACTACGACGCCGACTGGCTCGAGCCCTTCTCGGTGCGGCTCGACAGCTTCGAGGCCGTGTTCAACCGGGACACCACCGACCCGCGCAACTACGGGGCGCCCCTGGACTTCACCGCGGAGGTCACGGTGCAGGACGAGCCCGGCGCCGAGCCGCGGCAGGAGGTCCTCAAGGTGAACCAGCCGCTGAACGTGGACGGCGTGAAGAGCTATCTCGTGGGCAACGGCTACGCCCCGGTGATCCGGGTGACCGACGGCAACGGGGACGTCGCCTTCGAGGGGCCCGTGGTGACGGTCCCCTCCGACGGCGTCTACACGTCCTCGCTCGTGCTCAAGGTCCCGGACGCCCGCCCCGACCAGCTCGGGTTCGTGGGTCTGCTGCTGCCCACCGCCGTGGGCGGGGACGGCGAGATGCCCCGCTCGGTGGACCCGGGCCTCGCCAACCCCCGGCTGATCCTCTCCGCCTACCACGGCGACCTCGGCCTGGACAGCGGCGAGCCCCAGAACGTGTACGTGCTCGACGTCGAGCCGCTCACGGAGCTCAACGCCATGACCAGCGAGAACGGCGCGATCACGCTCGACGCCGCGAACCCCGTGCACGAGCTGCCCGACGGCAAGGGCACGGTGGAGTTCCTGGACGTCAAGCGCTACGTGGGCCTGGACATCCACTACGACCCCGGCAAGACGGGCGCGTTCGTCTCCTTCGTCGCCGCGTTCGCCGGCCTGCTCATGTCCCTGTTCATCGCCCGCCGCCGCGTCTGGGTGCGTGCGGCCGAGGGCGTCGACGGGGACGGCCGGGCCTGCACGGTGCTGGAGTACGGGCTGCTGGCCCGCGGCGAGGACCCCCGGCTGAGCGCCGAGGCCGAGCGGCTGGACCGGCTGTGGACCGAGCAGTGGCAGGACGCCGGCGTGCGGGACACGGAGAGCACGGCGACCGCCGCGGCGGTGAGCACGAGCACGACAACGAGCACGGGATCGACCCCGGCAACGAGCACGACAACGAGCACGGCAACGGCCCCGGCGACGACCGCGGGGACGACCGCGGCGACGACCACGGCGGCGGACCGCCGGGTGCGGACCGGCAGCCGACCGGAGACCGGGCCCGACGCCCGGTCCGGCCACGAGTGAGAGGATGGGCGGCATGACCGTCGTCAACGAGACCCTGGGCGCCTGGAGCCAGCTGTTCATGCTCCTGGCCGCCCTGACCTATCTGGTGGCCTTCGTGGCCTTCGCGTGGGACGTGGCGTCCCACTCCCGGACCCTGCGCGGGGCCGGGGGAGACGAGGAGCACGAGCTGGTGGGCGCCGCGGCGGGCGCCTCCGCGGCGTCCCCGCAGGCGGCCTCGGAGCCCGCCGACGCCCGGGCCGGCCACGGCGCGGGCCACCGCGGGCGCGGCTACCGCACGGGAGCGCGCTCGGCCCTGGCCGGGCACGTGGCGGACGAGGAGATGCGCTACACCGGTGAGCGCCGGCCCGCCGCCCGCGTGGCCGTGGCCGTCATGGTCCTGGGCTTCACGGTGCACACCGCCGCCGTGCTCAGCCGGGCGTTCGCGGCCGGACGGGTGCCGTGGGGCAACATGTACGAGTTCTGCACCACGGGCGCCCTGGTCGTCGCGGGCGTGTACCTGCTGTCCCTGCTGGCCCGGGACCTGCGCTTCGTGGGCTCCCTCGTGTCCGGGCTCGTGGTGATCATGCTCTGCGCGGCCACCATCGGCTTCCCCACCCCGGTGGGACCGCTGCAGCCCGCGCTGCAGTCCTGGTGGCTGGTGATCCACGTGTCCATCGCCGTGGCCGCCTCCGGGGTCTTCACCATCACGTTCGCGATGGCCGTCCTGCAGCTGCTGCAGGCTCGGCGCGAGCGGGTCATCCTGGCCGGCGAGGGGACCGGCGCGGGCTTCCTCGGCCTGGTCCCGTCCTCCCAGGCGCTGGAGAACCTGTCCTTCCGGCTCAACGCGGTCGGGTTCGCGTTCTGGACCTTCACCCTCGCCGCCGGCGCGATCTGGGCCGAGCAGGCGTGGGGGCGCTACTGGGGCTGGGACACGAAGGAGGTCTGGACCTTCGTGATCTGGGTGGTCTACGCCGCCTACATGCACGCCCGCGCCACGCGGGGCTGGACCGGCAACCGCTCGGCCTGGCTCTCGATCGTCGGCTACCTCTGCGTCATCTTCAACTTCACCGTGGTCAACACGGTCTTCCCCGGCCTGCACTCCTACTCGGGGGTCTGATCCCGGCCGCCCCCGCCGGGCGACGACGAACGGCCCGCACCGGGAGGTGCGGGCCGTTCGTCGTGGTCGGGGCGGTCGCGGCAGGGACGTCGGGCCGGGGCGGGTCCACTGCGGGGCGGTTCCGTCACGTGGTCCCGTCTGGCGGTCCTCCTGCTTGGTCCTGACGGGAGGTCCTGCCCGGTCCGGCCGGGTGGTCCTGCCCGGGTGGTCCCGCCCGGTGGTCTCGCCGGGTGGATCAGTCGTGCGGGGGCCGGTTGCCGGGGGAGCCGTCGGTGGGCCCGTCGGAGCGGCCGGCGGACGAGCCGTCCGAGGGCCCCTCGTCGGGGCGCCCGCCGGGACCGTCGTCCGGGCCGGTGTCCCCGTCCGCGCCCGGCCCGCCGTTGCGCCGCAGCTCCTCCTCCCACTGCCGGAGCTTCTCGGCCTTCTCCTGCTGCCGTCGGCGCTCCTCGAGGTTGCGCAGGAACTGGGGGTCGTCGTCGGGGCCCTTGCCGCGCACGGGGCGCGCGGACTCCGCGGTGCCCTTGGGGCGCCCGAGGAACAGCCACAGGACGGCGCCGACGAGCGGGAGGAGGAGGATCACCGCGATCCAGCCGCCCTTGCGGAGACCGCGCATGTCGCTGCTGTCGGTCCGGGCGCACTCGATGAGGGAGTAGACGATGACGCCCACCGCCAGTGCGGCGGCGCCGATGATGAGGATGGCTCTGCCCATGCCGACAATCGTAGGGGAGTTGCCTGGACGCCAGCTCAGCGCCCCGGGAGTTCCCGGGAGTTCTTCAGTGCGGCCCCGGTAGACTGGGTGCGTGAACTTCCTGAAGTACTCCCTGCTCCGGTTCGCGCTGCTCGTGCTGGTCTTCCTGGTCAGCATGTGGCTGGGCGTGGGCCTGGTCCTCTCCGGGGTCGCCGCGGTGGCGATCTCGTTCGCGGTCTCCTACCTCTTCTTCCCGCGCCTGCACGCCGCCGCGGGGGAGGAGTTCCACCGGTGGTTCGCCCGGGCGCCGAGGCCCCGCAACCGGGTGGCGCTCGAGGACCAGGAGGTCGAGGACGCCTACGTGGACCGGCGGCTGCGCGAGGACGGCCGCGAGGTCTGAGCACGGGCCGCGGAGCCCCGGCGGGGCCTCACCACTGCCGCAGCAGCACCGCCAGCAGGAAGAGCACGGCCCAGCCCACGTTGAGCACCCCGCACTGCCGGAGCACGGGGATGAGCCGGCGCCGGTCCTGCACCCGCAGCACCGTGGCCACGGGCGCCCAGGCGACCGGCACGAGCAGCAGCACGAGGAGCATCCACGGGTTGTAGGGCACCAGGAACAGCACCAGCGCGAACGCCACGGCGATCTCCGCGGTGAACACCACCCGTGCCAGCGGGTCGCCCAGCCGCACGGCCAGCGTCCGCTTGCCGACCTCCCGGTCCCCGGGCAGGTCCCGGATGTTGTTGGCCATCAGCAGGGCGGTGGCGATCAGGCCGGTGGACAGGGCCGCGACGAACGCCTCGAGGTTGAGGGTGCCGGCCTGGGTGAGCGTGGTCCCGAGCACGGCCACGAGCCCGAAGTAGACGAACACGAACAGGTCCCCGAGCCCGCGGTAGCCGTACGGGCTCCGCCCCCCGGTGTAGCCCCACGCGGCGAGCACGGCCGAGAGGCCCACGGGGATGAACCACCACTGGCGGCTCAGCACCACCAGGACCGCGCCGGCGAGCGCGGCGAGGCCGAAGCACAGCAGCGCCGCCGCCTTCACCTGCCCGGGCGCGGCGGCCCCGGAGCCGGTCAGGCGCAGGGGGCCGACACGGACGTCGTCGGTGCCGCGGATGCCGTCGGAGTAGTCGTTGGCGTAGTTCACGCCGATCTGCAGGAAGAGGGCCACCAGCAGGGCGAGCAGCGCGCGGACGGGCTCGAAGGAGAACAGGGCCTGGGCCGCGGCGGAGCCGGCCACCACGGGGGCGAGGGCCATCGGCAGCGTCCGGAGCCGGGCTCCCTCGATCCACTGTGCTGGCGTGGCCACGGGGTACCTCCGTCGAGAACGACCCGCACGGGTGCGGGATGCGGGATGCGGGCCGCGGCGGGGGTCCGGGGCCGCGGACCATTGTGCCACGGCCCCCGCCACGGCCCCCGGTCCGGGCCCGGACCGGACCCGGAACGGAGCGGGTGCTCAGCCGAGCATCCCGGCCACGGCCGCGCGGTCCGGCTTGCCGGTGGGCAGCAGGGGCAGCTCCTCCGGCCAGGCCCAGCGCCGGGGCACCGCGGCGGCGCCGTGCCGGGCGCGCACCGCCTCCTCGAGCTCGGCGCGCAGCCGCCGCCGGTCGGCGCCGGGGGCGGCGACGACCGCGGCCCCCACCGCCTGCCCCCACTCGGCGTCGGGCACGCCCAGCACCATGGCCTGACGCACCGCGGGGTGCTCGGCCAGCACGGCGGTCACGAGTCCCGCGGCGACCTTGACCCCGCCCGTGTTCACGACGTCGTCGACCCGCCCGTGCACCGTGAGCACGCCGTCGGGGGAGAGCTCGCCGAGGTCGTCCGTGCGGTACCAGCGCGTGCCGGCGGTCTCCCGGAAGTGCCGTGCGGTCTGCTCGGGGTCCCCGGCGTAGCCGGCGGCCACGACGTCCCCGCCGAGCCAGATCCGGCCCGGACCGGGCCCGCGGACGGACCCGGGGCGCGGGG
The DNA here is from genome assembly GCF_001483755.1 of Kocuria rosea subsp. polaris. Classification (GTDB taxonomy): domain Bacteria; phylum Actinomycetota; class Actinomycetes; order Actinomycetales; family Micrococcaceae; genus Kocuria; species Kocuria cellulosilytica. The sequence continues at coordinate 105,113 of NZ_LQBK01000002.1, forward strand.
CGTCGTCGTCCCCCGCCGTCCCGACGTGCACGGAGACGCCGTCCAGGGGCACACCGTCGTAGACGCAGCCCCCGCACGTCTCGGACATCCCGTAGGTGGCCACCACCCGGACGTCGGCGTCCCGGGCGGCCGCGAGCAGGCGCGGGGGAGCGGCCGAGCCGCCGAGCAGGACCGCGGAGAAGCTCTTCAGCGCCGAGACCGCGTCACCGTTGCGCACCCCGGACGCCGGGTCCAGGATCCGCTGCAGCTGGGTGGGCACGATCGAGGTGAAGCGCACGGGGTCGTCCAGCTCCTCGGCCGCCGCGGCGAAGGCCTCGGGGGTGAAGCGGGCCGCCGGATCGAGGACCACGGGGTCCGTCCCGGCGTAGAGGGAGCGCACGAGCACCTGCACGCCCGCCACGTAGTGGACGGGCAGGGCGAGCAGCCACTGGCCCACCCCGCCGGTGCGCACCGCGGTGGCCATCGAGGACGCCGCGAGCGCGTCACGGGTGAGGACCGTGCGCTTGGCCCGGCCGGTGGACCCGGAGGTGCGCACGACGACGGCGGGGCCCTCGCGCGCCAGCGCCCGGGTCAGCGGGGACAGCAGCCGCAGGGGGTCCCCGGGCACGGGCCCGTCGAGCACCACGGCGTCGCCGGGGACGGTCAGCTCGGCCATCGCGGCCTCCTCCTCGTGCCGCCGGCCGGACCGTGACCCGGGGACGGGCCGTGGCCCGGCGGCGGGCGCCCTAGAAGTAGTAGGGGAAGCCGGACCAGTCCGGGTCGCGCTTGCCCAGGAACGCGTCCCGGCCCTCGACGGCCTCGTCGGTCATGTACGCCAGGCGGGTCGCCTCGCCCGCGAAGACCTGCTGGCCGACCATCCCGTCGTCGGGCAGGTTGAACGCGAACTTCAGCATCCGGATGGCCTGCGGGGACTGGGCGGCCACGTCCCGGGCGGCGTCGATCGCCGCGTTCTCCAGCTCCGCGTGCGGGACGACCTCGTTGACCGCGCCCAGCTCGTGCATCCGCTGCGCGTCGTACTCCCGGGCCAGGAAGAAGATCTCGCGGGCCGCCTTCTGCCCCACCTGCCGGGCGAGCAGCGCGGAGCCGTAGCCGGCGTCGAAGGAGCCGACGGTCGCGTCCGTCTGCTTGAACCGCCCGTGCTCCCGGGAGGCGATCGTGAGGTCGCAGACCACGTGCAGGGAGTGCCCGCCGCCCGCGGCCCAGCCGGGGACCGCTGCGATGACCACCTTGGGCATGGTGCGGATCAGGCGCTGCACCTCCAGGATGTGCAGCCGCCCGGCGCGGGCCGGGTCGATGCTCTCCGCGGTCTCGCCCCCGGCGTAGCGGTAGCCGTCCCGGCCGCGGATGCGCTGGTCCCCGCCGGAGCAGAAGGCCCAGCCGCCGTCCCGGGGGGAGGGCCCGTTGCCGGTGAGGACCACGGCGCCCACGTCGGAGGACATCCGCGCGTGGTCGAGCGCGCGGTAGAGCTCGTCGACCGTGCCCGGGCGGAAGGCGTTGCGCACCTCGGGGCGGTCGAAGGCGATCCGCACCCACGGGAGGTCCCGGACGACCGTGCCGTCCGGGGCCCGCTCCACGCCGCGGTGGTAGGTGAGGTCCTGCAGGTCCCGGAAACCCTCGACCGTCCGCCACTGCGCGGGGTCGAAGAGCTCCGAGACCTGCTCGGGGAGGTCGCTGCCGGTGGTGGGGGTGGAGTCAGTCACGCCCCGAGTCTACGTGCGGCGCCCGCCCGGGGGCGGGCGCGGGAGCGAGCGCCGCCGCCGCGCGGGACGCGGGCGCCGGGACCTGGCTAAGCTCGGAGGATGGCTGAGACCCGGACGAGCACTCTGCACACCACCCCCGTCGGGGACGACGGCGAGCCCGTCGTCTTCCTGCACGGCCTGTTCGGCCGGGGCAAGAACTTCACCCGGATCGCCAAGGACCTCCGGCCGGACTTCCGGAGCCTGCTGGTGGACCTGCCCAACCACGGCCGGTCGGAGTGGACGGACCGGGTGGACTACGCGCAGATGGCCGACTCCGTGGCCGAGACCCTGCGGGACGACTTCGCCGCGGCGGGCCCGGTCGCCGTCGTCGGGCACTCCCTCGGCGGCAAGGTGGCCATGGTGCTGGCGCTGCGGCACCCGGAGCTCGTCTCCCGGCTCGTCGTGGTGGACATCTCGCCCACGCGGACCGGGGGCGGCGAGGGCGAGTTCGCGCACCTGCTGGACAGTCTCGCGGCCGTGGACCTGAGCGCCCTCGAGCGCCGCTCGGACGCGGACGAGGCCCTCAAGGAGCCCATCCCGTGGGACACCACCCGCAGCTTCCTGCTGCAGAACCTGCGCAGCGGCGAGGACGGCTTCTCCTGGGAGCCCAACCTCGAGCTGCTGCGGACGAGCCTGGACGCCATCGGCGGCTTCCCGGACACCGGGGACGCCGTCTACGAGGGGCCCGTGCTGTGGATCGCCGGCGGGCGCTCGGACTACGTCCGGGACGAGCACGCACCGGTCATGCGCGGGCTGTTCCCCCGGGCGCACCGGGTGACGATCCGCGAGGCCGGCCACTGGGTGCACTCGCAGGCACCGGAGAAGTTCGCCGAGGTGCTGCGCGGGTTCCTGGCGCACACCGGGGACTGACCGTCCGGCCCGCGCCGGGCACGGCCGCTGCGGACGGTGGCCGCCCGCGACGGCCGGACCGGCGCGACCGGCCCCCTGCGGCGGTGTCAGACTGGGGACCGTGAGCACCGCACCCTTCGACCTCGCCCGGATCGGCGCCGGCCTGCCGGTCGCCGGGGTGCTCGGCGAGCTGCGCGCGGCGCTCGGGCACGGTGCCGCCGTGGTGCAGGCCCCGCCCGGCACCGGCAAGACCACCCTGGTGCCCCCGCTGGTCGCCGACCTGCTGCACGAGCGCGCCACCGGGGCCGCGCCCGGCCGGGTGGTCGTCACCCAGCCCCGCCGGGTCGCCGCGCGCTCGGCGGCGCGCCGGCTGGCGCACCTGGCGGGCACCCGGGTGGGCGGGCTCGTCGGCCACACGGTGCGCGGCGACCGGCGCGCCGGCCCCGGCACGCTCGTCGAGTTCGTCACCCCCGGCGTGCTCCTGCGCCGGCTGCTGCAGGATCCGGGGCTGCCCGGCACGGACGCCGTGGTCCTGGACGAGGTGCACGAGCGCGGTCTCGAGTCCGACCTGCTCGTCGGCCTGCTGGCCGAGGTCCGGCAGCTGCGCGAGGACCTCGTGCTCGTCGCGATGTCCGCGACCCTCGACGCCGCGCGCTTCGCCGGCCTGCTGGGCGAGGACGGCCCGGCCCCGGTGGTCGACTGCCCGGCCGCCCTGCACCCGCTCACGGTCCGGTGGGCCCCGGCCCCCGGCCGGCGCACCGACGAGCGCGGGGCGACCCGCCCGTTCCTCGACCACGTCGCCCGGACGGCGGCCGGCGCCCACGCGCAGGCGCTGGCCCGGGACGCCGCCACGGACGCGCTCGTGTTCGTCCCCGGGGCGTGGGAGGTCGCCCAGGTGGCCCGGCGGCTGCGGGAGACCTGCCGGGGGACCGAGGTGCTCGAGCTGCACGGCCGGGTGGGCGCCGCCGAGCAGGACCGGGCGACGTCGGGGCGCGGACCGGGCGACCCGCCCCGCGTGGTCGTCTCCACGTCCCTCGCCGAGTCCTCCCTGACGGTCCCGGGCGTGCGCCTGGTGGTCGACTCCGGGCTGTCCCGGGAGCCGCGGCGCGACGCCGGCCGCGGAATGACGGGACTGGTCACGGTCGCGGCCTCCCGGGCCTCCGCGGAGCAGCGGGCGGGCCGCGCCGCCCGGCTCGGGCCCGGGGAGGTCGTGCGCTGCTACGACGAGCGCGCCTGGGCCGCGATGCCCCGCCACCTGACGCCCGAGCTCGCGGCCGCCGACCTCACGGGCGCCGCCCTGCTGCTGGCCTGCTGGGGCGCCCCCGGCGGACGGGGCCTGTCCCTGCCGGACCCGCTGCCCGCACCGGCCCTGGCCGATGCCCTCGCGGTGCTGCGGGGGCTCGGCGCCCTCGACGACGACGGCCGGGCCACCGCGACCGGCCGACTGCTCGCGGCCGTGCCCGTGGACCCGCGCCTGGCCCGCGGCCTGCTCGACGGCGCCCGCGCCGTGGGCGCCCGGCCTGCGGCCGAGGTCGTCGCGATGGTCTCGGACGACCACCGCCCGCCCGGCGGGGACCTCTCCCGGCTGCTGGCGGAGCTGCGCTCCGGACGGGCCCCGGACGCCCGCCGCTGGGCGGAGGAGGCCCGCCGGCTGGAGCGCACGGCCACGGACGCGGCGCCCTCCGCGGCGCCGGCGGGGGCCGGAGAGATCCCGGCCGAGCTCGTGACCGGCGCCGTGGTGGCGCTGGCGCTGCCGGAGCGGGTCGCCCGGAAGGTGGGGGACACGTACCTGCTCGCCTCCGGGACCCGGGCGGGGCTGGCCCCGGGCAGCGGCCTCGCCGGCCAGGAGTGGCTGGCCGTCGCCGACGTCACCCGGGCGGCCGGACAGGCCGCCGCCGGGACCGGGGCGGTGGTGCGGGCCGCGGCGGCCCTCGACCGTCCCCTCGCCGAGCGCTGCGCCGAGCACCTGCTCACCGACGAGGTGCGCACCCGGTTCGAGGGCGGGCGGGCGAGCGCCCGCCGGGTCCGCGCGCTCGGGGCGATCGAGCTGTCCTCGACCCCCGTGCGGCCCGCCCTGGCGGCGGCGCGGGCGGCAGTGCGCGAGGCCCTGGCCGAGCAGGGCCTGGGCCTGCTCGGCTGGTCGGACGGCGCCGACCGGCTCCGGCGCCGGCTCGCGCTGCTCCACCACCGGCTCGGGCCGCCGTGGCCCGACGTGGCCGACGCCGCCCTGCTCGACCGCCTCGACGAGTGGCTCGCCCCCGAGCTCGACGGCCTCGCCGGCGGCGGCCGGGCGGACCTCGCCGCGCCCCTGCGCCGGCTGCTCCCGTGGCCGGAGGCCACCCGCCTCGACGAGCTCGCGCCCGAGCGGCTGGCCGTGGCCAGCGGCAGCCGGGTCCGGATCGACTACCCGGCCGCCGACGACCCCGCGGGCCGGCCCGTGGTCAGCGTCAGGCTGCAGGAGTGCTTCGGGTGGGCGGCGTCCCCGACGGTCGCCGACGGCCGGGTCCCCGTCCTGTTCCACCTGCTCTCCCCGGCGGGCCGGCCCCTGGCCGTGACCGACGACCTCGCCTCGTTCTGGTCCGGCCCCTACGCCCAGGTGCGCGCCGAGATGCGCGGCCGCTACCCGAAGCACCCGTGGCCCGAGGACCCGTGGGCCGCCCCCGCGACCGCCCGCACGGCGCGCCGCTCCTGAGCCCGGGCCCGCGCACGGCGGGTGGCGTCCGCGTGTGATCTGCGTTACGGTGGAGTCACCGCACCTGCCGAGCGCGTTGATCCAGCGCGCACGGACCGGCTCGCCCACCTCGCGATCCCCGGTCCGGGGCACGCACCGGCCGGACCCCCGCGACGCGATCGTTCCCGCGGGCCCGGCACCGGTCACGGTTCCGCCGGGCAGCACCAGCCCTCCCAGCACGAATGCCCCGGCACGCTCTTGCACCGCAGCACGCTGCACCTCACGGAGAACGGGTACGCCCTCATGACTGCCACCTCGATCGAGACCTCGTCGACGACCCCGACCACCTCGTCCCTGCCGCTGGTTCCCCAGGCCGCCGTCCCCGCGGTCGGCCCGGAGCTCGCCCGCTCCTGGCTGCTCGTCAACGGCGCCCAGGCCGAGCGGTTCGCGGCGGCCCGGGCGAGCGCGGCCGACGTCGTGGTCCTGGACATCGAGGACTCCGTGGCGCCCAAGGACAAGGAGCGGGCCCGCCGCAACGTCATCAGCTGGCTGGACGCCCGGGACGAGAACGGCGAGCAGCACCACGCGTGGGTGCGGGTCAACGGCTTCGGCACCCAGTGGTGGGAGGAGGACCTCCGGGCCCTCGCCGGGGTCCGCGGCCTCGACGGCGTCATGCTGGCCATGGTCGAGTCCCCGGAGCACGTCACCCGCACCGCGGAGCTGCTCAAGGACACGAAGATCGTCGCGCTCGTCGAGACGGCCCGCGGCGTCCAGCACCTGCAGGCCATCGCCGGCGCCCGCTCCACGTACCGCCTCGGCTTCGGCCTGGGCGACTTCCGGCGCGACACGGGATTCGGCGAGAACCCCATGACGCTGGCCTACACGCGCTCGCAGTTCACCATCGCCTCCCGGGCCGCCAACCTGCCCGGGCCCATCGACGGGCCCGCCGTCGGGGCGCTCGGGCCCAAGCTGGCCGAGGCCACGTCCGTGACCCTGGAGTTCGGCATGACGGGCAAGCTGTGCCTGATGCCCGAGCAGACCGCCACGGTCAACGAGGGCCTGAGCCCGTCCCTGTCCGAGCTGTCCTGGGCCACGGAGTTCCTCCAGGAGTTCGACGCCGACGGCGGGGAGATCCGCAACGGCTCGGACCTGCCCCGGCTCGCCCGCGCGAAGAAGATCCTGGGCCTGGCCGGCGCCTTCGGCCTGAGCATCCCCGAGGGCTACGACGTCCACTTCGAGGCGCCGACCGACACGTACCACTGCTGATCCGGTGGTGAGGGGCCGGTACCCGGCCCCGCCTCGCGCGGGAGCGCACCCCCTCCCGCCGCGTCCGACGGACCGGTGGGTGCCGTGCAGACACGGCGCCCACCGGTTCTTCCGTGCCCGGCCCCCTTCCGGCCTGTGCCGCCCCGGGCGGGCCGGACTACATTGAGGGCGTGCAGACTCCACGCCCCGCCCCGCAGCCCCCGGCGTCCCGGCCGCTCCGCCGGCGGCCGGGCGCGGCGGTCCCGGCCGTCCTCTCCGCCGTCCTCCTCGCGACCGGCTGCTCGGTGCTCGGCCCCGACGACGGCCGGGAGGCCGCCGAGCAGGTCGCCGCGGCCCTGAGCGCGGGCAGCGTCGCGGAGCTGTCCTTCGGCGACGTCGAGGGCGCCTCCGCCCAGGAGCAGTACGAGCAGGCGGTCGCCCGGCTCGGCGAGGCCGCCCCGGCCGTCGAGGTCGCCCCGGCCGTCGAGGTCGCCGCGGTCGAGGACACGGGCCAGGAGGGGCGGCGCGAGGCCACCCTCTCCTGGTCCTGGGACCTCCCGGGAGCGGAGCAGGACTGGGCCTACGACTCCGTCCTCCCGCTGGTCCGCAGCGGGTCCGGCGAGTGGGTCCCCGAGTGGTCCCCGGCCGTGGTGCGGCCGGGACTGGAGGAGGGGGAGGCCCTGCGCGCGCGGACGGTGGACGCGGACCGCGGGGACATCCTCGGGGCGGGCGGCGAGACGCTGGTGACGGAGCGGCCCGTCCGGCGGGTCGGCATCGACCGGTCGCGGCTGGCGGGGGCGGACCCCGGCGAGGCCGCGCGCCGGCTCGCCGAGGTCGTGGGCCTCGACGCCGACGCCTACGCCGAGGCCGTCGAGCAGGCCGGGCCCGAGGCGTTCGTCGAGGCCCTGCCGCTGCGCGAGGAGGACTTCCGGGAGCTGGACGCCCGGCGGCTGGAGGCCGTCCCGGGGCTGCTCGCGGTCGAGGACGAGATGCCGCTGGCCCCGTCCCGCGGCTTCGCCGCCGACCTCCTGGGCGGCGTGGGCGAGGCGACGGCCGAGGACGTGGCGGACTCCGGCGGGCAGCTCGCCCCCGGGACGGCGATCGGCCGCGGGGGAGTCCAGGAGCGCTTCGACGAGCGGCTGCGCGGCAGGCCCGGCGTCGTCGTGGAGGAGGTCGTGACGGAGACCGGGGGGAGGCCCGCGGAGGAGTCCGGGTCCGGTGCCGACGGCGTGCGGCCGGCCGCCGGCGAGCCGCTGTTCGAGGTGCCGCCGCAGGCCGGGGAGCCGGTCGCGGTGACCCTGGACCGCGGGCTCCAGGCCACCGCGGAGGAGCTGCTGGCCGGGATCGAGTCCCCGTCCGCGGTCGTGGCGGTCCGGCCCTCCACGGGCGAGCTCGTCGCCTCGGCCAACGGGCCGGGCTCCGAGGGCTACTCCACCGCGCTGCTGGGCCGGTACGCCCCCGGCTCCACCTTCAAGGTCGTCACGGCCCTGGGGATGCTCCGGGAGGGCGACACCCCCGGGACGGAGGTGCCGTGCCCGCCGTCCACGACCGCGGCGGGCGTGCGGATCGACAACGTCGAGTCCTATCCGGCCGAGTTCACCGGCTCGATCACCCTCACCGAGGCCCTCGCCCACTCCTGCAACACCACCTTCGTGGACCAGCACGAGCGGATCGGCCAGGCGGACCTCGCCGCGGCCGCGGCCGCGCTCGGAATCGGCGTGCCCGCCGAGTCGGCCGTGCCCGCGTTCTGGGGCGAGATCCCGCAGGACGAGCCGCCCGCCCAGCACGCCGCGGCGATGTTCGGGCAGGGCCGCACGCTCGTGTCCCCGCTGAGCATGGCCCGGCTCACCGCCTCGGTGGCCGCCGGGCAGCTCGTCACCCCCCGGCTGGTCAGCACCGAGGGCCTGGCCCCGGACGACGCCCCCGGCGCCACCGGCACGGCCGCTGCCGGGCCCGGCCCGCAGGAGCCCCTGACCGCCGAGGAGGCGGAGCAGCTGCGCACCATGATGCGGGCCGTCGTCTCCTCCGGGCACCTGGGCGTGCTCCAGGAGCTCGAGCCGGACACCGCGATCGGCAAGACCGGCACGGCCGAGTTCGGCGAGGAGGACCCGCCCCGGACCCACTCCTGGGTGATCGCCGAGCACGAGGACCTCGCCGTGGCGGTCTTCGTGGAGGACGGGGACCTGGGCTCGGTCACCGGCGGCCCCATCATGCGCGACTTCCTGGCCGCGGCGGCCTCCGCGTCCCGCGCCGGCTGAGGGACGCCGGGGCGAGGCGCCGGCGTCCCCCTTCCGCGACCGGCGCCGCTGGCCCAGGATGGGAGGACACCGTCCGCCGCCGCGGACCGCCGAGACCGTCAGGAGCCCCTCGTGCCCGAGACCGTGCCCACCACCCCCGCGAGGACCAAGATCGGCGTGGTCGGCGCCGGGTCCGTCGGCTCGTCCCTGGCCTACGCGGCCCTCATCAAGGGCGTCGCCCAGGAGGTGGCCCTCTACGACCTCGCCGGGGACCGGGTCCGCGCCGAGGGCCTGGACCTGGCCCACGGGGCCATGTTCACCCCCAGCTCCCGGGTGACCGGCTCCGACGACGTCGCCGTGCTGGCCGGCTCGGACGTGGTCTTCGTGACCGCCGGGGCCAAGCAGCGGCCCGGCCAGACCCGGATGGAGCTGGCGGGCGCCAACGCGGCGATCCTCGAGGGGCTGATGCCGCGCCTGGTGGAGCAGGCGCCCGAGGCCGTGTACGTCCTGGTGACCAATCCGTGCGACGTGCTCACGGTGATCGCGCAGAAGCTCACCGGGCTGCCCCCGGAGCAGGTGATGTCCTCCGGGACCGTGCTGGACACCTCCCGGCTGCGGTGGCTGCTGGCCGAGGAGGGCGGGGTGTCCACCACGAGCGTGCACGCCACGATCGTCGGCGAGCACGGGGACACCGAGTTCCCCCTGTGGTCGAACGCGAACATCGGGCAGATCCCGCTGCGCGAGTGGACGGTCGAGGGGCGCCGGCCGTTCACCGACGACCGGCTGGACGAGATCACGCACCGGACCATCAACGCGGCGTACACGGTCATCCAGGGCAAGGGCGCCACCAACTACGCGATCGGTCTGGCCGGGGCGCGCGTGGCCGAGGCCGTGCTGCGGGACGAGCACGCCGTGCTGCCGGTGTCCACGGTCCTCGACGACTACCGGGGGATCAGCGGGGTCGCGCTGTCCGTGCCGTCGGTCGTCGCCCGGCGGGGCGTCGTGGAACGGCTGGTCGTGCCCATGGACGAGCAGGAGCTGGCCATGCTGCACCGCTCCGCCGAGGCGATCCGGGCCACGCTGGCCTCGATCGGGTACTGAGCCGCGAGCAGCCGCGGGCCCGGGGCGGGAGACCGGCCCGCGAACGGCACCGGGGCCCGTTCCGGCGTGCGGAACGGGCCCCGGCGCGCGGGCTGCGAGAGGTCAGCGGCTGGCCATCTCGTCCTGCGCCGCGTGGGTGAGGCGCACGGCGTCGTCGAACTCGCGCTCGACCTCCTCGTCGCGCCGGTAGGTGGCCTTCGAGACCAGCACGGCGGAGACGAGGCCCACGACGAAGCCGGGGATGATCTCGTAGAGGTCGGCCCACGGGGTCACGGTCCACACGAACACGGTGACCGCGCCCAGGATCATGCCGGTGATCGCGCCCAGGTTCGTGAGCTTGCGCCAGAACAGGGAGAGGATCACGACCGGGCCGAACGAGGCGCCGAAGCCGGCCCACGCGAAGGCCACGAGGCCGAGGATCGTGTTGTTCTGCTCCCAGGCCAGGAACGTCGCCACGACGGCCACGGCCGCCACGCCCGCGCGGCCCATCCACACCTGCTTGCGCTCGGACGGGGACTCCTTGACGGTCAGCTTGTACAGGTCCTCCACCAGGGCGGAGGAGGAGACGATGAGCTGGGAGGAGACCGTGGACATGATCGCCGCGAGCACGGCCGCCAGGACGAAGCCCGCGACGACGGGGTGGAAGAAGACCTGTGCGAGGTCCAGGAACACGGACTCGGGGTCGGTCGGGCTCTCGTCGGGGCGGTTGCCGTAGTAGGCCAGTCCGACCAGGGCGGTGGCGACCGCGCCGATGACGCTCAGCACCATCCAGCTCAGCCCGATCCGGCGGCCGGTCTTGGCGTCGGAGGGGGAGCGCATGGCCATGAAGCGCACGATGATGTGCGGCTGGCCGAAGTAGCCGAGACCCCACGCCAGGGCCGAGACGACGCCGATCACGGTGGCGCCGCGCACGAGCGAGAGGGCGTCCGGGTCCACCGAGGTGATGTTCTCCGTCATCTGCCCGAAGCCGCCGACGTTGATGATGCCGACGACCGGGACCATGATCAGGGCGATGAACATCAGGATGCCCTGCGCCACGTCGGTGTAGGTCGCGCCCAGGAAGCCGCCGAAGAGCGTGTAGGCGATGGTCACGCCCACCACCAGGAGCAGGCCGGCGTGGTAGGTCGAGCCGAAGGAGGACTGGAAGAACAGCCCGCCGGCGACCATGCCGGAGGAGACGTAGAACGTGAAGAACACCAGGATGATCAGACCCGAGACGATGCGCAGCAGCCGGGACCCGCTCTTGAGCCGGTTGTCCAGGAAGGACGGGATCGTGATCGAGTTGTGCGAGACCTCGGTGTAGGAGCGCAGCCGGGGCGCGATGAACTTCCAGTTGACCCACGCGCCGATGATCAGGCCGATCGCGATCCACGCCTCGACCAGGCCGGAGAGGAAGACCGCGCCCGGCAGGCCCAGGAGCAGCCAGCCGGACATGTCGGAGGCGCCGGCGCTGAGCGCGGCGACGCCCGGCTTGAGGTTGCGCCCGCCGAGCATGTAGTCGTCGAGGTTCTTCGTCCTGCTGTTGGCGTAGAGGCCGATGCCGATCATGGCGGCGAAATAGATGACGATCGCGATCGTCTGGGATATCTCTTGGGTCATGGTGTCCTTTCCGCCCGGAGCCGGCCCGGTGGAGCGCAGCGTCCAGGGGGGTGGGTGGAACAAAGGTCCCACAGGACTTTACGCCCGCTCCGAGGCAGTGGCCAGCCACTACGGGTATAGGCGTCGGGGCGCCGGCACGGCGGGCGGCCCGCTCAGGCGTCGTCGTGCGCCTGCAGGAACTCGTAGACCTCGCGCTCGTCGACGCCCGGGAAGGCCCCCTCCGGGAGGGCGGCCAGCACGTGCGAGTGCGCCCGGGTGTTGGGCCAGGCGTGCCCGGCCCACACGCGGCTGAGCTCCTCGGGCGGACGCCGGCAGCACGAGGGGTCGGGGCACGTCGACACGGTGCGGTGCGGGGTGTCGCGGCCGCGGAACCAGCGGGCGTCGGTGAAGGCGACGCCCACGCCGATCGAGAACGCGCCCTGGCCCGAGAGCTCCGTGCGCGTGGAGCACCAGTACGTGCCGGAGGGGGTGTCCGTGTACTGGGCGAACGCCGTGAACTGGTTGGGCTGGTCGAACACGGTGCGCCCGGACCACTTGCGGCACGAGATCTGGCCCTCGATCGCGCCGGTGTGGTCCGTGGGGAACGCCAGGCCGTTGTTCTCGTAGGCCTTGTGGATCACCCCGGACGAGTGCACCTTGTGGAAGTGGGTCCGGATGCCCAGGTGGCGGGTCGCCAGGTTCGTGAAGCGGTGCCCCGCCGTCTCGTGCGAGACGGCGAAGCGGTCCTTGAGGTCCTCCAGGAACAGGTCCCGGTTCCGCTTGGCCTCGAGCAGGAACGGGACGGTCTTGTCCTCCGGCAGCATCACCGCGGCCGCGAAGTAGTTGCTCTGCACCCGCTGGGCGAGGAACTCGGCGTAGTCCTTCGGGGGCTCGTGGCCCAGCACCTGGTGGCCCACGGCCTGGAGCAGCACCGCGCGGGGGTCGTGGTCCGCCCGCGGGCTCTGCACGAGGTAGATCCGCCGGTTGAGCAGGTCGGTCACCGAGCGCGTCGAGTGCGGCAGGTCGGTGACGTGGTGGATGCTGTAGCCGAGCCGGCCCACCATCTCGGAGATCACGGAGTTGGACACGGGGCCCGATGAGTAGCCGCCCAGCGTCAGCAGCTCCTTGGCGGCCTGCTCCAGGTCGGGGAAGTAGTTGTCCTGCTCCCGCATGAGCCGGCGCAGCTGCACGTTGGCCCGGCGGGCCTCCTCCGGGGTGGCCGAGTTCTTCTCGAGGGCCTCCGCCAGCCGCTCCTGCAGGCCCACGAGGGCCTCGAGCACCTCGGTGGACAGGGCGGAGCTGACGCGGACGGTCGGCAGCCCCAGCTGCTCGTAGAACGGGGAGCGCTGGGCGCGCTCGAGCTGGATCTCGAGCGCCTCGCGACGGTTCCCGGGCTCGGCCCCGAGCAGGGCGTCCACGCTCGTGCCCAGGACCTCGGCGAGGCGCTGCAGCAGGCTCAGCCGGGGCTCGCGCCGCCCGTTCTCGATCACGGACAGCTGCGACGTGGCGGTGCCGGCCCGGTCCGCGAGCTCCGCGAGCGTCAGCCCCCGGTCCTTGCGCAGCGCCCGGATGCGCCGGCCGAGACCGATCAGGTCGGTGGTGCCGGACTGCTCGGCCGACGTCGGTTCCTCGTAGCCCCAGGCGCTGGTCGTCATTTCTTCACCCTACGTGAAAAAGGACGAAAGTTCACGAAGAAATGTGGGGTTCACCCGGTCCGAACTGGGGCAAAGTGGGATGTGTCACCACGGGAGAGCGAACTTCCCGGTGACCCACAAGCCGACGAGCACCCGTCCACGGACCACTCAACGAGGAGCCGACATGTCCTACCCCAACGCCCCCAAGACCGCCGACGAGATCCGCCAGGAGTGGGACGCCGATCCCCGCTGGGCGCAGATCACCCGCGAGTACACGGCGGAGGAGGTCGTCCGCCTGCGCGGCACGGTGCAGGAGGAGATGACCCTGGCCCGCCGCGGCGCCGAGCAGCTGTGGGAGAAGCTGCACACCGAGGACTTCGTCAACTCCCTCGGCGCCCTGACCGGCAACCAGGCGGTCCAGCAGGTGAAGGCCGGCCTCAAGGCCATCTACCTCTCCGGCTGGCAGGTCGCCGGCGACGCGAACCTCGCTGGCCAGACATATCCCGACCAGTCGATCTACCCCGCGAACTCCGTCCCGGCGGTCGTGCGGCGGATCAACAACGCGCTGATGCGCGCCGACCAGATCGAGCACTCCGAGGGCACCAGGACCGTCGAGGACTGGCTGGTCCCGATCGTGGCCGACGCCGAGGCCGGCTTCGGCGGCCCGCTCAACGCCTACGAGCTCATGAAGTCCATGATCGCCGCCGGCGCGGCCGGGGTGCACTGGGAGGACCAGTTGGCCTCCGAGAAGAAGTGCGGCCACCTGGGCGGCAAGGTGCTCATCCCCACCCAGCAGCACGTCCGCACCCTCAGCGCGGCCCGGCTCGCGGCCGACGTCGCCGACGTCCCCTCGCTGATCATCGCCCGCACCGACGCGGAGGCGGCCACCCTGATCACCTCGGACGTCGACGACCGCGACAAGCCGTTCGTCACCGGGGAGCGCACCGCGGAGGGCTACTACAAGGTCCGCAACGGCCTCGAGGCCTGCATCGCCCGCGGCAACGCGTACGCCCCGTACGCCGACCTGCTGTGGATGGAGACCGGCACCCCGGACCTCGAGCTCGCCAAGAAGTTCGCCGAGGGCATCCACGCGGAGCACCCCGACCAGATGCTCGCCTACAACTGCTCGCCGTCCTTCAACTGGAAGAAGCACCTGGACGACGCCACGATCGCGAAGTTCCAGCGGGAGCTGGGCGCGATGGGCTTCAAGTTCCAGTTCATCACCCTGGCCGGCTTTCACGCCCTGAACTACTCGATGTTCGACCTGGCCCACGGCTACGCCCGCAACCAGATGACGGCCTACGTGGAGCTGCAGGAGCGGGAGTTCGCGGCCGAGGAGCGCGGCTACACCGCCACCCGGCACCAGCGCGAGGTCGGCACCGGCTACTTCGACCTGGTCTCCACCGTCCTCAACCCGGAGTCCTCCACCACGGCGCTGGCCGGCTCCACCGAGACCGCCCAGTTCTGAGCTGAGCGGCGGCGACCGGCCGGGGGCCCGACGGGGTCCCCGGCCGCACCGCATCCAACGACGACCCGCTCCGGTCCGCACCGGAGCCGCCCCACCCGATCTTCCCCAGGACACTCTTCAGGCGAGGAACCAGCCATGATGACCATGACCAGCAATCCCGTGACGATCAACGGCGTGACCCTCACCGGTCACCACGTCCCCCGGCAGAACAGTGTGCTCACCCCCGATGCGCTCGGCTTCCTGGCGGCCCTGCACCGCGAGTTCGAGCCCCGCCGCCGCGAGCTGCTGGCCGCGCGCGAGGAGCGGCGCAAGGCGATCGCCCGCGGCACCGACCCCGCCTTCCTGCCGGAGACGCGGCGGATCCGCGAGGACGACTCCTGGCGCGTGCCGCCGCCCCCGCCCGGGCTCGAGGACCGCCGCGTGGAGATCACCGGCCCCACCGAGCGCAAGATGACCATCAACGCCCTCAACTCCGGGGCGAAGGTGTGGCTCGCGGACATGGAGGACGCCAACACCCCGCACTGGACCAACGTGGTCACCAACCAGCTCAACCTCATCGACGCGCTCGAGGGGACCATCGAGTTCACCAACCCGGACGGCAAGAAGTACACGCTGAAGAACAAGGACGCCCGGTCCAACCCGACCGTCGTGGTGCGGCCCCGCGGCTGGCACTTCGAGGAGAAGCACCTGTCCGTGCGGGACGAGCCCATCGCGGGCGCCATCGTGGACTTCGGCCTGTACTTCTTCCACAACGCCCGCCGGCTCAAGAAGCTCGGGCTGGGCCCGTACTTCTACCTGCCCAAGACCGAGTCCCACCAGGAGGCGCGGCTGTGGCACGACATCTTCAGCCGCGCGGAGTCCATGCTCGGGGCGGACCGCGGCACCATCCGCGCCACCGTCCTCATCGAGACGATCACCGCGGCCT
This sequence comes from Kocuria rosea subsp. polaris, assembly GCF_001483755.1. Lineage (GTDB taxonomy): Bacteria > Actinomycetota > Actinomycetes > Actinomycetales > Micrococcaceae > Kocuria > Kocuria cellulosilytica. The sequence goes on from NZ_LQBK01000002.1 coordinate 120,560, forward strand.
TCGAGATGGAGGAGATCCTGTACGAGCTCGGCGAGCACGCCGCGGGGCTCAACGCCGGGCGCTGGGACTACATCTTCTCGATCATCAAGAACTTCCGGACCCGCGGACCCCGCTTCATCCTCCCGGACCGCGACGCCGTGACCATGACGCAGCCGTTCATGCGGGCCTACACCGAGCAGCTCGTGCGGGCCTGCCACCGCCGCGGGGCGATGGCCATCGGCGGGATGGCCGCGTTCATCCCCTCCCGCCGGGACGAGGAGGTCAACCGCACCGCGATCGAGAAGGTGCGGGCGGACAAGACCCGTGAGGCGAACGACGGCTTCGACGGGTCCTGGGTGGCCCACCCGGACCTGGTGCCGGTGTGCCGGGAGGTCTTCGACGAGGTGCTCGGCGGGAAGCCCAACCAGCTGGACCGGCTCCGCGAGGACGTGGTGCCCGACGACAAGGCGCTCATCGACATCGCCTCCGCGGAGGGGAAGATCACGGAGGAGGGGATCCGCAACAACATCGAGGTGGGGATCCGCTACATCGAGGCGTGGCTGCGCGGCAACGGCGCGGTGGGCATCCACAACCTCATGGAGGACGCCGCGACCGCGGAGATCTCCCGCTCGCAGATCTGGCAGTGGGTGAACACCCGGGCCATCACCGACGAGGGCGAGGAGATCACCCGGGACTGGGTCCAGGAGCTGATGGAGGAGGAGTTCGCGCGGATCGAGCGGGCCGAGGGCGACCGGTTCGACGACGCCCGCTCCATCTTCGAGGAGGTGGCCCTGGGCGACGACTACCCGGCGTTCCTGACCACCCCCGCCTACGAGCGCTTCCTGGCCGAGCCCGAGGACCCGCACGCCCCGGAGGAGGCCGAGGCCTCCGCGTCCGCGCGCTCCTGAGCGGTCCACCGGGCCGGGTCCACGACCCAGGGCTCCCGGGGCAGGACGTCCTCGTCGAGGACGGCGAGGACGTCCCGGGCCGTCCGGACCGGACCCGGGAGGCGCAGCGACGCGGCCATCCGGGCCAGCACCTCCTCGGCGCCGTGACCCGCCGCCGCGAGCTCGGCGAGGGTCACGGCGCCGTCGCGCTTGGCGAGGCGCTGCCCGTGCGCGTTGAGCACGAGCGGGACGTGCACCCACTCCGGCTCGTCCAGTCCGAGCACCGAGGCCAGGTACGCCTGCCGGGGGGTGGAGGGCAGCAGGTCGTCGCCCCGGACCACCTGGTCCACGCCCTGGTGGGCGTCGTCCAGGACCACCGCGAGGTTGTAGGCGGGGCGGCCGTCGTTGCGCAGCAGCACGAAGTCGTCGACGAGCCCGGTGTACGCCCCGGCCCAGCGGTCCACGACCGTGCGGGAGCGCACGTCCGCGCGCAGCCGCACCGCGGGGGGCCGCTCCCGCCGGCGCCGTGCCCGCTCGGCGTCGCCGAGGTCCCGGCACGTGCCCGGATAGGCGCCCGGCGCCCCGTGCGGCGCGCTCGCGGCCGCCTGGATCTCCCGGCGGGTGCAGAAGCACTCGTAGGTGCGCCCCGCCGCGGTGAGCCGCTCCACCACGGCCCGGTGCTCGGCCTCCCGCGAGGACTGCAGCAGCGGCGGGCCGTCCCAGTCGAGGCCGAGCCGGGCGAGGTCAGCCAGCTGCCGCTCGGCCGACCCCGGCCGCACCCGGTCGATGTCCTCGACGCGCAGGACGAAGCGCCGGCCCGTCGAGCGCGCGAGGGCCCACGCGAGCAGCGCCGTGCGGAGGTTGCCGAGGTGGAGGTCCCCGGAGGGCGACGGAGCATAGCGGCCGGCGCCTCCGACCGCACGGTCCGAGGCGGAAGTGGTCATGGGTGCCAGGATAGCCAGCGGCGGTCGGTACCCTGGTCGAGTGGCGCGCATCAACGAAATCCGCGACGGCGTCTTCGCCGTGAGCACGGACAACTGGAGGCTCAACTCCGGTGTCGTGCTCGGGACCCGGCGCGCCCTCGTGATCGACACGGGAGCGGGCCCGCGCCAGGCCCGGGAGATCCTGGGGGCCGTCCGCTCGCTCACGGGCCTGCCGCTGACGGTCGTGAACACCCACGCCCACTACGACCACTTCCTGGGCAACGCCGTGTTCCAGCGCGCCGGGGCCGAGGACTTCTGGGCCCACCGCGGCTGCGCGGCGGCGATCGAGGCGCACGGGGACTTCCAGCGCTCGTTCGTGGGCATCCACGAGCCCGAGATGGCCGCCGCCGAGGGACCGGACACCCGTCTCGTCGTGCCCAACCGGCACCTGCCGGGCACGGGCCGGCGCCCCGCCCTCACCCGGGTGGACCTGGGGGAGCGCGCGGCCGTGCTCTTCTCCTTCGGGCCGGGCCACACCGACAACGACCTCTGCGTGGGCGTCGACGACGTCGTGTTCACCGGGGACCTCGTGGAGCAGGGCGCCGACCCCAGCTTCGACGACTCCTACCCGCGGGGCTGGGCCTCGGCCCTCGAGAACCTGGCCGCCCTCGACCGGTACCAGGTCTTCGTCCCCGGCCACGGCAACCCCGTGGAGCGCGGCTACGTGCTCCAGCAGGCCCGGCTCATGCGCACGGCGATCGACCGGGTGGACGCGAGCGAGGCCGCGGCGGCGCAGCCCGACGGCATGCGCCCCGTGACCGCCTCGATGTTCCGCCTGCCCTACAACGCGGGGGCGGCACGGATCCTGCTGGACCGGCTCGAGCGGATCAGGGCCGAGGACGCCGCGACCGAGGAGCTTGCAGCGCTGTCAGCGCCGCAGCCGCCAGCAGACTGACGCCCAGGATCGCCGCGCACGCCGCGACCGCGGCCCAGCCGCCGCCCGGGACGCGCAGGGCCGCCCAGAGCGGCAGCAGGCCGGCCAGGATCGATCCCGCGCCGAGGACGGCCAGCAGGACGGTCAGGCCCCCGCCCGGCGCCGGACGCTCCACGGGCCCGGTCAGCCGCAGCACCAGGCCGCCCAGGGCCGCCCAGCCCGCCACGACCAGCAGCGCCGCCACCACGTCCGAGGGCCGGTGCCAGCCGTTCAGCAGCGTGGCCACCCCGGTCGCGGTCATGGCCCCCGCCCCGAGGAGCGCGACGAACGGCCGGGACGGGGCGGGCGCCGCGAGCAGCACCACCGCCACGGCGGCGGCCGCGGCGGCCGTGTGCCCGGACGGGAAGGAGTTGACGGCGGCCTCCTGGATCCCGAGGTCGGGCTTCTCCAGCAGCACCCGCTTGAGCAGCTGGACCGTCAGGTTGGAGAGCAGGACGACCGCCGCCCCGACCACGGCCGGGGCGAGGCGCCGGGAGCGCACGGCCAGGACCGCGAGGCACAGGGCCGAGACCGCGCCCACCGCCCACGGGACCGCGTCGAGCAGCTGGCCGACACGGTCGGACAGGTCCGGGAAGGCGTGGTTCGCCTGGCGCAGGGCCAGTTCGTCGAGCCACTGCCCGGTCGCCGTGGTCAGGGCCACGACCCCGACCAGCGCCGCCGCCGCCCACGCGGCGGCGGCGCCGAACAGGTGGCCCAGGACCTGCAGGAAGGTGGGAGCGGGGCGGCGGGCGGTGGTGGTCATCGAGCTCCTGGGCGGTGGGGCGGGGCGTGCGGGTGCCGGCACGGCCACGGCCGTGCCGGCACCCGCGGAGCCCTCATTCTTCCACGCACGCATCGGAGCAGGCTGAGAAGCGCCCCTAGGCTGGGGGCATGCTCCCTGCCGCGGACCTGCCCCCGCTCGACGACCTGCTCGCGGACGCGCACGTCGTCGCCCTCCCGATGCGCGTGCGCTTCCGCGGCATCGACGTGCGCGAGACGGTGCTCCTGCGCGGCCCCGCGGGGTGGGGGGAGTTCGGCCCGTTCCCGGAGTACGGCGACGCCGAGTCCGGCGCGTGGCTGCGCGCCGCCGCCGACGCGGCGTGGCACGGCTTCCCGACGCCCCGGCGCACGCGCGTGCCCGTCAACGCGACCGTGCCCGCCGTGCCGGCGGCCCGCGTCCCGGACGTGCTCGCCGGCTTCGGGGGCGGTGTGCGCGCGGTCAAGGTCAAGGTCGCCGAGCGCGGCCAGGGCCCGGAGGACGACGACGCCCGGGTCGCGGCGGTGCGGGCCCTGCTGCCGGAGGCGGAGCTGCGGGTGGACGCGAACGGCGGCTGGGACGTGCCCACGGCGCTCGAGGCCCTGGAGCGGCTGGGGCGGCACGGGCTCGCGTACGCGGAGCAGCCGGTGCCCACGATCGAGGGTCTCGCGGCCGTCCGGGCGGGCCTCGCCGACCGGGGCGTGCCGGTGCTGGTGGCCGCGGACGAGTCCGTGCGCAAGGAGAGCGATCCCCTGGCGGTGGCCCGGGCGGGCGCCGCCGACCTGCTCGTGGTCAAGGCGGCCCCGCTCGGCGGGGTGCGCCGGGCCCTGGAGGTGGTCGCGCAGGCCGGGCTGCCCGCGGTGGTCAGCTCCGCCCTGGACTCCTCGGTGGGCATCCGGGCGGGTCTCGCGCTCGCCGCCGCCCTGCCCGAGCTGCCGTACGCGTGCGGGCTCGGGACCGTGTCCCTCATGCGGGCGGACGTCCTGCGGGATCCGCTGCGGCCGGTGGGCGGGATGCTCGAGCTGCGGGACGCGGTCCCGGACCCCGCGCTGCTGGAGCGCCACGCGGTGCCCGCCGACCGGCGCCGGTGGTGGCTGGAGCGGGTGCGCCGGGTGCACGCCCTGGTCGCGGCTCAGGGCTGAGCGGCGCCTCCCAGGACCTCGGCCCGCAGCCGGTCCAGGTCCACGGGCTCGCCCTCGCGCAGCCCGTGGCGGCGGACCCACGCCCGGGCGGCGCGCCAGACGTCGTCGCGGCCGAGCTCCACGTCGGGGTGGGCGGCGCCGATCCGCGTCTGGGCCGGGTGCTCGGGGTCGTCGCCCGTGAAGGAGAAGACCGCCACGGGACTGCAGGCGAGGCCCACCACCCCGCGGACGGAGGCGATGACGCGCCCGTGCAGGCAGTCCCCCGGGTGCAGGTCCCAGGCGCGGTGGACGTGCCGGCAGTCCACGGCCGCGCGCCGGTGCCCGTGCGCGTGGCGGTGAGCGGGTTCCCAGTGGTCATGCGGGGTGATCGGTGCCGGCCCCGGTTCCGTGTGCATTCCGCGCCTCCCTCGACGGCGTCCGGCCCGCCCGCGTCCGTCCACGGTGGCACGGCCCGTGGGCGGGTGGGGCAGAAGGAGGGGGGGTCTTCCGGAGTTCCCGGTCACGGTCCGGGGCGCTGGACGGATGGGGACGGCCTGACGGCACGAGCATCCCAGAACCGGGGCGGGGGCGGAATCGGCCGGCGCATTGTTTCTTCCTGTGAACGCGCACCAGGGACGGACGCACTGACCAGGAGGGGGTCCGTCCCCGGCCGGTCACCGCTCGTTCACCCGCGGTTCGTGCGGCAGCCCCCGCCCCCTCACCGGGCGGTGGTGCAGTGGCGGAGCACCCGTTCCCCGACCGCGGTCCGCCGCGGCCCCGACCCTCCCTGGGGGAGCCATGACCGACACCGCCAAGCGCACCTTCCTCCCGCTGCTGGGCCACACCCGTGGCAAGCGCAGCCCCCTCACCTGTCAGCTGAAGTGCGGCAGCGCCTGCGCCGGCCCGGAGTGCAACACCTCCGGCAACGGCTATTTCCGCGACATCGCGAGCGCCGCCCTGACCCGCCGGTCCGCCCTGGGCCTGGGCGCCGCGGCGGCCGTGACCGTCGGCGTCGCCGGGGCCGTCCCCGAGGCCGCCCAGGCCCATGGCCGCGGCCGCTCCGGGCTGTCCTTCGCCCCGATCTCCCCCGTGCCGAACACCGTGGACGACCTCACGGTCCCCGAGGGCTTCGACTGGTCCCCGATCATCCGCTGGGGCGACCCGCTGTTCGCGGACTCCCCGGAGTTCGACCCCTATGCGCAGACGCCCGAGGCCCAGGCGCGCCAGTTCGGCTACAACTGCGACTACCTCGACATCCTCCGCGACCGGGGCGGGCGCACGGCCGTGCTCGTGAGCAACCACGAGTACACCAACGAGAACCTCATGTTCCCGGCCGAGCAGCAGGACGACCTCCAGCGCGTGGCCGGGGTGGCCCTGGCCGCGCACGGCATGTCCGTGGTCGACCTGACCCGCGCCGGCGCGGGAAAGCCCTGGTCCTACGTCCGCGGCGGCGCCCGGAACCGGCGCATCACGATGAGCACCCCCTTCCGGGTGGACGGGCCCGCGGCGGGCTCCGACCTGCTGAGGACCCAGGCCGACCCCGCCGGGGAGCTGGTGCTGGGCACTCTGAACAACTGCGCCGGCGGCACCACCCCGTGGGGCACGGTCCTGTCCGGGGAGGAGAACTTCAACCAGTACTTCAAGGGCAACGGCTCGCCCGAGCAGCAGCGCTACGGGATCTCCGCCGAGGCCCCGAGCCGCCGCTGGCACAAGGTCGACCCCCGCTTCGACTCGACCGTGCCGGGCTACGAGAACGAGCCCCACCGCTTCGGCTGGGTCGTGGAGATCGACCCCCAGGACCCGGCCTCCACCCCCGTCAAGCACACGGCCCTGGGCCGCTTCAAGCACGAGGGCGCCAACGTGCGCGTGGCCGGGGACGGGACCGTGGTGGCCTACTCCTGCGACGACGAGCGCTTCGACTACCTCTACAAGTTCGTCTCGGCCCAGAAGTACGTCGAGGGCGACCGCGCCCACAACATGACGCTGCTCTCCGAGGGCAACCTCTACGTGGCGCAGTTCACCGGGGACACGGAGGCCGAGATCGACGGCTCCGGCCGGCTGCCCTCCGACGGCGCGTTCGACGGCTCCGGGCGGTGGCTGCCGCTCGTCGTGGACGGCGAGTCGGCCGTGGACGGCATGTCCGTCGAGGAGGTCCTGGTGTTCACCCGCCTGGCCGCGGACCGGGCCGGCGCCACCAAGATGGACCGGCCCGAGGACGTCGAGCCCTCCCCGCACACCGGCAAGCTCTACGTGGCGCTGACCAACAACACCGACCGCGGCACCCCGGGCAAGGCGGGCCCGGACGAGGCCAACCCGCGCACCCAGAACCGCGACGGCCACGTGCTCGAGCTCACCGAGCGGAACAACCTCGCCGCCGCGCTGGAGTTCGACTGGAACCTGCTGATCGTGGCCGGGGACCCCTCGAAGAACGCCTCGGCGTACTTCGCCGGGTTCCCCGCGGACCAGGTGTCCCCGATCTCCTGCCCGGACAACCTGGCCTTCGACTCCGCGGGCGGCCTGTGGGTCTCCACCGACGGCGCCCCCGGGACCATCGGCTACAACGACGGGCTGTTCAGGGTGGGCCTGTCCGGGCGCGAGCGCGGCAACGTCGAGCAGTTCCTCGCGGTGCCCCAGGACGCGGAGACCTGCGGCCCGGTCGTTCACGACGACGACCGGATGGTGTACGTCAACGTCCAGCACCCGGGGGAGGACGGCTCCTTCGAGGAGCCCCGCTCCTACTTCCCGGACTACGTGGTGGAGACCCGCCAGGGCGAGGGCGAGTGGTCCCTGCCGCGGCCGTCCGTGGCCCAGGTCTTCGCCGTGGGCCGGGGCGGGGAGCCCGAGTTCCCCGGTGCCATCCACGACGGGCCGGGCCGGGGCCGCAACCAGCACAAGCGCCGCAAGAACGGCGAGCGCGGGCCCCGCTACCGCGGCTACAGGGGCAAGGCCACCCCGGAGACGAGGACGGCGGCGAGGACCGCGGCCCGCTCCTACTGAGCCCTGCCTCCCGGGCCCTGTCTCCCGAGCCCTGTCCCCGGCGTCCTGCCCCCGACGTCGTTCCGGAGACCTCGGGGCCCACCGCTCCCCGGTCCGCCCCGCGGCGTGCCGGGGAGCGGTGCCCTGCCGGACTACCCTGGTCTCCTGTGACCACACCGTCCCTCGACACCGCCCGCACCGTCCTGGAGGAGCTCGTCGACGCCGGGATGCGGCACCTCGTCGTCGCCCCCGGCTCCCGGTCCGCGCCGCTGGCCTACGCCGCGGCGGCCGCCCGGGCCGCCGGGGCGCTCGAGGTCCACGTGCGGGTGGACGAGCGGGGCGCGGCGTTCACCGCCCTCGGCATCGCCCGGGCCACCGGCCGGCCCGCCGGGGTGCTCACCACCTCCGGCACGGCCGTGGGCAACCTGCTGCCCGCGGTGCTGGAGGCCGACCACGCCGAGGTGCCGCTCGTGGTGCTCTCCGCGGACCGCCCGCCGGAGCTGCGGGGCACCGGCGCCAACCAGACCACCCGCCAGCCGGGGATCTTCGGCGACCACGTGCGTGCCGCCGTGGACCTCCTCCCGGAGGACGACGTGCCGGCCCGGCTCGCGGGAGTCCTCGACGCCCTGGCCGGCCGTGGGCCGGAGGGGTCCCGGCCCACGGGGCCGGTCCAGCTCAACGTGGCCCTGCGCGAGCCGCTGCACCCGGGGCCGGAGGACGGCCCGGAGCTCGCCGCCCGGGCGGCCCGGCTGGCGTCCCGGCGGGGAGCCCGGCCGGACCCGGGCCCGGCCGCCGTGGCCGCCGGGCCCGTCCGCGCGCCGCGGCCGGATGCGGGAACGGCGTGCTCCGTGGTGGTCGCCGGGGACGGCGCCGGTCCCGCCGCGGCCCGCTTCGCCGCGGCGTGCGGGCTGCCGCTGCTCGCGGAGCCGTCGTCGAACGCGCGGTGCGGCCCGCACGCCGTGGGGGCCTACCGGCTGCTCCTGGACTCCCCGCTGGGCCGGCGGATCGAGCGCGTCCTGCTGGTGGGCCGGCCCACGCTCTCCCGCCCGGTCGGGGCCCTGCTCGCCCGGGAGGACGCCGTCACGGCGGCCGTGCGGCCGGCGCCCGTGGCCTGGTTCGAGCCCGGGCGGCGCCGCGAGCGGGAGCTCACGAGCTGGACCGAGGCGGCGGCCTTCACGGGCCGCGGCGCCCCCGGCTGGGCGGACGCCTGGCGGCAGGCGGGTGCTGCCGCGGACGAGGCCGTCGTGCGGCTGCTCTCCGCCGGGACACCGGCGGCCACGGGCCCGGCCGTGGCCGCCGCCGTGTGGGAGGCCTGCCGGCGGGACGGGTCCGTGCTCGTGGCGGGCTCCTCCAACCCGGTGCGCGACCTGGACCTCGCCGCCCGGCCCGGCCCCGGGTCCCCGCTCGTGCTCGCCAACCGGGGCCTCGCCGGGATCGACGGGACGGTGGCCACCGCCACCGGCGCGGCCCTCGGCACCGGCCGGCCGGTCCGCGCCCTCCTGGGCGACCTGACGTTCCTGCACGACGTCTCCTCCCTGCTGCTGGGCCGCGGCGAGCGCGAGCCCGACCTGCAGCTGGTGGTCGTCAACGACGGCGGCGGAGGCATCTTCACGACCCTCGAGCACGGCGCCCTGGGGGAGCAGGAGGAGTACCGGGCGGTCGTGGAGCGGTTCTTCGGCACCCCGCACGAGGCCCGCCTCGAGGCGCTGTGCGCCGGCTACGGCGTGGCCCACCGGCGCGCGGAGGACCTCGCCGAGCTCGAGCAGGCGCTCACCGCGCCCGTGCGCGGGCGATCGGTCCTGGAGATCGTGGTGGACCGGAGCGGCCTGCGGGAGCTCCACGCCGCGATCCGCGCCGCAGTCGCGCAGGCCGCCGGGCAGGCGGCCGCGCAGTCCGTCGCGCAGTCCGTCGCACGGACCGCCGGCGAGCGCTGAGGGGCTCGCGCCGGGCCGCTGCCGGGTCCGGAGGAGCGCGCCCCGGACCGGGGGACGCGGACGGGCCCCGTCCCCCGGGAGGGGGGACGGGGCCCGGAGGCGGTGCCGCGGCTCAACCGCGGACGGTGGGCGCCTGGTGCCCGGCGGGGGCGTGGTGCTCGACGAGCTCCTCCACCTGGTGCTCGGCCTCCTCCAGCTTGCGCTGGTGGGGCACCACGAGGGTGACGACCGCGCCGAGCAGGGCCACACCGGCGAAGACGTAGAACGCCTGGGGGCCGCCGAAGCCCGCCGCGGCGAGCCAGCCGCCGATGATCGGGCCGAAGATCCCGCCGAACCGGCCCATGCTGGCGCAGAAGGCCACGCCGGCGGCCCGGGCGTTGGTGGTGTAGTAGTTCGACTGGAACCCGTAGACCAGGACCTGGGTGCCGATGGTGCCCACGCCGGCCACGCCGATGAAGACGAGCAGCAGCGGCAGCGCGAAGCTGAACGTCATGAGGATCAGGGCCACCGCGGCCAGGGCGAACGTGGTGGCGATCATCCGCTGCGGACCGGTGCGGTCCGCGAAGCGGGAGGCCAGGAGACCGCCGACCAGGGCGGACCCGTTGAGCACCAGGACGAAGTACAGCGGGCTGAGGCTGTGCCCGTAGCCGTTCATGATGACGGCGAGCCAGGTGTTGAGCCCGTAGGTGAGCAGCAGACCGCAGAAGGACATGAAGCCCAGCAGGATCGAGGCCAGGGCGAACTGCTTGGAGAACACGGCCGCGTAGCCGGTCCGGCGCGGTGCCGCGCCGACCTTCCGGATGACCTGCTCCTCGATCAGCGGGACCCCGGTCCGGAGGGCGACGGCCTCGGCCCGCTCGGTGTGGCCGCGGGCCAGCAGCCAGCGCGGGGACTCGGGGAGCTTCCAGATCATGAGCGGGACCAGCAGGACGAGGGGGAGGGCGCCGATCATGAACAGCCCGCGCCAGCCCAGGTCGGAGAGGAGGGCGATGCCCACGACGGCGGCGAACACGCCGCCGGCCGGGATGCCGGAGTAGACGATGCCGTTGTAGAACTGCCGGCGGCCGCCGGGGGCGAACTCCGCCATGGTGGCGCCGGCGGTGGCGATCACGAGGCCGAGGCCGATGCCCGTGAGGAAGCGCATCGCGCCGAAGGCGAGCACGCTCGTGGTGAGCGCGGTGACGAACATGCCGATCGAGAACCAGGCGACCCCGGCGATCAGCAGCCGGCGCCGGCCGAAGAAGTCGCCGACGGCCCCGCAGATGAGCGAGCCGATGAGCACGCCGATCAGGGCGTAGGAGCCCACCAGGCCGGCGACCGCCGGCTCCAGGGTGCCGATCTGCGTGGGATCGGCGAGCAGGCCCGGCAGGACCACGCCGTAGACGACGAGGTCGTAGCCGTCGAAGAGCAGCGCGAGACAGATCACGAACGCCACGAAGCGGGCGGTCCTCCGCTCGAGCTGCGGGTTCTCCGCGATGTCGATGTGTGGTTGGGTCATGTTCCCCGGACCTCTCTGGGCAGCGCGTGGACAAGGCAGGAAGGCGGAGGAGCCGACAGCGTTCCCCCTGGTGCTCTCCAGCCTGACAGAGCTGTGATCCGGGTCATATGAGGCAAAGACCCAGGGATCCACCAGGGGGGCATTCAGTGTCTGAGAATATCAGTGGGAGCATCCCGAGTGATTGCGGATATGAGTCCGGGCCCGTCGTCCGAGGACGACGGGCCCGGGGCGTGCTGCGCAGTGCTCAGTGCTCCGTGCTCACCGCTCCGGCGTCTGCACCTGGGTGGGGTTGAGCACGCGGGCGAGGAAGGACTGGGTGCGGGGCTCCTTCGGCTCGCCGATGACCTGCGCGGCGGGGCCCTCCTCGACGACCACGCCGCCGTCCATGAAGACGACCTTGTCGGCGACGTCGCGGGCGAACTCCATCTCGTGGGTGACCACGAGCATCGTCATGCCCTCGGCGGCGAGATCGCGCATGATGGCCAGGACGTCGCCCACCGTCTCGGGGTCCAGGGCGGAGGTCGGCTCGTCGAAGAGCATCAGGGACGGGTCCATGGACAGGGCCCGGGCGATGGCCACGCGCTGCTGCTGCCCGCCGGAGAGCTGGTCGGGGTAGCTGCCGGCCTTCTCGGACAGGCCCACGCGCTCGAGGTTGCCGCGGGCGATCCGCTCGGCCTCGGCCTTGTCCCGCTTGAGCACCTTGAGCTGGGCCACGGTGCAGTTCTCGAGGACGCTCAGGTGCGGGAAGAGGTTGAACTGCTGGAAGACCATGCCCACGTGCCGGCGCATCCGGTCGACGTCGGCCTCGGGGTCGGTGACGTCGAAGTCGCCGATCGTGATCCGGCCCTGCTGGGGCGTCTCGAGCAGGTTGACGCAGCGCAGCAGGGTGGACTTGCCGGAGCCCGAGGGGCCGATGAGGCAGACCACCTGGCCGGCGCCGACGCTGAGGGAGATGCCCTTGAGCACCTCGAGGGAGCCGTAGGACTTGTGCAGGCCCTCGATCACGACGGAGGCGGCGCCGGCGAGGCCGTCGGCGGGGCCGGGCTGCGGGCTGGGGGAGGATGCAGTGCTCACGGTCAGGCTCCTAGGACTTCTTCATGCGGTCGGTCTTGGACTCGAAGCGTCGGGTCAGGATGCCCAGGGGCACCGTGATGACGAGGTAGGCGACGCCCGCCACCACCAGCGGGGTGAGGCCGGCGCCGGCGCTCGAGATGGCCTCGCGGCCGTACTTGGTGAGCTCGTACTGGCCCACGCCCATGCCCAGCAGGTAGACCAGCGACGAGTCCTTGGTCAGCAGGATCACCTCGTTGGTCAGCGGCGGCAGCACGATCCGCAGGGCCTGCGGGATGACGATCGTGACCATCGCCCGGGCGTGGGACATTCCCAGGGAGCGGGCGGCCTCGTACTGGCCCTTCGGCACGGCCTGCAGGCCCGCGCGCAGGGACTCGGCGATGTAGGCGGCGGCCACGAGGCCCAGGGCGATCATGACCGTGACGTAGTGGTTGAAGCGGAAGCCGAAGGCCAGCGGGATGCCGTAGCCGAAGGCGAGGAAGACCAGCAGGGCGGGCACGCCGCGGAAGAACTCGATGTAGAGCGTGGCCAGCCACCGGTAGGGCGCCACGGAGGAGAGCTTCATGAGCGCGAGCACCACACCGCCGGTGAGGCCCACCACGAAGCCGAGGAACGTGTAGATGAGGGTGTTCTTCAGCGCCACGACGAGGATGCCGGGGAACTGCTGGGCCGCGATCGCCGGGTTGAACACCTTCTCGACCAGCAGCGGCCAGTCCGCGATCGCGATCAGCGCGAGGGCGAGGAGGATCAGGACGGCGTACTGGACGCCGCGGGAGAGACGTGCTCTCTGGTGCATGGTCATGGCCATGGATGGGTCCGTTCTGGGTGGTACGGGTGGGACGGTGTCGGGGCCGGCGTCCCGGGTGCGGGTCACCGGCCCCCGGGTCAGTTCTCCTGGACGGGGATCCACGTCTCGACGATCCGCTCGAGCGTGCCGTCCTCCTCGATGCGGTCCAGGGTGGCGTCGACCGCCCGGAGCATCGCCTCGTCGCCCTCGGCCACGGCCACGCCGAGCTGGTCGTCGAGCTCCGCGGTCTCCTGGACCACGAAGTCCGGGTCGTCCTGGGCGTGCTGGGCGATCGCGGTGACGTCGTCGAGCACCGCGTCCACGCTGCCGGTGCTGAGCCCGGTGAACAGCGTGGTGGCGTCCTCGAACTGGACGGTGTTCAGGCCGAGTTCCCGCGCCTGCGTCTCGCCGACCGTGCCCTGCATGACCCCGACCCGCACCTGCTCCTCGCGGGCGGCGTCGATCGAGTCGACACCGTCCTCGCCGTCGGTCACGAGGCCGACCTCGTTGTCGTAGTAGGGGTCGGAGAAGTCCATCACCGTCTGCCGCTCCTCGGTGATGGACAGGGCGGAGATCGCGACGTCGCACTGGTCGGTCTCGAGGGCCGCCCCGGACTGGATCGACTCGAAGGCGAGCGTGACGTTCTTCATCTCCACCCCGAGGTCCTTCGCGATCTCCCGGCCGAGGTCCATGTCGAGGCCGACCATCTCGCCGCTCTCCTCCATCTCGAACGGCGGGTAGTTGGACTCCGAGCACACGGTGAGGAACCCGGGCTCCACCAGGGCCACGGCCGAGGACGAGGTGGCCCCGGCGGTCTGCCCGCCGCCGTCCGCGGCGTCCCCGGAGGGGTTCTCGGACGTGCAGGCGGTCAGGGCCAGGGCGGCGACGGCGGACAGCGCCGCCAGGGCGTGCGCGCGGGACGGGCGGGTGGTCGGACGGGGCATGCGGAGATCCTCCGGTGGGAGCAGTGGTCGTCGGCGCGGTCGGGCCGGGCACGGGGCCGGCCCTGCGGGGCGGTGGCCCCGACCGTGTTCGGGCACCAGGATACGGTGCGATCCCCGTGGCGGCTCAGCCGGCGGACAGGCCGGGGGCGGGCACGAGGCGCTCCGGCGCCCGCTGCCCCAGGGCCTGGAGCATGGGCCGCAGCTTCGCCCAGGTCTCGGCCAGCTCGGACTCGGGGTCGGAGGCGGCCACGATGCCGCAGCCCGCGTAGAGCCGCACGGTGCGCTCGTCCTCCTGCACCGCCCCGCGCAGGGCGATGCCCCAGTCCCCGTTGCCGGCCGCGTCGAGCCAGCCGACGGGGCCCGCGTACAGTCCCCGGTCCATCTGCTCCAGCTCCGGGATCGTGGCGGCGGCCACGGCCGTGGGCGTCCCGCAGACCGCGGCGGTGGGGTGGAGGGCCTCGGCGAGCTCGAGGGAGGACGGCGGGTCCCCGGCCGGGCCCGGCCGCAGCGCGGCGGTGACGTCCGAGGCCAGGTGCCACACGTTGGGCAGCTCGAGGATGAACGGCTCCGGGGAGGTCGTGACGGCGTCGGTGTAGGGGGCCAGCGACGCCTCGAGGGAGTCGATCGCGAACCCGTGCTCGTGCTGCTGCTTCTCCGACTCCCCGAGCACCCGCGCGGCGTAGTCGTGCGGGTCCTCCCCGGGAGGCGCGGCGTCCCGGTCCAGGGTGCCCGCGAGCACGCGGGCGTGGGCGACGCCGTCCAGCACCCGCACCAGCATCTCGGGGGTGGCCCCCATCAGCCGGCCCGCGCCGGAGGGGTCCCCGCCGAGGCCCACGCAGTACGTCCAGCACTGCTCGTAGCGCCGGGCGAGGTCCCGGACCACGGCCACGGCGTCCAGCGGGGCGTCCGTGCGCGCCACGACGTCCCGGGCCAGGACGAGCTTGTCGATCCCGCCGGCGCGGATGCGCGCCACGCCCTCGCGCACCGCCTCCGTCCACTCGTGCTCGCCCAGCGTGCCCGGGGACAGCCGGACCACGGCGGGGGCCGCGGGAGGATCGCCGGCGGCGGACGCCCGGCCGGGGACGGAGCCGGCGCGGCGCAGCCACGCGGCCGCGACGTCGTCGGTGCTCAGCGCGAACGGCGTCCCGGGGGCCACGGCCACCACGAGGCTCGCCCACGCGACGTCGCCCCGGCGCCCCACGAGCAGCTCCGGGACCACGAGCCCGGAGTCCACGGCGGAGCTGGTCGCGAACGTGAACGCCCCGAAGGCGGCGAGCCCGGTCCCGGGCACGCCCACCCGGTCCTCGACCACGGCGGCGGCGGCGACGTCGTCCCACCACACGCGCGCGGCCGTGAACCGGTCCGCGCCGCGCACCGTGTGCTCGGCGGCCCGGCCCCACGCCACCAGGCCGCGACCGTCCACCGTCCAGGTGAGCAGCTCCGGCCCCGCCAGCAGCTCCCGCAGGTCCGGCAGGGCCGCGGGGTCCGCGCCGAGCGCGTACAGCGGCACCGTGAGGGCGTGCAGCACGGGGACGGCGGCGGGATCGGCGGCGGGGTCGGTGGAGGACATCGCCCACCAGTCTAAGCCGCCCGCCGGACAGCCCCGGGCCCGGCGGGCGCGGGGCCGGCCCCGGAGGAGGGGCCGGCGGAGGGGCCGGGCGGGGGCGTCGGAGCGAGGTGCGACAATGACCGGGTGAACCGAGCAGACCTGTCCAAGCAGCCGCACGAAGTCTCCGCCATGTTCGACGACGTGGCGCCCCGCTACGACCTCGTCAACGACATCCTCTCGCTGGGGCGGACCCGCGGATGGCGCCGGGCCGTCGCGGAGGCCGTCGGCGCCGTCCCGGGGGAGCGGGTCCTCGACCTCGCCGCCGGGACGGGGACCTCGTCCGAGCCGTACGCGGACGCGGGCGTCGAGGTCGTGGCCGCGGACCTCTCGCTCGGGATGCTCGAGGTGGGCCGCGCCCGCCGCCCCGACATCGAGTTCGTCCAGGCGGACGCCACGCGGCTGCCGTTCGCCGACGCCTCCTTCGACGCCGTGACCATCTCCTTCGGGCTGCGCAACATCCAGGACTTCCGCCGCGCGCTCGCCGAGATGCTGCGGGTCGTCCGCCCGGGCGGGCGGCTCGTGATCGGCGAGTTCTCGACCCCCACGGCGGCCCCGCTGCGCACCGTCTACACGGAGTACCTGATGAAGGCGCTCCCCGGGATCGCCGCGCGCGCGGCCTCCAACCCGGAGGCCTACCGCTACCTCGCCGAGTCCATCGCGGCGTGGCCGGATCAGGAGGACCTCGCCGCGGAGATCCTCGCGGCCGGCTGGACCGGGGTGCAGTACCGCAACCTCACCGGCGGCATCGTGGCCGTGCACCGGGCCGTCAGGCCCACCGCGGACGCCCCCGCCCGATGAGGGCCCTCGTCCTCGGCGGCGGGCCGGCCGGCGCCACGGCCGGGTACTGGCTCGCGGCGCACGGCATCGAGGTCACCGTCCTGGAGAAGACCGCGTTCCCGCGGGAGAAGGTCTGCGGCGACGGGCTGACCCCGCGCGCCGTGCGCGAGATGCAGCTCATGGGCCTCCCGCACGGGCCCGAGCTCGGCTACGCCCGCAACCGGGGACTGCGGCTGGTGGCCCGCGAGCGCAGCGTCGAGGTGCCGTGGCCCGAGCTGAGCGACTTCCCGGCCTACGGGCTCGTGCGCACCCGGCTGGGCTTCGACGAGCAGCTGGCCGGGCACGCCCGCGGCGCGGGGGCCCGGGTGCTCGAGCGCCGGGCCGTGACCGGGGTGCTGCGCGACGGCTCCGGGCGCGTCGTCGGCGCCCGCGCCAACGTCCTCGACGCCGCCGGGCGGCGCACCGGCGAGACCGAGGAGCACCGCGCCGACGTCGTGCTCGCCGCCGACGGCAACTCCTCCCGCACCGCGGTGTCCGCCGGGCTGCACAAGCGCGACGACCGGCCGATGGGGGTCGCGGTGCGCGCCTACTACGAGTCCCCGCGCTCGGACCTGGACTGGATGGAGGGCTGGCTCGAGCTCACCGACGGCACCGACCCGGACCGGGCCCTGCTGCCCGGCTACGGCTGGGTCTTCGGCGTCGGCGACGGCACGGCCAACGTGGGCCTCGGGATCCTGGACAGCTCCCCGGCGTTCGGTGCCCTGGACTACCGGAAGGTGCTCGCCGACTGGACCGCCTCCATGCCCGCCGAGTGGACGTTCGACGACGAGCACCGCCGCGGGCGCGTGCTCGGCGCGGCCCTGCCGATGGCCTTCAACCGCACACCGCACCACGTGCCGGGGATGCTGCTGCTGGGCGACGCCGCGGGCCTCGTCTCCCCGTTCAACGGGGAGGGCATCTCCAACGCCATGGAGTCCGCCCGCTACGCCGCCGAGCACGTCGTGGCGGCGGCGGCCGCCCACGGACCGGCCCAGCGCGAGCTCGTGCTCGCCGGCTACCCCGGCCGGGTGCGCCAGGAGTGGGGCGCCCACTTCACGCAGGGCCGGGTGCTGGCCCAGCTCATCGGCAGCCCCGCCGTGATGAAGGCCGCCGTGCGCACCGGCATGGCCGTGCCCGCGCTGATGCGCTTCGTGGTCCGGGTCATGACGGAGCTCTCCGACCGGCCCGCCGCCACGTGGGAGGACCGCGTGGTCGCCCTCCTCGACGCCCTCACGCCCGCGACCGGCAACACCCGCCCCCCGAAAACTCGCTAGAGTGGTGGACCGTGACTGAAACCTCCTCCTCGAGCGCCGACGGCCCCGCCACGGGCCTCGGCACCGATCAGGTGAGGCTGCCCGCCGGCTTCGACCTCATCGCGTCCGACGACCGGCTGGGCCCGGTCGTGCTGCGGTCGCTCGCCCGGATCGAGGAGCGGCTGGACGACGCGGTGCGCAGCGCCGACCACCTGGCCGACGTCACCTCCCGCCACCTGCTCCAGGCCGGCGGCAAGCGGGTGCGGCCCCTGCTGACCGTGCTGGCCGGGGAGATCGGCGGCGGCATCAACGACGCCGTGCTCGAGTCCGCGGCCGTGGTCGAGCTCACCCACCTGGCCACCCTCTACCACGACGACGTCATGGACTCCGCGCCGCTGCGCCGCGGCGTCGCGACCGCCCAGACGGTGTGGGGCAACTCGGTGGCCATCCTCACCGGCGACCTCATCTTCGCCCGCGCCTCGTCGATGGTCTCCGAGCTCGGCCAGCGCGCCCTCAGGATCCAGGCGGAGACGTTCGAGCGGCTCGTGCTCGGCCAGCTGCACGAGACGGTCGGCCCGCGCGAGGGGCAGGACCCGCTGGAGCACTACCTCGACGTCCTTGCGGGCAAGACCGGCTCGCTCATCGCGGCGTGCGGCCACTTCGGCACGGTCCTGGCCGGGGCCGAGCAGGAGGTCGTGGACGTCATGGTCGAGTACGGGGAGAAGGTCGGCATCGCCTTCCAGCTCGCCGACGACGTGATCGACGTGACCGGCGAGGACGAGGTCTCCGGGAAGTCGCCCGGCACCGACCTCCGGGAGGGCGTGCCCACCCTGCCCGTGCTCATCCTGCGCCGGATGGCGGGGGAGGGCGACGCCGAGGCGGTGCGCGTCCTCGAGCACCTCGACTCCGACCTCACCTCGGACGAGGCCCTGGCCCGGGCCGTGGCCGCGGTCTCGGGCCACCGCGCCACCGAGGAGGCGTGGCGGATCGCCCGGCAGTGGGCCGACGAGGCCATCGCGTCGCTCGAGCCGCTGCCGGACACGGTGGCCAAGCGCGCGCTCGTGGCCTTCGCGCACGCCGTCGTCCACCGCGAGGCCTGAGCCGGCCCGCCGTGCCGGATGTGGTTCCCGCGGTGCCACGGGCTAGCCTGTAGCCGTCCGCAGACCACTTCCCGCACCCGAGGACGACCATGACCCCACAGTCCCCACTCGGCCGTGCCGCCGCGCCCCGCGAGGCGTTCTCCAGCCGCACGGTCTTCATCCTGGCCGCGATCGGCTCCGCCGTCGGCCTCGGCAACATCTGGCGCTTCCCCTACATCGCCTACGAGAACGGCGGCGGGGCGTTCCTGATCCCGTACCTCGTCGCGCTGCTCACGGCCGGGCTGCCGCTGCTGATGCTCGAGTACGGCATCGGGCACCGCTTCCGCGCCTCGGCCCCCCTGGCCTACCGCCGCCTGCACCCCAAGACCGAGTGGATCGGCTGGTGGCAGATGGGCATCAGCTTCGTGATCGCCGTCTACTACGCCGTCATCCTCGGCTGGGCGATGCTGTACACCTACTTCTCGTTCGGCAAGGCCTGGGGCGACGACCCCGGCACCTTCTTCCTCTCGGAGGTCCTGCAGAGCTCCGAGGAGATCACCGTGGGCCTCGACTTCGTCCCGAACGTGCTGGCCGTGACCGCGGTCGCCTGGGTCGCGCTGCTCGTGGTGCTCCTGCTCGGCGTGCAGAAGGGCATCGGCCGGGTCAACCTCGTGCTGATCCCGCTGCTGGTGCTGATGTTCCTGACCATCGTGGTCATCGCCCTGACGCTGCCGGGCGCCGCCGACGGCCTCAACGCCTTCTTCACGCCGAACTGGGCGGCGCTCACCGACAGCGCCGTGTGGGTCGCCGCCTACGGGCAGATCTTCTTCTCGCTCTCGGTGGGCTTCGGCATCATGATCACCTACTCGTCCTACCTCAAGCCGAAGACGAACCTCACCGGCTCGGGGCTCGTGGTCGGCTTCGGCAACTCCAGCTTCGAGATCCTCGCCGGCATCGGCGTCTTCGCGGCGTTGGGCTTCATGGCCGGGGTCTCCGGCGTGGGCGTGGACGAGGTCGCCACCTCGGGCATCGGCCTGGCGTTCATCGCGTTCCCCACGATCATCTCCCAGGCGCCGCTCGGCACGCTCCTCGGCGTGCTCTTCTTCGCGACCCTCACCTTCGCCGGCTTCACCTCGCTCGTGTCGATCGTCGAGGTGGTCGTGGCGGCCGCCCAGGACAAGCTCGGCCTGCGCCGGCGCACGGCCGTGCTGGCCGTCGTGGTGCCCATGGCGCTGATCTCCCTGTCCCTGTTCACCACCACCACGGGGCTGAACCTGCTGGACGTCACGGACAACTTCGTTAACCAGTTCGGCATCGTCGCGGCGGCGCTGGTGTCGATCATGCTGCTCACGGCCGGCTTCTCCGCGCTGCCCACGCTGCGGGACCACCTGAACTCGGTGTCCTCCTTCAAGCTGGGCCGCACCTGGATGGTGGTGGTCGGCGGGATCACCCCGATCATGCTGGGCTACATCCTCATCAACACGCTCACCACCACCCTGGCGGAGGGCTACGGCGGGATGCCCGCGTGGTTCGTCAACACGTTCGGCTGGGGCACGGCCCTCGCGATCGTCGTCGTCGCCCTGCTGCTCTCCCGGCTGCCGTGGCCGGCCGCGTCCGCGGCCTCGGACCTCAGCCCGTCCCCGGCCATCGTCGACGCGTCCGTGGACCGGCGCCGGCTGCAGGGCGGCCAGCCGCTCTCGCGCTGGTCGGACACCGCCCTGCGCACCCCGGCCCTCGACCAGGACTTCTCCTACCGGGCCCTCGCCGAGGGCACGGCCGGGTCCCCGGGCCGGCACGCGGAGGTCCCCGCCGAGGGGGCCGGCCGGGCGCCCTGGAGCTCGGGCACCCCGTCCAGCACCACCGGATCCCAGGAGGACCCCCGATGACCACTCCCGCCATCATCATGCTCGTCGTCGCCGTGTGCACGGTGTGGGGCGGCTTCATCGCCGCCGTGCTCCACCTCCGGCGCACTCCGGAGGTCGACGAGAACGATCAGGGCTTCGGCAGCGACGACTACGTCCGCACCACCTGAGTCGCGCCGGGTCCCCGGCACCGCACGCAGGAGGCCCCCGGCGCCGCACGGCGCCGGGGGCCTCCCGCGTGCCCGGGCCGCGGCACCACCCGCGCGGCCCCCTGCGACGGCCCCGGCGACGGTCCGGCGCGGTGCTCAGGCGCGGCGGACCCGCGGGGCGCGCACCGCGTCCAGCACGAGCAGCAGCACCGCGAGCCACACGAAGCAGAAGCTGACCCAGCGCTCCACGGGCATCTGCTCGCCGAACACGAGCACGGCCAGCAGGAACTGCCCGATGGGCGCCACGTACTGGATCATGCCCACG
Source organism: Kocuria rosea subsp. polaris (assembly GCF_001483755.1). GTDB lineage: Bacteria > Actinomycetota > Actinomycetes > Actinomycetales > Micrococcaceae > Kocuria > Kocuria cellulosilytica. The sequence goes on from NZ_LQBK01000002.1 coordinate 141,503, forward strand.
GTGCTCAGCGGCAGGCGGGTCGCGGCGACCCCGAACAGGATCAGCGGGACGGCCGTGATCACGCCCGCGGACAGCATCAGCAGGAGGTGCCCCGTGCCCTCGGTGCCCAGCGTCAGCCCGCCGGCAGCCCCGAGCATCCCCACGACCAGCGCGGCCAGCGGGGTCAGCGCCAGCGTCTCGACGGTCAGGGTCACGATGGCGGGGTAGGACCCGCCCATCCGGTTCTTCACCAGGCCGTAGAAGCCGAAGGAGAAGGCCAGGCCCAGCGACAGCCACGGCACCCGCCCGTAGAAGACGGCCATGACCACGACCGCGACGAATCCGATGCCCACGGCCGTCCACTGCAGGGTCCGCATCCGCTCCCGCAGCACCACCACGCCGAGCAGGATGGCCACGAGCGGGTTGATGAAGTAGCCGAGGGACGCCTCCAGGGTGTTCCCGGTGGTCGTCGCGACCGTGTAGAGCAGCCAGTTGACCCCGATCAGGAGGCCGGCCACGGCCAGGGCCCCGAGGGTGCGCGGGGAGCGCAGCGCCCGGCCCAGCGGGGGCAGCTGACCGGTGAGCGCCAGCAGCAGCAGGCAGAAGGCCAGGGAGAACAGCACGCGCAGCGCGACGATCTCCACGGGCGTGGCCGGCTCCAGCGCCACGAAGTACAGCGGCAGCAGGCCCCAGACCCCGTAGGCGGCGAACCCGGACATCACCCCGGCCCGGGTCCTCGACTGCTCGTCGGGATCCGGGCCGGGCGCGGTGTTGTATGCGGTCACGCTCGAGGGTACCGCCGGGGCTCAGAGGCCGAAGAATCGGCTGAAGAAGCCCTTCTTCCGCTCGCCCTGCTCCTCCTCGGCGGTCTCCTCGCCCTCCACCACGGGCTCCGCCGTGGCGCTGCCCGGGACGCCGGGGCCGGCCACGACCTCGCGCTCGGCCTCGGGCTCCGCGACGGGCTCCCGGTGCTGCGCGGCCGCGGGCTCGGGTGCCTCCTCGGTGCCCGGCCGGACCGGCTCGGGGCCGGGCACCACCGTGGTGCTCACCCGGCCCGGGCGCACGTCCCGGTCGGAGGGCTCCTGGTCGAAGGGCAGGTCGGCGGCATCCGCGTGCGCGGCGACCGGCTCCTCGGCCTCTCGCGGCTCCTCCACGGGCTCCTCGACCGGCTCGGGGCGCTCCTGCGCGTGCTCCGTCCCGACGAACTCGGGCACCTCGAGGGGCTCGGGCTGCTCCTGCGGGAGCTCCGCGGGGACCGGGGTCTCCTCGGGCGCCGCGGCCGGCCGCGGCTCGGCCTCCTGCCGGGCGGCCGTGGCCTCGGCGGCGGCGCGGTCCTCGCGCAGCGTGGCGGCGCGGGCCCGGGCGTCGGCCGCCAGGTCCGCGAGGATCTCGGGGCCCACGGCCGGCTCCGCGGGCTCGACCCCGGAGATCTGGTGGTCGTCGAACCAGAACCGCTGGGCACCGTCCCGGACGGTGACCACGCACGTGGCCTCGGTGTCCCACTCGACGTGCGCGCCGCGCAGCTTGGCGTAGGAGTCGACGGCGAGGTTGTGGTCCACCGCGGTGTCCGTGGTCAGCGCCTCGGCGATGACCCGCATCATCCGCTCCACGGTGAGCTCGGGCAGCTCGAACTCCGGCCCGTCCAGCAGCAGCCACGCCGTGACGCCGCCGCCCGCGCCCGCGGGGTAGTGCGCGTACACGCCCGTGACCGCCTTGGCCGCCAGGGTCAGCCGGCGGGCCAGGCCCTCCGCCACGGGCAGCTCGTCGGTGGACAGCTCGTCCACGCCCAGCCGCTCCCCGGCCTCGCGGGCCTGCACCGCGGCGGAGACGACCTCGGCCGGGAAGTGGCCGAGCTCCTGCCAGGACCAGATCCAGGTCCCGCGGGAGGCGGACTCGGTGCCCAGCAGGTAGGGGGTCAGGGTCACGGGGGGCTCGGTCTGCAGGGTGAACGCCGGCGCGGAGAAGTCGACGTCCCACCCGGCGCCCTGGGTCAGCTCGGCCAGCCGGGCCTGGTACTCGGTGGAGATGAAGATCGACTCGTCGATCAGGTCCTGCAGCGTTTTCGTCATGCGTCCAGGCTAGCAACCCTCACGGGTGCAGGAGCGTCACGGTGGGCGCCGCCCGGTGGGTCGGCACCGCCCCGGCGGCCGCCCCGTCCCCGGGCGGCCGGGGACCGCTTGGGTAGGGTGGGAGCGAGGCCCCCGGGGCTCGGCGACGCCGCGTCGGGCCCTGCGCCCGTCCCGTGACCACCACGATCCGAGCAGGCCCCCTCGCGGGCCGGGAACGAGCCACCGCATGAGCGAGACCCCCGCCACCCCGACCCCCGGACCCGCACGGCAGGAGCTGCTGAACACCATCGGCTCGTGGGTGCTCTCCGTGCTGCGCGCGGAGCCGGGCTGGGACCGGATGGTCGTGGACCTGAAGGTCCAGGGGGGACGGGTGCACCTGCGCGTGCGCGAGCAGCGGGGCCAGGAGGTGGTGCCCGGCACCGCCGGTCCCATCAAGGAGGACAGCGCCGTCATCCCCGCCGTCGAGCAGCTGCGCGAGAGCGTCCACGTCCCGGGGCGCGGGACGTGGTTCACCGCCACGGTCGTGATCCTCGCCGAGGGCTGGCCCGAGCCGACCCACCGGATCGGGGGGACCTACGACCTCGACGGCGAGCCCCGCCAGTGGGGGACCGAGGGCCCCTTCACGGGCCAGGACGTCCTGGCGCACCTCGAGCGCTTCCCCCGCACCCGCGCCCGGATCCCGGCGTGGGCCGCCGAGCTCGCCGCGCGGGACGGCGTCGAGCTGCCCGTCCTCCCGGCGGACGCCGAGCAGCAGGACGACACCGGAGGCGTCGTCCACCCCCTGGTCCGGGCGGCCGTCGACCGGTTCGCGAGCGCCCCCGACAACACGGCCATGATCGAGGTGCTCCGTCAGTGCATGGCGGGCTCCCTGCTGCTGGACGTCACCGCGAGCGACCTCGTGGAAGGCCCGGACGGGCAGGCCGTGGGGCCGGAGTCGACCCTGCGCGTCCAGACGCTGGGGGAGCCCGACGGCACGCGCTCGCTGGCCGTGTACACGTCGGCGGCCGAGGCCCAGGCCATGTTCGACCGCCACCACCCGGACGGCGGGAGACCGGTGCTGCTGCGCGAGTCCGCCGTCAAGGTGCTGAAGATGCTCGCGGACGACCCGCAGTACGACCACCTGGTCATCGACCCGGCCCGGCAGGGCTGCCGGATCGGCCGTCCCCAGGTGGAGTGGGCCATGCGGGCCCCGCGCAACGACGCCGTGAAGACCGCCATGCTGGAGAACAACATGTCCCAGCTGCTCGCCGGGCTCCTGGCCCCGGAGGCGGTGCTGCTGCTCGGGGCCCGCGTGCAGGACGGACGGGCCGTGCCCGTCTACGCGAAGCCGCAGGAGGAGGGCGCCGCACCGGACACCCTGATGCTGTTCACGTCCGCGGCCGAGATCGCCGTGCTGGACAGCACGCTCGAGGTCCGCTCCGCGCCGGCCCGCCAGGCGCTGCGCTTCGCCCTCGACGCCGGGGCGCGGAAGGTCAGCATCAACGCGCACCCCCCGGTGGCCACGCTGACCGCCGAACAGCTCCGCGAGCTCCTGGCCCTCGTGGAGAAGGAGCAGGCCGGGCAGGAACGGGCGACGGAGGAGCAGGGGCCCGGGGCGCCCGGCGGGGCGGGCGCGCCGGGTCCGGCCGGGGCCTGAGCCCGGGACGGGCCGTTCAGCCCGCGGCGGGGGCGGGCCGCGGGGAGGCCGGTCCCGCCGCGAGGCAGTCGGCGCAGATGCCCTGGTAGACCACGTCGGCGGCGAGCAGCTGCATGCCGTGGTGCTCGGAGGGCGTGAGGCACGGGGTGTGGCCGACGGCGCAGTCGACGTCGGCGACCGTTCCGCAGCGCACGCAGTACGCGTGGTGGTGGTTGTCCCCGGTACGGGTCTCGTACAGGCCGGGCGACGCGGGCGGCTCGAACTTGCGGAGCATGCCCACGGCCGTGAGGTCGGAGAGGACCACGTAGACGGACTGGAGCGTGATCGCCGGCAGCGCCGTGCGGACCTCGGCGAGGACTTCCTCGGCGGTGGAGTGCGGGTGGCGGTCCACCGCGTCGAGGACGGCCAGCCGCTGCTTGGTGACGCGGCGGCCGTGGGAGCGCAGCAGGTCCGACCACGCGGCGGCCCGGGCGGCGTCCGGTGCGGGGCGATCCGTTGTCTGCATCCCTCCAGAGTAGCGTTATCACGATGGACTCACAATAGTGGGGCGGGCGTGCCCGGACGGCGTCCGCACCGGCCGATCTTCCGTGACGGTTCTGGTCGCGCGGCGTCGGCACGACCTTTCACCCGTCTCTGACCAGGGCTTACGATGTGCGCGGGGGACGGGGGTCCGGCGCTGTCGTCGAGGCGTGCGCGCCTGCGAGCCGGCCGGGACGATTCCGGAGCTCTTTCTTCGCTCTGTCCTCCCGATCGCCCGCGACCACCACGGAGTACAGACATGACGCGTCCTGCCCACGCCCGCTCGCACGGCCCCACCGGCGGATCGGGGACCTCCCGCGACGACGTCCTCCTCGACGCCGCCCACTCGGGGGACGCCGAGGCCTTCCGGGCGCTGCGGGAGCGGTACCACGGCACGGCCCTCGCCGTGGCGCGGTCGCGGACCGGCAGCGAGGAGGAGTCCGAGCGCCTCGCCGCGGCGGCCTTCGAGCGGATCGAGCGGATCGTCCGCGAGGGCGGCGGACCGCGCGCCTTCCTCGGCGCCTTCGTCGTGTGGATGGTCGGGCGGGAGGCCGACGGCGGCACGCGGCCGGTCGCGCTGCCGGATGACCCCTCCGACCCCGCTTCCCTGGTCCGGGTCTTCAGCGGTCTGCCCGCCGAGTGGCAGGGCTTCCTCTGGCGCACCGAGGTGCTGGGCCACAGCCCGCGCCGGGCCGCGGCGGCCCTGGGGCTCGGTGCGGTCGCGGCCGCCGGCCTGCACCGCGACATGGTCCGGGGGCTCCGCGGGCTCTACGCCCGGGCGGCGTCGGAGCGTGCGGCGGGGCAGGACTGCGCGGAGTTCTCCGGGGAGCTCGCCCACTTCGTCCGGGGCACCCGCGGGCAGCGGAGCCGGCACGACGTCAAGGCCCACCTGGACGGGTGCGCCCGCTGCACCGCCGAGTACCTGAGCCGTCAGGACGTCGGGACGGGCCTGCGCACGTGGACGCTGCCCGTGCTGGCCGGCCTGCCGCTGTGGGGCACCGAGGCCCTCGAGCTCGCCACCGTCGTCGCCGGGGCCGGGACCGGCGGTGCCGCGGCGGCAGCAGCCGGCACGGGCGCCGCCGGGATCGGTGCGCGGACCGCCGCCGTCGCCGGGACAGGTGCGGCCGGGGCGGGCACCGCCGCTGACCGTCCGGACGAGGCGGAGGGCACCTCTGCGTGGTCCGGCCGCAGGACGAAGGTCCTCCTCGGCGCCGGTGCCCTGGCGACCGCCGTGGCGGTCGCCGCGGTGGGCGTGTCCGGCGGCGGGGACCCGGTGCCCGCGGCGGGCGGCCTGGCCGCCGAGCAGGCGCCGCGCACCGCCGAGGACCTCGAGCGCTCGAGCGCGGAGGACTCCGCGGCCCGGGACGCACGGACCGACGACGAGGAGGCCGGTGACTCCGGGCCGGAGCGTGAACGGGGCTCGGTCGAGGCGGGGGAGCCCGGGGCCGGTCCGCTCGACGTCCCGGCCGGGGCGCCGGAGGCCGCCGCCCTGGTCGCCGTGGCCGACCGCGGGACCGGCGAGGCGGGCACCGTGGCCGGCCGCGGCACCGGCGCAGCGGGAGCCGCAGAGGCCGGCGGCGCCGCGGCGGCCACGGGCCCCTCGGCGGGGGACCGGGAGTCCCTGCCGGGAGCCGTCGGGGAGGGCTCGGCGCCCGGGCGCGACGGGGGCGGGGCCGCAGAGGCCCCGGCGTCCGGCGCCGCGGCCGCGGGCGGCTCCGCCCAGGACCCGGGCGCCCAGGACCCGGGTGCCCAGGACCGGGCCGCCGGGGACTCGGCCGCCGGGGGCTCTGCGGCCGGTGCGCCGTCGGCGCGCCGGACCGAGGCGCCCTCGGCCGCTCCCGCTCCGGCGCGGAAGGCGGCCGCGCCGGCGCCGGCCCCTTCGGTGAGCTCCCTGCCGAGCGCGAAGGCCAGCCCCGCGCCGCTCAGGGCTCCGGCGCCCCCGGCCCGGACGAGCGCGCCGCCGAGCGACCCGGCGCGCACGGGGACCGCTCCCCGGGCCGGGCGTCAGCACGCGCACGCGGAGACCGGCGCCCGCGGAGGGCGCCACGACGAGCGCCAGCAGTGGCACCGCGAGCGGAGCTGGGACGACGACCGGCGCGAGGGCCGGGGCAAGGCCGGGCGTCAGGGCCGGGACCAGCACCGGGAGCAGCACGGCCGGCCCGGTGGTCACGGCGGCTCCGACCGGGGAGAGGGCCGCTCGCACCGCTGAGCGCAGGTCCCCGCCGGCGCCCCGGCATCCTCCGGTGGTCAGTGTTACGAACGGGAACGGGTCGTGACGGGCCGCCGTGCCGCCCTCCGCCGCGGCGCTCTACCATGGGACCGGGGGACCGGGGGGTCCACAGTCAGGAACCGCGCGCCGTCGGCGTGCGCGTCGTCATCGTGATCGTCGGGGTCGCGGCCTCGCGGCGCCGCTCCCGGGTCGCCCGCACCGCAAGGTGACCGAGCGTTCCCGAGACCCACGGAGATCCCATGACGCGCACGACCGAGCCGCTCGCCCAGGGGCGCACGCCGCGCACCGACGAGGAGCTGCTCGCCGCGGTGCGGGCGCAGCGCCCCGACGCCTTCCCGGACCTCCGGGACCGGCACTGGCACACCGCCGTGGTCGTGGCCCGCCTCCACACACCGAGCCGCCAGGACGCGGAGCAGCTGGCGGGCACGGCCTTCGACCAGGTCCTCGCCGAGCTCGACGAGGGAGCCGGCGGCGAGGACGGGCCGGGCGTCTTCCTGCGGGCACGGCTGGTGGCCGTCGTCGGCCGGGCCGGCGTGGAGCAGGAGCACGCGGCCGAGAGCGTGACCAGCGTCTACCTCGGCCTCCCGGCGTCCTGGCAGGCCGTGCTGTGGCACCTCGAGATCGAGGCCCTCGAGCTCGAGCGGACGGCCGCGGTGCTCGGGCTGAGCCCGGCCGCCACCACCGCGCTGCACCTCGAGGCGCGCGCCGGGCTGCGGGCCGCCTACCGTCGGGCCCGGCAGGACCTCCCCGCTCTGCCCGGCTGTGCCGACTGCGCGGCCGATCTCGGCGCCTTCGCCGACGGCGGCCTGCCCGCCGACCGGGCGCAGGCCGTGCGGTCCCATCTCGAGGAGTGCCCTCGCTGCACCGCCGACCACCTCTATCTGCAGGACACCGAAGCGGGCCTGCGCGGCTGGCTGCTGCCCGTGCTCGCCGGCGTGCCACTGTGGGACACCCGGACCGACGAGCTCGTGGAGCTGGTCCGGGCCGCGGGACGGATGAGCGCCGGACGCCTGGGCGCGGCTCCGGGCACCGACGTGGCCGGCGGAGCCCTCGCCGCCGTCCACGTCTCCCGGCGGGGCCGGAAGGTGCTGCTCGGCGCCGGCGCCCTGGCGGCCGCCGCAGCGCTCGCCGGAGTGGCCGCGACGGGCTCCGGGGGTCTCGGCGACGGGACGACGCAGACCGCCGGGAGCACCGGCGCCGCCGGCGCTCCCGGCGCCACAGCCTCCTCCGCGCCCGCCACGACCCCGGGGGCCGACGACGGCGCGGCCACCGCGGCCCGGGCTCCCGGTGCCGCGGTGCCCGGGCGTGCCGGCGGGATGCTGTCCCTGCCGACCGCCGAGCCGTCGCCCGGCCCCCTGACCGAGGCTGCGGCCGAGGCGCGCACCGCGCGCGCGAGCAGCGGCACGATCATCACGGCCGCCGCGGCGGCGGGACGGGCCTCCGGGGGCGGCCAGGACGGCGCCGACCCCGGCGCGCCGGCCGGCCCCGGCACGCAGGCGCAGCCCCGGACGCAGCGGAGCGCCCCGGACGACGGCCGTGCGCCGCGTCCCGCGGCGCCGGGCGCACAGCGCCCGGAGGCAGGGTCCCCGGGGACGGCGTCCTCGGACGGCGGCGGCACATCCGCTGCCGGAGGCGGGGCCGGCGCCCCGGTCCCGCCCGCGGACGCCGGCGGCTCCCCGGCCGGGGACCCTCCCCGGGAGCAGCCGCCGGCCCCAGGGACGCCTGCGCCCGAGGAGCCCGCAGCAGAGACTCCCGCGCCGGGGCCGGCGGGACCCGGAACTCCGGCGACCGAGGCTCCGGTGACCGAGGCTCCGGCTCCTGCGGACCCGGCGACCGGGGCCCCGGCTCCTGCCGACCCGGTGAGCGAGGCCCCTGCGACCGGGGTTCCGGCTCCCGTCGCCCCGGCGACCGGAGCGCCCGCGCCCGGCACCCCGGTGCCGGAGGCGCCCGGGTCCGAGGCTCCGGCCGCCCCGGCGACCGGTGCCCCAGCGATCGGTGCTCCGGCGACCGGAGCGCCCGCGCCCGGCACCACGACCCCGGCCGCCGGGGCGACCGGAGCAGCCGACCCGGCGCCGGGCAGCTGATCGCGGACCGTTCCGGGACGGAGCACGAGGATGCCCCGGGCACGCTGGGAGATCCCTGCGCGTCCCCCGGGACGGGAAGACGGACGCCGCCGGCGAGGTTGTGCTCAGCGGAAGACCCACTCCCCCCTGACGAAGGAGCCGCAGCCGCGATGCACCACCACAACAACGGACTCAAGACCGTCCTGCTCCTCGGCGGCTTGTGGGCGGTGCTGCTGGCCATCGGCTGGTTCGTGGCGAGCGGTACGGGCAGCAGCGTCTTCATCTGGGTCTTCGCCCTGATCGGCCTGGCGTCCACGGCGTACAGCTACTGGAACAGCGACAAGCTCGCACTGCGCTCCATGCGGGCCATCCCGGTCACCGAGCAGCAGGCGCCGGGGTACTACCGCATCGTGCGGGAGCTGTCGCAGCGGGCGAACCAGCCGATGCCCCGCTTGTTCATCGCGCCGACGATGAGCCCCAACGCCTTCGCCACCGGGCGGAACCCGGAGAACTCCGCGGTCTGCGTGACGGAGGGCATCCTCCAGATGCTCGACGAGCGCGAGCTGCGGGGCGTGCTCGGCCACGAGCTGATGCACGTCTACAACCGGGACATCCTCACGTCCTCGATCGCCGCCGCCGTGGCCGGCATCATCACCTCGGCCGCGCAGTTCCTCCAGTTCACGGCCATCTTCGGCGGCGGCCGGGACGGCGACCGCGGCAACCCCCTCGTCGGGCTGCTCCTGGCCTTCCTGGCGCCCCTCGCCGCGACCGTCATCCAGCTCGCGGTCTCGCGCACCCGCGAGTACGACGCCGACGAGGACGGTGCGCAGCTCACGGGGGACCCGCTGGCCCTGGCCTCCGCCCTGCGGAAGATCGAGATGGGCACGAACGCCCGGCCGCTGGACCCCGCCGACCAGAAGCTCGTCAACACCTCGCACCTGATGATCGCCAACCCGTTCCGGGGCGGCGCGGCGAGCCTGTTCCGCACCCACCCGCCGACCGCGGACCGGGTGGCACGGCTCGAGGGCATGGCCGGGATCGGCCGCCGCTGACCGCGCCCCGCGGGGCCGCCCGGCATGGGGTGATCGACCCATGCCGGGCGGCCGGCCTCTGCGGCATCCTCTCGATGCGGCCCGGACCGCCGGCTTCCTAGCCTGGTGCTGTCCCAGCAGGTCCACGGAGGTCCCGGTCATGAACACCCAGCACATCGAAACGCTCATCATCGGCGCCGGCCAGGCCGGCCTCGCCACGGGGAGCTCCTTGCAGCGGCTCGGCCGGCCGTTCCTGATCGTGGACGCCGAGGGCCGGGTGGGGGACCACTGGCGGAACCAGTGGGACAGCCTCCGGCTCTACACCCCGGCCAAGTACGACGGACTGCCCGGCCTGCCCTTCCCGCAGGAGCCCTGGTCCTATCCGGGCAAGGACGATGTCGCCGCCTACCTCGAGAGCTTCACCCTCCACAAGGACCTGCCCGTGCGCACGAGCACCACCGTCGACGCCGTACGGGCCCGCCCGGGCGGTGGCTACGCGGTGGACCTGGGCGCGGACACGATCACCTGTGACAACGTGGTCGTGGCGACCGGCACGTTCGGCCGCACTCCGTACGTCCCGTCCTTCGCCGCTGACCTGGACCCCTCGATCACCCAGCTGCACTCGAGCGCGTACCGCCGGCCCGATCAGCTGAGGCCCGGGAAGGTGCTCGTGGTCGGCGCCTCCCACTCTGGCACGGACATCGCGTACGAGCTCGCGCTCACCCACGAGACCGTCCTCTGCGGCCGCGACCCGGGCCAGTTCCCCGTGCGCTTCGACTCCCGCCGGATCCGCACGGTCTTCCCGGTGCTGATGTTCGCATGGCGGCACGTGCTCACCCGCCGCACGCCGATCGGGCGCAAGGTGATGGCGCACGCACGGTTCCACGGGGCCCCGATGCTGCGGGTGAAGCGGGAGGACCTGCGGGAGCGCGGGGTGGAACGGCTCACGGAGCGGGTCACCGGGGTCGCGGACGGCCTGCCCGTGGTGGGGGACCGGCGGGTGGACGTGCAGAACGTGGTCTGGTGCACCGGCTTCGGGCAGCGGTTCGGCTGGATCCACCTGGACGTGTTCCAGGAGGACGGATGGCCCCGGGAGTTCCGCGGAGTCGTGGAGGACGCCCCGGGCCTGTACTTCTGCGGGCTGAGCTTCCAGTACTCCTTCAGCTCCATGCTCCTGCCCGGGATCGGCCGGGACGCGGAGCACGTCGCCCGGCACATCGCGCGGAGGGCGTCCCGCCACCAGGAGCGGCCCTCGTCCGGCCACCCGCGCGCGCTATCCTCGAGGAGCGGGGGAGGTGCACATGGGAGTCCTCGAGGATCTCGCCAGAGCACGGCAGGCGTTCGAGCGCCGCGAATGGGTGACGGCCTATGACGCGCTCTCCGGCGCCGAGGACGCGTCCGTGCCCGCCCAGGACTTCGCCCGGCTCGCCACGACGGCCCACCTCCTCGGCCGGCGGAACGACTGCATCCAGGCCCTGCAGCGGGCCTACACCGCGCACGCGGCCGCCGGCGAGACGCCGGCGGCCGTCCGGTGCGCCGTCCGGCTGGCGACGGTGCTGCTCACCAGCGGTGAGGGCGCCGTCGCCGGCGGATGGGTGGCGCGGGCCCAGCGCATGCTCGCGGGCGTGGACGGCGACCTGGTCGAGCGGGGCCACGTCCTCGTCCCCGTGCTGCTCCGGCACATCGTCGCCCGGGAGTACGAACAGGCGCACCGGCTGGCGCTGGAGATCACCGACTACGGCCGCCGGTTCGACGACGCGGACCTGCTGGCCACTGGTCTCAACGCCCAGGGGCGGCTGCTGCTGTACTCCGGGCACGTCCCGGAGGGGCTCGCCCTGCTCGACGAGGCGATGATCGGCATCTCCACCGGGGACGTCTCCCCGGTCGTGGCGGGGGAGACCTACTGCTCGCTCGTCGAGGCGTGTCAGGAGGTCTCCGACTTCGGCCGGGCCGCCGAGTGGACCGCCGCGCTGACGGCCTGGATCGAGGGCCAGCCCGGTCTCGTGGCGTTCACCGGTCAGTGCGCGGTCCACCGGGGCCAGATCATGCGTCTGCGGGGCGCCTTCCGCGAGGCCGTCGAGGAGTTCGAGCTGGCCGTGGAGCGCTACGAGCGGGCCGGGACCCCGGCCCCGGCCGGACTCGCCATGGCCGAGTGCGGCGGCGTGCTGTGCCTGCTCGGCGACCTGACGGGCGCCCACGACGCCTACGAACGGGCCATCGGCTTCGGGCACGAGCCGCAGCCTGGGCTGGCCCTGCTGTGGCTGGCCCGGGGCCGCACCGCCGACGCCCTGGCGGCGATCCGGCGGCTGCTCGCCGAGCCGCGCGATCCCGTGCACCGCTCCCAGCTGCTGCCGGCGGCCGTCGAGATCCTGGTGGGCACCGGGCTCGTCGAGGAGGCGGACGCGGTGAGCGAGGAGCTGGCGTCCGTCGCGGCGTCCTTCGGCTGTCCCGGCCTCAGCGCGATGGCCCACCACGCCCGGGGCTGCGTGCTGCTGGCCGCAGAGCAGCCGGGCACCGCGCTGGCCGAGCTGCGCGAGGCGGAGCACGCCTGGCACCGGCTCGAGGCCCCGTACGAGATCGCTCGCTGCCGCCTGCTCATCGGCGGCGCCCTGCGCGCGCTCGGGGACGAGCCCTCGGCGCACGCCGAGCTGGCCGCGGCGCGGCGTGCGTTCCACGAGCTCGGCACGCCGGCGGGGGAGGCCGAGGCGCGGCGGCTGCTCGGTCCGGGCGCGCCGCGCGGCCTCACGGACCGGGAGGTCGAGGTCCTGCGGCTGGTGGCGACCGGCCGGACCAATCCGGAGATCGCCGCGGAGCTGTTCCTGAGCGAGAAGACGGTCTCCCGCCACCTGTCCAACATCTTCACCAAGCTCGACGTGCCCACGCGCACCGCGGCCGCCGCCTTCGCGTACGAGCACGGGCTCGTCCGAGCCGCGTCGCGGGGACCGGTGCACCGCCGGGGCGTGCCGGCGGAGCGGGCCGAGGAGTCCGGCGGACCCGGGGCGTCCCCGTCCGTGCCGGGGTGAACGGACCGGCACCACCGGGTGAACCCCCGGTGAACGGGTAACGTAACGGTACTAGTCGTCAACGGGCCCGAGAACGGGCGGGATGTCAAGGGTGTTCGGCGAGCACGCGCGCATCCGGAACGCGAGGTGTTGCCATGTCCGGCCGGACTCTTCAGCTGATCCGACGGGTCGGCGTCGCCGCGGGGCGCCTCCTGGTCTACGTCCTGATCTGGGCGGGACTCGCGCTGCTGATCGCCGCCGCCGGCATCCGGTTCTTCTGGGGCGAGATCTCCGTGGGCCAGATGCTCCTGAACCTCGTCTCCGTGGAGATCGACGGCGGGGGCGGACCCATCGTCTGGATCGGCATCCTGGGGGTCGGTGTCCTGCCCCTGCTCATCACCGCCGGGATTGCCCTGTGGCAGCACGCCCGGCGCCGGCGACGCCGCGTCGGCGGTGACCGGCGTCCGCGCCGCTCGCGGTGGGCCGTGCGCACCGTCTCCACCGTCCTGGTCGCCGCGGTGGTCGTCGGCGGCACCACGGCGTTCGCCACCACGGTGGGCGTGGCGGACTACATCAGGGCCGGGAACTCCGAGTACGACCTCGGCGACCACTACGTGGAGCCGACCGTCACCGGTGACGAGCAGAAGCGGAACCTGGTGCTGATCTACCTCGAGTCCGGCGAGGCCACTCTCGCGAACGACGAGCTCTTCGAGAAGGACGCGTTCGCCCCGCTGAAGGCGGTCACCCGGGCCTCGGACGGGTGGCAGAGCGTGGAGGACTTCCAGCAGTACGAGGGCGGAGGCTGGACCATGGCCGGTCTCACCTCGACACAGTGCGGCGTCCCGCTGAAGGGCATCGGCTCCGCCGCCGGCAGCGGCGCCCTCAACGATCTCGGCGGCGACGTCGACACCTACCTGCGGGGAATTCCCTGCCTGGGCGACGTCCTGGAGGAGCACGGCTACACCAGCGTCTTCCTGGGCGGCGCCAACGCCTCCTTCGCCGCGAAGGACGCCTTCCTGCGCACCCACGGCTACTCGGAGATCAAGGACCTCTCCGACTGGCGCGCCGCCGGCGAGCCGGAGCGGAACTTCCGCGGCGACTGGGGCCTGAGCGACGGACGCCTCATGGCCCACGCCGCGGACGAGATCGACGCGCTGCACGCCGAGGCGGAGCGGACCGGCCGGCCGTTCAACCTCTCCGTGCTGACGCTGGACACCCACGAGCCGGTGCACGTCTACGACTACTGCGACGTGGACACCCGGGACGAGGTCACCTCCGTGTTCGCCTGCTCCATGGCCCAGGTCGCCGGTTTCGTGGACCACATGGAGGAGAAGGGCTATCTCGAGGACACCGCCGTGGTGATCATGGGCGACCACCTCAAGCACATGAGCGCCGGGGACGCCTTCCACGAGCAGCTGGACCACCACGGCAACCGCACCATCTTCAACCGGATCCGGGTTCCGGGCGCGGACGCGAGCAGCACGCTGCGCCCCCGGGCGGACCAGCTGAACATGTACGCCACGATCCTCGAGGCCGCCGGCCTGACCCTGGCGGACCACGAGGCCGGGCTGGGCGTGTCCGCCTTCACGTCGGAGATCCCGGAGGGCTCGGCGCAGGCGCTGGAGCCGGACGCCTACGCCGAGCTGCTGGACTCGCGGTCCTCCCGGTTCTACGCGGGGGCCTGGGTCGGCGAGGTCGCCGCCCCGTAGCACCGTCCGGTCCGCGCAGCCGTGGACTGTCCGGCGGGGCGGGTCAGCGGTAGTTGATGAACTGCAGGTCCACCTCGAGCTCCGAGCCCTTGAGGAGCGTGATGACGTCCTGCAGGTCGTCGCGGGACTTCGAGGACACCCGGAGCTCGTCGCCCTGGATGGTGGCCTTCACGCCCTTGGGGCCCTCGTCGCGGATGAGCTTGGTGATCTTCTTCGCCTGGTCCTGGACGATGCCCTCCTTGACGGAGGCCTCGATCCGGTACTCCTTGCCGGAGGCGAAGGGCTCCCCGGCGTCGAGGGACTTCAGGGAGATGCCGCGCTTGACCAGCTTCGACTGGAAGACGTCGAGGACCGCGTTGACGCGCTCCTCGGAGTTCGCCTTCATGAGGATCTTCTCGCCGGAGAAGTCGATCTCGGCGCCCACGCCCTTGAAGTCGTAGCGCTGCGCGATCTCCTTCTGGGCCTGGTTCAGGGCGTTGGACACCTCCTGCTTGTCGACCTTGCTGACGACGTCGAACGAGGAATCGCTGGCCATGCTGCCTCCTGTGCTGTGGCGGTGGACGGGCGGGGTGCGCGGCCCGTGGGACTGTGCTCCAGCCTACCGGGCGGCCCCGTCACCGTTTCGTGACCTGCGCCCAAGGAACTGTTCAGGTCGGTCTCCCAGGATGGCGGCATGAGCACACCTCTGGGCCACGACGACGTGGCGCCGGCCCCGGGCCGGTCCCGGCGCGGCGGTGCCGTGGCGGCCACGGCACTGGCGGCGGTCCTGCTGATGGGCATCGGGCTGGGCCCGGCGGCGGCCGGCGGTGAGGCGGAGCCCCCGCCGCGCCCCGGCTCGGGGGTCGCGGCGCCGGAGCGGATCGACTTCGAGACGGCGCAGCGGCTGCTCGGCGTCGCCCAGGACCTCGCGGAGGCCGTGACCCACGGAGAGATCACCACCGAGCAGGCCGAGAAGTTCCTCCGGCAGGTCTGCCAGCGGCTCGCGTCCTGACCCGGTCCCGGCAATTTCGCATCGCGGCGGATGTTCTGTACTGTTGAAGTGCTCCCGCACGCGGGGGCAGCCACCACCGGTCCGGACGGGCCGGCGGCAGCACCCCGGCAGATTACCCGAGCGGCCAAAGGGGGCTGACTGTAAATCAGCTGGCAATGCCTACGGGGGTTCGAATCCCTCATCTGCCACGAGCGTCACGACGAAGGCCCCGGTCCCCGGACCGGGGCCTTCGTCATGGCCGCCCGCGACCGGCGGAGCGGTCCCTCGCCGCCGGGACGCGGGACGCCGTTGCAGTCGCCGCGGGCACCACGGGGCCCGGGTCGCCTTCCCGCCGAGAGAACCGCGTGCCGGCCCGACTTCCCGGCTCCGGTCCCCCGATGCGGGGACACACGGAAGAGGTCGGCGCGCCGTTCCAACCTTAACAATTGCTAAGAACATGAATATCCTTGTAGCTTGAGGCGACAGCATCATCCGGCCACGTGCCAGCACACCCCGAGCCGGCACGTCGGGACCCCCTACACCGGATGACGAGCAGCACGACCCACCCCGCAGCGCTCCCCCCGGTGGACGACATCGAGGACGCCGGGACGGACCGTGCCGCCCGCTGGTACCCCAGGGGCAGGCCCGGGGTTCTGAATGACTTGAGGAGACAGACCGAAATGACTGCTGTGAAGAAGTGGGTGGCCGCGGGTTCGTCGGCTGCCGTCCTGGCCGGTGGCCTGTTCCTGGGCGCCCCCGCCGCCCACGCCGACACCTGCGTGGCCCCCGCCGCGAGCACCACGGTGAGCAACCTGGTCACCGCGGCCGACCACCTCTACGACACGGGCACGCACTTCAACTCGCTCGTCACGGACCCGGCGGTCCTGAGCCAGCTCCAGACCCAACAGGCCGTGCTGGAGGACGCCATCGTCAACGACGCCACCATGGACCGCGCCCGGGCCGCCTGGACCGAGATCCTGCGCCTGCAGGAGTCCTACGCCGCGTCGACCGACGACCCCGCCGTGGACGAGGCCTACGCGGCCAGCTCCGCGGCCGCCGCCGGCTTCCAGGCCGCCGCCACGGAGGCCCGCGCGGAGGGCGAGGTCTTCATGGAGGACGGCGCCGACCTCGTGGCGCTGTTCCAGAACAACTGCGAGGTCCTGGGCACCGGGACCGGCGGGGACGGGACCGGCTCCGGCGACTGGAACGACTCGGAGGACTGGGCCGGCACCGGCGCCGACTCCGGCGTGAACCAGGGCATCAACATGCAGACCGCCGAGGAGGGCGGGCTCAGCACGGGTGTGCTGGCCGGCCTGCTGGCCGCCGGTGCTGCCGTGTCCGGGGCCGTGGCCTTCCGGATGCGCCGCGGGCGCGCCTGACCGACCACCGCTGACCGCCCTGGTGCCGCGCTCGCGCGGCACCAGGGCGCCGTCACATCCCGCACCGACTCCTCGAGGACCGCAGATGCACGCACCCGGGCCGAAGGCCGCTCCGCGCCGTGGCGCGGGCACGCGCTGGGCCGCCGCCGGCGGTCTCGGGGCCGTGGTCGCCCTGTCCGCGGTGCTGCTGACGGACCTGTGGGGGGCGGAGGGCCACGAGGCCGGCACGCCGGCCGCGACGGCGACCACCCCGGCGGCGACCGCTCCGGCGGCGCCCGGCACCGGGACGGCGGCGCCCGCGCCGTCCCCCGCGGCCACCGCCGACCGGCCGGCGGCCGCGGCTCCCGTGCGGCTGGCGGTCGAGGACGCCCAGTTCGACGTGACCGTCCTGCCGCTGACGCCCAGCGAGCAGGAGCTGGCCTCCGAGCTGCTGGTCCCGCCGGACACCCTGGACGGCTACTGGCTCACTCCCTACGGCATGCCGGGCGAGGGCTCGGAGAACACCACGTACATCACCGGCCACAGCTGGGAGGACCGGGACGCCCCCTTCAACCGGCTGAGCGACCCCGGCCTGGTGGGCAGCGAGATCGTGCTGGAGACCGGGACCGGGACCCTGGAGTACGTGGTGGACTCCGTGGTCACCCACGACAAGAACACCCTGAAGGACAGCGACATCTGGCGGATCGTGCCGGACCGGCTGGTCATCGTCAGCTGCTACACCGAGGACCTGTGGGGCAAGAACGTCGTGCTCACGGCGTCCCCCGCGCAGGGCTGAGGCCCGCCGCAGGTCTCAGCCCAGGACGGCGCGCACCCGGGGCGCCACCTCGGCGCCGAGGAGCGTGATCGACTCCAGCGCCAGGTGGTGCGGGACCCCGCCGGCGTCCATCCGCAGCAGCAGGCGCTCGTGGCCGATCGCGCGCTGCTGCGCCACGATCTTGGTGACGGCCTCGTCCACGTCCCCCACCACGAGGGTCCCCTCGGGGCCGCACTCCCGGTCGTACTCCTCCCGGGTCCAGCGGGGATCGTCCGGGCGGACCGGCCCGTGGCTGCGGGCGCCCGCGGCGAAGCAGGGGTGGCTGAGCTCCCGGGCCCGCGCCGGGGTGCGCGCCACGAAGCCCGGCACGCTGAGGCTCACGGGGGTCCGGACGTCCCGGCCGGACGCCTCGAGGGCCCACCGGTAGGCGGCGACGACGGGCACGGCCCCGGCGAACGGGCCGTGCGTGCGCAGCAGGGCGAGGGGCAGTCCCAGGGCCGCGGCGCGGGCCACGGAGGCCGGTGTGCCGGTGGTGCCCAGCCAGATCGGCAGGCACGGCTGCAGCGGGCGGGGCCTGAGGTCGAGGTCCACGCCGTGCTGGGGGAGCGGGCCGGCCAGGGTCACGGGGTCCGTCTCGCGCACCCGGAGCAGCTGGCGCAGCTTCTCCTCGAACACGGTGTCGTGGTCGTCCTGCGCCAGACCCAGGGCCTGCCGCACGGCCCGGGAGGCGCCGCGGCCCACGATCATCTCCGCCCGGCCGCCCGAGATGTTGTCCAGCATGGCGATCTGCTCGTAGAGCCGGACGGGGTCCCCGGCCGTGAGCACGGAGACGGCGGTGGTGAGCCGCAGGAGGTGGGTGCGGCCGGCGATCGCGGACAGCAGCACCACGGGGGAGGCGGCCACCACGTCCGTGCCGTGGTTCTCCCCGACGCCCATCACGGTGAGCCCGGCGCGCTCCGCGGCCTCGGCCTGCTCGATGAGGTCCCGCAGGCGCTGACGGCTGTCGGGGCGGGCGCCCGTGACGGGGTCCGGGACCACCTCGCCCAGGGAGAAGATGCCGATCTCGAAGTTCATGGCGCACCTCGGCGTGCACGGGGCGTGCCTCCGGTCCGGAAGCCCGGCCCGGGAGACCGGACCGGACGTCCAGTCTAGTGCGGGTGCGCGGGCCCGGTCTTGAGCCGGCAGTGAAATCCTGTGCCCCCGGGCGGCCCGGCCTCTACGCTGGAGGGCATGGCTACCGTTGACATCACCCAGGACACCCTGGGCCAGACCATTGCCGAGAACGACATCGTCCTGCTCGACTGGTGGGCCGAGTGGTGCGGGCCCTGCAAGCAGTTCGCGCCGACCTACGAGGCCGCCTCCGAGAAGCACGAGGACATCGTCTTCGGGAAGGTCGACACGGAGGAGCAGCAGATGCTCGCCGCGTCGGCCCAGATCTCGTCGATCCCCACCCTCATGGCCTTCCGCGAGGGCATCCTCGTGTTCTCCCAGCCGGGCGCCCTGCCCGCGTCCGCCCTCGACCAGGTCATCGACGCCGTCAAGGGCCTCGACATGGAAGAGGTCCGCGCCGAGGTCGCCAAGCAGTCCCAGGACGCGCCCAACGCCTGACCACCGCACCCGCACGACCGCGCCGGGCCCCGCCTCCGAGGAGGCGGGGCCCGGCGCGGTCGTCTCCGGCCGGCGCGGCTCAGGCGACGCCGGCGACGCCGAACAGCGAGCCGAGCGCGAAGGTCGCCAGGAGGGCCAGCGCCCCGCCCACCACCACGCGCACCACCGCGCGGCCCCGCTGCGGGGTGTCCCCGAGACGGGCCCCCAGCCAGCCGGTGAGCGCGAGCGCCGCGAGCACGGCGACGAAGGTCACGGGGATCCGCCAGGCCTCGGGCGGCAGCAGGATCGCGAGCATCGGCAGCAGCGCGCCGACGAGGAAGGCCAGCGCGGAGGCGACCGCCGCGCCCCACGGGCTGACGATGTCCTCCTCGTCGATGTTGAGCTCCGCGTCGAGGTGCGCGGCCAGGGCGTCGTGCTCGGTGAGCTCCACCGCCACCTGCCGGGCCGTCCCGGCGGAGAGACCCTTGGTCTCGTAGATCTCGGCGAGCTCCCGGAGCTCGGCCTCGGGCATGTCGATGAGCTCCTGCTTCTCCTTCTCGATGAGGGCCCGGTGCGAGTCCGCCTGGCTGGACACCGAGACGTACTCGCCCTGGGCCATCGACAGGGCCCCGCCGACCAGGGCGGCGCCCCCGGCCAGGAGGATCGCGCTGGAGTCCGCCGTGGCGCCGGCCACGCCGACCACGACCGCGGCAACGGAGACGATGCCGTCGTTGGCGCCCAGGACCCCGGCCCGCAGCTTGTTCATCCGCTCGGTGTAGCCCGCACCGTGCGGCTCCTCGATCACGTGTTCGGTCGTCATGGCTCCATTCAACGCCCGCGGGCCCCGTCCTGCCAGGAAGGACAGGATGTCCTCACCGGCGCCGGTGGTCCTCCGGGTGCAGGCGCGGGGCGAAGGAGGGCTTGCGGAAGCCGGAGGCCCGCAGCAGGCGCACCACCCGCTGCCGGTCGCCCCGCCACGGCTCCAGCAGCTCGAGCATCCGGCGGTCGTCGCCGGGGCGCCGGTCGAAGAACCAGCACACCGTGTCCGCGAGGTGGAAGTCGAAGACGCTGACCGAGTCCGGGTCCCCGTGCGTGCACTGCACGATCTCCGCGACCGTCCACGGCCCGAGCCCGGGGATCGAGCGCAGCCCCCGGTGCAGCTCGGCGTCCAGCGGGGCCCGGCCCAGGCGCTCGAGCGCGGCGGCCCGTCCGGCCACGCGCCGCACGGTGGCGGCCCGGGCGCCGTCGACCCCCGCCCGGTGCCACTCCCACACGGGCACCCGGGCCCAGGCCTCGGCGGTCGGGGCGATCCGCATCCCCTCCGGCGCCGGCCCCGGCGCGGGCTCGCCGTGGCGCCGCACGAGCTGCCGGTGGGCGGCCACGGCCTCGCGCACGGTGACGCGCTGCTCCAGCACCGAGAGCACGGCGCGGTCCAGCACCCGGCCGGTGGCGGGCAGCCGCAGGCCCGGGTGGTGGTGCCGGGCGGCGACCAGCCGGTGCGGCAGGGCACGGAAGGCGTCCGAGGCCTCGAACCGGTCCCACGCGTCCTCGGACCCCGCCCAGCGCGGGGCCTCGCCGAGGAACTCCCCGGCCCCCGGGCCCCACGCGCGCACGAGCACGGGCCGCTGCAGGGGACGGCCGCCGCCGGTGCGGGAGAAGCGGGCCGTGACCGGGCCCGCCGCGGTCCGCGCGGTGACCCACACGACGTCGGGAGCCGCGACCCGGACCAGGGGATCGGCGCTGCCGCGGCTCAGCACGCCGAGCGTCTGGCCCAGGTGCAGGGCTCCCTCCGGGTCCCACACGAGCTCGGCGTCCGCCGGCAGGGCCGGGCGGCGGCCTGCGGACGGGGGAGCGGTGACGGACATGAGACCATGATGGCAGTCCTGTCCGACGGCGCCGCGCCGGTCCGGGCGGGCCGCCCAGCCACCGAGGAGGCCATGCCCGCCACCGCGCTCCGGCGTCCCGCAGTCCCCACTCCGCCGCCGGCCCCCCTGACCGGGCGGGCCCGGCTGGTGCCGCTGGGCGTGGGACTCCTGGTGCTCGTCCTGTACCTGTGGTGGTCCCTGCTCCAGTGGCACCGGTGGGAGGTCCCGTCCTGGGACCTGGGCATCTTCACCCAGCTCGCCAAGTCCTACGCCGCCGGGGACGGCCCGCTCGTGCACATCAAGGGCCACGGCGCCAACCTGCTCGGCGACCACTTCCACCCGATCCTGGTGCTGCTGGGGCCGGTCTACGCCCTGTTCCCCTCCGCGCTGACCCTGCTCGTGGTCCAGGACCTGCTCGTGGCGGTCTCCGCGTGGGCGCTGACCCGGTTCGCCGTGCGGGCCCTGGGCGCGGCCCCCGGTGCGGCCCTGGGCCTGGCCTACGGGCTGAGCTTCGGTCTCCAGGCCGCCGTCGCGGTGCAGTTCCACGAGGTGGCCTTCGCGCTGCCGCTGCTGGTCCTCGCCCTCGGGTCCCTGGTCGAGCGGCGGTGGACCGCGGCCGCGCTGTGGGCCGCGCCGGTCGCGTTCGTCAAGGAGGACCTGGGCGTCACGGTCGCGGTCCTCGGCCTGGTGCTCGCCGGGCGCGCGCACCGCGAGGCGGGCGGGGACCGCCGCCCGGTGCTGCTCGGGCTCGGGCTCGCCGGGTGGGGCGCGGCCTGGTCCGTGCTCGCCGTGACCGTGGTGCTGCCCGCCCTCAGCCCGGACGGTCGGTTCGCGTACGCGGACCGGCTGGACCTCGCGGCGGCGGCCGCCGACCCCGTCGGGGCGCTCGTCTCCCTCGTGGTGCCGGGCCAGAAGGCGCTCACCTGGCTGACCGTGCTGGCCGTGGGCGCGGTGGTCGTGGTGCGCTCGCCGCTGGCGCTCGTGGCGCTGCCCACGCTGGTCTGGCGGATGCTCTCGCCCAACCACGGCTACTGGGGCACGGGGTGGCACTACAGCGCCGTGCTCATGCCCATCGTGCTCGTCGCGCTGCTCGACGCCGTGCTGCGCCTGCGCGGCGGACGGCTCCGGCGGCTCGGCCGGGCCGCGCCGGCACTGGCGCTCGTCGTCGCGCTCCTGCTGGTCCCGGGACGCCCGCTGGCCGACCTCGTGGACCCCGCCGCCTACCGGCCGGACCCCCGGGCGGAGGCCAAGGCGGCCGTCGTCACGGCCGTCCCCGAGGGGGCGAGCGTGGCCACCGACCTGACCCTGCTGCACCACCTCGTGCCCCGCGCCCAGGTGCACTGGCTGGGCAACGAGGGCGATCCGGCCCCGGAGTACGTGGTGGTGGACCGGCTGGGCACCGCGTGGGGCGGGAACCCGCCGGGGGACGTGGCCGACTGGTCCCGGCAGCGCTACGGCGCCGGCTACGCGGTGGTGCGTGACGAGAAGCACCTCGTGGTGGTGCGCCGCCGGGGCTGACCGCGCCGCCGGGTGCGCTAGACTGGTCGGACCGAATCCGGTCACTCCCTCACTTTCTCGTGCAACGCGGTGCCATGACGCGCACCGTGTTCGGCCGCGGCCCGCGCCGCGCCGTGTCCGACGCTCCCGTTCCGAACGGGGCTCCAAGTGGTTGGCAGGGACGTCCGGACACCACGACCGTGGCCGACGCCCCCGGACCTGCTCCCGGGCCGCCACCTGCACAGATACGAGGCACTTCTCCATGACCGTCGACACCCCCAGCACCTCCGGCACCGCCGAGGAGCACACCACCACCTTTGCCGAGCTCGGCATCGACTCCCGGGTGCTCGCCACCCTCGACGAGGTCGGCTACGAGAACCCCACGCCCATCCAGGCCGCCACCATCCCGGTGCTGCTGCAGGGCAAGGACGTGGTGGGCCTGGCCCAGACCGGCACCGGCAAGACCGCGGCCTTCGCCGTTCCCGCGCTGTCCCGGCTGGCCGAGCTCTCCGACGTGAACGGCGTCTCCCGGGACACCCAGGTCCTGGTGCTCGCCCCGACCCGCGAGCTGGCCCTCCAGGTCGGGGAGGCGTTCTCCTCCTACGCCACCCACCTCGAGGACTTCACCGTCCTGCCGGTCTACGGCGGCTCCCCCTACGGCCCGCAGCTGGCCGGGCTGCGCCGCGGTGCCCAGGTCGTGGTCGGCACGCCCGGCCGCGTGATCGACCACCTCAAGAAGGGGTCCCTGGACCTGTCCCACCTGCAGTACGTGGTCCTCGACGAGGCCGACGAGATGCTGCGCATGGGCTTCGCCGAGGACGTCGAGCAGATCCTCTCGCAGACCCCGGTCGAGAAGCAGGTCGCGCTGTTCTCCGCGACCATGCCCCCCGCCATCCGCAAGATCGCCAAGAAGTACCTGCGGGACCCGCAGGAGATCGCCGTCAAGGGCAAGACCACCACGGGCACCAACACCCGCCAGCGGTACCTGCAGGTCATGGGCTCGCACAAGATGGAGGCCATGACCCGGATCCTCGAGGTCGGGGACTACGACGGCGTCATCGTCTTCGTGCGGACCAAGGCCGCCACCGAGGAGGTCGCCGACCGGCTCAAGGCCCGCGGCTATGCGGCCGCCGCCATCAACGGCGACATCCCGCAGAACATGCGCGAGCGCACCGTCGAGGCCCTGCGCGAGGGCAAGATCGACGTCCTCGTGGCCACGGACGTCGCGGCCCGCGGGCTCGACGTCGAGCGGATCTCCCTCGTGGTCAACTACGACATCCCGCACGACACCGAGTCCTACGTGCACCGGATCGGCCGCACCGGCCGCGCCGGGCGCTCCGGCGAGGCGATCCTGTTCATGACGCCTCGGGAGAAGTACCTGCTGCGCGCCATCGAGAAGGCCACCCGCCAGCCGGTGGAGCTCATGCGCATGCCCTCCACGGAGGACGTGAACCAGACCCGCAAGGACAAGTTCGCACAGCAGATCACGGACACCATCGAGTCCGAGGACCTCGCGCAGTTCCGCGAGCTCGTGGAGCAGTACCAGGCCGAGCACGACGTCGACGCGGTGGAGATCGCCGCCGCGATCGCCGTGATGGCCCAGGACGGCCGGCCCTTCTTCGTGGAGGAGCTGCCCGAGCCGGTGCAGCGCACCCGCGACCGGGACCGTCCGGGGCGGGACGGCGACGACCGCCCGCGCCGCGAGCCGCGCACCGAGAAGGGCATGGCCACCTACCGGATGTCCGTGGGGCACCGGCACCGCGTCTCGCCGGGCTCCGTGGTCGGGGCCCTCACCAACGAGGGCGGCCTGAGCGGCGAGCAGATCGGCGCGATCGACATCCGCTCGACCCACACCCTCGTGGGCCTGCCCGAGAACCTGCCCGCCTCGACGCTGGACCGGCTCTCCCGCACCCGGATCAACGGGGAGCTCATCCAGCTCGAGGCCGACCGCGGCCCCGGCGGCGGCGGCCGGGCCCGTCCGCGCAGCACCTCGTCCTCCTACCAGGACCGTCCCCGCCGCGGCGGCGGCGCCCGGGGCGACGACTCCCGCGGCGGCTACCAGGGCAAGAGGTCCGGTCCCTCCGCGGGGGACCGGGACGGCGACAGGCCGTTCCGCAAGCCGCGGCACAAGAAGTACTGAGCCCGGGGGCAGGACCCCCGCGCCGCAGGGAGGGGACGGGCCGCACGGCCCGTCCCCTCCCTGCGTCTGCCGCCCGCGGACCGGCGACCGTCGCGCGGAGCCGTGCCGCGTCCAGGAGCTCCGGGCCCGGGTACGGCCCGCGCGGGGGCCGGAGCGGCCGGGGCCCCTCCCACGGGGCCCGGCGGACGGTGCGTCAGGGCTCGTCGGTGCCGTCCTCGTCCTCGCCGCCGTGCTGACCGCCCTCGGACCCGTCCTGCTCGTCGTGGTCGAGCAGGTCCGAGGCCTGCGGGATCCGCGGGGGTCTCCGGTCGTCGAGGAGTTCGTCGGCGGCGTGGGCGAGGAGGTCCCGCTGCAGGGCCGGCAGGGTGAGGGAGTGGTGCAGGAAGGCCTCGATCTCCAGCTCCCCGGCCTCACCGCCGATGCTGAAGTAGTGCACCCACAGCCGGCCCGGGTCGATCCCGGTCGCCTCGAGGGCCCGGCGCACCAGGTCTGCCTGGGCCCGTCCCGCAGCGTCGTCGTCCATCGCCGCCCGCTCCTCAGCGTGTGGGGTCAGTGGCCCGCTCCGCGATCCGGCGGGCGATCTGCGCCAGGGGCCGGCGCTGCTGCCGGGAGGCCTCGATCAGCAGGCGGCGGGCGGACTCGTGGTCGGTGGCATGGCGTTCCATCAGCATCCCGGTGGCGGTCTCCACCGCGGTCCGGTCGGCGAGGGCCTGCTGCATCGAGGCGCTGAGCCGCTGCGGGGCGTCGCTGCCCTGGGCCGCCCCGAGCAGGGTGCCGGCGGCGGAGGCCAGCAGCAGCAGCTGGTGCTCGGCCCGGTCGTCGAAGGCTCCAGCGGTGGTGGCGTAGATCTTCATCGCGCCCAGGCGGCGCTCCCGGTAGAGCACCGGGACGCTGAGCACCGAGGCGATCCCGGTCGCGGCCGCGGTCCGGGACCACTCCGGCCACCGGGCGTCGGTGGCGGTGTCCTCGAGGCGCTGGAGGGACTCGGTGGCCCAGGCGCTCAAGCACGGGCCCTCGCCGAGCTCGTACTGGGCGGCGTCGGCGGACTCCACCCACGGGTCCGTGGCCGCGACCGACGTCCTGCGCCCGGTGTCGTCGAGCAGGGAGACCCCGGCCCCGGCGGCGGAGCCGATCAGGTCCTGGGCGGCACGGGCCAGCTGCGTCGCGGCGGCCTCGGCCGATTCCTGGCTCAGCAGCATTCCCTGGATGCGGGCGAAGACCGTGGTCAGGTCCGCGGTCGTGGCGGTGGTCGTGGGCTCCATCGGGACTCCCCGGTCGGTCGGGTGGACACGGGCCGGCACAGGACGCGACGGCCCGGGGAGGCCACCCCGTGCAGGGCGGCCGGCTGTCCTGGGCCACCTCTGGCTCCTCAGCTTACGCCGGGACGGCCCACCGCGCCGGACGTGGCCGCGGGCGCCCCGGAGAGCGGAGCCGCGGTGGCGCGAGGACGCGGTGCCCCGGGATCGCGCCCCACGGCCGGCAGCACGGCGAGGACGCCGAGGACTCCGGCCACGGTGAAGGCGAGGACCGGCGAGGTCGAGCTCAGCAGGACTCCCAGCAGCACCGAGCCGATCGCCTGACCGACGGCCAGGGCGATGAACAGCACGGCGGTCCCTTCGGCGGCGCGGTCGGGAACGAGCCGCGCCGCCCAGACGATGAGGACACCGCACACGGCGGTGTAGCCGGCGCCGAACACGGCCGCGGAGACGTACGCGGCACCGGGGGCACCCGGTGCCGCGCCCAGGACGACGGTCGCGGCGGCCATGGCCACCGTGGTCAGGTTCCACGCGGTCCGCAGGGTCCAGGTCTGGACGATCCGCCCGGCCGCCGCGCCTAGCACGCCGAACGCGCCCAGGACCATCCAGGCGACGACGGAGTAGGTCTCCTCGCCCGCGCGGGAGTCGACCATGACCGTGCGGCCGAACGTCCAGATCGCGGCGCTCGAGGCCCCGGCCAGCGCCGCCGCGGCGACGGGCCGGAGCAGGCGTGCCGCGTACGGGGTCCGCGCCGGCGGGTCCGTGCGCCGGGCCCGGTGCGCTGACCTGTCGGCACGGAGCGTGGCGACGGTGGCCAGGGCCACCAGACCGGCGATGGCCGCCCACCCCGGACGCCACTGGCCGACCGTGAGGAGCAGGAGGACTCCCGCGGCCACGATGCCCGCTCCGGTGCCGGCGTTGACGAACGTCTGGGCCCGCTCCCGGCGCGCCGGGTCGAGATTGCGCTCGACGAGCGCGACGAGGCCGGGAGTGGCGAACCCGCCGCCGGCACCGGCGAGGACCACGCTCGCGGCGAGGACGCCCCCGTGGGGTGCCGCCGCCACCCCGGCCGATCCCAGGGCGGCCGTCGCCCCGGCGCACACGACGACCAGGCGCGGGCGGGCGCTCAGGCGGGAGGCGAGCACCGCGGCGAGGCAGAAGGAGAGGAAGCTGCCGGCCTGGATCAGCCCCGAGACGACCGGACCGATCTGGAAGGCCTCCGCGAAGCGGGGCAGGAAGAGCCCGTAGCCGAAGCGCGCCAGCCCGTAGGTCGCCGCGATCAGAGCCGTGCCGCTGACCACCAGAGCGCGCATCGCAGCCCTTCCCGAGCACCCGAACCAGGACGATCGTTACGATACACCAGAACGACCGTTCTGGAACCGGGGCTCACTACACTGGAACGGTGACCACGGACCGGCGGACCCCAGCGCGCGCACGGCTGCTCCAGGCGGCCGACCGCGTGCTGTTCGACCACGGGATCCGAGCCACCCCCGTCGACGAGCTGCTGCGCCGGGCAGAGGTCTCCGCGGCCACCATGTACACGCACTTCGACAGCAAGGACGCCCTGGTCGCCGAGGCGCTGCGGGTCCGGCTGACGGAGTGGCGTGCGGTCTGGGACCAGCACGTCGTCGCGGCCGGCGACGACCTGGCGCGGCTGCTCGCGGTGTTCGACGCCCTGGCCGCCTACCGGCGCGGCCAGCAGCACCCGGCACGCTGGTGCGCCTTCCTGGCCACCGCCACCGAGCTGCCCGGAGCCGCGGACGAGATCGACGACGTCCTCGCCGCGGACACCGCCCTGCTCACCGACCGCCTCCTGCACTTCTCCCGACCGCTCGCCGGGGCGGGGGCCCAGGACCTGGCCGACGAGGTGCTCCTGGCCTACAGCGGCACCCTGGCCTCCTTCCTCCGCGGCCGTCCCCGCTCACCGATCGACGTCGGCCGCCAGCTGGCCCGCTCGGCAGCCCGGGCCCACGTGCGTGGCTGACTCCTCCGCCGGCGCCGCGCGGCGCCGGACAGGGTGTTCCGGGCGGACCTGACGGGAGACTCCCGCCGGTGTCGGACCGTGCTCGCCGCCGTCGCGCCCGGTGTGCATCCCGCCGGTCCTCGCGCAGGAGGGGCGGCCGTTCTTCACGAAATCTTCACGGGAGTCGGACCGGACCGGCGGATCCCGCGGTCTACCCTCTGGTGCAGGGCGTGTCCACCGGTGATACGCCGTCGTGCCGAACGGGGCACCGGAGATCGGAGGAGTGCTGTGTCGAACACGGGGAACCACCGGACCGACGGGGGCCGGCGCGGTGGGCCGGAGGGGAGCGACCACGGATCCCACGGAGGCCGGACCATGTACTGGCGCTTCGCGGCCATGATCCTGACCGCGATGGTGGTCATGTACGCCGCGATGTTCGTCGGCTCCTGGGAGTGGGGCCACGTGCGCTGGAGCGAGAGCCGGCTGTTCATGGCGCTGACCATGGGCGGGACCATGGGGCTGATCATGCTCGCCTGGATGCTGAACATGTACAAGAACACGAAGGCCAATGTGGCCGTGGTCGTGGCCAGCCTCCTGCTCCTGGGCGCGGGAACGTTCCTGGACCGCAGCCAGACCACGGTGCAGGACACCGCGTTCATGAGCGCGATGATCCCGCACCACTCCCTGGCCATCACCCGGTCCGAGCGCGCCGAGCTCGCCGATGTTCGGGTGTGCGAACTGGCCGTGGAGATCAGCGAGGCCCAGCGGCGGGAGATCTTCGAGATGGACTGGCTGATCGAGGACATCGAGCGCAACGGCGTGGCGGCCACGGCCCGGGAGGCCGAGGCCCGGGCCGTTCCCGAGTACCAGGAGCCCGCGGAGCGCCGGTGCCCCACGGAGTGAGCTGAGCCCTCCGTCCCGGTCCCGGCGGTCCCGTTCCGCGCCGGCCGGGCGAGGGCGGCCGAGCGCGGCCGAGCGCCGCGGCGGGACTCAGGTGCGGTCGGTGAGTCCCTCTGCCCCGGAGTGCTCGGCGCAGTGGGCGCAGCAGTAGATGGTGTTCCCGGCCTCGACCCCGTGGCCGAGAACACGGCACCCGCAGTGGGCGCAGGTCGGAGCCATGGCGTGGGCGGCGCACTCGAAGCTGTCGAAGGTGCCCGTCCGCTCGCCCTGGGTGAGGGTGAACGTCTTGTCGTAGTCGTTGCCGCAGGTGTCACAGGTGGCCATGGCCGTCTCCTGGTGAGGTGTCCGAGGTGCAGCGGGAAGGTTCGGGGAAGGGATGGGCGTCCCCGCCGGGAGCGGCGGCCTCCGGCGGGGACGGGGTTGTTCAGGCCGGGGGAAGGGCGCCGGCCTCGAGGTCCGTCATCCTCCGTCCGGCGACTGCTCCTCCGGACGGTCGGGGCGCTCGCGCTCCTCGACCGAGGAGCGCACCGCGGGGTCGTCGGTGTCGTCGACCCACGGCTCGGTCTGGCGGTGCTCCTCGACGTGGGCGGGCTGCTGGGCCTGGAGCGCGTCCTCGACCTCGTGCTTCATCTGGTCGTCGAGCTCCGACCCGTGCTTGGTGTTGCCTCTCTCGGCCATCGTGGTCCTCCTCGTCCGAATCGGTTCCTGCAGCGGCTGGTCCGCGCGCACCTCGCGCGGGAGGGGTCAGTCGGTCCCGGCGGCGTCCTCGTCCAGCCCGCGCTGGGCGCGGTCGGCGGCCTCGGAGGAGCCTTCGGGCAGCGGGTCGGCGGCCGGCGGGACCTGACCGGGGGCGTAGTCGGCCAGTCCGGCGGCCACCCGCTCCTGCTCGGTGGCCGCGGCCAGCGCCTCGTCGTCGAGCCGTTCCGGCATCCCGGCGTGGCCCTGGTGGATGGGGCGGGGCAGGGCGTCCTCCTCGGGGGTGATGACGTCGTCGAGGTCCGGGGCGTCGTCGTTGTTCGGAGTGGTCATAGGAAGCCTCCTTACCGTGAACTGTGACACCCACCTTAGTGACCTGCCCCGGGCAAGGGAACCACTGCTCTCCTGTGACGGACCCCGGCCCGGTCAGGGCCGACAGGGCGCGGGAGCCGCCGTGGGCGACGTGCCCAGCCGTCCGGCCGACGGTCCTGCCGGCTCTGCCGAGGACGGGCGCGCGCTCCGCGGACATCTGGTCCCCGCGGCCGGTGTGTGGTTAGGCTGGAGCGTGGTCGAGCAGCCGGCCCGCAGTGCGATCCTGTCGACAAGGATGCTCTCGTGGATCACACCGTCACCGTTCAGGCCGTCCCCGTCGAAGCCGAGGCCGTCCGCCACCACGGCGTTCCCGAGAAGACCGTTCCCCGACGCCCTCCGGCGGTCCCCGCCACGTCCGCCGCCCTGGCGGACGCCCGCTATGTCCTGCCGCTGAGGTGGGACGACGACGCCGGGCTGGCCGGGCTCGCCCGCTACCTGGCCGAGGTCGTGACGTGGCTGCCCGTCACGGTCGTCGACGGCTCCGCCGAGGAGCTCTTCACCGCTCATCGACGAGCGCTGCCCGAGGCGGTCGAGCACGTGCGCCCGGAGCCGCGGCCGGGCCGCAACGGCAAGGTCGCCGGGGTGATGACCGGTGTCCGCCGTGCCCGCGAGGATCGCATCGTGGTGGCCGACGACGACGTGCGCCACACCCGCCGGTCCCTGGAGCGGATCGTGGGGCTGCTGGGGCACGCCGAGGTGGTGCGCCCGCAGAACTACTACCTGGAGCTGCCCTGGCAGGCCCGCTGGGACTCCGGGCGCACCCTGCTCAACCGCGCCCTGGGCGGGGACTGGCCGGGCACCCTGGGGGTGCGCCGGTCGGTGCTGCTGGGCGCGGGCGGCTACGACGGCGACGTCCTGTTCGAGAACCTCGAGCTCGTCCGCACGGTGCGGGCGGCCGGCGGGCGGGAGTGCGTGGCCCTGGACGTGCTCGTGGGCCGGGTGCCGCCCACCGTGCCCCACTTCCTCGGCCAGCGCGTCCGCCAGGCCTACGACGATTTCGCCCAGCCCGGGCGCCTGCTCGCCGAGCTGACCCTGCTGCCCCTGCTGGGCTGGTGCGTGCGGCGCCCCGGCCGGTGGATCGCCGGGGCCGTGGTCGTCTGCGGGACGGCCGAGGCCGGCCGGTGGCGGGAGAGGAGCCGGCGGTGAGCGCGGGAGCGGGACCGGTCGTCGAGATCGCCGAGGACGACCTGTACGGGCTGATCGCGGCCCTGACCCACAGCGACTGGCAGCCCTCCGGCGGCAGTCTCCGGATCAACGTGGTCTACCGGGGGCACGCGCTGGCCGACCGGGACCTGGAGACCAGCCTGTTCCGGCTCCGGGGCGCCTCGAGCGAGCAGATCGAGCCGCACATCCTGCGGAACTTCCGCAAGTACGCCGCCCGGGACACCTCCCCGGGGGACTCGGACTGGAACTGGCTGTCCGTGGCCCAGCACCACGGGCTGCCCACCCGCCTGCTGGACTGGTCGAACTCGCCCTACGTGGCGCTGCACTTCGCCACCGCGGACCCGCGCTGCTACGACCTGCCCGGCGCGGTGTGGTGCGTGGACTACGCGGCGGTGCACGAACTGCTCCCGGCGCAGCTGCGGGAGGAGATCAGCGCGCATGCAGCAGGTCTGTTCACCACCGGCATGCTGGGGCGGGTGGCGTACAGCATGGCCGACTTCGACCGGTTCCGGGACCGGCAGGGGCGAGCGGTGCCGCTGTTCTTCGAGCCCCCGTCGCTGGACGAGCGGATCGTGAACCAGGCCGCGGTCTTCTCCGCCATGTCCGCGGCGACGGCGTCCCTGCACGAGTGGCTGGGCGAGCACCCCGAGCTCTACCGGAAGGTGGTCATCCCGCCGGGGCTGAAGTGGCGGATCCGCGACCACCTCGACCAGGCGAACATGACGGAGCGCGTCCTCTTCCCCGGCCTCGACGGCCTGTGCCGCTGGCTGGGCCGCTACTACGGGCCGCGCCCGGAGGAGGATGCCTCGACCGAGCCGGCCTCGCCGGGGATGGGCGACGGGACGGGCGCCGCGCCCGGCCCGGACGTCACGGGGCGGGCCCCGTGAGCCGGACCAGGGCCGGCGGACCGCCGACGGGGCGCACCGGAGCCCCGGCCGCCGGCGCGGACGCGCCTCCGGTCCTGCAGGTGTTCTACGTGCTCGCCGCCGACGACTTCGCCGACGTGGAGTACGTCTTCACCTGATGACGCGGCGGTGCCCCCGGGGCGGAGCCGGGTCCCGAGGGCGCGCGGGAAGCGGCTCCCCGCCGACGGCGGGGAGCCGCTTCTCCGGTTCCCGGGCGCGCAGGGCGTCCGGTGGTGGACCTCAGGCGCGCGCCCTGTCCGCGGTCCGGTCGTGGGTGTTCCGGTCCAGGAAGGACAGGCCGACCATGGTCACGCCCAGGATCAGGTGCAACCAGTCGTCGGCGGTGTTGAGGGGCACGAAGTTCGCGCTGGACTCCTTGTCGATGAGCAGGCCGTAGAGCCACAGCAGCAGGTACACGGCACCGCCCCAGCGCAGGAAGTTCCGCGCCCCGGAGACGCTGCGGGCCAGGGCGATGCCGGCCACACCGTAGAGCAGGTGCACGAGGTTGTGCAGGATCGAGACCTGGAAGATGCCCAGGAGCATGGCCTCGGACCGGTGTCCGGCGACCATGAGCTGGTCGTAGCCCGTGGTGATGCCGGGGATGAAACCGGCCGCGCCCACGAGCAGGAAGACGACCCCGTAGAGCAGGGCCGCCGTCCGGACGGGCGAGCGTCGGGGCGTGCGGTCGTC
Organism: Kocuria rosea subsp. polaris; assembly: GCF_001483755.1. Taxonomy (GTDB): domain Bacteria; phylum Actinomycetota; class Actinomycetes; order Actinomycetales; family Micrococcaceae; genus Kocuria; species Kocuria cellulosilytica. Next base: position 173,879 of record NZ_LQBK01000002.1, read on the forward strand.
GGGTCGGGCGGCTGGGGTGGTCATGATGGCTCCTCTCCTCGAGTTGCTTCAGGGCGGTGCGGCGGAACGCCGGAGGCTACTCCTTCTTGAGCTTGTCCTGGATGGTGCCGGCGGCCTTCTCCTTGAGGTTGGACTGTTCGGTGGTGCCGTAGAAGCGGGCGTCGGGGTGGGTGGGGGGCGGCATCGGCACGCCCTCCATGGGTTCGGCCCGGTAGCCGAAGCTCCCGTGCCCGTCCGGGGTGCGCCCCTGGGCCCAGGAGCCGTCCGCCGCGGCGGCACCGTCGGAGAAGTTGTAGTAGTCGTAGGAGAACTCGGTGGCCTCCTTGGACTGCGGGAAGTTCGAGGGCACCGGCATCCGCTCCAGGCCGTCCTCCTGCAGCTCCTTGACCGCGGCCATCCACTGGTTCTGGTGCATGGTGTCGCGGGCCAGCAGGAAGGACAGCATGTCCCGGATGCCCTTGTCGTCGGTCATGTGGTAGAGCCGGGCGACCTGGGTGCGGCCCTGCATCTCCGCGTTGACGTTGGCGGTCATGTCCGCGAGCAGGTTCCCGGAGGCGGTCACGTAGGACCCGGACCACGGGTTGCCCATCGAGTCCACCGGCCGGGCGCCGGCCCCGGCCACGATGGCGTGCTGCAGGTCGGTGCCGCCGATCACGGCCGCGACCGCCGGGTCCCCCTGAACGGCGTCCTCGGTGATGCCCAGCGGGGCCTTCTCGAGCAGCTGGGCGACCATCGTGGCGAGCATCTCGATGTGGCCGAACTCCTCGGCGGCGGTGCCGAAGAGCAGATCGCGGTACTTGCCCGGGATGTGGGCGTTCCAGGCCTGGAAGCTGTACTGCATGGCCACGGTGATCTCGCCGTACTGGCCGCCGATCACCTCCTGGAGCTTGCGCGCGTAGACCGCGTCCGGCTTTTCCGGGGTGGACCTGTACTGCAGCGCCTGACGGTGCGTGAACATGCTGACCTCCGTTGTCGACTTCCGTGGCCGGCGGTGGGGCGGATGCCGCGTCCTCGGTTGCCGGCTGTGCGTCCCACGCTAGTGAGCGGCCCGAAAAAAAGGAAGTGTGCTGATCAACTGGCGCGGGGCCGCGCCTTCATCCGTGGCGCCCCGAGGCCTCCAGCCGGCCGGGCGCAGGGGGTGGGGCGTGCGGGTGGACGGGCAGGCCGTTGGGGACCAGCAGTTCCACGGGGCTGACCCCGTCCGGGGAACGGTCGTGCTCGACGGCCCAGCGCAGCAGGTCCACCGCGATCGCCTCGACGTGGCCGGCGGCGGTGAGGTCCACGCTGACGGTCACCGGCGGGATCAGCGTCCGGGCGCGGCGCACCAGCGGGTACAGGGCGTGCTGGTTGGTCTCGGTCAGGCAGCCGGTGACGACCAGGCGCACGGAGGCGCCGCCTAGATCGACCTGGACGAGCACGGAGAGCTTGTGGTCCACGGGAGCATCCTTCGTCGCATGCGATCTTCCCCATGGCCGCCTGCTCGACCTCCCTCCACGATACCCGCGTTGTTCCCGGCCGACCAGGTGCGCGTGGTGCTGCCCGGCACCTTCGCCGCGGACCTGCCGCACCTTTCCCGGCCTGCGCTCCTGTCCCCGGCAGGGGCTGCGGCGCGGCTCCGAGGGCGCCGGGGGAGGGCCCCGGGCGATTTTGGTTCTCCCGAAACGTGCTGGTAGAGTCTTCGTCGTTGCCCCGATAGCTCAGTGGTAGAGCGCCATCTTGGTAAGATGGAGGTCCCGGGATCGATTCCCGGTCGGGGCTCTCGTGATGAGATCCCGCGGCCCGGCCGTGCAGGCCGATCAGCCGCGGAGTCCCATCCCTCTGGCGGTGTAGCTCAGCTGGTTAGAGCGCACGACTCATAATCGTGAGGTCGACGGATCGAGCCCGTCCACCGCTACGGCGAAAAGCCCGTGACCGAAGGTCACGGGCTTTTGTCGTGCCGGGGCACGGCCCGGGCGACCCCGGTCCATCCGGGTGCGGCCCGGCGGGCCGCCGACGCCGGTCACGGGGAGCGGCCGGCGTCCCGGCGGCCCCGGCGCAGCCCCAGTTCGTAGGCCGTGAGGGCGGCGAGCGTCAGGACGACCAGCGGCAGGACGAACCACGCCATGGTCAGCGTGAACCCCTCCAGGGCGTCGTGCTCGGTCGCCGCGAGGACCACGTAGCCGGTGTAGGCGGCGTACAGCCCCACGAACAGGGCACCCTCCCAGCGGGCCACCGCGAAACCCGTGAACGCCACGGGCAGGAGGGCCACCGACGCGGCCAGCATCACCGGGATGTCCAGGGCCACCGCGGCGCCCGCCACCGGGATGCCGTCGCGGGCGATCAGGGCGGGCAGGCCGAGCACCACCCCGATGTTGAAGAGGTTGCTGCCGACCACGTTGCCGACCGCGAGGTCGCGCTCACCCCGGCGCACCGCGATGATCGACGTCGCCAGCTCGGGCAGGGACGTCCCGACGGCCACGACGGTCAGCCCGACCACGAGGCTGCTGACGCCCAGCGAGGTGGCGATGCTGACGGCCCCGTCGACGAGCAGGCTCGCCCCGGCCACCAGCAGGGCCACGCCGAGCACCACGAGCAGCACCGAGCGGGGGACCGAGGCGGGCGCCGGCTCATCACCGGGTCCGGCGCCTGCGCCGGCCCCGTGCTCGCCGGACGGGCGCCCTGCGGGCACCTCGGCCCCGCGCCGGCCGAGGACGACGGTCAGCACCGTGTGCGCCACCACCGCGGAGAGCAGGAGGACCCCGTCCAGCGCGCCGATCCGCCCGTCGAGCGAGACCAGGAGCAGCGCGGCCGACAGGGCCACCACCAGGGGCAGGTCCAGGCGCACCAGGCGCTGGGTGACCGCGAGGGGCAGCACCAGCGCGGAGGCCCCGAGGATGAGCAGGACGTTGACGATGTTGCTGCCCACCACGTTGCCGACGGCCAGGCCGGGCTCGTCGCGCAGCACGGCGCCGACGGTGACGGCCAGCTCCGGCGCCGACGTGGCCGCCGAGACCACGGTGAGCCCGACCACCAGGGAGGAGATCCCGACCCGCCGGGCGAGCGCGGACGCCCCCCGCACCAGGAGCTCCCCGCCCAGCACCAGCAGCACCAGTCCGGCGACGATCCGGCCCGCGTCCAGGAGATCCATGGGCAGGAGTGTACGTGCCGGGAGCGTCCGCGGCCCGTGGGGCGGAGCACGCCACCGTAGACTGGGCGCGTCCCGCCGCCTGCGCGCGGCCCCGTCCAGCGAGGAGCTGCCATGCCCGTGAACCCCGATCTCGTCGGGCGGACCTACCCGCCGGCCGAGCCCTACAGCGTCGGACGGGAGGCGATCCGCGACTTCGCCCGCGCCGTCCGGGCCGCCCACCCCGCCCACCACGACGTCGAGGCGGCCCGGTCCCTCGGCCACGCCGATCTCGTCGCACCCCCCACCTTCGCGATCGTGGTGGCCCAGCGCGCCGACGCCGCGCTGATCGCCGACCCCGAGGCCGGCATCGACTTCTCGCGCGTGGTCCACGCCGACCAGCGCTTCACCCACCACCGCCCGATCGTGGCCGGGGACGAGCTCGTCGCCGAGCTGCACGTGGACCAGGTCCGGGCCATGGGCTCCGGGGCGATGGTGACGTCCCGCGCCGAGATCCGCGCCGCGGACGGCGAGCAGGTCGCCACCACCGTGTCGTCCCTGCTGGTGCGAGGGGAGGACCAGTGACCGCGCGCATCGACTTCGACAGCCTCGAGAAGGGCCAGGAGATCGGGGAGCGCCGCATCGAGCTCTCCCGCGCCGACCTGGTCCGGTACGCCGGGGCCTCCGGGGACCTCAACCCGATCCACTGGAACGAGGAGTTCGCCCGCTCCGTGGGCCTGCCCGACGTCATCGCCCACGGGATGCTCACGATGGGCGCCGCCGTGCAGCTCGTCACCGACTGGGCCGGCGACCCGGGCGCCGTCGTCGACTACCAGACCCGCTTCACCAAGCCGGTGGTCGTCCCCAACCGCTTCGGGACCGAGGTCGAGTCCTCCACGGCCCTCACGGTCTCCGGGAAGGTCGGCGCCCTCGACGACGCCGCCCGCACCGCGCGCGTGGACCTCACCGTGACCGCCCCCGACCTCTCCGCGGCGGGCGCCGACCCGGCGACCGCGGCCCCGCTGAAGGTGCTGGTGAAGGCCCAGGCCGTGGTGCGGCTGGCGTGAGCGCCGGCCGGGGGCGCGGCGGGCCGGCCGATAAACTGGTCGCCATGACGTCCCCTCGCATCGCAGACCTCACGACCGCCGCCGTGGGCGGACCCGCCCGCCACTACGTGCGGGCGGAGTCCGAGCACGCGGTCGTCGACGCCGTCGCGGCCGCCGACGCCGCCGGACGGGACGTGCTCGTGGTCGGGGGCGGCTCCAACCTCATCGCGGCCGACGCCGGGTTCGCGGGCACCGTGGTGCACGTGGCCTCGCACGGCGTCGAGGTCCTCGACGAGGCTCCGGGGAGCACCCTCCTGGAGGTCCAGGCCGGCCACTCCTGGGACGAGCTCGTGGCGCAGGCCGTGGCCGGGGGACTGGTCGGCATCGAGGCCCTGTCCGGCATCCCCGGCACCACCGGTGCCACCCCGGTGCAGAACGTCGGGGCGTACGGCCAGGAGGTGGCCCAGACCGTGGAGCTCGTGCGGGCCTGGGACCGCCACGAGCGGCGCGTGCGGGAGTTCGCCCCGGCCGACCTGGCCTTCTCCTACCGGGACTCCGCCCTCAAGCGCAGCACGGTGGCCGGCTCCCCGCGCTTCGTCGTCCTCGCGGTGCGGTTCCGGCTCGGGCGGGGCACCGAGAGCGCGCCGGTGCGCTACGGCGAGCTCGCACGCCGGCTCGGCGTCGAGGTGGGGGAGCGCGCCCCGCTGGGCCGGGTGCGGGAGACCGTCCTGGCCCTGCGCGCGGGCAAGGGCATGGTCCTCGACCCCGGGGACCGCGACACCTACAGCACCGGCTCGTTCTTCACGAACCCGATCCTCCCGGCGGACGCGCTGGGGGAGCGGCTGCCCGCCGACGCCCCCCGCTTCCCCGTGGTGGACGCCGCGGGACGCCCGATCGCGGACCGGGTCAAGCTCTCGGCCGCGTGGCTCATCGACCACGCGGGCTTCGGCAAGGGCTTCGGGCTGCCCGGCACCCGCAACGAGCTCCTGGACCTCGACGGCGCCGCGGTCGCCGGGGGGCGCGCCTCGCTGTCGACCAAGCACACGCTCGCGCTCACCAACCGCGGCGGCGCCTCCGCGCAGGACCTCATGGCGCTGGCCCGGACGGTCCGGGACGGCGTCGCGTCCGTCTACGGGGTGGACCTCGTCGCCGAGCCCGTCATCGTGGGCACGGCGGTCTGAGGCGGCGGCCGTGAGCAGCCTCGAGGACGAGATCGCCCAGGGGGAGAACTCCGAGGGCCGGGTGCGGAGGGCCCTGGGCCGACTGCGCCGCTGGTCGCGCGGGCACCCCCTGCTGTTCGCGGTCTACCGGACGCTCGTGACGGTCCTCGGCGGCGTCTTCGTCCTGGCGGGGCTGGTCATGCTCGTGACGCCGGGCCCGGGGTGGCTGGCCATCTTCCTGGGCCTCGGGATCTGGGGCACCGAGTTCCACTGGGCGCACCGGCTCAACCAGTGGGCCAAGGGACAGGTGGTGCGCGGCTGGCGGTGGTGGCTGGCCCGCACGGCCGAGGGGCGCCACCGCCGGGCCCTCGCCGGCCCCGGCAACCTCGTGCCGGGTCCCCGGCACCTGCGCACCCCCGGCGCCTGAGCGCACCCGCGCCCCGGCCGGCCGGCCCTGCGGCGGTCCGCCCTCCTGCGGTTCGTCCACGGGCGGTTCGTCCTCGGGCCGTCCGTCCCCCGGTGACCCGGCCTCCGGAGGCGCTCCGCGCGGGCCGGCGGAAGCCCGGATCAGCGGGAGCGGCCCAGCTGCGCGGCCACCAGCTCGAGGGCCTGCTCCGCCGAGAGCCCGAGGTCCGCGATCTCGGCGGCGTAGCGGCGGGCGGCCTGCACCGCCAGGTCCTCGGTCCGGTCCGCGGCGCGCACGAAGCTGCCCCGGCGGCCCCGGGTCTCGATGACGCCGGCGGCCTCGAGCTCGCGGTAGGCCTTGGCCACGGTGCCGGCCGCGAGGCCCAGCGCCTCGGCGAGCCGGCGCACCGGGGGCAGCCGGGTGCCCGGCGGCAGGGTGCCGTCCGTGCGGCCCTGCTGCACCCGGTGCCGGAGCTGCTCGGACGGCGGACGGGCGTCGCCCGCGTCGAGCGCGAGCCCCGGCGGGATCGGGGTCTCCGCCACCGGCTACAGGGTGCCGGTGGCGATGCGCAGCATGCGGCGCAGCGGCTCGGCCGCGCCCCACAGCAGCTGGTCGCCGATCGTGAAGGCGCTGATGTAGCCCGGCCCCATGGCGAGCTTGCGGATCCGGCCCACGGGGATGTCCAGGGTCCCGGAGGTCGCCACGGGGGTGAGGTCCCGCATCGAGTCCTCCTTGGTGTTGGGCACCACGGTGGCCCACTCGTTGTCGGCGTCGATGATCCGCTCGATCTCGTCCACGGGCAGGTCCTCGCGCAGCTTGATCGTGAGGGCCTGGGAGTGCGAGCGCATCGTGGCGATCCGCACGCACAGCCCGTCCATGGGCACCCAGTCCTGGGCGAACCGGTCCGTGCGGCCCAGGATCTTGTTGGTCTCGGCCGCGGACTTCCACTCCTCGCGGGACTGCCCGTTGCCGAGGTCGGCGTCGATCCAGGGGATGAGGGAGCCGGACAGGGGCGCGCCGAACATCGAGGTGTCCAGGGTGTCGCCGCGCTGGGCGTCGAGCACCTTGCGGTCGATGTCCAGGATCGCGGCGGCGGGATCGGCCAGCTCGTCCGCGACGACGCCGTGGAGGGCGCCGAACTGCGCCAGCACCTCGCGCATGTGCCGGGCCCCGCCGCCCGAGGCGGCCTGGTAGGTCATCGACGTGGCCCACTCCACGAGGTCGTTGCGGAACAGCCCGCCCAGCCCCATGAGCAGGCAGGAGACCGTGCAGTTGCCGCCCACGAAGTCCTTCACGCCGCTCTCGAGCCCGCGGTCGATGACGTCCCGGTTGACGGGGTCCAGGACGATGATCGCGTCGTCGTTCATCCGCAGGGTCGAGGCGGCGTCGATCCACAGCCCGTCCCACCCGGCGGCGCGGAGCCGGCCGTGCACCTCCTTGGTGTAGTCCCCGCCCTGGGCGGTGACGATCACGGGCAGCTTGCACAGGGTCTCGAGGTCGTGGGCGTCCTGCAGCGTGCCGGCGTCCCCGGCGAACTGCGGGGCGGGGCGGCCGGCGCTCGAGGTGGAGAAGAACACCGGGGTGATCCCCCCGAAGTCCCCCTCCTCCTGCATGCGCTGCATGAGCACGGAGCCCACCATGCCGCGCCAGCCGACGAACCCTACCGAATCTCCCGAGCGAAAAGTCATGGCCCCCAGTCTACTGGGCGCGGTGGAGGGCCCAGCGCCGCCGCTTCTCCTTGACCTTCTGCGCCGGCGGGAGCTCGAGACCGGGCACCACCACGTCCCCGTACTGCGGGAAGCGGTGGAGGTAGTCCTGGACGTAGGTGCACGTGGGCCGCACCGCGACGCCCTGCTCCCGGAAGCCGTCCAGCAGCAGCGTGACGAGGGTGCGCGCGTAGCCCTGCCGGCCGAACTGCTCGCCGATGATGGTGTGCTGGAGCTCGACCGTGCCGTCCTCGTGCTCCTGGAAGCCCTCGAAGCCGATGAACTGCTCTCCCCGCCACAGCTCGAAGCGGTCGAGGTCCGAGTTCTTCACGACGCGCAGCTGCTCGTCGTCCCGGATCGTGGGGTCGGGGTGCCGGTCGGTCACGGTCGTCCTCCTGGTCGTGGTGCAGCTCACGCTACCGGAGCCGCCGGGCCACCGGAACCGCGCACGCCTGCCCCGTCCCCGTGCGGGCCGCGCGTGCGCCGGTCGATCCGGTAGCCCAGGCCGGTGCGGGACACCGACGGACCCACGACCGGCTCCGTGGCCCACGTGCCGTCGAGCACCGGGGCGTGCGTGTCCCCCTCGGCGTCGAGGTCGATGACGGTCACGAGCGCCTCCGTCACGGGGTGCTCGGCGTCCGCCAGGGCCTGCCGGTAGACCTCGCCGCCGCCGATCACCCAGATCCGCTCCGCGCCGGGGCTCGACCGGGCCAGGCGCACGGCCTCGGCGTAGGACGCCGCGGTCAGCACCGCGCCGGGACCGGCCCCCGGGGCCACGCGGTCGGGGGACGAGGTGATCACGATGTTGGTCCGTGCGGGCAGGGGACGGAAGCGCTCCGGGAAGGACTCCCACGTGCGCCGGCCCATGATCACCGGGTGGCCGGTCGTGGTGCGCCGGAAGAAGGCCATGTCCTCCGGCAGGGACCAGGGCATCGTCCCGCCGCGGCCGATGACACCGCCGGCGGTCTGCGCCCAGATCGCCCCGACCGTCCCGGTGGGGCCGGGCGGGCGCGCCGGGTCCGGGGCGGCGCTCATACGGCCACCGGCGCCTTGATCGCGGGGTGGTGGCGGTAGTCGAGGACCTCGAAGTCCTCGAACTCGAAGTCGAAGACGGTGGCGGGGCGCCGGGCGAGCCGCAGCCGCGGATAGGGGTAGGGCTCCCTCGAGAGCTGCTCGCGGACCTGCGCCACGTGGTTGTCGTAGACGTGGCAGTCGCCGCCGGTCCAGACGAACTCCCCGGGCTCGAGGTCGGTCTGCTGGGCGATCATGACGGTGAGCAGCGCGTAGGAGGCGATGTTGAACGGCACGCCCAGGAACATGTCCGCGGAGCGCTGGTAGAGCTGGCAGGACAGCCGGCCCGGTCCGTCCTCCCGGGGCTCGACGTAGAACTGGAACAGTGCGTGGCACGGCGGCAGGGCCATCTCGTCCACCTCGGCCGGGTTCCACGCGGTCACCACGTGGCGCCGCGAGTCGGGGTTCGTGCGGATCTGCTCCACGACCTTGGCGATCTGGTCGATCGACCCGCCGTCGGCGGTGGGCCAGGACCGCCACTGCACGCCGTAGACCGGGCCGAGCTCCCCGTCCTGGTCGGCCCACTCGTCCCAGATGGACACCCCGCGCTCCTGCAGCCACCGCACGTTCGAGTCCCCGCGCAGGAACCACAGCAGCTCGAGGGCGAGCGACCTGAAGTGCACGCGCTTGGTGGTCAGCAGCGGGAAGGACTCCGCCAGGTCGAAGCGGATCTGGCGCCCGAAGACGCTGCGCGTCCCGGTGCCCGTGCGGTCGGACTTGTGCACGCCCTGGTCGAGGACCTCCCGCAGGAGGTCCTCGTAGGGCGTCGGCACCGGGGCGGACACGGGGGCGGGGGAGGTCATGCGGGACTCCTCGGGAAGGCTCGTGGCGGAAGGGGACGCGGCAGAAAGGGGCGTGGCGGGGGACCTCGTGGCGGGCCGGGCGGGAGGTCAGTCGTCGAAGGGCTTCACGAGCTCCACGGAGACCACGCGGCGGCGGTGCCGGCGGGAGACCTGCAGCACGATCATCTCGCCGGGGGACAGGTACGGGTCCTTGGCCGGCAGCAGCGCGGCGAGCTCGGGGTCCGTGTGCCGGGCGATGACCTTGATGACGGTGGGCAGCACCGGGCGGTGGGTGCACAGCGCCACGGGGACGTCCTTGTCGAACATGGTCTGGGCCACGGCGGCCGCCTTCTTGGGATGGCGCTTGTGCGAGGCCTCCGTCAGCTGGGGGCGTTCCCGCACGGAGACCCCGGCCTTCCGCGCGTACGGCACCACCGTGGACAGGCACCGGAGCCAGGGGGACGTGAGCACCCGCTCGGGGGACCAGGCCCGCAGCAGCCGGGTCACGGCGAGGGCCTGGCGCTTGCCGGTCGCGGCCAGGGGGCGGTCGCCCTCGGCCCGGGACCAGGACGAGCGCGGCTTCGCCTTGGCGTGGCGCACGACGATCGCCGGGCGCGTGGCGAGGTCCCCCTGCTCGTGCAGCTCCACGAGGGCCGCGAGCGGCTCCCGGTCGGAGGGGTTGGTCAGCATCCGGTGCGCCTCGTCGGGCCCGACCCAGCGGACGGCATCGACCTCCCGGCCGTCGGGCTCGGGGCGCGCCCCGGGACCGAACTCCGCGGCCCAGTAGTGCACGTCCTTGCTGCCGTCCTTGACCTCGTAGCGGATGGTGGGCAGGGGCACCCCCAGCCGCGGGAGCAGGCCGATCTCCTCGCTGACCTCCCGGTGGGCGGTCTCGGGCAGCGTCTCGCCCTCGTCCTGCTTGCCCTTGGGGAAGGACCAGTCGTCGTAGCGCGGCCGGTGGATGAGCAGGACCTCGAGGTCGTTGCCCGTCCGTCGCCAGCACAGGCACCCGGCCGCGAGCACGGCGGCGGGCCGTCCGCCCGCCGCCGTGCTCCTCGCACCGGTCCTCGTTCCCGCCCTGCCGGTGCTCCCGTCCGGGCCCGGCCCGGAGGTCCTCCCCGCGGTCCGCACGGCGGTCCTCACTGCGGTTCTGTCGCCGGTCCGCTCCGCGGCCTTCGCGGCGGTCTTCACAGCCGCCTTCTCAGCGGTCTTCTCAGTGGTCTTCTCAGCGGCCTTCTCGGTGCTGGTCGCTGCGGTGTTCTCGACGGTCCTGGGCATGGTCCCTCTCTCGTCCCCTGTCCGTGGTGCACGGGCGTGCCGGGGCCCGCGGTCCGGACCATCGGGTGGCACCCCCACGATGCTACCGCCGACCTGATCGCCGGCTAGATCGTGGGCCGGCCGAGGGCCCGGCTGCGCAGCAGGTGCTCCTGGACGTCCACGAGCGGGTTCCCCTCGGCGTCCCGGTGGTGGCGGGTCCACACGCCCTCGGCGTCCAGGTGCCAGCTGGCCGTGCCGTCCGAGACGTAGCGGGCGAGCAGTCGCACGAGCGCCTCCGCCTGCTGGGGGTCGGTGATCCGGACCAGGGTCTCCACCCGGCGGTCCAGGTTGCGGTGCATCATGTCCGCCGAGCCGATGTAGACCAGGGGCGCGCCGGCGTTGCAGAACGCGAAGACCCGGGAGTGCTCCAGGAACCGGCCCAGCACCGACCGGACCCGGATGTTCTCGCTGAGCCCCGGCACCCCCGGGCGCAGGGCGCAGATCCCGCGGACCACCACGTCCACGGGCACCCCGGCCTGCGAGGCCCGGTACAGGGCGTCGATCACGGCCTCGTCCACGATCGAGTTGCACTTGACCTGGATCCGCGCCGGCCGGCCGGCCCGGTGGTGGCGGATCTCGGCCTCGACGAGGTCGATGAGCCCGGAGCGCACCGACCGCGGCGCCACGAGCAGGCGCTGGAACGTGGTCTTGGGGGCGTAGCCGGAGAGCTGGTTGAACAGCCTCGAGACGTCCTCCCCGACCTCGGGGTCGCACGTGAGCAGGCCCAGGTCCTCGTAGAAGCGCGCGGTGGAGGGGTGGTAGTTGCCGGTGCCGATGTGCACGTAGCGGCGCAGCCCGTGCTCCTCCTGGCGCACCACGAGGGAGAGCTTGCAGTGGGTCTTCAGCCCCACGATGCCGTAGACCACGTGCACCCCGGCCTGCTCGAGCTTGCGGGCCCAGGAGATGTTGGCCTGCTCGTCGAAGCGGGCCTTGATCTCCACGAGCGCCAGCACCTGCTTGCCGGCCTCGGCGGCGTCGATGAGCGCGTCCACGATGGGGGAGTCGCCCGAGGTCCGGTACAGGGTCTGCTTGATGGCCTGGACCCTCGGGTCCGCGGCGGCCTGCTCCAGGAAGGCCTGGACGCTCGTGGCGAACGAGTCGTAGGGGTGGTGCAGCAGCACGTCCCGGGCCCGGGTCGCGGCGAAGACGTCCGCGGCCTTGGCGGTCTCCGCGGCGTTGAGGTAGCGGGAGGTGTGGGCCACGTGGCGGGGGTAGTGCAGCTCCGGGCGGTCGATCCCGGCGATGACCCCCAGTCCGCGCAGGTCCAGGGGGGCGGGCAGCCGGTAGATCTCGGACTCGTCGATGCCCAGCTCGGAGACGAGCAGCTCGAGCACCTCCGTGCTGATGCTGTCCGTGACCTCCAGGCGCACCGCGGGACCGAAGCGGCGGCGCAGCAGCTCCTTCTCGAGCGCCTGCAGCAGGTTCTCGGCGTCGTCCTCCTCGACCTCCAGGTCCTCGTTGCGGGTCACCCGGAACACCTGGTGCTCCTCGACCTCCATCCCGGGGAACAGATCGTCCAGGTGCTGGGCGATGACGTCCTCGAGCGGGATGAACCGGGCCTGGCCGTTCGGCAGCCGGGAGGCGCGGGCCCCGTCCACCGGGAGCAGCCGGGGCAGCTGGTCCGGGACCTTCACGCGGGCGAACAGCCGCTTGCCGGACTGCGGGTTGCGGACCATCACGGCCAGGTTGAGGCTCAGTCCGGAGATGTAGGGGAACGGGTGGGCCGGGTCCACGGCCAGCGGCGTGAGGATGGGGAACACCTGGCGGTGGAAGTCCTGGGTGAGCCGCTCCCGCGTGGCGGCGTCGAGGTCCTCCCAGCCGACCAGGTGGATGTTGTGCCGGGTCAGTTCGGGCCGCACCAGGTCGTGGAAGGCCCTCGCGTGCCGCTCCTGGAGCTCGTGGGCGCGCGCGGCGATGGTGGCCATCTGCTCCGCGGGGGAGTGCCCGGAGGCGGCCGGCCGGGCGATGCCGGTGGCGATGCGCCGCTTGAGCCCCGCCACCCGGACCATGAAGAACTCGTCCAGGTTGGAGGCCACGATGGACAGGAAGTGCACGCGCTCCAGGAGGAAGAGGTCCGGGTCCTCCGCGAGCTCCAGGACCCGGGAGTTGAACGCTACCCAGCTCGCCTCGCGGTCCAGGAAGCGTTCGGGGCCGTGCCGGCCCTCCAGCACCTGCCGGGCCGCGGGCACCGGGTCGTCGATCCGGTCCCGGTCGCCGTGGCCCCGGGCGGCCGCGCCGTCGGGGACGGGAGGCTCGTCCGGCGCGGGCCCGCCGGGCTGGACCCCGGGCGCGCCGGGGGCCGGCGCGGACTGCGGGGTGTCCTGCTGGTGCGTGGTCATCAGGGTCCTGTCTCGTGGTGGCGTGTCGGGGCGGTCCCGGCGCGGGGCGGGCGGTGCGGGTCAGGCGGGCAGGTCCCCGGCGTACATCACGTCGAGGTGCCAGGGCCGGAACCCCAGGGCCTCGTACAGCCGCAGGGCGGCGGCGTTGTCGCCGTCCACGTAGAGCATGACCTCGTCCAGGCCCTGCCGTGCCAGGTGGTTGACGCCGGCGGCCGTCAGGGCCCGGCCCAGGCCCGTGCCCTGGTGCCCGGGCACCACGCCCACGGCGTACACCTCGCCGAGCGGGCCGTGGTCGGCGCCGCCCGCGTGGACCTTGGTCCAGTGGAAGCCGGCCACCGTCCCCGGCTCGTCCTCCCGGACCGCGAGCAGGAAGCCGGCGGGGTCGAACCACGGCTCGGCCTCCCGCTGCCGCAGGTCGTCGAGGGTCATCCGGCCCTGCTCGGGGTGCCCGGCGAACGCCGCCGCGTTGACCCGCAGCCACTCCTGCTCGTCGCGGCCGGGCTCGAACGCCCGCAGCCGGAAGCCCACGGGCATCTCCTCGGGGAGGGGGAGGTCCGCCGCGCCGCGCAGCGGGCGCAGCAGCCGGTGCAGGTCCCGGACGGGGGACAGACCGTGCCGGGCCGCGAGCGCCGCGGCGGCGGGGTGGCCGCCGTGGGCCCAGGCCCGCACCGTGCCGGTGGTGCCGGCGGCCACCGCCGACGCCAGGGCCGTGCCGATCCCGGCGCCGCGGTGGGCGGGATCGACCACGAGCTCCACGAGCTGGGCGCCGTCGGGCTCGGGCACGCGCACGGCGGCGCCGAGGAGCTCCCCGCCGCGCGAGCGCGCCAGGACGGTGCCGACCCCGCCGTCCGGGGCCGAGCGCAGGTCGACCAGGGTCTGGTCGGAGAACGGCGGGTCGCCGTCCGCGGCGGCGGCGCGGGAGGCGAGCTCCACGATCTCCTCGGCCGGCGGGGCCTCCGGCCGGTCGAGGTCGTACGGCACGGGCTGGGACATGGGGACCTCCTGCGTGGGGTGCGGAACGGGCGGGCCGGGACGGACGGTGCTCAGCCCTCCCGGGCCCGCGTCGTGGCGAAGCTGTAGCCCACGTTACGCACCGTGGTGATCAGGTGCTCGTGGTCGGCGCCCAGCTTGGCGCGCAGCCGCCGCACGTGGACGTCCACGGTGCGGGTGCCGCCGTAGTAGTCGTAGCCCCAGACCTCGCTCAGCAGCTGGGCGCGCGTGAAGACCCGCCCGGAGTGCTGGGCCAGGTACTTCAGCAGCTCGAACTCCTTGTAGGTCAGGTTCAGGGGCTGGCCGTTGACGTGCGCGGAGTAGGCGGCGTCGTCGATGACCACGGAGCCGGCCCGGATCCGGGTGTCGTCCTCGGGGACCTCGGCCGTGCGGGAGGAGGCGAGGCGCAGCCGGGCCTCGACCTCCGCGGGACCGGCGGTGTCCAGTACCACGTCGTCGACCATCCAGTTCGCGGCCACCGCCGCCATGCCGCCCTCGGTGAGGACCATCAGCAGCGGCGCCGCCAGGCCCTTGGCCGTGAGCAGCTGCGCGAGGTTGCGCGCGGTGATCAGATCGGTGCGCCCGTCCAGCAGGACCACGTCCGGGGAGCGTCCGTCGAGGCTGCCGGAGGCGGTCCGGGTCGGGGCGACCGAGACCTTGTGGTTGAGCAGGTCGAGGGCCGGGAGCACCGATGCCGAGGGTCCGTCCGCGTCGGTCAGCATCAGGATCTGGAACACTCGTGCTTCTCCACTCTGGCGTACGGACTGAGCTGTCAGTATAGGTGCGGGCAGGCGGCCGGCCCCGCGGCGCAGCCGGTCCGGAGCGTCCTGCGCCCCCGTCCCGTCCGGGCGTCGCCCGCGCCGGGGCGGCGAGCCGCTATCGTTGCTCGTGTCCGCCCGGGCGCAGGTCCCGGCCCTCGACAGTGCAGGAAGCCCGATCGCCATGAGATACGCCATGATCGCCGCGTGCAGCGTGGCCGGCCTCGTGGCGGCCCTGGCCGCGGTCGCGGTCGCCGGGCCCGCGCCGCTGGTCCTGGCGCTGGGGATGTCCGTGGTGATCGGCTTCGGCTGGCCGGCGGCCACCGGCATCGAGGCGAGGCACCGGCACAACGTGATCATGAGCGCCGCCGGCGTCGCGGCGGCGCTGCTCGTGCAGTTCCTGCCCGGCCAGCAGCTCGTCTGGCTGCCCGCCGTCGTCGGGGTGGCCCTGATGACCGTGTTCGCGGCGGAGCTGGTGCGGGGCGAGGGCGCCGAGCACCGGCTCGAGTCCGCGATCGCCTCGACGGCCGGCGTGCTCGCCGCGGTCAGCTCCTCCGGCTGGATCGCCCTGGCCGGCGACTACCGGGCCACGGGCTCCGACCCCGTGCTGCTCGTGGTGGTCGGGGGCGTCCTGGCCGCCCTCGTGGCCCTCGTGGGCGGCCGCGTCATCGCGGCGGCGCCGAAGAGCTCGCCCAAGCGCGGCGTCGTGGCGCTCGGCGTGACCCCCGTGGCGTTCCTCGGGGTGGGGGCCGTGTTCACTGCCCGGCTCGTGAGCACCGTGGTAGTTTAGGGCCATGCTTGCACTCGAAATCTTCTACCTCGCCCTGCTCGGCATCTCCGGTCTGTTCATCGCCGGGATCTCCCTCAAGGTGGTCCTGGGCCTGTTCAAGGGACAGCACTAGTCCCGTGCCCATCGAGATCCCCTCGGATCTGACCCCCGAGCTCGTCCCGTTCGCCTGGTTGCTGGGCACCTGGGAGGGCGACGGCTTCATGGGCTACGGCGAGGTCGAGCAGCGGCCCTTCCGGCAGCGCGTGACCTTCGAGCAGAACGGCCTGCCGTTCCTCGAGTACCGGGCGCAGACCATGCTCCTCGACGAGGAGGGGCAGCCGATGCGCCCGGCCACCGTGGAGCAGGGGTTCTGGCAGCTCGACCGCACCCTCGAGGACGGCGACGTGGGACCCGGGATGCTCCCGCCGGACCTCGTGCCCGTGCTCCAGGGCGCGGAGGACGTGGAGCGGATGCGCAACGCGGACGGCGGCTTCGACGTCCTCGTGACCCTGACCCACCCGGGCGGCATCGCCGAGCTCTACGCCGGGCAGATCAAGGGCCCCCGCATCGACCTCGCCACCGACGCCGTGATCCGCGCCCGCGGGGCCAAGGAGTACAGCTCCTCGACCCGCATGTACGGCCTGGTGCACGGCGACCTGTTCTGGGCCTGGGACATGGCCGCCCTCGGTGAGCCGCTGGCCACCCACGCCTCCGCGCAGCTGCGGAAGATCGGCTGATGCCCGTGACCGACCACCGTTCCCCCCTGCTCCTGCGCCCCGGCGCCGTGGAGGCCGAGCACCTGGACCGCGGGGTGGCCGCCCACTACGGCGACCCGCTGCGCGAGCAGCGCTCGCTCGTGCGGACCCCCGGCACCGTCGTGGACCTCTCCCACAAGGGCGTCGTCACCGTCACCGGGCCCGACCGGCTCAGCTGGCTCACCACGCTCTCCTCCCAGGTGCTCACCGGGCTGGAGCCCGGGCGCAGCACCGAGACCCTCTTCCTGTCCGTGCAGGGCAGGATCGAGTACGCCCCCCACGTGGTCGACGACGGCACCACCACGTGGCTGCTCACCGAGGCCGACGAGACCGCGCCCCTGCTGGCGTGGCTGGAGTCCATGCGCTTCGCGCTGCGCGTCGAGATCGAGGACCGCACCGGGCAGTGGGCCGTGCTCGGGGCCACCGGACCCGTGCCGGGCCTGCCCGCCACCGTCGTGTGGCGGGACCCGTGGCCCGAGATCGCCCCCGGCGGCTGGAGCTACGCCGACCTCCACGGCCCCCACCCGGGCGAGGAGCGCACCTGGTGGGAGCACCTCGTGCCCCGCGACGAGCTCGACAGCCTGACCCGCGACCTCCCGCTCGCCGGCGCCTGGGCCGCCGAGGCGCTGCGGATCGCCGCCTGGCGCCCGCGCCGGGGCGCCGAGACGGACGAGCGGAGCATCCCGCACGAGCTCGACCTCCTGCGCACCGCCGTGCACCTGGCCAAGGGCTGCTACAAGGGCCAGGAGACCGTCGCCCGGGTGCACAACCTCGGGCACCCGCCCCGCCGGCTGGTGCTCCTCGACCTCGACGGCTCGGAGCACACGCTGCCCGCCGCGGGGGCCGACGTGGTCGCGGGGGAGCGCACGGTGGGCCGCGTGACGTCCGTGCAGCTGCACCACGAGCAGGGCCCCATCGCGCTCGCCGTGCTCAAGCGCACCGTCGACCCGGCCGCCCAGCTCGTGGTCACGGACGGCGAGCAGCGGTGGGCCGCCGCACAGCAGGTCGTCGTCCCGCCGGACGCCGGGCAGGTGGTCGGCCGGCAGACGGGCTTCCTCCGGGGCCCCCGCTCCTAGCTCGCGCCCGGACGCCGGCGCCCCCGGGAACGCGGGCTCCGGGCCCGCGCTCCGGCGGGGCCGGCGGCCCCCGGGGGGCACGCCCCGGAGTCCGTCGGCGCGGCTCAGCGGCCGAAGAGGACCTTGGCCTCGTCCCAGCGGTGCTGGGGCACGGTCTTGAGCCCGGCCAGCGCCTCGCTGAAGGGCACCCGGACGAGGTCGGTGCCGCGGATGGCGACCATCTGCCCCCAGCCCTTCTCGTGCACCAGGTCCACCGCGGCCAGCCCGAAGCGGGTGGCCAGCACCCGGTCGAAACCCGTGGGGGCCCCGCCGCGCTGGATGTGGCCCAGGATGGTGTTGCGGGTCTCGATCCCGGTGGCCGCCTCGATCTGCTCGGTGACGTACTCCCCGACCCCGCCCAGGCGGGGCCGCCCGGAGTCCTCCACCCCCTTGCCGGCCAGCACGTCCCCGTGGCCTTCGGGGATGAAGCCCTCGGCGACCACCACCAGGGGGGAGCGGCCGCGGTCGTGGACCTCGGTGACCCAGGTGCAGACCTGGTCCATGGAGACCTGCTGCTCCGGGATCAGCACCGCGTGCGCCCCGGCGGACATCCCCGAGTGCAGGGCGATCCAGCCGACGTGGCGGCCCATGACCTCGGCGACCATGCACCGGTGGTGGGACTCCCCGGTGGTGCGCAGCCGGTCCATGGCGTCGGTGGCGATCTGCACCGCGGTGTCGAAGCCGAAGGTGTAGTCGGTGGCCTGCAGGTCGTTGTCGATGGTCTTGGGGACTCCGATCACGGGCAGTCCGGCCTCGGCCAGCCGCGCGGCCCCGGCCAGGGTGCCCTCGCCGCCGATCGCCACGATCGCGTCGATGTGGTGGCGCTCGAGCATCACGCCGATGTTCTCGGGCCCTCCGCCGGGGCCGGAGTAGGGGTTGGTGCGGGAGGTGCCCAGGATCGTGCCGCCCTCGCGGGCCAGGCCGCGGACGCGGGTGCGCGGCAGATCCATGATGTCGCCCTCGAGCACCCCGCGCCAGCCGTCGCGGAAGCCCACGAACTCGTGCCCGTAGGTCTTGATCCCGTGCAGCACGGCGCCGCGGATCACCGCGTTGAGTCCGGGGCAGTCCCCGCCGCTGGTCAGCAGTCCGATCTTCATCCGTACAGTCTCCTCCGGGTGGGCGGGGCGTGCGTGGCGGCCGGACGTGCACCGGCATGCCCAGTCTAGTGAGTACGGCCCCCGGCGGCAGGGCCCGGCCCGAACGTGTTGGCCCCGGCGCCCCTCCGCGTCCCCGGCCTAGACTGCCGGGGAGGGCCCCGCCGGGCCCGCGAGGAGGGATGGCGTTGAGCGCGGACAGAGAACCGGCCCGGGAGAACCTGCGGGAGTTCATCGACAAGCTGGTCGACCAGGGGTACACGGTGCGGGACGGGCAGTCCCCGGACCCGGACCTGATCGACCCGGGGGGCTCGGCGGTGGAGACCTGGCGGGAGGACTACCCGTACGCGGAGCGGATGAGCCGGGAGGAGTACGAGCTCGAGAAGTACCAGCTGCAGATCGAGCTGCTGAAGTTCCAGTACTGGGGCCAGGACCACGACCTCCAGCACGTCATCGTGTTCGAGGGCCGCGACGCCGCCGGCAAGGGCGGGACGATCAAGCGCTTCACCGAGCACCTGAACCCGCGCGCGGCCCGCGTCGTCGCCCTCACCAAGCCCTCGGACCGGGAGCGGGGGCAGTGGTACTTCCAGCGCTACATCCAGCACCTGCCCACCGCCGGGGAGATCGTGATGTTCGACCGCTCCTGGTACAACCGCGCCAACGTCGAGCGCGTCATGGGCTTCTGCACGGACCGGCAGTACGAGCAGTTCATGGCGCAGGCGCCCGTCTTCGAGAAGATGCTCGTGGACTCGGGCATCCACCTGACGAAGTTCTGGTTCTCCGTCACCCAGCACGAGCAGCGCACCCGGTTCGCGATCCGCCAGATCGACCCCGTGCGGCGCTGGAAGCTCTCGCCCATGGACCTTGCCTCCCTCGACCGCTGGGAGGACTACACGGACGCCAAGGAGGAGATGTTCCTGCGCACCGACACCGACCACGCCCCGTGGATCACGGTGAAGTCCAACGACAAGAAGCGGGCCCGGCTCAACGCGATGCGCTTCTTCCTGGACCAGTTCGACTACGAGGACAAGGACCCGGACGTGGTCTATCCCCCCGATCCGCTGATCGTCCGGCGCGGCCTGGAGGCCGTCGGCGACTGAGGGCCGGCCCGTGCGCGACGGCGCCGCCCGTCCCTGCCAGGGGCGGGCGGCGCCGTCGGCGGGGCGGTCCCGGCTCAGCGGTCGGGACGGTCCACCAGGACGGCGTTGGCGGCGGTGTTGACGGCGGTCACGGCGAGGACGGAGGGCCAGGCCCCGATCCGCCTGGCCAGCGGGTGGGAGAGCCCGAAGCCGAGGACGTAGAGCCCGCCGAGCGCGGCCGTGGTCCCCGGCCCCCCGCGGTGCCACCACGAGTGGGCGGCCGCGGCGCCGGCGGCGGCCAGCACCGCACCGCCCAGGGGGCGCACACCGGTCGCCCGGGCGGTGGCGTACCCGCCGATCAGACCCGCGCTCACGAGGGCCGCCGCCGGCACGGACTCCGCCGCGGCCACGGCGCGGTCGAGGGCGCTCACGCGGCGCCCCCCAGGTACTCCTGGAGCCGGCGCAGGCCCTCGGCGAGGTCGTCGTCGCCCAGGGCGTAGGACAGGCGCAGGAAGCCGGAGGGGCCGAAGGCCTCGCCGGGGACCACGGCGACCTCCGCCTCCTCCAGGATCAGCTCCGCGAGCTCGGCGGAGGTCTGCGGCGTCGCGTCGCCGAACCGCCGGCCGAGCAGGCCGCGCACGTCCGCGTAGGCGTAGAACGCGCCGGTCGGGGTGGGGCACTCCACGCCGTCGATGGCGTTGAGCGCCTCGACCATGACCTTGCGGCGGCGGTCGAAGGCCTCCCGCATCCGGTGGGCCTCGTCGAGCGGGCCGGACACCGCCGCGAGCGCGGCCCGCTGGGCCACGTTGTTGACGTTGGACGTCAGGTGGGACTGCAGGTTCGTGGCCGCCTTGATGACGTCGGGGGCCCCGATCATCCAGCCCACCCGCCAACCGGTCATCGCGTACGTCTTGGCCACGCCGTTGAGGACCACCACGTTCTCGCCCAGCTCCGGCACGGCGGCGGCGATCGAGGTGAACGGCACGCCGTCGTAGGTGAGGTGCTGGTAGATCTCGTCGGTCAGCACGAAGATCCCCTTCTCCGCCGCCCAGCGGCCCACGGCCGCGGTCTCCTCGGGGGAGTACACGGCGCCGGTGGGGTTCGACGGCGAGCAGAACAGCAGCGCCTTGGTGCGCTCGGTCCACGCGGCCTCGAGCAGCTCGGGGGTGACCTTGTAGCCGAGCTCCGGCCCGGCGAAGACCTCCACCGGGTTGCCGCCGGCGAGCTTGATGGCCTCGGGGTAGGTCGTCCAGTACGGGGCCGGCAGCAGGACGTCGTCGCCCTCGTCCACGACCGTGGCGAAGGCCTCGAAGACGGCCTGCTTGCCGCCGTTGGTGACGAGGACCTGGGAGGGCTCCACCGTGTACCCGCAGTCCCGGGCGGTCTGCTCGGCGACCGCCTTCCGCAGCTCGGGCAGGCCCGCGGCCGGCGTGTACCGGAAGTTGGCCGGGTCCTGCAGGGCGGCCGCGGCGGCGTCCACGATGTACTGGGGCGTGGGGAAGTCGGGCTCCCCGGCGCCGAAGCCGATCACGGGGCGGCCGGCGGCCTTGAGCGCCTTCGCCTTGGCGTCCACGGCGAGCGTCGCGGACTCTGCGATGGCGCCGACGCGCCGGGAGATGCGGGACGTGGTCATGACCGGGGGCCTCCTGGAGGGGAACGGACGGTTTCCGCCGGGTGCGGCGGCGGCGGTGCGGACGCCCCCATGCTACTCGGGGGTCCGGCGGGCGGATCCGGCGCGCGGGCGGCCCGTCCCGCCCGGATTGCACCCCGCCGCCCGGGTCGCCTAGGATGGTCCACTGGTGTCATCGACGCCTGCTCCGCCGCGCCGTCGCGGCGAGGCCGGGTGGTAGAGTCGGTGACCGGGTCCGAGCGATCGAGGCCGGTGTTCCGACGCCGGGCGAGCTCGCGAGGCACGTAGGGCAGTGGCGCAATTGGTAGCGCAGCGGTCTCCAAAACCGCAGGTTGCAGGTTCGAGTCCTGTCTGCCCTGCTCCAGTCCGGGGCGGTTCCCGGCACCCCGGACCGGGGTGCCGGGAGCGGCCGCGGCGACGGCGGGCCGGCAGCACCGCGCGGCACGCACGAGTCCACACAGGGAGAGCCGATGTCGCAGACCACCGCCGGCCGGGCGTCGGGACAGCCCCCGGAGCAGGGGGCCGAGAGCCCCCGCGGTGTCTTCGGGCGCCTGTTCCTGTTCCTGCGCCAGGTCGTGGGTGAGCTCCGGAAGGTCGTCACCCCCACCCGGCACGAACTGGTCAACTACGTCCTGGTCGTCCTCGTGTTCGTCGCGTTCATGATGGTGCTCATCTCGGTCCTGGACCTCGGGTTCGGGCAGGCCGCCCTGTGGATCTTCGGGGAGGGGGACGCCGCCGGCTGATCCGGGCGGCGCACGGACCGGCACGGCCGGCCACCGTGACCCAGCAGAGCACGACATCCACGAAAGAACGTGAGGGAGATCCAGTGACCGAGCACGAGCTCGAAAACGGCACCGAGGCACCGGCCGAGGTCGACCAGCAGGCTCCGGAGCTGCCGGAGGCCGAGACCTCCGTGCAGGAGGACGACTTCGCGGCCGCCCACGAGCCGGACGAGGCCCCGGCGGCCGCGGACGCGGCTCCCGCCGAGCCGGCCGGCCCCGAGGCCGACGGGCCCGCGGAGGACGAGGTCCCCGCCGAGGAGGCCCCGGCCGCCGAGGACGAGGCGCCCGCCGTGGACCCCGTCGAGGAGTTCAAGTCGAAGCTGCGCCGCCAGGAGGGTGACTGGTACGTCATCCACACCTACGCCGGCTACGAGAACCGCGTGAAGACGAACCTCGAGACCCGCATCCAGTCCCTCAACATGGAGGACGACATCTTCCAGATCGAGGTGCCGATGGAGGAGGTCGTCGAGATCAAGAACGCCCAGCGCAAGATCGTGCGCCGGGTGCGGATCCCCGGCTACGTCCTGGTGCGGATGAACCTCACCGACGCCTCCTGGGGCGCGGTCCGCCACACCCCGGGCGTCACCGGCTTCGTCGGACAGGACGCCTACAACCCCGTGCCGCTGCGCCTCGACGAGGTCTTCGAGATGCTCAACCCGGTCTTCGAGGCCCCGCAGGGCGCGGGCGGCGAGACGGCGGCCCAGCCCAGCGCGCAGCCGCAGGTCGACGTCGACTTCGAGGTCGGCGAGTCCGTCATCGTCAAGGAGGGCCCGTTCGAGACCCTCCCCGCCACGATCTCCGAGATCAAGGTGGAGTCCCAGCAGCTCGTCGTCCTCGTGTCGATCTTCGAGCGCGAGACCCCCGTGACCCTCGGCTTCAACCAGGTCTCCAAGATCTGAGCCCCGCGGGCCGCTCCGGCCCGCCCCAGTTCCCGGCCCCTGCGGCGCATGCTTCGCCGCCGGGACCGCCCGGCCGCCGCGCCACGGCGGCCACCCGCCGTCGTACGCTCCTGTGCGCCGGTACGTCCAGCAGAAGAAGGACCAGCACATGGCTCCCAAGAAGAAGAAGGTCTCCGGCCTCATCAAGCTGCAGATCCAGGCAGGCGCCGCCAACCCGGCGCCCCCCGTGGGCCCGGCCCTCGGTCAGCACGGCGTGAACATCATGGAGTTCTGCAAGGCCTACAACGCGGCCACGGAGTCCCAGCGCGGCAACATCGTGCCCGTGGAGATCACGGTCTACGAGGACCGCTCGTTCACCTTCATCACGAAGACCCCGCCCGCCGCGCAGCTGATCAAGAAGGCCGCCGGCATCACCAAGGGCTCCGGCGTCCCGCACACCCAGAAGGTCGGCAAGCTCAGCATGGACCAGGTGCGCGAGATCGCCGAGACCAAGAAGGAAGACCTCAACGCCAACGACGTCGACGCCGCCGCGAAGATCATCGCCGGCACCGCCCGCTCCATGGGCATCGAGGTCGAGTGATCAGCCTCGGCTGACACCACCCACCGATATTGACGTGGCAGGGCCGAGCGCGGCCCGCAGACCACAACTGCACAAGGAGAAGAAGCAGATGGCAAAGCGCAGCAAGGCATACCAGGCGGCCGCCGCCAAGATCGACGAGGGCGCGCTGTACGCCCCGGCCGAGGCCGTGGCCCTGGCCAAGGAGCTCGACACCGCGAAGACCGACTCCACCGTGGAGGTCGTCCTCCGCCTGGGCGTCGACCCCCGCAAGGCCGACCAGATGGTCCGCGGCACCGTGAACCTGCCCAACGGCACCGGCAAGACCGCCCGCGTCGTCGTCTTCGCGACCGGCGACAAGGCCGCCGCCGCCGAGGAGGCCGGGGCGGACCACGTCGGCTCCGACGACCTGATCGCCCGCATCCAGGGCGGCTGGACCGACTTCGACGCCGCCGTGGCGACCCCGGACATGATGGGCAAGGTCGGCCGCCTGGGCAAGGTCCTCGGTCCCCGCAACCTGATGCCGAACCCCAAGACCGGCACCGTCACCATGGACGTGACCAAGGCCGTCAACGACATCAAGGGCGGCAAGATCGACTTCCGCGTCGACAAGCACTCGAACCTGCACTTCATCGTGGGCAAGACGTCCTTCGACGTGCAGAAGCTCGCGGAGAACTACGGCGCCGCCCTCGAGGAGATCCTGCGCCTGAAGCCCTCCGCGTCGAAGGGCCGCTACATCACGAAGGCGACCGTCTCGACCACGTTCGGCCCGGGCATCCCGGTCGACCCGAACGTCACCGAGGTCGTCGTCGGCGCCTGACGCCGTGCACCGGAGCCCGCGGGGCTCCGACGGGTGGGGGCCCGGCCGATGCGGCCGGGCCCCTTGCCGTCCGACGGGAGCAGTCCTCCCACGACCCAGCAGCCGGCGGGAGTCCGCCGGCGCCCACGGAACGGAGATCCCCCACGTGAGCGAGCACCCCCCAGTGCGCATCGAGCAGATGCGCATCCCCGACGAGTTCGACGACGCCGCCCAGCAGCTGCTGGGGCGCGTCGCGGAGCTCGTGCGCCGGTCCCGGCAGCACGTGTGGGGGATCTCGGACCTCACCGGCGATGCCCAGGAGCTCTACCGGGACCTGCACGACCCCTTCGAACGCGTCGTCGTCCTGCTCGCGTGGACCCAGGACCGGCTCACGGGACGCGCCGAGGTCCGGATGCCCCTGGTCGCGCTCACCGACTCCGCCCACATCACCGTCGACGTGGACCCCGACGTCACCTCCCAGGGCACCGGCACCGAGCTGCTGGCCGCCGCCGAGCAGCTCGCCGTGGGGGAGTCCCGGCGGCACCTGCGGATCCAGACCGAGCACCCGGGGCCGCAGGAGATCCAGGGCGACGGCAGCGTCACCGGGGTCTTCCCCGTGATCACACCGGGCATGGTCGAGTGGGTGGACGCCGCGGACGGCTCGGGCCGGCTGCCGGTGTCCAACCGGCAGACCCGCTTCGCCCTCAGCGCCGGCTACCGGCTCGAGTCGGTGAGCGACTTCGGGGTGCTGGACGTCCCGCTGCCGCCCCGGAGGGTCGAGGCCCTGCTGCGCGAGGTCGCCGCCTCGCCGGCGCCGGAGCCCTACCGGATCCACGTCTGGAGCGGGCCCGCCCCCGAGGAACGGCTCGACGAGCTCGCCGCCCTGCACTCGCGGATGGCCGCCGACTCCTTCCTGGCCCCCGTGGTCCCCGCCGACCCCGAGCCCTGGGACGCCGAGCGCGTGCGGCGCACCGAGCAGCTGCGCGCCGAGGCGGGCAACCGGTCCCTCGTGGCGGTGGCCGAGCACGAGCCCAGCGGGCGGCTCGTCGGGATGACCGAGATCGTCCTGGCGGGGGAGGCCCCGCCCATCGGCATGCAGGACGAGACCGTGGTCCTGCGCGAGCACCGCCGCCGGTGGCTCGCCACCCGGCTGAAGCTGGCGAACCTGCAGCAGCTCGAGCGGCTGGCGCCGAGCGTGCGCACGGTCTACTCCTGGAGCCACAGCGGCGACGACCGGATGAGCCGGGTCAACGGGCGACTGGGCTTCCGGGTGGCCGGGCGCAGCGGCGTGTGGGCCCGGGACTTCCCCGCGGCCTGAGCGACCGCGCGGGACCGGCGGCCGGACCGACGAACGGGCCGGCCCCGATTTGGCCGCGGCGGCTCCCTCGGGTAGCGTGGGACTCACCAAAGACCGCCGGTCGTGGTCCCCCCTGCCCGTGCACCCCGTTTCGGAGCGCGCATCACGGGAGGACCGCCGTAAGAGTTCCGCCAGGAACCGCCAGCGCAGGTGAACCAGCACAGCGAGCACGTCCCGTCCTGCACGGGGCGCGACGCCGAGCCCCGGGCATCTGCGCGGGGCTTTTTCTGTGCCCGGGCCCTTCCGGCAGCGACCGGCATCGAAGACCGGAAGGAGTACCATGGCGAACCCGGAAAAGGCAGCCGCGGTCGCCGAGTTGAAGGAGATGTTCTCCAACTCGGACGCCGCTGTCCTGACTGAGTACCGCGGCCTCACCGTGGCCCAGCTCAAGGAGCTGCGCCGCTCGCTCGGTGAGAACGCCGAATACGCCGTGGTGAAGAACACGCTGACCGCGATCGCGGCCAAGGAGCTGGGCATCGACGCGTTCGACGGCCAGCTCGCCGGCCCGAGCGCGATCGCCTTCATCTCGGGGGACCCCGTCGAGGCCGCCAAGAGCCTGCGTGACTTCGCCAAGGCGAACCCGCAGCTCGTCGTCAAGGGCGGTTACCTCGAGGGCAAGGCCCTGAGCGACGCGGAGATCAAGCAGCTCGCGGACCTCGAGTCCCGCGAGGTGCTGCTGGCCAAGGTGGCCGGTGCCGCCCAGGCGTCCCTGTCCCAGGCCGCGGCGCTGTTCCAGGCCCCGCTGTCGAAGACGGTCCGCACGGCCGAGGCGCTGCGCGCCAAGGTCGAGGAGCAGGACGCCTGACCAGCATCCCCGCCGCGAGGCACATTCTCACCACGGAACCAGACCGTCCCGCGCCGACGAAACCCGGCCGGGGCACACCATCGAAAAGGAGCCACAACCATGGCCAAGCTCACCACCGCTGAACTGATCGACGCGTTCAAGGAGCTCTCCCTCATCGAGCTCTCCGAGTTCGTGAAGGCCTTCGAGGAGACCTTCGACGTCACCGCCGCCGCCCCCGTGGCCGTCGCCGGTGCCGCCGCTCCGGCCGCCGCCGCCGAGGAGGCCGAGGAGCAGACCGAGTTCGACGTCGTCCTCGAGGCCGCCGGCGAGAAGAAGATCCAGGTCATCAAGGAGGTCCGCGCGCTGACCTCCCTCGGCCTCAAGGAGGCCAAGGACCTCGTGGACTCGGCCCCCAAGGCCGTCCTCGAGGGCGCCAACAAGGAGGCTGCGGACAAGGCCAAGGAGGCCCTCGAGGGCGCCGGCGCCACCGTCACCCTCAAGTAGGACCCAGCAGCACCCCGGACGCGTTCCCTCGGCGAACGCTCCAGCGAGGCCCCGGACGCACGGCGTCCGGGGCCTCGTGCCGTGCCCGGCCGTTCTGTGGGAGACTGGGCGCACAACCACATCGGCCGCCCGTGCGCCGCAGTGCCGACCGCCGCCGAGCGCGGCCCGGCCGGCGGAGCGCGCGGGTGGGGGCCTCGGAGGGGAGACCGGACGGGCCCCGACCCACGAGGAGCTGACCTTGTCCTTCCTGCCACGCCACCTCGGACCGGACGCCGCCGAGACCCGGAGCATGCTCGAGGTCGTCGGCGCCGCCGATCTCGACGAGCTCGTCGCCCGCGCCGTGCCCGCAGGCATCACCTCTGACCAGCCCCTGGAGCTTCCCGCCCCGCTGTCGGAGCACGAGGCGCTCACGGCCCTGCGCCGGGTCGCCGCGAAGAACCGCGTGATGACCCAGATGATCGGGCAGGGCTACGCGGACACCGTGACCCCGCCCGCGCTGCGCCGCAACATCCTCGAGAACCCGGCCTGGTACACCTCCTACACCCCGTACCAGGCCGAGATCTCCCAGGGACGCCTGGAGGCGCTGCTGACGTTCCAGAACGCCGTCATGGACCTCACCGGTCTCGACCTGGCGAACGCCTCCCTGCTGGACGAGGCCACCGCGGTGGCCGAGGCCGTGCTCATGATGCACCGGTCCAACCGCAGGGCCACGAGCCGGCGCGTCGTCGTGGACGCCAGGACGCTTCCCCAGACCCTCGCCGTGCTGCGCGGGCGCTGCCGGGCCGTGGGCATCGAACTGGTCGTCACCGACCTCGCCGAGGGGCTGCCCGACGGCGACCTCTTCGGCGTGGTCCTGAGCCAGGTGGGCGTCGACGGGGAGGTCGTCCCCCTCGCCGAGACCGCCGAGGCGGCGCACGCGCGGGGTGCGCTCGTGGCCGTGGCCACCGACCTGCTGGCCCTGACCCTGCTGCGCTCCCCGGGGGAGCAGGGGGCCGACATCGCCGTGGGCTCCGCCCAGCGCTTCGGGGTGCCGCTGTTCTTCGGCGGGCCCCACGCCGCGTTCATGGCCTGCCGCAAGGGCCTCGAGCGGAACCTGCCGGGCCGCCTGGTGGGCGTCTCGACCGACTCCTCCGGCCGGCCCGCCTACCGGCTGGCCCTGCAGACCCGCGAGCAGCACATCCGCCGGGAGAAGGCCACCTCGAACATCTGCACCGCCCAGGCCCTCCTGGCCATCGTGGCCGGCGCCTATGCGGCCTACCACGGCCCGGACGGGCTGCGCGCCATCGCCGAGCGCCTGCACGGACTGGCCGCCCGCCTCGCCGCCGGGCTCGCCGCCGGCGGCGTCCGCGTGGTCCACGACCGGTTCTTCGACACCGTGCTGGCCGAGGTCCCCGGCCGCGCCGACGCCGTGGTGGCGGCCGCCGCGGAGCGCGGGATCAACGTGCGCCGGGCCGACGCGGACCACGTGTCCGTGTCGGTCGGGGAGCCCCACGACGAGCAGGACGTCGACGCCGTGCTCGCCGCGTTCGGCGCCGCGGCCACGGACGACGGCGGCGAGGGGGACGCCTGGGAGCTCCCGGCCGAGCTGCTGCGCACCGACTCCTACCTCACGCACCCGGTGTTCACCCTGCATCGCTCCGAGACCGCGATGATGCGCTGGCTGCGCGCCCTCGCGGACAAGGACCTGGCCCTCGACCGGACCATGATCCCGCTGGGCTCCTGCACCATGAAGCTCAACGCCGCCGCCGAGATGGAGCCCATCAGCTGGCCCGAGCTCGCCTCCATCCACCCGCTGGCCCCCGAGGACCAGACCGTCGGCTGGCGCGAGCTCATCACCCAGCTCGAGGCCTGGCTCACGGAGATCACCGGCTACGCCGCGGTCTCCGTCCAGCCCAACGCGGGTTCCCAGGGCGAGCTCGCCGGGCTGCTCGCGATCCGCCGCTACCACCTCTCCCGGGGCGACCGGCAGCGCAAGACGATCCTCATCCCGTCCTCGGCCCACGGCACCAACGCCGCCTCCGCGGTGCTCGCCGACCTCAAGGTCGTGGTCGTGGCCACCGCCGGGGACGGCTCCGTGGACATGGAGGACCTTGCCGCGAAGATCGCGACCGTGGGGGACGAGCTCGCGGGCATCATGATCACCTATCCCTCGACGCACGGAGTGTTCGAGGAGCAGATCACCGACGTGTGCGCCGCCGTGCACGACGCGGGCGGCCAGGTCTACGTGGACGGCGCCAACCTCAACGCCCTCATGGGCCTCGCCCGGCCGGGCCGCTTCGGCGGGGACGTCTCCCACCTGAACCTGCACAAGACCTTCTGCATCCCGCACGGCGGCGGGGGACCCGGCGTGGGGCCCGTGGGCGTCGCGGAGCACCTCGTGCCGTTCCTGCCCGGCGACCCGGGGGACCCCGGCGCCGTGGACGGCGAGGAGTGGACGTTCCCCGTGTCCCAGGCCCGCTACGGCTCGGCCGGGGTGCTGCCGATCACCTGGATGTACATCGCCATGACGGGCGCGGAGGGGCTCACCGCGTCCTCGCGCACCGCGATCCTCAGCGCGAACTACGTCTCCACCCGGCTCGCCGACGTCTTCCCGACCCTCTACACCGGCCCCGGCGGGTTCGTGGCGCACGAGTGCATCCTCGACCTCCGCGCGCTCACGAAGGCCTCCGGGGTGACCGCGGAGGACGTGTGCAAGCGGCTCGTCGACTACGGCTTCCACGCGCCCACCCTCGCGTTCCCCGTGGCCGGCACGCTCATGGTGGAGCCCACGGAGTCCGAGAACCTCGCGGAGCTGGACCGGTTCGTGGCCGCGATGCGCGCGATCCACGCGGAGATGACCGCCGTGGCGGAGGGCGAGGTCGCGCTCGAGGACTCCGTCCTGCGCCACGCCCCGCACACCGCGGAGGTGCTCACGGCCGACGAATGGGACCGGGCCTACCCCCGCTCCCGGGCCGCCTACCCGCTGCCCGAGCTGCGGCTGGCCAAGTACTGGCCGCCCGTGGGCCGGGTGGAGAACGCCGCCGGGGACCGCAACCTCGTCTGCAGCTGCCCGCCCATCGAGGCGTTCGCCGCCGAGAGCCAGGCGACCGCCGAGGAGGCCGTCGAGTCCGGAGCCGTGGAGGCCGCCCGGTGAGCCCGGGTGCGCCGGGCCCCGGGGGCCGCTGAGACCCGGAGCACGAAATCTCTCATCCTACGAGCGGTGGGCGCCGGCGTCCACCGCTCGTGTGGACAGAGTCGCGATCGGGGCCTATGCTGGATCTTTGCGTTGTCCCTCATTCTGCGTGCCTTCATATAGCGGTGGGCGCCCCCGGGGAGCGAACCAGCATCGTCAGCCCGCTGGCCCTCGCACACCCGTATCCCCGAGCCGGGAACTGCGCGATTCAACTGCAGGTCTGTGGAAGGAATCCATCTTGGTCGCCTCGAGCACCGATTCGAACGTAACCGCTAACCGACCGGCCGACGGGGACGTCCCGCGCCGCATCTCCTTCGCCAAGATCCATGAACCGCTGGACGTGCCGAACCTGCTGGCCCTCCAGACGGACAGCTTCGACCGTCTCGTGGGCAACGAGCGGTGGCAGGCCCGCGTCCAGCAGGCCATCGAGACCGGGGAGCAGGGCATCGCCCGCACCTCTGGCCTCTCCGACATCTTCGAGGAGATCTCCCCGATCGAGGACTTCCAGGGCACCATGTCCCTGTCCTTCTCGGAGCCGGAGTTCTACGACCCGAAGTACACCATGGACGAGTGCAAGGACCGGGACGCCACCTACTCGGCGCCCCTGTACGTCAAGGCCGAGTTCATGAACAACAACACGGGTGAGATCAAGCAGCAGACCGTGTTCATGGGCGACTTCCCGCTGATGACCGAGAAGGGCACCTTCGTCATCAACGGCACCGAGCGTGTCGTCGTCTCCCAGCTCGTCCGCTCGCCGGGCGCGTACTTCGAGCGCGGCCAGGACCGCACCTCGGACAAGGACATCTACTCCGCGAAGATCATCCCGTCCCGCGGCGCCTGGTTCGAGCTCGAGATCGACAAGCGCGACCAGGTGGGCGTGCGCCTGGACCGCAAGCGCAAGCAGTCGGTGACCGTGCTGCTCAAGGCCCTCGGCTGGAGCGAGTCCCGCATCCTCGAGGAGTTCGGGGAGTTCGACTCCATCCGGGCGACCCTCGAGAAGGACACCGTCGAGTCCCGCGAGGACGCGCTGCTGGACATCTACCGCAAGCTGCGCCCGGGGGAGCCGCCCACGGTCGACGCCGCCCAGGCGCTGCTGGACAACATGTACTTCAACTCCAAGCGCTACGACCTCGCCAAGGTGGGCCGGTACAAGATCAACCGGAAGCTGGGCCTCGACAAGGCGTTCGAGGACGAGGACGCCTCGGTGCTCTCGGTCGACGACATCGTCGCGATGATCCGCTACCTCGTGACCCTGCACGCCGGCGGCGGCACCATGAAGGGCGTGCGGGACGGCGAGCCCCGCGAGGTCGTCGTGGACGTCGACGACATCGACCACTTCGGCAACCGCCGCATCCGCGCGGTCGGCGAGCTGATCGAGAACCAGATCCGCACCGGCCTGTCCCGGATGGAGCGCGTGGTGCGCGAGCGCATGACCACCCAGGACGTCGAGGCGATCACCCCGCAGACCCTGATCAACATCCGCCCGGTCGTGGCGGCGATCAAGGAGTTCTTCGGCACCTCGCAGCTGTCGCAGTTCATGGACCAGAACAACCCGCTCGCGGGCCTGACCCACAAGCGCCGCCTGTCCGCGCTCGGCCCGGGCGGTCTCTCCCGCGACCGCGCCGGCATGGAGGTCCGTGACGTCCACCCGTCGCACTACGGCCGCATGTGCCCCATCGAGACCCCTGAGGGCTCCAACATCGGCCTCATCGGCTCGCTGGCGACCTACGGGCGGATCAACCCGTTCGGCTTCATCGAGACGCCCTACCGCAAGGTCGTCGACGGCCTGGTGACCGACGACGTCGAGTACCTCACCGCCGACGACGAGCGCGGCGTCACGATCGCCCAGGCCAACGCCCCGCTGGGCCTGGACAACCGGTTCGCCGAGGACGCCGTGCTCGCGCGCGCCGCCGACGGCTCCGGCGAGGCCGTGCTGGTCGACCCGACCGCCGTGCAGTACATGGACGTCTCCCCGCGCCAGATGGTGTCCGTGGCGACCGCCCTCATCCCGTACCTCGAGCACGACGACGCCAACCGCGCGCTCATGGGCGCCAACATGCAGCGCCAGGCCGTGCCGCTGCTCGAGTCCGAGGCCCCGCTCGTGGGCACCGGCATGGAGCGCTACGCGGCCCTGGACGCCGGCGACTCCGTGCTGGCGCGCAAGGCCGGCGTGGTCGAGGAGGTCTCGGCGAACCTCGTGCGCGTGCTCAACGACGACGGGACGACCACGGTCTACCCGATCAACAAGTTCACGCGCTCGAACCCGGGCAACACCTACAACCAGCGCGTCATCGTCTCCGAGGGCGAGCGGGTCGAGGAGCGCTCGGTCATCGCCGACGGTCCCTCCACGGACCAGGGCGAGCTGGCCCTGGGCAAGAACCTGCTGGTCGCCTACATGTCCTGGGAGGGCCTCAACTACGAGGACGCGATCATCCTCTCCCAGCGCATGGTCTCGGAGGACGTGCTCACCTCGATCCACATCGAGGAGCACGAGATCGACGCCCGCGACACGAAGCTGGGCGCCGAGGAGATCACCCGGGACATCCCGAACGTGTCCGAGGAGGTGCTGTCCGCCCTCGACGAGCGCGGCATCATCCACATCGGCGCGGAGGTCCAGGCCGGCGACATCCTGGTGGGCAAGGTCACCCCGAAGGGCGAGACCGAGCTGACCCCCGAGGAGCGCCTGCTGCGGGCCATCTTCGGCGAGAAGTCCCGCGAGGTGCGCGACACGTCCCTGAAGGTGCCCCACGGCGAGTCCGGCACCGTCATCGGCGTGCGCGTCTTCGACCGCGACGACGAGGACGACGACCTGCCCGCGGGCGTCAACCAGGTGGTCCGGGTGTACGTGGCGCAGAAGCGCAAGATCACGGACGGCGACAAGCTCGCCGGCCGCCACGGCAACAAGGGCGTCATCTCGAAGATCCTGCCGCTGGAGGACATGCCGTTCCTCGAGGACGGGACCCCCGTGGACATCATCCTCAACCCGCTGGGCGTGCCCGGCCGCATGAACCTCGGGCAGGTCCTCGAGGTGCACACCGGCTGGCTCGCCAAGCAGGGCTGGAACATCGAGGGCGAGCCCGAGTGGCTCGACCGGCTGCCGAACTTCCCGAAGCAGTCCGGGCCCACGAACGTGGCCACCCCGGTGTTCGACGGCGCGCGGGAGGAGGAGATCTTCGACCTCCTCGACCACACCAACCCGACGCGGGACGGCGCGCGGCTGATCGACCGGTCCGGCAAGGCCCGCCTGTTCGACGGCCGCTCCGGCGAGCCGTTCCCGGACCCGGTGTCGGTGGGCTACCAGTACATCCTGAAGCTGCACCACCTCGTGGACGACAAGATCCACGCGCGCTCGACCGGCCCGTACTCCATGATCACCCAGCAGCCGCTGGGCGGTAAGGCGCAGTTCGGCGGCCAGCGCTTCGGCGAGATGGAGGTCTGGGCGCTCGAGGCGTACGGCGCCGCCTACACGCTGCAGGAGCTGCTGACGGTCAAGTCCGACGACGTGCACGGGCGCGTGAAGGTCTACGAGGCCATCGTGAAGGGCGAGAACATCCCGGAGCCGGGTGTCCCCGAGTCCTTCAAGGTCCTCATCAAGGAGATGCAGTCGCTGTGCCTGAACGTCGAGGTGCTCTCGGCCGACGGCAACACCATCGAGATGCGCGATTCGGATGACGAGGTCTTCCGGGCGGCCGAGGAACTGGGCATCGATCTCTCGCACTCCGAGCCCAGCTCGGTCGAAGAGGTCTGATCCCCCTCGGTCCACCCCGACGAGACGTCAACTTTTCCAGAGAAAGAGATAAAGGACCCTCATGTCCAACGAATCTTCACTAGGCCTCATGCGGATCGGTCTTGCGACCGCGGAGGACATCCGGACCTGGTCCTACGGCGAGGTCAAGAAGCCGGAGACCATCAACTACCGCACGCTCAAGCCCGAGAAGGACGGCCTGTTCTGCGAGAAGATCTTCGGTCCCACCCGGGACTGGGAGTGCTACTGCGGCAAGTACAAGCGCGTGCGCTACAAGGGCATCATCTGCGAGCGCTGCGGCGTGGAGGTCACCCGTGCCAAGGTGCGCCGTGAGCGCATGGGCCACATCGAGCTCGCCGCTCCCGTGACCCACATCTGGTACTTCAAGGGCGTGCCCTCGCGGCTGGGCTACCTGCTGGACCTCGCCCCGAAGGACCTGGAGAAGGTCATCTACTTCGCGGCGTACATGATCACGTCCGTGGACGAGGACGCCCGCCACGACGACCTGCCCAACCTGCAGGCCGCCGTGGACCGCGAGAAGGCGCAGATGGAGTCCACCCGCGACTCCGACATCGCCGCGATCGCCCGCGACCTCGAGACCGAGCTCGGCCGGGTCGAGGAGGAGGGCGGCAAGGCCGCGGAGAAGCGCAAGCTCCGCGACTCCGCCGACCGCCAGATGGCCAACGTGCGCAAGCGCGCCAACCTGGAGATCGACCGCCTCGAGCAGGTCTGGGACCGCTTCAAGAACCTCAAGGTCAACGACCTCGAGGGCGACGAGGCGCTCTACCGCGTCATGGTGGACCGCTACGGGATGTACTTCGAGGGCTCGATGGGCGCCGAGGCGATCAAGAAGCGCCTCGAGACCTTCGACCTCGAGGCCGAGGCCGAGTCCCTGCGGGAGACCATCGCCACCGGCAAGGGCCAGCGCAAGACCCGCGCCCTGAAGCGGCTCAAGGTCGTCAACGCGTTCCTGACCACGGACAACTCCCCGCTGGGCATGGTCCTGGACGCCGTCCCGGTGATCCCGCCGGAGCTGCGCCCGATGGTCCAGCTCGACGGCGGCCGCTTCGCCACCTCGGACCTCAACGACCTCTACCGGCGCGTGATCAACCGCAACAACCGGCTCAAGCGCCTGCTCGACCTGGGCGCCCCGGAGATCATCGTCAACAACGAGAAGCGGATGCTGCAGGAGGCCGTGGACTCGCTGTTCGACAACGGCCGCCGCGGCCGCCCGGTCACCGGGCCGGGCAACCGTGCGCTGAAGTCGCTGTCCGACATGCTCAAGGGCAAGCAGGGCCGCTTCCGGCAGAACCTCCTCGGCAAGCGCGTGGACTACTCCGGCCGCTCGGTCATCGTGGTCGGCCCGCAGCTGAAGCTGCACCAGTGCGGTCTGCCCAAGCAGATGGCGCTCGAGCTGTTCAAGCCGTTCGTGATGAAGCGGCTCGTGGACCTCAACCACGCGCAGAACATCAAGTCGGCCAAGCGCATGGTCGAGCGCTACCGCCCCCAGGTGTGGGACGTGCTCGAGGAGGTCATCACCGAGCACCCCGTGCTGCTCAACCGTGCCCCCACCCTGCACCGCCTGGGCATCCAGGCGTTCGAGCCGCAGCTCGTCGAGGGCAAGGCCATCCAGCTCCACCCGCTCGTGTGCGGCGCGTTCAACGCCGACTTCGACGGCGACCAGATGGCCGTGCACCTGCCCCTGTCCCCGGAGGCCCAGGCCGAGGCGCGCATCCTGATGCTGTCCTCGAACAACATCCTGAAGCCCTCGGACGGCAAGCCGATCGCCCTGCCCTCGCAGGACATGATCATCGGGCTGTACCACCTCACCACCGTCCGCGAGGGCGAGGAGGGGGAGGGCCGCGCGTTCTCCTCGGTGGCCGAGGCGATCATGGCCCACGACGCCGGGAAGCTGCACCTCAACGCGCTGTGCCGGATCGAGCTGGACGACTTCGTGCCGTTCGAGGGCTGGGAGGCCCCCGAGGGCTGGGAGCCGGGCTCGCCCGTGGTCGTGGAGACCACGCTGGGCCGCGTGCTGTTCAACGAGACGCTGCCCGAGGACTACCCCTGGGACGAGGCCGTCGCGGACAAGAAGCACCTGTCCGCGCTGGTCAACGACCTCGCGGAGCGGTACCCGATGGTGACCGTGGCGCACACCCTCGACGAGCTCAAGGACGCCGGGTTCCACTGGGCGGCCCGCTCGGGCGTGACCGTGGCCATCTCGGACATCGCGACCCCGCCGGAGAAGCCCGCCATCATGGAGGGCTACGAGGCGCAGGCCGCGAAGATCCAGGGCCAGTACGACCGCGGTCTGATCGACGACGACGAGCGTCGCTCGGAGCTCATCGACATCTGGACGAAGGCCACCGACGAGGTCGCCCAGGCCATGCAGGCGAACCTCTCGCCGCTGAACACCATCAACCGGATGGTGTCCTCCGGCGCCCGAGGCAACTGGATGCAGGTCCGCCAGATCGCCGGCATCCGCGGGCTCGTGTCCAACCCGAAGGGCGAGATCATGCCCCGCCCGATCAAGTCCTCCTACCGGGAGGGCCTGTCGGTGCTGGAGTACTTCATCGCGACCCACGGTGCCCGCAAGGGCCTGGCCGACACCGCGCTGCGCACGGCGAACTCGGGCTACCTGACCCGTCGTCTCGTGGACGTCTCCCAGGACGTCATCGTGCGGGAGGCGGACTGCATGACGGAGCGCGGCCTGAACCTGCCGCTCGCCGACGTGCAGGAGTCCGGTGCCCGGGTGCTGCACGAGGACATCGAGAACACGGTGCACGGCCGCGTGCTCGCGGTGGACGTGGTGGACGCCAACGGCGAGATCCTGGCCGAGGCCGGCACGGACCTCTCCGACGCGCTCATCAGCGCCCTCTTCGCGGGCGGGGCCGACACGGTGCGCGTGCGCTCCGTGCTGACCTGCGAGTCCGCGGTGGGCGTGTGCGCGGCGTGCTACGGCCGCTCGCTGGCCTCCAACCAGCTGGTGGACATCGGCGAGGCCGTGGGCATCATCGCCGCGCAGTCGATCGGTGAACCCGGCACGCAGCTGACGATGCGCACCTTCCACACCGGTGGCGTGGCGTCCTCGGACGGCGACATCACCCAGGGTCTGCCCCGCATCCAGGAGCTCTTCGAGGCCCGCACTCCCAAGGGCGTCGCGCCGATCTCGGAGGTCGCCGGGCGGGTCAGCATCGAGGACACCGAGAAGGCCCTCAAGCTCGTCGTGACCCCGGACAACGGGGACGAGGCGATCGGGTACCCGGTGCTGCGCCGCGCGAAGCTGCTCGTGACCGAGGGCGACCACGTCGAGGTCGGCCAGCAGCTGGTCTCGGGCGCCGTGGACCCCAAGGAGGTGCTGCGCATCCGCGGACCGCGGCAGGCGCAGAAGCACCTCGTGGACGAGGTGCAGCGCGTGTACCGCTCCCAGGGCGTGGGCATCCACGACAAGCACGTGGAGGTCATCGTGCGGCAGATGCTGCGCCGCGTGACGATCATCGAGTCCGGCGAGACGGACCTGCTGCCGGGCGAGCTCGTGGAGAACGTCCGCTTCCTGGAGGCCAACCGCAAGGCCGTGGCCGAGAGCAGCCGCCCGGCCGCGGGCCGGCCGGAGCTGATGGGCATCACGAAGGCCTCGCTGGCCACCGACTCGTGGCTGTCGGCCGCGTCCTTCCAGGAGACCACCCGCGTGCTCACGCAGGCGGCCATGGAGGGCAAGTCCGACCCGCTGGTGGGCCTCAAGGAGAACGTGATCATCGGCAAGCTGATCCCGGCCGGCACCGGGCTCGCGCGGTACAACAACATCGACGTGGAGCCGACGGACGAGGCGAAGGCCTCGCTGTTCACGGAGCCGGGCTCGTTCTCGGACTTCAGCTACGCGGAGGAGAACTCCTCGCCCGCCGAGTTCCAGGCGATCCCGCTGGAGGACTACGACTTCGGCTCCAACTGAGGTCGGCGTCCCCCGACAGGACGTGGTCACTCCCGTGATCACCAGGCAGCCCCGTTCCGGAAGACCCGTCTTCCGGGGCGGGGCTGTCCCCGTCCCGCGGCGGGCCGCGGCACACGTCCGCGGTGCACGGCCGGGGACCAGGAAGGAGCGTCAGGAGCCACCATGGCGAACTCACCCACCGGGGAGTCCGTGCTCGAGCGGGCGGACCGGATCCTCGCGGCGTTCACCGCCGAGAACTCCCGGCTGACGGGGGGCCGGATCGCGGCCCTCACCGGCCTGCCCACGGCCACCGCGCACCGGCTGGCCCGGGACATGGCCCGCCAGGGCTGGCTCGAGCGGGTGGAGGGCGGGCACTACGTGATCGGCACCCGGCTGTGGGAGCTGGCCAACCGCTCCTCGCGCGAGCTCGGGCTGGCGCGCGCCGCCCGCCCGTTCATGGGCGACATCCACGCGGTGCTGCGCCAGCACGTGCAGCTCGGCATCGTGGAGGGCCGCGAGGTGCTGCTCGTGGAGCGGCTCTCGCACCCCCGGGCGGTGCCCGTGCGCGCCGAGGTCGCGGGCCGGCTGCCCCTGCACCTCTCGGCCACGGGCCTGGTCCTGCTGGCGCACGCGCCGCAGGAGTACCGGGAGGAGTACCTCCGGGGCCCCCTCGACGCGTTCACCGAGCTCTCCCCGACGGACCCCGGGCTGCTGGCCGCGGAGCTCGAGCGGATCCGCGGCGCGGGCCACGCCCTGCAGACCGGCTACCTCGAGGCGGGGACGGCGGGCATCGCCGTGCCCGTGCGGGGCCGCGGCGACCAGGTGGTGGCGGGCCTGGGCGTCATCACCCCCGCGGGCGACCCCGCCGCGCGCGCCGGCGCGATCGTCCAGGCGCTGCACACCGCCGCGCACGGCATCCGCCGGACGCTGCGGGACGCCTCCCGCTGAACCGACCGCGCCGCCGAACCGGCCGCGCCGCCGAACCGGCCGCGCCGCCGAACCGGCCGCGCCGCCGGACCCGCCGCCCCGCCGCCGCTCCCGTCCCGTTCAACGGGAAGACTGTGGTGCCGCCCACAGCCCGCTGGGACACTGGACACGATTCCCGTCGTATCACCAGGAGCACTCATGAGCGCACAGCGCACCGTTCTCAGCACCCAGGTCGGCATCGTGGGCGGCGGCCCGGCCGGGCTGATGCTCGCCCACCTGCTCGGCCGCGCCGGCATCGACAGCATCGTCGTCGAGAAGCGCGACAAGGACACCATCCACGCCACCCACCGGGCCGGCATCCTCGAGGCCCCGACCGTGCGGATGCTGGTCGAGGAGGGCGTCGACGGGCGCGTGCTCACCGAGGGCCACGAGCACGAGGGCACCGTGCTGCGCTTCCAGGGCGAGAGCCACCGCATCGACTTCAAGGAGCTCGTCGGCGAGTCCGTGTGGCTCTACCCGCAGAACGAGGTGTTCCTGGACCTGGCCGAGGCCCGCGAGCGCGACGGCGGGGACGTGCGCTGGTCGGTCACCGGCACCGAGGTCCTGGACCTGACCACCGACCGGCCGGGCATCCGCTTCACCGACGCCGCGGGCGAGGACTTCGAGATCCGCTGCGAGGTCCTCGTGGGCGCCGACGGCTCGCAGAGCATCTGCCGCCGCGCGATCCCCGAGCAGGAGCGCACCGACAACTTCATCGAGTACCCCTTCGCCTGGTTCGGGATCCTCGCCGAGGCCCCGCCGAGCGCCCCGGAGCTCATCTACGCGAACTCCGAGCACGGCTTCGCCCTCGTCTCCCAGCGCAGCGACACCGTCCAGCGGATGTACTTCCAGTGCGACCCGGACGAGGACGTCGACGACTGGGACGAGGAGCGGATCTGGGCCGAGCTCCAGCGCCGCGTCGCGGGCCCCGACGGCCTGCGGCTCCAGGAGGGGCCCATCTTCGACAAGACGGTGCTGAAGTTCCGCTCCTACGTCTGCGAGCCCCTGCGCCACGGCAACCTGTTCCTCGTGGGCGACGCCGGCCACACGGTGCCCCCGACCGGGGCCAAGGGCCTGAACCTGGCGTTCTGCGACGTTCGCGTGCTCGCCCCGGCGCTCGTGGAGTTCTTCCGCTCCGGCGACGACTCCGGGCTGGCCGGGTACTCGGCCACGGCGCTGGAGCGCGTCTGGAAGGCCCAGAACTTCTCCTACTGGGCCACCCAGCTCATGCACACCCAGCCGGGGGAGAACCCCTTCAACCAGAAGCGCCGGCACGGCGAGTTCAAGGCCATCACCGGCTCGGCGCGCGGGGCCGCCTACTTCGCGGAGTCCTACACGGGCTGGCCCGACGACCGCTGACGGCCGCGCCCGTCGACTGTGACCCCAGAATAAGTTCGCACAACGAACACATGTGCGAATGCTGCACCGGATGCGCTAGCCTCGGAGAGTTCTCCGCGCAGGCGCCGATCACGGCGGGCGCGACGCCCGCCGGTGCGGCAGCCACCTCGCGACAAAGGAGCTGAACCATGACCGACCAGGACCAGGGGACGGGGGAGGCCTTCGTGCACCTCACCCCGAAGGGACCCGACGACGCGGCCGACACGCAGGCCGACCTCGACCGCGAGATGGCGCAGGTCGCCGAGGACTACGCGGCGTCGGGGCGCACCGAGACGCAGCCGCGCCTGGACTACGCGCCCTACCGCAGCTCGATCCTGCGGCACCCCACCAAGGACCTGCACCACGCGGACCCCGAGACCATCGAGCTGCACGCCCCCGCCTTCGGCGAGCGGGACGTGCACCGGCTCGAGTCGGACCTGACCATCCAGTCGGGCGGGGAGCCCATCGGCGAGCGGATCAAGATCCGCGGCCGGGTCCTCGACGGCGACGGCCGGCCCGTGCGGAACCAGCTCGTGGAGATCTGGCAGGCCAACGCGGCCGGGCGCTACATCCACAAGCGGGACCAGCACCCCGCGCCCATCGACCCGAACTTCACGGGCGTGGGCCGGTGCCTGACCGGCGACGACGGCTCCTATGAGTTCGTCACCATCAAGCCCGGACCGTACCCCTGGAAGAACCACCACAACGCCTGGCGGCCCGCGCACGTGCACTTCTCGCTGTTCGGCACGGACTTCACCCAGCGGATGATCACCCAGATGTACTTCCCCTCCGACCCGCTGTTCGCCCTGGACCCGATCTTCCAGTCCATCGTGGACCCGAAGGCCCGCGAACGGCTCGTGGCCCGGTACGACCACGACACCTCGGAGCACGAGTGGCTGCTCGGCTACACGTGGGACATCGTGCTCAGCGGCTCGAACCGCACCTGGACGGAAGGCGACTCCAATGTCTGAGACCCCGGCGAACCGCAGGCTCCCGGCCACCCCCGGCCAGACCATCGGGCCGTTCTTCGGCTACGCGCTGCCCTACGACAAGGGCGAGCTGCTCGTGCCGCTCGGGCACCCGCAGGCGGTGCGCCTGCACGGCACGGTCACCGACGGCCACGGCGAGCACGTGCCGGACGCGATGCTCGAGATCTGGCAGGCCGACGGCAACGGCGACGTGCCCACCGCGACCGGCTCGCTCGTGCGCGACGGCTGGACCTTCACCGGCTTCGGCCGCGCGTCCGTGGACAACGAGGGCCACTACACCTTCACCACCGTGGACCCGGGGCCGACCGAGCCCGGCAAGGCGCCGTTCATCACGCTGACGGTCTTCGCCCGCGGCCTGCTCAACCGGCTGTTCACCCGCATCTACCTGCCGGAGGACACCGAGGCGCTGGCGAACGACCCGCTGCTGGGCTCGCTGCCCGAGGACCGGCGCCGCACGCTGATCGCCGAGCGCGAGGCCGACGGCTCCCTGCGCTTCGACGTCCGCATGCAGGGCCAGGACGAGACCGTCTTCCTCACCTACCCGAACCTCGAGCAGTGACCCGCCCGTGCGGGAGCCCCGGCCGGGGCTCCCGCACGGCACCGCCGACCACGACGCACGACCGGACGACCACCGAAGGAGGACGCGCATGACCGACGCCGGGCTGCTCCGCCCCGGGGCCCACCGGGGCGACGCGCACACGGACGACACCGCCGTGCTCCAGGCGCTGCTCGACGTCGAGGCCGCCTGGGTCGCCGCGCAGGCGGACGCCGGGCTCGCCCCCCGCGCCGCCGCGGAGTCCGCCCGCGCGGCCGCCCGCGCCGCCGACTACGACGCCGGGGACATCGCCCGGCGCGCCGAGGGCGGCGGCAACCCGGTCATCCCGCTCCTCGCCGACTACCGGCGCCGGCTGGGGGAGCTCGACCCCGACGCCGTGCGCTTCGTGCACCGCGGCCTGACCAGCCAGGACGTCATGGACACCGCCATGATGCTCCTGGTCCGGCGCGCCGCCGAGCCCCTGGGACGGCAGCTGTGCGGCACCGCGGACGCCCTGGCCCGGCTGGCGCAGACCCACCGCGGCACCCTCCAGGCCGCCCGCACCCTGACGCAGCACGCGCTGCCCACCACCTTCGGCCTCAAGGCCGCCGGCTGGCTCGCCGGACTGCAGGACCTCGAGGCGGACCTCGCCGGGCTCACCCGGCTGCCGGTGTCCTGGGGCGGGGCCGCCGGCACCCTCGCCGGGAGCATCGCGCTCTTCCCCGGCACGCCCGACGCCGCCGAGCAGGCCGTCGAGCTCGCCCGCCGCTGGGCCGGCGAGCTGGGGCTGAGCATGCCGGCGCACGTGTGGCACACCAGCAGGCGGCCGGTCCTGCGCACCGCGGAGACCCTGGCCGCCGTCTGCGCGGCCCTGGGCCGGATCGCCAACGACGTGCTGCTCCTCTCCCGCCCCGAGCTCGGCGAGCTGCGCGAACCGGCCGCTGAGGGGCGCGGCGTGTCCTCCGCGATGCCCCAGAAGCAGAACCCGGTGCTCTCCGTGCTGCTCAAGCGCACCGCCCTGACCGCGCCCCAGCTCGTCGCCCAGCTCCACCTCGCCGCCGCCCAGTACGTCGACGAGCGCCCCGACGGCGCGTGGCACACGGAGTGGCCGGCGCTGCGGGAGCTGGCCCGGCTCGCCGTGGCGGCGTCGTCGCACGCGGCCGAGCTCACGGCGGGCCTGACCGTGGACCTCGCCCGGATGCGGGCCAACCTGGACGCGTCCGGGCCCGCCGTGCTCGCCGAGCGGATCAGCGCGGCGCTCGCGCCGCTGCTGCCGCCCGCCGCCGACGGCGCCACGGGGAAGCAGCAGGTCCAGGCGGTCGTGCGCGAGCACGCGAGCGACCGGCAGGGCATGCTCGACGCCCTCGAGGGCCTCGCCGCGGGCACCCTCCTGGCGGACGGCACCCCCGTGGACCGGGGGGTCGTGACCCGGCTGCTCGACCCCGCCGGCTACCTCGGCGCCAACGACCTGCTGATCGACCGGGTGCTCGAGCGGCACGACCGGTCGGCGAACGATCCTTCGACCACGTCCGGCGGGTACGCCGGGACCAGCGCCAGGAGCACCGCATGAGCGTCCCCGTCCTCACCCTCGTCGAGTTCGCCGACCGGCCGGCACCGTCCGCGCAGGCCCCGCTGCTGGTGCTCGGCCCCTCGCTGGGCACGTCCGTGACGTCGCTCTGGTCGGGCGTGGCCCGGCGGCTCGGGGCCGACGTGCGGGTGCTGGGCTGGGACCTGCCCGGGCACGGCGCCTCCGCACCCACCGACGAGCCGTTCACCGTGGCCGAGCTCGCCCGGGCGGTGCTGACGGCCGTGGACCGCCACCGCGCGGCGCCCAGGGCCGAGATCGAACGACCGTTCTTCTACGCGGGCTGCTCGATCGGCGGGTGCGTGGGGCAGCAGCTGCTCCTCGACGCCCCGGAGCGGGTCCGCGCCGCCGCGCTGGTCGGCACCGCCGCCCGGGTGGGGGAGCCCGGTGCCTGGGCGCAGCGTGCCGAGCTCGTGGCCGCGGCCGGCACCCCCACCCAGGTCGTGGGCTCCGCGCAGCGGTGGTTCGCCCCGGGCTTCATCGAGCGGGACGCGGCCACCACCACGGCCCTGCTGCACGACCTGCAGGGCGCGGACCGGTTCTCCTACGCCCGGGCCTGCGAGGCCCTCGCCGCCTTCGACGCGCACGCGGAGCCCGCCCCGGCCGACGTCCCCGTGCTCGCCGTGGTGGGCGCGCACGACGTCGCGACGCCGCCGGAGTCGGTGGCGCGGCTCGCGGAGGCGACCGGCGGGCGTCTCGTCGTCGTCGAGGGCGCCGGCCACCTGGTGCCCGCCGAGGCCCCGCAGGACGTGGCGCGGCTGCTGGACGAGCACTTCGGCCGGCAGGCCCCCACGACGACCACGACCCCCGAAGGAGCACGAGCATGAGCAGCAACCCCCGGCGCACCGAGCAGGAGGCGCACGCGGACGGCATGGCGGTGCGCCGCGAGGTGCTCTCCGACGCCCACGTGGACCGCGCCGAGGCCGGCAAGGACGCCTTCACCGCCGAGTTCCAGGACTTCATCTCCCGCTACGCGTGGGGCGAGATCTGGACCCGGCCGGGACTGGACCGGCGGATGCGCAGCGCCGTCACCCTGACCGCGCTGATCGCCGCCGGGCACTGGGAGGAGTTCGAGATGCACGTCCGCGCCGCCCTGCGCAACGGCCTGGAGCGGGACGAGATCAAGGAGATCCTGCTGCAGTCGGCGATCTACCTCTCCGTGCCCTCGGCCAACAACGCCTTCAAGCACGCCAAGCAGGTCCTCGACGCCCTCGACGCCGAGGGCGCCTGAGTCCTGCGCGGCCCCGCGCCGCGCCCCCGTGCCGGTCGCGCCCCGTGACCGACGCCCCACCACCCCGAGACCCCGGGACCCCGACCCCCGTGACCGACCTGCAACGACGCAAGTGAGGAACACCATGACCCAGGCCTACATCTACGACGCCGTCCGCACGCCCTTCGGCCGCTTCGGCGGCGCCCTGGCGGGCGTGCGCCCCGACGACCTGGCCGCCCTCGTGGTCGGCGAGCAGCTCCGGCGCGCATCCGCGCTGGACCCCGCCGCGATCGACGAGGTCGTGCTCGGCAACGCCAACGGCGCCGGCGAGGAGAACCGCAACGTCGCCCGCATGGCCACGCTGCTGGCCGGGCTCCCCGTGGAGCTGCCCGGCACCACCGTCAACCGGCTGTGCGGCTCCTCCCTGGACGCGGCGATCATCGCGTCCCGGCAGATCGCCGCGGGCGAGGCCGA
The DNA here is from genome assembly GCF_001483755.1 of Kocuria rosea subsp. polaris. Taxonomy (GTDB): domain Bacteria; phylum Actinomycetota; class Actinomycetes; order Actinomycetales; family Micrococcaceae; genus Kocuria; species Kocuria cellulosilytica. The sequence continues at coordinate 218,661 of NZ_LQBK01000002.1, forward strand.
CGTGATGCTCGTCGGCGGCGTCGAGTCCATGAGCCGGGCCCCCTGGGTGCTCCCGAAGACGGAGAAACCCTACCCGGCCGGCGACATGACCCTGGCCTCCACCACGCTGGGCTGGCGGCTCGTCAACCCGAGCATGAACTCCGCGTGGACCGTGTCCCTGGGGGAGGCCACCGAGCAGCTCGCCGAGCGGCACGGCATCACCCGCGACCGCATGGACGAGTTCGCGCACCGCTCCCACCAGCTCACCCAGCAGGCCTGGGACGAGGGCTTCTACGCGGACCTCACCGTCCAGGTCCCCGGCACCGAGCTGACCCAGGACGAGTCAGTCCGCGCGTCCTCGACCGTCGAGAAGCTGGGCGGGCTCAGGACCGTCTTCCGCTCGGCGGAGCAGGGCGGCACCGTCACCGCCGGCAACGCCTCGCCGCTCAACGACGGCGCCTCCGCCGCCCTGCTGGGCTCCGAGAAGGCCGCCGAGCTGACCGGCCTGCAGCCCCTCGCCCGCATCGCCGGCCGGGGCGCGGCCGCCAACGAGCCGCAGTTCTTCGGCTTCGCCCCGGTCGAGGCCGCGAACCTCGCCCTGCGGCGCGCCGGGATCGGCTGGGACGACGTCGCCGCCGTCGAGCTCAACGAGGCCTTCGCCGCTCAGTCCCTCGCGTGCGTCGACGCCTGGGGGATCGACCCGGGAATCGTCAACCGGCACGGCGGCGCCATCGCCATCGGCCACCCCCTCGGGGCCTCCGGGACCCGCATCCTCGGCACGCTCGCGCGGTCCCTGCAGGCCTCCGGGCAGCGCTGGGGCGTCGCGGCCATCTGCATCGGCGTGGGCCAGGGCCTCGCCGTCGTGCTCGAGAACGAGAACGCCTGAGACCCGCGAGGGACCCGGGCGAAGAAGACCACCGAAGAGAGGCACAACGCATGCTGAACATCGCAGACAGCTGCGCGCAGGCCGTGGCCCCGATCCACGACGGCGCGACCGTCATGATCGGCGGCTTCGGCGTGGCCGGCCAGCCCGTCGAGCTCATCGACGCGCTGATCGACCACGGCGCCACCGACCTGACGGTCGTGAACAACAACGCCGGCAACGGCGACGTGGGCCTGGCCCGGCTGATCCAGCTGGGGCGCGTGCAGAAGATCATCTGCTCCTTCCCGCGCCAGTCCGACTCGTGGCACTTCGACGAGAAGTACCGGGCCGGGCAGATCGAGCTCGAGGTCGTCCCCCAGGGCAACCTCGCCGAGCGCATCCGCGCCGCCGGCGCCGGCATCGGGGCGTTCTTCACCCCCACCGGCTACGGCACCCCGCTCGCCGAGGGCAAGGAGGTCCGCGAGATCGACGGCCGCCACTACGTCCTGGAGCATCCCATCAAGGCCGACTTCGCCCTGACCAAGGCGCACGTCGCGGACCGGGCGGGCAACCTCGTGTACCGCAAGACGGCGCGCAACTTCGGCCCCATCATGGCCGCCGCGGCCGCCACCTCCATCGTGCAGGTCGCGGAGCTCGTGGAGCGCGGCGGGCTGGACCCCGAGGTCGTCGTGACCCCGGGCATCTACGTGGACACCGTCGTGCGGATCGACGCGCCGGCCCAGACCGACCCCCGAGAGGAGCTCTGACATGAGCGAGAACACCGTGGACGTCGTGCCCATGACGTCCGAGACCCCGCTCGCCCCGGAGGAGCTGGCCCGCCTGGTGGCCCGCGACATCCCGGCCGGCTCCTACGTCAACCTCGGCATCGGCCAGCCGACCCTGGTCTCCAACTACCTGACCGCCGAGGACGACGTCACCCTGCACACCGAGAACGGCATGCTCGGCATGGGCCCCGAGGCCCACGGCGACGAGGTCGACGCCGACCTCATCAACGCGGGCAAGATCCCCGTGGTCGAGACGCCGGGCTGCTCGTACTTCCACCACGCGGACTCCTTCGCCATGATGCGCGGCGGGCACCTCGACTGCTGCGTGCTCGGCGCGTTCCAGGTGGACCGGAAGGGCAACCTCGCCAACTGGCACACGGGCAAGCCGGACGCGATCCCCGCGGTGGGCGGGGCCATGGACCTGGCCACCGGTGCGAAGATGACGTTCGTGATGATGTCCCTGCAGACCAAGAAGGGGCAGTCGAAGCTCGTGGAGCAGTGCACCATGCCGCTCACCGGCGTGGGCTGCGTCTCGCGGATCTACACCGACCAGGCCGTGTTCCTCATCGAGGAGGACGGCGTCTCGGTGCGCGAGACCTTCGGGACGAGCTTTGAGGAGCTCCGGCAGATCGTCGACGTCCCGCTGCGGCCCGCCCGCTGAGCACCGCACCGACCCGGGGGGAGCGGCGGCCGGCACCGGCCGCCGCGCCCCCGGACGAGGCCCACAGGAGGCCACCGATGACCGAGCAGGACCCCACCGCCCCGGCGGGGGAGCGGAGCAGCCCGGGACAGTTCGTGCAGTCGCTGGCGCGCGGGCTCGGCGTGATCACGGCCTTCGACGCCCGGCACCCCCGGATGACCCTCAGCGACGTGGCCCGGCGCACCGGGCTCACCCGCGCCACCGCACGCCGGTTCCTGCTCACCCTCGAGGAGCTGGGCTACGTCCGGACCGACGGGCGCCTCTTCGAGCTCACCCCCATGGTCCTCCAGCTCGGCTACTCCTACCTCTCCTCGCTGTCGCTGCCGGCCCTGGCCGCCCCGCACCTCGAGACGCTCTCGGCGCAGGTCGAGGAGTCCACGTCCGCCTCCGTGCTGGACGGCTCCGACATCGTCTACGTGGCCCGGGTCTCCACGCACCGGATCATGACCGTGGCGATCGCCGTGGGCACCCGTTTCCCCGCCCACGCCACGTCCATGGGCCGGGTCCTGCTCGCCGCGCTGGACGCGGAGCAGCTCGCCGGGTACTTCCGCACGGCGCGCATCGAGCGGCTGACCGCCCACACCCTCACCGACCGCGCCGCCCTCGAGGCGGACCTGCGGCAGGTGCGCGCCCAGGGGTGGGCCCTCGTGGACCAGGAGCTCGAGGTGGGGCTGCGCTCGGTCGCCGCCCCGGTGACCGACGGCACCGGCCGCGTGGTCGCGGCCGTGAACGTCTCCATGCGCGTGGGGATGCCCGGGGCGAGCGCCGGGGACCCGGTGGACGACGTCGTGCCGCCACTGCTCGAGTGCGCCCGGCGGATCTCCGCCGACCTCGCCGCGACCGGGCGCTGACCGTACGCCGGGACCGCGCCGGCCGGACGGGCGGGCCCGCGTTTTCCCGCCCCGGCCGGCGTCTGATAGGCTGTCGAGGAATTGAACGGTCATCCCTCGGCGCCCGCCGCCCCTGGAGGCCGGAGAAATCATGGCAGAACGGACTCGGTCCTCTGGTACGCGGTGTGTACCAAAATGCCATCCTTTTCGTCTGCCCAGCTACCTTCGGCGCGGCGACCGTGGTGCCCGCCCGCCGGGCCCACACCGAGCGCCGCACCCGCACCAGGCCCCGGCCGGGAGCGGGGAGCCGAACACCCAGCGGGCCGCTGACGCGTCCCGTCCGATCAGGAGACACTGTGCCTACAATCCAGCAGCTGGTCCGCAAGGGCCGGACCCCGAAGGTCGTCAAGACCAAGGCGCCCGCACTCAAGGGCAGCCCCATGAAGCGCGGTGTGTGCACCCGCGTGTACACCACCACGCCGAAGAAGCCGAACTCCGCGCTGCGCAAGGTCGCCCGCGTGAAGCTCAACGGCGGCGTCGAGGTCACGGCCTACATCCCCGGTGAGGGCCACAACCTCCAGGAGCACTCCATCGTGCTCGTCCGCGGCGGTCGCGTGAAGGACCTCCCCGGTGTCCGCTACAAGATCGTCCGCGGCGCGCTCGACACCCAGGGTGTCAAGGGCCGCCAGCAGGCCCGTTCCCGTTACGGCGCCAAGAAGGAGAAGAAGTAATGCCTCGTAAGGGTCCCGCTCCCAAGCGCCCGCTCGTCGTCGACCCGGTCTACAGCTCCCCGGTCGTCACGCAGCTGATCAACAAGGTCCTCCAGGACGGCAAGAAGTCCACCGCCGAGCGCATCGTCTACGGCGCCCTCGAGGGCGTCCGGGCGAAGTCCGGCGCCGACCCGGTCGCCACCCTCAAGAAGGCCCTGGAGAACGTCAAGCCGGCCCTCGAGGTGAAGTCCCGCCGCGTCGGCGGCGCCACCTACCAGGTGCCCGTCGAGGTCAAGCCGGGCCGCGCCCAGGCGCTGTCCCTGCGCTGGCTCGTCGGCTACTCCAAGATCCGCCGTGAGAACACCATGACCGAGCGTCTGCAGAACGAGATCCTGGACGCGTCCAACGGTCTCGGTGCCGCCGTGAAGCGCCGCGAGGACACCCACAAGATGGCGGAGTCCAACAAGGCCTTCGCCCACTACCGCTGGTAGAATCTTCCAGGCCTGTCGGCCCCATCCGGGCCGGCAGGCCGCCGGCACCATCTCCGAAAGGGAACCACCGTGGCACTTGACGTGCTTACCGACCTCAAGAAGGTCCGCAACATCGGCATCATGGCGCACATCGATGCCGGTAAGACCACCACCACCGAACGCATCCTGTTCTACACCGGTATCTCCCACAAGCTCGGCGAGACCCACGATGGTGCCTCCACCATGGACTGGATGGCGCAGGAGCAGGAGCGCGGCATCACGATCACGTCCGCCGCGACGTCCTGCTACTGGCACGACAACCAGATCAACATCATCGACACCCCCGGCCACGTGGACTTCACGGTCGAGGTCGAGCGCTCCCTGCGCGTGCTCGACGGCGCCGTGGCGGTCTTCGACGGCAAGGAGGGCGTCGAGCCCCAGTCGGAGACGGTCTGGCGCCAGGCCGACAAGTACGACGTGCCCCGCATCTGCTTCGTCAACAAGATGGACAAGCTGGGCGCCGACTTCTACTTCACCGTCGACACCATCATCAACCGCCTCGGTGCCAAGCCGCTGGTGATGCAGCTGCCGATCGGCGCCGAGTCCGAGTTCACCGGCGTGGTCGACCTGCTCACCATGAAGGCCTTCGTCTGGCCGGGCGACTCCAAGGGCGACGTCTCCCTGGGCGCCAAGTACGAGATCCAGGAGATCCCCGCCGACCTGCAGGAGCGGGCCGAGGAGTACCGCAACCAGCTGGTCGAGTCCGTCGCCGAGGCGGACGACGAGCTCATGGAGAAGTACCTGGGCGGCGAGGAGCTCACCCTCGAGGAGCTCAAGGCCGGCATCCGGAAGCTGACCATCAACTCCGAGGCGTACCCCGTGCTGTGCGGCTCCGCGTTCAAGAACCGCGGCGTGCAGCCGATGCTCGACGCCGTCATCGACTTCCTGCCGTCCCCGCTGGACGTCCCGAACGTCGAGGGCCACGCGCTCAACGACGAGGAGGAGATCCTCTCCCGCCCCGTCGACTACAGCGCCCCCTTCTCGGCGCTCGCGTTCAAGGTCGCCTCGCACCCGTTCTACGGGCAGCTGACCTACATCCGCGTGTACTCCGGCAAGGCCGTCAACGGCGAGCAGGTCCTCAACTCGACCAAGGGCAAGAAGGAGCGCATCGGCAAGCTGTTCCAGATGCACTCCAACAAGGAGAACCCGGTCGACGAGATCCGGGCCGGCCACATCTACGCGGCCATCGGGCTCAAGGACACCACCACGGGCGACACCCTGTGCTCCCCGCAGGAGCCGATCGTGCTCGAGTCGATGACCTTCCCGGCCCCCGTGATCTCCGTGGCCATCGAGCCGAAGACCAAGGGCGACCAGGAGAAGCTCTCCACCGCGATCCAGAAGCTCTCGGCCGAGGACCCCACGTTCACCGTGTCCCTCAACGAGGAGACCGGCCAGACCGAGATCGGCGGCATGGGCGAGCTCCACCTGGACATCCTGGTGGACCGCATGAAGCGCGAGTTCCGGGTCGAGGCGAACGTCGGCAAGCCCCAGGTGGCCTACCGCGAGACCATCAAGAAGGCCGTCGACAAGGTCGACTACACGCACAAGAAGCAGACCGGCGGCTCCGGCCAGTTCGCCAAGGTGCAGGTGGCGTTCGAGCCGATCCCGCTGGACGCCGAGGAGCTCTACGAGTTCGACAACAAGGTCACCGGCGGCCGCGTCCCGCGCGAGTACATCCCCTCCGTGGACGCCGGCATCCAGGACGCCATGCGCCTGGGCATCCTCGCCGGGTACCCGGTCGTGGGCGTCAAGGCCACGCTGCTCGACGGTGCCTACCACGACGTCGACTCCTCCGAGATGGCGTTCAAGATCGCCGGCTCCATGGTCTTCAAGGAGGGCGCCCGCCGGGCCCAGCCCGTCCTGCTCGAGCCGCTGATGGCCGTCGAGGTCCGCACGCCCGAGGAGTACATGGGCGAGGTCATCGGCGACCTGAACTCCCGCCGCGGCCAGATCCAGTCCATGGAGGACGTGTCCGGCGTCAAGCTGGTCAAGGCCCTCGTCCCGCTGTCCGAGATGTTCGGCTACATCGGCGACCTCCGGTCCAAGACCCAGGGCCGCGCCGTGTACTCGATGCAGTTCGACAGCTACTCGGAGGTTCCCAAGGCCGTCGCCGAGGAGATCGTCCAGAAGAACCGCGGCGAGTAGGCACCACCCCCTCGGCCCCGGCCGGGAATTTCATCAAACAAGTACAGCCAAAGTAGACTTGCAGAGGTTTCAGTACTGCTGAGCGCCTCAAGCTCCCCCCACACCACGCGGCGGGGAAGTGCTGAGCAAGTTTCGACAAATGTTCTAGGAGGAACAACCATGGCGAAGGCCAAGTTCGAGCGCAGCAAGCCGCACGTCAACATCGGCACCATCGGCCACGTCGACCACGGCAAGACGACGCTCACGGCTGCCATCTCCAAGGTCCTGGCCGACAAGTACCCGGACCTCAACGAGCAGCGCGACTTCGGCGCCATCGACTCCGCCCCGGAGGAGAAGCAGCGCGGCATCACCATCAACATCGCGCACATCGAGTACCAGACGGAGAAGCGTCACTACGCTCACGTGGACGCCCCGGGCCACGCCGACTACGTCAAGAACATGATCACCGGCGCGGCCCAGATGGACGGTGCCATCCTCGTGGTCGCCGCCACGGACGGCCCCATGGCCCAGACCCGCGAGCACGTCCTGCTCGCCCGCCAGGTGGGCGTGCCCTACCTGCTGGTGGCCCTGAACAAGTCCGACATGGTCGAGGACGAGGAGCTGCTGGACCTCGTCGAGATGGAGGTGCGCGAGCTCCTCTCCGACCAGGGCTTCGACGGCGACAACGCGCCGGTCGTCCGCGTCTCGGCGCTGAAGGCCCTCGAGGGCGACCCCGAGTGGGTCGCCAAGGTCGAGGAGCTCATGGAGGCCGTCGACGAGAACGTCCCCGACCCCGTCCGCGACATGGACAAGCCGTTCCTCATGCCGATCGAGGACGTCTTCACCATCACCGGCCGCGGCACTGTGGTGACGGGCCGCGCCGAGCGCGGCACGCTGCCCATCAACTCCGAGGTCGAGATCGTCGGCATCCGTCCGGTCCAGAAGACCACGGTCACCGGCATCGAGATGTTCCACAAGCAGATGGACGAGGCCATGGCGGGCGAGAACTGCGGCCTGCTGCTGCGCGGTCTCAAGCGTGACGACGTCGAGCGCGGGCAGGTCGTGTGCAAGCCGGGTTCCATCACCCCGCACACCGACTTCGAGGCCAACGTCTACATCCTCTCCAAGGAGGAGGGCGGCCGCCACAACCCGTTCTACTCCAACTACCGTCCGCAGTTCTACTTCCGGACCACCGACGTCACCGGCGTCATCACGCTGCCCGAGGGCACCGAGATGGTCATGCCCGGCGACAACACCGAGATGACGGTCGCGCTGATCCAGCCGATCGCCATGGAGGAGGGCCTCGGCTTCGCCATCCGTGAGGGTGGCCGCACCGTGGGCTCGGGTCGCGTCACCAAGATCAACAAGTAGTCCCCGGACTGCTCGATCCGCCCGGAACCCCCCCGTCGCTCCTGGAGCGGCGGGGGGTTCCGCGCGTCCCGGGCCGGGCACAGCTCCGCCGGGGCCGCGGGCCGGTGCGCACCGTGGCGGCGGAGCCCCGTCCGCGCCGCGTCGGCGGCGCGGACGGGGCCCCGCGGCCGGCGCGCCCGTGACGGGTCGGCAGGACGCCGGCCGACCCCGAGCCCGGGGCCGGCCGCGCGTTTGCGCCGGTCTGCCATCTCTGGCAGGATGGAGGACGTTGTTCAAGCGCCGACGCGTGCTCTCAACGGTTCGAACCGGCAGACCCCAGGACACCATCGGGTCCCGAAGCAGAACCGGGGGCCAGCAGCTCGTGGAAGCTGCCACGCACGGACCACATACAGCCCACCCCGAGTAGCGGACCCGGTGTGCCCTCGTGTTCTGCACGAGGCGACACGCCCGAGTTCGGGGGTCGGAGCTCCAGCAGGGTGAGGAACCCGGATCCTTCCGGATTCAGTCTGCGTGGAGGGGCGCCCACCAGGCGGCGCCATGCACAAGGAGTCCCCAGGCTCCGTCACAGGGAAGTACGTTCAAGAAAGAGAGTCACGACGCCATGGCGGGACAGAAAATCCGCATCCGGCTGAAGTCTTATGACCACGAGGTCATCGACGTCTCGGCCCGGAAGATCGTTGAGACGGTGACGCGCGCAGGCGCCACGGTGGTCGGCCCCGTGCCGCTGCCCACGGAGAAGAACGTGTACTGCGTCATCCGCTCGCCGCACAAGTACAAGGACAGCCGTGAGCACTTCGAGATGCGCACGCACAAGCGGCTGATCGACATCATCGACCCCACGCCGAAGGCTGTCGACTCGCTCATGCGCCTCGACCTGCCGGCTGACGTGAACATCGAAATCAAGCTGTAAAGAGGATCGCATCCCAATGACTACCACTTTCGAACGCCAGGTGAAGGGCCTGCTGGGCACGAAGCTCGGCATGACCCAGGTCTGGGACGAGAACGGGAAGTTCGTGCCGGTGACCGTCGTCAAGGCGGACTCCAACGTCGTGACCCAGCTGCGCAACCAGGACCGGGACGGCTACTCCGCCGTGCAGATCGGATTCGGTGCGATCGACCCCCGCAAGGTCACCCAGCCGCTGGCCGGCCACTTCGAGAAGGCCGGCGTGACGCCGCGCCGCCACGTCGTGGAGCTGCGCACCGCCGACGCGGACACCTACGAGCTGGGCCAGGAGCTCTCCGTCGAGCTCTTCGAGGCCGGCCAGAAGGTCGACGTGATCGGCAAGACCAAGGGCAAGGGCACGGCCGGTGTCATGAAGCGCCACGGCTTCTCCGGCGTCGGCGCCTCCCACGGTGCCCACAAGAACCACCGCAAGCCGGGATCCATCGGCGGCGCGTCCTACCCCGCTCGCGTGTTCAAGGGCATGCGCATGGCGGGCCGCATGGGCGCCGTCCGTCACACGACGCAGAACCTCACCGTTCACGCCGTGGACGCCGAGAACTCCCTGCTGCTCATCAAGGGTGCCCTGCCGGGCCCCAAGGGTTCGGTCGTCCTCGTCCGCACCGCAGTGAAGGGAGCCTGATTAGACCATGGCAACTCAGACCGTCAACGTCGAACTGCCCGCCGAGATCTTCGACGTCCAGACCAACGTGCCCCTGCTGCACCAGGTCGTCGTCGCTCAGCTGGCCGCGGCCCGCCAGGGCACGCACAAGACCAAGAACCGCGCCGAGGTCTCCGGCGCCGGCCGCAAGCCCTTCAAGCAGAAGGGCACCGGCCGCGCGCGCCAGGGCTCGATCCGCGCCCCGCACATGACCGGCGGCGGCGTGGTGCACGGCCCCACCCCGCGCGACTACAGCCAGCGCACCCCCAAGAAGATGAAGGCCGCCGCCCTGCGCGGAGCCCTCTCGGACCGGGCGCGCAACAACCGCATCCACGTGGTCGAGTCGATCGTGGAGGGCACCGTGCCCAACACGAGGACCGCCCGGGAGACGCTGCGCGGACTCTCCGACCGCAAGAACCTGCTGGTCGTGCTGCACCGCTCGGACGACGTGTCCGCGCTGTCGGTGCGCAACCTCGACGACGTGCACACCCTCTACGCGGACCAGCTCAACACGTACGACGTGCTGGTCTCCGACGACGTGGTCTTCACCAAGGACGCGTTCGAGTCCTTCGTGGCGGCCGCCAGCAAGAAGAAGCAGGAGGACGCCAAGTGAGCGCGACCACCATCAAGGATCCCCGGGACGTCATCATCGCGCCGGTCGTCTCGGAGAAGTCCTACGGGCTCATCGACGAGGGCCGCTACACGTTCTTCGTGGCGTCCGACTCGAACAAGACGCAGATCAAGTACGCCGTGGAGCAGATCTTCGGCGTCAAGGTCGAGTCCGTGAACACCATCAACCGTGCCGGGAAGCGGAAGCGCACGCGCTTCGGCTGGGGTCAGCGCAAGGGCACCAAGCGTGCCGTTGTGACCCTGAAGGAAGGCACCATCGACATCTTCGGCGGTCCGCTCGCCTGAGCGGAGACCACTTTAACGAGGAACTGACACATGGCTATCCGTAAGCACAAGCCGACAACCCCGGGCCGTCGCGGCTCCTCCGTTGCCGACTTCGCAGAAATCACGCGCACGACCCCCGAGAAGTCGCTGGTCCGGCCGCTGCCCAAGAAGGGCGGGCGGAACAACACCGGCCGCATCACCACCCGGCACAAGGGTGGCGGGCACAAGCGCCAGTACCGCGTCATCGACTTCCGTCGCCACGACAAGGACGGCGTCGACGCCAAGGTCGCGCACATCGAGTACGACCCGAACCGCACGGCGCGCATCGCGCTGCTGCACTTCGTGGACGGCTCCAAGCGCTACATCATCGCGCCGAACCGCCTCTCCCAGGGCGACGTCGTCGAGTCGGGCCCCGGCGCCGACATCAAGCCCGGCAACAACCTGCCGCTGCGCAACATCCCCGTCGGCACCGTGATCCACGCCGTCGAGCTCCGTCCGGGCGGGGGCGCCAAGCTCGCCCGCTCCGCCGGCGCGTCCGTGCAGCTCGTGGCCAAGGAGGGCAAGTACGGCCAGCTCCGGCTGCCCTCCGGCGAGATCCGCAACGTCGACGTGCGCTGCCGCGCCACGGTCGGCGAGGTCGGCAACGCCGAGCAGTCGAACATCAACTGGGGCAAGGCCGGCCGCAACCGCTGGAAGGGCGTCCGCCCGACCGTCCGCGGTGTGGTCATGAACCCCGTCGACCACCCGCACGGTGGTGGCGAGGGCAAGACCTCCGGTGGCCGGCACCCGGTCAACCCGAACGGCAAGCCCGAGGGCCGCACCCGCCGCCCCAACAAGGAGAGCGACAAGCTCATCGTCCGCCGTCGTCGTACCGGCAAGAACAAGCGCTAAGGAGCCTGACACATGCCACGCAGCCTGAAGAAGGGCCCTTTCGTCGATCAGCACCTTTATCTGAAGGTCGCCAAGGAGAACGACAAGGGCACCAAGAACGTCATCAAGACGTGGTCCCGCCGCTCGATGATCGTCCCCGACATGCTGGGACACACGATCGCCGTGCACGACGGACGCAAGCACATCCCCGTGTTCATCACCGAGTCGATGGTCGGGCACAAGCTCGGCGAGTTCGCCCCCACGCGGACCTTCCGCGGCCATGTGAAGGACGACAAGAAGGGCAAGCGCCGCTGATCCTCCGGGATCCCGCAGCGTGAGCACTTCGAGAAGACGAGAGAAGGAAAGCAATGGAAGCCAAGGCATCTGCGCGCTACATCCGCGTGACGCCTATGAAGGCCCGGCGCGTCGTCAACCTGATTCGTGGCCAACAGGCGAATGAGGCTCTGGCGATTCTGAAGTTCGCCCCCCAGGGTGCTTCGGAGCCGGTGTTCAAGGTCCTCCAGTCGGCGGTCGCCAACGCGCGCCAGCTGGCGGACCGCGACGGCCTGCCGTTCAAGGAGGAGGAGCTCGTGGTGAGCGAGGCCTTCGTCGACGAGGGGCCGACCATGAAGCGGTTCCAGCCGCGGGCCCAGGGCCGCGCCTACCGCATCAACAAGCGCACGAGCCACATCACCGTGATCGTGGCGAGCCCTGACAGCGAGGAGGTCCGCTAAGTGGGACAGAAGATCAACCCGCACGGGTTCCGGCTGGGCATCACCACCGACCACGTGTCGCACTGGTACGCGGACTCCACCAAGGAGGGCCAGCGCTACAAGGACTACGTCCGTGAGGACATCAAGATCCGCAAGCTCATGTCCACGGGCATGGAGCGGGCCGGCATCTCCAAGGTCGAGATCGAGCGGACCCGGGACCGCGTGCGCGTGGACATCCACACCGCCCGCCCCGGCATCGTCATCGGCCGCCGCGGCGCCGAGGCCGACCGCATCCGCGGCGAGCTCGAGAAGCTCACGGGCAAGCAGATCCAGCTGAACATCCTCGAGGTCAAGAACCCCGAGGTGGACGCCCAGCTGGTCGCCCAGGGCGTCGCCGAGCAGCTCGCCTCCCGCGTGGCCTTCCGCCGCGCCATGAAGAAGGCCATCCAGTCGGCGCAGCGCGCCGGCGCGAAGGGCATCCGGATCCAGTGCGCCGGCCGCCTCGGCGGCGCCGAGATGAGCCGCTCGGAGTTCTACCGCGAGGGACGCGTGCCCCTGCACACCCTGCGGGCGAACATCGACTACGGGTTCTTCGAGGCCAAGACCACCTTCGGCCGCATCGGCGTGAAGGTCTGGATCTACAAGGGCGACCTGACCGCGAAGGAACTGGCGGCCCAGCAGGCCGCCGCTCCCTCGCGCGGCCGCGGCGGCGACCGTGACCGTCGTGGCGGTCCCGGCGAGCGTCGCGGCGGCGGCGACCGCCGTCGCACCGACCGTAACGACCGTGGCGGACGCCGTGAGCGCAACGACTCCGCCGCCTCCCCGGCCCCGGCCGCGGGGGCGACCAACGCAGAGGGTGGTAAGTAAATGCTCATCCCACGTCGTGTGAAGTTCCGCAAGCAGCACCACCCGAAGCGGTCGGGCGCTGCCAAGGGCGGCACCACCGTCGCCTTCGGCGAGTGGGGCATCCAGGCGCTCACGCCGGCCTACGTGACGAACCGTCAGATCGAGGCCGCGCGTATCGCCATGACCCGCCACATCAAGCGTGGCGGCAAGGTCTGGATCAACATCTACCCGGACCGCCCCCTGACCAAGAAGCCCGCCGAGACCCGCATGGGCTCCGGCAAGGGCTCTCCCGAATGGTGGGTCGCCAACGTCAAGCCCGGGCGCGTGATGTTCGAGCTCTCCGGTGTCTCCGAAGAGGTCGCGCGCGAGGCCCTGCGGCTGGCGATCCACAAGCTCCCGATGAAGGCACGCATCGTGCGTCGCGAAGGTGGTGAATGAGAATGGCTGTTGGATCCAAGGATCTGAGCATCGAGAACCTCGCGGCCCTCGACAAGGACTCTCTGGGTGAGGCGCTGCGCAAGGCGAAGGAGGAGCTGTTCAACCTCCGCTTCCAGTCCGCAACCGGTCAGCTCGAGAACAACGGCCGCCTCAAGGCCGTCAAGCGCGACATCGCGCGCATCTACACGGTGCTGCGCGAGCGCGAGCTCGGCATCCGGCCCCAGGCGGGCGACGCCGAGAACACCGCCGAGAACACCTCCGAGGAGGACGCCAAGTGACCGAGCAGATCAACAACGGGGCCGAGCAGGCCGCCGAGCGCGGTGACCGCAAGAGCCGTCGTGGCTACGTGGTCTCCGACAAGATGGACAAGACCGTCGTGGTCCAGCTGCAGGACAACGTCAAGCACTCGCTGTACGGCAAGGTCATGCGGCGCTCCTCGAAGGTCAAGGCCCACGACGAGCAGAACACCGCCGGCGTCGGCGACCTCGTCCTGATCTCCGAGACCCGCCCGCTGTCCGCCACCAAGCGGTGGCGGATCGTGGAGATCCTCGAGAAGGCCAAGTGAGCCAGGCTCGCTAGAGCCGGCCACGGCCGTGACGGCCCGTCCCTCCGCGCGAGGGGCGGGCCGTCCTCCGTTCACCGCCCCGCACGGAGGGCCTCTCCGCTGTGCTAGGCTGGTGAGCTTGTATGGGCCGATTTGTCCGCCCGTACGACCCACAGCTCTTCGTGCCAGCGCATAATGACCGCGTGCAGGGCGCCCCCGTGCCACCTGGTGGCGGGTTCAGATGCTCCTGGCATGGAGGGCTGGCCCGGTCCGGCGTGCGACGCCGGGGGAGGGCACATCATCCGACAAGCTGTTCCGCAAGGCCCGCACCGTGCTCTCGATCGGTGTTGGAACCGGCGTGACGACAGGAGTAATCAGTGATTCAGCAGGAGTCGCGACTGAAGGTCGCCGACAACACGGGTGCGAAGGAAATCCTCACCATCCGTGTTCTCGGTGGATCCGGACGTCGCTACGCAGGCATCGGCGACATCATCGTCGCCACCGTCAAGGACGCGATCCCGGGCGGCAACGTGAAGAAGGGCGACGTGGTCAAGGCCGTCATCGTCCGCACCAAGAAGGAGCGCCGTCGTCCGGACGGCTCCTACATCAAGTTCGACGAGAACGCCGCAGTGATCCTGAAGAACGACGGTGACCCCCGTGGTACCCGCATCTTCGGCCCCGTGGGCCGCGAGCTGCGCGACAAGAAGTTCATGAAGATCATCTCGCTGGCCCCGGAGGTGCTCTGACCATGGCGAAGTTCAAGATCAAGACCGGCGACCTGGTGCAGGTCATCTCCGGCAGCAAGGACAACAAGGGCAAGCAGGGCAAGGTCCTGCGCGTGATCCCCGAGACCTCCCGCGTGGTCGTGGAGGGCATCAACGTGATCACCCGCCACCGCAAGGCCTCCATGCAGGGCGAGGCCGGCGGCATCGACAAGGTCGAGGCCCCGATCCACGTGTCCAACGTGGCGCTCGTGGACCCGGAGACCAACAAGCCGACCCGCGTCGGCTACCGCACCGAGACCGTGGAGCGCGACGGACGCCAGAAGACCGTCCGCGTCCGCGTCTCCAAGAGCACCGGCAAGGACCTGTGATGACCGAAACCACCGAGATCAGCGTGTCCCCGCGCTTCAAGGACAAGTACCAGGAGACCGTCGTCCCCGCGCTGCAGGAGCAGTTCGGCTACGGCAACGTCATGGAGATCCCGCGCGTCGTCAAGGTCGTCGTGAACATGGGCGTCGGCGACGCCGCGAAGGACTCGAAGCTCATCGACGGCGCCGTCCGCGACCTCACCGCCATCACGGGCCAGAAGCCGCTCGTGACCCGTGCGAAGAAGTCCATCGCGCAGTTCAAGCTCCGCGAGGGCATGCCGATCGGTGCGCACACCACGCTGCGCGGCGACCGCATGTGGGAGTTCCTCGACCGCCTGGTGACCCTGGCCCTGCCGCGCATCCGCGACTTCCGCGGTCTGTCCGACCGCCAGTTCGACGGCAACGGCAACTACACCTTCGGCCTCACCGAGCAGTCCATGTTCCACGAGATCGACCAGGACCGCATCGACCGGGTCCGTGGCATGGACATCACGGTGGTCACCACCGCGAAGACCGACGACGAGGGCCGCGCGCTGCTGAAGGCGCTCGGTTTCCCCTTCAAGACCAACTAATCTCGCTACGTTCCAGGTCCGGCCGGGCGCCCACGGGCGCCGCCAGGTGCGGAAACCGGGACGAGGAAGGGCACGTGCCCCCAAAATGACAATGACAGATCCTGTCGCGGACATGCTGACGCGTCTGCGCAACGCCAACTCCGCCTACCACGACTCCGTGAGCATGCCGTACTCGAAGCTCAAGGCCCGCGTGGCGGACATCCTCAAGGCCGAGGGCTACATCGCGGACTACAAGGAGGAGGCGGCCGAGGTCGGCAAGACCCTGACGCTCTCCCTGAAGTTCGGCCCCAACCGCGAGCGCTCCATCGCGGGCGTCCGGCGCATCTCCAAGCCGGGCCTGCGCGTGTACGCCAAGTCCACCAACCTCCCGAAGGTCCTGGGCGGCCTGGGCATCGCCATCCTGTCCACCTCTTCCGGGCTGCTGACCGACAAGCAGGCCGCGAAGAAGGGCGTGGGCGGCGAAGTCCTCGCGTACGTCTGGTAACCCGGAACAGAAAGGAAGAGAACATGTCACGTATCGGACGTCTCCCCATCTCTGTGCCGGCCGGTGTGGAGATCAAGGTCGACGGCAACGTCGTCTCCGTCAAGGGCGCCAAGGGCGAGCTGCAGCACACCGTTGCCAGCCCGATCACCGTCGCGCTCGAGGACAGCACCCTCACCGTCACCCGACCCGACGACGAGCGCGAGTCCCGCTCGCTGCACGGCCTCACCCGCACCCTGATCGCCAACATGATCCAGGGCGTCACCCAGGGCTACTCCAAGGGCATCGAGATCGTGGGCACCGGGTACCGCGTGCAGGCCAAGGGCCAGGACCTCGAGTTCGCCCTCGGCTACAGCCACCCGATCACCTTCAAGGCCCCGGAGGGCATCTCGTTCGCCGTCGAGGGCGTCAACAAGCTCTCGGTCAACGGCATCGACAAGCAGCAGGTCGGCGAGGTCGCCGCGAAGATCCGCAAGCTCCGCGCCCCCGAGCCCTACAAGGGCAAGGGCGTGCGGTACGCCGGCGAGCAGATCCGCCGCAAGGCCGGAAAGGCTGGTAAGTAATCATGGCTCTGAAGATCAAGGGCAAGTCCAAGGCCGCCGCCCGCAGCCGCCGCCACGCCCGGGTGCGCAAGCACCTGGCCGGCACGGCCGCGCGCCCGCGCCTGGTCGTCAACCGCTCGGCCCGCCACGTGTTCGTCCAGGTCGTCGACGACACCCAGGGTGTCACCGTCGCCTCGGCCTCGACCATGGAGGCCGACCTGCGCGGTGCCGACGCGGACAAGACCGCGAAGGCCAAGCGCGTGGGTGAGCTCGTGGCCGAGCGCGCCAAGGCCGCCGGTGTCGAGGCCGTCGTGTTCGACCGCGGCGGCAACAAGTACCACGGTCGCGTGGCGGCTGTCGCCGACGGCGCCCGCGAAGGAGGTCTGGCACTGTGAGTGAGCAGAACAACGAGAAGGAAACCCAGGTGACCGAAGCGAGCACCGCCTCCACGGAGGCGACCGGGGCCCAGCAGACCACCGAGACCACCCGTTCCCAGGACTCCCGCGGCGACCGCGGGGGCCGTGGTGAGCGCGGCGGCCGCGGTGAGCGCGGGGGCCGTGGTGAGCGCGGCGGCCGCGGCGGCCGCGGCGGCCGCGACGAGGAGAAGGACAAGTTCCTCGAGCGCGTCGTGACCATCAACCGCGTCTCCAAGGTCGTCAAGGGCGGTCGTCGCTTCAGCTTCACCGCCCTCGTCGTCGTCGGCGACGGCAACGGCATGGTCGGGGTCGGCTACGGCAAGGCCAAGGAGGTGCCGGCCGCGATCTCGAAGGGCGTCGAGGAGGCGAAGAAGAACTTCTTCCGCGTCCCGCGCATCGAGGACCGCACCATCCCGCACCGCGTGCAGGGCGAGGCCGCCGCCGGTGTCGTCATGCTGCGCCCGGCGACCCCGGGTACCGGTGTGATCGCCGGTGGTCCGGTCCGCGCCGTGCTCGAGTGCGCCGGCATCCACGACGTGCTGTCGAAGTCCCTCGGCTCGTCGAACCAGATCAACATCGTGCACGCAACCATCGAGGCGCTCCGCCAGCTCGAGGAGCCGGCGGCCGTCGCGGCCCGTCGTGGGCTGCCGATGGACGAGGTCGTCCCCGGTCCGTTGCTGCGCTCGATCCAGAAGGCAGGTGCCTGATGTCCGGCAAGCGTATCCAGCCCGACGGCACGGAGCTGCGCATCACGCAGGTCCGGTCGGTGGTCGGCCAGAAGCAGAACATGCGGAACACCCTGCGGTCCCTCGGCCTCAAGCGGCCGGGCAACGTCGTGGTCCGCAAGGCCGACGGCGTGACCGCGGGCATGGTCAACACCGTCGCCCACCTGGTCAAGGTCGAGGAGGCCAAGTAACCATGGCAGAGAACACTGCTGAGAACACCGCCCCGAGCACCGCTCAGGGCAACGAGAAGGTGCACGCGCTCAAGGTGCACCACCTGCGTCCGGCCCCGGGCGCGAAGACCGCCAAGACCCGCGTGGGTCGCGGTGAGGGCTCCAAGGGCAAGACCGCCGGCCGCGGCACCAAGGGCACCAGTGCCCGGTACCAGGTCAAGGCGGGCTTCGCGGGCGGGCAGCTGCCGCTGCACATGCGCCTGCCCAAGCTGCGCGGGTTCAAGAACCCGTTCCGCGTGGAGTACCAGGTCGTCAACCTGGACAAGCTCACCGAGCTCTTCCCGGAGGGCGGCGAGGTGACCGTGGACACGCTCGTGGCCCGCGGCGCCGTCCGCAAGAACCAGCCCGTCAAGGTGCTGGGCTCCGGCGAGATCGCGGTCGCGGTCGACGTCAAGGCGCACGCCTTCTCGGGCTCCGCCGCGGAGAAGATCGCCGCCGCCGGCGGCAGCACCACCGCGCTGTGAGCGCGGGCCGCGGGGACCGGGCGCACGCCCGGTCCCCGCGGCACCCACGGATCAGGCCCCGTCCACGCCAGCGTGGGCGGGGCCTGATCCGTCGGCGGGGCCAGCCCGCCGCGTCGGCGCGCGCCCCGGGGGAGTCCCCGGCGCGGCGCGTTCGTTAGACTTGCCGGAGTTCTCCGCGCCCACGCCTGTGCGCGGACCCAGGACCGAGCTCCGCCCCACCACCCCCCGCCGCCGGATGCCGGTCGGACCCAGTCTCTAGGAGGACATGTGCTCAGCGCTTTCGGACGGGCGTTGCGAACCCCCGACCTGCGACGCAAGCTGGGGTTCACCCTCGCCCTCATCGTGCTCTACCGCCTGGGCACGTTCATCCCGGCGCCGGGCGTCGACTACGGCAACGTGCAGCAGTGCCTGGAACTGGGGTCCACCACGGGCGGCGTGTACGACATGGTGAACCTCTTCAGCGGCGGCGCCCTGCTGCAGCTGTCGGTCTTCGCCCTGGGCGTGATGCCCTACATCACCGCGAGCATCATCGTGCAGCTGCTGCGCGTGGTCATCCCGCGCTTCCAGGAGCTGCACGAGGAGGGCGCGCAGGGACAGACGCAGCTGACCCAGTACACCCGCTACCTGACCATCGGCCTCGCGCTGCTCAACGCCACCACGGTGGTCTCGCTCGCCCGGTCCGGGGCCCTGCTGGGGGACTGCCCCCTGCCGATCATCCCCGAGGACACCTGGCTGACCGTGCTGATCATCATCATCACCATGACCGCCGGCACGGCGATCATCATGTGGCTGGGGGAGCGGATCACGGAGAAGGGCGTGGGCAACGGCATGTCGCTGCTCATCTTCACCTCCATCGCCGCGACCTTCCCGTCCGCCCTCGGCGAGATCCTGCGGACCCGGGGCTGGGGCGTGTTCCTCTCGGTGCTGGCCGTGGGGCTCGTGGTGATCACCTGCGTGGTCTTCGTGGAGCAGTCCCAGCGCCGCGTGCCCGTGCAGTACGCCAAGCGGATGGTGGGCCGGCGCACCATCGGCGGCACCACCACCTACATCCCGCTCAAGGTCAACATGGCCGGCGTCATCCCCATCATCTTCGCCTCCTCGATGCTGATGCTGCCCGGCATGCTCGCCCAGTTCGGGATGCCGGACGACGGCACGGACATCCCCGGCTGGGTGAACTGGATCAACAGCTACCTCGTCACCGGCGACCACCCCGTGTACATGGTGATGTACTTCCTGATGATCGTGTTCTTCACGTACTTCTACGTGTCGATCACCTTCAACCCGGAGGAGGTCTCCAACAACATGAAGCGCTACGGCGGCTTCATCCCGGGGATCCGCGCCGGCCGGCCCACCGAGAAGTACCTCGCCTACGTGCTCAGCCGGATCACGTTCCCGGGCGCCCTGTACCTGGGCATCGTGTCGATGATCCCGCTCGTGGCGCTCGTGCTGATCGACGCCAACCAGAACTTCCCGTTCGGCGGGCCGTCGCTGCTCATCATGGTGGGCGTGGGCCTGGACACGGTGAAGCAGATCGAGGCCCAGCTGCAGCAGCGCAACTACGAGGGACTGCTGCGCTGACCGGCGCCCCGGGCGCCCCGCGCCGGGGCGCCCGGGACGTCCCGATAGACTGTGACCGCAGCCACCACCGACCGCAAGGAGACTTCATGACCCGCATGCTCATCATCGGCCCCCCCGGCGCAGGCAAGGGCACGCAGGCCGTGCGCATCTCGGAGCAGCTCGGCATCCCGGCGATCTCCACCGGGGACATCTTCCGGGCGAACATCAAGGGCCGGACCGCGCTGGGCGAGGAGGCCAAGAGCTACATCGACGCCGGCGACCTCGTCCCGGACTCGGTGACCAACCGGATGGTGCGCGAGCGCCTCGCCGAGACGGACACGGCCGACGGCTTCCTGCTCGACGGCTACCCGCGCAACGCCGCGCAGGTGGAGGAGCTCGACGCCATCCTCGCCGAGCTGGGGCAGGAGCTCGACGTCGTGCTGAAGCTGACCGCCGATCGCGACGAGCTCGTCCAGCGGCTCCTCGGGCGCGCCCAGAAGGAAGGGCGCACCGACGACACCGAAGCGGTCATCCGGCACCGTCTCGACGTGTACGACGCGGAGACCGCCGCGGTCGTCGACGTCTACGACCGGCGCGGCATCGTCCGCGAGGTCGACGGCCTGGGGACCGTCGACGAGGTCTCCCGGCGGATCATGAGCGCGCTGTCCTGACGCACCGTCCCGCACCACCGACGCCGTGACACCCCCGGACACCCCCGGGGGTCTCACGTTTAACCCACCACAGCCGCGAGCTCCCCACCCGGAGCGGCTCGGAAGGAAGACCGCATGTTCGGCCGCCGCCGGATCGAGTACAAGACCAACGCCCAGCTGCGCGCCATGCAGCGCGCCGGGGTGGTGACCTCGCGCGCCCTCGACGCCGCCGTGGCGGCCGCCGTGCCCGGCGCGACCACCGCGTCCCTCGACGACGTCTTCCGCTCGGTGCTCGACGAGCACGGGGCGAGCTCCAACTTCCTCGGCTACTTCGGCTATCCCGCCGCGGTGTGCGTGTCCGTCAACGAGGTCGTGGTGCACGGCATCCCCGGGGAGCAGGTGCTGCAGGAGGGGGACATCCTCTCCGTGGACGGCGGGGCGATCGTCGACGGCTGGCACGGGGACTCGGCGCGCACCGTGCTGCTGGGCCGCCCCGACCCCGCCGACGCCGAGCTCTCCGACGTCACCCGCCGCGCCATGTGGCACGGCATCGCCGCGGCGGCGACCGGCACCCACGTCGGCGACATCGGCGCGGCCGTGGAGGACTACGTGCGGAAGGCCTCCGGGCACCGCTTCGGGATCCTCGAGGAGTACGTGGGCCACGGCATCGGCTCCAAGATGCACATGGCCCCCGACGTGCTCAACTTCCGCAGCACCGACCGCGGCCCCCGCCTGCGCGCCGGGATGGCGCTGGCCATCGAGCCGATGCTCGTGCGCGGCGGGATCGGCACCCGCGTGCTCGACGACGAGTGGACCGTGGTCACCACGGACGGGGCCCGCTCGAGCCAGTGGGAGCACTCCGTGGCCCTGCACGCCGACGGCGTCTGGGTGCTCACGGCCGAGGACGGCGGGGCCTCGGAGCTCGAGCCCCTCGGCGTGCGCCCCGTCCCGATCCCGGAGGACCTGCCGTGAGCGCCCGCCCCCCGACCGTCCAGGACCCGCGACCCCGCGAGGAGAACACCGTGGCCCAGCAGCCGCAGCAGACCACCACGACCCGCACGCCCGTCGAGCTCACCGTGAAGCCGCGGCCCGGCCAGCTGACCTTCTCCGCGCCGCGCCGCGGGAAGCCCCCGCGCCACCTCGCCGACTTCGACATGGCGGGCCGCCGGCAGTTCCTCGCCGAGCTGGGCCACCAGCCCTTCCGGGCGGGCCAGCTCTCCCGGCACTACTTCGACCGGTTCGCCACCGCGCCGGAGGACATGACCGACCTGCCCGCCGCCGGGCGGGAGGAGCTCGTGTCCCAGGCCCTGCCGCCGCTGCTGACGACCGTGCGCAGCCTGGAGGCCGACCAGGGCGCCACCGTCAAGAACGTGCACCGGTGCTTCGACGGGGCCACCGTGGAGTCCGTGCTGATGCGCTACACCAACCGGGTCACCATGTGCATCTCCTCGCAGGCCGGGTGCGGCATGAACTGCCCCTTCTGCGCGACCGGCCAGGCGGGACTGACCCGCAACCTCTCGACCGCGGAGATGGTCGAGCAGGTCGTGCAGGGGGCCCGGATGCTCCGCGGCGGGCGCGTCGGGCGGGCCGAGCAGGAGCCGCTGCGGGTCTCGAACATCGTCTTCATGGGCATGGGGGAGGCCCTGGCCAACTACAAGGCGTCGATCGGGGCGATCCACCGCCTCATCGACCCGTCCCCGGAGGGCCTCGGGATCTCCGCCCGCGGGATCACCATGTCCACCGTGGGCCTCGTGCCCGGCATCCGGAAGTTCACGCAGGAGAAGCTGCCGGTCACCCTGGCGCTGTCCCTGCACGCCCCCGACGACGAGCTGCGGGACGAGCTCATCCCGATCAACACCCGCTGGAAGGTCGACGAGGCCCTCGACGCGGCCTACGAGTACTACCAGGCCACCGGCCGGCGGGTCTCGATCGAGTACGCCCTGATCCGGGACATCAACGACCACGGGTGGCGGGCCGACCTGCTCGGGGAGAAGCTCAACGCCCGCGGCGGGGGCTGGGTGCACGTGAACCCGATCCCGCTCAACCCGACGCCGGGCTCCAAGTGGACCGCGTCCCGGCCGGGCGTGGAGCAGAACTTCGTGGAGCGGCTGCGCGCCCACGGCATCCCCACCACCGTGCGGGACACCCGCGGCTCCGACATCGACGGGGCCTGCGGGCAGCTCGCCGCGACCGTCTGAGCGCCGTCGCCCCCGGTCCGCCGGATCCGGCCGGGCCCCCCGGGGCCGCCTCCCGCGTTGCGGGAGGCGGCCCCGATCCCGTAGAGTGTCCTGTTGGTTGTCTGTGCTCCAGCGATTCCGCACTCATCGGACCGCGCCGACCCTCACCGTGCACCACGAACGGTGATGGTGCACGCGCACGGGTCCGCGGCGGCGTTTAACGACGATGTACACCCGAAACCCTGCCCGCCGCCCCGGCGGGGGGCACCTGAAGTTAGCGGAGGATATGGCCAAGAAAGACGGAGTCATCGAGATCGAAGGCACTGTGGTCGAGGCTCTGCCCAACGCGATGTTCCGCGTTGAGCTGAACAACGGTCACCTGGTCCTCGCCCACATCTCCGGGAAGATGCGACAGCACTACATCCGGATCCTCCCCGAGGACCGCGTGGTGGTGGAGCTCAGCCCGTACGACCTCACTCGCGGTCGTATCGTCTACCGCTACAAGTAGGACCGGCGGCCGTCCGGGCCGCACACCACTCGAGAGAACGACGCGAAGGAATGCGATGAAGGTCCAACCGAGCGTGAAGCCGATCTGCGACAAGTGCAAGGTGATCCGCCGCAACGGGCGGGTCATGGTGATCTGCGAGAACCCGCGCCACAAACAGCGTCAGGGCTGAGAGGCCCCGACCACCCCACGCAAGTGGATCGACATAGGCACCGCTCCCGACCGGAGAGATCCAGGCGGGCGCCCCCGGTACAGAGGCCGGGGACCGGCGGACGGACATGACGTCCCCGACCGGACAGCGATGCTCCAGACCTCTGGAACAGCACAAGGAGAACCGCCGATATGGCTCGTCTCGCAGGCGTCGACCTTCCCCGTGAGAAGCGGTTGGAGATCGCGCTCACCTACATCTACGGCGTGGGACGCACCCGCGCGCTGGCCACCCTGGACGCCACCGGCATCTCGGGCGACCTGCGCGTGCGCGAACTCACCGACGCCCAGCTCGTGGAGCTGCGCGACTACATCGAGGACAACTACAAGGTTGAGGGTGACCTCCGGCGCGAGGTGGCCGCCGACATCCGCCGCAAGGTCGAGATCGGCAGCTACCAGGGCATCCGGCACCGCCGCGGCCTGCCGGTGCACGGTCAGCGCACCAAGACCAACGCCCGCACCCGCAAGGGTCCGAAGCGCACGGTCGCCGGCAAGAAGAAGTAGCCCGCTGCCGCCCGCGCGCCGGGACCCCACGGTCCCCCGGGCGGCCCACCACCACTCTTCACCGCTCTTCAAAACTTTGTAGGAGATTTCCATGCCCCCGAAGACTCGCGCGACGGCTGCCCGCAAGCCGCGTCGCAAGGACAAGAAGAACGTCACCCAGGGCCAGGCCCACATCAAGTCGACGTTCAACAACACCATCGTCACCATCACCGATCCCTCCGGCGCCGTCCTGTCCTGGTCCTCCGCCGGCGAGATGGGTTTCAAGGGCTCTCGCAAGTCCACCCCCTTCGCGGCCCAGATGGCCGCCGAGGCCGCCGCCAAGCGCGCGCAGGAGCACGGCATGCGCAAGGTCGACGTGTTCGTCAAGGGCCCGGGCTCCGGGCGCGAGACCGCCATCCGCTCCCTGCAGGCCACCGGCCTCGAGGTCGGCTCCATCTCGGACGTCACCCCGAGCGCGCACAACGGTTGCCGCCCGCCGAAGCGCCGCCGCGTCTGATGTGAGCACGCGCACCGGGACCCCGCGGGGTCCCGGTGCGCGTGCCGACAACGGACCGGGCACCGGTCCGCACCCATCAACTGTTTTCCACCATTTGCGCGCGTCATATAGCGGATGCCCGCTGAAAGGAAACATCAGTGCTCATCGCACAGCGCCCCACCCTCTCTGAAGAGGTCGTGGCCGACAACCGGTCCCGCTTCGTGATCGAACCGCTCGAGCCCGGCTTCGGCTACACCCTCGGCAACTCCCTCCGCCGCACCCTCCTGTCCTCGATCCCCGGTGCTGCCGTGACCAGCATCCGGCTCGACGGGGTGCTCCACGAGTTCTCCACCGTGGAGGGCGTCAAGGAGGACGTCTCCGAGGTCATCCTCAACATCAAGAAGCTCGCCGTCTCCTCGGAGCAGGACGAGCCCGTCGTCGCCTACCTGCGCAAGCAGGGCCCCGGCGTCGTCACCGCGGCGGACATCACGGCCCCCGCCGGCGTGGAGATCCACAACCCGGACCTGCACATCGCGACCCTCAACGCGAAGGGCCAGCTCGAGCTCGAGCTGACCATCGAGCGCGGGCGCGGCTACGTCTCCGCCGCCCAGAACAAGGCCGGGGACGCGGAGATCGGGCGCATCCCGGTCGACTCGATCTACTCGCCCGTCCTGAAGGTGACCTTCCGCGTGGAGGCCACCCGTGTGGAGCAGCGCACCGACTTCGACAAGCTGGTCCTGGACGTGGAGACCAAGGAGGCCATCACCCCGCGTGACGCCGTGGCCTCCGCCGGCACCACCCTGGTCGAGCTGTTCGGTCTCGCCCGGGAGCTCAACACGGCCGCCGAGGGCATCGAGATCGGGCCCTCGCCGACCGATGCCGCGATGGCCGCCGACATGGCGCTGCCCATCGAGGACCTCGAGCTCACCGTGCGGTCCTACAACTGCCTCAAGCGCGAGGGCATCCACACCGTGGGTGAGCTCGTGGGCCGTTCCGAGGCGGACCTGATGGACATCCGCAACTTCGGCGCCAAGTCGATCGACGAGGTCAAGGCCAAGCTCGTCGACCTCGGGCTGTCCCTCAAGGACTCGCCCCCCGGCTTCGACCTCGCCGCTCGCGCCGCCGCGATCGACGACGAGAACCCGTTCGACGACGACGACCACTAGTCCTTCCCGCTGAAGTCCCACCGGCCGCCCGGCACGGACGGGACGAACTTCCAGGAGATCAACAACCATGCCTACTCCCACCAAGGGACCCCGCCTCGGAGGCGGACCCGCGCACGAGCGCCTGATGCTGGCGAACCTGTCGCAGCAGCTGTTCGAGCACAAGCGCATCACCACCACCGTGACGAAGGCGAAGCGGATGCGTCCCTACGCCGAGCGCCTGATCACCTTCGCCAAGCGCGGTGACCTGGCCGCCCGCCGTCGCGTGCTGGCGCAACTGAGCGACAAGTCCGTGGTGCACGAGCTGTTCACGACCATCGCCTCGGCGATGGAGGACCGCAACGGCGGCTACACCCGGATCACGAAGATCGGCAACCGCAAGGGCGACAACGCCCCCATGGCCGTGATCGAGCTCGTGATGGAGCCCGTCGCGACCAAGGCCACCGTCGCCGAGGCCGAGCGCGCCACCGAGAAGGCCGCCCCGGCCCCCGCCGCCCCGGTCGACACCCCGGCCGACTCCACCGCCGGTGAGGTCGCCGCCGAGGAGATCCCCGCCGACGAGCAGGCCCCCGAGGTCGGCTCCGAGCAGGCCGCCGAGGTCGCCGCCGAGAACACCGACGCGGAGTTCCCCGGCTCGCACGCCCCGCTCGAGTCCGGCGAGGCCCCCGAGGGCTTCGAGGTCAAGGGCAACAAGAACTCGATGAAGTACCACGTGCCCGGCTCGCGCTGGTACACGGGGACCACCGCCGAGATCTGGTTCGACTCCCCGGCCAACGCCGAGGCCGCCGGCTTCCAGCCGGCCGGTGGCGCCGCCGCGCAGAAGATGCGCTGACCGGGCCCGCTCGGACAGACACCGTGACGCCGCCGGGGACCTGGTCCCCGGCGGCGTCGTCGTGCCCGCCGACCCCCTGACCACACCCCAGGAGCACCCCCAGGAGCTGAGCATGAGCCCGTCCGTCCCCGCCGTGCGCGTGAGGATCGACCTCGCCTACGACGGCGCGCCGTTCTCCGGGTGGGCCCGGCAGCCGGGGCTGCCCACCGTCCAGGGAGCCCTGGAGGACGCCCTCGCCGTGCTGGTCCGCCGGGACGTGCGGGTCGCGGTGGCCGGGCGGACGGACACGGGCGTGCACGCGCGCGGCCAGGTGGTGCACCTGGACCTCGCGCCGGCGGAGTGGGCCGCGCTGGCCCGCGGCCGGGACGAGGACCCGGCGCTCGCCCTCGAGCGCCGCCTGACCGGGGCGCTGGCGCACGTCCTGGGCCGCGGCCGCCGGGAGCGGGGGCTGCCGGAGTGCCCGGGGGCGGTGGTCGTCCGCCGCGCGAGCGCCGCCCCGGCCGGCTTCGACGCCCGCTTCTCCGCCGTCTCCCGCCGGTACAGCTACCGGATCGACGACGGCGCGGCGGGCCGGGACCCGCTGACCCGGCACCTGACGTGGTGGTCGAAGGACGTGCTCGACGTCCCCGTGATGGCCGGGGCGGTGCGGGAGCTGGTGGGCCTGCACGACTTCCTGTCCTTCTGCCGCCCGCGCGAGGGCGCCACCACGGTGCGGGAGGTCCTGGACGTGTCCGTCGCCCGGGACCCCGGCGGGCTGGTGGTGCTGGAGATCGAGGCGGACGCCTTCTGCCACCACATGGTCCGCTCCGTCGTCGGCGCGGCCGCGCGCGTGGGCGCGGGCCGCGAGGACCCCGACTGGCTCGGCCGGCGGCTCGCGGAGCGGGTCCGGGACGCCCGGGTGCTGATGGCCCCGGCGCACGCCCTCGTGCTCGAGGAGGTCCGCTACCCGGGGGACGCCGCCCTGGGGGAGCGGGCCGAGCGCACCCGGGCGCTGCGCGATCCCGTGGGTCCCCGCCGGCCGCCCCGGGACGGGGACGGGCCGGCGGGCGCCGGCGGTCCCGGCCGCCCGCGGGGAGATTGACCGCCGGATCCTCCGGGTGTATGGCCCGAGTGGTCAACGGCCGCTCCATCCGGTAACGTGGGGTGCTGTTGTGCGTGTCCCGCCTCGGTTCACGTGTACCCGGATCCGCCGTCCAGTTGCAGGACGCATGGCGGTCCGGTGCACCGGGGTCTCGGGCACCGGATGCAGCTCGGCCCTCACCCGAGCCCCGGACGGCACACCGAGAAACGGCGTGATCCCAACTAGCGCCACCGAGATAACCCGAACGAAGGCAAACTAACGTGCGTACGTACACCCCGAAGCCCGGTGACATCCAGCGCCAGTGGCACGTCATCGATGCCACCGACGTCGTCCTGGGTCGTCTTGCCAGCCAGACCGCAACGCTGCTGCGCGGAAAGCACAAGCCGACCTTTGCTCCCCACGTGGACGCCGGTGATTTCGTCATCATCATCAACGCCGAGAAGGTGGCCCTGACCGGCTCCAAGCTCGAGAAGAAGCGGGCCTACCGCCACTCCGGCTACCCGGGCGGGCTCAAGTCCAGCTCCTACGCCGAGCTGCTGGAGAAGCACCCGGTCCGCGCCGTGGAGAAGGCCATCCGTGGCATGCTCCCGAAGAACAAGCTGGCCGCCCAGCAGATGTCCAAGCTCAAGGTCTACGCCGGCCCGGAGCACCCGCACGGTGCCCAGCAGCCGCAGACCTTCGAGTTCACCCAGGTCGCCCAGTAACCGGGCCTACGACAGAAACTAGCGAGGAACATCGTGGCTCAGAATACTGAAGAGCAGAACATCGTGGACGGCGAGGAGCAGCTGAGCAGCTACACCTCCGAGTCCGCCCCCGCCGAGGAGACCGAGGTCGCCGCCGAGCGCCCGGCCCTGACCGTCTCCGGCCAGGCCGTCGGCCGCCGCAAGGAGGCCGTGGCCCGCGTGCGCGTCGTCCCCGGCTCCGGCCAGTGGACCGTGAACGGCCGCACCCTGGAGAACTACTTCCCGAACAAGCTGCACCAGCAGGAGGTCAACGACCCCTTCAAGGTGCTCGAGCTCGAGGGCGCCTACGACGTCATCGCCCGCATCCACGGCGGCGGCCCCTCCGGCCAGGCCGGCGCCCTGCGCCACGGCGTGGCGCGCGCGCTGAACGAGATCGACGTGGAGAACAACCGCCCGACCCTCAAGAAGGCCGGCTTCCTGACGCGCGACCCGCGCGTCATCGAGCGCAAGAAGGCCGGGCTCAAGAAGGCCCGCAAGGCCCCGCAGTACTCGAAGCGCTGATCGGAGGGCCGGCCCGGCCCGCCCTCGGCCCCACGGACCCCGTCCGACCCGGTGCACCCCGGGTCGGACGGGGTCCGTTCGTTAACGCCCGCCTGCCGCCGTCCGGGGCGCGGGGAACGTAGGATGGGGGGCGATGTCTAGATTATTCGGAACGGACGGCGTGCGCGGGCTCGCGAACGACCTCCTCACAGCCAACATGACCCTGGACCTGGCCCAGGCGGCCGCGATCGTGCTCGGCCACGGCCACGCACGCGAGGGGCGGCGCCCCACGGCGGTCGTCGCGCGGGACGGCCGCGCCAGCGGCGAGTTCCTCAGCGCGGCCGTCACCGCGGGCCTGGCCGGGTCGGGCGTGGACGTCCACGACGCCGGCGTCCTGCCGACCCCCGCGCTGGCCTACCTCGTGGCGGACGTCGACGCCGACTTCGGCGTGATGATCTCCGCCTCGCACAACCCGGCCCCCGACAACGGGATCAAGTTCCTGGCCCACGGCGGGCGGAAGCTGCCCGACCGGGTGGAGGACGAGATCCAGCAGGTCTACGAGTCCGGGGACTTCCGGCGCCCCACCGGCGCCGGCGTCGGGCGCATCCACCTGCTCACGGACGCGGAGGACCGCTACGTCCTGCACCTCGTGGGCGCCATCCCGCACCGGCTGGAGGGGCTGCGCGTGGTCCTGGACTGCGCCAACGGCGCGGCCAGCGGGGTGTCCCCGGACGCGTTCCGCGGCGCGGGCGCCGAGGTGCACGTCATCGGCGCGGAGCCCGACGGCCTGAACATCAACGACGGCTGCGGCTCGACCCACCTGGAGCCCCTCCGGCGGGCCGTCGTCGAGCTCGGCGCCGACCTCGGGATCGCGCACGACGGCGACGCCGACCGCTGCCTCGCCGTGGACGCCACGGGCCGGGAGGTGGACGGGGACCAGATCATGGCGATCCTGGCCCTGGCGCTCAAGGACGCGGGCCGGCTCGTGGACGACACGCTCGTGGCCACCGTGATGAGCAACCTCGGGCTCAAGCTCGCCCTGCGCGAGGCCGGGATCGACGTGCGCGAGACCGCCGTGGGGGACCGCTACGTCCTCGAGACGATGACCGAGCACGGGTACAACCTGGGCGGCGAGCAGTCCGGCCACGTCATCATGTCCGACTTCGCCACCACCGGCGACGGGCTGCTGACCGGGCTGATGCTGGCCTCGCGCGTGGCCCAGACCCGTGCGCCGCTCGCGGACCTGGCCCGGGTCATGACGCGGCTGCCGCAGGTGCTGCTCAACGTGCGCGGCGTGGACCGCGCCGCGGTGGGCTCCAACCCCGGGGTGCAGGCCGCCGTCGCGGAGGTCGAGCAGCGCCTCGGCGAGACGGGCCGCGTGCTGCTGCGGCCCTCGGGGACCGAGCCCGTGGTCCGCGTGATGGTCGAGGCGGCGTCCGAGGACGTCGCCCGGGCCGAGACGGAGTTCCTCGCCGCCGTGGTGGAGCGCGAGCTGGCCCTGACCGTCTGAGCCGCCCGTCCCGCCCCGGGACGCGAGGGAGGCCCGCACCGTGATCACGGTGCGGGCCTCCGGCGCGTCCGGGGACGGGGTCAGGTGCGCCGGTGCAGGGCGTCGCGGATCTCGGTGAGCAGCTGCACCTGGGCGTCGGCCTCCTCCTCGGCCGGGTCGACGCCGAGGCGGCGGTTGCGGGCCTCGATCATCCTGTTCATGGGCAGCACGATCGCGAAGTACACGGCGGCGGCCACGAGCAGGAAGTTCACGAGCGCGGTGAGCAGGACGCCGAACCGGACGTCGTTGCCGTTGACGGTGAGCACCGCGAAGGAGTCGAAGTTCGGCGAGCCGACCAGCGCGGAGATGAGCGGCATCAGCACCGCCTCGACCATGGCGTTGACCACCTGGGCGAAGGCCGCGCCGATGATCACGGCCACGGCCAGGTCCAGCACGTTGCCCTTCATGATGAATTCCTTGAACCCCTTGAGCATGCTCACAGCGTAGAGGGTGACCGCCGGGCCGGGGCGCCGGGACGCGGGCGACGGCCGCGCACGCGGGGCCGGTCCCTGGCCGGGGTCAGCCGGCGGCGGGCCCGTAGTCCGGGGCCGGCGGCAGGCCCGAGAACTCCTCGAGCGTGGCCGCGCCCGAGCGCACCAGCTCCCGGGCCCGCTCCGGGCCCAGGTAGCGCAGGTGCCACGGCTCGTACCAGTAGCCGGTGGTGCCGTGCTCGCCCCACGGGTAGCGGACCACGAAGCCGTGCTCCGGCCCGTGCTCGGCCACCCACGCGGCGGCGGCCGTGCCGTCGAAGCACACCTGCAGGTCGCACCCGGAGCCGTCGCCGACGTCCACGGCCAGGCCCGTCTGGTGCTCCGAGTGGCCCGGCCGGGCGGACGCCGTGTCGGCGGCCGCGCGGCCCTTCCGCGCGACCCACCCGGCGTACGTGCCGGACTGCTCGGCGAAGGAGCGGTAGCCCGACACGATCCGGATCGGCACGCCGTCCGCCCGGGCCGCGGCGAGCAGCCCCCGCGCCGCGGCGGCCGCCTCGGGGCGCAGGAGGTGCCCCTCGACGTCCTCGAGCGCGGCGGGGGCCCAGTCCGGCGGGTCCAGGGGCCGCCGCTTGTTGACCACCACGGCGAGCGAGGCGGGGTCGTCGAGGTCGGGACCCGCACCCGGCTCCGCGGCGGGACCGGTGCCCGGTGCTGTCGTCGCCGCACCGGGCGGAGGCGCCGCGGCGGAGGGGGCCGAACCGGAGGGGGCGGGGCCGGAGGACGCCGGGCCGGAATGAGCCGGGCCGGAGGACGCCGGGACGGAGGGCGCGGCGGCGGCCGGTGGGGTCCCGGCGGGCTCCGGGGGAGCGCCCCCGGGATCCGGCGCGCACCCGGTCACGAGCAGCACGGCGGCCAGCAGGAGGGCGCCGGTGCGCGGGGCGCCCATCAGTTCTTGCGCAGGAGCACGCGCCGGATGGAGTGGTCGGAGTCCTTGGAGAGGATCAGCCGGGCGCGGCCGCGCGTCGGCTGCACGTTCTCGATCAGGTTCGGCTCGTTGATCCGCCGCCAGATGCCGGTGGCGGTGGCCACGGCCCCGTCGTCGGAGAGGTCGGCGTAGCGGTGGAAGTAGGACCCGGGGTCGGCGAAGGCCGAGTAGCGCAGGGCCTGGAAGCGCTCCACGTACCACCGCTCGATGTCCCCGGGCCGGGCGTCCACGTAGATCGAGAAGTCGAAGAAGTCGCTCAGCGCCAGCGCCGCCCGGTCCCCGGGGCCCACCTTGGCGGGGGCGAGGACGTTGAGCCCCTCGATGATGACCACGTCCGGGCGGGTCACCACGATCTCCTCGCCGGGCAGGATGTCGTAGCTGTGGTGCGAGTACCGGGGGGCCCGCACCTCGGGGGCGCCCGACTTGATCTTCGCGACGAAGCGCAGCAGGGCGCGCCGGTCGTAGGACTCCGGGAACCCCTTGCGGTCCATGAGCCCGCGGCGCTGGAGCTCCGCGTTGGGGTACAGGAACCCGTCCGTGGTGATGAGCTGCACGTTGGGGGTGGACGGCCACCGGGACAGCAGCTCGCGCAGGAGCCGGGCGGTGGTGGACTTGCCGGCGGCCACGGACCCGGCGATGCCGATCACGAACGGCGTCCGGGCGTGCTCCTCGCCCAGGAAGGCGTTGGTCGAGGCGTTGAGCCGGTTCGAGGACTCGTCGTAGAGGGTCAGCAGCCGCGAGAGGGGGAGGTACACCTCGCGCACCTCCTCGACGTCGAGCCGGTCGCCGAGGCCGCGCAGGTTCTCGATCTCCCGGGAGGTGAGCGGGACGTCGATCTCGTGGGAGAGCCGCGACCAGGTCTGCCGGTCGAGCTCCACGAAGGGCGAGGTGCGGTCGCTCAGCGTAGATGCGGTCATCGACCACAGTCTAGACCGAGCCCGGACGCGTGCGGCGAACGGCAGACAGGCGCGGTACCCGGGTGTAGATTTGGTCTCGACCGGGCACCGGCTGTGATCTGCCTCACAGTGGCACGCTGTGCGGGCGCTCCGCCGGAGGAGCACCACCTCGTTCGAGAGTCAGGACAGCACCATGGCGACGGCAACGACCTCAGACACCACAGCACCGGCGGGAGGGCGGTCGACGGCCGCCCGCGCGCACGTCCAGCGGTTCGGCACGTTCCTGTCGGGGATGATCATGCCCAACATCGGGGCGTTCATCGCCTGGGGCCTGATCACCGCGTTCTTCATCGAGGCGGGCTTCACCCCGTTCGGCCCGCTGGGCGGGTTCGGCGAGAACGCCGAGGGCGAGCCGTACACGGGCCTGGTGGGCCCGATGATCACCTACCTGCTGCCGCTGCTCATCGCCTACACGGGCGGGCGGATGGTCTACGACGTCCGCGGCGGCGTGGTCGGGGCGATCGCCACGATGGGCGTGATCGTGGGCACCGACATCCCCATGTTCATCGGCGCGATGCTCATGGGCCCGCTCACCGCGTGGCTGATGAAGAAGGTCGACAGCATCTGGGACGGCAAGATCAAGCCCGGCTTCGAGATGCTGGTGAACAACTTCTCGGCCGGCATCCTGGCCGCGCTCATGGCCATCTTCGGCTTCTTCCTGGTGGGCCCCGCCGTGCTGGCCTTCTCCAACGCGGCCGCGGCCGCGGTGGACTTCCTGGTGACCCGGGGGCTGCTGCCGCTGACCTCGATCCTGATCGAGCCCGCGAAGGTCCTGTTCCTGAACAACGCCATTAACCACGGCATCCTCACCCCGCTCGGCACCGCCCAGGCCCTGGAGCAGGGCAAGTCCATCCTCTTCCTGCTCGAGGCCAACCCCGGTCCCGGTCTGGGCATCCTGCTGGCCTACACGGTCTTCGGCCGCGGCGCGGCGCGGGCCTCGGCCCCCGGCGCGGCGCTGATCCACTTCGTGGGCGGGATCCACGAGATCTACTTCCCGTACGTGCTGATGAAGCCGGCGCTGATCCTGGCGGCGATCGCCGGCGGCATGACCGGGGTCTTCACCCTGACCCTCTTCGACGCCGGCCTGCGCGCCCCGGCCGCCCCGGGCTCGATCATCGCCGTCTTCGCACAGGCCACCACCGACAGCTACGTGGGGGTGGCGATCGCGGTGACGGCCGCCACCGCGGTGTCCTTCTTCGTGGCCTCGATCATCCTCAAGGCCTCCAAGGACAAGGGCGAGGGGGACCTCACGGAGGCCACCTCCCGGATGGAGACCATGAAGGGCAAGAAGTCCTCCGTGGCCTCCTCGGTGGTCGGCACCAGCGGCGGCGCGGACACCGGCGGGGACAGTGCCCGCGAGCTGGCCGAGGGCGGACCGGTGCAGCGCATCGTGTTCGCGTGCGACGCCGGCATGGGCTCCTCCGCGATGGGCGCCTCGGTGCTGCGGAACAAGGTCAAGGCGGCCGGCTTCGGCGACGTCAAGGTCACCAACGCGGCGATCGCCAACCTCACCGACGACTTCGACATCGTGGTCACCCACCAGGACCTGGCCACCCGCGCCCGGCCCAAGGTGCCCAGCGCCTCGGTGGTGACCGTCGACAACTTCATGGGCAGCCCCCGCTACGACGAGATCGTCGAGGCCGTGCAGCAGCGCAACGGCGCCACCGTCCCGGCGGGAGCGGGCGGCGCGGCGGCGCCGGCCGCCGCCGGGAGCGAGCCCGCCGGCGGTGACGCCGTGGCGGAGCCGGACGAGGACGCCGGCGCGTCCGGGGCCCCGATCCTCACCAAGGACCGGATCGTGATGGACGGCGGCGCGCAGAACGCCGGGCAGGCCATCGACGAGGCCGGAGGCCTGCTCGTGGCCGCCGGCGCCGTGACCGACGAGTACGTGACCTCCATGCACGAGCGCGAGGAGTCGGTGTCCACGTTCATGGGCAACGGCCTCGCCATCCCGCACGGCACCAACCAGGCGAAGGACAGCATCCGCGCCTCGGCCCTGTCGGTCGTGAAGTACCCCGAGGGGCTGGACTGGAACGGCAAGCCCGTCACCTGGGTGATCGGCATCGCCGGCAAGGACAACGAGCACCTCGCGATCCTGTCCCGGGTCGCGAAGATCTTCGGCAACAAGGAGAAGGTGCGGCAGCTCGACGAGGCGAGGACCTCCGACGAAGTGCTCGACCTGCTGGGGAAGGTGAACGACTGATGAAGTGCGTGCACTTCGGGGCCGGCAACATCGGCCGGGGCTTCGTCGGCCTGCTCATGCATCGTTCGGGCTACGAGGTCGTGTTCGCCGACGTGGCGGCCCCCCTGATCGACGCGCTGGCGTCGACCCCCAGCTACACGGTGCACGAGGTCGGCGCCGGCTCCCGCGACACGGTCGTCGAGGGGTACCGGGCGGTCAACTCGGCGGACGACCCGGAGGCCGTGGTCGCGGAGATCGCCACGGCGGACGTGGTCACCACCGCGGTGGGCGCGCACATCCTGAGGTTCGTGGCGCCCCTCGTGGCGCGCGGCATCGCCGCGCGCCCGGACGGCGCCGCGCCCGTGGCGGTCATGGCGTGCGAGAACGCCCTGTCCGCCACGGACCTGCTCGCGGAGGCCGTCCGCGCCGAGTACGACGGCGAGGACCTCGACCGGCGGGCGGTGTTCGCGAACACCGCCGTGGACCGGATCGTGCCCCAGCAGGACGGCGGCGGGCTCGACGTGGTGGTGGAGCAGTTCCACGAGTGGGTCATCGACCGCACCCCCTTCGCGGGGCGGGAACCGGTCATCGAGGGGGCGACGTACGTCGACGACCTCGTGCCCTACATCGAGCGCAAGCTGTTCACCGTCAACACCGGCCACGCCGCGTGCGCGTACTTCGGCTACCGCGCCGGCCGGCACCGCATCGCGGAGGCGATCGCCGACCCCGGGATCCGGGAACGGGTCGCCGCGGCGCTCGCGGAGACGCAGGCACTGCTCGTCGCCAAGCACGGGTTCGACGAGCAGGAGCACGCCCGGTACGTCGCGAAGATCCTCGACCGCTTCGCCAACGAGCACCTCCCGGACACCGTCGAGCGCGTGGGCCGCGCCCCGCTGCGCAAGCTCGGCCGGCACGAGCGCTTCGTGGGCCCGGCCGCCGAGCTGGCCGAACGCGGCCTGGGCACCGACGGGCTGCGCGCGGCCGTGGCCGCCGCCCTGCGCTTCGACCCGGCCGACGACCCGGAGGCCGTCCGGCTCGGCGAGATCCTCGGCACGCTGGCCCCGGCCGACGCCGTCCGGGAGATCACGGGGCTGGATCCCGGGCACCCGCTCTTCCCGCCGCTCGAGGACCTGGTGGCCGACGCGGCCCG
Organism: Kocuria rosea subsp. polaris; assembly: GCF_001483755.1. Taxonomy (GTDB): domain Bacteria; phylum Actinomycetota; class Actinomycetes; order Actinomycetales; family Micrococcaceae; genus Kocuria; species Kocuria cellulosilytica. The sequence goes on from NZ_LQBK01000002.1 coordinate 254,605, forward strand.
GGAGCGCCGGGGCTGACCGAGCCCCACGGAAGGGCCCACAGGCGGGCCGGGCCCTGTCCCCAGAAGAGACGGGAACACGGCGCGGCCCGCCCGGTCCCGCACGCCCGGCCGGGCGGAATCCATGCGGTACTGTGAAGCGCATGTGTGGAATTGTTGGATATGTGGGCCCCTCCTCCCAGCGGACGGACGAGCGCGGCACCGGCTCCGGGCACGACGCCCTGGACGTGCTCGTGGAGGGCCTGCGGCGCCTCGAGTACCGCGGCTACGACTCCGCGGGAGTGGCCGTGGTCTCGGACGGCACCGTCGGCTTCCGCAAGAAGGCCGGCAAGCTGCTGAACCTCGAGCAGGAGCTGCTCGACAGCCCGCTGCCCCGCGCCACGACCGGCATCGGGCACACCCGCTGGGCCACCCACGGCGGGCCCTCGGACGTCAACGCCCACCCGCACGTCGTGGACGGCGGCCGGCTCGCCGTGATCCACAACGGCATCATCGAGAACTTCGCCGAGATCAAGCGCGAGCTGGTCGAGAAGGGCCACGCGTTCGTCTCGGAGACCGACACCGAGGTCGCGGCCGTGCTCCTGGCCGACACCTACAACGACCTCGGCGACCAGGACCTCACCGCCGCCATGCAGGTCGCGTGCCGCCGGCTGGAGGGGGCGTTCACGCTCCTGGCCGTGCACGTCGACCACCCCGGGCGCGTCGTCGCGGCCCGGCGCAACTCCCCGCTGGTGCTCGGGCTCGGCGAGGGCGAGAACTTCCTCGGCTCCGACGTCTCCGGGTTCATCGACTACACGCGCGATGCCGTGGAGCTGGGCCAGGACCAGGTCGTGTCCATCACGGCCGACGACTACGAGATCACCGACTTCCACGGCAACCGCGCCGACGGCAAGCCGTTCCGGGTGCTGTGGGACGCGGCCGCCGCCGAGAAGGGCGGCTTCCCGTCCTTCATGGAGAAGGAGATCAACGAGCAGCCCTCCGCCGTGGAGCAGACGCTCATGGGCCGCACCGACCCCGACGGCAACCTGGTCCTCGACGAGCTGAAGATCGACGAGGCGGTGCTCCGCGCCGTGGACAAGATCGTCGTCGTCGCCTGCGGGACCGCCGCCTACGCGGGGCAGGTCGCCCGCTACGCGATCGAGCACTGGTGCCGGATCCCCACCGAGGTCGAGCTCGCGCACGAGTTCCGCTACCGGGACCCGATCGTCAACGAGCGGACCCTGGTGGTCGCCCTCTCCCAGTCGGGCGAGACCATGGACACCCTCATGGCGGTCCGGCACGCCCAGGAGCAGGGGGCCAAGGTCGTGGCCATCTGCAACACCAACGGCTCCACGATCCCGCGCGAGGCCGACGCCGCGCTCTACACCCACGCCGGCCCCGAGATCGCGGTGGCCTCGACCAAGGCGTTCCTGGCCCAGATCACCGCCGCCTACCTGCTGGGCCTGTACCTGGCCCAGCTGCGCGGCAACAAGTACAAGGACGAGATCGGGCAGATCCTCGCCGAGCTCGAGGCCATGCCGGCCAAGATCCAGCAGGTCATCGACACCCAGGCCGGGATCAAGGCGCTCGCCCAGTCGATGAAGGACGCCGCGTCGGTGCTCTTCCTGGGCCGCCACGTCGGCTTCCCGGTCGCCCTCGAGGGAGCGCTCAAGCTCAAGGAGATCGCGTACATCCACGCCGAGGGCTTCGCCGCCGGCGAGCTCAAGCACGGGCCGATCGCCCTCATCGAGGAGGGGCAGCCCGTGTTCGTCATCGTCCCCTCCCCGCGCGGGCGGGACTCCCTGCACGCGAAGGTCGTCTCCAACATCCAGGAGATCCGCGCCCGCGGGGCCGTGACGATCGTCATCGCGGAGGAGGGGGACGAGGCCGTCGCCGACTACGCCAACCACATCTTCCGCGTGCCGCAGTCCCCGGTGCTGCTCCAGCCGCTGCTGACCACCGTCCCGCTGCAGATCTTCGCGTGCGAGCTGGCCTCGGCCAAGGGCTACGACGTGGACCAGCCCCGCAACCTCGCGAAGTCCGTGACCGTCGAGTAGTCCGCGCCCCTCGAGCGGTCCGCGACCGTTCCGCCGCCGGCCCGCCGCCCCGGATCCTCCCGGGCGGCGGGCCGGCGGTCGTTAGGCTGGGACCATGATCATCGGCACCGGCATCGACGTGGTGGACATCGCCCGCTTCGAGGAGCAGATCGCCCGCACCCCCGGCCTCGTGGCCCGGCTGTTCACCCCGCTCGAGCGGGACCTGCACGTCCGGTCGCTCGCGGCGCGCTTCGCGGCCAAGGAGGCGGCGGCCAAGGCGCTCAAGGCCCCGCCCGGCATGATCTGGCAGCACTGCTGGATCGAGAAGGACCCCTCCGGCGCCCCGGTGCTGTGCACCGAGGGGACGGTGGCCGAGGAGGCCCGCCGGCAGGGCATCGACCGGTGGCACCTCACCATGACGCACGACGGCGGGATCGCGATGGCCATGGTCATCGCCGAGCGCGCCGGGGGCGGGGGACCGGCGTGATCGCGGCGTGGACCGGGGAGCAGGTGCGGGCGGCCGAGACGCCCTTCCTCGACCGGGGGCACGGCCCCGCCCTGATGCGGCGGGCCGCCCACGGCCTGGCCCTGGCCTGCGCGCAGCATCTGCGCGGGCGCCGGGGACGGGTCGCCGGGGCCCGCGTGCTCGTGCTCGCCGGGACCGGCAACAACGGCGGGGACGGGCTGTGGGCCGGGGCGGAGCTCGCCCGCCGCGGCGCCTCCGTGCTCGCCGTGGCGGTCGGCGACCGGCTGCACCCCGAGGGCGCCGCGGCCCTGGCGGCCGCGGGGGGCCGGGTGCTGCGCGCCGGGGACGGCGGCCCCGCCCTCGGGCCGGCGGCCGAGCACGTGCTCGGCGCCGACCTCGTGCTCGACGCCGTGCTGGGCACCGGCGCCCGGGGCGGGCTGCGCGGGCCGGCGGCGGAGCTCGTCCGCACGGTCCTGGAGCGGTGGCCCCGCGAGGGGGGACCGGCGGTCGTGGCGTGCGACGTCCCCTCGGGCGTCTCCGCCGACACGGGGGCGGTGGCCGGGCCGGTCCTGCCCGCGGACCTCACCGTGACGTTCGCCGGGGCCAAGGCCGGGCTGTTCCTGCCCCCCGGGGACCGCTGGTGCGGGCAGGTGCGGACCGTGCCCCTCGGGATCGAGGACGCCCTGCCCGCCCCCGCCCTGCGCCGCCTGGAGCCCGACGACGTCGCGGCCCTGTGGCCGCGGCCGGGAGCCGCCTCCCACAAGTACTCCCGGGGCGTGGTGGGCGTCGTCGCCGGATCCCCGACCTATCCCGGGGCGGCGCTGATGTGCACGCGCGCCGCCGTGGACGCCGGCGCCGGCATGGTCCGCCACCTCGGCGACGCCGCGATCCGCTCCCTCGTGACCCTCACCAGCCCCGAGGTCGTGGCCTCCGAGGACCACCCCGACGACGTCCACGTCCAGGCGTGGGTCGTCGGCCCCGGCGCCGTGGGCGACGCCGCCCAGGAGTCGCGGATCGGCGCCGTGCTCGCGGGCGGGCTGCCGGCGGTCGTCGACGCCGGCGCGCTCGACGCGGCGGCCCGGGCCGCCGCCGACGGGATCCTCGGCCCCGGGAAGGTCCTGACCCCGCACGCCGGGGAGCTCGAACAGGTGCTCGCCTGGCTCGCCGCCCTGGGCGGCGGCGGGGAGGCCCCCGACCGGGCGGCGATCGAGGCCGAGCCCGCCCGGTGGGCGCGCGCGGCCGCGGAGGCCACCGGCGCCGTCGTCGTCCTCAAGGGCGCCACCACCCTCGTCGCGGCCCCGGACGGGACGCTGCTCTCCCAGGCCGACGGCAGCCCGTGGCTGGCCACCGCCGGCAGCGGGGACACCCTCGCGGGGATCATGGGCGCAGCGCTCGCGGGCTGCGCGGAGGACCCGGACGCCTTCGCCGCCGCGGGGGAGTGGGCGCGCGGGGAGACCCGGCTCGCGGTGGCCGCCGCCCTCGCGGTCGCCGTGCACGGCCGGGCGTCCCGGCTCGAGGGGCTCGGCCCGGTCCCGCCCACGGCGCTGTCCGCGAACGTGCGCACGGTCCTGCGCCTGGGCCCCTGAGGGCGGGTCCCGGCCCCGGCGGACCGCCCGCGGGACCCGGACGGCTCCCGGCCCCGCTAAGGTTGTACCCACTTGCCCCATACCCAGCCCGCTGACGGTGACCCCTGCCCGGCGGTACGACAGGAGATCCCCTATGGAAGTCTGGCCAGGTCAGCCCTATCCCCTCGGAGCCACCTTCGACGGGACCGGCACGAACTTCGCCCTCTTCAGCGAGGCCGCCGAGAAGGTCGAGCTGTGCTTGTTCGAGGAGGACGGCACGGAGACCCGCATCGAGGTCACGGCCCAGGACAGCTACGTCTGGCACTGCTACCTCCCGGCCGTCCAGCCCGGGCAGCGCTACGGCTACCGGGTGCACGGACCGTGGAACCCCGCCGAGGGCCAGCGCTTCAACGCGGCCAAGCTGCTGCTCGACCCCTACGCCAAGGCCGTCTCCGGCCAGATCGACTGGGACCAGGCGCTGTTCTCGTACGACTTCGGCGACGAGGACTCGTTCAACGACGAGGACTCCGCCCCCCACATGATGATGGGCGTGGTGATCAACCCGTTCTTCAACTGGGAGGGCGACCGCACCCCGCGCACGCCGTACCACAAGTCGGTGATCTACGAGGCCCACGTCAAGGGCCTCACCCAGCAGCACCCCGACGTCCCGGAGGAGCAGCGCGGCACCTACGCCGGCGTGGCCCACCCCTCGGTGATCGCCCACCTGCAGAAGCTCGGCGTCACCGCCATCGAGCTCATGCCCGTGCACCAGTTCGTGCAGGACAGCACCCTGCTGGAGCAGGGACTGCGCAACTACTGGGGCTACAACACCATCGGCTTCTTCGCCCCCCACAACGAGTACCACTCCACCAACGACCTCGGCGGCCAGGTCCAGGAGTTCAAGGCCATGGTGCGCGCCCTGCACCAGGCCGACATCGAGGTCATCCTCGACGTGGTGTACAACCACACGGCCGAGGGCAACCACATGGGCCCCACCCTGTCCATGAAGGGCATCGACAACCAGGCCTACTACCGGACGGTGGAGGGCGACCAGAAGTACTACATGGACTACACGGGCACCGGCAACACCCTCAACGTCCGCCACCCGCACTCCCTGCAGCTCATCATGGACTCCCTGCGCTACTGGGTGACCGAGATGCACGTGGACGGCTTCCGCTTCGACCTCGCCTCCGCCCTGGCGCGCGAGTTCTACGACGTGGACAAGCTGGCGACCTTCTTCGAGCTCGTCCAGCAGGACCCGGTCGTCTCCCAGGTGAAGCTCATCGCCGAGCCGTGGGACGTGGGCCCCGGCGGCTACCAGGTCGGCAACTTCCCGCCCCAGTGGACGGAGTGGAACGGGAAGTACCGGGACACGGTGCGCGACTTCTGGCGCGGGGAGCCCGCGACCCTCGGCGAGTTCGCCTCCCGGATCACGGGCTCGGCGGACCTCTACGAGCACAGCGGCCGCCGTCCGTTCGCCTCGATCAACTTCGTCACCGCCCACGACGGCTTCACGCTGCGGGACCTCGTCTCCTACAACGAGAAGCACAACGAGGCCAACGGCGAGGGCAACAACGACGGCGAGTCCCACAACCGCTCCTGGAACTGCGGTGTGGAGGGCCCCACCGACGACCCGGAGGTGCTCGCCCTGCGCTCCCGCCAGCAGCGCAACTACCTCGCGACGCTGCTGCTGTCCCAGGGCACGCCCATGGTGCTGCACGGCGACGAGCTGGGACGCACCCAGGACGGCAACAACAACACGTACTGCCAGGACAACGAGCTGTCGTGGATCAACTGGGAGACCATGGACGGCCCGCTCACCGAGTTCGTGGCCGCCGTGACCCACCTGCGCCACGACCACCCGTCGTTCCGGCGCTCGGAGTTCTTCGACGGCCGGCCGGTCGAGATGGACGCGGACGACACCGGCCGCCCGATGCCCGACATCGCGTGGCTGACCACGGACGGTGCGCCGCTCAAGCCCGCCGACTGGGACGAGCCCCTGTCCCGGTCCTTCGGGATGTGGCTCAACGGCAACGGCATCGCCGGCGTGGACATGCGCGGGCGGCCCATCACGGACGTGAACTTCATCGTGTACTTCAACTCCAACCCGGAGGCCGTGAAGTGCAAGCTCCCGCCGGTGCGCTACGGCCGGCTGTGGGAGGAGGTCATCGACACCGCGGGCAAGTACGCCGACGGACAGATCCGCAAGGCCCGCTCCTCGATCGTCCTCGAGGGCAAGTCCATGGTCGTGCTGCGCGCCTACGAGGCCCCCGAGGAGGAGCCCGACGCGTCCGTCGCCGCGTCCGTGGCCGCGTACGCGAAGACGCCGCAGGACCAGTGACCTGACGGCCCCGGCAGGCTGTCGACCCGGACACGGGTCGACAGCCTGCTGGTGTTTCCGGGGCCGGGCCGACAGACTGGAGCGGTGCGCACACCGACATCGACCTACCGACTCCAGATCACCTCCGACCTGACGCTCGACCGCGCGGCGGGGCTCGTGGACTACCTCCACGACCTCGGCGCCGACTGGGTCTACCTCTCGCCGATCCTGCGGGCCGTCGACGGCTCCGACCACGGCTACGACGTCGCGTCCCCCGCCGAGGTGGACCCGGTCCGGGGCGGCGTCGCCGGGCTGAAGGCGCTCGCCGACGCCGCCCACGCCCGCGGCATGGGGGTGCTGGTGGACATCGTCCCCAACCACCAGGGCGTCGCCGCCCCGGAGCAGAACCCCTGGTGGTGGTCGCTGCTGGCGCAGGGACAGGACTCGCCGTACGCCAGGGCCTTCGACGTCGAGTGGGCGGCCGGCGGCGGCAGGGTGCTGATCCCCGTGCTGGGCGACGGCGACGACGAGCTCGCGCAGCTGCAGGTCGAGGACGGCACGCTGCGCTACTACGACAACGTCTACCCGCTGGCCGAGGGCACGTGGGCGGAGGGCGACGACCCGCGGGACGTCCACGACCGGCAGCACTACGAGCTGGTGCACTGGCGCCGCGGCGACGCCGAGCTCAACTACCGCCGGTTCTTCACCGTCGCCACGCTCGCGGGCGTGCGCGTCGAGGACCCGGAGGTCTTCGCCGAGTCGCACGCCGAGATCAAGCGGTGGATCGACGAGGGCCTCGTCGACGGGCTGCGCATTGACCACCCCGACGGGCTGCGGGACCCGCGGCAGTACCTCGAGCGGCTGCGGGAGCTCACCGGCGGCGCCTACGTCGTCGTCGAGAAGATCCTCGAGCCCGGCGAGCGGCTGCCCCGCGACTGGGCCACCGCGGGCACCACCGGCTACGACGCCCTGGGCACGATCGACCGGCTGCTGACCGACCCGGCCGGGGAGTACGCCCTCACGAGCCTGGACGCCCGGCTCCGGGACGGCGAGCCCGTGCACTGGGACGAGATGATCCACGGCACCAAGCGCGCCATGGCCGACGGCGCGCTGCTGGCCGAGGTCCGGCGCCTCGCCCGCCTCGTGCCCGAGGACGCCGGCCTCGGTCGGACCGCGGCCGAGGACGCGCTGGCGGAGATCCTCGCGAACTTCCCCGTCTACCGCAGCTACCTGCCCCAGGGCGCCGAGCACCTGCGGGCGGCCCTCGAGGCGGCCCGGGAGCAGCGCCCGGACCTCTCCGACGCGATCGGGACCCTGGGCGGGCTGCTCGGGGTCGACGCGACGGACGAGGCCGAGCTCGGGGAGCTCGCCCGCCGCTTCCAGCAGACCTCCGGGATGGTGATGGCCAAGGGCGTCGAGGACACCGCGTTCTACCGCTTCACCCGGCTGACCTCCCTGACCGAGGTGGGCGGCGACCCGTCGCACTTCGCGCTGACGCCCGAGGAGGCCCACGCCGAGCTCGCCCGTCGCGCGGCCGAGGAGCCCCTGGCCATGACGGCGCTGTCCACGCACGACACCAAGCGCTCCGAGGCGGTGCGGGCGCGGATCACCGTGCTCGCCGAGTCCGGGGAGCAGTGGGCCGGCGTGGTCGGCACCGTCAAGAAGCTCGCCGGGGAGGCGGGGGCCCTGGTGGGCGACGGCCCGCTCGTGAACCTCGTGCTCCAGGCCGTGGTGGGCGCCTGGCCCGTCTCGCAGGAGCGGGTGCTGGACTACGCGCTCAAGGCCGCCCGCGAGGCCGGCAACTCCACCGCGTGGGTCGACGGGGACGCCGGCTTCGAGGAGCGGCTCACCCGGTTCGTCGAGCTGGTCTTCCACGACCCGCAGATGCGGGCCGTGGTCGAGGGCTTCGCCCAGCACGTCACCCCGGCCGGCTGGGCGAACGGGCTCGCCGCCAAGCTCGTGCAGCTGACGATGCCCGGCGTCCCGGACGTCTACCAGGGGTCCGAGCTGTGGGCCGAGTCCCTCGTGGACCCCGACAACCGCCGCCCCGTCGACTTCCGGGAGCGGGCCGCCAAGCTCGCCCGCCTCGACGTGCCCGTGGGCGGCACCGCGGACGGGATCCCGGCCGTGGGACCGGACGCCGCCGCCAAGCTGCTCGTCACCAGCCGCGCCCTGCGGCTGCGCCGGGACCACCCCGAGCTGTTCACCGGCTACACCCCGCTCACCGCGTCCGGCCCCCGGGCCGGGCACGTCTTCGCGTTCGACCGCGGCGGCGCCGTGACCGTGGCCACCCGCCTGCCCCTGGGCCTCGCGTCCGCCGGCGGCTTCGACGCCGAGACCCTCGAGCTGCCCGCGGGCGACTTCGAGGACGTGCTCACCCGCCGCCGGCACACGGGCACCGTGCCGGTGTCCCGGCTGCTGGCCGACTACCCCGTGGCGCTGCTGCGCCGGAAGGACTCCTGAACCTCCATGAACACCCGCGACCACCTCAACCGCTTCGACGTCTGGGCCCCGCACGCCAAGGCGGTGACCGTGCGGATCGAGGGCGAGGACCACGAGATGCTGCCCGCCGCGGCCCTGCCCGAGGACTCGCCCGCCGGCACCGCGGCACGCCGCGACGGCTGGTGGACCCTGCCCGACGGCGCGGACGTCCCCGAGGGCACCGTGCGCTACGGCTACCTCCTGGGCAAGACCTTCGACGAGGGCACGGCGGAGGAGCGCTCCCAGGTCTCCGAGGTCCTGCCGGACCCCCGCTCCCGCCGCCAGCCCCAGGGGGTGCACGACCTCTCCTGCACCTTCGAGCCCTCCGCGCACCGGTGGGGCGACACCGCGTGGACCGGGCGCACCCTGGCCGGCTCGGTGGTCTACGAGCTGCACGTGGGCACGTTCACCCCGGAGGGCACCCTCGACTCCGCGGTCGAGCGGCTCGACCACCTCGTGGACCTCGGCGTGGACTTCGTGGAGCTGCTGCCCGTCAACGGCTTCAACGGCGAGCACAACTGGGGCTACGACGGCGTCCTCTGGTACACCGTGGACGAGTCCTACGGCGGGCCCGCGGCCTACCAGCGCTTCGTGGACGCGTGCCACCAGAAGGGGATCGGCGTCATCCAGGACGTGGTCTACAACCACCTGGGCCCGTCCGGGAACTACCTGCCCCTGTTCGCCGACTACTTCAAGCCCGGCTCCAGCACGTGGGGGGACCTCATCAACCTCGACGGCTGGGGCTCCGACGGCGTCCGGGACTACATCCTGGACAACGTGGAGATGTGGCTGCGCGACTACCACGTGGACGGGTTCCGCCTCGACGCCGTGCACGCGCTGCAGGACCACCGGGCCGTGCACATCCTCGAGGAGATCGCCGAGCTCGTGGAGCGCGTGGGCGTGGAGACCGGCAAGCCCCTGTTCACCGTCGCGGAGTCCGACCTCAACGACCACCGGATGATCACGCCGACCACGGCCCACGGCCTCGGCATGACCGCACAGTGGCTCGACGACTTCCACCACGCGGCGCACGTGGCGCTGACCGGGGAGACGCAGGGCTACTACGCCGACTTCGCCGCCCTCGGGACCCTCGACAAGGTGATGCGGGACGCGTTCTACCACGACGGCACCATGTCCGTGTTCCGCGGCCGCCACCACGGCCGGCCGGTCGACAAGCAGCGGGTGCGCCCGTGGCAGTTCGTCACGTGCATCCAGAACCACGACCAGATCGGCAACCGCGCCGCGGGGGACCGGATCAGCGCGAGCCTCACACCCGACCAGCTGGTGCTGGGCGCCGTCCTGCTGCTCACCCAGCCGTTCACCCCCATGCTGTTCATGGGGGAGGAGTGGGGTGCGTCCACCCCGTGGCAGTTCTTCACCGCCCACCCCGAGCGCGAGCTCGGCGAGGCCGTGGCGAAGGGCCGCAAGGCGGAGTTCGCGTCCATGGGCTGGGACGAGGCCACGGTCCCGGACCCGCAGGCGCCCAGCACGTTCACGGACTCGAAGCTCGACTGGGACGAGCCCGGCCGGGAGGACCACGCCCGGGTGCTGGCCGCCTACCGCGAGCTCATCGCCCTGCGGCGCCGGGTGCCCGAGCTCACCGACCCGCGCTTCGACACGATCGGCACCGACCTCGACGAGGACGCCCGCTGGTTCGTGCTGCGCCGGGCCACGGCTCCCGGCTCCGGCCACGGGGTCGCGGTGCTGCTGAACTTCGGCGACGAGCCCGCCCGGGTCCCGTTCCCCGGCCGCCGGGGCGCGGAGCTGCTCTTCCGCTCCGGGGACGTGTCGCTGACGGACGACGGCGTCGCCGAGCTGCCCGCCCACGGCGCCGCCGTGGTCCGCCACTGAGCCACCGCGGCCTCCCACCCCACGACGCCCCCCAATCCCGAAAGGCCACCGTGCGCACCTACGGACCCGATGTCCCCTACCTCCCCGCCGAGGACCGCTACGAGACCATGCCGTACCGCCGCGTGGGCGAGTCCGGGCTCAAGCTGCCCGTCATCTCGCTGGGGCTGTGGCACAACTTCGGCGACGACAAGCCGCTCGGCACCCAGCGCGCCACGCTGCGCCGGGCCTTCGACCTGGGCGTGACCCACTTCGACCTCGCCAACAACTACGGCCCGCCGGCCGGCGCCGCGGAGCTGAACTTCGGCAGGATCCTGGCGCAGGACCTCGCCCCGTACCGGGACGAGCTCATCATCTCCTCGAAGGCCGGGTGGACCATGGGCCCGGGCCCGTACGGCTTCGGCGGCTCCCGGAAGTACCTGGTGTCCTCCCTCGACCAGTCCCTGCAGCGGATGGGCCTGGACCACGTGGACATCTTCTACCACCACCGCCCCGACCCGGACACCCCGCTCGAGGAGACCATGCGGGCCCTCGACCATATCGTGCGCTCGGGGCGGGCCCTGTACGTGGGGATCTCCTCCTACAACGCCGAGCTGACCCTGCGCGCCCAGCAGATCATGCGGGAGCTCGGCACGCCGCTGCTCATCCACCAGCCGTCCTACTCGATGCTCAACCGGTGGATCGAGTCGCCCGGCCCGTCCGGGACCTCCCTGCTGGGCGCCCTGACGGAGACGGGGATGGGCTCGATCGTGTTCTCCCCCCTGGCCCAGGGCATGCTCACGGACCGGTACCTCCAGGGCATCCCGGAGGGCTCCCGGGCCGCGGCGGAGAAGTCCCTGGACCCGGAGTGGCTGACCGGCACGACCCTCGAGAAGGTCCGGGGCCTGCACGAGATCGCCGAGGCGCGCGGGCAGAGCCTGGCCCAGATGGCGATCGCGTGGGTGCTGCGGGAGCAGGCGGACGGTCAGGTCAGCACCGCGCTCGTGGGGGCCTCCTCGCCGCAGCAGCTCGAGGACAGCGTGGGCGCCGTGCACCGGCTCTCGTTCACGCCGGAGGAGCTGGAGGCCATCGACCGGCTGGCCACGGACTCCGACATCAACATCTGGGCGGGCGCCCGCGACTCCAAGACCGCGTGAGCGGCAGGGCGCGGTAGCCGTGGAGGCCTCGCAGTACCTCGCCCTCCTCGGGCTGTGGATCGCCGGGATCGTCGCCCCCGGCCCGGACGTCCTGGTCATCCTGCGCAACGCGTCCCTGGGCTCCCGGGCGGCCGGGGTGCTCACCGCCGTGGGGGTGATGACCGGCAACCTCGTGTGGATCACGCTCTCCCTCACCGGGGTGACCGTCCTGATCGGCCAGGCGGACACCGTCCAGCGGATCATCCAGGTGGCCGGGGCGCTGTTCCTCGGCTGGCTGGGCGTGAGCGGGATCCGGGCGGGGCTCGCCGCGCGGGCCGTTCCCGAGCGGGTGCCGAGCGCCGGGGCCGGCGGACGCGGGACGGTCCCGGAGGAGCCGCAGGTGCCGCCGGGCCGCACCGTCACCCCGGGGCGGGGCTTCGTGCTCGGTCTCGTCACGAACCTCTCGAACGCGAAGGCCATCATCTTCTTTGTGGCGCTCTTCGCCAACGTGGTCCCGGCGGGCGCGCTGTGGTGGGAGACGGCCCTGGTCTTCGCGCTGCTCGTGGCGGTGGGCCTCGCGTGGTTCACCGCGGTCGCGTGGGTCGGCTCGGTCCAGCGGCTGGCCGCGGGCTTCCGGCGGCACGGCGCCGCCGTGGAGCTCGCCGCCGGCGTGCTGTTCCTGGTGCTCGCCCTCGGCCTGCTCCTCAGCGCGGTGTGAGCCCGGCGGCGGGCCCGGCCCGCAGCCCGGCCGTCCCGGCCCCCGGCGGGCACTAGACTGGACCGCTGGGTCCTGCCCGGCGACGTGCCGGGAGCCCGTGCGGGTGTTCGCCCGGCCCGTGCCGGGGGCGGAACCCAGACGACCAGACAAAGGAGTCCCGTGTCCCACCATCCCATTCGCGTGGCCGTCGCCGGTGTCGGCAACTGCGCCTCCTCGCTGATCCAGGGCGTGCACTTCTACGCCGACGCCGATCCCACGGCTTCCGTGCCGGGTCTGATGCACGTGGTCTTCGGTGACTACCATGTGTCCGACATCGAGTTCGTGGCCGCCTTCGACGTCGACGCCGCCAAGGTCGGGACCGACCTGTGCGAGGCGATCGGCGCCGGCGAGAACAACACCCTGGTCTTCGCGACCGTCCCGCACACCGGGGTGACGGTGCAGCGCGGGCCCACCCTGGACGGGCTGGGGGCCTACTACCGGGAGGCGGTCCAGGAGTCGGCGGAGCCCCCGGTGGACGTGGCCGCCGCCCTGCGCCAGGCGCAGGTGGACGTGCTGGTGTCCTATCTGCCGGTGGGCTCGGAGGAGGCCGACCGGTACTACGCCCAGGCGGCCCTGGAGGCCGGGGTGGCCTTCGTCAACGCGCTGCCGGTGTTCATCGCCTCCGACCCGGGGTGGGCGCAGAAGTTCACCGAGGCGGGGGTGCCGATCGTCGGGGACGACATCAAGTCCCAGATCGGGGCGACGATCACCCACCGGGTGCTGGCGAAGCTCATGGAGGACCGCGGCTACGTGCTGGACCGGACGTACCAGCTCAACGTGGGCGGGAACATGGACTTCATGAACATGCTGGAGCGGACCCGGCTGGAGTCGAAGAAGATCTCCAAGACCCAGGCGGTGACCTCCAACGTGGAGCGGGAGTTCGGCACGAAGGACGTGCACATCGGGCCCTCGGATCACGTGCCGTGGTTGGAGGACCGGAAGTTCGCCTTCGTGCGCCTGGAGGGCCACGGCTTCGGCAACGCGCCGATCAGCCTGGAGTACAAGCTGGAGGTGTGGGACTCGCCGAACTCGGCCGGGGTGATCATCGACGCGATCCGGGCGGCGAAGATCGGGGCCGATCGCGGGGTCGGGGGTCCGTTGACCTCGGCCTCGGCGTACTTCATGAAGTCCCCGCACGTGCAGCTGCCCGACGACGTGGCGCGGGCGGACCTGGAGGCCTTCATCCGCGGCGAGCGCGAACGCTGAACCCCGGCCGCCCGTCGTCGGCCCTCGCACCGTCCCCGGTGCGGGGGCCGGCGCCGTCCGGGGCCCTCAGACGTAGTCCGCCAGGCCGGCGCGGTGGAGCACGAACGCGGTGACGGGCTCGTAGACGCGCGGCGGGAGGTTGTCGTCGAGCGGCACGGCGACCTCGACCTGGCCCTGCGCCTCCGCCACGAACACTCCGGGGTCGTTGCAGTCCGCGACCGCGACGGTCCGCAGCCCCCGCGAGCCGGCCGCCCCGGCGAGGCCGTGGTCGGCGACCACGAGGTCGGGCGGGTTCTGCCCGTCGCGGCGCAGCTTCTCGAGGGTCAGGGACATGGGACCGGGGAAGTGGGTGTGCCGCAGCCCGCCGTACTGCTCCACCATCACCACGCTCTCGATCTGCCGGACGTCGCCGTCCTCGAAGGGGAAGCCGTCCGGGACGTGCACCACGTGCGCGCCCGCGCGGCGGACCACCCGGGCCAGCTGCGCGTAGACCGGGAACAGGCCGGCCGGGTGCCCGGTGGCGAAGAGCACGCGGCCCCCGCCGGCGACCACCTCGCCCAGGACCGCCGCGTAGCGCTCCAGCGCGGCGACGCAGAGCTCCGCGGAGATCGTGTCCTGGCCCTCGCGGTGCGCCCGGTCGGGGGAGATGCCGACCCGGTCCCGCATGAGCGCGAACACGTCCTCGAAGGTCCACTCCCGGGTGCGCAGCACCCCCATGTGCTGGTGCTGGTCGCCGTCGAGGAAGCCCTGGATGTTGCGCAGGTTCGCCTCACGGGGCGTGGCCACCGCTCCGGTGATGCGGTGGTGATCGAGGTGGCGGGCGAGGTCTGCGGGGGAGAGGGGGGGAGTCGTCACCGTTCGAGTGTATTCAGCCGCCGGCCCCTACCGTGGCGTACCCCCGCCCGGGCCCGCGTGCGGGCGTAGACCTCCGCCGTGGACCGGGCGGTGCGCTCCCAGGAGTGGCCCTGGGCGCGCCGGGCGGCCGCCGCACCCATGCGCTCCAGCGCGGCGGGGTCGGCGGCGAGCGCCAGCACGGCGCGGGCCCACGAACCGGGGTCTCGGTCGGGCACGAGCCGGCCGGTGAGCCCGTCGAGCACCGCGGTGCGCAGACCGTCGACGTCCGTGGCGAGCACCGGCGTGCCGCACGCCTGGGCCTCCAGCGCCACGAGCCCGAACGTCTCGGACGAGGACGGGACGGCCACGACGTCGGCCCGGCGCATCCGGGCCGCGAGCTGCGGGGCGGGCAGGGCGGGCCCGAAGCGCACGGCGTCCGCCAGGCCCAGCTCCCGCACGCGCTCCCGCAGCGCGGCCGTGAAGCCCCGGGTGCCGACCCCCACGACCTCCAGCTCCACGGCCACGTCCGGGGCGGTCTGCCGGATCCGTGCGAGCGCGTCGACGAGCACGTGCGGGCCCTTGAGCGCCTGCAGGCGGCCGGCGAACAGGATCCGCAGCGGGCGTCCGGGCGCACCGGGGGGCGCCCCGCCGGTGCGGCGGGGCTCCCCGGGAGCGGCGTCCGGGGTGAAGGCCGAGAGGTCGACGCCCGGGGTGATCACGGTCAGGCGTGCCGGGTCGGCGTCGTAGAGCTCGATCATCTGCAGCGCCTCGGTCCGGGTGTTCACCACCGTGGCCTCGGCCCGGGCGATCAGCCCGGCCTCGGCCTCGGCCCGGGAGGCGGGCTCGAGGCCCTCCCCGGTCCGGGTGCGCAGGTTCTTCCCGAGCGCCGTGGTGTGCAGGGTCAGCACGAGCGGGACCCCCCACCCGTCGGCGAGCTCCCGGCCCGCGGCGCCGGAGAGCCAGTAGTGGGCGTGCACCACGTCGGGCCGGTCGGCCTCCGCGCGGAGCACGTCCGCGAAGGCGGAGGTGAACCCCGGCAGGTCCTCCTTGCTCGCCCCGGCGGCCCCGGGCAGGGCCACGGTGAGCAGCCGCAGCCCGCGGCGGATGGGGGTGGTGCGCACGCCCGCGGCGGCGGGGGCGCCGGCGCCGCGGTCGAGGGTGGCCATGTCCACGGTGTGGCCGGCGTCCACGAGGGCATCGGCGAGGTGGCGGACGTAGACGTTCATCCCGCCCGCATCCCCCGACCCCGGTTGCTCGAGGGGACAGGTGTGCAGGCTGATCAGCAGGACGTGGCGGGGCGCGGCGGACACGGCTCAACTCTAGCGTCCGGCCGCCGGGACACCGGCGGCCCGGCCCCGGACCGGGTCCGCCCCTGCACCGGGCCCGCCCCTGCACCGGTCCGCCCCTGCATCGGCCCGTCCCTGCGCCGGGCGCGACGGCGCCGGTGCGAGAATGGGACCCGTGAACCGTGCTGAACCCGTCCCGGCCGACCCGTCCGGCGGCGTCCTCCGCCCCCCGCCCCGCCCCGAGCGCAGCGCCGTGGTCGACCTCGCCGCGGTCCGCGCCAACGTGCGCCGGCTGCGGGCCCTCGCCGCTCCCGCCCGGCTGATGGCCGTGGTCAAGGCGGACGCCTACGGCCACGGCGCGGTCCCCGTGGCCCGCGCGGCGCTCGAGGCCGGCGCGGACGCCCTGGGCGTCGCCCACGTCGGCGAGGCCCTCGCGCTGCGGGCCGCGGGGATCGGCGCTCCCGTGCTCGCGTGGCTGCACACCGTGGACACGGACTTCGCGGCGGCGCTCGCCGCCGACGTCGAGCTGGGCGTCAGCGGGTGGGAGCTCGCCCCGATCACGGAGGCCGCCCGCGCGCGCGGCGGCACCGCCCGCATCCACCTCAAGATCGACACGGGCCTGGGCCGCAACGGCGCGCCGGAGGCCCTCTGGCCCGCGCTCGTGCGGGCCGCCGCGCAGGCCGAGGCCGAGGGCCTCGTGCAGGTCGTGGGCGTCTTCACCCACCTGGCCGTCGCCGACGAGCCCGCCCGGCCCGAGACCCGGGAGCAGCTCGAGCGCTTCCGCGCGGCCGTGGCCACGGCCCGTGCCGCCGGGCTCCGGCCCGCCCTGCGGCACGCGGCGAACTCGCCCGGCCTGTTCGGCGCCCCCGGGCTCGAACGCCCCGGGGACATGCTCCTGGACATGGTCCGGGTGGGCGTCTGCCTCTACGGGCTCTCCCCGTTCGCCGACCGCACCCCGGAGCAGCTCGGCCTCGTGCCCGCCATGACCCTGCGCAGCACGGTCAGCGCGGTCAAGGAGGTCCCGGCGGGACAGGGCGTGTCCTACGGGCTGAGCTACGTCACCGACCGGCCCACCACCCTGGCGCTCGTCCCGCTGGGCTACGCCGACGGCGTCCCGCGCTCCGGCACCGGCGGGCCGGTGCGGATCCAGGGCCGCACCTACCCGGAGGTCGGCCGGGTCGCGATGGACCAGATCGTCGTGGACCTCGGCGCGCCGGGCCTGTCCGCCCCCGAGCACGGACTGCTCGGGGCGGAGGCCGTGCTGTTCGGGGCGGGGGAGAACCCCTCGGCGAGCGCGTGGGCGGACGCCGCCGGCACCATCAACTACGAGATCGTCACCCGCGTCTCGCCCCGCGTGCCGCGGGTGCACCTGCACGCCGCGGAGGACCGGGGCGGCGCGGGCCCGGAGGGAGAACAGGCATGAGCGAGTGGACGCGGACCGTGACGGTGGACGGGCCCGGGCGGACCCAGGCCCTGGCCGAGCGGCTGGGCGGGCAGCTGCGCGCCGGGGACCTGCTGGTCCTCACCGGCGAGCTCGGCGCGGGCAAGACCACGTTCACCCAGGGCCTGGGACGGGGCCTGGGGGTGCGCGAGGGGATCATCTCGCCCACGTTCGTGCTGGTGCGCCGCCACCCCAGCGTCCCGGACGGGCCCCGGCCCGGCGGCCCGGACCTGGTGCACGTCGACGCCTACCGGCTGGGCTCCGCGGCGGAGGTCGACGACATCGACCTGGAGGACACCGTGGACACGGCCGTCACCGTGGTCGAGTGGGGCGCCGGGAAGGTGGAGCACCTGGCGGAGTCCCGCCTCGAGATCGTGCTGGAGCGCGCCGTGGGCGCCGACCCGCTCGGCCCCGGCGCCCCGTCCGGGACGGGGGCGGGCCCGGAGGACCCGGGCCGCACGGACGAGGACCCGAGCGACCCGGACGGGGACCCGAGCGACCCGGACGAGGGCCCGAGCGACCCGGACGGGGACCCGGGCGACCCGGACGGGGACCCGGGCGATGAGCCCCGCCGCATCACGCTCACCGGGATCGGCCCGCGCTGGGCGGGCGGGCCGCCGCGGCTCGACTGATCGCCCCGGCCGGCCCGTCCGGCCCGGCGGCGGACCGGGCGGGCCGGGCGGGGCAGGGCGGGGCGGGCACTACACTGGTCGGGTGCTCCTCCTGTGCCTGGACTCCTCCGCCGTCGCCTCCGCCGCCCTCGTGACCGGTGCGGGCGAGGTGCTCGGCTCCTTCGCGAGCCCGGACACCCGCTCCCACGCCGAGGTCCTGGCCCCCGCGGTCCGGGACCTGCTGGCCGGCCACGGCGTTCCGGGCGGCGACCTCGACGGGATCCTCGTGGGCACCGGTCCCGGGCCGTTCACCGGCCTGCGTGCGGGGATCGCGACGGCGCGGGCCCTCGCCTTCGCCTGGGACGTCCCGCTGCACGGGCTCATGAGCCTCGAGGCCCTCGCCCAGGACGCGGCCGCGCACGCCCGGACGGCCGGGCACGAGGAGTTCCTCGTGCTCACCGACGCCCGGCGCAAGGAGGTCTACTGGGCGCGCTACGCCCTGGCCGAGGACGGACCGCGGCCGGCCGGGGGCCCCGGCGTGGCCGCCGCCGAGCAGCTGCCCGCGCTGCCCGCCTACGGCCGCGGCGCGGGGATCTACGCGGACCGCCTGGCCCGTCCCGTCCCGGAGTTCGCCGCGGCGCAGCCCACGGCGTCGTCCCTGGGCCTCGCCGCCGCGCGCCGCGCGGCCCGCGGGGAGGCGCCGTCCCCGGACACGACCCCGCTGTACCTGCGCGAGTCCGACGCGAAGGTGCCCGGCCCCCGGAAGCGGGCGGGCGCGTGAGCGCCGCGCCCGGGCGCGGCCCCTGGACGCTGCGCCGAATGGTGCCCGCGGACCTCGCGGCGGTGCACGCGCTCGAGCGGCGGCTCTTCCCCGTGGACGCCTGGCCGCTGGAGATGTTCTCCGCGGAGCTGGCCCAACCCGTGTGCTGGTACTGGGTGGCGGAGCAGGACGGCGAGATCGTCGGCTACGCAGGACTGATGTGCATCCGCCCCGTGGGCGACGTGCAGACCATCGCCGTGGTCCCCGAGCACGAGGGCCGCGGGATCGGCTCCGCCCTGCTGCGCACCCTGCACGCGCAGGCCCGGGAGCTCGGCGCCACCGAGGTGCTGCTCGAGGTCCGCGCCGACAACCCGCGCGCCCAGCGGCTCTACCGCCGCTTCGGCTACGAGCAGATCCACGTCCGCCCCCGCTACTACCGGGACGGCGCCGACGCGCTGATCATGCGGCTCGACCTCGCCGCGCCGAGCGCCCCCGGCACCCCGGGCGCACCGGACGCCCCCACGGAACCGGACACCCCCACGGAGGAGACCCCATGACCGACGGACCGCTCGTGCTGGGCATCGAGTCCTCGTGCGACGAGACCGGCGTGGGGATCGTGCGGGGGCGCACCCTGCTCGCCAACGTCGTGTCCTCCTCCATGGACGAGCACGCGCGCTTCGGCGGCGTGATCCCCGAGATCGCCTCCCGCGCCCACCTCGACGCGATCGTGCCCGCCCTCCGCGAGGCCCTGGACCGGGCGGGCGTGGACCTCGAGGACCTCGACGCCCTCGCGGTGACCTCCGGCCCCGGACTGGCCGGGGCCCTCATGGTGGGCGTGGCCGCCGCCAAGGCCCTCGCCGTGGCCACGGGCAAGCCCCTCTACGCCGTCAACCACCTCGTGGCGCACGTCAGCGTGGGCCTGCTCGAGGACGCCGGGGTCGAGGGCTTCCAGGGCGCCTTCGACGACGGCCTGCCCCGCGACCTCGGGGCGCTGCTGGTCTCCGGCGGGCACACCGAGATCCTCGCCGTCGAGGACCTCGGCCGGGACGTGCGCCTGCTCGGGGCCACGATCGACGACGCGGCCGGCGAGGCCTACGACAAGGTGGCCCGGGTCCTGGGCCTGGACTACCCCGGCGGCCCGGCCATCGACGCCGCCGCCCGGGACGGGGACCCCACCGCCTTCCGCCTGCCGCGCGGGCTCACCGCGGGCAAGTACATGGGCTCCGCCGAGCGGCCCGGGCCGCACCGCTACGACTTCTCCTTCTCCGGGCTCAAGACCGCCGTCGCCCGGGTCGTGGAGGGCTGCGAGGCCCGGGGCGAGACGGTGCCGGTGGCCGACGTCGCGGCGTCCTTCCAGGAGTCGGTGGCCGACGTCGTCACCCGCAAGGCCGTGCTCGCCTGCACCGAGCAGGGGCTCGGGACGCTGCTGCTGGGCGGGGGAGTGGCCGCGAACTCCCGGCTGCGGGAGCTCACGGCCGAGCGCTGCGCCGAGCACGGGATCGAGCTGGTGATCCCCCGGCTCCCGCTGTGCACCGACAACGGGGTCATGGTCGCGGCGCTCGCCGCCCGGGTCGTGGCCGACGGCCGGGCGCCCTCCGGGCTGGACTTCGCCGCGGACTCGTCCCTGCCGGTCACCACCGTGTCCGTGTGAGCGGGCGCGCCGGGCGGGCGCACCCGCCCGGTCAGTCGTTCTCGCGGGTGCGGCGGACGATGTCGAGGGCGACCGCGTGCAGGTCCCCGTCGTGGGCCCGGGCGACCGCGCGCTGGCGCTGGTAGCCGGCGCCCTCCTGCATGATCCGCTCCACGTCGGCGAGCTCCCGCGAGCAGCCGAGCTCCGCGGCCACGGGCTCCAGCCGGTCGAGCAGCGCGCTCAGGTCCTCGCGCAGGTCCCGCTCGACGTTGCGGGGGTCGGTGATGACCTCGGCGTCCAGGCCGTAGCGGGCCGCCCGCCACTTGTTCTCCTGGATGTGCCACGGCTTGAGCCGCACCGGAGCGCGTCCCGCCTCCACGTCCCGGGAGAGGGACTCCGCGAGGCACTGGGTCAGCGCCGTGAGCGCCCCGACCTCCCAGAGGGTCGAGAGCCCGTCGCAGAAGCGGACCTCGTCGGTGCCCAGCCGGGGCACGGGGCGCACGTCCCAGCGGGCCTCGCTCATCTCCTCGATGATGCCGGTGGCGATCATGTCGGTGATGCACTGCTCGTACGCCGTCCAGGACGGGAAGTGGTACGGCAGCCCCGCCGTGGAGAGCTGCTGGAAGATCATGGAGCGCTGCGACGCGTAGCCGGTGTCCTCACCGGCCCAGAAGGGCGAGTTCGCGGACAGCGCGAGCAGGTGGGGGTAGTAGGTCAGCAGCCCGTCGAGCACCGGGAGGGCCTTCGCCCGCGAGTCGAGGCCCACGTGGACGTGCACCCCGTAGATGACCATCTGCCGGCCCCAGTACTGGGCGCGGTCCACGAGCTTGTGGTAGCGCTGCTTGTCGGTGACCTGCTGGTCCTGCCAGCGCGCGAAGGGGTGGGTGCCCGCGGCGAAGACCTCGAGGCCCTGCGGGTCGGTGACCCGGCGGATCTCGTCCATCATGGTGGACAGCTGCTCGGTGGAGTGGGCCACGTCCCGGCACACCCCGGTGACCAGCTCGATGGTGTTGAGCAGGAACTCCCCGGTGAGGTGAGGGTGGTCGCCGTCGGTGCCCCAGTCGGGATGGGCGTCCAGGACGGCCTCGAACGTCTCCCGGCCGCGGGGCACGAGATCCCCCGTGCTGCCGTCCACGAGGGCGATCTCCCACTCGACGCCGAGCGTCGACTGCTGGGAGCGGGCGAACGAGATCTCCACGCGGCAGGTCCTCCGTGCTCTTGAGGGCGGGCGCCCGGTCGGGGGCGGGCCGGACGGCCCGCGGAGCCCTCAGTCTACGGTTTCCACGACGATCACGACGCGCTTCTCCGCGGGGCCCGCCCCGGTCCGTCCGGGGCCGCCCGGGGCGGGGTCCGCGGCCGTCCTGGTGACCACGAGCGTGGCCCGTCCGGGGCCCTTCGGCGCGAGCCGGCGGCGCAGCTCCTCCGGGGTCACGTCCGTGCCGCGCTTCTTGATCTCGAGCGTGCCGACCTCGTGCTCCCGCACCCACCGCCTGAGCACCTTGACGGTGTGCGGCAGCACCTCCCGCACGCGGTACGCGCGGGCCAGCGGGGTGCGCACGAGCTCGTCGGAGGTGAGGTAGGCGATCCGGGGGTGGATCAGCCGCGCCCCCAGCTGCCGGGCGAGGTCCGTGACGAGGCCCGCGCGGATCACCGCGCCGTCCGGTTCGTAGAGGTAGGCGCCCACGGGCCCGACCACCGCGTCGGCGTGGGCGGGGTCGTGGTCCTCCGGGCTGACGATCTCCGCGGACCCGTGCTCGGAGAGCACGAGCGCCGCCCGCCGCACGCCGGGGCGGGCCACCGCGTTGAACCACAGCACGGCCTCGACCACGTCGCCCCGGTCGGAGACCCACTGCGCCTCGCACCCGGCGGGGACGGCCTCGTGCGGGATCCCCGGCCCCAGCTTCACCCCGACGGGCAGGCCGCGCCCGGCCAGCGCCGCCACGAAGGACAGGGGCGGGGAGAACGCCTCGGGGTCGAAGATCCGCCGGGTGCCCGACGACGACGTCGTGCGCCGCGCGGGGTCCAGCCACACCCCGTCCGGCGGCCCGGCGGGCAGGCCGGCGAGGTCCAGCGACTCGGCGTCGGCGTGCAGGACCGTGACCTCGGGGAACGGCAGGAGGTTGAGGGTGGCGACCGCGGCCGTGGTCTCGTCGAGCTCCACGGCGGTGACCCTGCGGTCGAGGGAGGCCAGCGCGAGCGCGTCCGCGCCGATGCCGCAGCCGAGGTCGGCCACGTGCTCGGCGCCCGCGCCGGCGAAGCGCCGCGCGTGCAGGGCGGCCACCCGCAGCCGGGTGGCCTGCTCGAGACCGGCCCGGGTGAAGAGCATGCGGTCGGCGAATCCGCCGAACTTCTCCCGGGCCCGGGCGCGGAGCCTGGCCTGGGTGAGCACCGCGGCGACGAGCTGCGCCTCGTGCCCCTCGGCGCGCAGGCGGGTCGCCGTGCCCAGCGCGTCCTCGGCGTCGTAGGGGCCGACCGCCTCGAGCAGGCGCTGCCCCTCGGCCGTGAGCAGGGGTGCGATGTCGGCCGCCTCGTTCTGCATCGGTCCACCCTATCCGGGTCCGCCCGCCGGGGCGGGCGCCGGTCAGTAGAAGGCGGCCAGACGGCCCCGGGGGCCGTCGATGACCTGCACCGGCGTCTCGAAGACCCGGGTGAGGACCGCGCCGTCCATGATCTCGTGCGGAACGCCGAACTCGGCGATCCGGCCGTCCTTCACGGCGCAGATCCGGTCCGCGTAGTGGCTGGCGAAGTTGATGTCGTGGAGCACGATGACGATGGTGCGGCCCATCTCGTCGCACGCCCGCCGCAGGTGCTGCATCATCGACACGGCGTGGCGCATGTCCAGGTTGTTGAGGGGCTCGTCCAGGAGCACGTGGTCGGTCTCCTGGGCCAGCACCATGGCCACGTACGCGCGCTGGCGCTGCCCGCCCGAGAGCTGGTCGAGGTAGCGGTGCTCCAGCGGTCGCAGCCCGAGGAAGTCGATGTACCGGCCGATGATCTCCTCGTCCGCGGCGTTGAGCCGGCCGCGGCTGTGCGGGAAGCGGCCGAAGCCGACCAGCTGCCGCACCGTGAGCCGGGTGACGTAGTGGTTCTCCTGGCGCAGGACGGACACGATCCGGGCCAGGTCCTTGGACCGCGTCGTGGCCACGTCGTAGCCGGCGATGTCGATGCTGCCGTCGTCGAGGCCCAGCAGCCGGCCGATCATCGTCAGGAGCGTGGACTTGCCCGCCCCGTTGGGGCCGACCAGGGCGGTCATCCCGCCCGACGGGATCTCGAGGTCGACGGGCCCGATCGTCACCTCCCCGCCGTAGTCCTTGCGCACGTTGGTGAGGGTGATCACAGCCGGCCCTTTCGGAGGATGACGTACAGGAAGACGGAGCCGCCGACGAGCTCGATGATGATCGAGACGACGCCCTGGGCGTAGAAGACGTGGTTCAGCACGAAGTAGGCGCCCGTGAGGACGAGGAAGCCGGTGAGCACCGCGACGGGGAAGACACAGCGGTGGTCGTGCGTGCCGGCGAACTGGTACGCGAGCGTCGCGACCAGGAAGCCGAGGAACGTCATCGGGCCCACCAGGGCGGTGGAGACGGCCATGAGCACGGAGACGAAGAAGAGCGTGCGCATGATCTCGGCCCGGTGCCGCACGCCGAGGTTCACGCTCACGTCCCGCCCGAGGGCGACCACGTTCAGGCGGGCGGAGCGCAGCCACAGCGCACCCCCGGCCAGCACGCACAGGGGGACGGCCACGGGGAGGTAGTCGGCGTGCGCGTTCGTCACGGAGCCGAACAGCCGGGCGGAGAGCACGTCGAACTCGCTGGGGGACAGCAGGCGCTGCATGAAGGTGGAGACGGAGCCCAGCCCCCCGCCGATGACGATGCCCACGAGCAGCATCACCTGCAGGTTCCCGTACCGGCCGGAGAGCAGCCAGCCGTAGAGGGCGAGGGAGAGGGCCACCATGAGCGCGACCTGCAGGAGGAACTGCGGCACGCCCTGGAGGACGAGGATCCCCGCGGCGCCCAGGAAGTAGACCGTGGACGTCTGGATCGCCACGTAGAGGGACTCGAAGCCCATGATCGACGGGGTGATGATGCGGTTGTTCGTGGCCGTCTGGAAGCTCACCGTGGCCACGGCCTGGCAGAAGGCCACGACCGCCATGATGACGACGCCCGTCACCCGCCGGTCCGCGATCCGCCAGAACCCGTCCGAGCCGACCGGCATCGGGTTGTCCCACGCCAGCAGGCCGAAGGCGAAGCCGGCCGAGGCGAGGGCCAGCACGGCGACGACCGTCCAGTACCGCCGCCGGGCCCGCGGCGTGGGGAACGCGCCGGTGCCGCCCCGCGCGGGGCGGGCCCCCGCCGCCGGGGTCGCGGCCGGTGCCGGTGTCGTCGCGGGTGTCCCGAGCACGGCCTCAGACACGTCGACGCTGCCTGAGGAGCAGGTGGACGAACACCACGGCGCCGACGATCCCGAGGATCACGGACACCGGGATCTCGAACGGCATGATGACGATCCTCCCGATCAGGTCGCACACCGTCACGATGGCGACGCCGAGCAGGCACACCCAGGGCAGGTTGCTGCGCAGGTCGTCGCCGCGGACCATCGAGACGATGTTGGGCACGATCAGGCCCAGGAACGGCAGGTTGCCGACGACGACGGTGACGACCCCGGTGGCCACCGCGATCAGGCCCGTCCCGAGCAGGACGGTCCGGTGGTAGTCCAGGCCGACGTTGGTGGCGACGTCCTCGCCGAGCCCGGCGACGGTGAGCCGGTCCGCCACGAGGAACACCGCGATCCCGACCAGCAGGACGAGCCACAGCACCTCGTACTGGCCGCGCAGGACCGAGGTGAAGCTGCCGGCGAACCAGACCCCCAGGTTCTGCAGCATGTCCGTCTGCAGCACCAGGAACGTCGAGACGGAGCCGACCACCGCGCCCAGCATGATGCCGACGATGGGGACGACGAGGGAGGAGCGCAGGGAGACGCGGCGCAGGAAGAGGAAGAAGATCATGGTCCCGAGGAAGGCCGCGGTCACGGCGCCGAGCATCCGGGTGAGGATCGTGGCGCCGGGCACGAGGAGCATGACGAGCAGCAGCCCCAGCCCCGCCCACTCGGTGGTGCCCGTCGTGGTGGGCTCCACGAAGCGGTTCTGCGTGAGCAGCTGCATCACCAGCCCGGACATGGCCATGGCCGCGCCGGCGAGCACCAGGGCGATGGTGCGGGGGATCCGCGTGATGGCGAACATCTCGTCGCCGTCGGCGGCGCCGAAGACGTCGTAGACGCCGGTGAGCAGGGAGACGGCCAGCAGGGCCAGGACCCCGAGCACCCCGAGGAGGAGCTTGGGGTCGAACAGCGCCCCCGGGCTCCTGGTCCTGCCCCCGGTGCGGGGTCCGGACGAGATGGTTGTCATGGATCGGCCCTTCCTTCGGCCTCGTGTCCGGCGGCAGGGGAGCGGGGCCCGTCGCGGAGGGCCCCGCTCCCGCCGTCCGTCCGACAGGTCAGTTCTGCTCGCCCATGGCGTCGGCCAGGGTGTTGAAGAACTCCGTGTAGGTCTGGATGCCCTCGTTGGTGTAGGTGTCGCGGGGCATGTAGACGACGTTGCCCTCCTGCACCGCGGTGACGTTCCGCAGGGCCTCGGCGCCCTCGATGACCTCCTGCGCCGGGGTGAACTCGGGGTCGTCGGCGCTGATCGCGGCGTCCCGGTCCAGCACGAGGATCCAGTCGGGGTCCGAGTCGGCGATCGCCTCGACCGAGATGTCGTCGCCCTGGTGGTCGTCGCTGGCGCCGTCGACCTCGAGCGCCGGCTCGAAGCCGAAGATCTCGAACAGCGGGCCCAGGGTGCGTCCCTTGTCCGGGGCGATGAAGCCGATCTCGCCGCCGGAGACGGTGACGGCCATGACCGTGTCGCCGGGCCGGTAGCCGTCGGCCACGCGCTGCATCGCCGCGTCGAAGTCGCCGTTGATCTGCTCGGCCTCGTCCTCGCGGTCGAAGATCCGGCCCAGGACGGAGGTCTGCCGCTTCAGCTCCGCGTCGAAGGCCTGGTCCTCCCGCGGGTCCAGCTCCACGACGGTGGCCTCCGGCACGAGGTCGGCGAAGTCCTCGCGGTAGTCGGCGAAGCGCTGGCCGTTGACGATGAGGTCGGGGTCCGCGGCGACGACGGCCTCGAGGTCCGGCTCGCGGTGGTTGCCGAGGTCGATGACGGACTCGTCGTCGGCGTAGGCGATGGTGTCCGGCATGAGGGCGCGCGGGGCCGCGGCCAGTTCGACGTCCCACTCGGCGAGCGTCTCGAACGTGCGGTTGTCGGTGGCGACGACGGACCGCGGCGGGACGTCGACGGTCTGCGTGCCGAAGTTGTCCTCGACCTCGACCGTGGCGGTCGAGGCGGCGGAGGTCCCGGCGGAGGCGGGCTCGTCGCCCTGGGCCGTGCCGCAGGCGGTGAGGGCGAGGACGCCGGCGACGGCCAGGAGGGCGGCCGGGTGCGTGGAGCGGTTCATGGTCTTCCTTCGTGCAGAGGACGCCGGCGCGCTCCGGGAGGGAGGGCGTCGGCGGGGTCCGATGGGCGCGACGTACCCGCACACCGGTGTGCGGGGACGACGGGGAGGGCACCGTTGCTCGGCCGAGGTAAGGGTTGCCTTACCGCTCAACCTAGAGCGTCGGACGGGCGTGAGGCAAATCATTGGGGAACACCGGTGTGACCTAATTCCTCCCATCGGGGCCCGCGGGCACCGGCGCGCTGGCACTCGCCTTGACCGACTGCCAGCCCCCTCCTACAGTTGGCCTTGGCACTCTCCGGGTGAGGGTGCTAAGGGCCAGGCGATCGATCGGCACCGCGACGACGGTTGGTGCGCCAACCGGCCCGAAGCTCGACAGCGGGCTCCGCCCGCGGTCGCCCACCGTTTTCCACCCCTACAGACAAGGAGAGATCGTGTCGGTCTCCATCAAGCCTCTCGAGGATCGCATCGTCGTTCAGCCGCTCGCCGCTGAGCAGACCACCGCGTCCGGTCTCGTCATCCCGGACACCGCCAAGGAGAAGCCCCAGGAGGGCAAGGTCCTGGCCGTCGGCCCCGGTCGGGTCGACGACTCCGGCAACCGCATCCCGGTCGACGTCAAGGAGGGCGACGTCGTGATCTTCTCCAAGTACGGCGGCACCGAGGTCAAGTACAACGGCGAGGAGTACCTGGTGCTCCCGGCCCGCGACGTGCTCGCCGTCGTCGAGAAGTAGACCGGGCGGCACAGACCCGGCGCAGACCGCGCAGTCCGGACGAAGGGTGCCCGTCGCGCACGCCCCGCGGGGCCCGCGGCGGGCACCCTTCGCCGATCCCGATCCCCGAAACCGCTGGCGACCCCAGCCACCCAGAAGGAGCCATTGCCCATGGCCAAGCAGCTGGCATTCGACGATGCCGCCCGCAAGTCCCTCGAGAACGGCGTCAACAAGCTCGCCGACACCGTCAAGGTCACCCTCGGCCCGCGCGGGCGCAACGTGGTGCTCGACAAGAAGTGGGGCGCCCCCACGATCACCAACGACGGCGTGACCATCGCCCGCGAGGTCGAGCTCGACGACCCGTACGAGAACCTCGGGGCCCAGCTCGCCAAGGAGGTGGCGACCAAGACCAACGACGTCGCCGGCGACGGCACCACCACCGCCACCGTGCTCGCCCAGGCGCTCGTCAAGGAGGGCCTGCGCAACGTGGCCGCCGGCGCCGACCCGCTGAGCCTCAAGCGCGGCATCGAGAAGGCCGTCGAGGCGGTCACCGACCGCCTGCTGGAGAACGCCCGCCCCGTGGAGGGCGCCAACGTCGCCCACGTGGCCGCCATCTCGGCGCAGGACCCGGCGATCGGCGAGCTCATCGCCCGCGCCTTCGAGACCGTCGGCAAGGACGGCGTCATCACGATCGAGGACGGCTCGAGCACCGAGGTCGAGCTCGACGTCACCGAGGGCATGCAGTTCGACAAGGGCTACCTGTCCCCGTCCTTCGTGACCGACGCCGAACGCCAGGAAGCGGTCATGGAGAACTCCCTGGTGCTGCTGTACCAGGGCAAGATCTCCTCGGTGCCGGAGCTCATGCCCGTGCTCGAGAAGGTCCTCCAGGCCAAGAAGCCGCTGACCATCATCGCCGAGGACGTCGAGGGCGAGGCCCTCTCCACCCTCGTGGTCAACAAGCTGCGCGGCACCCTCGACGTCGTGGCCCTCAAGGCCCCCGGCTTCGGCGACCGCCGCAAGGCGATCCTGCAGGACCTCGCCGTACTCACCGGCGGCCAGCTCATCACCACCGAGCTGGGCATCAGCCTCGACCAGGTCACCCTCGAGCAGCTGGGCACCGCTCGCCGCGTGACGGTGACCAAGAACGAGACCACCCTCGTGGACGGCGGCGGGACCGAGGCCGAGATCCAGGACCGGGTCGCCACGATCCGCGCCGAGGCCGAGCGCACCGACTCCGAGTGGGACCGCGAGAAGCTGCAGGAGCGCCTCGCCCGCCTGGCCGGCGGCGTCTCCGTGATCAAGGTCGGCGCGGCCACCGAGGTGGAGGCCAAGGAGCGCAAGCACCGCATCGAGGACGCCGTGTCCTCGACGCGCGCGGCCCTCGAGCAGGGCATCGTCTCCGGCGGCGGCACCGCGCTCGTGCAGGCCGCGAAGGTCCTCGACGAGTCCGACCTCGGGCTCACCGGTGACGCCGCGACCGCCCTGGGCATCGTCCGCCGCGCCCTGCGGCAGCCGCTGTACTGGATCGCCCAGAACGCCGGCCAGGACGGGGCCGTGGTCGCCGCCCGGGTGGCCGAGCTCGAGCCCGGCCACGGCTACGACGCCGCCACCGGCGAGTACGTCGAGATGGTCGGCGCGGGCATCATCGACCCGGTCAAGGTCACCCGCTCGGCCCTGCAGAACGCCGCCTCCATCGCGGCGCTCGTGCTGACCACCGAGACGCTCGTGACGGACAAGCCCGCCGACGACGAGGGGCACGGCCACGGCCACCAGCACTGACGGCCGGCACTGACGGCCGGCGCCGAGCCGGCTCGCCCCGCGGACCCGTCCCACCACCGGTGGGGCGGGTCCGCCGCCGTCTGCGGGGTCCGCACCGCGGCCTCCGGTAGAGTGCGGAGGTCCGCCCGACCACTGCCGCGCCCCGGCGGCACGGTGTTCCCAGGAGGAGCCCATGACGAGCCTTCGTGAGCAGGACGCGCCCGTCGGCACGGACACGGCCCGGCGGGTGGCCCGGTACGCGGGGTTCCGCCCGGAGGTGCAGGGGCTGCGGTTCGTCGCGGTGCTGCTCGTGGTCGTCTACCACGTGTTCCTCGACCGGGTCTCGGGCGGCGTGGACATCTTCCTGCTGATCTCGGCGTTCTTCCTGACCCTGTCCTTCGTGCGCAAGCTCGAGGCCGGCCGGCCCCTGGCGCTGGGACGGTACTGGCTGCACGTGTTCAAGCGGCTGCTGCCCCTCGCGGTGCTCACGATCCTCGGCACCCTGCTGCTGGCGTGGTGGTTCTTCCCGGAGGCGCGGATCGACCGCGTGCGCACGGAGGCGCTGGCCTCCGTGCTCTACGTGGAGAACTGGGCGCTGGCCCTGGCCGAGGTGGACTACTACGCGGTCGACGACTCCACGGCCTCGCCGTTCCAGCACTTCTGGTCCCTGTCGGTGCAGGGCCAGGTGTTCCTGCTGTGGCCGCTGGTGTTCGGGGCGGCGTGGCTGGTGTGCCGCCGCGGCCGGTGGCGGCCGGTGCCGGTGCTGGCGGTGGCCTTCGGGCTGATCTTCGCGGCCTCCCTGGCCTGGTCCGTGCACGCGACCGCCACGAACCAGGCCTTCGCCTACTTCGACACCCGGGCCCGGCTGTGGGAGTTCGCGCTGGGCTCGCTGCTGGCCCTGGCGGTGCCGTACCTGCACCCGCCGCGGGCCGTGCGGGTGGTGCTGGGCTGGGCGGGGATGGCCAGCATGGTCTCGGTCGGGATGCTCGTCGACGTGCAGGGCGCGTTCCCGGGGTGGATCGCGCTGTGGCCGCTGCTGTCCGCCGCGGCGGTGATCGTGGCCGGGCAGTCCGGCTCGCCCCTCGGCCTGGACCGGGTGCTGGCCTCGCGGCCGCTGGTGCGGCTGGGGGACGCCTCCTACGCGCTGTACCTGGTGCACTGGCCGCTGCTGATCACGTACCTGGTGCTGCGGGACCGGCCGGTGGCCGGTCCGCGCTCCGGGGCGGCGATCATCGTGGTCTCGCTGGTCCTGGCGGTGCTCGCCACGAAGCTGGTGGAGCGCCCCTTCCAGCGGTGGGCGTGGCCGGAGCGGGACAAGCGGCGGCTGGCGGTGTCGGTGGCGGTGAGCCTGGCGCTGGTCGTCGTGCCGGTGCTGGCCTGGCAGCAGGCCGACGCCCGCCGGGAGGAGCGGCTGGCGCAGGAGGCCGCCCGCAACAGTCCCGGGGCCGCGGTGCTGGAGCCGGGCTTCGAGTTCCGCGGGGACCCGGACGCCCCCACCCTGCCGCTGGCCTCCGCCCTGGGCGACGAGTGGGTGGGACTGCCGGAGCCCTGCTCCGGGGAGTTCGCCCCCGAGCAGGAGGTCCTCGAGCAGTACTGCCGCCAGACCCCGGCCCTGTCCGACCCCTCGCGCACCGTCGCGGTGGTCGGCAACTCCCACATGGAGCAGTTCATGGGCGCGCTGATCCCCGTGGCGGAGGAGCACGGCTGGCAGCTCGTCGCCGTGCTGCAGCCGGGCTGCGCCTTCGCGGTGCGCCCGGAGGGGGACGCCTGCCACGCGGGCAACGACGCGGCGATCGAGTACGTGGAGCGGCTCGCGCCGGACGCGGTCATGACGACCTCGACCTACGCGGCCCGCATGGACGGTTCCGCCGAGGCCCTGGTCGGCGGGTTCCCCGAGCTGGTCGAGCGGCTGACGGGCCAGGGCATCGACGTCGTCGGCTTCCGGGACAACCCCCGGTTCGACTTCAACCCCTACGAGTGCGCCCAGCGCCACGGCCAGGACGCCGACCGCTGCCGCGTGCCCGTCGAGCAGGTGCTGGCCCCCGTCAACCCGGCCGACGCCCTCGCGGACCGAGCCGGGTTCACCTCCCTCGACCTCACCGACCTCATCTGCCCGGAGGGGCTGTGCCGTCCCGTGGTGGGCAACGCGTACGTCTTCTTCGACCCGCATCACCTCACGTGGACCTACGCCCGGACGATGGCGCCGGCCGTGGAGGCGCGGCTGCCCGGCCCGCTGCTCGCCGCGACGTCCCCCTGAGCGCGGCCCGCGCCCCGCGCCCGACCCCGGGGACAGCACCCCGGCGTGCGTGCACCGGCCCGGCACCGGCCGTGCGATAGGGTCACGACGGGCGCCCCCCGCCTGCCCCCCTGCTCTTCCCCCCCCCGCTCGTCCTCCCCCGTTCCCCCCCTCCCCGGTGCCGCCCGCGGCCGCGCCGGGGCCGCCCCCTGGAGGTGCCCCCGTGGCCACCGTGCACGCCACCGCCCCGCAGCCGTCCACCGGGACCGCCGAGAGCCCGGACGCGGCGCGGCGCGGCGCCGGCCGGTACTCGGGGTTCCGCCCCGAGGTGCAGGGCCTGCGCGCGGTCGCGGTGCTGCTCGTGGTCGTCTACCACGTGTTCCTCGGCCGGGTCTCCGGGGGCGTGGACGTCTTCCTGCTGATCTCGGCGTTCTTCCTGACCCTGTCCTTCGTGCGCAAGCTCGAGGCCGGCCGGCCCCTGGCGCTGGGACGGTACTGGCTGCACGTGTTCAAGCGGCTGCTGCCCCTGGCGGTGCTCACCATCCTGGCCACCCTGGTCCTCGTGGAGCTGTTCTACCCGGCCTACGACGCCGGGCGGTGGCGGGACGAGGCGCTCGCCTCGGTGTTCTACGCGGAGAACTGGGCGCTGGCGCTGAGCGCGGTGGACTACTACGCGGCCGACCACTCGACGGCCTCCCCGTTCCAGCACTTCTGGTCCCTGTCGGTGCAGGGCCAGGTGTTCCTGCTGTGGCCGCTGGTCTTCGCCGCGGCGTGGCTGGTCTCCCGGCGGAGCCGGTGGCGGCCGGTGCCGGTGCTGGCGGTGGCCTTCGGGCTGATCCTCGCGGCCTCCCTGGCCTGGTCCGTGCACGCCACCGCCACGCAGCAGGAGTTCGCCTACTTCGACACCCGCACCCGGCTGTGGGAGTTCGCCCTCGGCTCGCTGCTGGCGCTGGCCGTGCCCCACCTGCGGCCCGGGCGCCGGCTGCGCGTGGTGCTCGGCTGGGCCGGGATGGTGAGCATGGTCTCGGTGGGCGTGCTGGTCGACGTGCAGGGCGCGTTCCCCGGGTGGATCGCGCTGTGGCCGCTGCTCTCCGCGGCGGCGGTGATCGTGGCCGGGCAGTCCGGATCGCGCTTCGGCCTGGACCGGCTCCTCGCCTCCCGCCCCCTGGTGCGGCTCGGCGACTCCGCCTACGCGCTGTACCTGATCCACTGGCCGGTGCTGATCACCTACCTCGTGCTCCGGGACCGGCCCATGGCCGGGCCCCGGTCGGGGGTGGCGATCGTGCTGGTCTGCCTGGTGCTGGCGGTGCTGGCCACCCGGCTGGTCGAGGACCCGCTCAAGCGCTGGTCCTGGCCCGAGCGGAGCCGGCTGCGGCTGGCCGCCGTGATCGTGGTGTGCCTCGCCGCGGTCGCGGTGCCCGTGACCGCGGACCGCGTGGCCGAGGACCGGCGGGCCCTCGAGATCGCCGCGTCCGCCGACCGCAACAACCCCGGGGCGGCCGCCCTGCTGCCCGGCTTCCGCCACCAGGGCGACCCGGCCGCCGCGACCATCCCCGTGATCACCGGGGAGCCGTACGCGAAGCCGGGGCTCGGCGAGCCCTGTCCGCCCGCCGCGGGGGTCGGCGAACGCTTCCGGCGGTGGTGCTTCGACACCGTCCCGAACCCCGACCCCTCCGCCACGATGCTGGTGATCGGCAACAGCCACGTGCACCAGTGGATCCCGGCCGTCGAGCACCTGGCACAGCGCAACGACTGGCGCGTGGTCACCTACATCCGCGGCAACTGCCTGTACGGGCTGCCCGAGGAGCAGGTCGCCGACCACGAGCCGTGCGCCCGCTGGCTCGAGGGCACCGACCCCGTGGTGGAGGCCGTGGACCCGGACCTGGTGCTCGTCCAGGGCACCCGCAGCACGGACGAGAACGAGGAGCAGTTCACCCCCGGGATGGAGCAGCGCATCCGCGGGCTGGCGCAGCGCGGCATCCAGGTCGTCGCGCTGCGGGACAACCCCCGGTTCGACTTCGTCCCCGCGCGCTGCGCCGCGGAGCACGGGGCCGACGCCCCCGAGTGCACCGCCTCCCACACGATCCTGGGCCCGGACAGCCCGCTGGCCCCGGTGGCCGAGCTGCCGCGGGTCTCCCTGGTCGACCTCGGGGACCTCATCTGCCCGGACGGCACCTGCACCCCCGTCGTCGGCAACGTCTTCACCTACTGGGACAACAACCACCTCACCGTCGAGTACGTGCGGACGCTGGCCCCCATGTTCGCGGAGCGGGTCGAGGCGGCGCTGCACGCGGACCGGGCCGGGTTCCCCGCCGGGCCGTGAGCACGGCCACAGCCGTCCGCCGGCCGGGACCCGGCCCGTAGAATGGTCGCGACTCCCTCGAAGCTGAAAGGCCCCACCGTGTCGGATACCGCCGTCCCCACCGCCCTGTCCGAGGACCCCTTCGGGTTCACCGGCCTGACCTACGACGACGTCCTGCTGCTGCCCGGCAACACCGACGTCATCCCGTCCGAGGCGTCCACGCGCACCCGCCTGTCCCGGCGCATCGACCTGGAGGTGCCGCTGCTGTCCGCCGCCATGGACACCGTCACCGAGTCCTCGATGGCGATCGCCATGGCCCGCCAGGGCGGCATCGGCGTGATCCACCGCAACCTCTCGATCCAGGACCAGGCCGAGCACGTGGACCGGGTGAAGCGCAGCGAGTCGGGGATGATCACCGACCCCGTGACCATCTCCCCGGAGGCGACCCTCGAGGACCTGGACCGGCTGTGCGGCTACTACCGGGTCTCCGGCCTGCCCGTCGTGGACGCCGAGCAGAAGCTGCTGGGCATCATCACCAACCGCGACACCCGGTACCTGCCGGAGAGCGAGTTCCCGCGGCGCCGGGTGCACGAGGTCATGACGCCCATGCCGCTGATCACCGGCAAGGTCGGGATGGCGAAGGACGACGCGCACCAGCTGCTGGCGTCCAACAAGATCGAGAAGCTGCCGCTCGTCGACGACGCGGGCCGGCTCACGGGCCTGATCACGATCAAGGACTTCACCAAGGCGGAGCAGTACCCCCACGCCACCAAGGACGACGAGGGCCGGCTGCGCGTCGGCGCCGCCGTCGGCTTCTTCGGCGACGGCTTCGAGCGGGCCATGACCCTGGTCGAGGCCGGTGTGGACGCCCTGTTCATCGACACCGCCAACGGGCACTCCCAGGGCGTGCTGGACATGATCGCCCGGCTCAAGGCGGAGACCGCCGCCGCGCACGTGGACGTCATCGGCGGGCAGGCGGCCACCCGCCACGGCGCCCAGGCCATCGTCGACGCCGGGGCGGACGCCGTGAAGGTGGGCGTGGGCCCCGGCTCGATCTGCACCACCCGCATCATCGCCGGTGTGGGCGTCCCCCAGGTCACCGCCGTCAACGAGGCGGCGAAGGCGGCGATCCCGGCGGGCGTGCCCCTGATCGCCGACGGCGGTCTGCAGTACTCCGGCGACATCGGCAAGGCCCTCGTGGCCGGGGCGGACTCCGTGATGGTCGGGTCCCTGCTCGCGGGGTGCGACGAGTCCCCGGGCGAGCTGATCTTCGTCAACGGCAAGCAGTTCAAGACCTACCGGGGAATGGGCTCGCTGGGGGCCATGCAGTCCCGCGGCAAGAACACCTCCTACTCCAAGGACCGCTACTTCCAGGCCGACGTCGCCAGCGACGAGAAGCTCATCCCCGAGGGCATCGAGGGCCAGGTCCCGTACCGCGGCCCGCTCTCGGCCGTGGTCCACCAGCTCGACGGCGGCCTGCGCCAGACCATGTTCTACGTGGGCGCCCACAGCATCGAGGAGCTCAAGCACCAGGGCCGGTTCGTGCGCATCACCCCGGCCGGGCTCAAGGAGTCCCACCCGCACGACATCACGATGACCGTCGAGGCACCCAACTACCAGCGCTGAGCGAGCGTCCGCTGCACCGTTCGGAAAGGACACCATGAGCTACGACATCGAGATCGGCCGCTCCAAACGCGCCCGCCGCACCTTCTCCCTGGACGAGATCGCCCTCGTCCCGTCGCGCCGCACGCGCGACCCCCGGGACGTGTCCACGGACTGGCAGATCGACGCCTACCGGTTCTCCATCCCGTTCCTGGGCGCCCCGATGGACTCGGCGACGTCCCCGGAGACGGCCATCGCCCTCGGCCGGGCCGGGGGACTGGGGGTGCTGGACCTCGAGGGGCTGTGGACCCGCTACGAGGACCCGCAGCCGGTGCTCGACGAGATCGCGGAGCTCTCCGGGGAGGACGCCCCGGCGTCCACGCGCCGGATGCAGGAGCTCTACGAGGCCCCCGTGCAGCCGGAGCTGATCACGGCCCGGCTCGCGCAGATCCGGGAGTCGGGGGTCATCGTCGCGGGGTCCCTGACGCCGCAGCGCACGGTGGAGCACTACCGCACCGTCCTGGACGCCGGCGTGGACGTCTTCGTGATCCGCGGCACCACGGTGTCTGCGGAGCACGTCTCCCGCAACCAGGAGCCGCTGGACCTCAAGAAGTTCATCTACGACCTCGACGTCCCGGTCATCGTGGGCGGCGCCGCCGGCTACACGCCCGCGCTGCACCTCATGCGCACGGGCGCGGCCGGCGTGCTCGTGGGCTTCGGCGGCGGCGCGTCCATGCGCATCCAGAACACCCTGGGCATCCACGCGGCCATGGCCACGGCGATCTCCGACGTCGCGGCGGCCCGCCGCGACTACCTCGACGAGTCCGGCGGGCGCTACGTCCACGTCATCGCCGACGGCGGGGTGGGGGTCTCCGGGGACATCGTCAAGGCGCTCGCCATGGGCGCGGACGCCGTGATGCTCGGCACCGCGCTGGCCCGCACCGAGGAGGCGCCCGGCCAGGGCTGGCACTGGGGCGCGGAGGCCCACCACGGGCAGCTGCCGCGCGGGCTGCGCACCCGCGTGGGCACCGTGGGGCCCCTGCAGGAGGTCCTCTTCGGGCCGTCCCGCCACGTGGACGGCACCTCCAACCTCGTGGGCGCCCTGCGCCGCTCGATGGCCACCACCGGGTACCTGGAGCTCAAGGAGTTCCAGCGCGCCGAGGTCGTCATCCGCGGCTGACCCGCGCCCCGCCGGCGGGCCCGTGCCCCGTCCCGCCGGCGGGGCACGGGCCCGCGCGCAACTGGCGAACGCCCAGGAACGCGCACTAGCCTTGACGGGTGCTCACGACCGTCCTGCGCCCCCGTTCGATCCTCGCCCTGATCGTGAGCCTCGGGCTGGCCGTGGGGTTCGTGCTGCTGAGCCAGTGGCAGCTGGAGTCCAGCGAGCAGTCCCGCACGGTCGCGGACCCCGCCAAGGACGTGGCCGTCCCGCTCGCCGAGGCCGCCGAGGCCGGCGCCCCCGTCACCGCCGCGCAGGCCGACCAGCTCGTCACCGTCACCGGCGAGTACCGGGACGGGTCCACCGTCCTGGTCCCGGGGCGCCTGCAGGACGGCGCGGAGGGCTGGTGGGCGGTCAGCGCCCTCACCGTCCCGGGCAGCGAGGACCTGTGGCCGGACGCCGGCGGCGAGCTGACCCTCGCGGTGGCCCGCGGCTGGAGCGCCGACCCCGCCGCGGTGCCGGAGGAGCCGGAGGGCGCCGTCGACGTCGTCGGCCGGTACCTGCCCGCGGAGGGCCCGGTGCCCGGCGACGAGCTGCCCGAGGGGCAGGTGCGCACGGTGTCCCCGGCCCAGCTGAGCAACCTCTGGGACGTCCCGCTGTGGTCCGGGTACGTGGCCGCCTTCGCCGAGACCCCCGCCACCGCGCCGCCGCCGCTCACCGCGGACGGGACCCTCGCCCCGGACGCCGCCCTGCTGAGCCCGGAGCTGTCCCGGCTCGACATCGACCAGCAGCCCACGGACGAGTCCGTGAACCTGCTCAACGTCTTCTACGCGGTCGAGTGGGTGGTCTTCGCCGGGTTCGCCCTCTACATCTGGTGGCGGTTCGTGCGCGACGAGTGGCAGCGCGAGCAGCACCCGGAGGAGTACTTCTACTTCGAGGGCGGGGCCTCCCGCGGCGGCCGCCCCGGCGACCACCACGAGAGCGGCTACTACTACGACGAGGCCAGCGGACGCTACTACTACTACGACCCCGAGGCGGGGGAGTACTACTGGTTCGACGACCAGCCCGGCGACCGGGCGCGCGAGCCCAGGACCCACGACAGGACCCAGGACAGGACCGGAGCCCACCATGACTGAACCCACGCAGCCGACCCCCTCGCCGGCACCCGTGCCGAAGGAGCGCACCGACGGGGTGCGCGTCCCCCTGCCCCCGGACGCCCGCCCCTCGGAGGCGGCGTCCCCGGGCCGGGTCCCGCGCCGGGCGGCCGCCCTGCAGCCGCGCCGCCGCTTCGGGGGCACCGAGGCCCAGATCCGCGGCGCCCTGAGCTTCTACATGGTCTGCGCCTGGATCTCCGGGACCTTCCTGCTGCTGCTCGTGGCCGAGATGATCACCCGCTACGGACTGGGCTACGACCTGATCGCGGGCGGCACCGACCGGGCCACGGGACAGACCGTGGCCCTCGGCTGGCAGGACCTCGAGCTCGAGAACCTCGCGGGCGGGGTCAACATCTCCACGTGGATCCTCATCGTCCACGGCTGGTTCTACGTGGTCTACCTCATCTCCTGCTTCCGGATCTGGACGCTCATGCGCTGGCCCTTCCCGCAGCTCGTGGTCATGGCGCTGGGCGGCGTGGTGCCGTTCCTCTCCTTCGTGGTGGAGCGCAAGATCCACGCCTCCACCACCGCGGAGCTGCGCGCCCACCCGAAGGCCGCGAAGCGGTACTGAGCCGGTCCCGCGCCTGGCCTAGGATGGAGGGCGTGACCGAAACAGCTGAGACCCGCACCGATCTGGAGCAGCGCCCGGTCCTGGTGGTCGACTACGGCGCGCAGTACGCGCAGCTGATCGCCCGCCGGGTCCGCGAGGCCAGTGTCTATTCCGAGATCGTCCCCCACACCTGGTCGACCGAGCAGATCCTCGCCAAGAACCCCGCGGCGATCATCCTCTCGGGCGGCCCCTCCTCCGTCTACGCCGAGGACGCGCCGCAGCAGGACGCGGCGCTCTTCGAGGCCGGGGTGCCCGTCCTGGGCATCTGCTACGGCTTCCAGGCCATGGCGCAGGCCCTCGGGGGGACCGTCGCCCACACCGGCGCCCGGGAGTACGGGGCGACCACCGCCACCGCCGTGGGCGGGCCCACCGCCTCCATCCTGGAGGGCTCGCCGGGCACCCAGACCGTGTGGATGAGCCACGGCGACTCGGTCGTCGAGGCCCCCGCCGGCTTCGAGGTCCTCGCCTCCACGGAGACCACCCCCGTGGCCGCCTTCGCCGACGACGCCCGCCGGCTCTACGGCGTGCAGTGGCACCCGGAGGTCAAGCACTCCGTGCACGGGCAGCAGGTGCTCGAGCACTTCCTGTTCGACGGCGCGCAGGTCGAGCCCACCTGGTCGACCGGCAACATCATCGAGGAGCACGTCCAGCGGATCCGGGAGCAGGTCGGCACCGCGTCCGTGATCTGCGGGCTCTCCGGCGGCGTGGACTCCGCCGTGGCCGCCGCCCTGGTCCAGCGGGCCGTGGGCGACCAGCTCACGTGCGTGTTCGTGGACCACGGGCTGCTGCGCGAGGGCGAGGCCGAGCAGGTCGAGAAGGACTTCGTCGCGGCGACCGGCGTCAACCTCCACGTCGCCGAGGAGAAGGAGCGCTTCCTCACCGCGCTCGCCGGCGTCACCGACCCCGAGCAGAAGCGCAAGGTCATCGGCCGGGAGTTCATCCGCTCCTTCGAGGCCGCCGCCGAGGAGGTCGCCCGGAACGCCGCCCAGGACGGCGAGCCCGTGCGCTTCCTCGTCCAGGGCACCCTCTACCCCGACGTCGTGGAGTCCGGCGGCGGGGAGGGCGCCGCCAACATCAAGAGCCACCACAACGTGGGCGGGCTGCCCGAGGACCTGCAGTTCGAGCTGGTCGAGCCGCTGCGCACGCTGTTCAAGGACGAGGTCCGCGCCGTGGGCCGCGAGCTGGGCCTGCCCCACGAGATCGTCGGCCGCCAGCCGTTCCCCGGCCCCGGGCTCGGCATCCGCATCATCGGGGAGGTCAGCGAGACGAACCTCGCGATCCTGCGCCGGGCGGACGCGATCGCCCGCGAGGAGCTGACCCGCGCCGGGCTCGACGACGAGGTGTGGCAGATGCCGGTCGTGCTCCTGGCGGACGTGCGCTCGGTGGGCGTGCAGGGCGACGGCCGCACGTACGGGCACCCGATCGTGCTGCGCCCCGTCTCGAGCGAGGACGCGATGACCGCCGACTGGTCCCGCCTGCCCTACGACCTGCTGGCCCGTGTCTCCAACCGCATCACCAACGAGGTCGAAGAGGTCAACCGGGTGGTCCTGGACGTCACGTCCAAGCCCCCCGGAACCATCGAGTGGGAGTAGGCCCGGGGGCGGGCCCGAGGCCCGCCCCGCACGGGCGCAGCACGAGCAGCCGGGGTCGAGCGGTCCGCACGGACCGCTCGACCCGTCCGTGAGCGGTGCCCGGCCCGCGGGCCGTGGCGCAGGAGGAGAACCATGTCGATCGGAGCCGACCGCACCCCCCAGGAGTCGGACCCCTCCGGGGCGCAGCCCCCGCGCGTCTCGCTGCAGCCCTGGACCCGCCAGATGGACGCCTACACCGGCCCGGACACGCTGCTGGACTTCAACCAGGTCGACAACGTGTGCATCGACCTCACCGAGGCGAACTCCTCGGGGCAGGCGCAGCTGCTCATGGGCCGCCCCACCCGCCTGTCCACGATCGTGCACGAGCCAGAGGCGTACGGGCACGCCGTGCGCGCCGCCCGGGCCCTGCGCACCAAGACCCACGAGCTGTCGGTCAACCACGGGCTGGACGCCGCGTACCTCGCCGCCGGCACCGCGTCCTGGCTCGCCCGGCCCCGGGGCTCCGACCCGACCGGCGCCGGCCAGCGCCGCTGGATCGCCCCGGTCCTGCTCGCCCCTCTCGCCCTGAAGCCGCGCCCGGACCTCGACGACTTCGAGCTCCAGCTCGTCGGCCCCGCCCGGCTCAACCCCGCCATGGTCCGCCGGCTGGCCGCGGAGCACGGCGTGGACCTGACCTCCGGGGAGCTCGCCCGGCTCGCCTACGGCACCCGGCGGCTCGACCCGGCCCCCGCCCTCGAGACGCTGCGCACCCTCGCCGGGACGGTGCCCGGGATGCACGTCCAGCACAAGCTGCTCGTCTCCACGTTCGCGGACCTGCACGACCGTCCCGCCGACCTCTCCGTCGTGGCCCGCACCGCCGTCGTGCGGGACCTCGCCCGGCTCAAGGACTCCGCGGTCGGACGGGTCCCCCAGGTCGAGGAGATCGTCGACGAGGCGCCCCCGCTCGACGAGCGCGACCCCGCCGACGAGCTGCTGCTGCTCGACGCCGACGGCCCCCAGCAGGAGGTCCTCGACCTCGCCGCGCAGGGGCACTCGTTCGTGGTGACCGCCGCCCCGGGCACCGGCCAGCTGGACACCGCGGTCAACACGGTGGGCACCCTCGTGGCCGCCGGCCGGACCGTGCTGGTCCTGGGGGAGCGGCGCACCACGCTCGCCGCCTTCGGGCGGCGGATG
This sequence comes from Kocuria rosea subsp. polaris, assembly GCF_001483755.1. Taxonomy (GTDB): domain Bacteria; phylum Actinomycetota; class Actinomycetes; order Actinomycetales; family Micrococcaceae; genus Kocuria; species Kocuria cellulosilytica. The sequence continues at coordinate 295,718 of NZ_LQBK01000002.1, forward strand.
GACGGCCTGGGCCTGGGCACCGCCGTCCTGCCGCTGTCCTCCCAGCTCAGCGACGCCGACGTGGCCCAGCAGCTCATCCGGGCGGTCGCCCGCAACGAGCGCGCCGAGCGCCCGGAGCTCACCGAGCTGCACGAGACGCTGCGCACCAGCCGCGACCAGCTCGCCGAGCACGTGCGGTCCCTGCACACGGTCCGGCCGCGGTGGTCCGTCTCCCCGTACCGGGCCGTGCAGGCGCTCGCCGAGCTGACCTCCCGCCGCCCGGCGCCCGCCACGTCCGTGCGCTTCCCGCGCTCGGTGCTCGACGCCGTCGGCGACCGGGGCGACGTGGTCGCCCGGCTCGAGCGCGCCGCCGAGCTCGGGGCCTTCGACGCCGGGACCCTGGCGGGGCCCTGGACCGGGGCGCGGCTGGTCAACGAGGACGAGGCCCGCCAGGCGCACCGGCTCGCCCAGTCCCTGCTGCTGGAGCTGACCACCCTCGAGACCGGGATGCGGCACGTGCTGGCCACGAGCGGGCTGCGCGGCGGCACGACCGTCCCCGAATGGGGCCGGCAGCTGCGGCTGCTGCAGGAGGTCCAGGACTCCCTGACCCGCTTCACCCCCGACATCTACGACCGCCCCGTGACCGACCTGGTCGCCGCGACCGCGGGGTCCGGCTGGCGGCGCGAGCACGGGATCGAGATGACCGGGCTGCAGCGCTCGCGGCTGCGCAAGGCCGCGAAGGAGTACATCCGGCACGGGGTGCACCTCACGGACCTGCACAGCGCGCTGCTGCGCGTGCAGTCGGAGCGGGAGCGGTGGCGCGAGTGGGCCACGTCGTCGAAGCACCCGGTCGTCTCCGAGCGGGTCGAGGAGCTCGCGGCGGTGCAGGCCCGCTTCGTGGAGGACCTCGAGGGACTGGCCATCGCCCTCGAGGGCTCGCCCACCGGCGACGACCTCCTCGGGCAGCCCATCGACCGGCTGCGGGAGACCCTGGACCGGCTCATCAACGACGAGGAGAACCTCGCCGTGCTGCCCGAGCGCACCGTCCTGCTCGACGAGCTGCGCGGCCAGGGCCTCGGCGAGCTCGTGGACGACCTGGTCCGGCGGACCGTGCCCCGGGCGGAGGTCCCCGGGGAGTTCGACCTCGCCTGGTGGCAGTCCACGCTCGAGGCCATGATCACCGGTGACGACTTCCTGGCCATGCCGGAGGGCCACGCCCTGCGCCGGGCGGAGTCCGTGTTCCGCCGCGCCGACGCCGCCCACGTGGCCTCCGGCGCCGGCCGCCTCCTGTGGGAGCTCGCCGACCGCTGGCAGCGCACCGTCCGGCGCTCCCCGCGGGCCGCGGCCGCCCTGCGCCGGATGCTCCGCGCCGGCGCCGCGCCGCTCGAGGAGGTCGCCGCCTCCGCGGGCGAGCTGATCGGCTCCCTGATGCCCGTCTGGACGGCCAGCCCGCTGGTGCTCTCCGCGGCGCTGCCCGAGGACCACGAGTTCGACGCCGTGGTGGTGCTCGACGCCGAGAGCTCCCCGCTCGCGGCGGTGCTGCCGGCCCTGACCCGGTGCCGGCAGGTCATCGCGTTCGGGGACCCGCACCTGGGCCGCCCGCAGCCGTTCACGGTGGCGCCCACCGCGGTCCCCGCACCGGGCACCCAGCCGGTGGTCGAGGTGGACAGCGCCTTCGACGCCCTGTCCCGGGTGGTGCCGGAGCGGGCGCTGCGGACCGTGTACCGGTCGATGGACGAGCAGGTCTTCCGCCACCTCAACGAGCAGTTCTACGGCGGGCGCCTGAGCAGGATCCCGCACGGCGAGTCCGTGACCGGGGCCACCCCCGTCCTCGACGTCGAGTACGTCCCGGACGGGGTGGGCGCCCTGACCGCCGGGATCGAGGGCATCCAGGCGCCCGCCGCCGAGGTGCGGCGCGTCGTGGAGCTCGTCTTCGAGCACGCGGCCCGGCACCCCCGCCGCTCCCTGGCCGTGGTGACCGCGAGCGCGGTGCACGCCGCGCGGATCGCCCAGGCCGTCCGGCAGCGGATGCGCGAGGAGCCCGGTGCCGCGGACTTCTTCGCCCCGGGGCCCGAGTCCTTCCGCGTGGTGGACCTGCACCGGGCGGCCGGGATCGTGCGGGACACCGTCATCTTCTCGCTGGGCTTCGGCAAGACCGCCAACGGCCGCACCGTGCCGTACCTCGGGGCGCTGTCCGAGCGGCACGGCCGCCAGCACTTCGTGCTCGGGATGACCCGGGCCCGCCACACCACCCGCATCGTGACCTCGCTGCACCCGGGCGAGGTGGAGGGCAAGGGCCTCCAGCACGGGGCGCGCGACTTCGCCCGGGTGCTCGCCGCGCACCTCGGCGGCCCGCCCCCGGGGGAGGAGGGCGCGCGGGACACCCACGACGACGCCCTGGTGGTCGACCTGGCCCGCCGCCTCACCGAGCGCGGGGCCTCCGTGCGGCTGGACTACGCGGGGGTCCTCGACCTGGTCGCGTGGGCCGGCACGGAGTCGATGTCCGCGGGCGCCGCGCTGCCGGGCCGCGCCCGCGCCGAGGACCGGCCGCTGCGGATCCCCGTGGCCGGGCAGTCCGACGGCTCGGCGGAGAACGCCGCCCTGTCCGTGCGGGAGCGGTCCCGGCTGCGGCCCCAGCAGCTCGAGCGCAGCGGCTGGAACTACCTCACGCTGTGGACCATCGAGGTCTTCACCGACCCGGACACCGTCGCCGAGCTGATCCGGCGCTATCTCGGCCTGCCCGCCGGCGACCGTCGGGGCTCCCGTGCCGGCTGAGCCGGACCCGCCGCGCGGCGGCACCGTCGGGCCGGGGGAGCCGGACGCCCCGCGCGGCGGGACCGCCGGGCCGGGGGAGCCGGACGCCCCGCGCGGCGGGACCGCCGGGCCGGGGGAGCCGGATCCGCCGCCGCGGCAGGACGGGTCCGCGGCGCCGCGCCCGCGCCGGCGCGGGCCGCGGCGGGCCACCGGGGGCACGTTCACCGGTGCGGAGCCGCGCCTGCCCGGCCTCGAGGTCCCGCCGCGCGGGGCGCCCGGGACCGACGGGGAGCCCGCGGGGGCGGCCGGGGAACGGGCCCACGAGGAGTGGCTCAGGGCGCAGCGGCCTCCGCACTGGGGCTGACCGGCGCCGGGACGAGGACCACGGTGGTGCGCCCGGTGCCGCCGGCGCCGGCCAGCTGCGCGGCGTCCTCGTGCGGCGCCCCCACCACCAGCAGCCCCTCCTCCTCGGGCGCCGCGGGCCCGGCCAGCAGACCGCCGTCCCCGCCGGCGCCCCCGGCGGCGACCCACAGCACGGGCAGACCCCGGCCCAGGACGTGGCGGTCGCCCGGTGCGGCGCCGTCGGGCAGGTGCACGACGTCCACGTGGTCGCCCGCGCGCACGTGCCGCAGCACCCCGGGATCGTCGATGCGCAGGGTCACCGCCGTGACCCCCCGGGCCTGCCCGGTCAGCAGTCCCGGGCCCACGAGCGCGGTCTCCGTCAGCGGCTGCCCCGGGCCCGCGGCGCCCGCGAGGACGCGCCCGGAAAGCTCCGCGGGGTCGGCGACGGCGCCCTCCGGGGCCAGCCCGCGCGGATAGGCGGCCACCGTGAGCCGCTCCGGGGAGAGCACCGAGCCCGCCGGCAGCGCCCCGGCGGCGGTGACCACCGGCACGGTCCTGGCCTGGGGCGGGCCGAGCCGCAGCACCGCCAGGCCCACGGCGAGGCCGAGGAGCAGCGCGGCCACCAGCCGGCGGCGCCGGGACACGACCGAGCGCAGGTGCAGGGACAGCGGATAGCGGCGTCTGAGGGTCCGTCGGCGTCGGCTCATGCGCCGCACCCTACGGCGCGGACGCGCCGGAACCGGTCGTGCGGAGGCCGCCCGGGGGAGGGCGGGGGGGCCTCGCAGGGCAGGCGCGCTCCGTGCAGTCCGGACGCCGGGACGGCGTCCGGGAACGCCTCAGTCGGCGGATCCGCCCGTCGACGCGGCGGCGGACGCGGTGGCGGGCGAGGACGCGCCCGCGCCCGCCGTGGCCGCCGCGGGCGCGGTCTCCGCGGAGGAGCCGGACGCGGAGGAACCGGACGCGGCGGGCGTCGAGGCGCCGGAGTCCGCGCCGCCGGAGCGCGAGTCGTTGCGGTAGAAGCCGGAGCCCTTGAACACCACGCCCACCGTGTTGAACTTCTTGCGCAGGCCTCCGGCGCACTCCGGGCAGACGGTCAGGGCGTCCTCGCTGAACGACTGGCGGATGTCGAACGCGTGGCCGCAGTCCTTGCAGGCGTAGGCGTAGACGGGCATGGGTCCTCCTGGAAAGGGTCGACGAGCGCGCTCCCTGGCACTCGAAGGGGGCGACTGCTGATTCTACCGTGTTCCCCGGCCCGGACCGGCGGGCCCGTCCAGGGGCGTGGGCCCGTTCTCCGTGAGGGCCAGCGGCACGGGGGCGTCGAACTCCTCGACGGGCAGGACCCCGTCGGGGAGGACCTCGTCGGCGAAGACGCACACGGCGGTGCGCAGCTCCGGGTGGGCCGTGCGGGGCAGCGTGGCCAGGAAGCGGTCGTAGTAGCCGCCGCCGAAGCCCAGCCGGGCGCCGCCGGGCGCCACGGCCAGGGCGGGCACGAGCAGCAGACCCACGGAGTGCATGACCTCGGCGCCGTGGCGGGCGCCGACGGGCTCCCGCAGACCGCCGGTGCCGCCGGAGCGCTCGGGGGTGCCCGGCGACCAGCGCGCCCACGAGAGCCTGCGCCCGGGCTCGCACACGGGGACCCAGATCCGGTGGCCGCGGTGGTGGGCGGTGACCAGGGCGGGCTCGAGGGGCGGCTCGGTGGGCAGGGGCAGGTACGCGGCGACGTCGAGGTGCGGCCGGTCGGCGAGCAGCTCCGCCAGGTGCCGGTCGAAGCCGACGGCGGCGTGCTCCCGGGCGGCCCGCGGGCGCCGCGAACGAGCGGCCCGCAGCTCGCGGCGCAGCCGGGCCTTCACCTCGGCGGGGCCCCCGGGATGGGTCATCGTCGTGTCCGCTCCTGTCCGGTGCTCGGGCCGGGGAGGCGCCCGGGACGCGCCGGCCCTCCCGGGCCGGTGGTGCGAGGCTAGCCGGGGCCGCCGCGGCGGGCAACCGTGCCGTGCCGGGAATCCGCTGGCCCGCCCGCCCGATCCGTTAGCCTGAGCCCATGAGTGGAAACAGCAACCCCCGGACGGTCCGGAAGGCCGTCATCCCCGCCGCCGGGCTCGGCACCCGGTTCCTGCCCGCGACGAAGGCCATGCCCAAGGAGATGCTGCCGGTCGTGGACCGCCCGGCCATCCAGTACGTGGTCCAGGAGGCGGTCGACGCCGGTCTCCAGGACGTCCTGATGATCACCGGCCGCTCGAAGCGGGCGCTGGAGGACCACTTCGACCGCGTGCCGGCCCTGGAGCACCAGCTCGAGGAGTCCGGCAAGACGGAGCTGCTCCGCGAGGTCGAGCACGCCTCCGAGCTCGGCGAGATCCACTACCTGCGCCAGGCGGACCCCAAGGGACTGGGGCACGCGGTGCTGCGCGCCAAGATCCACATCGGCGACGAGCCCTTCGCCGTGCTGCTGGGCGACGACCTCATCGACGCCAGGGACTCCCTGCTCACCGAGATGATCGCCGTCCAGGAGCGCACCGGCGGCTCCGTGGTCGCGCTCATGGAGGTCCCGCAGGAGCAGATCAGCTCCTACGGCTGTGCCGACGTCACCGCGGTCGAGGGCGAGGACTTCGTGCGGATCAACGGGCTCGTCGAGAAGCCCTCCCCGGCGGAGGCGCCCTCCAACCTGGCCATCATCGGCCGCTACGTCCTGCACCCCGACGTCTTCGAGGTGCTCGAGAACACCGCCCCCGGGCGCGGCAACGAGATCCAGCTCACCGACGCGCTGCAGACCCTCGCCGGCCGCGAGGGCCAGGGTGGCGGGGTCTACGGCGTGGTCTTCAAGGGCCGCCGCTACGACACCGGTGACAAGCTCAGCTACCTCAAGGCCAACATCATCCTGGCCTCGGAGCGGGAGGACCTCGGGCCCGAGCTGTGCGAGTGGCTCCGGGAGTACGCCCGGTCCCTGCCGGTCGGCTGAGAGGCCGCGCTCCCGTGGCCGGGCAGCTCCGCTGGCCCGTCACCGTCTCCTGGGGAGAGCTCAGGCTGCGCCCGCTGGTCCGGGGGGACCGCCGGGAGTGGGACGCCGTGCGGGCCCGCAACCGGGACTGGCTCGATCCGTGGGAGGCCACGAACCCCGCCCCCGGGGGGAAGCCGCCCACGTTCGGGCAGTTCGTGCGGTCCCTGGACCAGCAGGCGCGGCAGGGCACGGCGCTGCCCTTCCTGATCACGGAGCGGGTTCCCGGGACGGAGGGGTTCGGCCTGGTCGGCCAGCTGACGGTCTCCGGGATCTCGTGGGGGTCGTTCCTGTCCGCGTCCCTGGGCTACTGGGTGGACCGGGACCAGGCGGGCCGCGGCGTGGCCCCCATGGCCGTGGCCATGGCCACCGACTACTGCTTCCAGGGCCTCGGGCTGCACCGGATGGAGATCAACATCCGGCCGGAGAACACCAAGTCCCTGCGGGTGGTGGAGAAGCTCGGGTTCCGGGACGAGGGGCTGCGCAAGGACTTCCTGCACATCGACGGCCGCTGGACGGACCACCGCAGCTTCGCGCTCACCGCGCCCGAGGCGCCCGAGGGACTCGTCCGCCGGTTCACGGGGTCCGACCGGCCCGCCGTGTGGCAGTGACCGGACCGGCCGCGTCCACAGGGATACCCACAGGCGCGCCCGTGCGGTAGTAGGCTGTCCCTCACGGCCCGAGCCCGGGCCCCGGACACGCCGGCGCAGCGCGCCGGCGGCTCACGTCCGCTCGATCCAGCGACCACGAAGGCAGGACCGCGACCATGATCTGGGTGAGCAGCTCGGCCGTGCTGGCCGTCGTCTGCGCGCTCTCGCTGTTCTGGGTCGTGCCCCGGCTGCAGCGCCGCCGGGAGGACGCCGAGGAGGCGCAGCCCGGCGCCGATCCCGCCCCGGACCACCTCCCCGCGCCCATCGCGCAGCCCGCACCCGCGTCCCGCCGACGAAGGAACATCATGGCGACCACCGACACCGACCCCCGTCCCGCCGACGGCGGCCCCGGCCGCTCCGGCACCGGTGCCCTGCGCATCCGGCGGGACCGCGCCGGGATCCTGCTCGTCGGATGCGCCGCCCTCCTGGGCGGGCTCCTCACCGCCGTCGTCGCACCGTTCTCCGCCGCGGTCAGCTGGCCGTGGCCGGTGTTCCTGCTGCTGCTCGCCGTCGGCTCCGTCCTGGCCCTGCGCTACCTGGCCGTCCAGGACCGGGCCGCCCGCCGCGCCGCGCGCCCGGCGGTCCGGACCCCGGAGGAGCAGGAGGAGCCGCACGCGCCGCGCGAGGACGTCGCCCTGTTCGACAACGAGCACGCCGTGGCGGAGGAGGTCCGCGAGCAGTCGCGCCGGGCCGCCGAGGACCTCGACCTGCCCGCCGCCGAGGAGCAGCCCCGCACGCCCGCCCCGCCGGCCTTCACGGTCGAGGAGCTGCGCGCCGAGGCCCTGCGGGTGGCCCGCGAGTCCGCCCCGGCGGCCCCGGGCCGGACCTGGGAGCCCGTCCCCGTGCCGCGGCCGACGTACGCCGAGGCCCCCGTGGTCCAGCGGCCGGAACCGGAGCCCCTGCCGGTCCCGGAGCAGCCCACCTCCCGCTCCACGAGCCTGAAGGACGCCGTGCGCGCGGGCGAGGAGCAGGGACGCGCCGCCCTCGACCTCGACGACGTCCTCAAGCGCCGCCGCGCCTGACCGCACGCGCCGCGCAGCCCGGTGCGCCGGGCCGCCCGAACCGCCGCACGCTCCCTCCGGGACCGTGCGGCGGTTCGCGCTTCCGGGGGTGGCGCGCCGTCCCGGTATCATCGCCGCAACGGCCGGCCGCCGGGCCCGGCGGCCGGTGGCCCCGACGAGGAGGACACCCATGACCGCCGTCGCCCACCGCGAGGTCGAGCGCAAGTACGAGTTCCCGGAGGGCGCCGAGGCCCGTGTGGACTGGAGCGGACTGGAGGGGTGGACGGTCTCGGCGGACCCCGTGGAGCACCGCATGGAGGCCGTCTACCACGACACCCAGGACATGGCCCTCGGCCGGCGGCTGGTCGCGCTGCGCCGGCGCCGGGGCGGGGCCGACGACGGATGGCACGTGAAGTTCTCCGGCCCGGGCGGGCGCCACGAGTTCCAGGTGCCGCTGCTGCGCACGCCGGACCGGATGCCGGCGTCCGTGCGGAACCTGCTCGCGGGGCTGACCGGCGGTCAGGAGCTGCGCCCGGTCGCGACGCTCCGCACGGTCCGGCAGGTGCGCACGATCAGCGACAGCACGGGGGCGGAGGTCGCCGAGCTCGCCGCGGACGTCGTCGAGGCCGTCGACGAGCGCACCGGCACGGAGCGGTCCTGGTCGGAGTGGGAGGTCGAGCTCCTCGACGGCACGGTCCCCGAGGAGCGCCAGGAGCAGATCTTCGCCGCGGTCGAGGCCGTGGTCCGCGCGGCCGGCGGGACGCCGTCCACCTCCCGGGCGAAGATCGCGCGCGCCCTCGGCGAGGAGGACGGCGGCACCCCGGTGCCGCCCGAGCAGGAGCAGCAGGCGGAGAGCACGGGGACGAAGAGGAAGCGGAAGAAGGACACGAAGGGCAAGGGCCAGGGCCAGAAGGGCAAGGGCAAGGGCCGGGGCAAGAAGGCGGGCAAGGAGCCCGGGCCGGACGTGCTGCGGGCCGTGCTCGGGGAACTCGCGGAGCAGCTCGTGCTCTGGGACCTGCAGGTCCGCCTCGACGTGCCGGACGCGGTGCACCAGATGCGCGTGACGTCGCGCTCCCTGCGCAGCGTCCTCAAGGCCGCCGCGCCGCTGCTCGAGGGGGACGCGGCGGAGGAGCTCGACGCCGGGCTGCGCCGGCTCGCCCGTGCCCTGTCCGAGGCGCGGGACGCGGAGGTCACCGCGGAGCTGATGACCGGGCGCGTGGCCGAGCTCGACGGCCGGGTGGGGCCGGCCGAGGCGGAAGCCCTGCAGCGGCGGGCGGAGGAGCAGGCACGGACGGCGGCCGGGAAGGTGCGGCGGCACGTGACGGGCCGGGAGCACCTGCAGCTCCTCGCGGACGTCCAGGACGTCGCGGCGGCTCCGCCCGTGACCGGGGAGTGCACCCGGCTCTCGGCGCGCGAGGTCTCCGACGTGCTGGTGCACCGGGCGCTGCGGAAGGTGGTGCGCGTCGCCGAGCGCGTCGCCGAGGCCGAGCAGGCCGGCGGGACGGAGCAGGCCGGCGGGCCGCAGCGGCTGGAGCACCTGCACGACGTTCGCAAGGCGGTCAAGCGCGTGCGCTACGTCGACGCCGTCCTGGACCGGACCGGGATGCGGCCCGGCAAGCAGCTTCGGCGCGCGGCCCGGGACGCCGAGGACTACCAGGACGAGCTGGGCCGGATCATGGACGCCGCGGTGCTGGAGCGATGGCTCGCCGACACGGCGGGCGCGCTCCGGCGCACGGGGGAGGACCGCTACGCCGTGGGGGCGCTGCACGGCGCGGAGGTCGTACGGCTGCGCGCCGGGACGGACGGCGGCGTGGACGTGGTGGGGGTGCTCCTGTCCCAGCTGCGCGAGGACCTCGGCTGAGGAGGCCCCCGGGGACACGGGGGAGGAGGCCCGGCAACGACGAAGCGGGACATCCCGGTGGGATGTCCCGCTTCCTCGATCCGTGGAGCTAAGGGGAATCGAACCCCTGACCTTTTCATTGCGAACGAAACGCTCTACCAACTGAGCTATAGCCCCGGAGCAACCGTTCCATCCTATACATCCCGCGCCGGTTTCGCATCCCGGGCGGCCGGCGCGTCCCGGACGACGTCCGCCGGTGGCCGGGAGCGGGCCGGGCAGTGGGTAGATTGGCCGCCATGGACGACACGCCCGGACCCCAGGACCCCGCAGCCGAGCCGGCCGCCCCGCCGGCCGGGGGGACGGCCGACCTGGTGGTCGCCTTCGTCCCCGGCGTGATGCCCGGCAAGTGGTTCTTCCGGTGGCGGGACCGCAATCCGGTCCGGGTGCTGGCCGAGCGCCCGCTGGAGGCGGACGGGTGGCAGGACGAGCTGGCCGCGGGGCGCGCCCACGCGTGCTTCGTGCGGCTGCCCGCGCACCCGCGGACCGGGGTCGACGACCTCACCGCGCTGCGCGAGCGGTACCGGGCGGTGGAGCTGTACGCGGAGCAGCAGGTCGTGGTGCTGCCCCGGGACCACGAGCTGACCCTGCTCGACGAGGTGCCGGTCGCCGAGCTCGTGCACGAGGTGCTGCTGCAGGACTCCGCGACCCTGCCCGAGCGGCACCGGCTGCGCTCCCCGGAGGCGGTCGCCGCCGACGCGCCGCCCCCGGTGCGCCACGCCCGGGACGCCGTCGAGCTCGTCGCCGCCGGGCTCGGCCTGGTGGTCGTGCCCATGTCCCTCGCGCGGCTGCACCACCGCAAGGACCTCGTGCACCGGGTGGTGCCCGATGCCGCCGCGGTCCCCGTGGCGCTCGTGTGGCCGCAGGACCTGCCGGCGGAGCAGGAGGAGCTCGTGCAGGACTTCGTGGGCGTGGTCCGCGGGCGGGGGCTCAACAGCTCCCGCGGCGGGGCCGCTGCCACGTCCCGGTCCGCCGAGGACCGGCCCCCGTCCGGCGGGAAGCAGCCGCGGGCGTCGTCGTCGCGCCGTGGGGGGCAGCCCCCGCAGGGGGCGCGGCGGGCGGGCGGCCCCCGGGGAGGCGCCCGCGGTGGTCGCGGCGGGCCCCAGGGCGGCCGCCGGACCGGCGGCCGCGGCCGGCGCTGAGCGCGGACGGCCTACTGCTGCTCGACGGCCACCGAGTAGGACCACAGCTCCGAGGAGGTGCCCACGGGACGCGGGCGCTCGCCCTCCCCGCCGCCGTGGGAGCGGGCGAAGTCCTGCGAGGACCGCCAGGCGTCGTAGGACTGCTCGTCGGCCCACCGGGTGAGCACGAGCCACTGCGTGCGCCCGTCCGTGGGCTGCAGCAGCTCGAAGCCCTCGAAGCCGGCGACCCCGGACATGGACCCGCTGTGGGCGGCGAAGCGCCGGCCCAGCTCGTCGCCGGAGTCGGCGGGGACGGTGATGGCGTTGATCTTGACGATGCTCATGCGTCCGATCCTGGCACATCGCGCCGGACGGCCCGGACCTGGCCCGTCTCCGGCGGGCCGGGGGCGGCGCCGGCATCGGCCTGTCGGATCACGGTCTGGTTCAGCAGGGGCACGTGCAGGCCCTCGCGGTCGAGCATCTTCTTGAGCCGCAGCCGCAGCGCCCGGGCCACGTCCCACTGCTTGAGGGGCACGGTGCGCACCGCCACGCGCACGGTGACGGACTCGCCGGTCACGGCCTCGACGCCCCACACCTCCGGGTCCTCGGTGATGTACTCGCCCACCTTCGGGTCGTCCCGCAGCAGGCCCGCCTCGTGCAGGATCAGCTCCGTCACCAGCTCGATGTTCGTGTCGTAGGGCACCGGCAGGTCCAGCACGCAGCGGGCCCAGCCCTGGGACTGGTTGCCCACGCGCAGGATCTCCCCGTTGCGCACGTGCCACAGGGTGCCGTTGACGTCCCGGACCTGGGTCACGCGCAGCCCCACGGACTCGACGGTCCCGCTCGCCTCCCCGAGGTCGACGACGTCCCCGATGCCGAGCTGGTCCTCCGCGACCATGAAGATCCCGGACAGGTAGTCCTTCACGAGCGACTGCGCCCCGAAGCTCAGGGCCACGCCGGCGATGCCGGCGGACGCCAGGACGGGACCGATGTCGTAGTCCAGCTCCGAGATGATCATCACCAGGGCGACCGCCCAGATCACCACCGTCGCCACGGACGAGAGCACCGAGCCGATGGTGTGGGCGCGCTGGACCTGCCGGGCGCCGGCCAGGCCCGCGTCCTCGACCCAGCGGGGCCGGCCCCGCTCCATCCGGCGCACGATCCGCGACCGGCTGCCCTTCGCGATCCCCCCGGTGACCCGGCGGATCAGCAGACGCACCACCGCCGCCAGGATCGAGGCGCCCAGCAGCACCAGCAGGATCCGCAGCGGCTTGTCGAGCCAGAACTCCCACATCGGGTCGAGGCCGGGGACGGGGGAGGACAGGGGGAGGAGGACGGGGAGGGGCATGGGGGAAGCGTAACGAACCGCGTCGGCGGCCCGGCGCCCGTCCAGCCGCTCCCGGGCCGGGTCGGGCACAATGGTGGTCGCACCCACCGGGCCGCCACCGCCCCCGCCCAGCACCGAGGACCCATGACCGCACCCAGCCCCGCCCCCACCGCCCCCACCGCAGCTCCCGGCCCGGACGTCCTCGCAGCCCAGGACTCCGGCGCCGAGACGCTGAGCGGGATCGCCGACTGGGCCGTCGACGTCATGGAGGCCATCGGGGCCCCGGGCGCCGGGCTGCTGGTCGCGCTCGAGAACCTCTTTCCCCCGCTGCCGTCCGAGGTGATCCTCCCGCTGGCGGGGTTCACCGCGAGCCAGGGCAGCTTCTCCGTGGCGGGGGCGATCTTCTGGACCACGCTCGGCGCGGTGGTCGGCGCCGTGGCCCTCTACTGGGTCGGCGCCGCGCTCGGCCGCCGCCGGCTGCGGGCCGTCGTGGACCGGATGCCGCTCGTCGACCTGCACGACCTCGACCGCACCGAGGCGTGGTTCGAGCGGCACGGGAGGGCCGCGGTCTTCTTCGGGCGCATGATCCCGGTCTTCCGCTCGCTGATCTCGGTCCCCGCGGGCATCGAGCGGATGTCCTTCGGCGTGTTCGTCCTGCTCACCACGGCGGGCTCGCTGATCTGGAACACCATCTTCGTGCTCGCCGGGTACTACCTCGGCGAGAACTGGCACATCGCCGAGCAGTACGCCGGCATCTTCTCCCGGGTGGTGATCGTCACCGTGGCGGTCCTCGCCGGCTGGTGGGTGCTCAAGCGGGTGCTGCGCAACCGCCGGGGCCTGTCCGACGCCGCCCGCCGCGAGCGCGGCCGGTCCTGACCGCCGCGCTCACAGCCACCGCTTGAGGCGGAAGACGGTGTAGAGCACCACGCCGGTCAGCAGCATCAGGACCAGGGCCATCGGATAGCCCCACACCCAGGACAGCTCCGGCATGAAGCGGAAGTTCATGCCGTACACGGAGCCGATGATCGAGGGGGCGAAGAGGATCGCCGCCCAGGACGAGATCCGCTTCATCTGCTCGTTCTGCTCGATGGCGGCCTCGTTCTGCCGGGCGGCGAGCTGGGTGGAGTCCAGCATGAGGGCGTTGGTCAGCGAGGCCTGGAAGGCCTCGACCTTGTTGGTGACGAGGATCAGGTGGTCCAGGACGTCGCGGAGGCCGTGCCGCAGCTCCTGGGCCGCGCCGGTCTCGGCGAGCTCCTCGAGGAACTGCCGCAGCTCCATCTCCAGCGGGGCGACCGCCCGGTGGAACGCGCTGACCTCCCGGGTGAGCTGGTAGATGCGCCGCGAGACGAGGCCGTCCCCGGAGCCGGAGAACAGGGCGTCCGAGATCTCGTCGATGTCGTTCTCGAGCCCCTCGACCACGGGGAAGTAGTCGTCCACGGTCTGGTCGAGCACGGCGTGGAGCACGGCCTCCGCGCCGGTGCCCAGCAGCGCAGGCTGGGCCTCCACCCGGGACCGGACCCGGCCCACCCGCCCGTGCTCGGACTGCCGGACGGTGAGCACGAAGCCGGGGCCCGTGACGATGTGGATCTCCCCGAAGTCGACCGTCTCGGTGGCGTCCTGGTAGACGGCCGGGCGCAGCACGGTGAACAGCATGTCCCCGTAGCGGTCGAGCTTGGGCCGCTGCTCGGCCTGCCGGATGTCCTCCACGGCGAGCTCGTGCAGCCCGAAGTGCTCGGCGAGGGAGTCGAGCTCGCTCGCGGAGGGCCGGTGCAGGCCGATCCAGACGAGGAGGCAGTGCTCCCCGGGCTCGGCGCAGCGGGGGTCCTCGGCCCGCAGCCGCGCGAGCAGGCGGTAGGTCTCCTCGAGCGTGGCCGGGGACGCGATGCGCTGCCCACCCCGGTAGACGGCGTTGTCGACGATGCTCACCCGGCCATTATCCCCGGGGGCGACCGCGGCGCCGCCGGTGGGCGCGCCCGGCCCGGGGGGCCGGGCGCGCCCCGGGTCCGGCGCGCGCCGTCCCCGGCCCGCGCCGGACGTTCCTAGAATGGGGGCATGAGTTTCCCCATGGACACCCGCGTGGGTGCCTACGCCGTCATCGTCCAGGACGGGGCGGTGCTGCTCAGCCACTGGAACCCTCGCCACCCCACGCTGCGGGGGGCGTGGAGCCTGCCCGGCGGCGGCATGGAGATCGGGGAGCAGCCGGCGCAGACCGCGGTCCGGGAGGTCCACGAGGAGACCGGGTTCACCGTGGAGCTCGACGAGCTCCTGGGCGTGCACAGCCGGCACATGGGGCCCGACGAGCGACTGGAAGGCCGCGGCCGGCCCTTCCACGCGCTGCGCGTGATCTACCGCGCCCACATCACCGGCGGGACCCTCACCTCGGAGCTGGACGGGTCCTCCGACGAGGCCCGCTGGTTCCCCCTGTCCGCGCTGCCGCAACTGCCCCTGGTCGGCCTCGTGCCCGTCGGCCTCGAACTGGCCGGGCTCGTCGCTGCGGGCCCCGCGGACCCGGCGGAGGGCCGGTGAGCCGCGGTCGTGCGACCGCGGGACTGCTCGCCGTCGCCGCGCTCACCGGGTGCGGCGGGGCGGGGGAGGACCCCCCGCCGCCCCCGGTCGCCGTGACGACCCCCGCCGCGGAGCCCGTCCGGATCGCCGCGGGGCCCACCGGCCAGACGGCCGTGCTCGCCCACGTCTACGCCGGGCGGCTCCGGGAGGCGGGCTTCGACGCGAGCGTGGTCGACGCCGGGACGGACCGCGCCGACTACCTCGGGGCCCTCGAGCGGGGGGACGTGGAGGTCGCCGCGGACTACTCCGGCAACCTGTACCTGCACCTGCGCGGCCGGGCCCCGGTGGGCCCGGCCACGGCGGCGCCCACGGACGGCTCGACGCCCACCCCGACGCCGTCCCCGGCCGCCGAGGACGGCGGGCTCGCCGAGGACCTCTCCGAGCTGCTGGGCCTGGGGGGGGAGCGCGCGGACGACGACGACGTGCTGGCCGGTGTGCGGGACGTGCTGCCCGAGGGGCTGCGGACCCTCGAGCCGGCCCCGGCGGAGAACACGGTGGCGGTCGTCGTGACCCGTCCGACCGCCGTCGAGCACGGGCTCACCGACCTGGAGGACCTGGGGCCGGTGTGCGACGAGCTGGCGCTGGGCACCGACCTCGACTTCGCGGGCCGCTCCTACGGCCCGCAGGGGCTGGCGGAGGCCTACGAGTGCGTGCCCGGCAGGTTTGTGCCGTTCGGCGCCCAGGAGGACCTCGTGGACGCGCTGCTCCAGGACCGCGTGCAGGCGGCGGCCCTGTTCACGGCCTCGCCCGCGATCGAGGACAACGCCCTCGTGGTCCTGGCCGACCCGCTCAACAACTTCGTCCCGCAGCGCGTGGTCCCCGTGGCCGCCGAGGACCTGCCGGACGCGGCCGCGGACGTCGTCGACGCGGTCTCCGCGCAGATCGGCACGGACGACCTGGTGCTGATGACCCGGATGACCTCCGCCCGCGACCCGTACACCCCGGAGGACGCCGCGCGGTACTGGCTCGAGGGCGGCGACGACACCTGAGCGGCGCCCCGGGCGGCGCCCGGCCCGGGGGTAAGGTGTACCGCATGTCAGTGGTGAAGCAGTCCGACAAGCTCAAGAACGTCCTCTACGACATCCGCGGCCCCGTGCTGGAGCAGGCGGAGCACATGGAGGCGGAGGGCCACCGGATCCTCAAGCTCAACATCGGCAACCCCGCGCCGTTCGGCTTCGAGGCACCCGACGCGATCCTCGTGGACATGATCAAGAACCTGCCCAACGCGCAGGGCTACTCGGACTCCCGCGGCATCTACTCGGCGCGCACCGCCGTGGTGCAGTACTACCAGACGCGCGGGATCATGAACCTCGACACCGACGACGTCTACCTGGGCAACGGCGTCTCCGAGCTGATCACCATGACGCTGCAGGCGCTGTGCAACCCCGGCGACGAGATCCTCATCCCGTCCCCGGACTACCCGCTGTGGACGGCGTCGGTGGCGCTGTCCGGCGGCACCCCCGTGCACTACCGGTGCGACGAGGACAACGACTGGAACCCCGACCTCGAGGACCTCGCGGCGAAGATCACGCCCAGCACCAAGGGCATCGTGATCATCAACCCGAACAACCCCACCGGCGCGGTGTACTCCCGCGAGGTGCTGCAGTCCATCGTGGACCTCGCCGCCGAGCACGAGCTCATTCTGTTCTCCGACGAGATCTACGAGAAGATCACCTATGACGACGCCGAGATGGTCAACACCGCGACCCTCACCGGCGAGGACGTGCTGTGCCTGACCTTCTCCGGTCTCTCCAAGGCCTACCGGGTGGCCGGGTACCGCGCCGGGTGGCTGGCGATCACCGGGCCCAACTGGAAGGCCGAGAGCTTCATCGAGGGCATCAAGCTGCTGGCCAACATGCGGATGTGCGCCAACGTCCCGGCCCAGCACGCGATCCAGACGGCGCTGGGCGGCTACCAGTCGATCAACGACCTGATCCTGCCCGGGGGACGGCTCAAGGCTCAGCGGGACCTCGCCCACCGGCGGCTCAACGAGATCGACGGCGTGTCCTGCCGGCAGGCCGACGGCGCCCTGTACCTGTTCCCCAAGCTCGACGTGGAGAAGTTCAACATCGTCGACGACGAGAAGTTCGCCCTCGACCTGCTCAAGGAGCAGAAGATCCTCGTCAGCCACGGCCGGGCGTTCAACTGGCCGCGGCCGGACCACTTCCGGCTCGTCACCCTCCCGTCCGTGGAGATGCTGGCCACGGCGCTGGACCGGATCGAGGAGTTCCTGAGCAACTACCGCCAGTGACCGGCGGCGCCGCGCACCGCGGCCCGCCCCGCACCCCCAGGAGGTCCAGCATGCGCGCAGCCGACCGGAGCCCCGGCACCGGGTTCGTCCAGGACGTGCGGCCCCTGCTGCGCGCCCGGCCGGGACTGTCCCTGGACGCCGTGGACACCCGCTCCACCCCCGGGTTCGCGGGGGGCAAGAAGGCCGGCACCACGCTGCGGGCCGCCCGGGACGCGGAGCTGTCCGAGCTGCAGCGCCAGATCTACGCCAACGCCACGGTGGGCGCCCGGCACCGGGTGCTGCTGGTGCTCCAGGGAATGGACACCTCCGGGAAGGGCGGCGTCATCCAGCACGTCCTGGGCGGGCTGAGCCCGCACGGCGTGCACACCCACGGCTTCGGCCGGCCCACCGAGGAGGAGGCCGCCCAGCACTTCCTCCAGCGGGTCCGGCGCCAGCTGCCCCGCCCGGGGGTGATCGGCGCGTTCGACCGCTCCCACTACGAGGACGTGCTCGTGCCCGTGGTGCACGACGTGCTCGACGACCGTCAGCTCGAGCGGCGCTACACCGAGATCCGCCACTTCGAGCAGGAGCTCGCCGACGACGGGGTGATCGTCGTCAAGGTGTTCCTGCACCTGGGCCTGGACGAGCAGCGCGAGAATCTCCTCGCCCGTATCGACGACCCGACGAAGCAGTGGAAGTTCGACCCCTCGGACCTCGAGGCCCGCAGCCGGTGGGACACCTACCTGGCCGCCTACGAGCGGGCCATCGACGCGACCGACGCCGATCACGCGCCCTGGTACGTGGTGCCCACCGACCGGAAGTGGTACGCCCGGGCCGTGGTCCAGGACCTGTTGATCTCCGCGCTCAGGGGCCTGCGGCTCGACTGGCCGGAGCCCGGCTACGACGTCGAGGAGGCGCGCCGGCGCCTCGCCGAGCTCTGACCCCCGCCGAGCTCTGACTCCCGCCGCGCTGACCCGCGCCGAGCTGGCTTCTGCCGAGCTGACCCCTGCGGAGCCGACCCCTGCCGAGGTCGGCACCCCCGGCCGGGTCCTGACTCCTGCCGGAGTCGGGACCACCGGCCAGGCCTGACCCCTGCCGGGCTCCGACCTGACGGGGGAGCCGGGCTCAGCCGCGCCCGGCGCCCTCCTCCTCGCCGTCGCCGTCGGTGTCCGCGCGCCGGGCACGGGCCGCGTCGAGCCGTTCGCGGGCGCCGTCGAGCCACTGCTCGCACCGGGTGGCCAGCGCCTCGCCGCGCTCCCACAGGGCGAGGGACTCCTCGAGGGACGTGCCCCCGGTCTCGAGCCGGGAGACGACCTGCACGAGCTCCTCGCGGGCCTGCTCGTAGCCCAGGCCGGGGATGTCGGACAGGTCGGGTGCTGCGGGGTGGTCGGTGCTCGCCATGGGTGGGACCTCTCGTTCGGGACGCTCGGGACGCTCGGAATCTTCGGGGCGGTCGGGGTGTCGGTGCTGCGGGGGATCAGGAGGAGGCAGGGCGCTCGCCGGGGCGCCGGGCGGAGACGGTCTCGGCGCGCACGCCGAGCTCGCCCGCGGCCAGGCGCACCCCCAGCGGGTCGCCGGCGCGCACGGCCGCGGCGTCGGTGACCACGGCGCCGGAGGCGTCCACGACCACGGAGTAGCCGCGCTGCAGGGTCTCCTGGGGGGACAGCGCCCGCACCCGGGCTCGCAGGTGCCGCACGGCGTCGCGCTCGCGCAGCGTGCGGGAGTCCACCGCGGACAGCGCCCGGGTGCGCCAGCGGTCCACGTCCTCCTCCCGGAGCAGGATCATGTCCTCCGGCTGGGCCAGGGCGGGCCGGGAGCGCACGGCGGCGAGGCCGGCGGACTCCCGGTCCAGGAACGCCCGCACGGCGCGGTCCAGGCCCGCCCGCGCCCGGGCCACCCCGGCGCGCTCCTCGACGACGTCGGGGACGATCCGCTTGCCGGCGTCCGTGGGGGTCGAGGCCCGCAGGTCGGCCACCCAGTCCAGCAGCGGCTGGTCGTTCTCGTGCCCGATGGCGCTGACCACCGGGGTCCGGGCCGCCGCCACGGCCCGGATCAGCGACTCGTCGCTGAAGGCCAGCAGGTCCTCGAAAGAACCGCCGCCGCGGGCGATCACGATGACGTCCACCTCGGGCATGGCGTCGAGCTCGCGCAGCGCCTGCGTCACCGCGCGCACCGCGCCGGAGCCCTGCACCGCGACCTCGCGGACCTCGAAGTCCACGGCGGGCCAGCGCAGGGACGCGTTGCGGATGACGTCCTTCTCGGCGTCCGAGCTGCGCCCCGTGACGAGGCCGACCCGGCGGGGCAGCAGCGGCAGCGGCTGCTTCCGGGCGGCGTCGAAGAGCCCCTCCTCGGCGAGGGCGCGCCGCAGCCGCTCGAGCCGCTCCAGCAGGTCCCCGAGGCCCACCGGCCGGATGCCGCGGCCCAGCATGGACAGCCGGCCGGTCTTGGCCCAGAAGTCCGGCTTGAGCTGGGCGACCACGCGCATCCCCTTCTCCAGCGGGCGGTCCAGGTGGGCGGTCTCGTTGGCGAACAGGGTCACGGGCACCGAGATCTCGGCGTCGACGTCCCGCAGGGTCACGTAGGTGACGCGGGCGCGCCGGTTGAGCTCGATGATCTGGCCCTCGACCCACGTGGGCGCGCAGCGGGCGATGTAGGCGTGCAGGTTCTCCGAGAGCATCCGCAGCGGCCACGGGTTCTCCGGCGTGGTGCGGTCCGCCCGCGACGGCAGCTCCCGCGCACTGCCCGTGGGCGCGTCCTGCTGCGGCTCCAGATACGTCATGCCTCATGCTTACCACCCGACGGGGACAGCCGTGCGCCCCGCCCGTCCTGCGTACAGTGGTCCCGTGAGCCCCTCAGCACCCCCCGCTTCCGGACCCCGCTCCCGACGACGCGCCACGACGGTCCTGCGCACCGGTCTCGGCACCGTTCTCGGCCTCGCCACCGCCTCCCTCGTGGCGCTGCTCGTGCCCCTGCACTGGGCCGAGGACACCGTGGTCTCCCGCGACGGCTTCACCCGGGTGGTGGGCACCCTCGCGGAGGACCGGGACTTCCAGGAGGAGCTGGCCCGCACGGCCGTGGGGCAGGCGACCGACCGGTTCCTGGGCGAGCGGGCCACCGGGGTGCCCTTCCTGGACCGGGCCCTGGAGAACCTGACGCGCCGCGCCGCGGACGTCGCCGTCGGCCTCACGTCGGACCCGGCCTACCAGCGCGCGTGGACGCAGAGCCTGGCCCGCACGCACGCGGCGAACGTCCCCTCCGAGGGCGGGGTGGCGGAGCCGCCCCGGGACCTCGTGCTCGACCTCGGCCCGATGCTCCACGAGGTGGACGCGGCCGTGGAGCGCACCGCGGGCGTGGACGTGGGGCTCTCCGACCGGGAGGGCACCATGACCGTGCCGGGCTCCCGCACCGGGCGCCTGATCGAGGCCGGCACCCGGCTCACGGACCTCGCCGTCCCGCTCACCTGGACCGCCGCGGTGCTGGCGGTGCTCGCGCTGCTGGTGACCCGGCACCGCTTCGCCACGCTCGCCGTGATGGGGCTGGGCACGCTCGCCGGTCTGGGCGGGGTGTGGCTGCTCGTGGAGCACGGCTCGGAGCGGGCGACCGGCGTCCTGGGCTCGGACCCGGTGGTCCGGCTCGCCGTCGACCGGGTCGCCGTCCTGCTCACCGGCTCCCTCGGCGAGCAGATGGTCACGGCGGCCTGGGCCGCCGGGATCACGGGCGTGGTGGGCCTGGTCGGGGCGATCCTGGTGTCGGGTGGATCACGGCGCGGGCGCCGCCCCACCGCGTAGCATGGAGGCCATGCCGACCACCGTTGCGCTCTCCATGCCCACCGTCCCCCGTTCCCGGCGCACCCCCGAGGACGTGGCCGCCGCCGCCCCCGTGGACGGTCCCAAGAAGGTCCTGCTCGCGTCCCCCCGCGGCTACTGCGCCGGCGTGGACCGCGCGGTCATCGCCGTGGAGAAGGCGCTCGAGCACTACGGCGCCCCGGTGTACGTGCGCAAGGAGATCGTGCACAACAAGTTCGTCGTCAGCACCCTCGAGGAGCAGGGCGCCGTGTTCGTCGAGGAGACCGACGAGGTCCCGGAGGGGTCCCTGCTGATCTTCTCCGCCCACGGCGTCTCCCCGGCGGTCGTGGAGTCCGCGCGGTCCCGCGACCTGCACACCATCGACGCCACGTGCCCGCTGGTGACCAAGGTGCACCGCGAGGCCGTGCGCTTCGCGAAGAGCGACTACGACATCCTGCTGATCGGCCACGACGGCCACGAGGAGGTCGAGGGCACCTTCGGCGAGGCGCCCGAGCACATCCAGGTGGTGAACAGTCCCGACGAGGTCGACCAGGTCGTGGTCCGCGACCCCGACAAGGTCGTGTGGCTGTCCCAGACCACCCTCAGCGTGGACGAGACCCTGGAGACCGTGCAGAAGCTGCGCGAGCGCTTCCCCTCCCTGCAGGACCCGCCCAGCGACGACATCTGCTACGCGACCTCCAACCGGCAGACCGCGATCAAGAAGATCGCCCCGGACGCGGACCTCGTGATCGTCGTGGGCTCGGCGAACTCCTCGAACTCCGTGCGGCTCAAGGAGGTCGCCCTCGAGTACGGCGCCCGCCGCGCCGAGCGCGTGGACTTCGCGAACCAGGTGGACGAGTCCTGGTTCGAGGGCGTCGCCACCGTGGGCGTCACCTCCGGCGCCTCCGTGCCCGAGGTGCTCGTCAAGGACGTGCTGCGCCTGCTCGCCGACTACGGCTACGGCGAGGTCGAGGAGGTCGTCACCGCCGAGGAGGACGTCCTGTTCTCCCTGCCCAAGGAGCTGCGCGCCCGGCTCACCGCCGCCGGGGACACCTCCCACCGGCTCGGCGGCCGGGGGGCCCGCCCCACCCGCTGAGGCCGGGACGGACCCGCCCGCTCAGCCCGCCGCGCGCTCGTCGAGCCGCTCCGGCACCCCGTCGCCCGGATCGGTGCGGGACGGGCGCTCCGCCGGCTCCGCAAGCTGCGCCGCCGCGGTGAACTCCGGGGCGGTGAGGGGGCGCGGCGCCA
Source organism: Kocuria rosea subsp. polaris (assembly GCF_001483755.1). Taxonomy (GTDB): domain Bacteria; phylum Actinomycetota; class Actinomycetes; order Actinomycetales; family Micrococcaceae; genus Kocuria; species Kocuria cellulosilytica. The sequence goes on from NZ_LQBK01000002.1 coordinate 317,606, forward strand.
CCACGAGGGGCCGCGTGCTGAGCCGCTCGTCCTCCGCGAGCGTGGGGTCGAGGTCGTTGATCCGCCGGGCCGTGGGGAACACCCGGGTCTCCACGGAGCCCGTGAGCCGGTTGTAGGTCTCGACCGACCTCTGCAGCGACCGGCCCATGTCGTCGAGGTGCTTGCCGACCGTGCCCAGCCGCTCGTAGAGCTGGCGGGAGAGGTCGAAGAGCTCCTTGGCGTTCTCCGTGAGCCCGTTCTGCCGCCACGTGAAGGCCACGGCCTTGAGCGAGGCGAGCAGCGAGACCGGGGACACGAGCGCCACGTTGCGGCTCGCGGCGTGGTCCAGCAGGGTCGGGTCCGCGTCCAGGGCCGCGGACAGCGCCGACTCGGCGGGCAGGAAGCACAGCACCAGCTCGGGGGAGGCGTCCCGCGCCTCCCAGTACTTCTTCGCGGCCAGCGCGTCCACGTGCCCGCGCACGGCCTTCGCGTGGCCGGCCAGCTGCGCCCGGCGCCCGGCGTCGTCCTCGGCGTCCTGGGCGCGCAGGTAGGCGGTCATGGGCGCCTTGGCGTCCAGGACGATGTCGCGGCCCCCCGGCAGGTGCACGACCATGTCCGGGCGGATCGCGCTGCGCTCGCCGTCCGCGGTGGTGCCGTTGGAGGCGACCTGCTCGCGGAAGTCGACGTGCGCGGTCATCCCCGCGGCCTCGACCACCCGGCGCAGCTGCACCTCGCCCCACGTGCCCCGCGCGGAGCCCGAGCGCAGCGCGGAGGACAGGGACGTGGTGGCGGTGCGCAGGTGGTCGCCCACCTCGCGGGTGTGGGCCAGGGCCTGGGTGATGCCGCCGTACTGCTCGGCCCGGTCCCGCTCGAGCGCTCTCACGTGCTCCTCGACCGAGCGCAGCTGGTGGGCCACCGGGGCCAGGGCCCGCAGCACGTTGTTGTCCTGCACCGAGCGGGCGTCGGCGTCCCGCAGCCGGTCCTCGAGCTGGGCGCGCGCCTCGACCGCCGCGGCCCGTTCGGAGGCCAGCTCCACGAGCCGGTCCTGGACGGCGGCGAGCTCGGCCTGGAGCCCGGCCCGCTCCTCCTCCGCGTCCCGCGCGTCCCGGGCGGCACGGGCCCGGGCCGCGGCGGCGCCCAGGAGGGCGCCCACGAGCAGGGCGAGCAGGACGAGGACGACGACGAGGCTGACGGTCATGCCCAGCAGTGTGGCACGCCGGCCGGACACCGCACGGCAGCGGCGCCGACCGCCGCCCGGTCCGCGGCGCCGCCCGCCGCGCGGTCAGCGCTCAGCGCCGGATCGTGGTCCGGCGCACGGCCAGCAGCACCACGGCGGCGAAGACCGCGGCCCAGACCCCGGTGTTGAGCAGCAGCGCCCACAGGGGATCGGACTCCACGGGCGGCCCGCTGGTCGCCACGACGTCGCCCTCCACGAGCGGGTACCGGGCCAGCCCGGCCAGCCCGTAGAGCGGGGTGAACCGCGCGATGTCGAGCATCACGCCGGTGAGGGGGACGAAGAGGTTGCCGAAGAAGCTGAGCACCACGAGCATCCCGGAGGCCGCCCCCACCGCGGACTCGGAGCGGAACAGCAGCCCGGCCGCCAGGCCGTAGAGGGCGAACACCGAGGAGCCGGCCACGACGATCGCGCCCGTGACGGGCCAGCGCCAGCCGCCCAGCTCGGCGCCGGTCAGGGCGCCCACCGCGTAGACCACGAGGACCGGCAGCACGGCCATGGCCAGGGCCACGGCCACCTTGGCCAGGACGTATCCGTGCCGCGGGGCCGGGGTGAGCCCGATCTGCCGGCCCCAGCCGCGGGCCTGCTCCACCGCGGCGGAGCCGGCGATCGAGGTGGTCGCGGTGACCGCCCCGTAGACCGCCATCGAGATCATGTTGTACCCACCGGCGTTGCCGTGGCCCACCGGCAGGTCCGAGAAGTCCCCCAGCGCCGTGAACATCACGTACAGCACGGCGGGCAGGACCACCACGAAGAAGGTGTTCTCGACCATGCGCACGTTGCGGCGCAGGTCGTGGGCGGCGTAGGCGATGCTCATGGCGCTGGTCCTCCGGGGACGGGTCGGGGCAGGGGGTCTCGTGGGCGGGTCAGTCGGCGGTGAGGCCCAGGAAGGCCTCCTCCAGACCGGCGTGGGTGATCTCGAGCTCGCTCGCCCCCGGGGTCGCGAGCAGCTGCCGGGCGATGGCGTCGGTGTCGGGGCCCGTGAGCCGGGTGCGCCCACCGGCGGGCTCCAGCGGGGTCGCTCCCGGGACGACGACGGGCCCGGGCCCGTCCCAGCGGAAGCTGACCACCCGGTGGCCGGCCAGGGCCTGCACCTGCGCGGTGGGGGCGTCCGCGACCACCCGCCCGCCCTTGAGCACGACGGTGCGGGCGGCGAACTCCTCGGCCTCGTCGAGGTAGTGGGTCGCGAACACCACCGTCCGGCCGCGCTCCGCCTCGGCGTGCATCGCGGCCCAGAACTCCCGGCGGGCACCGACGTCCATCCCGGCGGTCGGCTCGTCCAGGACCAGCAGGTCCGGCTCCGGCAGCAGCGCCAGCGCGAAGCGCAGCCGCTGCTGCTCCCCGCCCGAGCACTTGGAGACCTTCCGCCGCGCGAACCCGGCGGCCCCTGCCCGCTCCAGGGCCTCGTCCACGGCGAGGTGGTCCCGGTGCAGGGTGGCGACCATCGCGACCGTCTCCCGCACGGACAGGTCGTCGAGCAGCCCCCCGGTCTGCAGCACCGCGCCGATCCGGCCGGCCCGCACGCTCTCCCGCGGTGCGGCACCCAGGGTGCGCACGGTGCCGTCGTCGGGGTCGGTGAAGCCCAGCACCATGTCGAGGAGGGTGGTCTTCCCGGCGCCGTTGGGCCCGAGCAGGGCGACGACCTCGCCGCGCTGCACGCGCAGGCTCACGCCGTCCACGGCCCGGACGCGGCGCTCACCGCGTCCGAAGCCCTTCCGGACGCCGGCGACGTCGACGGCGGGGGAGCCGGTGGCGCCCGCGGGCGGCGCCGTCCTGGGGGCCGGGGAGGTTCTCATGCTCCGACTCTGCTCCACCGCGCGCCGTCCCGGAAGCCCTGCCCGCCACGACACGCCCATGAGCTGCGTCACGGGCCCCGGGCCTCGCGGGGCGTGGCGGTCCGCCCGGCCGGTAGGATGGTCTCCCGTGGCTCTTACTATCGGAATCGTCGGACTGCCCAACGTCGGCAAGTCCACCCTGTTCAACGCGCTGACCCGCAACACCGTCCTGGCGGCGAACTACCCGTTCGCGACCATCGAGCCGAACATCGGCGTGGTCAACCTGCCGGACCCGCGGCTGGACCGGCTCGCGGAGATCCACGGCTCGGACCGGATCCTGCACGCGACCGTGTCCTTCGTGGACATCGCCGGCATCGTCAAGGGCGCCTCCGAGGGGGAGGGCCTGGGCAACCAGTTCCTCGCCAACATCCGCGAGGCCCACGCGATCGCCCAGGTGGTGCGCGCGTTCGACGACCCGGACGTCATCCACGTCGACGGCGAGGTCGACCCCGCCTCGGACATGGAGACCATCAACACCGAGCTGATCCTCGCCGACCTGCAGACCCTCGAGAACGCGATCCCGCGCCTCGAGAAGCAGGTCAAGATCAAGAAGGCCGACCCCGCCAAGCTCGCCGCGATGCAGCAGGCGCAGACGATCCTCGAGCGCGGGGACACCATCTTCGGCGCCGCCGAGCAGGAGAAGCTCGAGGTCGACCAGCTGCGCGACCTCAGCCTGCTCACCGCCAAGCCCTTCATCTACGTCTTCAACGCCGACGACGGCGTGCTCGGCGACGAGGCGAAGCAGCAGCAGCTGCGCGAGCTCGTGGCGCCCGCAGACGCCGTGTTCCTCGACGCGAAGCTCGAGGCCGAGCTCGTGGAGCTGGACGAGGAGGAGGCGAAGGAGATGCTGGAGATGTCCGGCCAGGACGAGGCCGGTCTCGACAAGCTCGCCCGCACGGGCTTCCACACCCTCGGGCTGCAGACCTACCTCACCGCCGGGCCCAAGGAGTCGCGGGCCTGGACCATCCCCGTGGGCGCCACCGCTCCGCAGGCCGCCGGCGTCATCCACACCGACTTCGAGCGCGGCTTCATCAAGGCCGAGATCGTCTCCTTCGAGGACCTCGACGCCGCCGGCTCCATGGCCGACGCCAAGGCCGCCGGCAAGGTCCGGATCGAGGGCAAGGACTACGTCATGCGCGACGGCGACGTGGTGGAGTTCCGCTTCAACGTCTGAGCAGGCCGGGCGTCCGCACCGGCCCGCACGTCAGTCGGGGCCGGGCCGCCGGCGGTACTGCTTGGTCTCGGAGCGGCGGCGCTTTCCCTCGAGCCGCCGCCGCCGTGAGCCTCTCGTGGGCCGGGTCGCCCGCCGGACGGGGTCCGGGACCAGGGCCTCGCGCAGGAGCGTGGCCAGGCGTTGTCTCGCCGCGCTCCGGTTGCGGCGCTGCGAGCGGTGCTCCGCGGCGCTGACGGTGAGCACGGTGCCCGCGAGTCTGCCGGCGAGCCGGTCGAGCGCGAGGGCGCGCTGGCTGTCGGTCAGCGCGGTGGTCGTGGCCAGGTCCAGGGAGAGCTGCACCCGCGAGTCGGAGGTGTTGACGCCCTGGCCGCCGGGTCCCGAGGCATGGGAGAACTGCTCGAGCAGCTCTCCCACCGGCACCCGGAGGCCGCGGGGCGCTCCGGGGCCCGGGGGCACGTGCAGATCGTCCACCCGACGATTGTCCCGCACCCGCGGCGCCCGGGAGGCATCGGGCGGTGCGTGCGACGACGGGCGGCGCACGCACCGGCCGCTCACAGCTGGTAGTCGGTGTCCTCTCCCGGCGGGGCCTCCGCCTCGAGGTAGTCCTCGACGTCCACGAGGACGGCGGGGCCGGACTGCGCCACCTGCAGCGCGACGGCGAGGCTCGCCACGTCGTCCTCGGCCAGGGGCTGGTCGGGCAGGTCCACGGTGTAGCGGGCCTCTCCGTCGACGAGCACGGGGGTGATGTGGGCGGGGCCGCCCGTGAGGTCGACGACGGTCGCGGGGGCGATCTCGTCGCCCTCCTCGGGCATCGGGCGGTCGTCGGGGGGTGCGGGAGTGCTCATGGGGTCCGTCCTGTCGTTCGGGGTGCTGTCAGGCTACTGCCTGTTCGGCCCCGCGCAACGGACCGGCCGGTGGGTTCTCAGCGCAGGGCGCGCTTGATGTCGGCGCGCTCCTTCTCCAGCTTGCGCACCCGGTGGCCCAGCCTGAAGAGCCGGACGGATCCGACGAGGCCCATGATGAGGGCGCCGGCGACGGCCGCGAGCAGCATGGCCACGCCGAGCGGGAGGCTGAACTGCCAGCCCAGGTAGGTGAACTCCGCCGCCACGTTGTTCTGCAGGATGAAGACCAGCAGCAGGACCAGGACCAGCAGGCCGAGGATCAGGGCCGTCCACATGGCCCCCGAGACGCCCTGCTTCTGGTGCTCGTCCAGCGCGGGGTCGGTGCCGGCCCGCTGCCGGACGGCCGGTTCCCGGCCGTCCGCCGGGGGCTGCGCGGCGGAGGCGTCCGGCGCGGGGCTCCGCGGCTCGTCCCCGGGGGCGGGGGAGGGCCGGTTCGGGTCGGGGGATGCTGGGGTGCGGGCCATGACGGTTCTCTCCCTGGTCGCGGACGGATCGCGGTGACGCTGTGCTCCTCACCGTAGTCCTGGTCGGCGCGGCGCTGAAGACCCGCCGGGGCTCAGCGGGCCGGGAGCTCGCGGCCGAGGAAGCGGCGCACCGTGGCGGGGAGCAGCGCGAGCGTGTCCGCCTGGCCCACGGGCCCGGACCGGCCGACCTTCAGGGCGTGGTCCGCGCCCGCCACCGGGACGACCTCGACCGCCGGTGCGCCGGCCGCGGCGGCCTCGACCTCGTCCGCGGTGCCGAGGGCGTCCCGCGTGCCCTGCAGCACGAGCACGGGGACCTCCGGGCGCAGCAGCTCCTCGGCCCGGGAGCGCTCCGGCCGGCGCGGCGGGTGCAGGGGGAAGGCCAGGCAGACGACGGCGGACGCGCCGGTCGCGCCGGCCGTCCGGCACGCCACGCGCGCGCCCGCGCTGCGGCCCCCGACGACGACGGGCACCCCGGCGGCCAGTTCGGTCACAGCCGGCAGGGCGGCCAGCCACCCGATGTCGAGGGCGGCCGGGCGCGGTGCGACCCTCCGGCCGGCCAGGACCCACGGCTGCTCGTGGCGCACGACCGTGACACCGTGGCGGGGGAGCTCCTCGGCGAGCACGGCGAGGTCGGGGGCTCCGGCGCCCCCGCCCGCGCCGTGCCCGAGCCACAGCAGGGCCGCGGGGTCCTCGGCGGGGGAGACCAGCAGGCGTCCCGGGCCGGTCTCGGTGGGCACGGTCAGCTCGGTCGGTCGGGGCATGGCCTCCACGGTAGCCGGGCGGCCGTCGCCGTGCGGGGCGCACGGCCCCCGGCCCCGCGGGGGACCCCGCGCGGAGGCGCCGGTCCGCCGCCCCGGCCCGGCGGGTGCCCGCCGGACCGGGCCGGGGCCTAGCATGTCGGCATGGCATCCCCGCACGCGTCCGGCGGCGCCCGGCCCGGCCGGGCGGACCTCGAGGCCGCCCGGAACACGACCCTGCCCGACCTGCTGGGCCCGGACGTGCGGCTGCTGATCTGCGGCATCAACCCGAGCCTGTGGGCCGCCGCCACCCAGGCGCACTTCGCCCGGCCCGGCAACCGGTTCTGGCCGGCCCTGCACGACGCCGGGCTCACGGGCCGGCTCGTGGACTGCTCGGCCGGGATGCGCGCGGAGGACCGGCAGCACGTGCTGGACCGGGGCCTCGGCATCACGAACCTGGTGCGCCGGGCCACGGCCCGGGCCGACGAGCTGGACCCGGCCGAGTTCGTGGCCGGCCGGCAGCGGCTGGCCGAGCTCGTGGCCGAGCTGCGCCCCGCCGTCGTCGCGGTCGCCGGCGTCACCGCCTACCGTCACGCCTTCGCGGAGCCGAGGGCCGCGCTCGGGCGCCAGGACCGGGACCTGGCCGGGGCGCAGCTCTGGGCGCTGCCCAGCCCCAGCGGGCTCAACGCCCACGCGTCCCGGGCGGGCCTGGCCGCCGCGTTCGCCGAGGCGGGACGGGCGGCGGGCCTCCTGCCCGCCCGGCCGCTCCCGTGACCGGCCGCGGCGGCGGCTCAGACGAAGAGGAGCAGGCTCACGGCCATGACCGCCATCCCGGCCACCAGCCCGTAGACCGACAGGTGGTGCTCGCCGTACTCCTGGGCCGTGGGCAGCAGCTTGTCCAGGGAGATGAAGACCATGATCCCGGCCACGCCCGCGAACACCACGCCGAAGACGACGTCGTCGAGGAACGGCCGCAGGACGAGGTACCCGAGCACCCCGCCGACCGGTTCCGCGAGGCCCGAGAGGAACGCCCAGCGGAACGCCCTCCGGCGGTTGCCCGTGGCGTGGTAGATCGGCACCGCCACGGAGATCCCCTCGGGGATGTTGTGCAGGGCGATGGCCACCACCACCGGGATCGCCACGGACGGCTCCTGCATGGCCACCACGAAGGTCGCGAAGCCCTCGGGGAAGTTGTGGATCGCGATCGCCACCGCGGTCATCGTGCCCATCCGCATGAGCCGGCGCTGCCGTCCGGCGTCGTCGTGCGGGTACTCGTGCGGATTGGCCCGGGCGGGCACGAGCCGGTCGATCACCGCGATCAGGGCGATGCCCCCGAAGAACCCGCCCGCCGTGGCCCACGCCCCGGAGCGCTCTCCGAGCTCCGCGACCAGGGCGACCTGGGCCTTGACGAAGATCTCGATCATGGACACGTAGATCATCACGCCGGCCGAGAAGCCGAGGCTCACCGCCAGGAACTTCGCGTCCGTGCGCCGGGTGACCAGGGACAGGAAGGCGCCCGCCCCGGTGGCCAGACCCGCGAACAGCGTCAGGCCGAAGGCGAACAGCAGCTCGTTCACGGGCGGGTCGACTCCGTTCCTGACCGGGGTGGGGCGCTCGCAGTCTAGCGAACGGGACGGGCGCCCCCGGCCGCCGCCCGGCGGTGGGCCACAATGGCCGGATGACGACGTCCACCGGAAGCACCGCGGGAGCGCACGGCCGCCCGCCGGCCCTCCTCGCCGACCGGTACACGGCCGCGTGGGAGCTGGTCCCCGACGGGCCCGCGCGGGACGACGACGGGGCCCTGGTCCAGCCGGTGCGCACCCGCGCCGGGGAACCGGCCGTGCTGCGGCTGGCCCCGCCGCGGCCCGGCGCCGAGCACGAGCACCTGGCCCTGCGCGTGTGGGCCGGCCGCGGGGCCGTGCGGCTGCTCCGGGCGGAGCCGGCGGACCGGGCGCTGCTGCTCGAGCGCACCGCCGACCGGGACCTGCACGCCCTGCCGGTCCTGGAGGCCTGCCGCGTGCTCGGCGAGCTGACCCGCGTCCTCGCCCGGCCGCCGCGGCCCCCGTTCCCGCGCCTGTCGGGGACGGCCCGGCGGTGGCAGGCGGAGCTGGCGGGGGCCGCGGAGCTGGACGCCCGGTTCCCGCGCCGCTTCCGCCTGCAGGCCGTCAAGAGCCTCGAGCGGCTCCGGCGCGACGACCTGGACGCGGCGCTCGTGCACCAGGACCTGCACTACGGGGCCGTGCGCGCGTCGGCGCGCGCCCCGTGGCTGGCCACGGGGGCCGACGCGGTGGTCGGGACCCCGGAGTTCGCGCTGGTCCCAGCCCTGTGGCACCGCGCGGAGGAGGCCGGCCGCGGCGGGGCGCTGGCCGCGGCCCTGGCGGACCGGATGGAGGCCCTCGTCCTGGCGGCCGGCGCCGACGAGGAGCGGCTCCGGGCGTGGACGCTCGTCCGGTGCACGGTGGCGGCCCGGGACGAGGTCCTCCGCCCCACCGGCGCCGCGCACCGGGAGATCAGCCGGCTGGTCCAGCTGTGCAAGGCCGTGCAGCGGGGCGCGTGAGCCGCCCGAGCCCCGGGCCGGGGCTCAGGCGGCGGGGGAGCGGCGGAAGCCCAGGTCCGCGGCGAGCGGGCGCCACGCCGCCACGAGCAGGGCGAGCGCGGTGGGCACGAGGACCGGGAAGCCCATCGCCAGGTAGCCCAGGGCCCCGAGCACCCCGCCGGCGAAGAAGAGTCCCACGAGCGCGGCCAGCAGCCTGAGCTTCCCGGCGTCGCCGGTCACCGGGTCCGCGTCCGCGAGCCGGTTGCGGTAGAGGAACTTGCCGAGCTCGATGCCGATGTCCGTGACCATGCCCGTCACGTGGGTGGTGCGGATCGTGGCGCCCGAGATCTTGGTGATGACCGCGTTCTGCAGCCCCATGGTGAAGGCGAGCACCGGGACGAACAGCAGGTCCCGGTGCTCCCAGGTCAGGCTCTCCGCCAGCAGGCCGAAGCCGAGCATGAGCAGGCCCTCCAGCAGCAGGACGTTGGCGTAGCGGCTGTGCAGCCCGCGGCGCCGCGCCCAGTTGAACATCAGCGCGCAGCACGCGGCCCCGCCCGTGAACGCGGCCACGGCCAGCGCGCCGAGCGCCACGAGCCGCAGGTCGCCCAGCACGAGGTGGTCGGCCACCATCGCGGTGAGCCCCGTCATGTGGGAGGTGTACACGGCCACGGCCACGAATCCCACGGAGTTGAGCACCCCGGCCACCAGCGCGAGCAGGTAGGCGAGGTGCCGGTTGAGGGCGGGGGTGCGGCGGGGTCCCGCGACGTTGAGCAGATAGCGGTCGATCCGGGCCCTCATGCCGCGAGCCTAGCCCGCCGCGCCGGGGAGCGGGCCGCCGCCCGGGCCGGGCCGGGGCGCCCGGCGGTCAGTCGGAGCGGTTGCCGAGCGCCTCGACGGTCTCCGCGGCCAGGGCGAGGCCGGCACCGCTGTAGAGGTTGAAGACCGTGCGGACCCCGTGCCCGCGCAGCTCCTGCACCTCGTCGTCGTACTGGGCCACGGCGGCCACGGCCCCCGCGAACCCCGACTCCGTGAGCTGGCGCAGGGCCACGAGGATGGAGCCGTGGAAGGGCATGGCCAGTACCGCGATCCGCACGTGGCCGGTCGCGATCACCCGTTCCCAGAACTCCTGGTCGGTCGCGTCGGCCTCCTGGACGTCGAAGCCCTGCGACTGCAGCCGCGCCACACGGTCCGTGGCGTTCTCGATGCCCACCACGGCGAATCCGTGCTCGTCGGCGAGCTCCCGGTAGGCCGCCTGCCCCACCCGGCCCATGCCGAGCACCAGGACCTCGGCGTGGCCGATGTCGATGGGGCGGTCCTCCGGGTGCAGCTTCTCGTCGGGGTGCTCCGGCAGCCGCCGGGCGAGGACGCTGGTCAGGGAGGAGCCGCGCCGGTTGACGAGGGCCGAGACCACGAAGCTCAGGGCGACCGCCACGGAGAGCATCACCAGCCAGTCCTCGTCGAACATCCCGGCCGAGACCCCGATGGCCCCCACGATCAGGGCGAACTCGGAGTGGTTGCCCAGGGCCAGGCCGGTCCGCAGCGACGTGCGTCGGCGCAGCCCGAACCCCCAGAGCAGGAGCACGAACAGCATCGCCTGGACCGGGAGGAGGGCCAGCAGCAGCGCGCCCATGGTGACCATCTCGAGGGTCGGCATCCCGTGGAAGCCGATCGAGACGAAGAAGGCGACCAGCAGGAGGTCCTTGAGGGTGAACAGGGTGCGGGACAGCTCCCCGGCGTTGGCGTGCGAGGCCAGGAGCATGCCGACCAGCAGCGCCCCGAGATCCCCCTTGAGGCCCACCGAGGAGAAGGCGATGTAGCCGGGCACCAGGGCCATGACGATCCCGAACAGGGCCTGCAGCTCCCCGTGCCCGATCCGGTCCCAGATCCGGCGGAACAGCCACGCCGCCGGGAGCAGCAGCAGCAGGGCCGCGGCCCACGGGCTCGGGGGGTGCTCGCTCGTGACCGTGATGAACGCGACGGCGGCGATGTCCTGGATGATGAGGATGCCGATCGCCACGCGCCCGTAGAGGGACGTGGTCTCGCTGCGCTCCTCGAGCACCTTGAACACCAGCACGGTGCTGGAGAAGGACAGAGCGAATCCGGCCAGCAGCAGCGCGCGGAGGTTCTCGCCCGGCAGCTGCAGTCCCACCAGCATGAGCACGCCCAGGAACCCCGCTCCGAGGGCCGTGCTGAGGACCATGTGGATCCCGGCGGTCCCCCAGATCTCCTTGCGCAGCAGCGAGCGGGCGTCGAGCTTGAGGCCGATGCCGAACAGCATCAGGGTCACCCCGACGTCGGCCAGCTGGTCGAGCTCGGGGAGCCGCTCCACGCCCAGGCCGTTGAGCACGAAGCCCGCGGCCAGGAAGCCCACCAGGGGCGGCAGCCGGAGCAGGACCGCGAGGGCGCCGGCGCCGAAGGCGACGACCAGGTACACGGCGACCGTTGTCACAGCAGGCTCCCTCGCCGGGCCGGTGGGTGGGGACCCCTCCAGTCTAGGGGCGCGGCGGAGCCCGGGCGGGGCCGGGACGGCATGCGCCGGTCCGCCCGGCGGCGCCCGGTCCGCCGAGCGCCTACAGTGGTCGCAGCACGGGGCGGCGAGGGAAGGACCGGAGCATGCAGGAGAGCGAGCGGCCCGGCGGCGCCGGGTCCGTGCTGACGCGGTCCCAGCGGCTGGACCGGCTGCCCTTCACCACCGAGCACCGGAAGCTGCTCGTGGGCTCCGGCGTCGGCTGGGCCCTGGACGCCATGGACGTGGGCCTCATCTCGTTCGTGATGGCCGCGCTCGCCCAGGAGTGGGGCCTGGGCTCCGGGGAGCTGTCCCTGCTCGCCTCGATCGGCTTCGTGGGCATGGCCGTGGGCGCCAGCCTCGGCGGGCTCCTGGCCGACCGGCTCGGCCGGCGCCAGGTCTTCGCCCTGACCCTGCTGGTCTACGGCCTGGCCACCGGCGCGTCCGCGCTCGCCGGCTCCCTCGCCGCGCTCGTGGTCCTGCGCTTCGTGGTGGGCCTCGGCCTCGGCGCCGAGCTGCCCGTGGCCTCGACCCTCGTCTCCGAGTACGCCCCCCGCCGGATCCGCGGGCGCGTGGTGGTGGTCCTCGAGTCCTTCTGGGCCGTCGGCTGGGTCCTCGCCGCGCTCGTGGGCTACTTCGTGGTGCCCTCCTCCCCGGACGGCTGGCGCTGGGCGCTGGTCGTGGGCCTCGTCCCGGCCCTCTACGCCGTGGTGGTGCGCCGGGCCCTGCCGGAGTCCGTGCGCTTCCTCGAGCACCGGGGCCGGACGGACGAGGCGGAGGCCGCGGTGCGCGCGTTCGAGGGCGCCCGGCCCCTGGGCCGCTCCCGGGCCGAGACCACGGAGCAGGCCCGGGCCGCCGAGCAGTCCCCGCCGGTCCGCGTCACGGGGCGGGCCGGGATCTGGAGCCGGGCGCTGCGGAGGCGCACGGCGGCGCTGTGGACCGTCTGGTTCTGCATCAACTTCGCCTACTACGGGGCGTTCACCTGGTTGCCCACGCTCCTGCTCCAGCAGGGCCTCACCCTGACGACGTCCTTCGGCTACGTCCTGGTCATCACCCTCGCCCAGCTCCCCGGCTACGCCGCGGCCGCCTGGCTCATCGAGGTCTGGGGCCGGCGGATCACCCTGGCCGTGTTCCTCGGGGGCTCCGCGCTGAGCGCCGTGCTGTTCGGGATCGTGTCGATGGGCAGCATCGTGCTCCCGTGGCAGGTGATCGGCTCCGGCATGGCTCTGTCCTTCTTCAACCTGGGCGCGTGGGGCGCGCTCTACGCGATCGGCCCGGAGCTCTATCCCACCGCGCTGCGCGGGACCGGGACCGGGGCGGCGGCCGCCTTCGGCCGGATCGCCTCGATCCTGGCGCCCCTCGCCGTGCCGGTGCTGCTCGCGCTCGGCGGGGAGGACTACGACGTGGTGACCGTCTTCGCCGTGTTCGGCGCGGCCTTCCTCGTGGCGGCGCTCTCCGCGTTCGCGCTGCCCGAGCAGCGGGGACGGGCCCTGCAGTGACCGCCCCGGCCGTCCTGACCGACCGCGAGATCGGTCTCGCGCGGCTCGTCGCCCACGGGCTCGTGCGGCCCGAGGACGTGGCGCCCGAGGACGTGGTGCGCGCTCTCGGGGCCGTCCAGGCGCAGGACCTGCCCGGCGCCCTGGTCTCGGTCGGCCTGCGGCGGGCCGGCGGGTCCGCCGGCCTGCGGCAGGCCTTCGACGACGGCCGGATCGTGCGCACCTGGCCGATGCGCGGGACCCTGCACCTGGTGCCCGCCGAGGAGCTGCGGGACTGGCTGGCGGTGCTGGGTCCCCGCACCGTCGCCTCGACGGCGGCCCGCCGCCGCGCTCTGGGCATCGACGAGCGGCTGGACGCGGCGCGGGAGGCCGCGCTCGCCGCGCTGCGCCACGGCCCGCAGCCCCGCGAGCGCCTGCACGCCGCGTGGGAGGAGGCCGGGCTGCTGGGGGAGCCGGGCCGGGGCTACCACCTGATGCTCGCCCTGCACCTGGACGCGACCCTGTGCATGGGCCCGCTGAGCGCGGACGCGCGGGACCAGCTCGTGGTCCCCGTGGCGGACTGGATCCCGGCGGCGGGGGAGGGAGCGGCCGGGGAGGGGGCGGCCGGGCCCGGGACGGGCGCCGGCGGCGCCCCGCCCGTCGTCGCGCGCTGGGTCCGCCGGTACCTGCGCGGCCACGGCCCGGCCTCCGTGGCGGACGCCGCCCGGTGGGCGGCCCTGCCGCGCTCCGCGGTGCGCGAGGCCCTGGCCGGCCTGGACGGTGTCGTGGCCGTGCACGACCGCGCCGGGCGCGAGCTGTGGTGCGCCCCCGAGGTGCTGGACGGCCCCGCCCCCGGCGACCGGCGGGCCGCCGGGGTCTTCCTGCTGCCGCCCTTCGACGAGTTCGTCCTGGGCTACGGGGACCGGTCCCACGTGCTGGCCCCGGAGCGGGCGAGCAGCATCGTCCCCGGCGGCAACGGCGTCTTCAAGCCCACCGTCGTGGCCGGCGGGCGGATCGTGGGGACCTGGGGGCGCGCCCGCCGCGCCGGGGGGCCCGCGCTCGTGCTCGACCCGTTCGAGGAGCTCTCGCCCGCGCGCCGCCGGGCCGCCGAACGGGCCTTCGCGCGGCTGCCGGCGCTCTGAGCCGAGACGAACCCGGTATGGGTCCGGAGGCCCGGGAGGTGGTCCGGCTCACCCGGCCCTCGGTAGGGTGAGGCCATGATCAATCCCGCCCGCCTGCACTCGGACCTCTCCCGCCTCGGCCGCGAGACCGAGATGTTCCTGGCCACCGCCGCGTCCCTGTCCGACGACGAGCTGGCCGCCCCCTCGCTGTGCGACGGGTGGCGCCGCGCCGACGTCGTCGCCCACCTCGCGTCCAACGGGCGCGCGCTCGTCAACCTCATCGACTGGGCCGTCACCGGAGAGGAGCAGGCCCCCTACGCGTCCCCCGAGGCCCGCAACCAGGAGATCGCCGAGCTGGCGGACCTGCCCCGGGAGGAGCTGCTCGAGCGGGCGCGCGAGTCCGCGGCCTACTTCGCCGAGCAGTCCCAGCGGCTGGCGGGGGAGCTCGCGGTCGAGGAGGTGCACCTGCACGGCAAGCAGATCCCCGCGACCTCCATCGTGGCGCTGCGCATCGCCGAGGTCGTCGTCCACCACCACGACCTCGACACCGCCTGGACCATCGAGGAGGCCGATCCCGACTCGCTGCTCAACGCCCTCGAGGCGGCCGTGCGCACCATGCGGGCCAAGGGGGCCCCCGGCATGACGCTGGTGACCGAGGAGCGCGACGAGTGGGTGATCGGCGACGGCGCCCTGCGCGTGGAGTCCGACCGGGAGGGCCTGCTCGGGTGGCTGGCCCGCGGCGACGACGAGAACGTCGAGGCCGACGGCCCGCTGCCGGTGCTGCCCTCCTGGTGAGCCGGGGCTCCGTGCGCAGCTGGTGGCTCGCGGTGCTGGTCCTGCTCGTGACCGGCGCCGCCGTGGCCGTCCGGCTCGGGCGCGGAGAGCCGGGCGAGGCGGGGATCGTCCTGCTCGCCGGGGCCGCGGGCGTGGCGGTGTGCTCCCCGCTGGTGTTCCCGCGCCGGGGTGCGGCCCCGGACGCCGTGACCGTGTACTACCGTCCCGGCTGCGGGTACTGCCTGCGCCTGCGGGCCTCCCTCGGCTCCCTCGCCCGGCGCGCGCGCTGGGTCGACATCTGGGCGGACCCGGAGGCCGCCGCCTACGTCCGCTCCGTCAACGGGGGCGACGCCACCGTGCCGACCGTCGTGCTCGACGGCGTCCCGCACACCAATCCGCCCCCCGCGACGGTCCGGGCGGCGCTGGAGCACCGGGCCTGAGCGCGCCGCCGGGCGCCGCACCGCGCCCGGGGACGGCGGGTCGGCGGGGTCACAGCCGTCCGGGGTGCCGTCCGGGCGGTCCCGCGGGGTAGAATGGTCGACGGCCCGCTGTGCGGGCGCTCCCGCCCGGGTCCCTCCGGGTGCGCGGCGGCGCCCCGGCCGCACCCATCGGGAGGGCTGCACCTCCCCCCGCATCTCCACCCGAAGAGAGACCCACGCGTATGCCTGTCACCTCCACCACCGCCCAGCGCGCCGACCTCCGCAACGTGGCCATCGTGGCCCACGTCGACCACGGCAAGACCACCATCGTGGACGCGATGCTCCAGCAGACGCACGCGTTCTCCTCCCACGGTGAGGTCGAGGAGCGCGTGATGGACTCCGGTGACCTGGAGCGCGAGAAGGGGATCACGATCCTCGCCAAGAACACCACGGTGTTCTACGACGGTCCCTCCGCCGAGGGGGAGACCATCACCATCAACGTCATCGACACCCCCGGCCACGCCGACTTCGGCGGCGAGGTCGAGCGCGGGCTGTCCATGGTCGACGGCGTCGTGCTGCTCGTGGACGCCTCCGAGGGCCCGCTGCCGCAGACCCGCTTCGTGCTGCGCAAGGCCCTCGAGGCCAAGCTGCCCGTGATCCTCGTGGTCAACAAGGTCGACCGCCCGGACGCCCGGATCGAGGAGGTCGTGCACGAGTCCATGGACCTGCTGCTGGGCCTGGCCTCGGACATCTCCGAGGACGAGCCGGACCTCGACCTGGACGCCGTCCTGGACGTGCCCGTGGTCTACGCCGCGGGCCGTGACGGCCGGGCCTCCCTCACGCAGCCCGAGAACGGCGGCCTGCCGGACAACGAGGACCTCGAGCCGCTGTTCGCGACGATCATCAAGCACGTCCCCGCGCCCTCCTACGACCCCGAGGGCGTGCTCCAGGCGCACGTCACCAACCTGGACGCCTCCCCGTTCCTGGGCCGCCTCGCCCTGCTGCGCATCTTCAACGGCACCCTCAGGAAGGGCCAGACCGTGGCCTGGGCGCGGGCGAACGGCGAGCTCAAGAACGTGCGGATCTCCGAGCTGCTGGCCACCAAGGGCCTGGACCGCGTCCCCGCCGAGTCCGCCGGCCCCGGTGAGATCGTGGCCGTGGCCGGGATCGAGGAGATCACCATCGGCGAGACCCTCACCGACCCGGAGAACCCGCAGCCCCTGCCCCTGATCACCGTGGACGACCCGGCGATCTCCATGACCATCGGGATCAACACCTCCCCGCTGGCCGGCCGCGCCAAGGGCACCAAGGTCACCGCCCGCCAGGTCAAGGACCGCCTCGACAAGGAGCTCGTCGGCAACGTCTCGCTCAAGGTGCTCCCCACCCAGCGCCCCGACGCCTGGGAGGTGCAGGGCCGCGGCGAGCTGGCCCTGGCCATCCTCGTGGAGCAGATGCGCCGCGAGGGCTTCGAGCTGACCGCCGGCAAGCCCCAGGTCGTGACGAAGACCGTCGACGGCAAGGTGCACGAGCCCTACGAGCACATGACCATCGACGTGCCGGACGAGTTCCTCGGCGCCGTGACCCAGCTGATGGCCGGGCGCAAGGGCCGCATGGAGGCCATGGCCAACCACGGCACCGGCTGGGTGCGGATGGAGTTCAAGGTCCCCGCCCGCGGCCTCATCGGCTTCCGCACCAAGTTCCTCACCGAGACCCGCGGCGCCGGCATCGCGTCCTCCTACGCCGACGGCTACGAGCCGTGGGCCGGGGACATCGAGTACCGCACCAACGGCTCGATGATCGCCGACCGCTCCGGCGTGGTCACCCCGTTCGCCATGATCAACCTGCAGGAGCGCGGCTCCTTCTTCGTGGAGCCCACCTCCGAGGTCTACGAGGGCATGATCGTGGGCGAGAACTCCCGCGCCGACGACATGGACGTGAACATCACGAAGGAGAAGAAGCTCACCAACATGCGGGCGGCCTCCTCCGACACCTTCGAGAACCTCACGCCCCCGCGCAAGCTGACCCTCGAGGAGTCCCTCGAGTTCGCCCGCGAGGACGAGTGCGTGGAGGTCACCCCGGACGCGATCCGCATCCGCAAGGTGATCCTCGACGCCAACGAGCGGATGAAGGCCAACCGGGCCCGGGCCCGCGCCTGATCCCGGCCCGCAGCAGCACCGTGCAGCAGGCCCGGCCGTGACCCAGCAGCCCGTCCCGTACTACCCCGAGCAGGGCGCCCTCGTGCGCGAGGACGCCCTGCCGGGGCTGCTGCCCCCGGGCCTGCGCCCGGAGGACGCCCGGCTGCTGTTCGTGCACGCCCACCCCGACGACGAGTCCATCGCCACCGGGGCCACCATGGGCCGGTACGCGCAGCTGGGCGCGCAGGTCGTGCTGCTCACCATGACCCGCGGCGAGCGCGGCGAGGTCATCCCCGAGCCGCTGCACGCGCTCGAGGTGGGCCGCGCCGGATGCTCCGACGACGGCACGGCCCTGGGCCGCTACCGCGTCGGCGAGCTCCACGACGCCGCGGCCCGCCTGGGCGTGGCCGACCGCTTCTTCGCGGGGGAGCCCCCCGCCCTCGACCCGGCCGTGGGCTTCGCCGGCGGCACCGGCCACTACCACGACTCGGGCATGTCCTGGGGCGCCGACGGGCGGGCCGCCCCCGCCGAGGACTCCTCGCCGCACAGCCTCACCGCGGCCGCCGCCGACGAGGCCGCCGCGCACGTCGCGGCCGCGGTCCGGGCCGTGCGCCCGCACGTGCTCGTGACCTACGACGACGACGGCGGCTACGGCCACCCCGACCACGTCCGGACCTCCGCCGTCGCCCGGCGCGGCGCCGAGCTCGCCGCCCGCCCGGGGACGGACGCCGACGGGGCGGCCGCCGAGCCCTGGGGCACCCCCCTCGTGTGGGCGGTCGAGGGCGAGGCCCGCCCCGGCGACCCCCGGCCGCAGGCCGCGGTGCACGGCTCCGCCGAGCGCAAGCGGTCGGCCATGGCCGCCCACGCCACCCAGCTGGTGCTGGCGGAGGACGGTGCGCGCTTCGCCCTCTCCAACGGGGTGTGGCAGCCCTTCAGCGCCCTGGAGACCTACCGGCTGCTCGCCGGGGACCCGGACGCGGTCGTCCCGGAGGACGAGGAGGCGCCCGGGCACGCCCCGGCCTCCGTGCTCTCGGCCCTCGTGACGTCCGTGGCGGCGGGAGCGGTGGCCGCGTCCGTGGCCACCGTGCTGCACAGCGCCGTCTGGTCCTCGGGCGCCGGGTGGTGGCTGCCCTGGGGCCTGCTCTTCGCGACCGCCCTGCTGCTCAGCGTGTCCCTGTGGGTCGGCACCGCCACCCGCCGCGTGTGGGCCGCCGCCGTGCCGGGGCTGATCGGCTACCTCGTCTCCTGGCTCTTCGCCTACGGCGGGGACGGCTCTGTGATCGTGGTGACGGACCCCGGCACGCCCGTGGGCCTGCTCGGCCTCGCGTGGTTCGTCCTGGTGTTCGCGGTGACCCTGCTCTCCGTGCTGGTCACGGCCCGCTGGCTGCGCACCCGGCGGCCGGCCCGCGCCGTCTGAGCCCCGGTGCTGCTCAGTCCCGCCGCGGCCGGCGCCGCGGCGGGGCCGGCGGGACCACCCGGGCGGCGCGCACCGCGCCGGCGCCGATCAGCACGTCCCCGCGGCGGGTCCGCACCGTGACGGACTCCTCGTCCGCCGCCAGCAGCTCGCCCAGGGCGTCGGTGAGCGGCAGCCCGGAGGCGTCGTCGGCCGGCAGCGCGTAGCGCACGCTCACCCGCGCACCGGGAGCCAGGCCGGCGAGCAGGGCCAGCGCCGAGGACGACGTCCCGGCCGGTGATGTTGAGCCGGATGTCGGATGCTCCATGGCTGTCATCCTAGCCAGGACGCCGTGGCTAGACTGGTCGGAGCAACCCAGGAGAAAGGTTCGAACCGCCGTGACCTACGTCATCGCCCAGCCCTGTGTCGACGTGAAGGACAAGGCCTGCGTCGAGGAGTGCCCCGTCGACTGCATCTACGAGGGGGAGCGCTCGCTCTACATCCACCCCGACGAGTGCGTGGACTGCGGCGCGTGCGAGCCCGTGTGCCCCGTCGAGGCCATCTACTACGAGGACGACACCCCCGACGAGTGGGCCGACTACTACAAGGCGAACGTCGAGTTCTTCGACGATCTCGGCTCGCCCGGCGGCGCCGCGAAGCTCGGCAACACGCACACCGACCACCCCATGATCGCGGCCCTGCCCCCGCAGAACCAGGACGTCGCCCTGTGACGCAGGCGGACCGGTCCTTCGGCCTCGCCCTGCCCGACTACCCGTGGGACACGATGGCGCCGTACCGGGCCGTCGCCGCGGAGCACCCGGACGGGGTCGTGGACCTGTCCATCGGCACGCCCGTGGACCCCACGCCGCTGGTCGTCCAGGACGCGCTGGCCGCGGCCGCCGACGCCCACGGCTATCCGACCACCCACGGCACCCCCGCCCTGCGCGAGGCCGTCGTCGCGTGGTACGCCCGACGGCGCGGCGTGCCCGGCCTGGACCCCGCCGCGGTCATGCCCACGGTCGGCTCCAAGGAGCTGGTCGCCTGGCTCCCGCTGCTGCTGGGCCTGCGCGCCGGTGACGTCCTCGTGCGCCCCACGGTGGCCTATCCCACCTACGACATCGGCGCGGAGCTGGCGGGCGCCGAGGCCGTGGCGGCGGACGACCTCGACGAGCTCGACGACGACGTGCGCTCCCGCGTGCGCATGGTGTGGCTGAACTCGCCCGCCAACCCCACCGGCATCGTCCGGGACGCGGAGTCGCTGCGCCGCGCGGTCGACCAGGCGCGTGCCCTCGGGGCCGTGGTCGCCTCCGACGAGTGCTACGCCGAGCTCGGCTGGGGGACCTGGGACGTGCAGCAGGGGGGCACCCCGGTGCCCTCGGTGCTCGATCCCCGGGTCAGCGGCGGGGACCACTCCCTGCTGCTGTCCGCGTACTCGCTGTCGAAGCAGTCGAACGCGGCCGGCTACCGGGCCGCGTTCCTCGCCGGCGACGCCCGGCTCATGGCGAGCCTGGTCAACTCCCGCAAGCACGCCGGGATGATCGTGCCCGCCCCGATCCAGGAGGCCATGCGCGTCGCCCTGGGGGACGACGCCCACGTCACCGCCCAGAAGGCGCTCTACCGGTCCCGCCGGGAGCGGCTCGTGCCCGCGGCCGAGGCCTTCGGGCTGCGCGTCGAGCACTCGGAGGCGGGGCTCTACCTGTGGTGCACGGCCGGGGAGGACACCTGGACCACGGTGCAGCGCTTCGCCGAGCGGGGCGTCGTGGTGGGTCCCGGGGTCTTCTACGGGACGGCCGGCGAGGGCTACGTGCGCCTCGCCCTCACCGCCGACGACGAGCGCATCGACGCCGCCGTGGCGCGGCTCGGCGCCGCCTGACACGGTTCCCGGCGGCTCCGGGATTGGTCCCGGTGCGGACGGAGCAGGTAGGTTGGACCCTGACGATCGCTGTGTCCGACGACACGGCCGTGCTGCGCCACCGGCGGCGCCCGGCACGGCGACCACGGGCACCGGACACCGACATCCACTCGCGGAGGACGAACATGACTGAGTCTGCACAGAAGACCGGGACGGCCCGGCTCGACTACGGGAACGGCAGCCCGCTCGAGCTGCCCATCCAGGAGGCCACCGAGGGCAACCGCGGGTACGCGATCACGAACATGCTCAAGGAGACGGGCAACGTCGCCTTCGACCCCGGGTTCATGAACACCGCCAACGCCCGCTCCGCCATCACCTACATCGACGGCAACAACGGCATCCTCCGGTACCGGGGCTATCCGATCGAGGAGCTGGCCCAGCACTCGAGCTTCATCGAGACCGCCTACCTCCTGGTCTACGGCGAGCTCCCCTCGCCGGCGGAGCTCGCCGAGTTCGACACCCGGATCCGCCGCCACACCATGGTCCACGAGGACCTCAAGAGCTTCTTCAACGGCTTCCCGCGCAACGCCCACCCCATGCCCGTGCTGTCCTCGGCGGTCTCGGCGCTGTCCACGTTCTACGCGGACTCCCTGGACCCCTTCGACCAGGAGCAGGTGGAGATCTCCACCATCCGGCTGCTCGCGAAGGTGCCCACGCTGGCCGCCTACGCCTTCAAGAAGTCCAAGGGCGAGCCCATGCTCTACCCGCAGAACGACCTCAACTACACGGAGAACTTCCTCCGCATGTGCTTCGGCGTGCCGGCCGAGGACTACGAGATCGACCCGACGATGGCGAAGGCCCTCGACGTGCTGCTCATGCTGCACGCCGACCACGAGCAGAACTGCTCCACCTCGACCGTCCGGCTCGTGGGCTCCTCCCACGCCAACATGTTCGCCTCGGTCTCCGCCGGCATCAACGCGCTCTACGGCCCGCTGCACGGCGGGGCCAACGAGGCCGTGCTCGCGATGCTGAACCGGATCCAGAAGGAGGGCGTCAAGCCCGAGGACTTCATGGAGCAGGTCAAGAACAAGGAGTCCGGCGCTCGGCTCATGGGCTTCGGCCACCGGGTCTACAAGAACTACGACCCGCGGGCCCGGATCGTGAAGGACTACGCCCACGACATCCTCGAGAAGCTCGGCGGCAACGACCAGCAGCTCGAGATCGCCATGCGGCTCGAGGAGAAGGCCCTCGCCGACGACTACTTCGTGGAGCGCAAGCTCTACCCCAACGTCGACTTCTACACGGGCCTCATCTACAAGGCGATGGGCTTCCCGGAGAAGATGTTCACCGTGCTGTTCGCGATCGGCCGGCTCCCCGGCTGGATCGCCCAGTGGCGGGAGATGATCGAGGACCCGGAGACCAAGATCGGCCGCCCGCGCCAGCTCTACGTGGGCGAGGGCGAGCGGCACTACCCGCAGCGCTGAGCCGACCGCTCCCGGCACGGACGCCGGGCCCGTCCCCTTTCGGGGCACGGGCCCGGCGTCCGTCGTTCCGGGGCCCGCACCGGTAGCGTGGGGGCCATGGACGAGCAGCGGCACACCCCCGACCGGATCACCGAGCTCGGCCCGGACGACGTCTTCGTCTTCGGCTCCAACGCCCGCGGCGCCCACGGCGCGGGGGCGGCGCGCACGGCCGTCGAGCGCTTCGGCGCCGTCATGGGGCAGGGGCACGGCCTGCAGGGCCGCTCGTACGCGATCGACAGCATGAGCGGGTTCGCCGAGCTCGAGCGGGAGGCCGCGGCGTTCGTGGCCTTCGCCCGGGAGCACCCGGAGCTGACGTTCTGGCTCACTCGGGTGGGCACGGGCATTGCCGGCCACGACGAGCGGCGCGTGGCCGCCCTGTTCGCCGGCGCCCCGGCCAACGTGGTCCGGCCCCGGGGCTGGTGAACCCCGGCACCCAGGACCCCGGGGCTCAGGCGCCCGCGGCGTAGCCCTCGGGATTGCTCCGCTGCCAGTTCCAGTGGTCCCGGCACATCGTGTCGAGGTCCCGGTCGGCGGACCAGCCCAGCTCGGCCAGGGCCGTGGACGGATCGGCGTAGGACACCGCGGCGTCGCCGGGGCGCCGGGCCACGACCTCGTAGGGGACGCTGCGCCCGGAGGCCCGCTCGAAGGCGGCGTGCACCTCGAGCACCGAGTAGCCCCGGCCCGTGCCCAGGTTCCACGTGTGCACCCCGCCGTGCCGGGCGAGGTGGTCGAGGGCCCTGAGGTGCCCGTCGGCGAGGTCCACCACGTGGATGTAGTCGCGCACGCCCGTCCCGTCCGCGGTCGGGTAGTCCGCGCCGAAGACCCGGAGCTTCTCGCGCCGGCCCACGGCCACCTGCGCGATGAACGGCAGCAGGTTGTTCGGCACGCCCGTGGGGTCCTCGCCGATCCGGCCGGACTCGTGGGCGCCGACCGGGTTGAAGTAGCGCAGCAGGGCCACGCTCCAGGACGGGTCCGCCGCGGCGAGGTCCACGAGCATGTCCTCGATGTGCTCCTTGGTCCGCCCGTACGGGTTCTGCGCGTCCATGGGCTGCTTCTCGGTCAGCGGCATCTCCTCGGGGGCGCCGTAGACCGTGGCCGACGAGGAGAACACGATGGACCGGCAGCCGTGGGCCTCCATGGCGTCCAGCAGGTTGAGGGTGCCGGCCACGTTGGTGCGGTAGTACCAGAGGGGCTTCTCCGCCGACTCGCCGACGGCCTTGAGCCCCGCGAAGTGGATCACGGCCTCCGGGCGGTGCTCCGCGAACAGCGCGCCGAGTCCCGCGGGGTCCAGGAGGTCCACCTCGGCGAACGCCTCCACGGACCGTCCGGCGAGGTCCTCGACGCGCTCCAGCGAGGTCCGCGAGGAGTTCGCGAGGTTGTCCATCACGACGACGTCGTGCCCCGCCTCCAGCAGGGCGAGGACGGTGTGCGAGCCGATGTAGCCGGTTCCCCCGGTCACGAGAATCTTCATGCTCCAAGCGTATCGGCCGGGCGGCGGAGGGCCCGTCAGCGGCTCGCGAGGACCAGCACGACGTCACCGGCGGGGGGAGCGCCCTCGGGGTGCGCCTCCTCGGCGGCCACCCAGCCCGGGGCGGGCGCGAAGCGGGTGGTGCGCTGGTCCGCCCGCACCCAGCTGCGCCCGTCGAAGGACACCTCCGCGACGCCCAGCGCGTCCGCCTGCGCGACCGCCCAGTGCGCCACCGCCCAGCCGGCCGGCTTCCCGGGCGCGGGCACGACCACCCGGTCCCCGTCCGTCCGGGGTGCCGGGGCCGCCGCCCCGAACGCGTCGCCGAGCGCGGCGGCCGCCCGGCGCGGGTCCCCAGGCTCCTCGGGGTCGCCGAGCACGCAGTTGAGGGAGCCCTCGGTGGCCCCGGTCAGGCTGTCGGCGAAGGCCCGGGCCAGGCCCTCGTGCCGGGCGTACGCCTCCGGGTGCGCGGAGCGCTGGACCGCCTGGGCGGCGTCGGTGACGGACATCGTCGTGTAGTCGAGCTCGGCGAGGCCGTCGTAGAAGGCGGCCGTGGCGTAGGCCGGGTCCATGATCTGCTCGACCGTTCCCCAGCCCTGGGAGGGGCGCTGCTGGAAGAGCCCCACGGAGTCCCGGTCCCCGTAGTCGATGTTGACCAGCTGCGATTCCTGCATCGCGGTGGCCAGGGCCACGACCGCCGCGTACGGGTCGGTGCCGCGCGCCACGGCCTCCGCGCTGACCAGCGCGGCGTTGGCCGACTGCTCCGCGGAGAGGGTGTGCCGCTGCCGCTGCCCGTATCCGTCCGTGCTCGAGACCACGCACCGCGGCTCCCCGGCGGAGGGCCGGCCGGCGCGCAGCTCGACGGCCACGAGGATCCCCGCGGCGAGCAGGGCGCCGACGATCAGGAGGACGAACAGCGGCAGCCGGAGCGAGCCGCTGCGGCGGCCGGGGGCGGGGGAGGACACGGGCGCTCCTGGGCGGAGGGGGAGGCGGACGGGGAGACGGGCGGGGGCGGGACGGCGGAGGAGGAGGGGGGCGGGGACGGGCGACGCCGCGCCCGGACGGGTCGTGCCCGTCCGGGCGCGGC
>NZ_LQBK01000003.1 GCF_001483755.1 Kocuria rosea subsp. polaris
AGGATCTCGGGGATGTTGATCTTCACCGGGCAGACGTCGTAGCAGGCCCCGCACAGCGAGGAGGCGTAGGGCAGGGACGCGTTCTCCTCGGAGGTGATGCCGGTCAGCTGCGGGGAGAGGATCGCCCCGATCGGCCCCGGGTAGGTGGAGCCGTAGGCGTGGCCGCCGGCCTGCTCGTAGACGGGGCAGACGTTCAGGCACGCCGAGCAGCGGATGCAGTGCAGCGCGGAGCGCCCGGCGGGATCGTCGAGCACCGCGGTGCGGCCGTTGTCCAGCAGCACCACGTGCACGTTCTGCGGCCCGTCCCCCGGGGTCACGCCCGTCCACATCGAGGTGTAGGGGTTCATCCGCTCCCCGGTGGAGGAGCGCGGGAGCAGCTGCAGGAACACCTCCAGGTCCTGGAAGGTGGGCACGATCTTCTCGATGCCCATCACCGTGATCAGGGTCTCGGGCAGGGTCAGGCACATCCGGCCGTTGCCCTCGGACTCCACCACGGTCAGCGTCCCGGTGGAGGCCACCCCGAAGTTCGCCCCGGAGACCGCCACGGAGGTGGAGAGGAACTTCTCCCGCAGGTGCGTGCGGGCGGCCTCGGCGAGGTCCCGCGGCTCGGACGTGAGCTTCTCGTCGGTCTCGGCCATCTCCTTGAGGAAGATGTCGCGGATCTCGTGCCGGTTCTTGTGGATCGCCGGGACCAGGATGTGGGAGGGCTTGTCGTGGCCCAATTGGACGATCAGCTCGGCCAGGTCCGTCTCCGTGGCGGTGATCCCGTGGCCGGCCAGGTGCTCCTCGAGGCCGATCTCCTGGGTGGCCATGGACTTGATCTTGATGACGTCGGTCGACCCGGTGGCCTGCACGAGCTCGGTGACGATCCGGTTGGCCTCCTCCGCGTCGCGCGCCCAGTGCACCGTGCCGCCGCGGGCGGTGACGTTGCGCTCGAACTCCTCGAGCAGCTCCGGCAGGTGCGCCATGACCTGCTCCTTGATCGCGGAGCCGGCGGAGCGCAGCTCCTCCCAGTCGGGCAGCTCTCCCGCCACCGCGGCGCGCTTGCCGCGGATGGTGTGGGTGGCATGGCGGATGTTGGCGCGCATCTGCGTGTTGCCCATCTCGGCCTTCGCCGCGGCGGGGAACGCGGTCCGCGCGTGCAGGTTCCCCTGGCCGTGGACGGGGCGGACGGCGGGCATGCCCAGGGCCGTGCGGCTCATCGAGCACCTCCGGTGGTGTGGGGGGCCGACGGCGACGCCGCGCGGCGCGCCCCCGGCCCCGGGATGGACAGCTCGACCGGCCCGGAGACCTCGAGCGGGTTCTCGCGGGTGGACGCGAGGATCTCGGCGAAGTGGACGGTGGCCGCGCCCGTGCCCCGGCGGTTCATGGCCCCGCCCAGGTGCATCAGGCAGGAGGCGTCCCCGCCGGTGCACAGCTCGGCGCCGGTCGAGACGATGTTGCCGATCTTCTCCTCGGCCATCGCGGCGGAGACGTCAGGGTTCTTGAAGGAGAAGGTCCCGCCGAACCCGCAGCACTCCTCGGCGTCGGGCAGTTCGACGAAGTCGATGTCGCCGACCGAGGCCACCAGGTTCTTCTGCCGGTCCCCCAGGCGCAGCAGCCGCATCCCGTGGCAGGACGGGTGGTAGGTCACCCGGTGCGGGAACCAGGAGCCGAGCTGCGCGGCCGCGTCCGTCACGCCGAGCACGTCGGTCAGCAGCTGGGAGAGCTCGTAGGTGCTCGCGGCGACGGCCGCGGCGTCCCGGGCGAGGTCCTCGTCGCCGCCGGCGCGGGCGATCATCGGCTGCTGGTGGCCCAGGGAGGCCACGCAGGAGCCGGAGGGGGCCACGGCCACGTCGTAGTCCGCGGCGGAGAACGCCTTGACGTGGTTGCGCACCACGGGCAGGGCGTCGTCGAAGTAGCCGCTGTTGACGTGCATCTGGGAGCAGCAGCCCTGGCCCGGCGGGAACACCACCTGGTGGCCGAGCCGCTCGAGCACCCGCACCGTGGCCAGGGCGACCCGCGGGTACATCGCGTCCACGATGCACGTGGCGAACAGGGCGATTCTCATGCGACCTCCGGAGTCGGGAGCGGGAAGACGGGACGACGACGCCGGGCCGCCTGTGGTCTGACCATAGTAGGACTATGAGCCGTACCACACAACCAGGGCGGCAGGCGGCGAAAACATTGCGCCGCAGGGGTTGGAGGTGTGACCTGGCTCATGTACTCTTCGTGGTCAGACCATTGTGGTCCGACCATACGGTGGTCGCGTGTGAGGTCCTTCCCGAACTCGTGTGCGGGAAGCACCGAACGACCACCCGACCGACACCAGGTCTGTACTGCTCTCCGCAACTCTCAGGGGAGCGCATCGAGATCACTGGGGCCGGGATGAGCTACGCATCGCGTCCCGGAAACCTCGACCCAGCCCGTACCACGCACCCGGCCCGACCCGTCACCCGCGATCCTCCGGGGCAGGGCCCAGAAAGGATCTGTCCGTGGACAACCTCGCTGTGCTGAGCCTCCTGGCTCTGCTGCCCCTGCTCCTGGTGGGCGTGCTCCTGGCCGGTTTCCGATGGCCGGCGAAGTTCGCGATGCCGGTGGGCTACCTCGCCGCCGTCGTGGTGGCGCTGACCGTGTGGCAGATGAGCTTCACCGGCGTGCTGGCCGCCACCGTGGAGGGCCTCATCGTGGCCATCACCATGCTCTACATCGTCTTCGGCGCCCTGCTGCTGCTCTCCACCCTCACCGTGGGCGGGGCGATGGCCACGATCCGCGCCGGCTTCAACAACATCTCGGCCGACCGGCGGATCCAGGCCATCATCATCGGCTGGCTCTTCGGCTCGTTCATCGAGGGCGTCTCGGGCTTCGGCACCACGGCCGCCGTGGTGGCCCCGCTGCTGCTGGCCATGGGCTTCCCCGCGATGGCCGCGGTCATGGTGGGGCTGATCGTCCAGTCCACGCCCGTGAGCTTCGGCGCGGTCGGCACACCCATCCTGGTGGGCGTCGCGGGGGGCCTGGGCGGGGATCCCGCGGTCGCCGAGCGCGTCGAGGTCCTGGGCGTGACCATGCCCGAGTTCGTCAACTCGATCGGCTTCTACACGGCGGCCATGCACGGCATCGTGGGCATCCTCATCCCGCTGATCCTCGTGACCCTGCTCACCGGCTTCTTCGGCCCCGACCGCCGCTTCCGCGACGGGCTCGCGGTCTGGCCCTTCGCCGTGTACGCCTCCCTGGCCATGACCGTCCCCTACGTGCTGGTGGCCCGCTTCCTCGGCCCCGAGTTCCCCTCGATGTTCGGCGGGATCCTCGGCCTGGTGCTGGTGATGTTCACCTCCAGCAAGGGCTTCCTCATGCCCAAGGACACCTTCCAGTTCGGCCCCCGGAACTCCTGGCCCGCCCGCTGGATGGGCACCATCGAGCCGGCCGAGGCCACGGACGTGTCCACGCACATGAGCACGCTCCGCGCCTGGGCTCCCTACGCCCTGATGGCAGGGCTGCTGGTGGCCACCCGCGTCATCGCCCCGCTGAAGGAGTGGCTGACCGGCCTGGCGATCCCGTTCGAGAACATCCTCGGCACCGAGATCAGCACCACGGTCCAGCCGTTCTACCTGCCCGGCTTCGTGCTGATCCTCGCCTCGGTCTTCGCCTACCTGCTGCACCGGATGAGCTCCCGGGAGATCACCCGGACGCTCAGGATCTCCGCCGGCCAGCTCGCCGGCACCGCCGCCGCGCTGCTCTTCGCCGTTCCGCTGGTGCGCGTGCTCATCCAGTCCGGCCCGGCCCTCAACGAGTCGGGGCTCTCCAGCATGCCGGTCACCCTCGCCGAGGGGGCCGCCGCGATCTCGGGCGGCTCCTGGCCGCTGATCGCACCCTGGATCGGCGCGCTGGGCGCCTTCATCGCCGGGTCGAACACCGTGTCCAACCTGACGTTCTCCCAGTTCCAGTTCTCCACCGGCGCCGCGATCGGTCTCGACCGGCCCGAGCTCGTGGTCGCCGCCCAGGCCATCGGCGGCGCCGGCGGCAACCCGATCGCCATCCACAACATCGTGGCGGCCTCCGCCACCGTGGGCCTGCTCGGGCGCGAAGGCGACCTGCTGCGCAAGACGATCATCGTGACCACCTACTACTGCCTCGCGGGCGGTGCGGTCGCGTACCTCTTCATCCACGGGGTGGGTCTCAACCTGGGCACCGTCATGCTGGTCCTGCTCGTCGCCGGACTGGCCCTCATCGCCCGCTGGTTGTGGCGCAAGGACGCGCCCGCCAGGAGCGAGCTCCGGGTCTGATCCGGCACGTGGGGCCGGTGCCGACGGCATGTCAGGTGCCGGCCCCACGCCTCCGGGGCCCCGAGGCTGCGCCCGACCCATCCGGTCAGGTGCAGCCTCGCGGTCTCTCTAGAATGGTCCGGTTCCCCATATACCCTCCAGGAGCCCCTCGTGCCCGCGGTCACACGCACTTACACCCTCGTCCTTGACTGGCTCGAGGAACGCCTGCGCTCCGGGGAGATCTCGGTGGGCGACAGACTGCCCGCAGAGCGCCACCTGGCCGAGGAGTTCGGGATCTCCCGCGCCTCGGTCCGCGAAGCATTCCGGGTCCTCGACGCCATGGGCCTGGTCCGTTCCTCCACCGGGTCCGGGCCCAACGCCGGGGCGATCGTCATCTCGGACCCCTCGGCCGCACTCGGCTGGGCGCTGCGGATGCACGTGGCCAACCGGTCCTTGCGCATCCGCGATCTGGCGCAAACCCGACTGCTGCTCGAGACCCAGTCCGCCCACGAAGCCGCCACCGTCCCGGACACTCCCCAACGCACCGCGATACTCGACCAGGCCACCGAACTGGTGGCCGCCATGGACGACCCGGACCTGCCGGACGAGCGCTTCCACGCCCACGACGCGCAGTTCCACATCCTGCTCGCCTCCCTGGCCGGCAACGTGGTGGTCGAGACCATCATGGCCTCGCTGCGCCAGGCCACCATCGGCTACGTCCAGGAGACCGTCGCCGGCCTGGCGGACTGGCCGCAGGTACGCCACACCCTCCAGGAACAGCACAAGAACATCCTGGAGGCCTTCCAGCAGCGCCGAGGCGCAGACGCCGCCGAAGCCCTGCGCCACCACATCATCTGGTTCTTCGAACTCAGCGATCACCGCTAAAGAGCGGCCCCCCAGACTCCCGCACCACCCAGGACTCTTGACCGCCGCCCACCAAACGGTGCCACCAGCACGGGACCGCCCGAACGAGCCATCCCAGACCCACCCTGCCCGACTGCTGACGGACACCTCCAAAACCTCCGGCTCCAGCCGGCCGCGACCGGCCTCCGCCTCGTGCCGCCGTGGGGGACCCATACGCGTTCCAGGCCGAGAACACCCCGCGTCGACACCGCACCACTGAGCGCACCAGATCGGGACGACCACCCAGCATGTGCTCACCGCGACCCGGCTGACCACCCCGAGGCCGCACCCCAGCCCATAGGCGCCGACGAAAGGCACCGCCACCATGACCAGCCCCGACCCCGTCCCCGGCCCAGTCCCAGTCCTCGTGGAGGACTGCACCGTGCTGCAGGCAGGTGATCGCATCGACGTCCACCTTGCCGGTGACCTCTACTACCGCGGACTCGTCGAGGAGACCATGCCACTCCTCCACGTGGTGTGGGCCCGAGAACTGGGAACCGGCGAACGGAGAATGTTCTCCACCGACGAAAACCGCATCTTCCAGCAGCCACCCCCAGCCACCCCCGGAAAACTCTGACGGAGGCTTCTCCACGCGCCTACGCATCACCGACGGTGCGGTGGAAACACCACCACGCCCCCTCAGCCCGCCGGTGTCGACAGCTCTCGGACGCGCCGATAGAACGTCGCCCTGGACATCCCCAGATCGCAGACCACTTGGGTGACTGGCTCGCCCGCCTCGACGAGCCGGAGTGCGTTACGGATCTGGGAATCAGTGAAGACCGGACGACGCCCACCCAAGTCCTTGCCGGCAGCCCGGCGCTTGGCCACCGAGTCCGTGATCCGCTCCCGCTTGATCTCCAGCTCCATCTGCGCCAAGGCCGCCATCACGGTGAACACCATCGAGCCCATCGGGGTGTGAGTGTCCACGTCTCCCCCACCAAGATTCAACACCCGCAGACCGGAACCTCTGCTCCGCAGCGCCTCGGCAAAAGCCAACATGTTCTGGGTCGAGCGCCCCAGACGGTCCAGGGTCGTGATCACCAACGTGTCGCCCTCCTCGAGGGCGGCCACCGCCTTGTCAAACTGCGGACGCGAAGCATGAGCTCCAGACACTCCATGATCAACATAGAGGTCATCACGCCGCACGCCGGCAACTAACAGATCAGACACTTGACGGTCCGCGTCCTGCTGCCGCGTCGAAACACGTGCATACCCGATCAACTTCCCCACGTCCACCCCATCTGTCTCGCAACCAATGTCCACTACGCGATTCTAGGCACATAGATAAAGTACATGGTTGCAAGACTCAGCAAGTCGCGGGAACCCGCGAAAAATCACAACGGAAAAATTCCTGGGACGAGACGTCTCGCATCCCATCGGTCGCGAAACGTCTCGTGCGGGAGCGTCGTGACCGCACCTGTGACCCGCGACGGCAAACGGCGGTGGTCTGACGACGCCCAGAAGCCGCCTCGGCGTCACTCACCGGGAGCCTGGTGACTGTCCGGCCGGGCTCGAGGGTCTCGACCGCCCTACGGCACCGGCCAGGTGTGCACCGGCTCGTTCTCGTCCATGTGCTCGGCGTAGGCCTGCAGCATCCGGCGCAGGGCGGTGGGCCGGTCCGCGCCGTGGCGCTCGAAGTGCTCGACCGCCCGGGTCTGCCACACCGCGCCGTTGACCCCGGAGACGCACCGGCCCTCGATGATCCCCAGGTAGCGCTCGCGCACCTCCGGGGCCACCCCCCACTCCTCGAGGCCCTGGTGGGCCAGCGGGAGCAGGTGGCGCAGCACGAGCTCGTCCGCGCTGACCTCCCCGAAGCCCGGCCAGTAGAACCGGGCGTCGAGACCGTCGCGGGCGGCGCGGGAGAAGTTCTCGGCACAGGCGGGGAAGCTCATCCGGGTCCACACCGGCCGCTCCTGCCGGGCCAGCACCCGCGTGGCCCCGTAGTAGAACGCGGCGTTGGCCATCACGTCGGCGATCGTCGGGCCCGCGGGCAGCACCCGGTTCTCGACCCGCAGGTGGGGCCGCCCGCCGACCACGTCGTAGATCGGCCGGTTCCAGCGGTAGACCGTCCCGTTGTGCAGCCGCAGCTCCGCGAGGTCCGGGGCCAGTCCGGCCCGCAGCTTCGCGGCCGGGTCCTCCTCGGAGCACTCGGCCAGCAGCGCCGGGAACCAGCGCACGTTCTCCTCGAACAGGTCGAAAATCGAGGTGATCCAGCGCTCGCCGAAGAACACCCGCGGGCGCACCCCCTGGTTCTTCAGCTCCACGGGGCGGGTGTCCGTGGCCTGGGCGAACAGTGCGATCCGGGTCTCGGCGTGCAGCCGCCGGCCGTAGAAGTACGGGCTGTTCGCGCCGAGGGCGATCTGCGGGGCGGCCAGCGCCTGCGCGGCGTTCCAGTGCGCGGCGAACTCGGCCGGGGCGACCTGCAGGTGCAGCTGCACGCTCGTGCACGCCGACTCGGGGGCGATCGAGTCGCAGTAGGTGGAGATCCGCTCGCCGCCGGGCCCGTCGATCTCGAGCCGGATGTCCTCCCCGCGGGCCACGAAGATCGAGTCGTTGAGCGCCGTGTAGCGGTTGTTGTCGCTGATCCACTCCTGCTCGTAGTGCTCGGGACGCAGGGTGGGCAGGATGCCGATCGTCACGATCCTCGAGCCGACGCCGCGGGCCGCGGCGTCGGCGGCGTTGAGCGAGGCGCGCAGGTCCTCCTCGAGGTCGAGGGCGGCCCGCCCGGGCAGGGGCCGCGGGGGCACGTTGAGCTCGATGTTGTACCGCGCCAGCTCGGTCTGGTACCCGGGATCGGCGATCGCGGCGAGCACCTCGTCGTTGTGGAAGTGCGGGTCGAACCGCCCGTCCACGAGGTTGAGCTCGATCTCCAGGCCCGTCATGGGCCGGTCGAACTCGAACGAGGCGCGGGCGAGCATCTGCTCGAACACGTCGAGGTCCTCGCGGACCTTCTCCCGGTAGCGCTGGCGCTGCTCGCGCGTGTAGCTGCGGGAACTGACCTCTTCGCCCACGGTGGCCTCCGAATCCCGGCCGCGGCGCGGCCCCAGGACTCCAACCAACCACACCGCGGCCCGTGCGCCAACACCCGGGCCCGGCCCGGGCGGGTATGGGGCCCCCCGGGCGCCCCGCGGGGCTCAGAGGAGGTCGGTGACGTCGCAGCGCACGTGCACCGGGGGGTGCTTGCGCAGCGCGGAGGCCTTCGACCGGGCGGCCCGCAGGCGGCGGGTGACCTCGCCGGCCACGCCGTAGCCGAAGAACAGCAGCGCCCGGTGCGGCGCCGGCTCCCCCTCCGGCCCGGGCTCGTGGTCCTCCAGGGGCGTGGGCCCGATGACCCGCACCGCGGGCGGCAGCTCGAGGTCGGCCAGGAACGCGGCGACGGCCGCGGCGGGGCCCGTCAGCGCCGCCGAGCGCACGGCCGGGGGCAGGCCCAGGGACTGTCGCTCCACGAGCTCGCGCTCGGCGTGACCGGCCGGGTCCCACCGCACGAGCGCGCCCACGGCGGCCTCGTGCTCCGCGGTGACCACCACGATCCCGCCGTCCCGGGCCTGGCGCACGAGTGCGGCCGCGTTGAACCACCGGCGCAGTGTCTGCTCCGCGGCGCGCAGGGCCGGGCGCATCAGCATCCGGTTGCCGTCGAGCAGCAGCGCCGCCGCGTAGCCGCCCTCGGCGACCGGCTCCGCGCCCGGGGTGGCCACGACGAGGGCGGGGGCCCCGGTGACGTCCGCGCGCACCGCGTCCCCCGAGGACGCCACGACGGGCACCCGGGGGAACGCCCGCCCGAGCTCCTCGGCGGTGCGCAGCGCGCCGACGGTGACCAGGCGCATCCGCGGGGACCCGCACGCCGCGCAGGACCACGCGTGCGCCGAGCGGCCGCACCACCCGCACCGGGGGACCCCGCGCCGGGACACGACCCCGAGCGGGCCGTCGCAGGCGGTGCAGCGGGCGGGTTCGCGGCAGCGCTCGCACGCGAGGTGCGGGGCGTAGCCGGCGCGGGCGACCTGGACCAGGACGGGCCCCCGCTCGAGGCCCTCGCGGGCGGCGCGGTAGGCCGTCTCGGGCAGCCGGGCGCGGGAGGCGAGGGGGTCCCGGGCGGCGTGGAAGGAGTCGGCCGTGGAGACGATCCGCGGCGTGTGGACCCGCAGCACGTCCCGGGCCGGCGCGATCCGGCGGGCCCACCCGGAGACGACGAGCCGCTGGGCCTCGGGGCTCACGGCGTGCCCGGCGAACAGGGCCGCGCACCCGCTGCGCCCGGCGCGCAGCAGCAGCACGTCCCGGACGTGCTGGTACGGGGCGCGCTGCTCCACGAGGTTCTCGTCGCCGTCGTCGAAGCAGGCCACGAGGCCGAGGTCGTCCACGGGGGCGTAGGCGGCGGAGCGGGTGCCCAGGACCACCCGGACCTGGCCGGTGGCCGCGGCGAGGAACGCCCGGTAGCGGGGCGTGGGCCCGTCCTCGGCGTGCAGGCGCACGAGGTGCTCCCCGCCGATCTCGTCCACGACCGAGCGCTCCAGCCGGGCCAGCGCTTTCTGGTCCGCGACGACCGCCACCGCTCCGCGCCCGGCCCGCCAGGCCGCCCCGATCGCCGCGGCGAGCACGTCGGTCCAGTCGTGGGCGGGATGGGCGGGGAGCACCTCGACGACGGCCCGCGGGGACGCCCCCGCCGCGAGCTCCGCCAGGAACGCCGCACCGCCGGCGTAGTCCGCCAGCGCGGCGTCGTGGGAGGGGCCCGGGGCCTGCGGGGACAGCCCGGTGGAGTGGCCCGGGGCCTCGGCCAGCCGCTGCTCGACCTCCTTCTCGACGCGGGCGACCCGCGGCGGGACGGCCACCCGCACGACGTCCGCGACGGTGCCGGCGGAGCGGGCGGCGACGTCCTCGGCCAGCCGGGCGATCTCGGGGGCGAGCACGGGCAGCGGTGACAGCACCCGGCGCAGGGGCTGGATCCGGTGCATGACCTCGGAGTCGGCGGTGCGCTCGAGCACGTAGCCGGTCAGCTCCTGGCCGCCGAAGCCGACCTTGACGCGCGCGCCCGGCACCGCCGCCGCGGCCATCCCGGCGGGCACGAGGTAGTCGAACGGGCGGTCCAGGTGCGGGACGTGGGTGTCGAGCAGCACCCGGGCCACGGGGTCCTGCTCCGCCGCTTGGACGGCACCCACGCCCTTCGCGTCCTCGCGCGGAGGCCGGGGCGGGAAGCCCGAGAGGAGCGACAGCTGCCGCGGGCCCTCCGCGGCCGCCCCGGGATCCTCCGGGTCCACGGTCAGAGCCCGGCGGCCGACCGCAGGTCCGCGACGCGGTCCGTGCGCTCCCAGGTGAATTCGGGCTCGGAGCGGCCGAAGTGCCCGTGCGCGGCGGTGCGCGCGTAGATGGGGCGCTTGAGGTCGAGGTCCTCGATGATCGCCAGGGGACGCAGGTCGAAGACCTCGCGGACGGCGCGCTCGATCCGGGCCGGGTCGACCTGCTCCGTGCCGAAGGTCTCCACGTAGAGGCCGACGGGGGCGGCGCGCCCGATCGCGTAGGCGACCTGGACCTCCACGCGGTGGGCCAGGCCGGCCGCCACCACGTTCTTGGCCACCCAGCGCATCGCGTAGGCCGCGGAGCGGTCGACCTTCGAGGGGTCCTTGCCGGAGAAGGCGCCCCCGCCGTGGCGGGCCATCCCGCCGTAGGTGTCCACGATGATCTTGCGCCCGGTCAGGCCGGCGTCCCCCACGGGACCGCCGCGCACGAAGTTTCCGGCCGGGTTGATGATGACCTGGGTCCCGGACAGGTCCAGCCCGGTCTCCTCGAGCACGGGGGTGATCACGCTCTGCCGCAGGTCGGAGGCCAGCTGGTCGAGGTCGTAGCCCTCGACGTGCTGGGCGGAGACCACCACGGTGTCCACGGCCACGGGCCGGTGGCCGTCGTAGCCGAGGGTGACCTGGGTCTTGCCGTCGGGGCGCAGCCCGGGCAGCACGGCGGTCTTGCGGACCCGGGTGAGCTGCTCGGAGAGCCGGTGCGCGATGAAGATCGGCGCCGGCATCAGGACCTCGGTCTCGTCGGAGGCGTAGCCGAACATGATGCCCTGGTCCCCGGCGCCCTGGGCGTCACGGGCGTCGCGGGCGGTGCCCTCGCGGACCTCGAGGGACTGGAACACGCCCTCGTAGATCTCCGGGGACTGCTCCCCCACGCTGATCGACACCCCGCAGAACTCGCCGTCGAAGCCGTGCACCGAGGAGTTGTAGCCGATGTCGAGCAGCGTCTTGCGGACCACGTTGGGGATCTCCACGTAGCCGCGGGTCTTCACCTCGCCGGCGACGTGGACGAGCCCCGTGGTCACCATGGTCTCGACCGCCACGGAGGACTCGGGGTCCTGGCGCAGCAGGTCGTCCAGGATGGAGTCGCTGATCTGGTCGCAGATCTTGTCGGGGTGTCCCTCCGTGACGGACTCGGAGGTGAACAGTCTCAGGTGCTGGGTCGTCTCGCTCACGGGAGACCACACTACCGGGCGCCCCGGACGGCGCAGCGCCGCGCCCGCCGGCGGCGGGGAGCGGGGCGCGGCGGCCGGCTCAGGCGCGGACGCCGGCCAGCTCCTCGGCGATCCGCGCCACGAGCCCGCGGGCCACGTCGGCCTTGGACCCCTCCAGGACCTGTTCGGGGGTGCCGGCGGCGCTGAGCACGGTCAGGACCGTGCTGTCCTGGCCGAACACCAGGTTCTCCCCCACGTGGTTGACGGCCAGCAGGTCGCAGCCCTTGCGCACGAGCTTCCGGCGCCCGAACGTCAGCGGGTCGGTCTCGGCGTCGCCGGTCTCGGCGGCGAAGCCCACGAGGAGCTGGCGGCGCCGGGCGGTGTTGCGCAGGTCCACGAGCTCCCGCAGCACGTCGGGGTTGCGCACCAGCTCGAGCACGGGGTTGGAGCCGTCCTCGGCTTTCTTCAGCTTCGCGTCGGCGACCCGGGCCGGGCGGTAGTCGGCCACCGCGGCGGCCATCACCACGACGTCGGCCCGCGCCGCGGCGCGCACGCAGGCGCGGCGCAGCTGCTCGGCGGTGCCCGCGTGCACGACCTCGACGCCGGCGGGCACCGGGGTCTCCAGGTGGGCGGCGACGAGGGTCACCGCGGCGCCGGCGTCCCGGGCGGCGGCGGCGATCGCCACGCCCTGCTTGCCGGAGGAGCGGTTGCCCAGGTACCGGACGGGGTCCAGGGGCTCGCGGGTGCCGCCGGCGCTCACGAGCACCCGGGTGCCGGCCAACGGGCCGTCGGGGGCGTCGCCCCGTCCGGCGAGGGCCAGGGCGGCGTCGCGGACGGCCTCGGGCTCGGGGAGCCGGCCGGGGCCGGAGTCGGGACCGGTGAGCCGGCCGTCGGCGGGCTCGAGGACGGTGTGCCCGTGGGCGCGCAGCGTCGCGACGTTGGCCTGCACCGCCGGGTTGAGCCACATCTCGGTGTGCATGGCCGGGGCGAACAGCACGGGGGCGCGGGTGGCGAGCAGCGTGGTGGTCAGCAGGTCGTCGGCGTGCCCGTGGGCGGCGCGCGCCAGCAGGTCGGCGGTCGCCGGGGCGACGACGACGAGGTCGGCGGCCTGGCCCTGGTGGACGTGGTTGACCTCGTCCACCCGGTCGAAGACGTCCGTGCTGACCCGCTGGCCCGAGAGCGCCTCCCACGTGGGGGCGCCCACGAACCGCAGCGCGGCCTCGGTGGGGACGGGCACCACCGTGTGGCCGCCCTCGGTGAACAGGCGCAGGAGCAGCGCCGCCTTGTACGCGGCGATGCCCCCGCCGATGCCGAGGACGATCCTCATGCCGCCGCGCCCCGGCGCGAGGGTGCCGGGCGGCTCACTGGTCCTGGAGGTCCCCGGGCTCCCGCCCCGGCTCGGCCGGAGCGGCGTCCGCGGCGTCGCCGGCGCCGTCGGAGGCGTTGTCGGCGGCGATGGCCGCGCCGCTGCCGGGCAGGTCGCCCAGCGGCTCGGCCGGGGTCTCGGCGCCGGAGGAGAAGTCGACCGAGGTGCCGCCGGAGAAGGCGGCGTCCGCGGAGAAGTCCACGGCGTCCTCCTCGGTGCCCTGGGCGAAGAAGTCGGCGCCGAACACGTCGGCGGCGAGGTCGGCCTCCGTGGTGAGCTGGCCGTTCTCGGCGAACCCGGCGTGCTCCACCGGGCGGCCCTCGATGAGGCCCTCGTCGATCTCGCGGAACGCGATCGACAGCGGCTTCTCGTTGAGCTGGGTGTCCACGAGGGGACCGACGTACTCGAACAGGCCCTCGTGGAGCTGCGAGTAGTAGGCATTGATCTGCCGGGCGCGCCGGGCGCCGAAGATCACGAGCCCGTACTTGGAGTCGGACTTCTTCAGCAGGGCGTCGATCGGCGGGTTGATGATGCCTTCGGTGTGGGTAGACAAGCGATTGCTCCAGACGGGGTGGACGGGTATCAGGATGCCTGCTCGGGGTCGATCCCCATGAGCTGCACGAGTTCGGCGGCGGCGCGCTCGACCCGGTCGTTGACGACGGTGTGGTCGAACTCCGGCTCTGCCGCGAGCTCCAGTTTAGCGGTTTCCAGCCGGACCCGCTGTTCCGCGGCCGTCTCGGTGCCCCGGCCGACGAGCCGGGCGACCATCTCGTCCCAGCTGGGCGGGGCGAGGAACACGAAATTGGCGTCCGGCATGGTGTCGCGGACCTGCCGGGCGCCCTGCAGGTCGATCTCGAGCAGCACGCGGTACCCGCGCTCGATGGCCTGCTCCACGGTGGAGCGCAGCGTGCCGTAGCGGTGCGAGTTGTGCACCACGGCCCACTCGAGCAGCCGGCCGTCCCGGGCCATCGCGTCGAACTCCTCGTCGGAGACGAAGAAGTAGTGCGTGCCGTCGACCTCCCCCGGGCGGGGGGCCCGGGTGGTCGCGGACACGGACAGCCACACCTGGGGGTAGTGGTCCCGGACGTAGGTCGAGACCGTGCCCTTGCCCACGGCCGTGGGTCCGGCGAGCACGGTCAGGGACGGGCGCGCGGCGCGGGGCGCGTCGGGGCTCACGGGCATCCTCCTGGGACTGGGGTGTTTCCCCCAATCTAGCGGATCGCGCCCCGGCCCCCGCGCCCCGCCCGCCTCAGCGGTCGAGGTGCTCGATGAGCGCCCTGCGCTGGTGCACGCCGAGCCCGCGCAGCCGCCGGGTTCGGGCGATGCCGATCTCGTCCATGATGGCCGCCGAGCGGACCTTGCCGATGCCGGGGGTGGCCTCGAGCAGGTCCGAGACCTTCAGCCGGCTCACGGCCTCGTCCCGGTCCGCCCGCTCGAGGATCTCGGCGACCGTCAGGCGGCGCTCGCGCAGCCCCTTCTTCACGTCGGCGCGTGCGGTCCGCGCTCTGGTGGCCTTCTCCCGCGCGGCGGCGCGCTCCTCGTCGGTCAACGGACGCAGTGCCATGTGGTTCCTCCTCGTCGCCACGGACTGCAGCCCCCGTCCCGCGGAGGGACGGACAGCCCGTTTGCTAAAGAAACTACATGAAGAACGATGTTCTGCTCGGCAACACGACCGTGGCGTGACCAGGGGTGTCGTCATCGGGGACCCCGCCGGGGCACGTGCCGGGACCGGCGGGGAGCTCAGCCCAGCGCGGCCGCCAGCTCCCCGGCGGAGCGGCGGACCGCCTCCCGCAGCGCCGCGGCGTCCGGTCCGCGGCGCAGGATCGCCCGGCTCGAG
Organism: Kocuria rosea subsp. polaris; assembly: GCF_001483755.1. Lineage (GTDB taxonomy): Bacteria > Actinomycetota > Actinomycetes > Actinomycetales > Micrococcaceae > Kocuria > Kocuria cellulosilytica. Next base: position 14,784 of record NZ_LQBK01000003.1, read on the forward strand.
GCCGCGAGCACCTGGCCGGCCGCGGTGCCGAACACGGCCGGCAGCTCCTCGGCGCGGGCGCCCTGCGCGCCGTAGCCCGGGGCGAGCAGCGGCCCGCGCACGGCGGCCAGGTCGAGGCCCAGCTCGGCGGGGGCGGCGCCGACCGTGGCGCCCACCACGAGCCCGCAGGAGCCCAGGCCGTCCCGGGCCGTCCCGGCGGCGGTCCCGTCCGCGGTCGCGAGGAGCCGGGCGTTCTCGGCCGCGGCCGCGGCGCACACCGCGCCCGCCACCGACTCGCGGCCCCCGGCGTGCTGGACGGAGCGGCCCTCGGGGTTGGAGGTGAGCGCCAGCACGAACGTGCCGCGCCCGGTCCGGGCGGCCAGGTCCAGGGCCGGGCGCAGGGACTCGAAGCCGAGGTACGGGCTCAGGGTCACGGCGTCGGCCGCGAGCGGGGACCCCTCCCCCAGCCACGCGGCCGCGTAGGCCTCCATCGTGGAGCCGATGTCGCCGCGCTTGGCGTCGGCGACGGTCAGCAGGCCCGCCGAGCGGGCCTCGGCGAGCAGCTCCTCGAGCACGGCGAAGCCGGCGGCGCCGTAGGGCTCGTACAGCGCCACCTGGGGCTTGAGGGCGGCGGCGTGGCCGGCGGCCGCCTCCAGGACCGTCAGGGTGAACCGGCGCAGTCCCTCGGCGGAGCGGGGCAGGTCCCACGCGTCCAGCAGGCCCGGGTGCGGGTCGACGCCCACGCACAGGGGGCCGTGCTCGTCCATCGCCGCCCCCAGCCGGGCGCCGAAGGGCGCGCGGCCGGGGGCGGGGGGCACCGGGGCCGCGCGCTCAGGCACGCACGGCCTCGGGCTCGGACTCCTCGGCGCGGAGCAGGGCCTCCAGGCGCTGCTCGTGCTCCTGCAGGCTCGTGACGTCCCACGAGTAGGAGCGCAGCGCGGTGACGGCCTGCAGGGCGGCGCCCAGCACGGAGACCGTGGTCATCAGGGGCACGCCCACGCTGGTGGCCGCGGCGCGGATCTCGTAGCCGTCGCCGCGGGCGGCGCCGCCGGCCGGGGTGTTGAAGATCAGGTCGATCTCCCCGTCCGCGATCAGGTCCACGATGGTCCGCTCGCCGGGAGCCGTCTCCCGGATCTTGCGGACCACGGTGGACTCGATGCCGTTGCGGCGCAGCACGTCCGCGGTCCCACCGGTGGCGAGGATCTCGAAGCCGAGGTCGCGGAACATCCGCACGTAGGCGATCGAGGAGCGCTTGTCCTTGTTGGCCACCGAGACGAACATCCGCCCGGACGTGGGCAGGGAGACGTTCGCGGCGGCCTGGGCCTTGGCGAAGGCCGTGTCGAAGTACTTGTCCAGGCCCATGACCTCGCCGGTGGAGCGCATCTCCGGGCCCAGCAGGGAGTCGACCACGGCCCCCTCGGCGGTGCGGAAGCGCGCGAACGGCAGCACGGCCTCCTTCACGGCCACGGGGGCCGAGGCCGGCAGCGTGGAGCCGTCGATCCGCTGGGGCAGGTGCCCCTGGGCCCGCAGCTGGGCGATGGTCGTGCCGGTGCCGATGAGGGCGGCGGCCTTGGCCAGCTGCACGCCCGTGGCCTTGGACACGAACGGCACGGTGCGGGAGGCCCGCGGGTTCGCCTCGATGACGTAGAGGATGTCGGAGGCCACGGCGAACTGGATGTTGATCAGCCCGCACACGCCCACGCCGCGGGCGATGGCCAGGGTGGCCTCGCGCACGCGCTCGACCACGTCGGGGCCGAGGGTGATGGAGGGCAGGGTGCACGCGGAGTCGCCGGAGTGGATGCCGGCCTCCTCGAGGTGCTCCATGACGCCGCCCACGTAGAGCTCCCGGCCGTCGTAGAGGGCGTCCACGTCGATCTCGATGGCGTCCTCGAGGAACTTGTCGATCAGCGCGGGCCGCGAGGCCGAGACCTCCGTGGCGTTCTGCAGGTAGCGGGCCAGGGCCGGCTCGTCGTAGACGATCTCCATGCCGCGGCCGCCGAGCACGTACGAGGGGCGCACGAGCACGGGGTAGCCGATGTCGTCCGCGATCCGCTTGGCGTCCTCGAAGGTGGACGCCGTGCCGTTCTTGGGCTGGCGCAGGCCGGCCTCGCCGAGCACGCGGGCGAACTCCCCGCGGTCCTCGGCGAGGTCGATGGCCTCCGGGGTGGTGCCCAGGATCGGCACCCCCGCGGCCTTGAGCTGGGCGGCGAGCTTGAGCGGGGTCTGCCCGCCCAGCTGCACGAACACCCCGAGCAGCCCGCCGGTGCGCCGCTCGGTCTCGACGACCTCCATGACGTCCTCGAAGGTCAGCGGCTCGAAGTACAGCCGCGTGGAGATGTCGTAGTCGGTGGAGACGGTCTCCGGGTTGCAGTTGACCATGACGGTCTCGTGACCGGCCTCGCGCAGCACCATGGACGCGTGCACGCACGAGTAGTCGAACTCGATGCCCTGCCCGATCCGGTTCGGCCCCGAGCCCAGGATCATGATCGAGGGGCGCTCGTGCCGGCCCACCTCGCTCTCCTCGTCGTAGGAGGAGTAGTGGTAGGGGGTGAACGCCTCGAACTCCGCCGCGCACGTGTCCACGGTCTTGAACACGGGCCGGATGCCCAGCGCGTGGCGCACGCCGCGCACCACGTCCTCGGACAGGTGGGCGAGCTCGCCGATCTGGGCGTCGGAGAAGCCGTGCCGCTTGGCCAGGCGCAGGGTGCGGACCGTGAGGTCGCCGTCCTCGCGCACGGCGTCGGCGACCTCGTTGAGCAGCACCAGCTGGTCGAGGAACCAGGGGTCGATGCCGGTGGCCTCGTAGAGCCGCTCCACCGACGCGCCGGCCAGCAGGGCCTGCTGGACCTGCTGGAGGCGCTCCGTGGTGGGCGTCCGCGTGGCGTGGACGAGCCGCGCCAGGGCGTCGTCGTCGAGCTCGGCGCGCACGAACGAGAAGCTCGAGCCCTTCTGCTCGAGGGAGCGCATGGCCTTCTGCAGCGCCTCGGTGAAGTTGCGCCCGATCGCCATGGCCTCGCCGACCGACTTCATGGTGGTGGTCAGCGTGGGGTCCGCGGCCGGGAACTTCTCGAACGCGAAGCGCGGGATCTTCACCACGACGTAGTCCAGCGCCGGCTCGAAGGACGCCGGGGTCTTCTGCGTGATGTCGTTGGGGATCTCGTCCAGGGTGTAGCCGAGCGACAGCTTCGTGGCGATCTTGGCGATCGGGAATCCGGTGGCCTTGGAGGCCAGCGCCGAGGACCGGGAGACCCGCGGGTTCATCTCGATGACGACGACGCGGCCGGTGTCCGGCTCGACCGCGAACTGGACGTTGCACCCGCCGGTGTCCACCCCGACCTCGCGGATCACGGCGATCGCGATGTCGCGCAGCTTCTGGTACTCGCGGTCGGTCAGGGTCATGGCCGGGGCCACGGTGATCGAGTCCCCGGTGTGCACCCCGACGGGGTCCAGGTTCTCGATGGAGCACACGACCACGACGTTGTCGTGCTTGTCGCGCATCATCTCCAGCTCGTACTCCTTCCAGCCGAGGATCGACTCCTCGAGGAGCACCTCGGAGGTCGGGCTGTACTGGATGCCGGCGCCGGCGATGCGGTGCAGGTCCTCCTCGTCGTAGGCCATGCCCGAGCCCAGTCCGCCCATCGTGAAGGACGGGCGCACCACCATGGGGTAGCCCAGCTGCTCGGCGGCGGCGAGGGCCTCCGGCATGGAGTGCACGATCACGGAGCGGGCGGACTCGGCGCCGCAGCGCTCCACGACGCCCTTGAACGCCTCCCGGTCCTCGGCGAGGTTGATCGCCTGGACGTCCGCCCCGATGAGCTCCACGCCGTACTTCTCGAGCACGCCGTTCGCGTCGAGGGCGATGGCCGCGGTGAGGGCCGTCTGCCCGCCCAGGGTCGGCAGCAGGGCGTCGGGCCGCTCCTTGGCGATGATCTTCTCCACCACCTCGGGGGTGATGGGCTCCACGTAGGTCGCGTCGGCGAACTCGGGGTCGGTCATGATGGTCGCGGGGTTGGAGTTCACGAGGATGACCCGCAGGCCCTCCTCCTTGAGCACCCGCAGGGCCTGCGTGCCCGAGTAGTCGAACTCCGCGGCCTGGCCGATGACGATCGGCCCGGAGCCGATGACCAGAACGCTGGTGAGGTCTGTCCTGCGCGGCATGTCAGTTCTGCCCTTCCGTGTCTGCGTCCCGGGACTCCTGCGCGCCCTGGGCGCCGCCGGGGACGGCGTTGTCGATGGTCGGGTCGGCGCGGCCGTCCCGGTGGCTGTCCATCAGCTCGATGAACCGGCCGAAGAGGTAGGAGGCGTCGTGCGGGCCGGCTGCGGCCTCCGGGTGGTACTGCACCGAGAACGCGGGCAGGTCGAGGCAGTTGAGCCCCTCCACCACGTCGTCGTTGAGGCACACGTGGCTGACCTCGACGCGCCCGAACTCGCCCAGGGGCGCCTCGACCGGGCCGTCCAGGGGGGCGTCGACGGCGAAGCCGTGGTTGTGGGCGGTGATCTCCACGCGCCCGGTCCTCCGGTCCAGCACCGGCTGGTTGATCCCCCGGTGGCCGAAGACCAGCTTGTAGGTGCCGAAGCCCAGGGCACGGCCCAGCAGCTGGTTGCCGAAGCAGATGCCGAAGAACGGGATGCCGGCGCGGAGCACCTCCCGCAGGGTCTCGATCTGCCGCTCGGCGGTGGCGGGGTCGCCGGGGCCGTTGGAGAAGAACACCCCGCGCGGGTCCAGGGCCCGGATCTGCTCGAAGTCCGTGCCGGCGGGCACGACGTGCACGCGCACGCCGCGCTCGGCGAAGCGGTGGGGGGTCATCGACTTGATCCCCAGGTCCACCGCCACGAGCTCGTGCAGCACCTCGCCGGTCCAGCCGTGCTCGGCGGGCTCCACGACGTAGGCCTCCGGCGCCGAGACCGTCTCGGCGAGCCGGCGGCCCTCCATCCGCTCGGCGGTGCCGACCTCGGCCACGAGCTCGGCGTCCGGGCGCAGCGCGGCGTCCCCGGAGAAGATCCCGCCGCGCATCGCGCCGCGGTCCCGCAGGTGGCGGGTGATCGCCCGGGTGTCGACGTCCTGGATGCCGACGACGCCCTGCGCGGCCAGCTCCTCGTCGAGGGAGCCCTCGGAGCGCCAGTTGGACGGGCGGCGGGCCGCGTCGCGCACGACGTAGCCGGACACCCAGATCCGCCGGGACTCGGCGTCGGCGGCGTTGACGCCGGTGTTGCCGATGTGCGGGGCGGTCTGCACGACGAGCTGGCCGGCGTAGGAGGGGTCGGTGATGGTCTCCTGGTAGCCGGTCATGCCGGTGGAGAACACGGCCTCGCCGAGGGCGGTGCCGAGGGCGCCGTAGGCGCGGCCGCGGAAGACGCGGCCGTCCTCCAGCACGAGCACGGCGGGTTCAGTGGTGATCGAGCTCAAGGTCGTCCTCACGTTCAGGTCTGTGGGTCGTCAAGTCTGGGGGTCGTTGCGGCGGGGCGGCGGGGTGCCGCCGGCGGGTCAGGAGTGCGGTGCCGGGACGATCGCCTCCACGGCGGCGAGGAGCCGCTGCTTGTCCTCGGCCCGCTGGGTGCGGAAGCCGGTGTCCACCACGGTGGGGCCGAGCCTCCAGGTGAGCACGGCGAGCCCGTCCCGCTCCACGAACTTCCCGACCATGCCGGAGCTGGTGCCCACGGCCACGAGGTCAGCGGCGGGGACGAACAGGGCCGGGGCGCCCTGCCGGTCGAGGAGCACGCCGTCCTCGAGGACCAGCGCCCTCGCCCGGGCGCGCACGCCCAGGCCGTGGGCGGCGATCCGCTCGAGCGGGGCGCCGGTCTCCGTGGTGCTCACGTACATGCCCGGGACCACGAGCCGGGGCTCGCGCTCCTCGAGGCCCGCGGGCGGCGCGGCCGGCGCGGGGATCCCGGACTGGCGCCGCACGCGCGTGGTCCAGCCCCGGCGGAGCAGGGCGAAGAGCACGGCGAGGACGAGGACCGTGACGAGCACGGTGGTGAGCTGGTCCATGGGACGGGGGCCTCCGGGCGGTGGAAGGGGGTCGGAGCGGTCAGGCGGCGGGCACCGGGGCGGGGGTGTTGAGCGCCCGGTCCAGGACGGTGGGGTGGCCGCGGAAGAAGGTGGCCCGGACCGCGCCGGGCAGCTCCATGCCGCGGTAGGGGCTGTTGCGGCCCTTGGACGCGTGCCGGGCGGGGTCCACCACGGTGGTGGCCGCCGGGTCCCACAGGGTGATGTTCGCCGGCTCGCCCTCCGCGAGCGGCCGGCCCTGGCCGGCCAGGCGGCCGATCCGGGCGGGGGTCGCCGAGGTGATCCGGGCGACGTCGCGCCACGTCAGGAGGCCGGTGTCCACGAGGCTGAGCTGGACCACGGACAGCGCGGTCTCGAGCCCGGTCATCCCGTTGGCCGCGCAGGACCACTCGCACTCCTTGTCCTCGGCGGGGTGCGGCGCGTGGTCGGTGCCGATCACGTCGATGGTGCCGTCGGCCACGGCCTCGCGCAGGGCGTGCACGTCCTCGTCCGTGCGCAGCGGCGGGTTGACCTTGAACACCGGGTCGAAGCTGCGGACCCGCTCGTCGGTGAGCAGCAGGTGGTGCGGGGTGGCCTCCGCGGTGACGTCGATGCCGCGCCGCTTGGCCCAGCGGACGATGTCCACGGAGCCCTTCGTGGAGAGGTGGCAGATGTGCACGCGGGAGCCGACGTGCTCGGCGAGCAGGACGTCGCGGGCGATGATCGCCTCCTCGGCGACGGCGGGCCAGCCCGTGAGCCCGAGCTCGGCGGAGACGGAGCCCTCGTTCATCTGGGCGCCCTCGGTCAGGCGCGGTTCCTGGGCGTGCTGGGCCACGACGCCGTCGAAGCCCTTGACGTACTCGAGCGCCCGGCGCATCAGCACCGGGTCGTGCACGCACATGCCGTCGTCGGAGAACATCCGCACGCCGGCGCGGGACTCGGCCATCGCCATGATCTCGGACAGCCGCTCCCCCTTCAGGCCCACGGTCACGGCGCCCACGGGCCGGACCTCGACCCAGCCGGCGGAGCGGCCCAGCTCGTGGACCTGCTCGACGACGCCGGCCGTGTCCGCCACGGGGTCGGAGTTCGCCATGGCGAAGACGGCGGTGTAGCCGCCGAGGGCGGCCGCGCGGGTGCCCGTCTCGACGGTCTCGGCGTCCTCCCGGCCCGGCTCGCGCAGGTGGGTGTGGATGTCCACGAGACCGGGCAGGGCCACGAGCCCGGCGGCGTCGACGACGCGCGCGCCGCCCGCGGCCCCGGCGAGGTCGGGGCCGATGCGCCGGACCACGCCGTCCTCGACGAGGATGTCGGCGGCCTGCTCGCCGTACGGCTGGGCGCCCTGGATGAGGTACGAGGTCACGAGAGGTCAGCGCTCCTGGGGTGCGGGGTGGAGGTGGGGTCGAGGTCGTCGCCGGACAGCAGCAGGTAGAGCACCGACATCCGCACGGAGACGCCGTTGCGCACCTGGTCCAGGACGGTGGAGCGCGGGGAGTCCGCCGCGGCCGAGGAGATCTCCAGGCCCCGGTTCATGGGTCCCGGGTGCATGATCGCCGTGGACGCCCCGGCGGCGTCGAGGGCCGCGACCCGCTCGGGGGTCAGCCCCCACTCCCGGGCGTACTCCTGGGCGGTCGGGAAGAACGCCGCGTGCATCCGCTCGCGCTGCACGCGCAGCATCATCACGGCGTCCGGGGCCGGGTCCAGCGCCTCGTCGAGCGAGAAGACCACCCGGCACGGCCAGTCCGCGATGCCGACCGGCAGCAGCGTGGGCGGGGCCACGAAGGTCACGCGGGCGCCGAGGGTGGTGAACAGCCACAGGTCGGAGCGGGCCACCCGGGAGTGCAGGACGTCGCCGACGATCACCACGTGCAGGCCGTCGAGGTCGAGCCCGCGGGTGCTCTCCCGGCCCTCGGTGCGGGCACGGTGCTGGCGCAGCGTCATGGCGTCGAGCAGCGCCTGGGTGGGGTGCTCGTGGGTGCCGTCCCCGGCGTTGACCACGGCGGCGTCGATCCAGTCGGACTCGGCGAGCTGCTGCGGGGAGCCGGAGGCCGAGTGCCGGATCACCACGGCGTCGGCGCTCATCGCCGCGAGGGTCTGGGCGGTGTCCTTGAGCGACTCGCCCTTCGAGACCGAGGAGCCCTTGGCGGAGAAGTTCAGCACGTCCGCGGACAGGCGCTTGGCCGCTGTCTCGAAGGAGATGCGGGTGCGGGTGGAGTCCTCGAAGAAGAGGTTGACCACGGTGCGGCCCCGCAGTGCGGGGAGCTTCTTGACGGAGCGCTGGCCCACGGCGGCCATCTGGTCCGCGGTGTCCAGGACCGTCAGGGCGGCGTCGTAGGAGAGGTCCTTCGTGGACAGCAGGTGCCTCATGCGCCGGCCCCCGGCACGGTGGTCTCGATGACCACGCAGTCGGCGTTCTCCTGCGCGCGGGGCTCCGGGTCGGTCTCGGCCAGCCGGACCCGCACCTTCTCCTGCGAGGAGGTGGGCAGGTTCTTGCCCACGTGGTCGGCGCGGACGGGCAGCTCCCGGTGGCCACGGTCGACGAGCACGGCGAGCCGGACCACGCGGGGGCGCCCGACGTCCACGAGGGCGTCGAGGGCGGCGCGCACGGTGCGCCCGGAGTACAGGACGTCGTCGACGAGGACCACGGTGCGCCCGTCGATGCCCTGCACGGGGATGCGGGTCGGCTGGGGGGCGCGGGCGGGGTTCTTGCGCAGGTCGTCGCGGAACATCGTGACGTCGAGCTGGCCGAGGCTCGCGGCGGCGTCGAAGCCGGGGTCGGTCGCGGCGATCTTGGCGGCGATCCGCTGGGCCAGCGGATAGCCGCGGCGCGGGATGCCCAGCAGCACGAGGTCCGAGCTGCCCTTGTTGGCCTCGAGGATCTCGTGGGCGATGCGCGTCAGGGCGCGGTCGATGTCGGCTGCCGAGAGGATGACGCGCGCGGCCGCGGGTCCCGTGGCGGGACCGGCCGTGGAGGTGTCGTCGTTCATGGGTGCCGCCTCCTTCCCCGCCTCACAGGACGGACTTAAAGGTTGCTTGCTCGCCCCAAACTAGCACAGCGGCCCGCACCCCCCGGGCCGGGCGTGACCTGCGCCTCCTCCGGCCGTGCGGGCCCGGTCAGGCGCTGTGGTCGGCCCGCTCCCACCAGGCCGCGGTGGCCGCGGCCGAGCCGAGGGCAACGAGCCCCACGCCCAGGGGCCCGGCCCAGCCGGTGTCCGCGGCGGCCGGGCCGGCGGTCCCGGCGAGCAGGGCGGGCACGGCCCAGGGGAACCACGCGCCGTGGCCGACGGCGGCGAGCACCTGGGCCGTGAGCACGGTGAAGAAGAGCACCGCCACGGCGGGCAGGTAGCCCCGCCCCACGCTCGCGGCCAGCCCGTACGGCACGGCCAGGCCCGCCGTGAGCAGCCCGGCGCCGAGGACGCCGCCGGCCCCGCGCAGGGCGGCGCCGGCCGACCAGCCGGGCAGTCCGAGGCCCGCGCCGAGGACGAGCACGAGCAGCACGAGGAGCACCGTGAGCACCCCGCACCAGCCGAGCAGCAGCAGCAGCTTCGCCAGGACCACGGCGGTGCGGGAGGTGGGCAGGGCCAGCAGGTCCGTGGCGGTGCGGTCGGAGAACTCCCGGCCGAACAGCCAGATCGCCGCGGTCCCGAAGATCACGAGCCCGCCCACCGAGACGGTCTGCCCGGTGAGGGAGAAGTACCCCGCCCAGTCCGCGGTGCCCCCGGTGAGCTGGGCCTTGGTCCCCAGCAGCCCCAGGGTCCGGGCGCGGTCGACGTCCTGGAGCACGAACATGAAGAACGCCCCCACGGCCCCGGCGAGCAGGACGGCCCCGGCGGTGGCCCACGGCACGCGCGAGCGGCGCAGCTTCAGGGCCTCGGCGTGCAGGGCGGCCACCAGCTCAGCGGGCACCGGAGGCCTCCTGCTGCTCCGGGGCCTGCGCGCCCACCAGGCGCAGGAAGTAGGCCTCGAGGTCCTCGCGGACCACCGTCAGGCCCGTGGGCGGCACGCCGCCGTGCACCAGGGCGGCGGCCACGGCGTCCGGCCGGTCCGTGGCCCCGTCCGCGTCGAGCACGAGCGCGCGGGGCCCGCGCCGGGCCGCGAAGCCGGCGGCGGCCAGGACCCGCACCGCCCGGTCGTCGTCGCGCGTGCTGAGCTCGAGCCGGCGGCGGACCCGGTCGGGCAGGGCGGCGGTGGCGAACTCGTCGAGCAGCGCGCCGCGGTGCAGGACCCCGATCCGGGTGGCCACGCGGGCGACCTCGCCGAGGATGTGGCTGGAGAGCAGCACGGCGGTGCCGTGCTCGCGGGCGAGGCGCTCGAGCAGGGTGCGCACCTCGACCACGCCGGCCGGGTCCAGCCCGTTGACCGGCTCGTCGAGGACCAGCAGGGACGGGCGGTGCAGCACGGCCCGGGCCAGGGCCAGCCGCTGCAGGTTGCCCTGGGACAGGACGCGGGCGAGACGGTCGGCGTGCTCGCGCAGACCGAGGAGCTCCACGGCGTCCTCGACCGCGGCCGGGGACCGCAGCCGGCGCAGCCGGCGGGCGACCTCGAGGTTCTCCCGCACGGTCAGCTCCGGGTAGGCGGAGGCGGCCTCCACGAGGTAGCCGACCTCGGCCCACACCGACCGCTCGCCGCGGCCGCGGCCGAGCACCGTGACGGAGCCGGCCGCGGGCCGGACCATGCCGAGGACCATCCGCATCACCGTGGTCTTCCCGGCGCCGTTGAGCCCCAGCAGCGCGTAGATCTCCCCCGGGGCGACCTCGAGGCAGACGCGGTCGACCGCGCGCACGGTCCCGTAGTGCTTCGAGACGCCCTGCAGGCGCAGTGCGGGAGCTGTCATCGGGACCTCCCCGGGAACGGCGGGCCGTGCTCCCGGCCATGCTAGCGCCCCGGGCGTGCCGATCAGCCCAGCAGGGTCGGCTTCATCTTCTGCAGCCGGCCCAGGAGGCCGTTGACGAAGCGCGGGGAGTCGTCCCCCGCGAGCTCCTTGGCGAGGGACACGGCCTCGGCCACGGCGACCCCGTCCGGGACGTCGTCGTTGAACAGCAGCTCCCAGGCGCCCACGCGCAGCACGTTGCGGTCCACGGCCGGCATCCGCTCGAGGGTCCAGCCCTGGGAGTACGTCTCGAGGTACTCGTCGAGCTCACCGCGGCGCATCGTGACGCCGAGCACGAGCTCCTCGGCGTACGGGGAGACCAGCGAGTCGCTGTGCAGCCGGCGCCGCTCCATGACCTCGCGGGCGTCCTCGGCGCGCTGCTCGGCCTCGAAGAGGATCTCCACGGCGCGCCGGCGCGCCTTGCCCCGGGCGCTCACTCGTTGACGCGGCCCAGGTAGTCACCCGTGCGGGTGTCGACCTTGACCTTGGTGCCCTGCTCGAGGAACAGCGGCACCTGGATCTGGTAGCCGGTCTCCACGGTGGCGGGCTTGGTGCCGCCGGTGGAGCGGTCGCCCTGCAGGCCCGGCTCGGTGTAGGTGATCTCGAGCACCACGGACGCCGGCAGCTCGATGTACAGCGGGGCGCCCTCGTACATCGCGATGGTGGCGTTGAGGTTCTCGAGCATGAAGTTGGCGGCGTCGCCCACCACCTCACCGGGGACGGTGATCTGGTCGTAGGTCTTGTTGTCCATGAAGACGTAGTCGGCGCCGTCCTGGTACAGGTACTGGTACTCGCTGCGGTCCACGGTGGCCGTCTCGATCTTGGCGCCGGCGTTGAAAGTCTTGTCGACGACCTTCCCGGACCGGATGTTGCGCATCTTGGTGCGCACGAACGCCCCGCCCTTGCCCGGCTTGACGTGCTGGAACTCGATGACGTTCCAGAGGTTGCCCTCCAGCTTCAGGACGGTGCCGTTCTTGATGTCGTTCGTGGTAGCCACAGGTTCTCTCTCTGTCTGTCTGCGAAGTCGGCAGGTCGGCGCGGTCGGCCGGTGTCGTCCCGGACCGCGGACCAGTCTAGCGGGGCGCGCCCTCGGCGATTTCCTGGTAGGTCGCGAAGAGGATCGCGGGGTCGGGGACCTCGAGGACACGGGGCTTGCCGACGGCGTCGAGGACGACGAAGCGCAGCAGGTTCCCGCGGGTCTTCTTGTCCCGCTTCATGACCTCGAGCAGCCGGGGCCACTGGTCCCACCGGTAGGCGGTGGGCAGCCCCAGGGCGGTGAGGACGCTGCGGTGGCGCTCGACGACGTCGTCGGCCAGGCTGCCGGCGGTGCGGGCGAGCTCCGCGGCGAAGACCATCCCCACGGCGACCGCCGCGCCGTGGCGCCACTGGTAGCGCTCGTTGTGCTCGATCGCGTGGCCGAGGGTGTGCCCGTAGTTGAGCACCTCCCGGCGCCCGGCCTCCCGCAGGTCGCCGGAGACGATCTCGGCCTTGACCCGGATGCCGCGCTCCACGAGCTCGCGCACCACCTCGGACTGCGAGTCCCGCACCGCCTCCGGGTGGCCCTCGATGAGCTCGAGGATCCGCTCGTCGGCGATGAAGCCGCACTTGACGACCTCCGCCATGCCGGTGAGCAGCTCGTTCTCGGGCAGCGTCCGCAGCGTGTCGAGGTCGCACAGCACGGCCGCGGGCGGGTGGAAGGCGCCCACGAGGTTCTTGCCCTCCGCGGTGTTGATCCCGGTCTTGCCGCCCACGGCGGCGTCCACCATGCCGAGCAGGGTCGTGGGCACGTGCACCACCCGCACCCCGCGCAGCCAGGTGGCGGCCACGAAGCCCGCGAGGTCGGAGACCGCTCCCCCGCCCACGGAGACGATGGCGTCCGAGCGGGTGAAGTCGTTCTGCCCCAGGACCTGCCAGCAGAAGGACGCCACCTGGACGTGCTTGCCCTCCTCGGCGTCGGGGATCTCGGCCGTGAACGCCTGGTAGCCCTGGCCGCGCAGCTCCTCCATGACCACGTCGCCGGTGCTGCGCAGCGCCCTCGGGTGGATGACCAGCACGCGCTGGACCCGGTCGCCGAGCACGCGGGGGACCTCCCCGAGCAGCCCGTGGCCCACGAGGACGTCGTAGTTCTCGGCCGGACGGTCCCCGGTGACGGGGATGGTCGTGACGGTGCGGGGAGCGGACTCGCTCATGCCTGGACCTCCTGGGTGCTGTCGGTGGTGCCGCCGGCGGCCCGCGCGGACCGCAGGCGGACGAGCTCCGCCTCGAGGTCGGCGCCGATCTCCGCGACGGGTCGGTTGCGGGTGCCGTCGAGGGTGATGTCGGCGAGCTCCTCGTAGCAGGCGCGCCGGGACTCGTAGAGCTCCTGCCAGCGCCGCTCCGGGTCCGGCTGGAGCATGGGCCGGGTCCGGTTGCCGCTGATCCTGGGGAGCACGGTCTCGGCGTCCACCTCGAGGTAGGCGACGAGCTCGTGGCGCAGCAGCTCCCGGGTGGACGGGGTCATGGGGGCGCCGCCGCCCACGGAGAAGATCGCGTTGGCGTGGTCGGGGTCCCGGAGGATCTCGGCGATGGTGTCCGCCTCGAGGTCGCGGAAGTACTTCTCGCCGTGCTCCGCGAAGATCCCCGAGATCACGCCGTAGCGGGAGACGATCACCTGGTCGGCGTCCACGAAGTCGTAACCGTAGAACTTGGACATGTGCAGGGCCAGGAAGGACTTGCCGGCGGCCATGGGGCCGATGAGCACCACGGGCCGCTGCGGGACCGCGGTGCCGTCGGCCGGGGCGGGGAACTGCGCGTTCACGCCTGGCCCTCCCCCGTCTCGGCGGGCGCCACGAGCGGGTCGCCCATGTGGTCGTCGCGCGCCGCGGCGTCGCCCTCGAACTGCCCGAGCTCGCCGGAGGAGTGCAGGTTCTCCGGGACGGCGGCGAGGTAGGCGTCCTTGTTGCGGGCGGTCTCGGCGATCGAGTCCCCGCCGAACTTCTCCGTCACGGCGTCGGCGAGCACGAGGGCCACCATCGCCTCGGCCACCACGCCGGCCGCGGGCACGGCGCACACGTCCGAGCGCTGGTGGTGGGCCCGGGCGGCCTCGCCGGTCGCGACGTCGACGGTGCGCAGGGCCTTCGGCACGGTGGCGATGGGCTTCATGGCCGCGCGCACGCGCAGGACGTCCCCGATGGACATGCCGCCCTCGATCCCGCCGGCCCGGTTGCTCACGCGGCGCACCGCGCCGTCGGCGCCGCGGGCGATCTCGTCGTGGGCCTCGGACCCGGGGCGGGACGCGGTCAGGAAGCCGTCCCCGACCTCGACGCCCTTGATCGCCTGGATGCCCATCAGCGCCCCGGCGAGGCGGGAGTCCAGCCGGCGGTCCCAGTGCACGTAGGAGCCGAGTCCCGGCGGCAGGCCGTAGGCGAGGACCTCCACGACGCCCCCGAGGGTCTCCCCGTCCTTGTGCGCGGCGTCCACCGCCGCCACCATGGACTCCGCCGTGGCGGGGTCGAAGCACCGCAGGGGGTCGGCGTCGAGGGCGGCCACGTCCGCGGGCAGCGGCCGCGGGGCGTCCACCGGCGCGCTCACGGCGCCCACGGCGGTCGTGTGGGAGACGAGGCGCACACCCACGGCCTCGAGCATCTTCGCGGCGACGGCGCCGAGGGCCACGCGCGTGGCGGTCTCCCGGGCGCTGGCCCGCTCCAGCACGGGGCGGGCCTCGTCGAAGCCGTACTTCTGCATCCCGGTGAGATCGGCGTGGCCGGGGCGGGGGCGGGTCAGGGGGGCGTTGCGGGCACGGCCCTCGAGCACCTCATCGTCCACGGGGTCCGCGGACATCACCTCGCGCCACTTGGGCCACTCGGTGTTGGCGATCTCGATCGCCACCGGTCCGCCCTGGGTCACGCCGTGGCGCACGCCGCCGAGCAGGCGCACCTGGTCCTGCTCGAACTTCATCCGCGCGCCCCGCCCGTAGCCGAGACGGCGGCGGGCCAGGGCGTCGCGGACGTCCTGGCTGGTCAGGCTCACCCCCGCGGGGACGCCCTCGATGATCCCGACGAGCGCCTCGCCGTGCGACTCGCCGGCCGTGAGCCAACGCAACATAACAACTCTTTCCGTTTCGGGGTCTCGTCGGCCGGGTCCGCAGGGCGCGGCCGCCGACGGGTCTCAGGTGCGGGGCAGGGACGGGACGGGGAGGACGGGCCGCCCCACCGCCGTGCACATCGCCGCGATCACGTCCTGTTCCCGGGGCAGGGGTGTGCCCGGATCACGGCCGGTGAACAGGCGGATCTGGTCCACCGCCTGGAAGATCAGCATATCGAGTCCCGGGGCCACCGCTCCCCCGGCCCGGGCCCAGGCCCCGGCGACCGCCGACGGCCACGGATCGTAGGCGGCGTCCAGCAGGACGCCCGTGGTCGCCGGGGAACCGGCCTCGAGCTGCGCCGCCAGCTCGTCGGCGCCGTGCGGTGGGAGGGTCGAGACGACCACGTCGTAGCCGGCCAGCAGGCCCGGCGCCTCGTCCCAGGCGCGCAGGAGCACGGGGATCCCGAGCCGGCGGCCCGCCTCGGCGGCGCGCCCGGCGCGGACCGCGGAGCGCACGAAGACGTCCACGGAGGAGGCTCCGAGCAGCTGCGCGGCGGCGACCGCGGCCGTGGCCGTGCCCCCACCGCCCAGGACGGCGGCCCGGGGCGCGTCCGGGACCGTGCCCGCCGCGAGCACCGCGCCCACGATGCCCGTGACGTCGGTGTTGTGGCCCAGGACCGTCCCGTCGGCGCGGAAGAGCAGGGTGTTGACCGCGCCGACCGCGTCCCCCAGTCCCGTCAGCTCGTCGGCGCACGCCGCGGCGACCGACTTGAGGGGCATCGTCACCGACAGCCCGCGCCAGGCGGGGTCGCCGCGGCGGGCGTCGACGAACGGCGGGAGCTGCTCCTCGACGAGGTCGTGGGCGTCGTAGTCCACGTCCTCGCCCAGCACCGCGTACGCGGCGCGGTGCAGGTCCGGGGACCTCGAGTGGCCGATGGGGTGGCCCACCACGGCCGCGTGGGCGGGGCTCACCCGCACCGGCCCTCGTTCTCGCTGCACCACTGGTTGTACTCCTCCACGTACTCGAGGTGCTGCGCGTAGGTCTCGGAGAACTTTGTCTCGCCCGTGTCGAGGTTCACGGTGACCCAGAAGTAGTAGTCGTTCTCCTGCGGGTCGGCGGCCGCTGCGATGGCGGCGTCGCCCGGGGAGCCGATCGGGCCCACGGGCAGCCCCGGGTTGGCGAAGGTGTTGTACCGGTTGGACTCGTCGCGGCGCTCCTCCTCCGTGAAGTCGTAGCTCCTGCGGTCGAGGCCGTAGGTCACGGACGCGTCGGACTGGATGAACCCGGAGGTCTCGCCGTCGGGGTTGTCGAGGCGGTTCTGGATCGCGCCCGCCACCACGTCGTAGTGCTCGGGCTGGACCTCGAACTCGATGATCGAGCCGATGGTGAGCACCTCGAAGATCCTGTCCTCGCCGCTGACACCGTTGTCCTCCAGGGTCGCCCGGGTGCGGTCCACCATGTCGCGCAGGATCTGCTCCGCGGTGGCGTCCAGCGGGAACCGGTACTCCCCCGGGTGCAGCCAGCCCTCGAGGGTCGGGAAGCGCCCGGGGATCCCGAACGCCTCCGTGTCCTCCTCGTAGGCCTCGAACTCGGAGACCGGGATGCCCGTGGACTCGCTGAGGACCCCGAAGACGTCGGACATGCGCAGGGTCCGGTTGACCGCCGCGTAGTGGGTGGCCTCGTCCTCCTCCATGAGCGCGTCCACGGCGGCCTCGGAGCTCATCTCCGTGCGCAGCTCGTACTCGCCCGGCTGGATGAACTGCTCGGCGTGCTCCTCCTGGTAGGTCTCGACGAACGTCTCGGCGTCCGCCACGATACCCTGCTCCTGGAGCGCCACGGCGATCTGCCCGGTGGTGGCGCCCTGGCCCACGGAGAACGTCACGGGGTCCTTGCCGTCACCGCGGTAGTCGCGGATCTCGAACCAGCCGAAGGTCGAGCCGAGCACGGACACGGTGATCAGCGCGGCGAGCAGGAACAGGGCGATGGCCGTGGTGAGGGACACGCGGCCGCGGCGCTGCCGCCGCTTGACCTGCTCCGGGGTGAGCTCCTCGTGCTCGAAGACGCCGCGCAGGCCGGTGGAGGGCTGCCGCGAGGACGGCGCGTCCAGGAGGCTCCCCAGACCGCCGCCGCCTCCGGAGGACTCGCGGGCTCCCTCGGGTCGGCGGGACGCCGACTGGTCGTACGGATCGTCGCTCACGAATGCTCTCCGTCCGGATCGGTGGTCGTCAACGGTGCCGTCCGCGCCCGGTCGGGCGCTCCGGCGGTGTCCTCGGCCGTGCTCCCGGCCTCGCGGGACGGCTGCCCGTCCTGCGCCCCGGCGGGACCGTGCCCGTCGAGGTCCCCCCCATTATGCGCGACCGCCGGTTCCGCGGCGGCAGGGACCGGCGGGTCCACCGGCGCCCCGGGCTCCGCACCGGTCGCCCTGGCCCGGTCCACGGCGCTCTGCAGGATGGTGGCCGCGGCCACCTGGTCGACCTTGTCCATGTGGTCCCGGCGGGAGACCCCGGCCTCGAGGAGCGCCCGGTGGGCGTCCACCGTGCTGAGGCGCTCGTCGACCAGCCGCACCGGCACCTCGCGGCCCTTCACGCGCAGCCGCCGCACGAGGGCCTCCGCGTAGTCGCGGGCCATCGCGGTGGAGGCGTTCTCCCCGCCGTCGAGGCTGCGGGGCAGGCCGACGTAGACGGCGACGACGTCGTGCTCCTGGACCAGGCCGGCCAGCAGCTTCACGTCGAAGCCCTTCCGGGGGTCGCGCCGCAGCGTGGTGAGCGGCGTGGCGAGGATGCCGTCGGGGTCGCACAGGGCCACCCCGACGCGGACGAGGCCGACGTCGACCCCCATCCGCCGTCCCCGGGCGAAGGCGTCGCTCACGCGGCGGTGCCGCCCGTCGCCCGGGCGATGTCGGCCAGCACCGCGTCCAGGGCGGCCCCGACCTGGGCGGGGTCCTGCCCGCCGCCCTGGGCGATGTCGTCCTTGCCGCCGCCGCCGCCGCCGAGGACCTGGGCGGCGGTGCGCACGAGCCGGCCGGCCTGCACGCCCGCGTCGCGGGCGCCCTCGGTGGTGGCCACGAGGACCAGGGGCCGGCCCTTGGCGGTGCCCGTGACGGCGACCACGAAGGGCTCGGCCGTCATCCGGCCGCGCAGGTCGAGCGCGAGCGAGCGGACGTCGTCGGCCCCGGAGACCTCCCCCATGTCGTGGGCGAGGACCTTGACCGGGCCGACCTGGCGCACCCCGTCGAGCAGGGACCCCGCCTGCGCCTGCAGCTTCTCCCGGCGCAGCACCGCGAGCTCCTTCTCGGCCGACTTCAGCTTCTCGAGGGTGCCCGCCAGGCGCTCGGGCAGCTCCGCGGAGGACTGCGCCTTGAGCATGCCGGTCAGCTGGTGCACGAGGGTCCGCTCGGCGGCGAGGTGCCGGAACGAGTCCAGCCCCACGAGCGCCTCGACGCGGCGGTTGCCCGAGCCCACGGACTGCTCGGTCAGCAGCGTGAGCGAGCCGATCTGGGCCGTGCCGCCCACGTGCGTGCCGCCGCACAGCTCCCGGGACCACGGGCCGTTGAGCTCGACCACGCGCACCCGGTCCCCGTACTTCTCGCCGAACAGGGACATGGCGCCCATGGCCTTCGCCTCGGCGAGGGCCATCTCCTGGGTCACGACCTCGTGGTTGGCGTGGATCGCGGCGTTGGAGACCTCCTCGATCTCCTGGCGCTGGGCCTCTCCGAGGCCCTCGCCCCACGCGAAGTCGAAGCGCAGGTAGCCCTCCTTGTTGAACGAGCCGCGCTGGACGGCCTCGGGGCCGAGGACGTCGTGCAGGGCCGCGTGCACGATGTGGGTGCCGGTGTGGGCGGCCTCGGCGGCACGGCGCCGGGCGACGTCCACCTGGGCGTGCACCGTGGCGCCGGAGAGGGCCTCGCCCTCGCGCACCACCGCCTGGTGCACGGACAGCCCCTTCACGGGCTGCTGGACGTCGGTGACCTCGAGCACGAACCCGTCGCCGGAGATCGTGCCCCGGTCGGCGGCCTGGCCGCCGGCCTCGGCGTAGAACGGCGTCTCGTCCAGGACCACCTCCACGTGCGTCCCGGCCGGCGCGGCGGGGACGCTCACGCCGTCCTGCAGCAGGGCGCGCAGCACCGTCCCGTGCCCCAGCCGGGTGTAGCCGGTGAACACCGAGCCGCCCTCGTCCACGAGCCGGCGGAACACCGAGAGGTCGGCGTGGGCGCCCTTCTTGGCGCGGGCGTCCTGCTGCGCGCGGTGGCGCTGCTCCTCCATGAGACCGCGGAAGGCCGTCTCGTCGACCGCGACCCCGGCCTCGGCGGCCATCTCCAGGGTCAGGTCGATGGGGAAGCCGTAGGTGTCGTGCAGGGCGAAGGCCTCCGCGCCCGAGACGGTCCGGCCCTGCTGCCGGGCGCCGGCCACCGCCTCGTTGAGCCGGGTGGTCCCGGACTCGATGGTCTTCAGGAACGCCCGCTCCTCGGCGTAGGCGATCCGGGAGATCCGCTCGAAGTCCTCGGCCACGTAGGGGTAGACGCCGCGCATGGCGTCCCGGGAGGCGGGCAGCAGCACGGGCAGGCAGGGCTCGGTGACGCCCATCAGGCGCATCGCGCGGATCGCGCGGCGCAGCAGGCGGCGCAGGATGTACCCGCGGCCCTCGTTGGAGGGACTGACGCCGTCGGCGATGAGCATCAGCGAGGAGCGGACGTGGTCGGCGACCACGCGCATCCGCACGTCGTCCTCGTAGCCCTCCTCCCCCGGCTTCTCCGAGCCGCGGTAGCGCTTGCCGGAGAGCTCGGCCGCCCGGTCGAGGACGGGCCGGACCTGGTCGGTCTCGTAGAAGTTCTCCACGCCCTGCAGGAGCATGGCCAGGCGCTCCACGCCGAGGCCGGTGTCGATGTTCTTCTCGGGCAGGTCGCCCAGGATCTCGTAGTCCTTGCCCGTGCCCTCGCCGCGCTGGTACTGCATGAAGACGAGGTTCCAGATCTCGATGTACCGGTCGTCGTCGACGGCCGGCCCGCCCTCCCGGCCGTACCGGGGGCCGCGGTCGTAGAAGATCTCCGAGTCGGGGCCCGCGGGGCCGGGCTGGCCGGTGTCCCAGTAGTTCTCGTCCCGGCCCATCCGCTGGATCCGCTCGGCGGGCACGCCCACGGTGTCCTTCCACAGCGTGTAGGACTCCTCGTCGTCCTCGTACACGGTGACCCACAGCCGGTCCGGGTCCAGGCCGAAGCGGCCCTCGTCCACGGGTCCGGTGAGCAGCTCCCAGGCCATGGGGATGGCCCGCTCCTTGAAGTAGTCCCCGAAGGAGAAGTTGCCGGCCATCTGGAAGAACGTGCCGTGCCGGGCGGTCTTGCCCACCTCGTCGATGTCGAGGGTGCGGATGCACTTCTGGATGGACGTGGCGCGCCGGTAGGGGGCGGTCTCCTGGCCGAGGAAGTACGGGATGAACGGGACCATGCCCGCGATGGTGAACATGGCACCGGGCTGGGAGGAGATGAGCGAGGCGGAGGGCACCACGGTGTGGCCCTGGCCTTCGAAGTAGTCCAGCCAGCGCTTGGTGATTTCCTGAGACAGCATTACCGGTGCTTTCCTTCGCGGTGGGTCGAGGGGGGTGTCGAGGGGTCGGTGGGGTCCGCCGAGGCCTCGGCCCCGTGGGGAGCGGTGGTGCCGTCGAGCACCGGCGGGGCGGTGTCGCGGGCGGCGAGGCGCGCGGCCGGCGGCCGGGGCGCGGCCACGCCGAAGGACTCGCGCAGCTCGGCCTCCCGTTCGTCCATGCCCGCCCGCACGGCGGCGGCGAACCGGTAGAGCCGGGACCGCCAGTCCCCGGCGCGGGGGGTGCGCGCGGTGCCGGCGGCCTCCCGGACGGCGAGGTCCTGGCCGGTCGAGCGGGCGAACCGGGTGGCGGCGGCGCCGAGCACCCCGCCGGCGGCCACGAGGGCGAGCCTGCCCCAGAAGCTCATGGCCGGTCCTCCCCCGGGGCGCCGGGGACCGGCTCGTCGGCGGTCCCGAAGCGGTCGGCCCGGTGGGCGCCGCCCGTCGCGGTGTCGCCGGTGAACGCCCGGCGCACGCCGTGGGAGAACGCGGCGACCTTGATCAGCGGCTGGCCCACGGTGGAGGCCACCAGGGAGGACAGCGCGGAGACGTTCGCGGAGGCGTCGGAGACGTTGGTCGTGATGCCGTCCACCTTCTCGAGCTGGGAGTTGGTGGTCGAGACGGTGCGGGTGACCTCGTCGATGAGGGGGACGGTCTCGTTGTTGAGCGAGCGGATCGTCAGCCGCAGCTCGTCGAAGACCTTGCCGAGCTTGAGGATCGGCACCGCGAGCAGGAGGACCAGCACGGCGAACACCCCCGCGGCGAGCAGTCCTGCGATTTCTCCACCGGTCATGGGGCGGCGCGCTCCTTGCTGGTCGGGTCGAGGGGACCGGGGCGGCGGGGCCGCCCGGGCGTGCGGTGCCGGGCAACGGTGCGGTGCCCGGGGATCAACTGTACCGAACGGGAGAGCCCGCGGCGCAGGCGCCGCGGGCTCTCCGCCGGTAAGGCCCTGCTCCCGGGGCGTCCCGGGAGCAGGAGCCCGCAGGATCAGGCCATGCGGGCGTAGTACTCCACCACGAGCTGCTCCTCGCAGGTCACGGGGACCTCGGCGCGCTTGGGCTTGCGGACCAGCTTGGCCTGCAGCTTCTCGATCTGCACGTCGAGGTAGCCCGGGGTGTCGGGCAGCACGGCCTGGTGCGCGCCGGCGGCGGCGACCTGGAAGGGCACCATCTTCTCCGACTTGGCGTGCACGTGGATCAGCTGGCCCTCCTTGACCTGGTAGGAGGGGCGGTCCACCCGCTCGCCGTCCACCAGGATGTGGCGGTGCACGACCATCTGGCGGGCCTGGGCCATGGTCCGGGCGAAGCCGGAGCGCAGGACCAGGGCGTCCAGGCGGGACTCCAGCAGGGCGACCAGGTTCTCACCGGTCTGCCCCTCCTGGCGCTTGGCCTCGACATAGGCGATGTGCATCTGCTTCTCGCGGATGTTGTACTGCGCCCGGAGACGCTGCTTCTCGCGCAGCCGGACGGCGTAGTCCGAGTCGGCCTTCCGGCGGGCACGGCCGTGCTCACCGGGGCCGTAGGGACGGCGCTCGAAGTACTTCTCGGCCTTCGGGGTCAGGGCGATCCCGAGGGCGCGGGACTTGCGCACCTGGCGGCGCGCACGCGTGTTGTTAGCCACGTTTACCTTTCACAATGCGGTGCCCTCCCCCGTCCGGTGCCCGGCGCGGGGGGAGCGTGTTCTGTTCGGTCCGGCCTCCGAGGACGGGATCGGTCCCGCCGGAGAGGTGAGGATCAGCCGCAATCCTCCGGTCCTACAAGCGCCGTGGCCGCTCGCCGTGCACCGTGGTTGAGGCGGTGCGCCGGGCGTGCGGGAGCACGGGCCTTGCCGGCCGACGTCCCACTATAGCGTGTGCGGGCCCGCGGCGCGCCCCGGGCCCGCACAGTGCGGGCCGGCCCCCACAATGCGGACCGCCCCCACAATGCGGACCGCCCCCACAATGCGGACCGGCCCCCGCCCCCGTCCCGGCGCGCCGGAGCGCCGCCCGGGACTCCCGGACGGCGCTCCGACGGCGAGCCCTCGGCGCGGACGCGGTCAGTCGACGTCCTCGTCCACCCAGTCGAAGGTCTTGGTGACGGCCTTCTGCCAGTTGCGGAACAGCCGGGCGCGCTGGGCGTCCTCCATCTGCGGCTCCCAGCGCTTGTTCTCGGCCCAGTTGGCGGTGACCTCCTCCGTCCCGGACCAGAAGCCGACGGCGATGCCCGCGGCGTAGGCGGCGCCGAGGGCCGTGGTCTCGGTGACCTCGGGTCGGATCACGGGCACCCCCAGCTGGTCCGCCTGGAACTGCATGAGCAGCTCGTTGGCGGTCATCCCGCCGTCCACCTTCAGCTCGGTGATGTCCACCCCGGCGTCGGCGTTCATCGCCTCGACCACCTCGCGGGACTGGTAGGCCGTGGCCTCCAGGGCGGCGCGGGCGATGTGGCCCTTGTTGACGTAGCGGGTCAGGCCCACCAGGGCGCCGCGGGCGTCCGAGCGCCAGTACGGGGCGAACAGGCCGCTGAAGGCCGGGACGAAGTAGGCCCCGCCGTTGTCCTCGACCGACGCGGCCAGGGACTCGACCTGCGGCGCGGAGGAGAGGATGCCCAGGTTGTCGCGCAGCCACTGGACCAGGGACCCGGTCACCGCGATCGAGCCCTCCAGGGCGTAGACGGCGTCCTGGTCGCCGATCTTGTAGCACACGGTGCTCAGCAGGCCGTTCTGCGAGTGCACCACCTCGGTGCCCACGTTCATGAGCACGAAGCTGCCCGTGCCGTAGGTGTTCTTGCCCATGCCCTTCTCGAAGCAGGCCTGGCCGAACATCGCGGCCTGCTGGTCGCCCAGGATCCCGGCGATCGGCACGTCCTTGAGGAAGCCGCGGGTGCGGCCCTTGCCGTAGACCTCGGAGGAGGAGCGGATCTCGGGCAGCATCGACGTGGGGATGCCCATGTCGGCGCAGATCTCCTCGTTCCAGTCGAGGGTCGCCAGGTTCATGAGCATGGTGCGCGAGGCGTTGGTGACGTCGGTGACGTGCACCCCGCCGTCCACGCCGCCGGTCATGTTCCACACCAGCCAGGAGTCGGTGTTGCCCATGAGCAGGTCCCCCCGCTCGGCCCGCTCCCGGGCGCCGTCCACGTTGTCCAGGATCCACTTGACCTTGGGGCCCGAGAAGTAGCTGGCCAGGGGCAGCCCCACGCGGTCCTTGTACCGGTCCGGGCCGGCGTCCCCGCCGAGCTCCTCGGCGATCTTCTGGGTCCGGGTGTCCTGCCAGACGATGGCGTTGTAGACGGGCTCCCCGGTGGTGCGGTCCCAGACCACGGTGGTCTCGCGCTGGTTGGTGATGCCCACGGCGGCCAGGTCCCGGGCGTTGATCTCGGCGGAGGCCTCGGCGTCCGCGACGACCTTGCGGACGTTGCGCCAGATCTCCATCGGGTCGTGCTCCACCCAGCCGGCGCGCGGGAAGATCTGCTCGTGCTCGAGCTGGCCGGTGCTGACGATCGTGCCCCGGTGGTCGAAGATGATGGCCCGGGTGCTGGTGGTGCCCTGGTCGATGGCCATGACGTGCTGCGGTTCGGTGCTCACGGGTGGTACCTCACTTCGTTGTGGTGTGCTGCGGGTCGGACGGGTGCGGGCCGCCGGGCTCAGGCCGGCGGGTTGGAGTAGAGCTGGAAGAAGCCGCCGGCGAGCATCGCGCCGAGGACCGGGCCGAGGACCGGGACCCAGGCGTAGGCCCAGTCGCTGGAGCCCTTGCCGCGGATGGGCAGCAGGGCGTGGGCGATGCGGGGCCCGAGGTCACGGGCGGGGTTGATGGCGTAGCCCGTGGGTCCGCCGAGGCTCGCGCCGATGCCGACCACGAGCAGGGCCACGGCCAGGGGGCCGAGCTGGGACGGGGTGTTGCCGAAGAGCAGGATCACCGCGACGAGGACGAAGGTGCCGACGATCTCGGTGACCAGGTTCCAGCCGTAGGAGCGCACCGCCGGCCCGGTCGAGAACACGGCGAGCTTGGTCGCTCCGAGGACCTCCTCCTCGATCTCCTCGTCGAAGTGCTTCTTGTAGGCCAGGAACGCCACGACGGCGCCGAGGATGCCGCCGACGAGCTCGCCGGCGAAGTAGACGAGCGTGCTGACCGCGGTGATGGCCACGCCGGGGGCGTACTCCTCGGCCCCGCTGGCCCACAGGCCCACGGTCACGGCGGGGTTGATGTGGGCGCCGGACTGGTAGGCCACGTACACGCCGGCGAACACGGCCAGGCCCCAGCCGAAGTTGATCATCAGGAAGCCGCCGCCGACTCCCTTGGTCTTCGGCAGCACGGCGTTGGCGACGACGCCGCAGCCGAGCAGCAGCAGCATCGCGGTGCCCGCGACCTCGGACCAGAAGACGGTGGACAGGGGGATCGGCACGGCAGGCGCGACGGCCTGGACCACTGCGTTCGACATCGACAGCACTTGCGACTCCTCGGTTGGTGCGGACTGGGTGGACCGGTCGTCCGTCGGGGACGGCCGGTGGGGTGGGTTTCTGGGTGGACGGGGTCCGGTGGGACGCGCGGCGGCGGGACGCTCAGCCGTCGGTGGGGCGCACGAGCTCCAGGACGTCGGGGGCGGCGGCGCGCGCGGAGGCCGCCGCGGTGTCGTCGGCGGTCCCGGCGGCGGCGTCCTCCGCCGCGCAGCGCAGCCGGTAGGCCTCGACCTCGGCCTCGCGCCGCCGCCCGTCCCAGCCGAGGGCCTCGGCCGCGAGGTCCGCGACCTCCTCCACGGCGTCGAGGCCGTGGCGGGCCTGCTCCCACGTGAGCCGGGTGCGGGTGTCGTAGAGGTCCTCGAGGTGCAGCGCGCCCTCGTGGGTGCAGGCGTGCACGATCTCGGCCCGCAGGTAGGCGGGGGCGCCCGCCAGCGGGCGGCCCAGGTCGGGGCGGTCCTCCACGAGCTCGGTGATCTCGGTGATCGCCGAGCCGTAGCGGCCGAGCAGGTGCTGCACCCGCTCCTCGTCCCAGTCGTGCCGGGCGCCCAGGGTCCCGGCCTGCCGGCCCAGCGCGAGGTAGCCCTCGGCGCCCAGCAGCGGCGTCCGGTCGGTGACCGAGGGGACGGCCTCGGCCCGCTCCTCGCCCAGGGCGAGGTCCACGGCGTCCCGGGCCATCACCCGGTAGGTGGTGAGCTTGCCACCGGCGATCGTGATCAGGCCGGGGGCGACCTCGGTCACGGTGTGCTCGCGGGAGATCTTCGTGGACTGCGCGTCCCCGCCGTCCTTCTTCGTCCCGGGCTGCAGCAGCGGCCGCAGTCCGGCGTACGTGCCGATGACGTCCTCGCGGGTGAGGGGCCGGTCCAGGACCACGTTGGCGTGGTCGATGACGTAGTCGATGTCCTCCGCGGTGGCCACCGGGTTCACGAGGTCCTGGTGGTACGGGGTGTCGGTGGTGCCGATGATCCAGTACCTCGCCCACGGGATGATGAACAGCACGGACTTCTCGGTCTGCAGGATCAGCCCCTTCTCGCCGCGGATCCGCTCGCGGGGCACGATGATGTGGATCCCCTTGGAGGCGAGCACCTTCAGCCCGCCCTCGGCGTGGGCCAGGTCCTGGGTCTGCTCCGTCCACACCCCGGTGGCGGCGATGACGGTCCTCGCCCGGACCGTGTGCTCCTGGCCCGTCTCGAGGTCCCGGACGGTGGCCCCGACGACGCGGCCGGAGTCGTCCTTCGGGAAGTCCACCGCCCGCGTCCGGTTGGCGGCGAGAGCGCCGTAGCGCACCGCGGTGCGCACGATGGTCAGGACGAGTCGGGCGTCGTCGACCTGGCCGTCCCAGTACTGCACGGCGCCCACCATGGAGCCGGGCTTCACGTCGGGGAAGACCCGCTGGACGCCCTTGAAGCCGTAGTGGCGCTGGTAGGGCAGGGTCGCGACCTTGGCGCCGAGGTGGGCCAGGGCGTCGTAGAGGCCGATGCCGGCCGTGACATAGGGCCGCTCCCAGAAGCGGTGGGTCAGCGGGTACAGGAAGGGCACGGGCTTGACGAGGTGGGGGGCGAGGAAGTCGAGCAGGAGCTCCCGCTCGCGCAGGGCCTCGGAGACGAGCTTGAAGTCGAGCTGCTGGAGGTAGCGCAGACCGCCGTGGACGAGCTTGGAGGACCACTGCGAGGTGCCCCCGGCCCAGTCCTGGGCCTCGACGATCCCGGTGCGCAGCCCCCGGGTCACGGCGTCCAGGGCGATGCCGGCGCCGGTGATGCCTCCGCCGACCACGAG
This sequence comes from Kocuria rosea subsp. polaris, assembly GCF_001483755.1. Lineage (GTDB taxonomy): Bacteria > Actinomycetota > Actinomycetes > Actinomycetales > Micrococcaceae > Kocuria > Kocuria cellulosilytica. The sequence continues at coordinate 41,459 of NZ_LQBK01000003.1, forward strand.
GACGTCGAGCTCGGGACCGCCGGAGAGCTCGGCGAGCGCCCGGTCGCGCTGGGTGCTGGAGAGTGCGGGGTGGGCCATGGTGGGGAACTCCTCGTGGCGGGTCGGGGCGGGTCGTTGCGGGTGGAAACGTGCTCTGCATCACACTCTGTCCCGGATTGCACCTATGCTCAAAGAGAATGAACGGACGTGCAGCCCGAGGAGGACACCGTGCACGGTGATGCCGAGCTCCACCACGCGGCGGAGCTGTACTACGTGCAGGGCATGACGATGGAGGCGGTCGCGGACCGGTTCGGCGTCTCCCGCCCCACGGTCTCGCGGATGCTGCAGGCCGCCCGGGAGCGGGGCATCGTGCGGATCAGCCTGAGTGCTCCCCCGCACGCGGGACACGACCTGTCCCACCGGCTGCGGGAGGCCTTCGGCGTGCAGGTGCACGTGGCGGGCACGCCCCGCACGGCCACGGAGCCGCAGCGGCTGGAGTCCGTGGCGCGCGCCGCGGCCGGGCTGCTCGGCGACTGGTTCGGGGACGGGATGACGCTGGCGGTCGCGTGGGGGACCACGACCTCGGCGATCGCGGGGCACCTGCAGCCCAAGGCCGTGCGGGACGCCGTCGTGGTGCAGATGAACGGCGCGGTGAGCGTCCGCTCCCCGGGCGCGGCGCAGTCCTCGGCGCTGCTGGGGCAGATGTCGACGGCCTTCGGGGCGGCGCTGGTGCCCTTCCCCACCCCGGCGTTCTTCGACCAGGAGGAGACCCGCCGGCTGATGTGGCAGGAGTCCTCGGTGCGCCGGGTGCTCGCGGTGCGCAGCGCGGCGGACCTGGCGGTGTTCAGCGTGGGGGCCTTCCGGGGGCCGATGATCTCCCAGGTGTACAGCAGCGGCTACCTGCCGGAGGACGCGCTGCGGGAGCTGTCCGCCCACCGCGTGGTCGGCGACGTGTGCACCGTGTTCCTCCGCGAGGACGGCACCTACGCGGACATCGACTACAACCGCCGGGCGAGCGGGCCGACGCCCATGGAGCTGCGGCGGATCCCGCGCCGGCTGTGCGTGGCCGCGGGGGACCACAAGGTGCCGGGCGTGGTGGGGGCGCTGCGCGCGGGCGTGGTCACGGACCTGCTCCTCGACGAGCGCACGGCCGCGGCGGTGGTGCGCCACCTGTTCGGCCGCTGAGCCCGCCGGTCACCGGCCCCTCGGGGCGCCGCCGGTGCGCACCCCGGTCTCACCGGCCCCTCGGGGCGCCGCCGGTGCGCACCCCGGTCTCACCGGCCCCGGACGATGCCCCGCAGGATCTCCAGGCGGTGGGCGATCTCGCGCTCGCGGCCGTGCTCGGTCGGCCGGTAGTAGTCGGTGCCGACGAGCTCGTCCGGAGGGTACTGCTGGGCGGCCACGCCGTTGGGCTCGTCGTGGGAGTAGACGTAGCCGCGGCCGTGGCCCAGCTGGCCCGCACCGGGGTAGTGGGCGTCGCGCAGGTGGAGCGGGACGGGCCCGGCCCGGCCCGCCCGGACGTCGGCGACGGCCTCGTTGATCGCGGTGTAGGCGGCGTTGGACTTCGGGGCGGTCGCCAGGTGCGCCACGGCCTGGGCCAGCGGGATCCGCCCCTCGGGCATGCCGATGAGCTGGACCGCGTCGGCGGCCGCGACCGCGGTCTGCAGGGCGGTCGGGTCGGCGGTGCCGATGTCCTCGGAGGCGGAGATGATGAGCCGGCGGGCGATGAACCGGGGGTCCTCCCCCGCCTCGATCATCCGGGCGAGGTAGTGCATCGCGGCGTCGACGTCCGAGCCGCGGATCGACTTGATGAACGCGCTGACCACGTCGTAGTGCTGGTCGCCGTTGCGGTCGTAGCGCACCGCCGCCCGGTCGAGGGCCTCCTCGGCGTGCTCCCGGGTGATCACCGGGACCGGACGCCCGCGGTCCTCCTCCGCGCCGTCCTCCTCGCCGTTCTCCCCGTCCTCCTCCTCGGTGCGGTCCACCGCCGCCGGCTGCTCGGAGAGGGCGACCCCGGCGGCGGCCTCCAGGGCGGTCAGGGCCTTGCGCGCGTCCCCGCCGCACAGGTCCAGCAGGTGCTCGCGGGCCTCCGGGGAGAGCTCCACCTCGCCGTTCAGGCCCCGGGGGTCCGCGACGGCCCGGTCCACCAGCGCCCCGATGTCGGCGCGCTCCAGCGGCTGGAGGGTCAGCAGCAGCGAGCGCGAGAGCAGGGGCGAGATCACCGAGAAGGACGGGTTCTCCGTGGTCGCCGCCACGAGCACCACCCACTGGTTCTCCACCCCCGGCAGCAGCGCGTCCTGCTGGGCCTTGGTGAAGCGGTGGATCTCGTCGAGGAACAGCACCGTGGTGCGCCCGTGCAGGTCGCGGTCGGTGAGCGCCTCCTCCATGACCTTCCGGACGTCCTTGACGCCGGCGGTGATCGCGGAGAGCTCCACGAACTTCCGGGACACTCCGCGGGCGATCACGTGGGCCAGGGTGGTCTTGCCCGTGCCGGGCGGGCCCCACAGGATGATCGACGACGGTCCCGCCGGCCCCCGGTCCTCCCCCGCCAGGACCTGCAGCGGGGAGCCGGGCTTCAGCAGGTGCTGCTGGCCCACGATCTCGTCGAGCCGGCGCGGGCGCATCCGCACCGCGAGCGGTGCCCGGGAGCGGGTGCGACGTCCCCGCCCGGCGGGGCGGGCCGGCGCGGCGGCGTCGCGCCGGTCGCCGTCGGAGGCGTCGAGGTCGTCGAAGAGGGAGCCGGTCACCCCCTCAGGCTAGCGGCTGTCCCCGTCGTGGCCTGTCGGACGACAGACGATCGGCGTACGATCAGCACGCTGATCACGTCGGTTCCCCCGGTGGGCGGACGGCGCAGGACGACGGTCGACCAGGAGCGGGCTCCACCCGGGAGCCCGCCCGGCCGTCCGAGGGACGAGGTACCGGTGTTCGAACCCCCCCCCAGTCTGATCTTCGCCGCCGCCGGTCTGGCCGTGTTCGCGGCCGCCCTGCTGCCCCGTCTGCTCGTGCGGGCACCCGTGTCGATGCCCATGGTGTTCCTGGCCGCGGGCGCGGTGGTCTTCTCGCTGACCGACAGGCTGCCCGATCCGGACCCGGTGGCCCACAGCGACGTCACCGTGCACCTCAGCGAGGTCTGCGTGATCGTCTCGCTGATGGGTGCCGGGCTGGCGCTGGACCGCCCGCCGGGGCTCAGGCGGTGGGCCACGACCTGGCGGCTGCTGGGGATCGCCATGCCCCTGAGCCTGCTCGGGGCGGCGCTGCTCGGGTGGTCGGTGCTGGGGCTGAGCGCGGCCGGCGCCGTGCTCGTGGCCGCGGCGCTCGCCCCCACGGACCCGGTGCTGGCCTCCGAGGTCCAGGTCGGGGAGCCCTCGGAGACCCAGGACGACCTCGAGGGCGAGGACGAGGTCCGGTTCGGGCTCACCTCCGAGGCCGGGCTCAACGACGGCCTGGCCTTCCCCTTCGTCTACCTCGCCATCGCCCTCAGTCTCGTGGGCACCGACCCCGCGGCGTGGTTGCCGCACTTCCTCGCCGTGGACGTGGCCTGGCGGATCGCCCTCGGCTGCCTCGTCGGCTTCCTGGTGGGCCGGCTCCTGGGCCGGATCTTCCTGCGCTCCGCGCTCGAGAGCGTCCGCACGACCGTGCACCCCGAGGGATTCGTGGCCCTGGCCGCGGCCTTCCTCACCTACGGCCTGGCCGAGATGGTCGAGGGCTACGGCTTCATCGCCGTGTTCGTGTGCGCGGTGACCATCCGCGCGGTCGAGCGGGTCCACGGTGTGCACGGCGTGCTGCACAGCTACATCGAGCAGCTCGAGCGGCTGCTGACCGTCGTGGTGCTCGTGCTCCTGGGCGGCGCCGTGGCCCGCGGCCTGCTCAGCGGGCTCACCTGGCGCGAGGTCCTCGTCGCGGCGGCTTTCCTCCTGCTGGTCCGTCCCCTCGCCGGGTGGATCGGCCTGCTCGGCGGCCGGACGGGCCCGTGGGAGCGCGGCGTGATCGCCTTCTTCGGCGTGCGCGGCATCGGCTCCGTCTACTACCTCGGCTACGCCCTGTCCGAGGGCGAGTTCGCCGCGGAGGACCAGGCCCTGTGGCGCATCGTGGGGCTGGTGGTCGTCTCCTCCATCGTGCTGCACGGGGTGACCGCGGGTCCCGTCATCACGAGGCTCGACCGTGCCCGGCGGCGCAGGGCGCGGAAGGGGACGGGAACCGAGGAGGCCGCCTCTCGCACCCCGATCTGACGCCCCCCGTACGGCGGGGGCGAGCGGCGCCGGGGCCGGGCACGGCGGTCCCGGGCTCAGCCCCGCCGGGGCCGGTCCAGCTCGGCGCTGTCCAGGACCAGGGTGAACGGGCCGTCGTTGACGAGCTCGACCTGCATCGCCGCCCCGAAGCGGCCGGTCTGCACGTGCGCGCCGAGCTCCCGCAGCGCCTGGACGTAGGCCTCGAACACCGGCTCCGAGACGGGTCCGGGAGCGGCCGCCGACCACGAGGGGCGCCGGCCCCGGCGGGCGTCGCCGTAGAGGGTGAACTGGCTGATCGCCAGCACCGGGGCGCCGAGGTCGGCGCAGGACCGCTCCCCCGCCAGCAGCCGCAGCGTCCACGTCTTCTCGGCCAGTTTCGCGGCCGTTGCGGCGTCGTCGTCGTGTGTCACCCCCACGAGGGCGACGAGGCCCGGTCCCTCGATGGCCCCCACGACGTCTCCTCCGACGGTCACGGCGGCCCGGGCCGCCCGCTGCAGAACGATGCGCATGCGCCCCAGTCCACCACAGGCGCGGACGGACCGGGAGCACCGCTGGCCTCGTCCCATGGCAGCAGCGCGCACGACGTCCCGGCCGAGCACCGTGGTGGCGGAGGTGTTCGCGCCGGCCCCGCTGGTGCTGTCCCTGCTGGTGCTCGCCGGCTGGTCGGGAGCCGGGTGGCCCGGGGCCGCGTGGGGCCTGGGCACGGCGGTGGTCGTGGCGTCGCTGCCGATGCTCGTGCTGCGGGTGCTGGCCCGGCGGGGGCGGGTGGACGGGCACTTCGTGCGCTCCCGCGCGCAGCGGCTGCCCGTCTACGCCGCCACGGGGCTGCTGACGGCCCTCGTGGTGCTGGCCGAGTCCGCGCTGGGCGCCCCCGTGGTCGTGCCGGTGACCGCGGGGTTCGTGCTGCTGGGCATCCTGGTGCTGCTGCTCGTGACGCTGCGGTGGAAGGTCTCGGCCCACGTGGCGATGGCGGCGTGCTGGGCCGTGGCCCTCGGCGTCCTCGCCGCCCCGTGGGCGGCGCTCGCCGCCGCGCCGGTGCCGTTCGCGGTGGCCGTCTCGCGGGTGCGCACCGGGGACCACACCGCGGCGCAGGCGGTCGTCGGCGCGCTGATCGGAGTGCTCATCGGGGTGGGCTACGCGGCCACCGCCGGCAGGGTGCTCTGACGGAGGCCCGAGCCCGGGCACGTGCACCGGGGCACCGGCTGCCTGGGACGGGACGGGGCCTGCTCAGGGCAGGACCGAGAACCCCGGCGGCAGCGGCCGCCGGCCCGTGAGCGCCAGCAGGATCCCGGGCAGGTGCCCGCCGTCGGCGCCGATCTCCAGCAGGGTCTGCCCGGCGTCGGCCAGGACGTGCTCCGGGGGCGTGCGGTCCAGCCCGCAGGCCTGGGCCACGTCGAGGCCGTGCACGGCCAGCTCGAACGTGCGGGTGGGCACGTAGGCGCGCAGCCGGGTGCCGCCCACCACGGTGCGGATCAGGGGGTCCTCGTCGAGCGGCACCTGCGCGAGGGCGTCCCGGGCCCGGTCCAGTGACGCCCGGACGGTGTCGGCCGGGTGCCGGCCGAGCTCGTGACCGGCGACCACGCCCCGGGCCGCGACGTCGGCCGGGTCCGTGGCGGCCGCGGCGAGCGCGTAGTACTGGGCCACCCCGGTGCAGGTCTCGTCCTCGGCGGGGACCGTGAGATAGCTGCCGAGCGTCACGAGCGCGCGGTGGGTGTGGCCCACCAGCGCCCGGACGTCCCAGACGCCGGGGCCCGGGCGCGTCCAGTGGTGCGGGCGGAGCTCCTCGACGAGCTCGGCGAACCAGGCCCCGGCGTCGAGCAGGGCGGTGCGGGCGGCGGCGGGATCACGGCTCATGGGCTCCCCTGGGGTGCTGCGGCGGGGACGGGACACGGCCCCGGACGTGACGGAAGCCTACTGCGGGGCGCCGGCGGCGGGACCCATGTTGCGTCCGGTTGCGCCCGCACACCCTCCGGCCGGGGCCCGGGCGCGCGGTGGTGCCCGCGGTCCGGGCACGGCACGGTCGCGGGACGCCCGGCGGCCGCCGGGACGTCCTACGCTCGGGGGAGTCCGCACGGGCGCCCGTCCTGGCGGCCCGCTCCTGCCCCGCTCCGTGTCCAGTTCTCGTCCCGTCCTCGTCCCGGAAGGCCCAGCATGCCGCCCCGCCCCTCCTCACGGACCATGGCCGCCGCCTCGATCGGCGCCCTGACGATCGCCCTGACCGGCTGCGGCCAGGAGACCCAGGACGTCCAGGAGGTGGACTCCGACTACGCCCGGATCTGCGTCGAGGACCAGGACGGGGAGGGCGGGGCGGAGCCCGTCCGGGTCGACGACGAGTGCGAGGACGACCGCGGCCCGCGGGTCGGCGGCTTCTTCCCGATGTGGGTGCTCATGAGCTCCTCCCGCGCGGTGCCCGTGCCCGCCGTCGGCTCGTCCGTGCCGTCCTCGGCGGGCTGGACCACCGGCCGCCCGCCGGCCTCGGCCACCGTGGCCCGCGGGCTGCCCCGGAACGGGACCGCCGTGGGCAAGAGCGGCGTCTCGCGCGGCTTCGGCGGCTCGAAGACCGGCTGGGGCTCCTGATGCGGCGCATCGACGGCCTGGCCCCACGGCCCGGCTGGGAGCGGACCGTGCGCGACGAGGGGCTCACCTACGCCCTCACCGAGCGACCCGACGGCCGGCGCTTCTCCTACTGGAACGAGACGGCCGCCTACGTCCTCTCCCCCGACGAGGTGGACGAGCTGGAGACCGTCACGGACGAGCTGCACCGGATGTGCGCCGAGGCCGCCCGGTACCTGGCCACCGGCGCCCTGGGCACGCTGGGCCTGTCCGAGGCGGCCTTCGAGCTCGCCCAGCACTCCCTGCGGCTGCGGGAGCCCTCGATCTACGGCCGCTTCGACCTGGCATGGGACGGGACGGGCCCGCCGAAGATGCTCGAGCTCAACGGCGACACCCCCACCGGTCTCGTGGAGGGGGCGATCTGCCAGTGGAGCCGCGTCGAGGCGCTGTTCCCGGGCCTGGGCGAGGACCACCCGGAGTTCGACCAGCTCAACGGGCTGTGGCCCATGCTCGTGGAGCGGTGGCGGCAGCGGCTGCCGTTCTCGGCCACGAAGACCCTGCACGTGGCCTACACCCGTGCGGAGGAGTCCGGGGAGGACGCCGCCAACGCCGCGGTCCTGGCGAACACCGCCGCCGAGGCCGGCTACCGGACCGTCCTGCTGCCCGTCGAGGACGTCCGCTACGACACCCGGTCCCGCGGCTGGGTGCACGCCACCGGGGACGTGGACCACCCCGTGGTGGTGGGGCCCATCGAGGAGATCTTCGCCCTGCACCCGTGGGAGCAGATGGTCGACGACGTGCCCGGGGCGTTCGTGCTCGAGGACCCCACCCTGATGCACCACTGGTACGAGCCGCCGTGGAAGATGTTCCAGTCCAACAAGCTGCTGCTCGTGGCCCTGTGGCGGTGCTTCCCCGGCCACGAGAACCTGCTGGCCGCCCACCCGGACGGGCCCGGTGAGCTGCGGGAATGGGTGCGCAAGCCCGTGTTCGGCCGCGAGGGCGACGGCATCGAGGTGCACGCCCGCGACGTGCGGATCCGCGCGGAGCACGCCCACGACTCCCCGCTGGACGTGTGGCAGGCCTACACCCCCGTCCGGAGCTTCCCGGGCTCCGACGGCGCCCCCAACCACCCGGTCATCGGCTCCTGGGTGGTGGGCGAGGCCGGCGCGGCCGGCATCGGGATCCGGGAGTCCGACGGCCCGCTCACCGACTACTACTGCCGCTTCGTCCCGAACATCATCGACAAGAAGGGCCTGCTGTGACCGCCCACCTGCTCCCCCGGTCGATCTCCACCACGACCTCGGCGGTCATCGGGTCCACCTCGATCGCCCCGCTGTACTCGGCCGTGGTCACGGTGGGGCTGATCCACGCCCTGGTGGGCGCCTGGACCCCCGTGGTCCTGGTCGGCGCCGTGCTCCCCATGGCGGTCGTCTCCCTGTGCTTCGCCCGCCTGGACGCGCTCTACGAGGACCAGGGCACCGTCTACCGGTGGGCCCGGGAGGCCTACGGGGCGTTCACGGGGTTCCTGGGCGGCTGGGGGCTGTGGCTCTCGGCGACCCTCGTGCTCGCCTCCCTGGCCTGGGTCACGGCCGACTCCGCCCTGTTCGCCCTCGGGATCGGCGCCGGGCCCTGGACCACGACCGCCGTGGCCGTCCTGCTCATGGCGGCCTTCGCGGCGGTCTCCTCGTCCGGGATCCGGGTCTCGGCCGCCGTGCAGTGGGTCCTGGCCGTGCTGCAGCTGATCGGGGTGGGCGTGCTGGTGTGGGCCGTGCGCACCGCGCCGGCCCTCCCGCCCGGCACGGGCGCCGAGGACGGCGAGTGGACCGGCTTCTACGGGGCCGCGGAGCTCGCGACCGGCGCCGCCGTGTCGGCCGGGGACGTCGCGGCGGCCCTGCTGCTGGCCCTGTTCCTGTACTGGGGGTGGGACTCCACGTTCTCGCTGACCGAGGAGTCCACCACCCAGCGCGCACCGCGGGTCTCGGCGTGGATCGCCCTGGGCGTGGTGGCCGCCGCCTACGCCGCCATCGGCTGGGCCTACGCCCCGGGCTCCTCGGTGGCCTCCCCGCTGCTGGCCGCCCTCGTGGCGGTCTCCGCGGGCGCCTCCATCGGCACCACGATGATCCCCACCTCCCGCGGCCTGATGTCCATGGCCCGCGGCGGGCACCTCCCCCGCCGCTTCCTGTCCCTGTCCTTCGCCACGTGGACCACCGCAGCCGTCGCGGCCGCGTGGATGACGTTCTCCGGTCCCCTGTTCGACGACTCGATCGGGATCATCTCGGTGCTCGTGGCCCTCTACTACGGCCTGGCGTGCGCGGCGGTCGCGAAGCTCGGCCGGAGCGCCGGGGCGCGGGCGCTCGGTGCGGTGGGCACGGTGCTCATGGCCGTGGCCCTCGTGCTGACGGCCGCGGAGTACGCGCTGACCGCCTCGTGGGTGTGGGTGGGCCTGCTGCTGGGGCTGCTCGTGGTCCCGCTGTGGTTCCTCCTGGGCCGGGGCCGCGACCCCCTGCCGGGCGCCCACGAGCGCACCCCGCACCTGGAGAGCCTGCTCGACTGACACTACCCGCACGGGCCGGGCCCGTCGTCGTCGTGCACGACCGGACCCGGCCCCCGCGGGCGCCGCCGACGGCTCAGGCGTCGACCGGCTTCTTCTCCCGGGCTCCGGGCTGCGCCGCGGCACCGGACTTGGCCTCGGGCTTGGCGTCCACCCCGGCCTCCTTGCGCTGCTGCGGGGTGATCGGCGCCGGTGCGGCGGTCAGCGGGTCGTAGCCGTTGCCGGTCTTCGGGAACGCGATGACCTCGCGGATGGAGTCCGTGCCGGCCAGCAGGGCGACCACGCGGTCCCAGCCGAAGGCGATGCCGCCGTGCGGGGGCGCACCGTACTGGAAGCCCTCGAGCAGGAAGCCGAACTTCTCGTCCGCCTCCTCGCGGCTGATGCCCATGACCTCGAAGACCCGCCGCTGCACGTCCTGCTGGTGGATGCGGATGGAGCCGCCGCCGATCTCGTTGCCGTTGCAGACGATGTCGTAGGCGTAGGCCAGCGCGTGCTCGGGGTCCTGGTCGAAGGTGTCCAGGAACTCGGGCTTGGGCGAGGTGAACGCGTGGTGCACGGCGGTCCACTGGCCGGCGCCCACGGCCACGTCGCCGGACTCGACGGCCTCGGCCGCGGACTCGAACAGGGGCGCGTCCACGATCCACACGAACGCCCAGGCGTCCTCGTCGATCAGCCCGGTGCGGTGGCCGATCTCCACGCGGGCCGCGCCCAGCAGGGCGCGGGAGGACTTCCGCTCGCCGGCGGCGAAGAAGATGCAGTCCCCGGGCTGCGCCCCGGTCGCGGCGGCGAGGCCCTCGCGCTCGGCCTCGGTGATGTTCTTGGCCACCGGCCCGCTCAGGGTGCCGTCCTCCCCGACGAGCACGTAGGCCAGGCCCTTGGCCCCGCGCTGCTTGGCCCACTCCTGCCAGGCGTCCAGGGTGCGGCGAGGCTGGGAGGCCCCGCCCGGCATGACCACGGCGCCCACGTAGGGGGCCTTGAACACGCGGAAGGTGGTGTCCTGGAAGTACTCGGTCAGCTCGGTGAGCTCGAGGCCGAAGCGCAGGTCCGGCTTGTCGGAGCCGTACTTGGCCATCGCCTCCGCGTAGGTCATCCGGCGGATCGGGGTGGGGATCTCCACGTCGATGAGCTTCCACAGGGCGGCCACGATGCGCTCGCCGAGGGCGATGACGTCGTCCTGCTCCACGAAGGAGGCCTCGATGTCGAGCTGGGTGAACTCCGGCTGGCGGTCGGCGCGGAAGTCCTCGTCCCGGTAGCAGCGGGCGATCTGGTAGTACTTCTCGATCCCGCCGACCTGCAGCAGCTGCTTGAACAGCTGCGGGGACTGCGGCAGGGCGTACCAGGAGCCCGGGGCCAGGCGGGCGGGGACCAGGAAGTCGCGGGCGCCCTCGGGCGTGGAGCGGGTCAGCGTGGGCGTCTCGACCTCGGTGAACCCGTCCTCGTGCAGCATCTCGCGGGCCACCCGGTTGGCGTCGGAGCGCAGCCGCATGATCCGGGCCGGCTCGGGCCGGCGCAGGTCCAGGTAGCGGTGCCGCAGCCGGGCGTCCTCGCCGACCTCCACGTGCTCGTCGATCTGGAAGGGCAGCGCGGCGGCGGTGTTGAGCACGGTCACGGTCTCGGCCATGACCTCGACCTCGCCGGTGGCCAGGGCCGGGTTCTCGTTGCCCTCGGGGCGGCGCTCCACCGTGCCGGTGACCTGCAGCACGAACTCGTTGCGCAGGTGGTGGAAGTCCGCCTCGTCGCGCACCACGATCTGGGCGACCCCGGAGGCGTCGCGCAGGTCCAGGAAGGCCACTCCTCCGTGGTCGCGGCGCCGGCCGACCCAGCCGGCCAGCGTGACGGTCTCTCCGATGTGCTCGGCGCGCAGGGCGCCGAGGTTGTGGGTGCGCAGCACTGAAAAACCCTTCGTTGTTCGGGAGGTGCGGACGGGGCCGCGCTCGTCGCGCGTTGGTCCGGTGTTTCCCCGGTGCCCCTACTCTCGTTCCGGGACGAGTTTACAGCCCGCCCCTCGGGCCCCAGGACGACGACAGGACGACCATGAGCACCTCCCCCGGCCACCCCGCCCTCGCCCGCCGCCTGGGCACCCTCGACGCGGCCGTGATCGGGGTGGGCTCGATGGTCGGGGCCGGGGTGTTCGTGGCCTTCGCCCCGGCCGCGGCGCTCGCCGGTCCCCGGCTGCCGCTGGCCCTGCTGCTGGCCGCGGTGGTCGCGTGGTGCAATGCGAGCTCCACCGCCCAGCTGGCCGCCGTCCACCCCGCCTCCGGCGGCGCCTACCTGTACGCGAACCGGCAGCTGGGCCCGTGGCCGGGCTTCGTGGCCGGCTGGGGGTTCGTGACCGGCAAGACCGCGTCCGCGGCCGCGATGGCCCTGACGTTCGGCCTCTACACGGCGGAGCTCACAGGGGCCGACGACGCCGGGGCGCGGCTGCTCGCCGTGGCCGCGGTCCTCGGCCTCACGGCGGTGAACCTGGGCGGGGTCACCCGCACGGCCCGGCTGACGCAGCTGCTGGTCCTCCCGGTGCTGGTGGTCCTGCTGGCGGTGGCCGTCCTGCTGTTCGCGGGCACCGGTCCGGCCGCGGGCGGGGCCTCCGGGGCGGGGCCCGGCGGCTGGGTCGGCGCGGCGTGGGACGGCACCGCGTGGGGCGTGCTGCCGGCCGCGGGCACCCTGTTCTTCGCCTTCGCCGGCTACGCCCGCGTGGCCACGATGGGCGAGGAGGTCCGGGACCCGGCGCGGACCATCCCCCGGGCCGTGCTGGGGGCGCTGGCGTTCACCCTGCTGCTCTACGGGCTGCTCGGTCTCGGACTGCTGCGCTTCCTCGGGGTCGACCGGCTGGCCGCCTCGACCGCCCCGCTGCTGGCCGTGGTCCGGGACGCCGGCTGGGCGGCGGGACCGGCGACCGCGGGCGCCGTCGTCGTCACCGCGGCCGCCGCCCTGGCCACGCTGGGAGCGCTGCTGGCGCTGGTCGCCGGGATCTCCCGCACGGCCCTGGCCATGGCCCGCGAGCGGGACCTGCCCGGGCCGCTGAGCGCGGTGTCGCGGCGGCACCGGGTGCCGTGGGCGGCGGAACTGGCCGTGGCCGGGCTCGTGGTGGTGCTCGTGCTGGTCGGCGACGTGCGCACGGTCATCGGGTTCTCGAGCTTCGGGGTGCTCGTCTACTACGCGCTGGCCAACCTCTCGGCGCTCACGCTGGCGCAGCGCCCCCGGTGGGCGCCGCGGGCGGTCAACGCGCTCGGTCTGACCGGTTGCCTGGTCCTGGCCTTCACGCTGCCGTGGCAGTCCGTGGTCACCATGCTCGTCGTCTTCGCCGTGGGCCTGGCCGGGCGCGCCCTGGTCCTGGCCCGGCGGCGCTGATCCCGCACACCGGGCCACGCCACACCGGCCTCTCGCCGCCACCGCGCGCCGGCCCCTCGGTCACCCGCCACCGTCCCGCGCCGAGCCCCCAAGACAGGCTCCCTTCCAGCGCCGAGCCCCCACTCGCGTCGCAGTTCCCCAGGAAAAGGACTGGGGAAACGCGGCCCGACTGGGGACTCGGCGGAACGGGCGTCCGGGGAGTGGGGACGCGGCGGCGGTGGGGCCGGCCGGGGCCGGCGAGGGCCCGCGCGGTCAGGCCCCGGCGGCCCGCACGACCGGGCGCAGGTCCTCGGCCGGCGGCGTCCAGGAGGCCGGGTCGGCGCGGACCTGCTCGCCGGAGCGGATGTCCTTGACCTCGTGGGCGAGCGAGCCGTCCTCGCCGCGGACCGTGAACCACACGAAGGGGATGCCGCGGCGCTCGGCGTACTTGATCTGCTTGCCGAACTTCGCCGCGCTCGCGGAGACCTCGCACGCGATGCCGCGCCGGCGCAGCTGCTGGGCCACGTCCTGGGCCGAGGACCAGGACTCCTCGTCCACCAGGGAGACCAGCACCGCGGTGGGGACCTTGCGGGAGGGCGCGGCCATCCCCTGGGAGAGGACGCGGGACACGAGCCGGGTCACGCCCACGGACAGTCCCACGCCCGGGTAGGTCTTCTTGCCGGTGGAGGCGAGGGACTCGTAGCGCCCGCCGGAGCACACGGAGCCCAGCTGCTCGTGGCCCACGAGCACCGTCTCGTAGACGGTGCCGGTGTAGTAGTCGAGGCCGCGGGCGATCGAGAGGTCGGCGACCACCGTGCCGGGGGCGCGGCGCGAGGCCTCCCCGACCACCTCGGCCAGCTCGCGCAGGCCCTCCTCGAGCAGCTGGGTGTTCACCCCGAGCGCGCGGACCCGGTCCACGAAGGAGGCGTCCTCGGTGCGGATCGCCGCGAGCTGCAGGGCGGCCTGCGCCTGCTCGGGGGTCGCGCCGACCTCCTCGCACAGCGCCTGGGCCACCCGCTCGGGGCCGATCTTCTCGAGCTTGTCGATGTTGCGGAGCACGCCGGCGGTGTCCTGCAGCCCGATGCCCTGGTAGAAGCCCTCCGCGAGCTTGCGGTTGTTGACGCGCAGCACGAAAGGCGGGATGGGCAGCTTCGACAGGGCGTCGATCATCACGAGAGCGAGCTCCACGTCGTAGCGGAAGGGCAGCGTGCCGTCCCCCACCACGTCGATGTCGGCCTGGGTGAACTCGCGGGCCCGGCCCTCCTGGGGCCGCTCGCCCCGCCACACCTTCTGGATCTGGTAGCGGCGGAACGGGAAGGCGAGGTGCCCGCCGTTCTCCACCACGTACCGGGCGAAGGGCACGGTGAGGTCGAAGTGCAGGGCCAGCTGGTCGTCACCGCGCTCGGCCGGGGCGTCCTCGTCCTCCTGCAGCCGGGAGACGACGTAGACCTCCTTGTCGATCTCGCCCTTGCGCAGCAGCTGCCCGACCGTCTCGACGGCGCGGGTCTCGATCGAGGAGAAGCCGTGCAGCTCGAAGGTCTCCCGCAGGACGTCGAGGACGTGCAGCTCGACCAGACGCTCCTCCGGAAGCCATTCGGGGAAACCGGACAGGGAGGTCTTGCGGGCCATGGGGACGTGCTCCTCGGGTGGGTCGGCGGCGGGGCGGGTGGACGGTCGGCCCGGGCGGGCCCGACGGTTCCGCACTCATCCTAGGGATCCCCGGGCGCACCGCCCAAAGCACCGCGGGGCGCCCGGACGTCCCGCCACCGGGCCCGCGGCGGCCGGAGGAGGTGTCCTCGGTAGTATGGGGCTGACGATTGTCCGGAGCCGGGCGACGACGCCGGGCACGTTCCCGGTGCCGCCGCCCCGGCGAGAGCGAAAGAGTTTCAGCGGTGACAGAACGTCTCGAATCCGACGACCAGCCCACGCCCCGCCCCGCCCCCACCCCGGGGCCCGTGCCGAAGCCGGGGGCCCCGAGACCGGGCGCCCCGGCGGCACCCGCACAGGCCTCCCCCGCCCCGGCGGCGGCGCCCACGCCCCCGGCGACGCCCGCTGCCCCGGCCGCCCCGGCCCTGGCCTCCCCGGAGTCCGTGGCGCGCGCCCGGGCCTTCGGCCGGGTCACCGAGGACGGCCACGTCTACGTGGTCGTCGACGGCGAGGAGGTCCTCTGCGGGCAGTTCCCGGACGCCACCGAGGACGAGGCGCTGGGCTACTTCGCCCGGAAGTTCGACGACGTCGAAGCGCAGGTGGCCCTGCTGGAGCAGCGGGTGGCCGCCGGTGCGCCCTCGGCGGACATGCTCAGCACGGTGGACCACCTCGCCGAGCAGGTCGGCCAGCGCACGATGCTCGGGGACGTCAAGGGCCTCGAGTCCCGCCTGGAGGCCCTGCGCCCGGCGATCCGGGAACTCGAGGCCGCCGAGCGGGCCGCCCACGAGGCCCAGCGCGCCCAGAACGTCGCGGCGCGCGAGGCGATCGTCGCGGAGGCGGAGCAGATCGCCGCCCAGGACCCCCAGCGCACGCAGTGGAAGCAGTCCTCGGCCCGGATGGCCGAGCTGTTCGACCAGTGGAAGACCCACCAGAAGTCCGGCATCCGCCTGGGCCGGGCCGCGGAGGACGCCCTGTGGAAGCGGTTCCGCACCGCACGCACCACGTTCGACCGGCACCGCCGCGCGTTCTTCTCGCAGCTGGACGCCGACAACGCCGAGGCCAAGAGGGCCAAGGAGGCCCTCATCGCCGAGGCGGAGGCCTTGTCCGGCTCCACCGACTGGGGCGCCACGGCCGCGGAGTACCGCCGGCTGATGGACCGGTGGAAGGAGTCCAAGCGCGCGTCCAAGAAGGACGACGACGCCCTGTGGGCGCGGTTCCGCGCCGCCCAGGACACCTTCTTCGCGGCGCGCAAGGCCGACAACGACCGGATCGACCAGGAGTTCGAGGGCAACCTCGCCGTGAAGGAGCAGCTGCTCGCCGAGGCGAAGGCCCTGCTGCCGATCACCGACCTCAAGGCCGCCAAGCGGGCGCTCGGCGACATCCTGGACCGGTGGGAGCAGGCGGGGAAGGTCCCGCGCGCCCACATGCGCCGGGTGGAGGCCGAGCTGCGCACGGTGGAGGACGCCGTGCGCCAGGCCGAGGACGAGAAGTGGCAGCGCTCCAACCCCGAGACCAAGGCCCGGTCCAACTCGATGCTCACGCAGCTCGAGTCGAAGATCGAGGACCAGGAGGCGGCGCTGGACCGGGCGCAGTCCACCGGGGACACCAAGCGCGCGGCCAAGCTGGAGGGCGAGCTCGCCACCAGCCGCCAGTGGCTGGAGACCCTGCGCCGCTCCGCGGCGGACCTGCGCTGAGCGCAGGCGCACCGGGAGGCTCCGCGGGGCGCTGTCCACAGCGCCCCGCGGGGCCTTTCCCGTGCCGGGGCCGTGGGGCGAGAGTGGCCCCATGGACGTCCCGCCCTGGCACCCCGACACCCTGTTCCTGCCGGCGCGCCCCTTCTCGCGCACCGAGCTCTCGGCCCTCGTCACGGACGGGGTGCTCGTGCCCGTGGTGCTGGAGGCCCACGTGCTGCGCGGCCGTCCCGTGACCCGGGCGGTGAAGGTCGCGGCCCTGGAGGCCCAGCTGCCCCCGCACCTGTTGCGGCGCGGGGTGCTCGGCCGGCTCTCCGCCGCGTGGTTCTACGACTGCGCCGGACGCCCCAGCATCCTGCCGGTGCTGCTGGACAAGCTGCGCCGCACCACGATGTCCCCGGTGCCGGAGGGCCTGGCGCTGCACCAGGTCACGCTGGGCGGCTACGACGTCCACGACGCCGGGCCGGTGCACGTCACCACGCCGCTGCGCACCGCCGTGGACCTGGCTCTGCACGTGCCGGGACGGGAGGGGCTCGCGGCCCTGGAGAAGCTCATGCACGCCCCGCACCTGCACTGCCCGCCCCCGCTGGTCCAGGCCGCGCTCGAGAGCTTCGAGCGGATGCCCGGCCGGCAGGCGGCGCTGCTGCGGGTCCGCCGTGCCGCCCGTGCCGTCGGGCGCCCGCTGCGCTGACGGCGGCAGGAGCGGCCGACTCCGGGAGTGGACGGCTCCGAGAGCGGCCGGCTCCGAGAGCGGCCGGGCCGGCGCGAGGACGGCTCCCGCGAGCGACCGGACCGGCACGAAGACGGCCACGGGAGCGGATGGACCAGCGCGAGGACGGGACCGAGAGCGACCGCGTCAGCGCGAGGACGGCTCCGAGATGGGCCGGTTGCCCGAGGTGCGGTAGACGTCGTAGACCCCGTCGATGCGGCGGACCTGGTTGAGCACGTGGTCCAGGTAGCGCGGATCGCCCATCTCGAAGGCGAAGCGGGAGATCGCCAGCCGCGCCTTCGAGGTGTGCACCGAGGCGGCGAGGATGTTGACGTGGTTCTCCGAGAGCACTCGGGTGACGTCCGAGAGCAGGGACTTGCGGTCGAGGGCCTCCACCTGGATCTCGACCAGGAACACGCTGGACTGGGTGGGCGCCCACTCGACCTCGACCACCCGCTCCGTGGACGTCAGGGCCAGCATGTTGGCGCAGTCCTTGCGGTGCACGGAGATGCCGGCGCCGCGGGTCACGAAGCCCATGATCTCGTCCGGCGGCACCGGCGTGCAGCAGCGGGCGAGCTTGACGTAGACGTCGGAGGCGCCCTGGACCGTCACCCCGGAGTCGGACACGCGCGGGCGCACCGGCTGGGTGGCGATGGTGGTCTCCGCGAAGTCCTCCTCCGCGCCGTCCGCCCCGCCGAGGTCGCCCACGATCTTCTCGACCACGCTCTGGGCGCTGACCACGTCGGAGCCGATCGCCTCGTAGAGGGAGCTGATGTCGGTGCGGTGGAAGTCCTGGGCCACCGCGAGCAGGGACTCCTGGGTGAGCGTGCGCTGCAGGGGGAGGTGGTGCTTGCGCAGGGCGCGGGTGAGCGCGTCCTTGCCCTTCTCGATCGCCTCCTCGCGGCGCTCCTTGGAGAACCACTGCCGGATCTTGTTGCGGGCCCGCGGGGACTGCACGAACTTCAGCCAGTCCTGCGAGGGCCCGGCGTGCTCCGACTTGGAGGTCAGCACCTCCACCCAGTCCCCGTGCTGGAGCTCCGAGGACAGGGGCACGAGCTTGCCGTTGACGCGCGCCCCGATGGTCTTGTGCCCCACCTCGGTGTGCACGGCGTAGGCGAAGTCCACGGGCGTGGAGCCGGCGGGCAGGGCCATGACCTCGCCCTTGGGGGTGAACACGTACACCTCGGACGTGTTGATCTGGTAGCGCAGGGAGTCGAGGAACTCGGAGGAGTCCTGGGTCTCCTCCTGCCAGGACACGAGCGAGCTCAGCCAGGCGAGGTCCCCCTCCTGGGCCTTCGGGGTCGCGGAGTTCGCCTGGTTGGCCTGGTCCTTGTACTTCCAGTGCGCGGCCACGCCGTACTCGGCCCGGCGGTGCATCTCGTGGGTGCGGATCTGGATCTCCACGGGCCGCCCGTCCGGGCCGATGACCGTGGTGTGCAGGGACTGGTACATGTTGAACTTCGGCATGGCGATGTAGTCTTTGAACCGCCCCGGCAGCGGCCGCCACCGCGCGTGCAGGGCGCCCAGCGCCGCGTAGCACTCGCGCACCGTGTTCACCAGGACCCGCACCGCCTGCAGGTCCTGGATCTCGTCGAAGTCCTTCCCGCGCACGATCATCTTCTGGTAGATCGAGTAGTAGTGCTTGGGCCGGCCGGTGATGGTCGCCTCGATGCCCGCCTCGGAGAGGTCCAGGGCGATCCGCTCCCGGATCTTGGCCAGGGACCGCTCGCGCTGGGGCTGGCGCTCCCCCACCATCCGCACGATCTCCTCGTAGACCTTGGGGTAGAGCGCCGCGAAGGCCAGGTCCTCGAGCTCCCACTTGATGGTGTTCATGCCGAGGCGGTGGGCCAGCGGGGCGAAGATCTCGAGGGTCTCGCGGGCCTTCTTCGAGGACGAGGTCTGCGAGACGAAGCGCCAGGTGCGGGCGTTGTGCAGGCGGTCGGCGAGCTTGATGACGAGCACGCGGATGTCCTTGGCCATCGCCACGATCATCTTGCGCACGGTCTCGGCCTGCGCAGCGTCCCCGTACTGGACCTTGTCCAGCTTCGTCACGCCGTCCACGAGGGCGGCGACCTCCTCGCCGAACTCGGCGCGCAGCTGCTCGAGGGTGTAGTCCGTGTCCTCCACGGTGTCGTGGAGCAGGGCCGCCACGAGGGTGGCGCCCGTCATGCCGAGCTCGGCGAGGATCGTGGTCACGGCCACGGGGTGGGTGATGTACGGGTCGCCGCTCTTGCGCTTCTGGCCCTCGTGGCACTTCTCGGCGACCTTGAAGGCGCGCTGCAGGACCTCGAGGTCCTCCTCCGGGTGGGTGGCGCGCACGGTGTGCAGCAGCGGCTCGAGGATCGGCGAGTGGTCCATGGGCCGCCCGGACAGGTAGGACAGGCTCGACCGGGTGCGGTCGCTGCGTCCCGGGAACACGGCACGGCCCAGGAGCGGCCGGGACGCGGGCACCACGTAGTGCGTGCCGGCCATGTCCGACCGGCGCGGCGGGGTCGGTGCGGCGGCCTGGTCCGCGGGGACGGCCCCGTCGTCGGACGAGCTCATGACCGAGACTTCCTTCCCATCGATGCACGCGGGGCGGCGGCCGTGCGGCCGCCGCCCCGATCGTCGTCTCCGGTTCGGGTTCGACGTGTGCTGCTGTGCGGGGGGCCGCTCCTGCACGACCCGCCCTACGGTGGCTACAGTCTAGTGCGCCGCGGCCTCCTCGGCGGCACGCTCGACGGGTGCCCCCGCGCGGGCCTCCTGCTCCTGGACCGCGGGCTCGCCGCGGCGCAGCAGCGCGTAGAGGGGCGCGGCCACGAACAGGGTGGCCGCGGTGCCCACGATGATGCCGACGAACAGGGACAGCGACAGGTCCTTGAGGGTGCCCGCCCCCAGGACGAGCCAGCCGATGAACAGGATCGAGCCGACCGGCAGGATGCCCACCACGGACGTGTTGATCGAGCGCACCAGCGTCTGGTTGACGGCGAGGTTCACCTGGTCGGAGAACCTCCGGCCGGCCCGCTCCGGCGGGGCCGTGCCGTCGAGCAGCCCCTCGGTGTTCTCCCGGACCTTGTCGAAGACCACCACGGAGTCGTAGAGCGAGTAGCTGAGCACCGTGAGGAAGCCGATCACCGCGGACGGGGTGACCTCGAAGCCCACGAGCGAGTAGATCCCGGCGGTGATCGCCACCGAGGCGAGCATGCCGGCGACCGCCGAGACGGACATCTTCCAGGTGCGGAAGTACAGGGCCATCAGGGCGGTGGCCAGGACCACGAAGACCACCAGGCCCTGCAGGGCCTGGGTGGTGACGCCGGCGCCCCAGGTGGGACCCACGAAGTTGGAGGTGACCTCCTGCTCGCTCACGCCGTAGGCGTCGACCAGGGCGTCCTTGACGGCCAGGGTCTGGTCGTCGTCGAGCTGCTCCGTGCGCACCCGGACGGTCTCCGGGGCGATGTTGGTGACCTCCACGCCGG
The DNA here is from genome assembly GCF_001483755.1 of Kocuria rosea subsp. polaris. Classification (GTDB taxonomy): domain Bacteria; phylum Actinomycetota; class Actinomycetes; order Actinomycetales; family Micrococcaceae; genus Kocuria; species Kocuria cellulosilytica. The sequence goes on from NZ_LQBK01000003.1 coordinate 61,600, forward strand.
CGGCGTCCGAGGACTCGGCGACGGCCTCCCGGCCGGCCTCGATGTCCGGGTCGGCCACGGAGGACACGGTGAACTCGGACCCGCCGGTGAAGTCGATGCCGAGGTTGAAGCCGCCCTTGGCCACGGGCACGAGCAGGGACAGCAGCACGAGGACGCCCACGACGGCGAGCCACTGCTTGGCCCGGCCCACGAAGGGGTAGGAGGTCCGTCCGCTGTGCAGGGCGTTGCCGAAATCTGCGAACTTGGACATCAGGCGTTCTCCTCGGGGGTGCGGGCGGCGGACGACGACGCGCCGACCGGCGCGCCGTCCGGTGCCGCCGCAGACGGGGGGTCCTTCGGCGCGGTCCGCGCCGCGCGGCGGCGCCGCTCGGCGATGGTCAGGCCGTCGTGCTCCGCCTGCGGCTCGCGCAGCCGGCCGGCGCCCCGGTACAGGGGCACCGCGTCGAGGGCCTCGGGGCTGAGCCCCGAGTGCTTCCCGCCGCCGCCGAAGTAGCGGGTGCGGGCGAGCATGACCATCACCGGGTGCGTGAAGAGGAAGACGACGAGCAGGTCGGCGATCGCGGTCAGGCCCAGGGTGAAGGCGAAGCCGCGCACGTTGCCCACGGCCACGAAGTACAGCACGGCCGCGGCCAGCAGGTTCACGGCCTTGGACGCGAGCACGGTCTGGCGGGCGCGCTGCCAGCCGTGGTCGACGGCCGCCGGGATGGAGCGGCCGCTGCGGATCTCGTCGCGGATGCGCTCGAAGTAGACGATGAACGAGTCCGCGGTCTGGCCGATCGCCACGATCAGGCCCGCCACGCCGGCCAGGGACAGGCGGTAGTTCGCGGACCAGCCCAGCAGGGTGATCGCCAGCCAGGTGAGCACGCCCGCGACCACGAGCGAGCTGATGGTCACGAGGCCCAGCAGACGGTACTGGAAGAGCGAGTACACGCACACGAGCACCAGGCCGATGATCCCGGCGATGATGCCCATCCGCAGCTGGTCGGCGCCCAGGGTCGCGGAGATCTGCTGCTCGGACTGGATGTCGAAGCTCATCGGCAGCGCGCCGTACTTGAGCTGCTCGGCCAGGAACTTCGCCTGCTCCTCGGTGAACTGGCCCGTGATCTGGGCCTGTCCGTCGGAGATCACGGCGTTCATCGACGGGGCGGAGACCACCTGGCCGTCCAGCAGGATTGCGAACTGGCTGCGGGGGTCGCCGGACGTGGCGGTGCCGATCCCGTAGAGCCGCTCGGAGAGCTGCCGGAAGGTGTCCGTGGCCTCCGGGCCGAACTGGAGGTTCACGGCGAACTGGTTCAGGGACACGCCCTGGGAGTTCTGGGCGGTGCCGTAGGAGGCGTCCTCGATGCCGGTGCCCTGGATCTCCACGGGCCCCAGGAGGTACTTGGTGCCCGTCTCGGGCTCGCACGCGACGATCGGCTCGCCGGGCTCCTGGGCCTCCCGCTCCTCGGGGGACTGGGGCACGGTGCAGTCGGTCGCCTCGAACTCCCGGAACAGCTCCGGGGTGATCCAGTTCGGGTCGGAGGCGTCGGTCGGCTCGGCGGTGGGCTCGGGCAGCTCCTCGTCGGTGGCGCGCTGGTCCTCGGGGACCGGCTCCGCCGCGGCGGTGGTGAGCACGGGCCGGAAGTTCATCTGCGCCGAGGTCTGGATGAGCTCGCGGGTCTCGGCGGAGGGCACGCCCGGCATGGAGACCACGATGTTGTCGCCGGACTGGGTGGCGATCTCCGCCTCGGCCACTCCGGAGCCGTCGACGCGCTGGCGGATGATCTCCACGGCCTGGTCCAGCTGCTCCGGGGAGACCTCCTCGCCGGCGTCCTCCCCCTGCAGGGACGGGGAGAGGATCATCTGGGTGCCGCCCTCGAGGTCGAGGGCCAGCTTGGGCCCCCAGCCGCTGCGGTCGGTGCCCGCGCCCCAGGCCAACAGCCCGCCCAGCAGGGCGAGCAGCACCAGCAGCCCGATCAGGGACCGCCGGGCGGTCGAGAGGGCGGCCCGCACCCCCGAGCGTGCCGGCGCGGTCGAGCCGCCCCGCCCGGGGGTGCCGTCCGGTGCGGCGGCCCCGGGGTCACCGGGGGTCTTGCGTGTGGTCAGTGCCATGGTCTTCCTTACGAACGACGGCCCGGTGCTGCCGGGCCTGTGCATGGGAACGGGCCGACCAGTGGTCGGCCCGTCGTCCCGTGTGGGGGGTCAGTCGTTGCGCTGCCCGGGATCGCGCCGGGTGTCGTCGTCGAGGGGGTCGACGGGGGTCGACCCGGCGCCGGGGGCGTCGGGCTCGATCACCGACGGCTCCGCCTCGGTCCCGGGGGCCGGTGCGGGCGCCGTCTCGTCCTCGACGACCGTGGTCACGGTCTGCAGGTGCACGGTCACGGCGGTGCCGGGGGCGATCTCGAGGACGACCTTGTTGGTGTCCCGGTCGATCGAGCGCACGGTGCCGTAGAGGCCGTAGTTCGTCATGACCTCCGTGCCGGGGCCCATGGCCGCCTGCTTCTCCTTGACCTGGGCCATGGCCTTCTTCTGCCGCCGCATGGGCAGCCAGAGCAGGAGCACCATGGCCACCAGCATCAGCGGCAGCAGCCAGGCGGTGCCGCCCCCCGTTGACTGGGGGGCCTGGGCGGCGAGGGACTGGGTGGTGAGGAGCGGGCTCACGGACTTCCGTTCGATCGGTGGTGGGTGTCCTCACCATGGTAGGCGATCCACCCTGTCGGCGTCCTGGACGGCGCCCGGTGGACGGCCGCCGGTCCGCGCACGGATCCGGGGCGGCCCCCGGAGCTCGGTCCCGGTCATCGGTGCCCGGTGCTCAGTCCTCAGTCCTCAGTGCTCAGTGCTCAGTGCTCAGTCCCGGTGCTCGGCCCTCGGAACCCGGGCCTCAGTCCTCGAACAGGGGCGGGACGTCCTCGGCGGCCGGCGCCGGCGCGGTCCCGCCGAAGGCCGCCCGCAGCCCGGGGTCCTTGAACGCGGCGTGCTCGGGCGGGCGCAGTCCCAGGTGGTCCCAGGCCGCGGCCATCGCGATCCGGCCCCGGGGCGTCCGGCCGAGCAGGCCCTCGCGGACCAGGTAGGGCTCGGCCACGGTCTCGACCGTCTCGGTCTCCTCCCCCACGGCGATCGCCAGGGTGGACAGGCCCACCGGCCCACCGCCGAACTTCGTCACGAGCGCCTCGAGCACCGAGCGGTCCAGGCGGTCGAGGCCGCGGGTGTCCACCTCGTACATGTCGAGGGCGGCGGACGAGGTGCGGGCGTCGATCCGCTCGATGCCGTGCACGAGCGCCCAGTCCCGCACCCGGCGCAGCAGCCGGTTGGCGATGCGCGGGGTGCCCCGGGACCGGGAGGCGACCTCGGCGAAGCCCTCGGCGGTCATCGCGAGGTCCATGAGCCCGGCGGAGCGGCGCAGCACGAGCTCGAGCTCCTCCACGGAGTAGAACTCGAGGTGGCCGGTGAAGCCGAAGCGGTCGCGCAGCGGGCCCGGCAGCAGGCCCGCGCGGGTGGTGGCGCCCACCAGGGTGAAGGGCGGGAGGTCCAGCGGGATGGACGTGGCGCCGGCGCCCTTGCCCACCACGATGTCCACCCGGAAGTCCTCCATGGCCATGTAGAGCATCTCCTCGGCGGGCCGGGACATGCGGTGGATCTCGTCGAGGAACAGCACCTCCCCCTCGGTCAGGGAGGAGAGGATGGCGGCGAGGTCGCCGGCGTGCTGGATGGCCGGCCCGGAGGAGATCCGCAGGGGGGCGCCCATCTCCTCGGCGATGATCATGGCCAGGGTCGTCTTGCCGAGCCCGGGCGGGCCGGAGAGCAGGACGTGGTCGGCGGAGCGGCCCCGCAGCCGGGAGGCCTCGAGCACCAGGGACAGCTGCTGGCGCACCCGCTTCTGCCCCACGAACTCGTCGAGGTTCGCGGGCCGCAGGGCCGACTCGAGCTGCTTCTCGTCGGGCTCGTCGTCGGCCGAGACCAGCCGGTCCCGGGCGTTCACGGCGGCACCGTCCTCGCGGGCCACGCTCAGGCCCCCCGCTCGGCACCGGCCCGCGAGCCGGCCTTGGCGGCGCCGAGCCACCCGAGCACGGTGCGCAGGATCGTCGGGACGTCCCCGGAGGCGGCGAGCTCCTCCCGGTCGGCGAGGGCGTCGGCGACGCCGCGGGCGGCGTCCTTCTCGCTCCAGCCCAGGCCCACGAGCGCCTCGAGCACCTGCGCCCGCCACGGCTCCATCGGGGCGGCGGCGGGCTGGGCGGGACGGTCCGGGACGATGAGCTTGTCGGCGAGCTCCAGCACGATCCGGCGGGCGCCCTTGGGGCCGATGCCGGGGACGGTCGTGAACGCCTTGGCGTCGCCCTGCGCGATCGCGCGGTGCACGTCGTCCGGGCCCAGCACGGAGAGCACGGCCAGGGCGGTGCGGGGGCCCACGCCGCTGACCCCGAGCATGATCTCGAAGACCTCGCGCTCGGCGGGGCTGCGGAAGCCGAAGAGCAGCGGGGACTCGTCCTTGCGCGCCACGTAGGCGGTGTCCAGGCGGACCTCGCGGCCGATCCGCAGCCCGGCCAGGGTCTCCGGCGTCGCCTGGACCTGGACGCCGAAGCCGGCCACGGCCACGACGGCGGTGGTGAGGCCGACGTGCTCGACCTGTCCCGTGATGGACGCGATCACCGGGCAACTCCTTCCCGTGCCCGGCGGGGGCCGAGCACGGTCGATCGAACAGATCTACGAATGACGACCACTCTAGCAGTGGGCACCGACTCAGCCGCGCCGGCCCCGTCGGGCGCGGTGCTCGGCCTCGGCCCAGGCCCGCTGGGCGGGGGTCATGCCGGTGCGGGCGGCGGCCAGGGGGCGGGCGCCCTGGTGCGTCTCGGTCCCTGCCGTCGCGTCCACGCCCGTGCCGCCGCCGCGCCAGCCGTGGCAGATGGCGATGGCGAGGGCGTCGGCGGCGTCGGCGGGGCGGGGCGGCGCGTCGAGCCGGAGGATGCGCACCACCATGCGGGCCACGGACGCCTTGTCGGCCCGCCCCTCCCCCGTCACCGCGGCCTTGACCTCGGAGGGGGTGTGCCACGCGACCGGCACGCCGTGGCGGGCCGCCGAGGCGATGACGGCGCCCGAGGCGTGCGCCGTGCCGATGACGGTGTTCACGTTGGTCTGGGCGAACACGCGCTCCAGGGCGAGGGCGTCCGGACGGTACCGCTCGATCCACCGCTCGGTGGCCTCCCAGATCCGCAGCACGCGCACGTCGAGCGGGTCGGCGGCGTCCGTGCCGGCCACGCCGACGTCCACGAAGGACGCGGTGCGGTTGCCGGCCATGTCGATCAGACCGAACCCGCACCGCGTCAGTCCGGGGTCCACCCCGAGGATCCGCTGCGTGGCCGTGGTCAGTCCTCGGAGTCGAGCTGGGCCAGGACGTCGGCGGGGATGTCCGCGTTCGAGTAGACGTTCTGCACGTCGTCGAGCTCCTCGACGGCGTCGACCAGGCGCAGGAACTTCCGGGCGCCCTCCGCGTCGAGCTCCACGAGCATGCTCGGGCGGAACTGCGGGTCGTCGTTGTTGTACTCGAGCCCGGCCTCGTCGAGGGCGGTGCGGATCGCCGGCAGGTCGGTGGCCTCGGAGACGACCTCGAAGACGTCCTCCTGCTCCACGACCTCGTCGGCGCCCGCGTCCAGCACGGCCATCAGCACGTCGTCCTCGGTCAGCCCGTCGGTGCGCGTGACCTCCACGACGCCCTTGCGCTCGAAGAGGAACGCCACGGAGCCGGAGTCGGCCATGGTGCCGCCGTTGCGGGTCACGGCCACGCGCACCTCGGAGGCGGCACGGTTCTTGTTGTCGGTGAGGCACTCGATGTACAGCGCCGTGCCCTGGGGACCGCGGGCCTCGTAGAGGATCTCGGTGTAGTCGACGACCTCACCGGTCAGGCCCGCGCCGCGCTTGATCGCCCGGTCGATGTTCGCCACCGGCACCGAGTTCTTCTTCGCCTTGGACACGGCGAGGTCCAGCGCCGGGTTGCCGGCGGTGTCGGGCCCGCCCATGCGCGCGGCCACCTCGATGCCCTTGATGTACTTGGCGAAGGCCTTGGCGCGCTTGGCGTCGATCGCGGCCTTCTTGTGCTTGGTCGTGGCCCACTTGGAGTGTCCTGACATGCGTCCCTCCTCGGGAAGTCGTTCGTGCTCGGCCGGGACGCGCCGGTCGTCGTCCCGGCACGGCCCGCTCCGGCGGTGGCCGGAGCGGGCCGTGCCGGCCGCCGCCGGGGCGGGCCGGAGAAGTCATGACCCATTCTACCGGGTGCGCCCACCCCGGACCGGGGGTCTAGCGGGGCCGGGCCTGCGCGACCTCGCGGGCCCGCTCGGCCAGGGTGTCGTCCAGCGGCGCGGCGTCGAAGGCCCCGAGCCGGCGCTCCACGGCGGCGCGGATGAGGTGGTCGGCCACGGCGGGGTTCTTGGGCAGCATCGACCCGTGCAGGTAGGAGCCCACCACGTGGTGCACGCGCGCGCCCTCGGTGCCGTCCTCGCCGTTGTTGCCGGCGCCCTTGAGCACCGTCCCGAGCGGCGCCTGGCCGGGGCCGAGGCGGGTGACCCCGGAGTGGTTCTCGTAGCCGACGACGGTCCCGAACTCCGGGGACTCCAGCACGATGTTGCCGATCAGGCGCGTGGGCCCGCCCACCGTGGTCAGATCGAGGATGCCGATGCCGGGCAGCGTCTCGCCGGCGCCGGTGCGGAACTCGTGGCCGAAGAGCTGGTAGAGACCGCAGATCGCGAGCATCGGCACGCCGTCGGCGGCCATGGCCCGCAGCTCGGGGGCGATCCGCTGCAGGTCCTCCTGGACCCGGAACTGCCCGGAGTCCTGGCCGCCGCCCCCCACCAGGAGGTCGGCGTCGGGCGGGAAGGGGTCCCCGGGGTTGTGGTCGCTCAGCCGCACGGCGTAGCCGTACTTCTCCAGCCGGCGCTTGAGGGTGAGGGTGTTGCCCCAGTCCCCGTAGATGTTCATGTCCCGGGGATAGAGCTGGACGAGGTGGACGGTGCGGTCGGTCACGGGGGCTCCGCTCAGATCTCGGCGACCTCGGCCACCCGGGAGAGCTCCCGGCGCAGCTCGAGCATGGACGTGTAGGTGCAGAAGACGCGCATGGGCCGCTCGCCGGCCCCGGCGACGAAGCGCCGCAGCGCGTCGCCGAGCCCCGGGACCACCTCGCGCACCGGGACCTCGTCGTAGTCCAGGCGCAGGGCCATGTCCCACGCGCGGGTGCCGGCCACCACGTCCACTACGCCGGAGCGCAGGGAGTGGAAGTCGACGTCCCACAGCCAGGAGACGTCGCGGCCGTCGGCGTACTCGTCGTTGATGGCGATCATCGTGGCGTAGTCGCCCGGCCGGGCCGAGGCCAGCGAGAGCCGGAACCCGGCGGGGTTCTTCACGAGCAGCAGCTGCAGCGGCCGGCCGTCCACGGTGATGGTCTCCCCGCGGCCGAAGGCGGGGGTGACCCGGGAGAGCTCGTCCACCAGCGCGGCGCGGTCGGCGCCGGGCCCGGCCACCGCGAGGGCCAGGGCGAGGGCGGCCGCCGCGTTGTACATGTTGTAGACGCCGTAGAGCTCCACGGTGGTCTCGACGGGCTCTCCGCCCACCGTGAGCCGGACCCGGTTCGCCTCGAAGGACGTCAGCTCCACGTCGGCGGCGGGCCGGGGCGCCAAGTCGCCCTCGTGGTCGTCCTCGGCGTCGGGCCCGCCGGCCGAGCGCATGTCGTCGTCGGAGGGGAACATGGGCCGCAGCGGCGCGGACAGGCCGAACCAGCGGGTCTGCGTGCCCTCCGGGACGTGCTCCGCCAGGGAGACGATCCTGGGGTCCTCGCGGTTGAGCACCACGGTGCCCGTGGTGGCCGCGGCGATCTGGGCCAGCATCCGCCGGGTGGTGTCGATCTCGCCGAAGCGGTCGAGCTGGTCGCGCATGACGTTGAGCAGCAGCGCGTGGCGGGGCTTGACCTGCTTGACGAAGTGCACGGCGTGGGCCTCGTCGAGCTCGAGCACGGCGACGTCCGCGTCGAGGCGGCCGGTGAGGCTCATCTCTCCGAGCAGGGCCGCGGCCACGCCGCGCACGAAGTTGGACCCCGTGCGGTTGGTGAAGACCTTGAACCCCTGCGAGCGCAGCAGCTGGACGGCCATCTTGGTGGTGGTCGTCTTGCCGTTGGTGCCGCTGATGAGCACCACGCCGTGCGGGAGCTTCGCCAGCTCCTCGGCCACGAACCCGGGGTGCAGCCGCTCCATCACGAGGCCGGGGAAGGCGGAGCCTCCGCCGCGCAGTGTGGTCAGGTACCGGATGCCTTGGCCGAGCAGGCGCACGTGGGGTCTGGACATGCGCTCCATCCTATGGTCTGCGCCCCGGCGGCGGCGGGCACCCGGGGGCGTCCCGGGGAGCGCGGCCCCTGGTCCGTCCGGGGCCGCGCGGGACGCGGCGGACGACGACGGAGGACACGACGCCGCCGCCGCGTGCCGTGAGAGGTGGGGCGCCGCACCCGTAGGGTCGGACCATGGACTCCGCCGGCCCCGCCACTGCTCCGTCCGTCCCGCCGCGAAGGCCGCCCCGGTGGTGGGTGGTCCTGGCGCTGCTGGGCGCGGTGCTGGTGCTGGGCGGGGCGATGCTGGTGCTGCTGCATCCGGCGGACGCGGCGTTCGGGTGGTTCGGGGACCTCCCCGCGAGCGGCGAGACGCTCCCGGCCATGACCGTGGTGACCCCGGAGGCCACGGCGGGGTGGTCCGGCATGGCCGCGGGTCTCCTCCTGTGGGCCTTCTGCGCCGGCTGGCTGCTGGGCCGGCGACGTGGCCCGGGCGGGCCTGCTCGGCCGGAGGAGCGCTGAGGGGCACACCCGTGTCGACGGCTCTCCGGTCCGGCACGGCGCTCAGGCCAGGCCCAGCCCTCCGTGGGTGGTGAGTACCTGCCCGGCGAGCTGCGCGCCGGCGTGCGGAAGTCCTCGGCCGTGGGCGCGTCGGCAGGGAGGCGCCGGTCATGCCACCGGGTAGAGCACATCCCGCTATCGTCGGACCACGGCCGGGCGCGACACTGTCGGCGCGGGCCGGGACGGGCCCGGCGCAGCCGGAGACCGCGGGACATGCCCCCAGCAACCAGCAGCCCCCACGAACCAGCAACCCCCAGGACCAGCAGAGGAGCCGATGCCGGTGGACGTCCAGGTCGGTCCCGTGCCTCCGGAGAGGCCGTGCCCTGCCCCGCGCGCGCCGAACGGGACGTCCCCGACGGCTCCGGCGGGGCCGCGACCCGCCGCCCCGGCCGACGCCCAGCGGCGGGAGGTCCGGGCCGCCCTGAGCCGGCGCACGGCTCCGCTGTGGCCGGCTCATGTGCCGGTGCGGCCGGCACCGGGAGCGACCCGTCAGGAGCGGCGGCAGGTCCGCCGGCTGGCCGGGCTGGAGATCCAGCACCACGCGCTGGTGCTGCGCCGGATCAGCACGGCCGGCGTCGTGGCCGTGGCCGAGCCCTGCTTCGACGCCGGGTGGACCGTGGCCGACGTCCTGCACGCCCTGGACTGGACTCCGCAGGGGGCCCGCTACGCCCACGACTCGGTCACCGGGATCGAGAACCCCGGGGCCTGGTTCGCCGCCCGGCTGCGCACCTGGACCCACCAGGACGGCACCCCGATGCGCTCCGCCGACCAGCGTGCTGCCGCCGAGGCCGAGCAGCGGCGGGCCGAGGCCCTCGCCGCCGCCCGACGGCACGCCGACCGCCGGCCACGGCGGGAGGGCACCGTGACGGACACCGGCGCGACGGACGCGGCCGTGGATCCGCCGGGGACAGCGGCGCAGGACCCGCGGCCGTTCCGGGTGCGCTGGGCGGCCCAGATCGCCGCCGGCCGCGCCGAGCGCGAGCGCCAGGACGGCCGGGACCGCGATCCGGACCGGCCTCGGCGCGGCACCGCCTCCGCTGCTCCGGTGCCGCGCAGCACCGGGTCCGTGCGCGCAGCCGGTCCGCCCTCGTGATGGCGCACGAGAACACGCGTCGGCGCCGGTCCGGCTCCGTGCGCACGCTCGTGGGTCTGCTCCTCGTGCTGGGGGTGCTCGCGGGCGCGCTGGGGCTCCTGGGGCCCGGTCTGCTCGGCGGACTGCGCACGGGGGGCAGCTGGCTGCCGTGGGGCCCGGAGTGCACGGTCGAGACCGCCGAGGGAGAGGTCGGGCTCGACCGGGCGCAGGCGAAGCGGGCCACCACGGCGGTGGCGCTCGCGGCCCGCGGGGCGGAGGCCCCCGACACCTCGGGCATCGACGAGGCGGTGCTGCAGCGGCTGGCCGACGGGCCGCCCGGGGACGCCGGTGCGAGCCTCTCCTGCCGGGGCTCGGCGGCCGGTGGTCTGCCGGAGCAGGAGCTGACCGGCACCGGCTTGACCCCGCGCGCCGAGCGGCTGCGCGCGGCGATGACCGAGGTGTTCGGTGCGCAGAGCCTCGGCGGGTTCGCACCCGGCGGCGTCGACCACGGCCACGGGGCGGAGTCGACGCACTACGACGGCCGGGCCGTCGACGTCTTCTTCCGCCCGGTGACCGAGGAGAACCGGCGGGCGGGCTGGCTGCTGGCCCACTGGCTGGTCGCGCACGCCGAGGACCTGGACGTCCAGTACGTCATCTTCGACGACCGGTTCTGGAGCGCCCACAGCTCCCGGGGGCAGTGGCGGGACTACGACGCGCCCGAGCCCGGCAACGAGATCCTCCGCCACCTGGACCACGTGCACGTGGACGTCCTGCGCGGAGGCGCCGGCTGAGCTGGTGCCGGGCATAGGCTGGCGTCATCATGCCGATCGTCGATGTCCGGAAGAAGCAGCCGCCCGCGGTGCCGCGAGGCCGCGGCGGGAGCACCCCCGCCGATTCCGCGTGCCCCGGCGGCGGGGCCCTCGTCACGGACCTCGGCCGGTGGTGAACGGATCGGTCTGGCGGGCGCCGGGGATGCCGCTGCTGCTGACCATGACCGCCCTGGGCTTCTCGGGCTACGCCGCGCTGCTGGCGGTCGCACCGCTGTGGGCGGTGCGCGGCGGCGCCGACGCGGTCGGCGCCGGGCTGGTGAACGGCGTGCTCATGCTCTTCACCGTGCTCACGCAGCTGTTCGTCCCCCGGGCGCTGCGCCGCTTCGGCTGGGGACCGGTCCTCGTGACGGGCATGCTCCTGCTGGGCCTGCCCGCCCTGGCGCACGGCGCCAGCGCGGCGCTCGGCCCGACCCTGGCGCTGTCCGCGGTGCGCGGGCTCGGCTTCGGGGTCCTCACCGTGACCGGCAGCGCCCTCGTGGCCGAGCTGGTGGAGCCGCAGCGGCGCGGGAAGGCCATCGGTGCCTACGGCCTGGCGATCGCGGGACCGCAGGTGCTGTTCCTGTCGGCGGGACCCTGGATCGCCGAGCAGCTCGGCTTCTGGGTCGTGTTCGCCCTGGCGTCCCTGCCCGCGGCGGCCGTCGTCCCCGCCGTCGGCCTGGCCCGGATGCTGGACCACGTCCCCGAGGCGGTGGACGCCCGGGCCCCCTATCTGAGTCTCCTCCCTCCCATGGGACTGCTGCTCGGCGTCACCCTGGCCGGCGGGGCGCTGATCACCTTCATGGCCCAGATGAGCAGCAGTGCCGTGCTGACCACCCTGGCGCTGCTGCTGATGAATGTCGCCGCCGCGCTCGCGCGCTGGCGGATCGGCTCGTGGTCCGACCGGCACGGGCCGCAACGGTTCATCCCGCCGCTGGTGCTGCTGACCACGGCGGGCATGGCGGTGCTCGCCTGGGCGGTCCACGACCCCCGGGCGACCGTGGCGCCGGCGCTGCTGGTCGGCGCGGCGATGGTGGGCATCAGCTACGGCGGCCTGCAGAACCTCACCCTGGTCGTGACCTTCCAGGCCGTCAGCCGGCAGCACTACGGTCCTGCCAGCGCGGTGTGGAACATCGGCTTCGACGCCGGGACCGGCATCGGAGCGGTCGTGGTGGGGATGGTCGCCGCAGGGACCTCCTTCAGCACCGCGCTGCTGGTGGCCGGAGCGATCTCGCTGCTGACCCTGCCGCTCGCGCTGGCCCGGGCCGGGCGTCGTACTCGCGCCGGCAGACCCCCGCGGGGAGCACCGTGACCACCTCCCCCCGCGATCACGACGACGGGCCACGCGCCGAGGCCGCCGCGGACGCGGAGTCCGAGGCGCCCGGTGACCCCACGGTCGAGAAAAGGAGACACGTCGTGGACGGAACGAGGCTTCAGCAGATCGCCGAGCAGGTCGCCGCCGGTTTGCCGGCCGTGTCCTGCACCTGGCCCTTCGGCCCCGAGCAGGACGTGTTCAAGGTCGGGGGCAAGATCTTCCTGCTGACCACGGAAGCACCCGGGGAGCCGATCGTGACGCTCAAGTGCGAGCCCCCGCACGCGGCGGCACTGCGCCAGGAGTTCCCCACGATCACGCCCGGCCACCACATGAACAAGCAGCACTGGATCTCCCTCGCCGCCGGCCCCGGGATCACCCCGGAGCTCGTCGGGGAGCTGGTGCTGAACGCCTACGAGCTCGTCGTCGAAGGACTCCCCCGCAGCGAGCGCCCCGTGCTGCGCCACCACCGCACCGGTGGGCACCCCTAACCGGACGTCCTGCTGTCCGTGTCCGGGGGACGTCCCCCGTCGTGGTGGGTGTCCTCACCGGGGCGGCCCGTCGTCGCGGACTCAGTGCTCGTCCGGTGTCGACGGCCCGCTTCGGTGAGCGGCCTGGCGCAGCGCCGTCAGGGTCGTGTGGATCAGCCGCGCCCGGGTGGGGTGGGGGCGGGTGTGCGCGACGATGCGCCGGTGGACGGCCGGGTCCACCAGCGGCCTCGCCGTGAGGCTCGCCGGCAGCCCGGTGAGCGCGATCCGGGGCAGCACCGTGATGCCCAGCCCGGCCGCGGCGAGACCGGTCGCTGCGTGGTGGTCGTCGAGACGGGCGACGTAGTGCGGGGTGTAGCCGGCGGCGTGACAGGCGCGGGTGATGATGCGCCCGGTGGGGCCGTCGTGGATGTCGTGGTCGATCCAGGGCTCGTCACGCAGCTGGGCCATGGTCACCGCGGGATGTGCGGCCAGGGGATGGCCGACCGGCAGCACCACGCAGAAGTCCTCCTCGTGCAGGGCATGGCGCTGGTATCCCTCCAGGTGGGCGGGGGGCCCGTCGAGGGACTCGTTGCGCACGTCGATGTCAGGCGCCCGGCGGCCTCCGGTGGGATGCAGTTCGTTGATGCTGATCTCCACCACCACGTCCGGGGACCGGGCGCGCAGGGCGAGCACGACCTCGGGCATCCAGGCCTGGGCCACGGACGCGAAGCAGGCGACGGCGATCTGCTCGGCCCGGCCCTGCCGCAGATCCTCCACGGTGCGCTCGAGGCGTTCCAGGCTGTTGAGGGTGTCCGCGCTGGCCTCGCACAGGTGCCGGGCGGCCGGGGTGGCCTCGATGCCCCGGCCGTTCTTCTCGAACAGCACCAGCCCGGTCTGCCGGGCCAGGGCGCGGAGGTGCTGGCTGACCGTGGCCGGGGCCAGATGGAGGTTCCGGGCGGCGGCGTGGATCGAACCGGCGGCGATGACCGCGCGCAGGATGGCGAGCCGGTGCGGATCGAGCATGCCTCGATCGTACGCTTTCACCTGTCAATGACGCAGAAATCATTGCTGGTTCCGAAGGCTGATGCGGTGGCACGGTAGAGACTGCGGAGCACTGACCGACAAGGAGTTGCCGTGGACACCTCGAGCTATCTGGCCCTGCTGGGAGTGGCTGTGGTCCTGGCCATCACGCCGGGACCCGACACCGTCCTGACCCTGGGCCACGCCCTGCGCGAGCGGCGGGCCGGGATGCTGGCCGCGGCCGGTTCCGCGCTGGGGGTCTTCGCCTGGGCCGGGCTGATGGCGGTGGGCGTGGCCGCCGTCCTGGACGACTCCCCGGCCGCCTTCCAGGCGCTGCGGGTTCTCGGGGGCGTCTACTTGTTCTTCCTGGGCTACCGAGCGCTCGTCCCCCACGCTCCCGCCCCGGCCACCGCGGTGCCGACGGCCGTCGGCGTCGCACGGACCGCGGAGTCGGCCGTCGGCGTCGCACGGACCGCGGGGTCGGCCGTCACCGCTGCCCCGGTCCGCCCGGAGCCGTCCCGGCGGAGGGCGCGATCGGCTTTCGCGGCAGGGCTGGTGTGCTGTCTGACCAATCCGAAGACCGGGCTGTTCTTCCTGGCCCTGCTGCCCCAGTTCACCCCGCCCGGGGCCGGGGCGCTGTTCGTCGTGGTGGTGATGGGCGGGACGGTGGCGGCAGCCATCGGGATCTACCTGTTCCTCGTGGCCCTGGTCGCCCACACCGCCGGCAACTGGCTCAACCGTCCCGCCGTGAACCGCAGGATCGAGCTCACCTCCGGAGCGGTCTTCGTGGGGCTGGGACTGATGACCACCGTCCCCGTGCTCACCTCCTGGCTCTGATCGGCCCCGGCCGCGCAGGGACGCCGGCGCCCCGGGGCACGAGGAGGTTGACCTGCCACCGTCCGGACTGGATCATCGGCTACGAACGGGGTGCCGGACACCCCGTGGCACGGCCCAGTTCTCATCCCCCGTCGGTCCCGGGGCGACAGAGAGGCATCCCATGGACGTGATCGACCTGGCCCACATCGCCCCGGGGAGGATCGGGCTCGTCGGCGGCAAGGCCCTCGGCCTCGGGGCCCTCCTGTCCGCGGGCGAGCGGGTGCCGGACGGGTTCTGCCTGACCACCGAGGCCCACCGCTCGGGAGCCGTCCCCGAGCAGGCGGTCCTGAGGGCCTACGAACGTCTCGGGGGTGGCCCCGTCGCCGTCCGCTCCAGCGCTGCGGCCGAGGACCTGCCGGACGCCAGCTTCGCCGGCCAGCACGACACCGTCCTCGACGTCGAGGGCGGGGCCGCGCTGCTCGAGGCGATCCGGCAGTGCTGGGCTTCCGTGGACAGCGAGCGCGCCGTCGCCTATCGGGCCGAGCGGGGGCTGGAGGCCGACGACCCGGCGATGGCTGTCGTCGTGCAGCGCATGATCGTCCCGACGGCCGCCGGGGTGATGTTCACGGCCAATCCGCTGACCGGCACCCGCACGGAGACCGTCGTCGACGCGGTCCCGGGGCTCGGCACCGGCGTCGTGGACGGCACCGTGGACACCGACCACTACGTCCTGCCCGGGCACGGCCCGCTCCCCGGGCAGCAGCATCACGGCTGCCTGTCCCCCGGTCAGCTCCGCGAGCTCCAGCAGGCCGGGCAGCGGGTGCAGCGCGCCCTCGGCGGCCCGCAGGACGTCGAGTTCGCCTACGACGCCGAGGGCACGCTCTGGCTGCTGCAGTCCCGGGCCATCACCACGCTCTTCCCGCTCCCGCCCGGGACCGACCCGGTGCAGGGCGACCCGCGCGTCTACCTGGAGATCGGCCACATGCAGGGGCTGCGGCGTCCGGTCACCCCCATGGGCGTGTCCGTGCTGCGGGAGACGACCCGCCGTTGGCTGCAGATCATCGGCGTCGACGACACCGTGGCCGATCAGTACCTCGTCGACATCGGTGGCCGGCTGTTCACCGACCTCACCGGCTTCGTCCGCAGCCCGCGCCTGCACTCCCGGGTTCCGGAGATGCTGCAGGTCTACGGTCCGGCCGTGGCGCGGGGGATGCGGCACGTCCTGGAGGACCCCCGCTACGCGCCCCGTCCCGCTCCACCCGGTCGGCGCGCGCGCTCCGCCGGTGCGATCGCGCGGCTGCTCCTGACCGTCGTGCCGGCCTCGTTGCTCGGCGCGCTGCGGGCCCTGGCACGGCCCGCGGCCGCCCGCGAGCGCGCGTTCCAGGAACTCGAGCAGGTCCGCCGGCAGCCCCGGACCGAGCCGGCGGACACGGCGAGCCGGATCCGTTGCGCCGCCGGTCTGCAGGACGCGGCGATGACCGGACCGATGATGCGATCCCTGCCACCGCTGTGGGCAGCGCTCATCGCCCAGGGTGTGGCCGGCGGGCTGCTGCGCGACGTGCTGCGGCCCGGTGAGCTGAACGCGACCCTGCGCGGCATGCCCCACAACGTCACCACCCAGATGGACCTGAAGCTCTGGTCCGTGGCCGTCGCCGCGCGTCCGCACCGCGATCTCCTGGTCGGCACCGCCCCGGACGAGCTCGCCGCGCGCTTCTCGCGCGGCGAGCTGCCCGAGTTCGGCCTGACGGCCTTCCTGGAGGAGTACGGGATCCGCGGCAGCGCCGAGATCGACGTCGGCTCCCCCCGGTGGGCCGACGACTCCACTCCCGTGTTCGCGGCCCTGGCCGGGTACCTGCAGGTGACCGACCCGGACCAGGCCCCGCCGGCCCGGTTCGCCCGCGCCGCCGTCGAGGCCGAGGCCGCCGTGGCAGAGCTCGTCGACCGCGCGCGGCGCACCCGGCCGCTGCGGGCCCGCCTCGCCGGCACCATGCTGCGCCGCAGCCGGGAGCTGACCGGCCTGCGCGAGCTGCCCAAGTTCCTGTGGCTGACCCCGCTGGCCGAGGTGCGCCGGCAGCTGCTCACCGCGGGGGCCGAGCTCACCGGGCGTGGCCTGCTGGAGCAGCCGGAGGACATCCTGTTCCTGACCCTGGACGAGGCTCTCGACGCCTCGCACGGCACGGACCTGCGCACGGTGGTGACCGGCCGGCGTGCGGAGCACCACCGCGAGGCCCGACGGCGGCAGGTCCCGGGCCTGCTGCTGTCCGACGGCACGAATCCCCAGGCCCTGCCGGACGGCAACGCGGCCGAGCACGGGCCGGACGTGCTGGTCGGCCAGCCGGCGGCCACCGGGGTCGCGACCGGGCCGGTGCGCATCGTCCACCATCCGTCCGAGGCGAGGCTGCGGCCCGGTGACATCCTCGTCGCCCCCACCACCGACCCGGGCTGGACCCCGCTGTTCCTGACCCTCGGCGGGCTCGTCACGGAGACCGGCTCCACGATCGCCCACGGCCCGACGGTGGCCCGCGAGTACGGCATCCCGGCCGTCATCTGCGTGCCCGACGCCACCACCCGGCTGACCGAGGGCCAGGTGGTCACCATCGACGGCGCCACGGGGCTGATCCACCTGCACGAGACGGACGGCGAGGCGCAGCGCCCGGGGGTCGCGGGCGCTCGGGAACATCGGGCCGGTGAGCCGGGCCGGACCGCACCAGGAGAATAGGCGCATGTCAGAACGATTCACCTGGGTGTCCGACCTCGAGCGGGGCGAGTGGCTGCGCCCGATGGAAGCTGAGCCTCCGGAGAGCATCCTGTCGGTGGTTCCGCGCGGCTTCGAGGCGTATGCGCGCGTGCTCCATCCGGTCGAGCGCGACCGTCCGCGGAGGACGAGGACCTGGCAGGGCCTCGACGAGACGACGTACTTCGAGGGTGTCGACGACATCGAGGCCTCGCTCGAGACGGAGCGTGCCACGTGGGCGCAGGCCGCGGCGTCGTTCGGCACGACCATGCACGCCCAGGCGCAGTACGCACGGCTCGTGCGGCGTGACGACGGCGAAGTCGACGGGGCGATCGCCGCCGACGGCTGGCGGTACGGCGACACGTCCGAGGGCTGTCTCGACGCCGTGTCGCTGGCCGCGGCCTCCGCGGTGCTGGCCCGTCACACCACGACCCCGGACGCCGGCGTCGCCGCGGTCTGGGAGGGCTGGGGCGGCCTGCTGAGCTCGGCAGGGGTTGCGCACTTCGTGCCCGAGTCGAGCGGGCGGCGGCCCGCCCGCCACGCCGACGAGGACACCGACGAGAACACCGGGCGCGGCGCCGCCCCGTCGCTCCGCGACCGGCTCGCTGCGGCCGGGCGGGCGGGGCTCGCCGGAGCGCAGGCGGTGCTGACGGCTCGTCCCGGGGCTGCCCGCAACGGCCCGGAACCGGGCTCCGGACTGCTCTCCCGGGAGATCGCCACCGGGCCGCGGTTCGAGCTGCACGGGAACACCGGGCGGCGCTACGTCCTGTTCGAGGCATGTGCCGCCGATTTCGCGGATGCCGCGTGGCCTGCCCGCGCGCCCTGGGTCGACGACGTCGTGTGGGCGCACTCGCCCAGCATCCTGTGGCCGGACGACCACGCCTGGGTGCTTGCCACGGAGATCGACTTCGACTCCACGCTCGTGGCCGGGACCAGGGCGCTCGTGCGCGAGCTCATGGAGACCCCGGGGCTCGAGGTGCTGCCCCTTCGCACCGACGCCGACCTCACCCGGGACGGCGACGTGCTCGATCGCCCCGAGTGACGTCGAGGGTGGGCACCGCGGTGGACGGCACGGACCTCCCCGGCCGTTCTGCCGAGACGTCGTCGACGTCCGCGTCGCGTGGCCGACCGGCGCGGCGTGGAGTCACCACCGTCGCACGGGGCGGCTAGTCTTGAGCGCACCCGTCCGCCCACCACGACAGAAGCCGGCCCTTGGACAACCCACTCCTGCGCCCCAGCGACCTCCCCTACGAGCTGCCCGACTTCGGGCGGATCAAGGAGGAGCACTTCCTGCCGGCCTTCGAGGCCGCGATGGCCCAGGACCTCGAGTGCGTGCAGGCGATCCTGGCGGACCCGGACCCGCCCACCTTCGCGAACACCGTCGAGGCCCTCGAACGCGGCGGTCTGCCCCTGGACCGCGTCGAGTCGGTCTTCTTCACCCTGACGGCCGCCCACAACACCGAGGGCGTCCAGCGGATCTACCAGGAGCTCGCGCCGCGGCTGTCGGAGCACAAGGCGGACTTCACCCTCAACAAGGCGCTCTACGCCCGGGTGCGCCGGGTCGACCGCGAGGACCTGGAGCCGTGGCAGCTGCGCGTGCTGGACGAGTACGTCTCCTGGTTCGCGAACTCGGGCGCCGAGCTCAGCCTGGACGACCAGCAGCGGCTCCGGGCGATCAACGACGAGCTCTCGGAGCTGAGCATCCGCTACGGCAACGACCTCATCCGGGAGGTCAACGCCTCGGCCGTGGTCGTCGACGACCCCGCGGAGCTGGACGGGCTGTCCGCCGCCGACATCGAGGCGGCCGCCTCCGCGGCCGCCGAGAACGGCATGCCGGGACGCTACCTCCTCACGCCCTCGCTGTTCACCCTCCAGCCGGTGCTGTCAGTGCTCACGGACCGCGCGCTGCGCCGGCGGATCCACCTCGCCGCCGTGCACCGCGGCACCGGCGAGCACGGCGGTGCGGGCTCGCAGAGCCGCACGGACCTGCTGCCCGTGGCCGCGCGGATCGCCCGGCTGCGCTCGGAGCAGGCCCGGCTGCTGGGCTACCCCAGCCACGCCGACCAGGTCCTGGCCGGGAGCACGGCGCCGTCCCTGGAGGCGGTGCACGACATGCTGGAGCGGGTCACCGGCCCGGCCGTGCGCAACGCGCTCGAGGAGCGGGCCGAGCTCGAGGAGCTGGCCGGCCACCCGATCGAGGCGTGGGACTGGCCGTTCTGGGCGGAGCGGCTGCGCCGGGAGCGCTACCACGTGGACGCCGCGGCGCTGCGGGAGTACTTCGAGCTGGAGTCCGTGCTGGAGCACGGCATCTTCCGCACCGCCCGGGAGCTCTACGGGCTGGTCTTCACCGAGCGCCCCGACCTGCACGGCTACCTGCCCCAGGTCCGGGTGTGGGAGGTCACCGACGAGCAGGGCCGCGGCGTGGGCCTGTTCCTGGGCGACTGGTTCACGCGCCCCACCAAGCAGGGCGGGGCCTGGATGGGCTCGCTCGTGCACCAGAACCGGCTGACCGGCCAGCGCCCCGTCGTCGTCAACAACGCGAACTTCACGCGGCCGCCCGCGGGCAGGCCCAAGCTGCTGACCCTGGACGAGGTCGTGACGGTCTTCCACGAGTTCGGCCACGCCCTGCACGGGCTGCTGTCCGACGTGCACCTGCCCTCGTTCTCCGGGACGAAGGTGCCGCGGGACTTCGTGGAGTACCCCTCCCAGGTGCACGAGATGTGGGTGCTGCACCCGGACGTGCTCCGGCACTACGCCCGCCACCACCGCACGGGCGAGCCGGTCCCCGAGCGGACCCTGACCGGGCTGCGGGAGGCCTCCGCCCACGGGCAGGGCTTCCGGACCGTGGCGTATCTCGCCTCGACCTGGCTCGACCTCGCCTGGCACGGGATCGAGGACCCGGCCGAGCCGGCGGACCCGCGGACCGTGGAGCGGGAGGCGCTCGTCCGCGCCGGGGTGGACGTGCCCGGCATCGACCCGCGCTACCGGACGGGGTACTTCAAGCACGTCTTCGCGGGCGGCTACTCCGCGGGCTACTGGTCCTACATCTGGTCCGAGATCCTCGACGCCGACACGGCGCAGTGGTTCACGGACCGCGGCGGGCCGACCCGGGAGAACGGCCGCCGCTTCGCCGCCGAGGTGCTCTCCCGGGGCAACGAGACCGCTCCGATGGAGTCCTTCGAGGCCCTGCTGGGCCGCCGCCCGCACCTCGGCGCGCTGCTGGAGCGGCGCGGGCTCCAGCAGCGCGAGGAGTTCGTCCACCGTCAGCGCGGGGCGCCCGCCCCGGACGCCCGCGGCTGAGCGCCACGGCTCCCGGACCGGCCGCAGGGGCCGGGCCCCGGCGTCGGGCCGCACGACCGGGCCGGAGGACCGGGACACGGCCGTGCGGCCGGGCCGCACTGCCGGGCGGGCAGAGCACGCCGGAGAGCGCGGGCCGGGAAGTCCGGACCGTCGAGCTCAGTCCACGGGCCAGGCGTCGGCGATGTCCTGGCGGGTGTCCCCGAGGGTCTGCATGATCGCCTTGGTGCCCGCGAGGACGGGCATGAAGTTGGCGTCCCCGTTCCAGCGCGGCACCACGTGCTGGTGCAGGTGCCCCGAGAGGGAGCCGCCGGCCGCGGCCCCCAGGTTGATGCCCACGTTGAAGGCGTGCGGGGACGCGACGCCGCGGATCGTGGCGACCGCGGTGCGGGTCAGGTCCGTCAGCTCCCGCAGCTCCTCCGTCTCGAGCTCCGTCAGGTCCGCCACGTGCCGGTACGGGCAGACCATGAGGTGCCCGGGGTTGTAGGGGAACAGGTTGAGGATCACGAAGCAGTGCTCGCCGCGGTGGACGATCAGCGACTCCTCGTCCGCACGGAGCGGGCCGTTGCAGAACGGGCACCCGGGGTCCTCCCGCGCGGACGGGTCCTCCCCGCGCACGTAGGCGAGCCGGTGCGGGGTCCACAGCCGCTGGAAGCTGTCGGGCACCCCCGGGATCTCGAACTCGTCCTGGCGGATCCAGTGGTGCGGGGGGCCTGCGTCCTGCGCCGTCCCGGTCACTGCCCCACCCCCGCCGTCTCCGCGGCGGCCAGGGGGTCCTGGGGCAGGGCGGCCGTCGGCTCCTGGTTCACGCGGCGCTGGACGTGCGCCACGATCCGCTCGACGGCCTCGCCGACCGGGACGCCGTTGTCCTGCGAGCCGTCGCGGAAGCGGAAGGACACGGCGTTCGCCTCGGCGTCCTCCCCGCCCGCGATGAGCACGAACGGCACCTTCTCCTTGGAGGCGGTGCGGATCTTCTTCGGGAACCGGTCCGAGCCCGCGTCCAGCTCCACGCGCACGCCGCGGGCCCGGAGGGTGTCCACCACGCCCTGCAGGTAGTCGTTGAAGGCCTCGGCCACCGGGATCGCCACGACCTGCACGGGGGCCAGCCACGCGGGGAACGCCCCGGCGTAGTGCTCCACGAGCACCCCCATGAACCGTTCCACGGACCCGAACAGGGCACGGTGGATCATCACGGGCCGCTGCCGGGTGCCGTCGGCGGCCTGGTACTCGAGGTCGAAGCGCTCCGGCAGGTTGAAGTCGAGCTGGATGGTGGACATCTGCCAGGTCCGCCCGATCGCGTCCTTGGCCTGCACCGAGATCTTCGGGCCGTAGAACGCGGCACCCCCGGCGTCCGGGACCAGGTCCAGCCCGGACTCGGCCGCGACCTCGGCGAGGGTGTTCGTGGCCTCCTCCCAGAGCTCGTCCGAGCCCACGAACTTCTCGGGGTCCTTGGTGGAGAGCTCGAGGTAGAAGTCGTCCAGCCCGTAGTCCTTCAGGAGGTCGAGCACGAAGGTGAGCGTGGTGGTCAGCTCCGCCTTCATCTGGTCCCGGGTGCAGTAGATGTGGGCGTCGTCCTGGGTCATGCCCCGGACCCGGGTCAGGCCGTGGACCACGCCGGACTTCTCGTACCGGTAGACCTGCCCGAACTCGAACAGGCGCAGCGGCAGCTCGCGGTAGGAGCGGCCGCGGGACCGGAAGATGAGGTTGTGCATCGGGCAGTTCATGGGCTTCAGGTAGTAGTCCTGGCCCTGCTTGGTGAGCTCACCGGTCCGCGGGTCCCGCTCCTCGTCCACGTGCATCGCGGGGAACATGCCCTCGCGGTACCAGTCGAGGTGGCCGGAGACCTCGTAGAGGTGCCCCTTGGTGATGTGCGGGGTGTAGACGAACTCGTAGCCGGCCTCCGTGTGCCGCTCCCGGGAGTAGTCCTCCATGGTCTTGCGGATGATCCCGCCCTTGGGGTGGAACACCGGCAGGCCGGAGCCGAGCTCGTCGGGGAAGGAGAACAGGTCCATCTCCGAGCCGAGCCGGCGGTGGTCGCGCCGCTCCGCCTCGGCGAGGCGGTCCTTGTAGGCCTTGAGGTCCTCCTTGGTCGGCCACGCCGTGCCGTAGATGCGCTGCAGCTGCTTGTTCTTCTCGGAGCCGCGCCAGTAGGCGGCGGCCGAGCGCGTGAGGGCGTAGCCGTTGCCGATCAGCTTGGTGTCCGGCAGGTGGGGGCCCCGGCACAGGTCCTTCCAGACCGTCTCCCCGGTCTTGCGGTCCACGTTGTCGTAGATCGTCAGCTCGCCGGCGCCGACCTCCACGGAGGCGCCCTCCGCGGCGGCGTCCACGTCCCCGCCGGAGCCGGGGCCCTGGGACAGGCCGATGAGCTCGAGCTTGTACGGCTCGTCCGCCATCTCGGCCCGCGCCTCCTCCTCGCTCACCGCGCGGCGGCGGAAGGACTGGGTGGAGTTCACGATCCGCTGCATGCGCTTCTCGATGGCCTTGAGGTCCTCGGGCGTGAACGCCTGCTCGACGTCGAAGTCGAAGTAGAAGCCGTCGGTGATGTAGGGGCCGATGCCGAGCTTCGCGTCCTCGTGCAGCTGCTGCACGGCCTGGGCCATGACGTGGGCGGCGGAGTGGCGCAGCACCTCGAGGCCCTCCGGCTCGGAGACCAGCACCCGCTGCACGTCGTCCCCGTCCGCCAGCTCGGTGGCGAGGTCCTTGAGCACCCCGTTGACCCGGGCCACCACCACGGAGCGGTCCTCGCGGTAGAGGTCCGCGGCGGAGGTCCCGGTCCCCACCGTCCGCTGCTCGCCGTCGACGGTGATCGTGAGGGGGGCGGACTCGGGCTGGTGCTCGGGCACGGTGGTCATGGGAAAGGTGCTCCTCGGGTCGGCATCGGCACGCACCGGTACGGGGGGCGCGTGGCAGCGGCGCCGCGGGCGGCGCGCACTGCATCGATGGTACCTGTCGGCCGGGGCGGGCCGCGGCGGGGCCGGTGGCGCCGGGCCCGCTCCGCTGCGCGGCCGTGCCCGCCGCGGGTCCGGCGGAAGAGCGCGTGCCCGCGCCCGGCACGAGGACGGGGGCCCGTCCACCCGGCACGACGACGGGGCCCCCGTCACGCGATCGGTGACGGGGGCCCCTGGGGGATCGGGTGCGATCAGATGCGGTCGCGGCGATCGTCGTCGGTGAGGCCGGTGCCGCGGTCGCGGTCGGTGAGGCCGGCGCCGCGCTCGGCGTCGTTCTCGACGTCGACCTGCTCCTTGCGGACGTCGGCCTCGACGCGCTCGGTGTCGCGGACGGTCTCCTTCTCGAGGCCGACCTTCTCGACACCCACGGTCTCCTTGGCGACGACGGGGCGCTCCTCGTGGAGGCTCACCTCCACGTCCTCCTCGCCGATGGTGCCGGTGGTGGCCTCGTCGCCGTTCAGCGGGGTGCGCTCGACACGGACCTCCTCGCGCTCGAGGGGCACGTCCACGGTCTCGTGGTCGGTGACCACGTACTTGCGCAGACGGGCACGGCCGGTCTCGCGCTGCTCCTTGCCGACGTGCAGCTGCTCCTCGTGCCGGACCACGCCGTTGTCGGCACGGTCGGTGAGGTCGCGGTCACGGTCGGTGAGATCACGGTCACGGTCGGCGAGGTCCCGGTCCCGGTCGACGTCGGCGATCCCGGCGGTGCTGTTGCGGTCGGTGCTGTCGCGGTCGACCTCGGCGTAGCCGGCGGTGTCGCCCGTGCCGGTCGCCGGGACGGCGTTGCGGTCGGTGTCCGCGGCGTAGCGGTCGGCACGGTCGGCGACATCCGCGGTGCCCGCGGCACCGGCCACACCGGCGGTGCGGTCGCGGTCGGTGAGATCACGATCGCGGTCACCGCCGTCGGCGCCGGAGTAGTTCATCTTGTAGTAGCGGTAGATCTCCTCCTCCTCGGCCGGGGAGAGGTGCTGGTCCGCGTCCACGTTCGGGGCGTCCTTGACGACGTCCTTGGTGTAGGGGAGGACGAGGCGGTCGCCGTCCTGCTGGGCGCCGTCGACCGGGACGAAGCTCTCCTTGGCGCCGAAAAGACCGGTGTTGACGGTCACGAAGGTGACCTCTTCGGTGTTGTCGTCCAGGAAGACCTGCTCGACCTTGCCGATCTTGTCGCCGTCCGAGCCGTAGGCGGTGGCCGAGAGCAGTGCGTTGACGTCGTACGTAGCCATGAGAACTCCTTCTCTATTCTGCGAGGCAACGGGCTCCCCTGGACGGGGGGCTCGCCACGGACGATCTCCGCCCGGGGGGCGGGGTGCAGCTCGTCCGCTGTCATTAGTAACCATACTGGCAATCAGTGCCCTGGCCAATGGCTTCTCCCAGAGTGAAACCCCTGGAACTCCGCGGTTCTTCTGCCCATCCTGTGCTCCTTCCCGGGAGGCCCGGCGGGGCGGCGGCGCGCACGGCCGCCGGTGTTCCCGGGTCGGCGAGGTCCCAGGCCTGCTCCGCGCTGAGGCTGATCCCCCGGGGCCCGGTGCGCCGCGTCCGCCCCCGCACCAGCAGCATCCGCGTGCCGAACAGGTGCTGCCCCGACCGGTCCTGGGCGTCGGCGAAGAAGGCGCAGTCCACCGTGCCCGTGCCGTCGTCGAGGCTGACGAAGACCACCCGCCGGCCGCTGCGCACGGGAGGGGTCATGGTGGAGACCCGCACCCCTGCCACGAGCACCTCGGAGCGGTTGCGCAGCTCCAGCAGCCGCTCCGCGGGCGTGACCCCGAGCTCGCGCAGCACGGGCGCCCAGCTCTCCAGCAGGTGCGCCGAGACGTCCACCGCGAGCAGGTCCAGCTCCGTGCGGACCTTCTCCGCCAGGGTGGGCTCGGGACGCTCCGCGGGCAGGGCGCGCAGCTCGAGGTCCTCGAGCGGAAGGGCCAGCTGCCCCTCGACCTCCCCGGCGGGCCGGGGCGGCCGGCCGCTGTCCGCCCGGGTCCGCAGGGCGTGCACGAGGTCGGCGCGGGAGGCGGCGCCGCCGGACCGGCGCAGCAGGCCGTCGAAGGCCCCGACGGCCGCGAGACGCTCGAGGGTGCGCCGGGCGGGACGGGCCCGCTGCCGCAGGTCGGCGAGCGAGGCGTAGGGCTGCCCGGCCACGATCCGGCGGACCTCGGCCCGGGAGACCCCGTGGATCCCAGTGAGGGCCAGGCGCACGCCCAGGCGGGCGGGGTCCTCCTCGAGCCGCTCCACGCGGTAGTGCTCGTCGGAGCGGTTGACGTCCACGGGCAGGACGGGGATGCCCATCCGCCGCGCCTCCCCCACCAGCAGGCGCTTGGGGTACATCCCGGGGTCGTGCTCCCACAGCCCCGCGAGGAAGGCCTCCGGGTGGTGGGCCTTCAGCCACGCGGACTGGTAGGTGGGCACGGCGAACGCCGCGCCGTGGGCCTTGCAGAAGCCGAACGAGCCGAACGCCACCAGGATCCCCCAGACCCGGTCCACGACGTCGAGGGGGTAGTCCCGTGCGCGGGCCCGCTCCCGGAAGAACTCCTCCACCTCGAGCCGGCGCTCCGAGCCCAGCCGCCGGCGCAGCTCGTCGGCCCGGGCGAGACCGCACCCGGTGAAGGTGTCGAGGATGCGCAGGACCTGCTCGTGGAAGACGGTCACGCCGTGGGTCTCGGCGAGGATCGGGTCGAGGGCCGGGTGGATCGAGACGGGCTCGGACCAGCCGTGGCGGTGCTCCAGATAGGGACGGACCATGTCCGAGTGCATGGGCCCGGGGCGGAACAGGGAGATGTCCACGATGAGGTCCCGGAAGCTCGTGGGCGCCATCTTGCCGATGAGCTCGCGCTGGCCCGGGGACTCGATCTGGAAGCAGCCCAGGGTGTGGGTCGAGCGGATGAGCTCGAACGTCCTCCCGTCGTCCACGGGGATCGCCTCGAGATCCAGGCGGGGCCGGTCCGGATGAACACGGGCCACCTCGTCGACGGCGTGGGCGAGCGCCGACTGCATCCGCACGCCGAGGATGTCGAGCTTGAGCATGCCCATGGGGTCCATGTCGTGCTTGTCGAACTGGCTCATGGGCATCCCGGTCCCGCTCGGCTGCACCGGGGTGCGGTCCAGGAGGCTCAGGTCCCCCAGGATCACCCCGCACGGGTGCATGGAGATGTGCCGGGGCAGCCGGTCCAGGCGCTCGGTGAGGTCCACGAGGAGGTCGAGCTGCTTCTCCTGGGCCACCTGCTCGGCGAAGTCCCGCAGCTCCGGCCGGCGGGCGATGGTCTCCCGCAGCGCCGAGGCCGGCAGGTTCCACAGCTGCTTGGCGGCGCTGTCCACGGTCTCGGGGTCGATCCCGAGGGCCAGCCCGGCGTCCCGGACGGCGCCGCGGGCGCGGTAGGCGTTCTGCATGCTCATGAGGCTCACCCGCTCGGGGCCGAAGCGCTCGAAGATCCGCCGGTAGACGCGGTGGCGCTGGGCCGACTCGACGTCGATGTCGATGTCCGGGAGGGTCGAGCGGTCGGTGGAGAGGAAGCGCTCGAAGAGCAGCTCGTGCTCGAGCGGATCCACCGGGGAGACGTCGAGCAGGTGATTGACGAGCGAGGACACCCCCGAGCCGCGGGCGGCGTGGCGGACCCCCATCTCCCCGATCATCGCGGAGACCTCGGCCACGGTGAGGAAGTAGGAGGCGAAGCCGAGGTCCTCGATCACCCTCAGCTCCCGCTCCAGCCGGTCCCGCACGGTCCGTGTGGCACGGCGGCCCGGGTAGCGGCGCCCCAGACCGGCCTCGCACCGGGCCCGCAGCTCCGCGGACGCCGGCCGTTCCAGGCCCAGCACGGAGGCCTCCGGCACCACCGGACGCCCCCAGCCGCAGTCGGCGACCGGGTCCAGCCGGCACCGGTCGGCGACCCGCTGGGTGCCGGCCAGCAGGGCCGCGGCCCCGGCGGCGCCGAGGTCCGCGGCCCGGGCGATCTCCGCGGCGAGCGCGCGCATCCGCCGGGCGGACTTGAGCCAGCCCTGCCCGTTGGGCTGCAGCGGCTCCGGCGCCGCCGTCCGCCGGGACCCCCCGGCCCGCCCGGTGCCTCCTCCCCTGCCGCCGGGGACGAGGCCGGCCCGCGCCCCGAGGGTCTCGAGCGGAGTGAGGGCGCGAGCGGCGTCGAGGACGTCGGCGGTGGCGGCCTCGGCGGGGGTGGCGTAGCGCACCGCGTTGGTCAGCACGGGGGTCAGTCCTGCCTCGAGGGCGGCCCGCAGCATCCGGGCCGCGTGGGAGGTGCTGCACGCGGTGCCGGGGGCGGCCAGGTGCGAGACCACCTCCACGGCGAGCGCCGGCGCCGGGAGCAGGGACCGCCACCGCCCCAGGGCGGCGCGCCCGGTGCGGTAGCGGCGGGCCGCGAGCTCCTGCCCGACGTCGGAGGCGGGTCCGAGCAGCACGGTCAGGACCGGTCCCTCGTGGCGGGACGGAAGGGCGGCGGCCGCGATCTCGGCGGCGGTCGCCCCGGGCGGGCCCTCCGCGGCGTGGGCGGTGGAGACGAGCCGGCACAGGGCGGCGTAGCCCGCGCCGGCGGTGTGGCCGGCCGCGAGGACCACCACGCGGCCGAGGACGCGCTCGCGGCCGGGGGCCAGCAGGGCGAGGTCGACCCCCAGGACCGGGTCGAGGCCGTGCTCCCGGCACGCGCCCAGG
This sequence comes from Kocuria rosea subsp. polaris, assembly GCF_001483755.1. GTDB lineage: Bacteria > Actinomycetota > Actinomycetes > Actinomycetales > Micrococcaceae > Kocuria > Kocuria cellulosilytica. Next base: position 89,562 of record NZ_LQBK01000003.1, read on the forward strand.
TGCTTGATCGCCCCGTAGAGCCCGTCCCGGTCGGTGCAGGCGAGCACGTCCGCGCCGTCCGCCGCGGCGGCCGCCGCCAGGGCGGCGGGCCGGCTGACCCCGAAGTGGGCGCTGAAGGCGGTGGCGACGTGCAGGTGCGGAAAGCTCACACCCCCATTCGAATACGTGTTCTAATATTAAGTCAATTGCAAACCACCGGAAGGACCGTCGGGCACCCAGGGAGGAGGAAACGCAGCACGAGCATCCCGAGGACGACGGGCGGAACAGCTCTCACCCGGCCCGCCGCGCTCCCCGGCCCTATGCTGAGCTCGGACGGCTGCTGCGATCGGACGGCCGCACGGCAGAGCGGCAGCGGCCCTCGTCACGACGGAGGGATGTGCGGCATGGCGGAGAGCTACCGGTACGACGTGGAGGTCCTGCACCTGCTCGTGTCCCCGGCCCACGCCTACTTCGGCCGCGCCCGGGACGGCTCCGCGGACGTCCCCAGCACCGACGCCGACCGGGCCGAGCTGGTGGCCGGCAAGGGCGTCGTCGGCGACCGGTTCTTCGGCAAGGCCGCGCACCTGGACGCCGCCGTCACCCTGCTGGCCGTCGAGGCGCTCGAGGCCATGGCCGCGGAGCTGGGCACACCCCCGTTCGACCCGCTCCTGGCCCGGCGCAACGTGGTCCTCCGGGGCGCCCAGCTGGCCCCGCTGCTGGGCGAGGAGTTCGCGCTGGAGTCCCGGGGCGAGCTCGTGCGGCTCCGCGGCGGCCGGCCGGCCCACCCGTGCGCCTGGATGGACCGGGTGCTCGCCCCGGGCGCGCACGCCGCCATGCGGGGACGAGGAGGCCTGCGCTGCCGGCCGCTGTCCAGCGGTGTCCTGCACCGCGGACCGGCCGTGCTGCACAGCCCGGTCCCGCTCGACCCGGAGCAGGCCGGGGCGGCGGTCCTGCGGCGGCCGTCCCGGTTGCCGTGATCGCCTCCCGGTCCTGACGGGAGCTTCCCGCGCGGCCGGCTTCTTCCCGTGCGCACCGGCGATCTGCCACGGGGCGCCCGCCGGCACGAACTCGGGCGACCGTGGCCCGGTGCGTCCGACAGCGGTCACCGTCGGACGCACCGGCTCAGGCCTGCGCGAGCTGGGGCAGCACCGCCTCCCCGAAGGCGTCGAGGAAGCGGGCCTGCTCCTGCCCCACGTGGTGCAGGTAGATCTCGTCGAAGCCGAGCTCGGCGTACTCGTGCAGCCACTGGGCGTGCCGGCCGAGGTCGGCGGAGACGTTGACCGCCCCGGCGACCTGCGCGTCCCCGACGTCCTCCTGGACCGCCTTGCGCAGGTAGTCCTGGGGCGAGGCGAGCTCGGCCATGGTCACGGGGTCGAAGACGTTGGTGCGCCACTGGTCGAGGGCGATCGCCCGGGCCTGCTCCTGAGTGGCCGCCCAGCTCAGGTGCACCTGCAGCGCGGCGCGGCCGGTGCCGCCGGCCTCGCGCCAGGCGTCGAGCATCCGGCGCAGGTCCTCCAGGGGCTGCTGGACCGTGATGAACCCGTCGGCCACGGGGGCGAAGCGGCGGACCGTCGTCGGGGTGAGCGCGGCCACCAGCAGGGCGGGCGGGACCTCCGGCGGGTCCCAGATCCGGGCGCGGTCGGCGTGGAAGGGTTCGCGGCAGGACACCTCCTCCCCCGCGTGCAGCCGGCGGACGACGTCGAAGCTGCCCTCGAGGAACCGCTGCCGCTGCTCCTTGGCCGGCCAGTCCGGGGCGACGGCCCGCTCGTTGAGCTTCTGCCCGCTGCCCAGGGCGGTCCAGACCCGGCCGGGGAACATGCGGGCGAGGGTGGCCGTGGCCTGGGCGGTGACCACCGGGTGGTAGCGCCGGCCCGGGGCGTGCACGAACCCGAACGTCAGGTCCGTGCTGGCCAGGGCGGCGCCCAGCCAGGACAGGGCGAACCCGGAGTGGCCCTGGCGCGGTGACCACGGCTCGAGGTGGTCGGAGCACATGGCGGCGCCGAAGCCGGCCTGCTGGGCGTGCCCGACGTCGAGCAGCAGCTGCTCGGGAGGGATCTGCTCGTGGGAGGCGTGGAAGCCGATCGTCGCCATGGGGTCCTCCGGTCGAAGGCGGGAACAGAGAGGTGGGAACAGGTGAGCTCGGGACGGACGAGCCCGGAACAGGTGAGCTCGGGACGGACGAGCCCGGAACGGGTGAGCTCGGGACGGACGAGCCCGGAACGGGTGAGCTCGGAACGGATGGGCTCGGGACAGGTGAGTCCGGAACGGATGGGCTCGGAACGGACGAGGACGGGAACAGGGCAGGACCGGGAGGGGCGGGTGCCGGTCAGCCGACCGCGTCCCGGAGCTCCTCGGCGGGGGTGCAGACGTTGCGCAGCTCGCCGATCCCCTCGATCTCGGTGACGACCTCCTGGCCGTCGCGCAGCCAGATCCGGCGGGGCTTCTTGGCCAGGCCCACGCCGGCGGGAGTGCCGCAGGCCACGAGGTCCCCGGGCTCGAGGGTCAGGAACCGGCTGAGGTACTCGACCAGCTCCACGGCGGAGAAGATCATCCGGTCGGTGCCGGAGTCCTGGTGCAGCACGCCGTCCACGGTGCAGCGGATCGCCAGTCCCGCCTCGGGGTCGACCTCGTCGGGGGTGACGACCACGGGACCCACCGGGGTGGTGCGGTCGAAGTTCTTGCCCTGGAACCACTCGGAGGTCCGGCCCTGCCAGTCCCGCACCGAGATGTCGTTCATGACGGTGTACCCGGCGATCGCGGTCCGCGCCCGGTCGAGCGTGGCGTGGCGCAGGGGCGAGCCGATCACCACGGTGAGCTCGGCCTCCCAGTCGATCTTCTCGGACTCCTCCGGCATGGCGATGGGGTCGGTGGGGCCGATGAGCGCGGTGGCGTACTTCGCGAAGATCGTGGGGTGCTTCGGGATCTCCTGGCCGACCTCCTCCGCGTGGTCGTAGAAGTTCAGGCCGGCGCACAGGATCTTGCCCGGGCGCAGGACGGGGGTCGCCAGGTCCGCGGGGGCCGGCGCGGGACCCGGCTCCCCCGGCAGGTGCAGGTCGCCCCCGGCCAGGAGGGCCCCGACGTCGGGAACGGGAAGGTAGACGGTCCGCCCGTCCTCCTGCCGGAAGGCCTGGGTGGTGCCGTCGCGTCGCACGGTGCCGAGTCTCACGGGTGCCCCCTCACGTTCTGCGGTGCGGTCTCCGTCCGATCCTATGCACCCCCGGTGCGCCTATGCACAGCGCACCACCTGCGCCCCCGAGGCGCTCGTGGCCGCGAGCAGCCGCCAGCGGCCGGTGTCGAGGGTGTGGACGAGCTCGAGGGTCAGCAGCTCGGAGCGGGCGTTCAGCTGGACCTGGACCCGCCACATCTGCTGGTCCACCGCCCCGATCCCGCGGTCCTGGGGCAGCCGCGCGTCCTCGGACCACCAGGCGCGGCGCTCGTACCAGCGGACGGGGTCCTGCGCCACCCGGTAGCTCCGCCCGCGCCAGCGCACGCCCACCGGCACCCCGTCCGTGTCGCAGTCCACGTCCACGCTCTCCGTCAGGAAACCCACGACGGCTCCTCTCTCCCTCGGCCGGCGCCCGTCCCGCGGTGCGCCCTGTCTCCTGGAAGCTAGAACACCTGTACGACACGCTAACCCCGGGGAGCACCACCAGGGAACAGGTGTTCCCCGCGGTGCACTGTTCATGGCAGTCGTTCGCATTCGCAATTCGCAGGCGGGGAGCATGGACAAGCCCAGCGAAATGGATACGCTGAGAGCACGGAGGGCGTGCCCTGCGCGACCCGCCCGGACGTCCCTTGTCCCTCGTCCGCCCCGCCGGCATCCACCGGCGTCGACCTCACGGAGGCCTCCCATGACCGGAACCATCACGCTGATCGCCCACACCGCGCAGAACACCAGGACCCCCGCGGTGACCCTGCGTCCGGCCGCCCCGGAGGACGCCGAGAGCCTCGCCCAGCTCTACTACTCCTCCTACGAGCAGGGCGGGGTCTCCAGCCTGGAGGAGGCCCACGAGGTGATCCGGGGGGTCTTCGACGGGGAGTACGGGCCCTTCCTCCCCGAGGCCTCGCCGGTGGTGGTCGACGACGACGGGACCGTGGTGGCCGCAGCGCTCGTGCTGGCCCGGCGGGTCGGGGAGGACCTCCCCGACGTCCCCTACATCTTCGAGCTGTTCACGGCGGCCTCCCGCCGGCGGCAGGGCCTCGCCGAGCAGCTCGTGCGCTGCGCCATGAGCACCCTCTACGACAACGGTCACGACCAGGTCTGCCTGCGGATCGCCGAGGACAACGCGGCGGCGCTCGCGCTCTACCTCACGCTCGACTTCAACCGCTGGGTCCCCGAGACGGACTACGTCTGAGCCCGGTCGGCGCTCCGGAGCCGGGGGCGCGCAGACGACGCCCCGGAAGTCACCGCCCCAGGAGTCACCGCCCCAGGGATCACCGGAGAGGCGCCGGAGAGAGCCACCGGCAGAGGTGCCTCGGGGAAGGCCCGGGGTCCGCAGCAGCGGACCCCGGGCCTTTTCCGTGGCCGGGTCAGAGCGCGAACTCCTCCCGGGCCGGGGGCTCGACGGCGACGTCGACGAACCGCGCCCAGCGCAGGCCCACCTCGACGAGCCGGGTGGACTCGGGCTCGTGGCCGCCGGAGCCCGGGTGGCGGGCCTCCAGCCGCTGCCCCGCCTCCTGCGCCGCGTCGCCCTCGAGCACCGCGGCGTCGCCCTCGAGCTGGAACTCCTGGCCCGTTCCGGAGACCAGCACCAGGGAGACCCTCGGGTCGGCGCCGATGTTGGAGAACTTGCGGCTCGCGATGTTCGTGCCGAAGACCAGGCGGCCGTGGTCGTCCGCCACGAGGTTGACCCAGGCGGACTCGGGGTATCCCTCGTCGCTGTTGGTCGCCACTACGCCACCGCCGTGGGCGCGGACGAAGTCCACGATGCAGCCGACGGCGTCCGGTGAGGCAGAGGTCATGGAGGTGCTCCTTGGGGACGGGGACAGGTCAGGCCCCACGGTACGCGCTCAGAACAGGGCAGGCTGCGGCACCACGAGCTCCGGGGAGTTGTTGCGCACGTTCCCGACCGCGGGGTCCACCGGGTCGAGCACCCAGCGGGCCGCCGTCCGGTGCGCCTCGGCCCGCACCAGGTCCACGAGCTGCGGGGCGTCCTCCTCCCCCGGGCGCAGCCAGTCCCCCACGTGCTCGGGCGCCAGCGGGATCGGCATCCGGTCGTGCAGGCCGTGCAGCTCCGTGAGCACCGGGTGCTCGGCGGAGGGCTCCGGGGAGTCGGTGGTGAGGACGGAGCAGGACAGCAGCCACGTGCTTCCCGCGCCGTCCCGGCCGGGCTGCAGGGCCGCGGAGTGCAGCTCCGTGCCCTCGGGCACCCGCCACCACTCGTAGATCCCGGCGAACCAGATGGTCTCCTCCGGGTCGGCCGGGTGGACGTAGTAGGGCTGCTTGCGCCCGCCCCGCCCGGCCCCGGGCTCCTTCTTCCACTCGTAGTAGCCGTTGGCCGGGACCGCGCAGCGGCGGGCCCGGACCGCCTTGCGGAAGGACGGCTTCTCGAGCACGGTCTCCGACCGGGCGTTGAACATCTTCGACCCGACCGCCGGGTCCTTGGCCCAGCCCGGGACCAGGCCCCAGCGGGCCACGTGGAGCTCGCGGACCAGTTCGCCGCCGTCGTCCCCGCCCGTCAGGCGCTCGAGGACGATCGGCACGTCGGTGGTGGGCGCGGTGTTCCAGTTGGCCCGCAGCCGCTCCTGGTCGGCGTCGCCGCCGAGGCTCTCGTCCGGGACGGCCCCGGTCTCGGCCACGAGGTCGCCCACGGCCCGGGCGATGACGTAGCGTCCGCACATCTGCTGCCTCCTCGGTCTGCCCGGCTCGCGGCCGGGGCTCAGTCGGTGAGCTGCCCGTACCCCAGGTACTCGGAGTACATGCCGTACACCTTGCGGATCCCGCGCTCGACGTCGGCCACGGTGGTGCCCGGCCGCAGGTCGTCCACGGCCCCCGCGGTGGTGGGGTCCCAGTCCAGGTCGAGGGCGGCGTAGACGTCGGTGAGCACCGAGCGGATGGGCTCGGACTGCTCGACGACCAGCACCGTGGAGAAGTACCAGGCGCCGGCGACCACCCGCTGGGCGGTCCCGGCCAGCTTCACCTTCCGGCCCGGGGTCGACGACGCCGCCGGGTGCGTCCCGTGCACGCTGTGCTCGCCAGCGCAGTACTCGCCCGGGATCTCGCCGACGTCGGCCTCGACCTCGAGCTCCTCCAGGGCGGCCACGATCATGTCGCCGAAGAGGCGGTAGCGGTCCTGGATGCCCGAGGTGGGGTCCTCGGCGGACTCGAGGTGGTCGATGATCAGGCACCCGCCGTGGTAGGCGGCGGCCCGGCCTCCGACCTTGCGGACCAGGGGCTCGAACCCGCTCTCGCGGGCGGCCCGGGCGGCGTCGGCGAAGCCAGGGCGCAGCTCGTCCCGGCGGCCGAAGGCGACCGTGGGGGCCGGTTCGTAGAGGCGCAGGACGGGCCCGCTGCGGCGCACGTCGGCGAGGAGGGTCATGGCGCTCTCGTAGTCCTGCTGGGCGCCCAGGGACTCGCGCTGGCGGAGAATTTTCATGCTGGTCCCAGTCTAGTGGCGGATCCGGACGGTCCTGCGGCGGGTCACGGCCGGGCGATCCCGCTGCCGCGGAACCACTGCCCCAGGGCCAGGGCGCTGGCCTCCACCTTCTCGGCCCACGCGACCGCCTCCTCGTCGGCGGCGTCGGAGACGTGCTTGACCATCCGCAGCGGCACGCCCAGGTGCCGGCAGGCCACCGCGACCGCCCAGCCCTCCATGTCCACGAGGTCCGCCCGCACGGCGAGGGCGTCCCGGGTGGGCCCGCCGGCCACGAAGGAGTCGCCGGTGGCGAGCACGGGCCCGTCGCCGTCGAGCTCGATGACGTTGTCCACGGGGATCCCGGCCGCGCGCAGCAGCTCCTCGTCCACGTCCCGGTTGATGATCCGGGAGGGCTCGAGCACCCCGGTCAGCCCGTGCCTCAGGGCGCCGGCGCTGCCGATGTTGAGCACCGTCAGCTCCGCCCGGCGCGCGGGGTCCGGGCAGCGGGTCAGCACCGCCTCGGTGGTGCGCACGGCCGCGGCCGACATCCCGACGCCCGTCAGGACCAGGTCGATGTCCTCCGGGAAGTACTTGGTCTCCAGGGGGTGGGCGGCGAGAACGAGCAGCTGTGGCACCCCGTCACTCTATCCGCCCTCTCCTGCTGCCTCTGCCGCCGAGCCCCCGTGCCCGGCCGTCCCCGCCGCGGCGTCCCCCGCCTGGGGACGCGGCGGGACGGCGCCCGGAGATGGGACGTCAGGCCGGGCGGGCGGCGAACAGCGCGGCGAGCCGCCGGTCGGACTCCGCCTGGGCGTCGAGGTCGTACGCGCCGCCCGTCACGAGCAGCTCGTCCGCCCCGGTCCGCGCGAGCAGCCGCTCCAGCTGCGCCCGGACCTCCGGGGCCGTGCCGTGGACCGAGCCCGCGAGGGCCTCCTCCACGAGGGCCCGCTCCCGGTCCGGGAGCCCGTCGGCATCCGGTGACCGCGCGGGCGCCAGGGGCGGGAACTCCCCCCGGGTGCGGGAGGCGGCCAGTGCGCGGGCCTCGGGCAGCAGCAGCTCACGGGCGGCCGCGCGGGTGCGCGCCACCGCGACGTTCGCCGAGACGACCACGTGCGGGGCCGGCCACCAGGACGACGGGCGGAACTGCGCGCGGTACCGCTCGAGCACCGCGGCGCCGCCGCCGGGGCCCTCGCGGAAGAGCGCCGGGCCGCCGAGCACCACGGCGAGTCCCGCCCGGGCGGCGGTCTCCACCCCGGCGCCGGTCGCCAGGACGAAGACCGGCGTCGCGGCGTGGTTCCGGGGCCGGGCGGTCACGGGGGCCGCGCCGGAGAGGTGGGCGAGCAGCTCCGTGAGGTCGGCCTCGAAACGGTCCGCGGCCTCCTTCCCGGTGCGCAGCGCGTCCCGGACGGCGGCGGTGAACCCGAGGGAGCGGCCCACGCCGAGGTCGATCCGGCCGGGGTGCAGGGCCTCGAGGGTGGCGGCCTGCTCGGCGACCACGAGGGGCTGGTGGTTGGGGAGCATGATCCCGCCGGAGCCGATCCTGAGGCGGCGGGTCCGGGCGGCCAGGGCGGCCATCAGCACCGCCGGCGCGGACCCGGCGATCCCGGGCACCCCGTGGTGCTCGGCCACCCAGAACCGGTGGTAGCCCAGCTCCTCCGCGCGCTCGGCCCGCTCCAGGACGCGGGCGAGGTCCTCGGCCTCCGTGGAGCCGTCCCGGGTGCCGGCGCGGTCGAGGAGGGAGAGCGGAACGTCGGAGAGGGGCATGGTGCGCACAACCGGGACGGCGCCGGAAGCATTCCGGGCCGCAGGCCCTGCGGGTCCGGGAGCCGCGGGTCCGGGAGCTGCTCAGCCGGCGCGGCCGAGGGCTTCCTCGGCGGCGACCCAGCCGAGCATGGCGCACTTGACGCGGGCCACGAACCGGGACACCCCGGCGAAGGCGGCGGCGTCACCGAGGACCTCCTCGTCCGGGACCACGGTGCCCCGGGAGCGCAGCAGGTCCCGGAACGCCCCGATCAGCTCCGCCAGCTCGGCCCGTGTCATCCCGGGGGCGGTCTCGGCCAGCACGGAGGCCGCGGCCATGGAGATCGAGCAGCCCTCGCCCTCCCAGCTGAGCCGCTCGACCACCGGCTCCGCGCCCTCGGCGGCAGGCACGAGCTCGACGCGGACGGTGATCTCGTCCCCGCACGTCGGGTTGTACTGGTGGGACTCCCCGCTCCCGTGCCCGGGGTCCGGGGTGGCCAGCCCCTCCCCGGACCGCCGCTTGGCGTGGTCGAGGATGACCTCCTGGTACATGCCGTCCAGCGCGCTCATCGTCGTCTCCTCGGTCGGTCCGGATCGGTGCGCACGGGCTCAGCCGGCCACGCGGAAGTAGGCGCGGACCCCGGCCAGTTCGGCCAGGAACCGGTCGACGTCCTCGGTGGTGTTGTAGAGGTAGGCGCTCGCCCGGGTGGACGCGGTCAGCCCCAGCCGGCGGTGCAGCGGCTGGGCGCAGTGGTGGCCCACCCGCACGGCCACCCCGGCCACGTCGAGGACCTGGCCGACGTCGTGGGCGTGCACGCCCGCCACGTCCACCGCCGCCAGTCCCACGCGGTCCGTGCCCGGGGCCGGGCCGATCAGCCGGATCCCCTCGAGCTCCGTGAGCCCGGCCGCGAGCCGCTGTCCCAGCTCGTGCTCGTGGGCGGCGACCCGCTCCATCCCGATGCCCTGCAGGTAGCGCACGGCCTCGGCCAGCGCCACGGCCTGGGCCACGCGCTGGGTGCCGGCCTCGAAGCGGGTCGGGGCGGGCAGGTACCGGGCGCCCTCCATCGTGACCTTCGTGATCATGGACCCGCCCGTGAGGAAGGGAGGCATCGCGTCCAGCAGCTCGGCCCGCCCCCACAGCGCCCCGATGCCGGTGGGCCCGAGCATCTTGTGCCCGGAGAACACCGCGAAGTCCACCCCCAGGGCGGGCAGGTCCACGGGCAGGTGCGGCACCGACTGGCAGGCGTCCAGCACGCTCAGCGCCCCGGCCGCCCGGGCCAGGCCCGCCAGGGTCTCGACGTCGGTGACCGCACCGGTGACGTTGGAGACGTGGCTGAACGCCACCACCCGGGTGCGCTCGCCGATGACCTCGGCGGCGGCCCCGAGGTCGAGGGCGCCGTCGTCGCCGACCGGGATCCAGCGCAGCACGGCCCCGGTGCGGGCCGCCAGCTCCTGCCACGGGATGAGGTTGGCGTGGTGCTCGAGCTCGGTGGTCACGATCTCGTCGCCCGGGCCGAGCCGGAAGCGCTCGGCCTCCTGGCCCCCGCGCCCGGCCGTGGCGTTGGAGAACGAGTAGGCGAGCAGGTTGATCGCCTCGGTGGCGTTGGAGGTCCACACCAGCTCCCGCTCGGTGCCGCCCACGAAGCCGGCGACGACCCGGCGGGCCTCCTCGTAGGCGTCGGTGGCCTCCACGGCCAGCGCGTGGGCCCCGCGGTGGACCGCGGCGTTGCGGTGCACGTAGAAGTCCCGCTCGGCGTCCAGGACGGCCAGGGGCTTCTGGGAGGTGGCCCCCGAGTCCAGGTAGACCGTCGGTGTGCCGGTCAGCAGGGGGAAGTCCTCCCGGAGCGCACGCACCTCGGGATCGGTCAGGGGCAGCACGTGGTTTCCTTCCATGCTCCGACACTGTACGTCCCGGGCCGGGGCGCCGGACGGCCGGGCGCCCCGCGGCGTCACGGCCCCGTCAGCGATGGCGGGGCCGCAGGTAGGTGTTGCCGTTCGCGTCCTTCTCGACCACGAACTCCTCCTGCAGGTCCTGGTACCACTGCTGCGTCTGCGCACTGGCCTCGGCGCCCCTGAGATCCCGGGGGCTGCGCACGGCGGGCCCGTAGAACCGCATGGTGAAGTCGTCGAAGCGCCGGAACAGGCTGCGCCTGGGCCGGGCGGGCTCGTCGTCGGAGTGCTGGTGCTTGCGCATGCTGTCCTTCCGGGTGCTGGGTCGGGGCCGTCGGTGCCGGTCCGCGTGCTGCTCCGCACCGGGGGTCCGGTGCGGGACCGGCGTGTCGCAAGGCCTGTGGCGCGGCCGACGCCCACAGGGGTCCTGCCCCCATGATCTCCCGCCCGGCGTCGGGAGGAGAAACCGGCACGGACCGCGAGGGGACGCCGGCGGCGGGGTCCGGGGTGCGGACCCGACCGGACCGTTGCGGGGGCTCACCAGGGGATCAGCCGCGCACGAGGCGGATCAGCAGACCGGCTCCGACCAGCACCGCCCCGGACGCGGTGAGGAGCCACAGCCAGCGGTACGGCGCGACGAGGGCCCAGCGCCAGGGGTGGCGGGCGTGGTAGTAGACCGTGACCTCCGCCCCGGCCGCGGGCGCGGGGGACGGAGGGTGCGGCCAGGGCTCCTCGTGGATCTCGTACCGGGTGGTGTGCCAGCGCAGCCGGTGCCGGCCGTCCTCGACCAGGTGCACGGCCGAGGTCCTGACCCACCAGGCGTACAGGCACCGGACGAGCAGTGCGGCCACCAGCAGGGCCCATCCCGCCGTGAGGCACGCGGCGCTCACCACCCCGGTGCGGGCCATCTCGCTGAGCTCGGTCACGGAGGCGAGCCTATCGCCCCGTCCGCCGGGGACGGTCCGCCCCGCACGGCGGGGCACGGCCGTCCCGGTCCTGTCGCCCAGCTTCGTGCTCCGCTCCGGCCCCCGCCCTGCCTCCTGCCCCGGCGCCGCACGTTCCGGACCAGGGGCGTCAGGCCCAGGGCGCCGCCGCGAGACGGGCGAGGACCGGCCCGAAGTCGTAGGCGGTGGTGCTGTTGGTCATCATGACGATGCCCAGGCCGCGGTCCGGGTAGAGGCGCATGACGTTCCAGAAGCCGGCGCCCGTCCCGTAGTGCTCGACCCACTCGTGGGCCCCCGGAGCAGGGCGGCGGAACCAGCCGATGCCGTGGTCGAACGGCCGTCCCGGGTGGGCGATCGTCCGCATGGACCGGGCGGCGTCCGCGGACAGCACCCGGCGTCCGTCGATCTGCCCCTCCCCCAGGTGCAGGCGCAGGAACCGGGCGGCGTCGAGCACGTCGCCCATCAGGCCCCCGAACGCGGGACCGTCGACGTGGAAGGGGCGCAGGCCCAGGTGCGCCCCCGTCCGGGAACCGGCCACCCCACGGGGCAGCAGGAGGCGCAGCATGGGATCGGCGAGCCGCGGGGCACGCAGATAGCCGGTCGCCGCCACGGCGCCCTGCGGGCGGGCGAACCCGGTGCGGGTCATGCCCGCCGGGCCCAGCACCGTCTCGCGCAGGGAGGACTCGAAGGACGTCCCGGTCACCGCCTCGAGGACCTCGCCCAGGGCGAGATAGCCCACGTTGGAGTACCGGGCCCGCTCCCCCACCGGATACCGGTACGCCCGCCGACGGCGCATCAGCCGGCGCAGCAGGTCGCCGGCCGGCGGCGGCGGGGCCCCGGCCGGGTGGACCCACCGGATCGGCAGCGGATTGGACAGGCCCGCGGTGTGGGTGAGCAGCTGCTCCACCGTCGGCCGGGCGCCTCCGGGGGCCGGCGGGAAGTCCAGGTGCTCGTCGACGGGCGACTGCAGGTCCAGCCGGCCGGCCTCGGCGAGGGCCATGACGGCGGTGGCGGTGACGGGCTTGGTCATGGAGAACCACGGGTAGGCCGTGCCCGGCGTCGCGGGGACCCGACCGGCCAGGTCGGCCAGTCCGAAGCCTGCCGCGCAGAGCAGCCCGTCCCGGTCGGTCACCGCGAGGGAGAGCCCCGGGACGTGCCCGGCGCGCATCATCGCCGCCACCGCGTCCTGCAGCTCGGCCGGCAGGGGCCCCGGGGCAGGCGTCGAGGCGCGGTCACCGGGCGAGGAGCTGTGCATCGGAACCTCCGGGAGCGGGCCGCGGAGGTCACCGCCGCCCGACAGGACCACGGTGCGGCCGGACTCCCGATCCGTCAAGGGCGCCCGGACCTCCGGGCCGGACGAGACGCATGTCGACCGACGACGCCCGGCCCGACCTCGAGGGACGGACCGGCCGGGAGCTCTCCGCGGTGGGCGGCGACGGCGCGTGCTGCACCGCGGCCGCCGCGGAGCCCGCCCGTTCGCGGCAGGAGGTCACGATCGGGAACACCCCTGGTGACGACGATCGTTGCAGGAGTAAACTGGGGTCCTCAGCTGTTGCGCCTCGGCTCCGGGACGACGTTCCCGGAGCCACCGGTTCCCCGGAAGGCGCGCCGCGCCCCGGGGGACATCTCCCGGTCGACCGGGGGTCGACCGACGTCTCCGGCACGTGCCACCCGCGCCCGTGCCGAACGATCCACCTCACCACCTCGGGGACCCACCATGAAACACCCACTCCTCTCGCGCGTGCTCACCGGCGCGTCCGCCACCGCCCTGGTGACCGCAGGGCTCGCCGTGGCCGCACCGGCCCACGCCGCGACCGCACAGCCCGTGTACTCCTACGCCCAGGGCTGGCGCGTGGACCAGCACGTGCGCGAGCTCGCGGACGTCAACGGTGACGGCCGCGCCGACGTCGTCGGCTTCGGCAACGCCGGCGTCCAGGTCTCCTTCGGCCGGGCCGACGGCACCTTCGGCACCCCGAGGTTCAGCGTGCGGGACTTCGGCACCGCCCAGGGCTGGTCCAACGCACGGCACGTGCGCACGCTCGCGGACGTCGACGGCGACCGCCGCGACGACATCGTGGGCTTCGGCAACGCCGGGGTCTACGTGGCCTACTCGCAGGGCGACGGCAGCTTCACCGCGCCGCAGCTCAAGGTCCGCGACTTCGGCTGGAACCAGGGCTGGCGCGTCGACAGGCACCCGCGCGAGCTCGCCGACCTCAACGGCAACCTGACCGCCGACATCGTGGGCTTCGGGTACTCCGGCGTCACCATCTCCCACGCCCTGTCCGACCGGACGTTCACGGGCACCGGCAAGCGCATCGACAGCTTCGGCTGGGACCGGGGCTGGCGGGTCGACAAGAACCCGCGGATGCTCGCGGACGTCGACGGCAACAGCACCGCCGACATCGTGGGCTTCGGCGACGCCGGCACGTACGTCTCCTACTTCTCGGCGCTGGGGGACACGTTCACCCAGCCCGCGCTGGAGATCCGCAACTTCGGCTACGCCCAGGGGTGGCGCGTGGACCAGCACCCGCGGATGCTGGCCGACGTCAACATCAACCCCGCCGGCAGCGCCGCGGCGGACATCATCGGCTTCGGCTACTCCGGGGTCTCCGTCGCCCACTCGCTCAACGGGGGGAACTACACCGGTGTGGCCGTGCGGGTGAACGACTTCGGCCAGGCCCAGGGGTGGCGGGGCGACCGTCATCCGCGGACCCACGCGGACATCAACGTCGACGGCATCCAGGACATCGTGGGCTTCGGCAACGCCGGGGTCTACGTGGCGCACGGCCGGGCGGACAGCACCTTCGGCCCGGTGTACCTGAAGACCGCCGCCTTCGGCTGGGCGGACGGCTGGACGGAGGAGCGGTATCCGCGTCTGCTCGGTGACGTCAACGGCGACGGTCGCGACGACGTCGTGGGCTTCGGGCACTCGGCCACGTACGTGCAGCTGTCCTGAGCCCGCCGGCCGCGCTCCGTCGCGGTCCGGTCACGGCCCCGCCCCCGTCCGCGCGGACGGGGGCGGGGCCGTGCCAGGTCACCGGAACCGGCGCCGCCCCCCGCTCGTGGACGTAGGCGGCCATGGTGATCACCGTGATGAGCTGCGCGGCGACGACCACGAAGGTCCAGCCGCCCTCCGCGACGACCACGTAGACGGCAGCGGAGACGATCAGGACCAGCTGCAGGGCGCGTGAGACCGCGAGCGCACGGCCGTCCTCGCCGGGCGGGCCCGCGGCACCGGGCTCGGGCTCGCCGGCGGGCTCGCCGGGCCCCGGCGCGGCGGCGGGCGGCTCGGCCCGGCGGCGTCGCGCCGAGTGCACCGTGCTGACCAGCACGACGACGTAGAGCGCCGCCACGATGCCGGTGACGAACAGCATGACGGAGCCGTCGTCGTCCCCGACGCGCAGTCCCACCACGAGACCGAGTGCCACCGGCAGGAGCCAGAGCCCCAGGAGCAGCTTGTCGCGCACGGCCAGCACGAGCCCCTCCCCTCCCTCGGACGATCCCCGTGACCGCATCCTCGCACCCGGTGAGCCCGCGTGTCTGACCCCTCATCCGGGGATGGCGGGCGCGGCGGGGACCTCCGGCACGAGCCGCGGAGCAGGCCTCCCCGGCCGGACGGGCACGCACCGGCGTCACACTCGCGCCGGTGGCCGTCGTCTGCGGCGCGCCGCGCGGTGACGGCCGGGCAGCGGACGTAGAACTGGAGGGTGCCGCGCGCGCTCCCCCACGCGCATCCCCCACCAGGCACGCTTCGCCTCTTCCCCCCAGGAGCACCATGAGCAACGCCCCCTCCCCCTCCCCTGCCCCGAGAACGGGCCTGACGTCCCGCCGCGGTTCCGCCGCGGGCCGGTGGATCGTGGCGGTGCCGCTGCACCTCACCCTGGCGATCGGGCTGGTCGCCGGCTGCGCGTCCAGCACCGCGTCCACCGACCCGGGCACCGAGCCCGGCCCCGTTCCGGGAACCGTGACGACGGTGCCCGCCGCTCCGTCCCCGAGCGCCGTGCCGAGCGATGCTCCCTCGCCCACCGCCTCGAGGACACCGGGATCCGTCACCACGGTCGCCCCGTCCCCGGAGCCGTCGGAGACTCCCGTCCGCGCCGTCGCCCCGCCCTCGGGGGCGTTCCTGGCCCTGGAGGACCTGACGGTCGCCGCCGCCGGGACGATGTCCGACTACGACCGCGAGGCCCTGTTCGGCGGTTGGATCGACGCCGACGGCGACTGCGAGGACTCCCGCAACGAGATCCTGGCCCGCGACCTGACCGGCGTCACCTCCGCCGACGGGTGCAGGGTCGACACCGGCACCCTCGCCGACCCCTACACCGGGGCGAGCATCGACTTCGTGCGCGGGGTCGCGACCTCCGGTGACGTCCAGGTGGACCACGTCGTCTCGCTCGGCAACGCCTGGGTCACCGGGGCGCGCCGGCTCTCCCCGGCCGACCGCGTGGCCCTCGCCAACGACCCGCTGAACCTGCTGGCGGTCGACGGCCCGGCCAACGGGTCGAAGTCCGACCAGGACGCCGCCGGGTGGCTGCCCCCGAACCGGGCCTTCGCCTGCGACATGGTGGCGATCCAGATCGCGGTGAAGTCCCGCTACGGCCTGTGGGTCACGGCACCCGAGAAGGACGCCATGGCCGAGGTGCTCGCCGAGTGCCCCGACCAGCAGCTGCCCGCCGGCACTCCGTTCGGCGACATCCCCGCCGGGACCGCTCCGGAGCCGGCCCCCGTCGTGGTCGAGGAGGCTCCGGCCGCCCCGGCGGACGTCCACTACGCCAACTGCACGGCCGCCCGGGAGGCCGGCGCCGCCCCGCTGCTGCGGGGACAGCCCGGCTACCGCAGCGCCATGGACCGTGACGGCGACGGCGTCGCGTGCGAGTAGGGCGCCGGCGGAGGAGGTCGGCGGGGCCGATGACGCCCGTTCAGCGGCCGGTCGGCTTCCGTTCCCGCGCCGGCGGCGTCGTCCTGGGCCGCCGGCTGGGCCGGGACGGTGCCGGCCGGCCTCGAGGGCGCCTCCTCGCGCTCAGGACTGCCAGGCGGCCCGCCCACCGCTGGCGCGGGCGAACTCCGCCGCGCGGCGGTGCGGCAGCGCGTCCCACAAGGACCCTGCGGCCATGCCCACGAACCACAGGCAGGGGAACCACCACCGCCCGCCGTCCAGGTGCAGATAGCACGCCGTGACGAGGACGAGGGTCAGCACGATGTTGGAGAACATCAGCGTCATCTGGTGCGGCACAGCGGCTCCCTTCAGTGTCCGGCGGCATGCCCTCCGCATCGTGGCAGTGTCCGGCGGCATGCCCTCCGCATCGTGGCAGTGTCCGGCGGCATGCCCTCCGCATCGTGGCACGGCGCTCCCCGCCCCGTCTGACCCCTCTTGGGTGGGCAGATCCGGGCGGGCCACCGGGTGGCAACCGGGGTTCGCCGGGCGGGCCGCCTACAGTGGAGATCCCGCCCCCCAGCGAAGCAGAGGCACCTCATGAGCACGAAGGCCGTCGTCACCAGTCTGTTCATCGCCACCGGTCTCGCCCTGGCCGGCTGCGCCGGCGATCCCCCGGCCCAGGAGAGCACTCCGGCCGCCCGGACCTCGCCCTCCCCCTCGGACACCGTTCGGGGGACAACGCCGGAGCCGACCTCCGAGCCGGCCACTGGGACGACCCCCGCACCGACCCCCGAGCCGACCACTGAGCCGGCCCCCGAGCCGGACGAGGACTCCGAGCCTCAGCCCGAGGACGCTCCCCCGGCGGCCGAGGAGCCCGGTCCCGCCGATCCGTGGGCCGCGTTCGCCGCCACTCCCGAGGGACAGCCGTACACCGGGACCGTGACCAGGGTCGAGCAGCAGGCGGTCCAGGGCGGCGGACTCGCGCACCGCCTCACCGCGGACACGAACGACCGCGCCGTCGCCGTCGAGATCTGCGGTGCCTACCAGTCCGCGATGGGCACCGGCCAGGACCGGATCGACGTCGTCGACACGGTCGGCCAGCTCCTGGCCTTCGCCCCGGGCGGACCCGGGAGCTGCCAGGTGCAGGTGAACACCGACGTGGGAGCGGTGCCGTTCCCGGAGAAGTTCAGCTATGACGAGGCCCTGGCCGCGTGGCGGAGCGGCGTGCCCTACTACGACGCCTTCTGCGTCAACTACGACCCGGTGACGGAGGCCGGCGTCGCGCAGTGCACGGGCATCGAGAACGGCACCGTGGACAGCGTGACCGGGGAGTACATCGGCGGCTGACCACCCGCCGGCCCGTGCGCCCGGACCCGGCAGCTCGCAGGGTGCGGGCGCCGGGGGCGAGGCGCGGCAGGCCCGGCAGGAGGTGACCCGGGCAGCTCAGGTCCCGCGTCAGGTCGTGCAGGGGCCGAAGTCGTCCGGGGGCGAGGCGCGCAGGCCCGGCAGGAGGTGGCCCAGGCGCCTCAGGTCCCGCAGTAGGTCTTGTAGGGGCCGAAGTCGTCCGGGGGCCCGGCGGCCCAGCGCTCCAGGCCGGGGCGTTCGTCGTAGGGAGCGGTCACCGCCTCCAGGAGCCGCCCCAAGGGGTCGAGGTCGCCCTCGGCGGCCGCGGAGAGGGCCTCCTCCACCAGGTGGTTGCGGGGGATGTAGACGGGGTTCACGCGGTCCATCGCCTCGGGGTCGGGGCCCACGGCCCGCCAGCGTTCGGCCCAGGCGTCGAACCCCCGCCGGTCGAGGAACAGGTCCCGCGCGGCGTGCGCGCCGGTCCGGGCGGTCCTGCCCAGGGCGCGGAAGAACGCCGTCCAGTCGACGCGGTCCTGCTGGAGCAGCACGAGCAGGTCGTCGACCAGGGACGAGGCGACGTCGTCGTCGAGGTCCTGGGGCAGCCCGAGCTTCGCCCGCATGCCCGCCGACCACGCCGCGCTGTACTGCCGCGGGAACGCCTCGAGCGCTTCCTCCGCCAGGGACACCGCCCGGTCCTGGTCCTCGTGGAGCAGCGGCAGCATGGCCTCGGCGAGCCGGGCGAGGTTCCACTGCGCGGCCACCGGCTGGTTGCGGTAGGCGTAGCGCCCACCGCGGTCGACCGAGCTGTAGACCGCGGCCGGGTCGAACGCGTCCAGGAACGCGCACGGCCCGTAGTCGATGGTCTCCCCCGAGACGGTCGTGTTGTCGGTGTTCATCACCCCGTGCACGAACCCGAGGAGCATCCAGCGGGCCACCAGTGACGCCTGGGCGGCCACCACCGCCTCGAACAGCGCGAGATGCGGGTGCTCGGCACCGGCGACGCCGGGGTGGTGGCGGGCGACGGCGTGGTCGGCGAGCCGGCGCAGGACGTCGATGTCGCCCGTGGCCCGGGCGTACTGGAAGGTGCCCACGCGCAGGTGGCTGCTCGCCACCCGGGCGAGCACGGCTCCCGGCAGCAGGCTCTCGCGGCGCACCTGCCGCCCCGTGGCCACCACGGCGAGGGACCGGGTCGTGGGCACGCCGAGGGCGTGCATCGCCTCGCTCAGGACGTACTCGCGCAGCATCGGGCCGACCGCCGCGAGACCGTCGGCCCCGCGGGCGAAGGGTGTCCGTCCGATGCCTTTGAGGTGCAGGTCGCGGCGTCGGCCACCGGCGTCCACCAGCTCGCCCAGCAGGAGGGCGCGCCCGTCGCCGAGGCTCGGGGAGTACCAGCCGAACTGGTGCCCGGAGTAGGCCTGCGCGACCGGCACGGCCCCCTGCGGCACCAGGTTGCCGATCAGCAGTCGGACGCCCTCCGCACTCCGCAGCCACTCCGGGTCCAGGCCCAGCTCGGCGGCCAGGGGCTCGTTGAGGACCAGCAGCCGGGGGGCGGCGACGTCGTCGGCCTGCCAGGGCACGGACAGCTCCCCCAGTTCCTGGGCGAAGCGGCTCTCGAGGACGACGGCGGACAGGGGTTGGGTGCTCACACCGTCCACGCTACCCGGCGGATCCGGCGCTGCCGATGGGCCCGCGCAGTCCGGGCCGCACCGCGGGGCCGGGAACGCACCGCGGGATGCGGGCCCCACCGTGGGGCCGGTACCGCACCCCGCGGGCCCCACCGTGGCGCCGGTGCCGCACCCCGGATCAGTGCCGCGCCGCAGGCCGCAGCACGGCCACCAGGAAGTCGCTGTCCTCCCGGAACGGGCGAAGGTCCCAGGTCGAGAGCAGCAGCTCGGGCTCGAGCCCGGCCCGCTCGGCGTCCCGCAGGAACTCCGGGAACGGGTAGCCGCGCCCCGCCCCGAAGCCCACGGCGGCCCGCCCGTCGGCGGTCAGGTGGCGGTGGAAGCGTCGCAGCACCTCGGTGCGCGTGCTGGGGGCCAGGAAGGCCATCACGTTGCCGGCGCACACCACGGCGTCGAAGGGCTCGGGCACGCCACGGGCCGGCAGGTCCAGCTCCGCGAGATCCCCGACGAGCCACCGGGGGCCGGGGTGGTCCTCCTGCGCGGCGGCGACCAGGGCGGGGTCGACGTCGACCCCGACGACGGTGTGCCCGCTGCGGTGCAGGTGTCCGCCCAGCCGGCCGGGCCCGCATCCGGCGTCGAGGATCCGCGAGCCGGGCGGGACCATCGCCTCGACCAGCCGGGCCTCCCCCACGATGTCCGCGCCGGCGGCGGCCATGGCCCGGAACCGCTCGACGTACCACGAGGAGTGCCCGGGATCCGCGCGCACCTTCTGCATCCACATGCTCTGTTCCACCACCCCGCCAGGGTACCGCCCGCCGGGTGGTGCCCTGCCGCGTGGTCGGAGGGGTGGGTGCGCATCACGGTTCCGGTGGCCACAGGCGTGCGAGCCGGGCCACGCGGAGCCCGACGTGGAGCTCGCTGCGGGTCCGCCCGTCGTCGAGGTCCAGGTCGAGGCGCTCCTTGAGCCGATCCAGCCGGTAGTAGAACGTCGACCGGTGGATGTGCAGCGCGGCGGCCGTTCGCTGCGCGTCGGCCCCGCAGTCGAGGTAGGTCTCCAGCGTCCGCAGCAGCTCGGGGCGCAGGCCGGCGGCGAGGACCCGGCGCACCTGCAGCGGCAGGTCGTCGGCCGTCAGCCGCTCGAGCGGCAGCATCGCCAGCAGCCCGTCCAGCCCGGCGTCGTCCCAGGTGCTGACCGGCCCGTGCGCGAGGGGATCCAGCCACAGGGTGCGCCACGTGCGGCGCGCGAGGCGGTACGAGCGGTGCACGTCCAGCAGGCCGTCGACCACGGGGCCGATGCCGGCGCGCACCGTGGCCACGTCCGGCCGGGCGAGGATGCGCGCCAGGCGGGGCACGACCACGGGCCGGGGGAAGACGAGGACACCGGTGCCGTCGTCGAAGGTCGAGCCCACCACCGACGCGGTCGAGCTCCTGGCCACGAAGTCGAGGGTCCGGTGCACGGCCAGCACGGTCCGGCCCGTCTCGTCCGGTGCGGCCGCGAGCGGGTCCGTGCCGAGGACCACGGCGCAGTACTGCCGCGACGCGCCCAGGAGACCTTCTCCCACGAGGGCCTCGGCGGCTCCCGGCCGGCGCGCCGGATCGCCCGCGACGAGGGCCGTGAGCAGGGTCCGTGCCCGGTCCCGGTCCCGCGCCGCGTAGAGGGTCCGCAGGGACAGCAGCACGCCGAGCACGGGCGCCTCGCCGACCAGCGTCCGGACCACGTCGGCGGACGGTGACCGCGGACCCTCCAGGACGGTGAGCAGGAGCCCGACACGGTGGCGGTGGTCGTGCAGCGCGATGACCAGGCACCGGCCCAGCTCCGGGACGTCCTCGATGGCGAAGCCCTCGGGACCGGCGGCGGGAACGTCCCACGAGTCGCTGTGGGCGAGCGCGGCGGAGAGCCGGCGCCGATCGTCGTCGGACTCGTGGATCGACCAGGCGACCACGCGCATCGCGGAGTCGAGGACGATCAGCCGGCGGCCGGCTCGTTCGGAGAGGTCCTGGAGCAGGTCGTCCAGGTCGGGGGTCCGGTCCACGGGTGGTCGGTGGCTCCTCGGGTGCGGTGGGCGGTGGGTGGACGGTCGCGCGCCGCGGGGGGCCCGACCGCCCGTCGGACACGGTGTCCGACGAATCGGCACGATCTTCCCACAGCCGTCCGAAGAGGGTGACGGCGTGCACTGGCTACGGTCGGAGCAGGACACCCCGAGAAGCGGAGCGAGAGGTGGAGCACGAGCTCCGCGGCACGAGCTCCGCGGCAGGAACGGCTGAGCACGAGGAGAGAGGACAACGGATGACGACCACCGGGAGGCGCATCGCCGTCGTCGGCGCGGGCATCGGCGGGCTGACGCTGGCCATCGAGCTGCGCCGCCGCGGCCTCGAGGTCGAGGTGTACGAGGCGGCCGGGGAGCTGCGCGAGGTGGGGGCCGCCGTGGCGCTGTCCGCCAACGCGACCCGCTTCTTCCTGGAGCGGTTCGGGCTGGAGGAACGGCTGAGCGCCCGGTGGGCGGAGGTCGAGGCGCTGGTCTTCCGCGACGGTCGGGACGGCCGGCTGATCGGCCGGCACGGCACGGGCTACCGCGAGCGCTTCGGCGCCCCGTACGTGGGGATCCACCGCGCCGACCTGCAGCAGATCCTCTCCGGAGCCCTCGGGACGGACGGCCTGCACCTGAGCAAGCGCATGGTCGACGTCGACGACGACGGCGCGGCCGCGGTGCTGCGCTTCGAGGACGGCAGCACGGCCGAGGCCGACCTGGTCATCGGCGCGGACGGCGCCCGCTCCACCACCCGGCGGCTGCTGCTGGGCTACGACGACGCGCTGTACTCCGGCACCAGCGCCTCCCGGGGCATCGTGCCGCCCGAGGCGCTGTCCGAGCTGCCGGACCCCGGGGCCATCCAGTTCTGGACGGGCCCCGGCGCGCACCTGCTCCACTATCCCATCGGCGGCGGGGACCAGAACTTCTTCCTCGTGGAGCGCGCGCCCTCGCCCTGGCCGCACCGGCGCTGGGTCGTGCCGGTCGAGGACGGGTCCCACCTCGAGCGGTTCCGCGACTGGCACCCGGCGGTCCGGCAGATGGTCTCGGCCGTGCCGGTCACCGAGCGCTGGGCCCTGTTCCACCGCCCGCCCCTGTCCCGCTGGTCCCGCGGCCGCGTGACGCTGCTGGGCGACGCCGCCCACGCGCTCGTGCCGCACCACGGGCAGGGCGCCAACCAGTCGATCGAGGACGCGATCGTGCTGGCCGACCAGTTGGCCGGGAGCGCCGACTGGGACGCGGCGCGGGAGCAGTACGAGCGGCTGCGCCGGGGGCGGACCCGCAAGGTGCAGTACGCCTCGATCACCACCGCCGACGTGCTGCACCTGCCCGACGGTGAACGGGCCGACGAGCGCAACGCCCGGCTGGGCCGTCCCGGGGTCGTCGACCGGCACCTCGCGTGGATCCACGGCTTCCGCGCCGACGTCGACGTGCCCGACGAGGCCGGCGGCGGAACCTGGCTCTGAGCCGCTCGACGCCCGGGCCGCAACGGGGGCCGGTGCCGTCCCGGCCGGGGCCGTGCGTGGTTGCTCGTCACTCCCAACGTACAGCGGCGCGGGGGGCTTGCGGCAAGACCCCGTGCGCGCCGCAGAATGCTCGGGCCGGGAGCGGGACCTGCGGGCCGAGGAGCAGCACATGGACGAGCACGACGTGGTGGTGGTCGGCGCAGGGCCGACGGGCCTGGTGCTGGCGGGCGAGCTGGCGCTGGCGGGGGTGGACGTCGTCGTCGTCGAACGGCGGGCCGGCCAGGAGCTCGTCGGCTCGCGCGCCGGCGGGCTGCACGCGCGGACCATCGAGGTCCTCGACCAGCGCGGCATCGCCGACCGGTTCCTCGAAGCGGGAACGACCGCCCAGGTCGCCGGGTTCGCCGGCGTTCCACTGGACATCAGCGACTTCCCCACCCGCCATCCCTACGGCCTGGCGCTGTGGCAGAACCACATCGAGCGGCTCCTGGCCGGCTGGGTCCGTGAGCTGGGGGTGCCCGTCCGCCACGGGCACGAGGTGACGGGCATCGCCCAGGACGGCGCCGGCGTCGACGTGGACCTGTCCGAGGGCCGGCGGCTGCGGGCGGCTCGCCTCGTGGGGTGCGACGGTGGCCGGAGCCGGATCCGCAGGGCGGCGGGGATCGCGTTCCCGGGGTGGGACCCGACGACCAGCAGTCTGCTCGCCGAGGTCGAGCTCGACGAGGAGCCGCAGTGGGGCATCCACCAGGACGGTCTCGGCAAGCACGCCTTCCGCCGCCCCGAGGACGGTGGGCCGGTGGGGGTCATGGTGACCGAGCGCCACGTCAAACACGGTCGTGAGCCCACCCTGGACGATCTGCGCGAGGCGCTCGTCGCCGTGCACGGGACGGACTACGGGGTGCACAGCCCCACCTGGATCTTCAGGTTCACCGACACGACCCGGCAGGCGGCGTCCTACCGGGCAGGGCGGGTCCTGCTGGCCGGCGACGCCGCGCACGTGCACGCCCCGGACGGCGGGCAGGGCCTCAACACCGGGGTGCAGGACGCGGTGAACCTGGGCTGGAAGCTCGGCCAGGTCGTCGCGGGGACCTCGCCGGAGGGCCTTCTGGACAGCTACCACGCCGAGCGCCACCCGGTGGCGGCCCGCGTGCTGCGCCTCACGATGGCGCAGGTCGCGCTGCGCCGGCCCGACGACCGGGTGCGGGCCGTGGGCGAGACGGTCGCCGAGCTGCTGGGCATGGACGAGCCACGACGGCGTTACGCCGCGACGATGTCCGGTCTGGACATCCACTACGACCTCGGCGCGGGGCATCCCCTGCTCGGACGGCGCATGCCCGATCTCGACCTCCGCACGGCCGGTGGCCCCGCACGGGTCTTCGACCTCCTGCACGAGGCCCGGCCCGTGCTGCTCGACCTCGGGGACCCGGACGGCGTCGACGCCGGGCCCTGGGCCGAGCGCGTCCGGCTGGTGGCCGCCGAACCCGCCGGGGCCTGGGAGCTCCCGGTCCTGGGCACCGTCCCCGCGCCCACCGCGGTGCTGATCCGCCCGGACGGGCACGTCGCCTGGGTGGGCGAGGGAGACCGCTCAGGACTGGAGGAGGCGCTCACCGCCTGGTGCGGCCCGCGCCCCGGGCCCCAGGTCAGCGGAGATCGAACCGGTCGAGCTCCATGACCTTCACCCAGGCGGCGACGAAGTCGCGCACGAACTTCTCCCCGGCGTCGGCACTGGCGTAGACCTCCGAGATCGCCCGCAGCTGGGAGTGCGAGCCGAAGACCAGATCGGCCGCGGTGGCCGTCCACCGGAGCTCACCGGTGGCGAGATCGCGGATCTCGTAGACGTTCTCCGACGATTCGGACGGCCTCCACTCCGTGCCGGCCGCAAGGAGGTTGACGAAGAAGTCGTTGGTCAGCGTCTCCGGACGGTCGGTGAGGACGCCGTGCTCCGACCGCCCGTGGTTCGTGCCCAGGCTGCGCATGCCGCCCACCAGGACCGTCATCTCCGGGGCCGTGAGGTTCAGCATGTAGGCGCGGTCGAGGAGCAGCGTCTCGGGCGAGAGCCGTGCGCCGGACTTCACGAAGTTCCGGAAGCCGTCGGCCTGCGGCTCCAGCACGGCGAAGGACTCGACGTCGGTCTGCTCCTGCGTGGCGTCCGTGCGCCCGGGCCGGAACGGGACCTCGACCGGGTGCCCGGCGCTGCGGGCCGCCTGTTCGACGGCCGCGCAGCCGCCGAGGACGATCAGGTCGGCCAGCGAGACCCTCCTGCCGTCCGAGCGGGCACCGTTGAAGTCGTCCCGGACCTGCTCGAGGACGCGCAGCACCTCGGACAGCCGCTCCGGCTCGTTCACCTCCCAGCCGCGCTGCGGCTCGAGGCGGATGCGGGCGCCGTTGGCCCCGCCCCGGTTGTCGGTGCCCCGGAAGCTGGCCGCGGCGGCCCACGCGGTCGAGGCCAGCTGCGGCACGGTCAGCCCCGAGCCGAGGAGGGTCTCCTTCAGGGCGGCGACGTCGTCGTCCCCGATCAGCTCGTGCTCGACCGCCGGGACGGGGTCCTGCCACAGCTGCGGCTCGGGGACCCACGGCCCGAGGTAGCGCGTGACCGGACCCATGTCGCGGTGCAGCAGCTTGTACCACGCCTTGGCGAACGCCTCGGCGAACTGCTCCGGGTGCTCGTGGAACCGCCGGGAGATCTTCTCGTACTCCGGGTCGGCCCGGAGTGCGAGGTCGGTCGTCAGCATCGTCGGCCGGTGCTTCCGCTCCGGGTCGAAGGCGTCCGGGACGGTCTCGTCGGCGTCCTTGGCCACCCACTGGTGCGCCCCCGCGGGGCTCTCGGCCAGCTCCCACTCGTGGCCGAAGAGATTGCCGAAGAAGCCGTTGCCCCAGCGGGTCGGGGTGCTGGTCCAGGTCACCTCCAGGCCGCTGGTGATCGTGTCCGGGCCCTTGCCCGTGCCGTAGGTGCTCCTCCAGCCGAGGCCCTGGCCCGTGACCGGGCAGGCCTCCGGCTCGGGCCCCACGTGGTCCGCGGGCCCGGCACCGTGGGTCTTGCCGAACGAGTGCCCGCCGGCGATCAGAGCGACCGTCTCCTCGTCGTTCATCGCCATGCGCCCGAAGGTCTCGCGGATGTCCCTGGCGGAGGCGAGCGGGTCGGGGTTGCCCTGGGGGCCCTCGGGGTTGACGTAGATCAGCCCCATCTGCACCGCGGCCAGCGGGCCCGTGAGCTCGCGGTCGCCCGCGTAGCGCTCGTCGCCGAGCCAGGTGTCCTCAGGGCCCCAGAACATCTCCTCGGGCTCCCAGACGTCCTCGCGTCCGAAGCCGAAGCCGAACGTCCTGAAGCCCATCGACTCGAGCGCCACGTTCCCGGCGAGCACCAGCAGGTCCGCCCACGAGATCTTCCGGCCGTACTTCTGCTTGACCGGCCACAGCAGGCGCCGGGCCTTGTCCAGGTTGGCGTTGTCCGGCCAGCTGTTGAGCGGGGCGAACCGCTGGGCGCCCTCGCCGGCGCCGCCGCGGCCGTCCGCGGTCCGGTAGGTGCCGGCCGAGTGCCAGCTCATCCGGATGAACAGCCCTCCGTAGTGCCCGAAATCGGCCGGCCACCAGTCCTGCGAGGTGGTCATGAGGTCTGCGAGGTCGCGCTTGAGCTCCTCGACGTCGAGCTTCTCGAACTCGCTCGCGTAGTCGAAGTCGGGGCCCAGCGGGTCGGTCGTGGTCGAGTGCTTCCGCAGGACGCCCAGGTCCAGCTGGTCGGGCCACCAGTCCTGGACCGTCCGCGGCTGACCGGTCCTGGGGGTGGGCGCGTCGATGGCCGGGTTCTCGCTCTCGCTGCCGTGCACGGGAGCGTCAGATGTCTGGGACATGGGTCTTCCTTCCGGAATGGCGGTGCGGGGCCGGGACCGGTCGTGCAGCATGCGCACCGGCCTCGGCGGACGAGCCGCACCCGTGGGCGGACAGCACGCGGTCACCGGGTGCCGTCGGACGCCCGGGCGCCGTCAGGCAGGAGGTGGCGCCGTCCGGACTCCGGAGGGCGGTGTGCGCGGCCGGGGCCGACGGGGCGGGGAGAGCGCGACGGACGCCGCGGAGGACCGGGGCTGTGGCGACGTGCGAGTGAGTGGTCACGGCGTCCGGAACCCCCGGCGGAGTCGGGTCGACCCGCTGGGCGGCGCTCCGGGAGAGCTGCTGGGGATCCAGCTGTGCGTCCACCCTCAAAGTGCCGTGGCCGGTCCGGAGCCCGTCAAGGATCTTCGCTCCGCTGGTCCCGGCCTCGGCGGCAGTGCTGGGCAGAGCCGCCGCGCGTGGAACGGGTGGAGCACGCCCCGGGCTACCAGAGCATGATCGCGGTGTCCCCGGACTGTCCTGCCCAGGCGAGCCGGACGCGCACCACGTACCGCCTTCCCCGGAAGAGCTTCGCCGACAGGCTGGAGTTGCGGTCCTCCCCGCTGTCGTCGTCGCCGGCGAGGAAGCGCAGCTCGGCGTCGACCTCCTCGAAGAGCACCAGCGTGGTGTCGGCGGTCCCGAAGGTCGCGACCTGGTACTTCCGCGACGCCTCGGGGGTGATCTCGAAGTCCGCCTGCTCCCCCGGGGCCAGGGTCAGCGGCGTGGACCGGAACGGTTCGAGGGCCGGGAGCGCGTCCGGCAGCACCGGGTAGAAGGTCCGCACCCATTCCGTGTCCTTGCCCGAGAGACCGCCCGGGGGGCTGATTCCCGGCTGGTAGCGGGCGGGCTCCTTGATGAGCCCCTCGGAGAACGCGTACTGCATCACCGAGTCGGGATCCCAGGTCGAGCCCTCCACCTCGTCCTGGCCCAGTTTGCGCAGGACGTTGTGGTGCGTCGTCTCCGGGGACCAGTGGTTCGGTGCCGCGGCGAAGAACTCGTAGACCCTGGCCTCGTCCCACACGATTCCGGCGAACGGGTTCTGGTGCTCGTGGGGCAGACCCATCGTGTGGCCGATCTCGTGCAGCGCCGTGGTGCGTCCGTACTCGTCGGTCAGGTCCCAGCCGAAGTTCATGGTCGGTGCCTGGGTGCCGATGGTCAGGACGTCCCTGCCCACGTAGGACCAGGACCCGTCGGCCTGGTCGAAGGAGATCCTGACCTCCGCCTCCCCCGGCTCGTCCACCTCCTGGAAGCCGAGGCCGATCCCCAGGTCCTTCCACTCCTGGAACGCGCTCCGCACCGCCTGGCGCTGCGGCTCGGGGCCCTCGCGGAACGCGTAGTGGAGCACGGTGCCGTTGACCCATTTCTGCGCCATGAGCCGGACGAGCCGCTGCCTGACGGCCACCAGTCCCTCCGGGAGCGGACGGACGATGCGAGGCTTGACGGCGCAGTACGGACGAACTGGGGAATCGGTCATGGTCGGCTCCTGACACGTGCCTGTCCTGCGATCTCGGATGCCGCACGGCCACGGCCCGTGCGGCGCCGCCGGAGAATCCCGGCGGCAGTCGTTCCGCGCGGCGCACCGCGAGTGCCGTCGCAGTGATGTGCATCGACACAACCACGGGCAGGCAGCACGTCCAAGAGGTCGGTCCTCCCCGTGCTGCGGCTGTGATCATGTGACGACAACATGAAGGACCGGGCTCCGACGTGGGACGTTGTGGCGAGCCTCGGCCCGATGCGCTGCTGGGCGGACGGAGCGGGATGCCGGCTCCGCAGATCTCCGCTGCACGAGTGCACTCTCGTCACATGAAACCGCATGCCGTGGACTCGTTCCTTCTCCCCCGATCCTTTGCTGTACTGGGCACAGGAATCCGACCTGCCTGAGGGGCGTGGGCTGCATGGAACAGTTTGCCGACCTGGTGCTGGAGGGCGGGGGTGTCAAGGGCATCGCCCTGGTGGGGGCCATCGAGGTCCTCGAGGAGCGCGGCTACCGCTTCAAACGAGTGGCCGGCACCTCCGCCGGAGCCATCGTCGGGGCCCTGGTCGCCGCCGGCGCCCCGGCGAGGAAACTGGTGGACATCATCGGCTCCGTCCAGTACCCCGATTTCCGCGACGGCTCCCGGCTGACCCGGACCACCGCGGGCAAGGCCGCCGGGATCCTGGCCCGCAACGGCATCTACCTCGGTGAGCACCTTCGCTCCTGGCTGCAGTCCCAGCTCGACGACTACGGCGTCACGACCTTCGCCGACCTGCCCTACACGGACGACGAGCGGCCCCCTGCCCCGGAGCGGGCCTTCCGGCTGGTGGTCACCGCCTCGGACATCAGCAGGGGCCGGCTGCGCTACCTGCCCTGGGACTACGACGAGTTCGGCCGCGACCGGGGCGCCCAGCACGTGGTCGAGGCGGTCCGCGCCTCGATGTCCATCCCGTTCTTCTACCGTCCCGTCCGCTGGGACACCGCCGACGGCCGGAAGGCCTGGCTGGTCGACGGCGGAATGCTCTCGAACTATCCCATCAGCGTCTTCGACGCCCCGGCCGGAACCGCGCCGCGCTGGCCCACCCTGGGCATCAAGCTCTCCGCGCATCCGGACGCGGTCCAGGGCACCAAGTACCCGATCAACGGGCCGGTGAGCATGAGCCGGGCCATGCTCAAGACCATGACCGGGTTCTACGACCAGATGCACATCGAGTCCTCCGACGCCCAGGCCCGCACGATCTTCGTCGACACCGGCGCCATCCGCGCCACCGACTTCAACCTCACCGACGACGACCGGGACTTCCTCTACCAGAACGGGCGCCGGGCCGCCGAGAAGTTCCTCGACGGCTCAGCCCACCGCCCGCCGTGGGACTTCAGCGCCTACATCGCCGCACACCGCTGAAGCTTCGCCGGCCCTGCCGACCCCGCCGAGCTCGCGGGCCGGCCACCGCTCCCGCCGTCGTCCTCGGGGCGGGCTGCCGACACCCTCAGGTCGAGGGCGCGCGAACGCCGTCCCCGGCATTGCCTGGGTCCCTGACGATCTCCGCGTCCCCGCCGGTCCCTGCGATCCCCGGGTCCCTGACACCCTCCGCGTCCCCGCCGGCCCCCGCGTTCCCCGGCTCCCTGACGCCCTCCGCGTCCCCGCTGGCCCCCGCGTTCCCCGCATCCCCGCCGGCCCCCGCGTTCCCCGCATCCCCGCCGGCCCCCGCGTCCCCGCCGGCCTCAGCGGCAACCTGGGCGTACGACGCCGAGACCCGGCGGTAGACCGGAGTCAGGAAGGCCAGCAGCGCGGCCGCGATCATGATGATCCCGGCCACCAGGAACACCAGGGCGATGCCCCGGGAGGTGCCCTCGCCCAGCAGAGGAGCCAGCTGGGCGCTGCCCTCCGCCGACCGTGCGTACGGGATGATCCAGACCTGGGCGATCGGCGCGATGAGGAACGCGGTGACCGGCGCTGCCGCCGACTCGAACGCCATGGCGAATCCGAACACCCGGCCCTGCCGCTCGAGCGGCACGACACGCTGGATGATCGTCTGTTCGGCCGCCTCCACGAAGGGGACGAGCACCAGGTAGAGCCAGATGCCGAGGACGTACAGCCAGGCCCACTCCCGCACGGTGAACACCGCCCCGAGCACGCCCATCGCGATCACCGCGAGCAGCATGGTGCGCAGCGGGTTGGACCCGAGCCCGAACTTGCCGATCAGCGCCCCGCCCACGATGAACCCGGTCGCGCCGAGCGCGAAGACCGTTCCCCAGATCTCGACGGGGAACATCTCCAGGCCGTAGGGGTCCATCAGGGCCATGTAGACGCCGCCGATGAAGTTGTTGAACGTCGAGAACAGGATCAGCGCGAACAGTCCCGACACGGCCAGCACGGCCGCGAAGGCTCCCCGCAGATCGAAGCCGCCGTGGGCGTCCGTGGCCGCGGCGCGCACCTCCTCGGGCATGCGCAGCGTCAGGAGGTGCCCGAAGGCCACGGCCGTGAGCAGCACGGCCACCACGACCGTCCAGCCCATGCCCAGGAGCCCGATCGAGAGGCCGGAGAGCACCGAGGTGACGATGAACATCAGACCCTGCACCATGCCCACCAGCCCGTTGGCGTTGGCGCGACGGTCCGGCTCGATGAGGATCGTGACCGTGGTGGACAGGGCGATGTTGCGCATGTTCTCCACCACCGCACCGATCAGCACGACCAGGGCGAAGACCCAGATCCACGGCTGGGTCAGGTCCGCCATCGCGGACGCCGGGGCGAGGAGGAACAGGATTCCGGCCAGGACGAACATCACCAGGGTGAAGGCCGCGGCGAAGCGCATCACGGCGAGCTTGCGGTAGCGGTCCACGAAGGTGCCGAAGCTGATGCTGGAGAGCGCGATCAGCAGCATGTAGGCGCCGCCGACCACCCCGGTGGCGATCACGTTCCGCGTCTGCAGGTAGACCCAGAACGTCAGGGCGAACCAGAGATAGCTGGTCGTGATGTTCGCGAGCGCGGTGTTCACCAGGATCCCGGCGAAGGTGCGGGAGCGCTGCGCCGGACTGCGCAGGGAGGTGTCGACGGCACCTGGATCGACGAGGTCCGGGGCCTGGCCGTCGTCGGTCGGAGCGGGCGTGCCGGTCGCGTCCGCGGGGAGCGCCGCACGGCCGACGGGGGCCACCGCGGCCCGGGACAGACCCGGTTCCTGCTCGTTCATGCGGCTCAGTCTAGTGAGGGGTGCGGACACGATAACGGCTCGGAGCGGGGCACCGAGGAGCAGTTCTGCAGCGGCCCGGCCGGGCGAGCACGCTCCCCCGGCCACGGTCCTCGAACGGCACACCCCACCCGGGAAGGCGAGGACTGTCGTTGCCCGGTCGGGCCGATCAGTGGGCCAACCCGGCGTCCCCGTGCACGGTCTTCGAGCAGGACACCCCACCTGGGAAGGCCGAGGACGCTCGCGGCCCGGCGTGGCCGACCAGCAGGCCGCACCGGCCTTCCCGCCCACAGCCCTCGAACGGCACACCCCACCCGCGAGAGCCCGGGACGGCCGTGGCCGGGCTCGGCCTTAGCGCGTCGGAGGCGCTGGAGAGAATGGGGTCATGACGGCGACGGCGCAGTGGCAGCTCCCGACCCCGGTGACCCGTGACGGATTCCGGGATCGCCCCGGGCTGACGGACATGACGGGGCCTGGAGCGCGGCGCGAGGTGGTACGGGCCGCCGCCGCCCAGCTCGTGGACGCCGCCGCCGCGGAGGCACGGGCAGTCGGTGCCCAGATGCGCTCCATCCACCGGCTGTGGCTGGCGGCGCAGACGGCTCGTACGGCGGCCCGGTTCGAGACGATGGCGCAGGCAGATGCCGAGATGTCCGCCCGAGGGTTCGTCCGCCCGGACCCGTTGGGCCCGCTGGCTGAGGCGGAGCACCAGCTGGTCGTGGACGTGGCGGCCGAGGTGGGGCCGGCGCTGCGGGTGCCGGCCGGCACGGCCCGGCGGCGGGTGGAGGACGCCGTCCTCCTGGCCGAGATGCTGCCGGAGGTCTTGACCGCCCTGGAGGAGGGCCGCATCGGTGCGGCCCAGGCCACGGTGATGGTGGAGCAGTGGCGCGAGCTCATCGAGCAGGCACCGACCTGGACTCCCGGGAGCTGCGCCCCACCGCCCGTCGACGCGGTCTGCCGCCTGATCACCGAGCTCCTGGAACGGGCACCCCACGCCACGGCCGCGCAGCTGCGGGCGGTGGCTCGCGCCCGGCGGGCGGTGCTCGTAGCCGACGCCGAGGAGCGCAGCCGGTGCAGTACCCGGAAGAACCGCACGGTGTGGGTGGAACCGGCCCCCGACGGGACGGCTTTTCTGCACGCACTGCTGGACGCGCACGTGGCGGTCGCCGTGCACGGCAGGCTCGAGGACCTGGTGGCCCTGCTGGGCGAGGACGTACCGGCTCCCGACGGTCTCGGGCAGGCCGGTCGGCCCCTGTCGGACGGCTCGGAGGACGCTGAACCGCGCTCGGCCGGAGAGCTGCGCGCAGATGTGCTGGCGGACCTGTTGCTGGACGGTGTCCTGCCGGACGAGCCGCGCTTCCCACGCGGAGTCCGGGCCCGGGTGACCGTGACGGTGCCGCTGGCTCTGCTCGCCGGCGAAGGCGTCGGGGCGGACACCGCCGCGTGCGGCGCCCCGATGCTCTCCGGCTTCGGGCCGATCAGCACGGAGGTGGCCCGCCGGCTGGCCGCCGGCGCCGGCGCCTGGCACCGGGTGCTGACCCATCCCGTGTCCGGCGTGGTCCTCGACCACGACCGCACCGTCTACGCCGTGCCCCGGGACCTGCGCCGTCTGGTCGAGCTGCGCGACGGGACCTGCCGCTTCCCCGGGTGCCGGCGCCGCGCCGAGAGCGGCGACCTCGACCACACGGTGGCCTGGGCGGACGGCGGTCCGACGGCCGAGCACAATCTGGCCGCGCTGTGCCGGCACCATCACCGGGTCAAGCACCGCGATGGGCACCTCGGGCGCTGGTCGGTGCGGCGGGTCGCACCCCAACCGGACGGCGGGACGGGCGGCACCCCTGCCGAGCACGCCGCGGTGCTGGAGTGGACCTCCCCGGGCGGGCTCGTGCACCGGTCCGTGCCCGAGCACGTCCGTGACCGGAGCGCCGCTGCGGACGGCCCGCTGCATCCCGCTCTCGGCTCCGCGGCCGGATGCCCACCGCCGTCGCCACCTGCCGACGACCCCCCGCCCTTCTGAACCGAGGCCTCGATCAGCACCGCCGGCAGCCCGGCCGGAGCAGGACGTCATGGCGGGGCAGTTCAGGCATCGTGTCCTCCGAGGGCGAGCCGTTGACGCCCGCATCCCGCGGCGACAAGATGGTGCACCACGGATGCCGCCGCAGCACGCCGAAGGACCACGCCATGGGAATCGTCCAGGTCGACCTCTTCCTCACCCTCGACGGCGTCTACCAGGCGCCGGGCGGGCCCGACGAGGACCGTTCGGGCGGCTTCGAGCTCGGTGGCTGGCAGGGGGCCTACTTCGACGACGAATCGGGGGCGACGGTCGGCGCGGGCATCGAGCGCCTGGACGCGCTGCTGCTCGGTCGCAGGACGTACGACATCTTCGCCGGCTACTGGCCGGCCCACGACGGCGACGAACCGATCGCCGTGAAGTTCAACGCGGTGCCGAAGTTCGTCGTGTCCCGCACCCTGAGCGCTCCCTCGTGGCAGGGCACCACAGTGCTGAGAGATGTCCGGTCCGAGGTGCGAGCCCTCAAGGACCGGTTCGACGAGGTCCACGTGGTCGGCAGCGGCGACCTCGTCTCGACCCTGCTGAGGGAGGACCTTGTCGACCGGCTGAACCTCCTGCTCTATCCCGTGGTCCTGGGCTCGGGCAAGCGCCTCTTCGGCCACGGCTCCGTCCCGGCCGCCTTCACCCTGGCGGAGCCACCGCGGGCGTTCCCGAAGGGAGCGGTCTCGCTCGTCTACGAGCGGGCCGGCGACCCGGTCACCGGCGTGGACGTCTCCCAGCCGGCCCAGTGAACGACGCCGCAACGCCCTGTTCGCCGTGTCCCTGTCATCTGGACCGGGCTGTCGGACGACCGGTCCCGACGCCGTCGTGAGGCACCTCGGCCTGTCATGAAGCAACGCGGCTCCCCACTGCCGCGTCGATCACGCAGCGGGAGATATTCAGAGGGATCCGCTATAATGCCGCCGACCGAACCCGCGAAGAAGGACCTGGGATGGGCGAGCTGGAGGCACCGCGATACCGGGTGCCGTTGCGGCTACAGGGTGTGGACGGCAGGCTGGCGACCTTCGTGGTGCCACCGGAGTTCGCAGAGCACATTGCCTCGGCCACGCCGGCGAAGAACGCATGGACCCGGGACTTCAACACCGGTCTCGCCGGCGGGGTCCGCATCGATCGATCCACCACGCCGCCGACCGTTGTCAGCTACCTCACCCGGCCCTTGAAGCAGGTCGACGTTGCCGGCGAAGGATGGGTGGCGCTTCTCCGGCGTGACACGCGCCCCCGGGCCAAGAGGCCCTACCAGTTGGTCTCCGTGACGCGCAGCATCGGTCAGGGCAAGGCCAAGAGCTCGAACGGCGACCCGGCGCCGGTCCCGGTCCACGTTGCCCCGCCCATGGCCCTGGACGACCGGATCTGATGTCCTGGCCCCATGGGCGCACCACCCATCAGACCCGGTTGAGGGGAGACGGCGATGCCCGATCAGGAGGTCTTCGTCCCCTACGGCCCCACGCACTGGGCTGCTCTGGGCGTCTGCGCCCTCGGGGCTGTGCTCGTGGTGATGCTGGGCCGCCGCCTTCGGGGTTCCGGGGCCGAGGCGGTTTTTTCTCGGGCCTTCGCCGCGGTGCTGACCACGTACACCGTGACGATGCTCGTCTACCGGTCGCTGCCGGGCAATTTCGACGTCCACATCTCTCTGCCGGTCCACCTCTCGGACGTCGCGTGGATGGTCGCTGTCATCGCCCTGTGGACACGGGTCCGCTGGGCGACGGCGCTTACCTACTACTGGGGACTGACTCTCAACCCGCAGGCCATCCTCACCCCGGCACTCGACTCGCCGGACTTCCCCCACATCGACTTCGTCGACCTCTGGGTCCAGCACATCCTGGTCCTCTGGGCCACCCTGTACCTGATCTGGGGACGCGGCGGCCGGATTGACTGGGGCAGCTACCGCCTGGCCATGGTGGTCACCGTCACGTGGGCCGTGGCTGCCTTCGGACTCAACAGCTGGCTGGGGACCAACTACGGCTTCCTCAACGGCAAGCCGGACAACCCTTCGATCCTCGATCTGCTCGGGCCCTGGCCGTGGTACCTGCTGGTGGAGTTCCTCGTCATCGCCGTGGCTTGGGCGCTCATCACCTGGCCCTGGACGATCCGGCGAAAGAGCACAGCCGAGCCCCGCGTCGGCGCGGAAGGCTGAGGCAGCACGGCACCAGGGCATCGAGTCATGTCTGTCAACGACGGCGGTCCGGCCCACCTCGGGAAGGTGGGCCGGACCGCCGTCGTCGTCCAAATGGCTCAAGCCGGGATGTGAGACGCCGACCTGAGTGAGCAATTGCCCAGGAACGGGAACCCCGGACTTCCGGAATTGGCGTCGCTTGGTCACGCTCCTAGCGGCATCGAGTCGTCTGAGCACTTCACGAAGCTCGGCAGGGGCCTGCACGACATGTCATCGTGGCAGCTCAGCTGCATCTGTACTCACCTTTGACGCGCCGCTACCCGTTGTCGTCGCCGCGGACCGGTTCAGCCCGCGATCCGGCGTCGTCAGCAAACGCCGCAGCAGTCGGTGTGAGGTGACGCTGGGGTCACCTTGCTCAGACAGCTCGGGACCTCACACGGGATCAGAAGTCCCAGTCCTCGTCCTCCGTGTTCACGGCCTTGCCGATCACGTAGGAGGAGCCCGAGCCGGAGAAGAAGTCGTGGTTCTCGTCGGCGTTCGGGGACAGCGCGGACAGGATGGCCGCCGAGACGTCCGTCATGTCCTTCGGGAACAGCGCCTCGAAGCCCAGGTTGTTCAGGGCCTTGTTGGCGTTGTAGTGCAGGAACTTCTTGACGTCCTCGGTCCACCCGACACCGTCGTAGAGGGACTCGGTGTAGAGCACCTCGTTCTCGTAGAGCTCCTCGAGCAGCTCGTAGGTGTAGAGCTTCAGCTCGTCCTGGCGTTCCTGGGACTCCTGGGCCAGGGCCCGCTGGAACTTGTAGCCGATGTAGTAGCCGTGCACGGCCTCGTCCCGGATGATGAGGCGGACCAGGTCGGCCGTGTTCGTCAGCTTGGCCCGGGAGGACCAGTACATGGGCAGGTAGAACCCGGAGTAGAAGAGGAAGGACTCGAGCAGGGTCGAGGCCACCTTCTTCTTCAGCGGGTCGTCGCCCTTGTAGTACTTGATGATGATGTCGGCCTTCTTCTGCAGGTGCGGGTTCTCCCGGGACCAGCGGAAGACGTCGTCGATCTCCTTCATGGAGGACAGCGTCGAGAAGATGGACGAGTAGGACTTGGCGTGCACCGACTCCATGAACGCGATGTTGGTGTACACCGCCTCCTCGTGCAGGGTCACGGCGTCCGGGATCAGGGAGACGGCGCCCACGGTGCCCTGGATGGTGTCCAGCAGCGTCAGGCCCGTGAAGACCCGCATGGTGAGCTGCTGCTCCTCCGCGGTGAGCGTCTTCCAGGAGGGGACGTCGTTGGAGATCGGCACCTTCTCGGGCAGCCAGAAGTTCGCGGTCAGCCGGTCCCAGACCTCGTCGTCCTTCGGGTCCTCGATCCGGTTCCAGTTGATGGCCTGGGCCTGGTGGTGGAGCAGCTGCACCTTGTCGATGCTCTCGCTCTTCTCCAGAGTCATGGTCTGTCTCTTCCTCGAACGGGGTGGGCCCCCGCGCGCGTCCTGCGGACGCACGCGGGGAGTTTCGTGGGTGGCCGCCGGGGCCCTGTGGTCACAGCATGCAGGAGACGCAGCCCTCGACCTCGGTGCCCTCCAGCGCCAGCTGGCGGATCCGGGAGTAGTACATCGTCTTGATGCCCTTGCGCCACGCGTAGATCTGCGCCCGGTTGATGTCCCGGGTGGTGGCCGTGTCCTTGAAGAACAGGGTCAGGGACAGGCCCTGGTCCACGTGCTGCGTGGCCGCGGCGTAGGTGTCGATGATCTTCTCGTAGCCGATCTCGTACGCGTCCTGGAAGTACTCCAGGTTCTCGTTGTTCATGAAGGGCGCCGGGTAGTACACGCGGCCCAGCTTGCCCTCCTTGCGGATCTCGATCTTCGAGGCGATCGGGTGGATCGAGGACGTCGAGTTGTTGATGTAGGAGATCGACCCGGTCGGCGGCACGGCCTGCAGGTTCTGGTTGTACATCCCGTGCTCCATGACCGAGGCCTTGAGCTGCTCCCAGTCCGCGCGGGTGGGGATGTGCACGCCGGCCTCCGCGAACAGCTGCCGCACCCGCTCGGTGGCCGGGACCCACTCGCGGTCGGTGTACTTGGTGAAGTACTCCCCCGACGCGTACTGGGACCGCTCGAAGCCGGCGAACACCGACTTGCGCTCCTTCGCGATCTCGTTCGACGCGCGGACCGCGTGGTACGTGACCGTGTAGAAGTAGATGTTCGTGAAGTCGAGGCCTTCCTCGGAGCCGTAGTGGATGTGCTCCTTGGCGAGGTAGCCGTGCAGGTTCATCTGCCCGAGGCCCACGGCGTGGGACATCTGGTTGCCGCGTTCGATCGAGGGCACCGAGGTGATGTCGGACATGTCCGACACCGCGGTGAGCCCCCGGATCGCGGTCTCCACCG
Organism: Kocuria rosea subsp. polaris; assembly: GCF_001483755.1. Lineage (GTDB taxonomy): Bacteria > Actinomycetota > Actinomycetes > Actinomycetales > Micrococcaceae > Kocuria > Kocuria cellulosilytica. Next base: position 127,097 of record NZ_LQBK01000003.1, read on the forward strand.
ACCGCCCGAAGTCCGGGGACTCCATGGTCAGCGCGATGTTGAGGGAGCCGAGGTTGCAGGAGATGTCCTTGCCGACCTCGTCGTAGTTCAGGTCCTCGTGGTACGTGGACGGCTCGGAGACCTGCAGGATCTCGGAGCACAGGTTGGACATGATGATCTTGCCGTCGATCGGGTTGGCCCGGTTCACCGTGTCCTCGAACATGACGTACGGGTAGCCGGACTCGAACTGCACCTCCGCGAGGGTCTGGAAGAACTCGCGGGCGTTGATCTTCTTCTTGGTGATCCGGCCGTCCGCGACCATCTCGTGGTACTTCTCGGACACGTTGACGTCCGAGAACGGCATCCCGTAGACCCGCTCCACGTCGTACGGGGAGAACAGGTACATGTCCTGGTTCTTCTTGGCCAGCTCGAACGTGATGTCCGGGATTACCACGCCCAGGGAGAGGGTCTTGATCCGGATCTTCTCGTCCGCGTTCTCCCGCTTGGTGTCCAGGAAGCTGTAGATGTCCGGGTGGTGGGCGTGCAGGTACACCGCGCCCGCGCCCTGGCGGGCGCCCAGCTGGTTGGCGTAGGAGAACGAGTCCTCCAGCAGCTTCATGATCGGGATGATGCCCGAGGACTGGTTTTCGATCTTCTTGATCGGGGCCCCGGCCTCACGGACGTTGGTCAGCGCGAACGCCACGCCGCCGCCGCGCTTGGACAGCTGCAGGGCGGAGTTGATCGACCGGCCGATGGACTCCATGTTGTCCTCGATGCGGAGCAGGAAGCAGGAGACGAGCTCGCCGCGCTGCTGCTTGCCCGCGTTGAGGAACGTGGGGGTCGCCGGCTGGAAGCGCCCGGCGATGATCTCGTCGACCAGCTGCGTGGCGAGCAGCTCGTCGCCGTCCGCGAGGTAGAGGGAGACCATGACCACGCGGTCCTCGAAGCGCTCGAGGTAGCGCTGGCCGTCGAAGGTCTTCAGCGTGTAGGACGTGTAGAACTTGAACGCGCCCAGGAAGGTCTCGAAGCGGAACTTCCGGGAGTAGGCCCGCTTGGAGAGCTCCTTGATGAAGTCCATGCTGTACTTCGCCAGGACCTCGGGCTCGTAGTACTGGTGCGAGACCAGGTAGTCGAGCTTCTCCTCGAGGTCGTGGAAGAAGACCGTGTTGTTGTTCACGTGCTGCAGGAAGTACTGCCGCGCGGCCTGCCGATCGGCGTCGAACTGGATGTGGCCGTCGGCGTCGTAGAGGTTCAGCAGGGCGTTGAGCTCGTGGTAGCCCAGGCCCCGGTACTTCTCCGGGACGCGCGTGTCCTCGTGGCCGGGCTCGACGCTCACGCCCGGAGCTGCTGAAATTGTCGCCAAAACTGTTCCAATCCTTGATTGACCTCGTGGACGTCCTCGGGGGTGCCCATGAGCTCGAACTTGTAGAGAACGGGGACGTTGCACTTGGCCGCGATCTTGTCCGCGGCCAGGCAGAACGCCGGCCCGAAATTGGTGTTGCCCGCGCCGATGACGCCGCGCAGGAACCGCCGGTTGGTCTCCTTGTTGAGGAACTTCACGACCTGCGGCGGGACGGCCCCGCTGCCGTTGGGCCGCCCGTACGTCGGGGCGACCAGCACGAAGGGCTCGGTGATCTCAGGGGGCTCCTCCCCGGTCAGAAGAGGAAGGCGCAGCACGCGGGCGTCGAGCTTCTCGACGAAGCGGTGCGTGTTGTTGGAGACCGAGGAGAAGTAGACCACCAGTGGGGCGTGGCCGTCCGGTGCCGCGGCGGTCTCGCCGTGGTCCTGCTGAGCGTTCCCGGGACGGGTGCCGGGGTGGTGCGTGCTCATTGCTTCCGCGCTCCGGGATGGGGTGGTGGGTGGGTGGTCGGGCGCCGCGGGGAAGCGGGCGGCGCGCCGGCCTCAGGCCGTGAGGAGGACGGCCAGGGAGGTGATCTTGTCCGGACGGTACCCGGACCAGTGCTCGGTCGGCGTCTCGACGACCGGCACCTGCTGGTAGCCCAGGGCCAGGACGTGGGCCAGGGCGGCCTCGTCCTCGGTGACGTCGACGACGTTGTACTCGATGCCCTTCTTGGTCAGAGCCCGGTAGGTGGCATTGCACTGGACGCAGGACGGCTTGCTGTACACGGTCACGGACATCGCTGTTTCCCCTTGGTCGGTCGGGTGGTTTTCGAGGGAGATCCGGGACTTCCGCAGACTCTGCGGCGGTGAAGGGGTCTCTCCGGGTGGCTGATTTCAATACTACATCTAGTGCCAGGAAGGGGAAGCGACCCCTAGATGCAGTGGTGACGGTTGTCCACAGCTCCTTTCTCACTATCCCCAGGAAGGCCCTGGTCTATCCACAGGGGCCTCCGCAGGGGGTCGCGGATTTCCGCCGCCGGGGTGCCGTTGTGCACAGGCTGTGCGCACCGCGGGCCCCCGGCCGGTGGACAGGATTAATTTTCGGACACGGCGTGTCGGGGTCGGCGGCGGGGCCGGCGCAGCCCGACCGCCGCGGCGGCGATCCTGCCCCGCAGGCCCCGGTAGGGCGGGTAGACGACCCGCAGGGTGTCGGGGGCGAGCGGCTTGTCGAGGACCGCTCGCGCGTGGGAGAACGTGGTGAACGAGAACTTCCCGTGGTAGGCGCCGGTGCCGCTCTCCCCCACCCCGCCGAACGGCAGCTCGGGGCTGGTGAGGTGCAGCAGCGGGGCGTTGAAGGACAGCCCGCCGGAGGACGTGCGCCGGCGGAACAGCTCCTTGACCGACCGTTCCTCGGTGAACACGTAGAGGGCCAGCGGCTTGTCCCGGGAGGTGATCAGCTCCACGGCGTGCTCGGCGGAGGGCACGGGCACCAGGGGCAGGACGGGCCCGAAGAGCTCCTCGGCCATGAGCGGGCCGTCCGGGGCGGAGCGCACCACCGTGGGCGCGAGGTAGCGCTCCCCCGGCTCGGCCGTCCCTCCGCAGACCACGTCGTGGGCGGGGACCTGGTCCAGGAGCCCGGTCAGCCGGTCGAGGTGGCGGCCGGTGACGATCCGCCCGTAGGAGTCGCTGCGGGACGGGTCCGGGCCGTAGTGCTCCTCCACCGCACGCACGAGCTCCGGCTCGAGGGCGGCGAGCGTCTCGGGGGTGCCGAGCACGTGGTCCGGGGCCACGCAGGTCTGGCCCACGTTGAGGAACTTCCCCCACACGATCCGCCGCGCGGCGGTCCGCAGGTCGGTCGAGCCGTCCACCCAGACCGGGGACTTCCCGCCCAGCTCGAGGGTCACCGGGGTCAGGTGCCGTGCGGCGGCGGCCATGACGACCCGCGCGACCTTCCCGTTGCCGGTGTAGAACACGTGGTCGAAGCGGTGCTCCAGCAGCCGGGTGGTCTCCGGCACGCCGCCCTCGACCACGCTCACGCAGTCCCCCAGGTAGCGCTCGAGCAGCTCGGCCAGCACCCCGGAGACGGTGGCGGAGACCTCCGAGGGCTTGACGACGACGGTGTTGCCGGCGGCGAGCGCTCCCGCCAGCGGGCTCAGGACGAGCTGGACGGGATAGTTCCACGGCGCCATCACCAGCACGGTCCCGAGCGGCTGGTGCTCGACCCGGGAGCGGGCGGGGGCGAGGCTCAGCGGGACGGGAACCCGGGCCGGGGTCATCCAGCGGGCGAGCTCCTTGCGGATGCCGGCGACCTCCTCGAGGGTGAAGCCGAGCTCGGTGAGCCACGCCTCCGCCGGGGGCTTGCCGAGGTCGGCGGCCAGGGCCTGCTCGAGCTCCGTGCGGTTCTCCCGCACGAGGTCCTCGAGCCGGTGGAGCCGGTCCAGCCGGGTCGCGAGGTCGACGTCGGGGACGAAGGCCGCCCGGGCGCGGTCGACGGCGGCGTCGACGGCCGGGAAGTCCGCCGGCGCGTGGGCCGCGACGTCCGCGGGGCCGGGGACGGTGAGACTGCTGTGGATGCTGGTCATGGCTCCAGGGTAGGGCCCGGCTCGGACGCCGGAGACTCCGGTGGCCGCGGCGACGAGGCCCCGCCCCCGCCCGGGGTGCCCGGCTCGGAGGCGACGGACGGCGGGATCGGGCGTCCGACCCGCCGGCCGGGCCCTCGCCGGTCAGAGCAGCCCGTGCTCCGCGAGCTGCCGGGAGATCGACGCGCCGTCGTTGCCCTCGATCCACAGCGTTCCCTCGGGGATGGTCACCCGCCGCTCCTCGTTGACCAGGGGCGTGCCGGCCAGCACCGCCTCCGCCGGGGACAGGTTGCGGATGACGATGGCGGCCACGTGCTCCGGATAGCGGTTGACGAATCCGCTGTAGATCTCGGGGTCGTGCTGGCCGTCGTCGCCGATGAGGATCCACCGCACGTGGGGGAAGTTCCGGGCCAGCCGCTCGAGGTTCTGCACCTTGTGCGCGGCCCCGGCCCGGAACCAGCGGTCCGTGGTGGGGCCCCAGTCGGTGAGCAGCAGGGCCCCGGCCGGGTAGGCGTTGCGGGTGAGGAAGCGGCGCAGGGTGGGCGCCACGTTCCAGGCGCCCGTGGAGAGGTAGAGGAACGGCGCCTCGTGGTGGCGGTGCAGCAGCCGGTCCATCATGACCGCCATCCCGGGGGTGGGGGTGCGGGCGTGCTCGTTGAGCACGAAGGAGTTCCAGGCGGCCAGCATGGGGCGCGGCAGGGCCGTGACCATGACGGTGTCGTCGACGTCGGAGACCACGCCGATCCGCTGCTCGTCCGCCACGACGAACACGCGGGACTCGACGGTCTCGGAGCCCTCCGTCTGCATCCACACCGTGTGCTCGCCCGGAGCCAGGGACACCTGCAGGTCGACGTCGACCACGCCGCCCTTGTCGGCCACCAGGTGGAACTCGAACTCGTCGATCCAGACGTTGACGTGGGCGAAGGCGATGGGCACGGAGGTGAACGAGCGCCAGCCGCGGATCGACTCCGCGCTCTCGTCGGTGGACTCGATGAGCCCCCGGGTCTTGAGCAGGGCCCGGCCGAGCACCCGCACGTGGTGCTCGGAGCCGTACCCCTCGAAGGCCACCATGACCGGGATGTCGCCCCGGGCCTCGGCGCGCCGCTGCCGGAACCGGTGGAGCCGCTGCTCGAGGCGGTAGCCCACGTTGATGGCTTCCTCGGTGACCTGGTCGACGGTCTGCATGAGCTCCGAGCTGCTGGATTTCTTCGCCATGCGCCCAGTGTTCCACAGGGCACACCCGGGACACGGCGGAGCCCGCGGGGCGCAGCGGGCCGGGTGTCCGATTCGCTCCGCCCCACGGGCGCCGGGGTCCTGCCGGTCAGTTCTTGATGTAGCCGTTCGGGTTCAGCACGTACTTCGTGGCGGCCCCGGCGTCAGTTCTTGATGTAGCCGTTCGGGTTCAGCACGTACTTCGTGGCGGCCCCGGCGTCGAACTCGGCGTAGCCCTGCGGCGCCTCCTCCAGCGGGATGGCCTTGGCGTTGACGGCCTTGGCGATCTGGATCTTGTCGTGCAGGATCGCCATCATCAGCTGTCGGTTGTACTTCATCACCGGGCACTGTCCGGTGGTGAAGGCCAGGGACTTCGCCCACCCCGTGCCGAGGCTGATCGACAGGGAGCCCTTCTTCGCCGCCTCGTCCACCGCGCCCGGATCACCGGTCACGTAGAGGCCGGGGATGCCCAGCGCTCCGCCCGCGGCGGTGATGTCCATGAGGGAGTTCAGCACGGTGGCCGGAGCCTCGTGGGAGGCGTCCTTGCCGTGCCCCCTGGCCTCGAAGCCGACGGCGTCCACGCCGCAGTCGACCTCCGGGACGCCGAGGATCTGCTCGATCTGCTCGGCGGGCGAGCCCTTCGAGACGTCCACGGTCTCGCAGCCGAAGCTGCGCGCCTGGGCCAGTCGCTGCTCGTTCATGTCCCCCACGATCACCACCGCGGCCCCCAGCAGGTGGGCCGCGGCCGCCGCGGCCAGGCCCACCGGTCCGGCGCCGGCGATGTAGACCGTGGAGCCGACGCCCACCCCGGCCGTGACCACGCCGTGGTAGCCCGTGGGCAGGATGTCGGAGAGCATGGTCAGGTCCATGATCTTCTCCAGGGCCTGGTCCCGGTCCGGGAACTTCAGCAGGTTCCAGTCCGCGTAGGGCACCAGCACGTACTCGGCCTGCCCGCCGACCCAGCCGCCCATGTCCACGTAGCCGTAGGCGGAGCCCGGCCGGTCCGGGTTCACGTTGAGGCAGATGCCGGTCTTGCGCTCCTTGCAGTTGCGGCACCGCCCGCAGGAGATGTTGAAGGGGACGGAGACGATGTCCCCGACCTTGATGAACTCGACGTCCGGCCCGCACTCGACGACCTCGCCCGTGATCTCGTGGCCGAGGACGAGGTCCGTCGGGGCCGTGGTGCGCCCGCGCACCATGTGCTGGTCCGAGCCGCAGATGTTCGTGCTCACGGTCCGGAGGATGACCCCGTGCGGGACCTTCCGGCCGATGTTGGCCGTGTTGATCCCCGGGGCGTCCTTGAGCTCGAACTCGGGGTATTCGGTGTCGATGACCTCGACCTTGCCGGGACCCTTGTAGGCGACCGCTCTGTTGCCTGCCATCATGACCTCTTCCGTGGTGGATGTCCGTCACGGGCGTTCCCGGTAGAGCACCACCGCGGAAGCCCTCGTTCCCGACGGGGACCCGTCACGATGTGACCCTGAGCTCGCTGTGATCCAGGTCACGGAGAACGGCCGCCGGTGGTGCTGACGCTAACAGGACGCGTCAACGAGCGGAAGGGATGGGAGCAGGCGAAACGGAATGCGAAAGAGCCCGCCCCGCGTGTCGCGGAACGGGCTCTTTCGTCCTGGTGGAGCTGAGGGGACTCGAACCCCTGACCCTTTGCATGCCATGCAAATGCGCTACCAGCTGCGCCACAGCCCCAGGTCGTTGCCTCGAGAGACACTATCACAACCTGGACGGTGTCCTTGTCGGTCACCCTTTCCCGGTTGATCCAGCACCTCGCTGGGCAACGCATTCATAGTAGACAGCCGATCAGGATCAAGGCAAATCGTCGGCAGCGGGCGCCGGCGCGGCCTGGCCCGTGGCGGTGCCGAGGTCCACCACGGGGCTGTCCCGCCACAGCCGCTCGAGGGCGTAGAACGCGCGGTCCTCGTCGTGCTGGACGTGGATCACCACGTCGCCGTAGTCCAGGAGCACCCAGCGACCCTCGGAGCGACCCTCGCGGCGGATCGGGCGCAGCTGGAGCTGCTCGACCAGCTTCTCCTCGATCTCGTCGACCACGGCGTTGACGAGCCGCTCGTTGGAGGCGGACGCGACCAGGAACGCGTCGGTGATGCCCAGCGCCTCGCTGACGTCGAGGGCCACGATGTCGTGGGCCTGCTTGGCGTCGGCCGCGGCGGCCGCGACGCGGAGGATGGAGAGGGAGAAGTCGTTGACAGTCAAGAAGGATCCTTTCCCGGCGAACCGGAGGTTCCGTCCCACGGGGACGGATGGAGTGGACGAGTGGAGCAGGACAGCAGGTGGTGTGCTCAGAGCACGAAGAGCACGAGCACGACGACGAGGGCCGCGAGCACTGCCAGCAGCAGCAGGACCCACCAGGCGGCGCCCGTGCGGCGCCGGTACTCCCGCCGCTCGAGCAGCTCGAGCCCCTCGGCGGTGCCGGCCGGCACCGGCGGGGCCGGTGGGTCCTCCTCGGACCACGACGCCGCGGACGCCGGCGCCGGCTCGGACGGGTCGGCCGGCACCGGCGGAGCCCCGGATGGGTCCTCGGCGCTGCCCTGCGGGCCGTCCTCGGCGGCGGGAACCGGCCCGGCTCCCGGCGAGGTCTCGGCGGCAGCGGAGGGCACGTGCTGGGCGGGAGCGGCCGCCGTGGCGGCGTGGGAGCCGTGGTGCCCGGCGTCCTCGGGCGCGACGATCTCGATGTGCGTGAGCGCGGCCAGGTCCTCCGGCGCGAGCCGGTTGCTGAACAGGGACGGGTCGACGTGCACGGGGTCGTGGGACACGTGCCCGTCCGGGCCGTCCGGACCGCCATCGGGGAACACGACGGTGATCTGTTCGAGCGGCTCCTGCCGGTCCTCCGGCGGCGCCGGGGAGAGCGGCGCGGAGGGAGCCGCCGGGGCGACCGGCTGCTGGGGAACCACACCCGTGCCGGAACCCGTCTGGGCGGCCTCCGCCTGTGCGGCGAGCTCCGCGAACCGGCGCTGCTTCTCCAGCAGCTCCGGGTCCGCGGGGCCGCCGGTCTCCTCGAGCTCCCGCGCGCGCTCCGCGAGCTCGCGCTGCAGCCGGGCCAGCCGCCGCGGCCCGAGGGGCTTCACGGGGCGGACCGGCACGGCGTCCTCGCCCAGATCGATGACCGGGGCCGGCCCGGAGGGCACCGGCGGCGTGCGCACCGCGGTGCCGTCCGCCGGCCCCGGCGTGCCCACGGCCGGGTCGGCCGGCTCTGTCGTGCCGACGGCCGGGCCGTCCGCCTTCTCCGGGTCGTCCCGCACGGCGTCCTCGCCGAGATCGACGACGGGAGCCGCCCCGGAGGTCGCCGTGGGCGTGCCCGTAGTGGGGCCGTCCGCCGACTCGGGCGCGCCCACGGCCAGGTCGGCCGGCTGCTCGGGGTCGTCCCGCTGGGGGTCCTCGCCGGCCATCAGGGCGCCTTCGCCGCGGTGCCGCGGACGCCGACATGGTCCGTCGTCGCCCCGTCCTCGGCGCCGAGGTAGAGCCCGTACTTGTTGATGTACTGCACCACGCCGTCGGGCACGAGGTACCAGACGGGCTTGTGCTCGGCCACGCGGGCGCGGCAGTCCGTGGACGAGATGGCCATCGCGGGCACCTCGAGCAGATTGACGCCGCTGGACCCGACGGGCGCGGCGAGGTCGTGACCCGGCCGGGTCACGCCGACGAAGTGGGCCAGCTGCCAGAGCTCCTCCGCACCCTTCCAGGTCAGGATCTCCGCCATGACGTCCGCGCCCGTGATGAAGAACAGGTCCGCCTCCGGCCGCTGACGCTTCAGGTCCCGCAGGGTGTCCACCGTGAACGTGGGACCGTCGCGCTCGATGTCCACGCGGCTGACGGTGAACCGCGGGTTGGAGGCCGTGGCGATCACCGTCATGAGGTAGCGGTGCTCCGCGGGGCTCACCGCCCCCGCCGCCTTCTGCCAGGGGTGCCCGGTGGGGACGAACACGACCTCGTCGAGATCGAACTCCCCCGCCACCTCGGACGCGGCCACGAGGTGGCCGTGGTGGATGGGGTCGAACGTCCCGCCCATGACGCCGAGCCTGGTGCGCCCCGGCGTCCGGGGCGGCACGGCCGTGCCCGTCAGGGGCAGGCCCCGGGTCCGGGCGGCGGTGTCCTGCGAAGCGGTCGTCACGACGGTGGGATTCCCCGGCTCAGGCGTGGCGCTTGGCGGCGTACTCGTCGAGCATCGCGCGCTCGTCCGCGGGCAGGTCGGCCGGGTCCTCGTGCTGGCCGGCCTCGGGGCTGAGGCCCCGGTTGGCGTAGGACAGCGTCACCACCATGAGACCGATCAGCACGATGAAGACGGAGACGCCCCAGACCCACGCGGGCACGCCGGGCTCGGCGGCGGCGTGCCCGCCCTCCGCGGCGGCGAGGACGGTGATGACGGTGTTCTGGAGCATGGGGATCCCTTCTGACGCCGGCGTGGCGGCGGGGGTGGTCGGTGGGCGGTCCGTGCCGCCGACGTCGGCGGGCCCGGGCGGTTCTCATCGTACTGAATCCGCGGCGGGCCCGCCGCGTGCGGGACTCAGGCGCGGGTGTGCCCGTCGCCCTGGACGATCCACTTCGTGGTGGTCAGCTCCTCCAGGCCCATGGGACCGCGCGCGTGCATCTTCTGGGTGGAGATGCCGATCTCGGCGCCGAGGCCCAGCTGGCCGCCGTCGGTGAACCGGGTGGAGGCGTTGACCATGACCGCGGCGGCGTCGATCTCGGCGACGAACCGCTCGGCGTCCGCGAGGTCGTTGGTCACGATCGCCTCGGTGTGCCGGGTGGACCACCGGTCGATGTGCTGGAGCGCCTCGTCCAGGGAGTCGACCACCTTCACGGCCAGGTCCATGGACAGGTACTCGGTGCCCCAGTCCTCCTCGGTGGCGCGCAGGTGGTGGCTGCCGGCGGGGAGCATGGCCTCGGCCCGCTCGTCGACGTGCAGCGTGACGCCGGCCCGGTCCAGGGCCGCGAGCACGGCGGCGCCGTGCTCGAAGCCGCTGTGCAGCAGGAGGGTCTCCGTGGTGTTGCACGTGCTCGTGCGGTGGGTCTTGGAGTTGACCACCACGTCCACGGCCATGTCCTTCGACGCCGAGTGGTCGACGAAGAGGTGGACGTTGCCCTCTCCGGTCTCGATGACGGGGACCTTGGCGTTCTGGACGACGGACTGGATCAGCCCGTGCCCGCCGCGCGGGATGAGGACGTCGACCTTGCCGCGGGCGGCCATGAGCGCGTTCGCGCCCTCGCGGCCGTACTCGTCGACGCTCTGGACGCAGTCCACGGGAAGCTTCACGTCGGCGAGGGAGTCCCGGATGATGCCCACGAGGGCCCGGTTGCTCTCCTCCGCGGCCGAGCCGCCGCGCAGGAGCACCGCGTTGCCGGACTTCAGGGCGATGCCGGCGATGTCCACGGTGACGTTGGGGCGGGCCTCGTAGATGGCGCCGACCACGCCCATCGGCACGCGCACCTGGCGCATCCGCAGGCCGTTGGGCAGGGTGGAGCCGCGGACGAACCCGCCCACGGGGTCGGGCAGGGCGGCCAGCTCGCGCAGGCTCTCGGCCAGGGCGGTGATCCGCCCGGCGTCCAGCTTGAGCCGGTCGAGGAGGGCCGTGGAGGTCCCGTTCACGCGGCCGCGCTCGAGGTCCTTGGCGTTCGCGGCGAGGATCACGTCCTGCTTGCGCTCGATGCGGTCCGCGATGGCGAGCAGCGCCCGGTCCTTCCAGGCCCGGGTGGCGCGGCCGAGCACGCGGGCGGAATCACGGGCGTCGTCGGCCATGGCGGCCACGCCGGCGACGGGGTCCTCCCCGAAGGTGGCGATGACGCCGTGGTCGGACACGACCGCCTTGTCGGTCGTGCGGGTGGCTTCGTCGGTGGTCACGGAATCGTGTGCGGCGGAAGTCATTTCTTCAGTTTAGTCCGTGCGCCGCGTGCGCGCAGGACCACCAGGTTGTCCACGTGCACGAGCTCCCGGCTGTAGTCGTCCCCGAGCTCGTCGGCCAGCACGGAGGTGGACTTGCCGAGCATCGGCGGGATCTCGTCCGAGGAGTAGTTGCTCAGCCCGTGCGCGATCTCCTTGCCCGCCGGGTCCCGCAGCGAGACGGGCTCCCCCGCCTCGAAGGTGCCGGACACGCCCGTGACCCCGGCGGCCAGCAGGGAGTTGCGGTCGCGGATCGCCTCGACGGCGCCCGGGTCCAGGGTCAGGGAGCCCTTGATGTCCGCGAGGTGGGCCAGCCACAGCAGCCGGACGTTGCGCCGCCCGCCGGAGGTCGCGAACCAGGTGCCGACGTCCTCGCCGTCCAGGGCGCGGGTGATGTTCTGCGCCGACGTGACGAGCGCCGGGATGCCCGAGGCCGCCGCGATGCGCGCGGCCTGGACCTTGGTCACCATGCCGCCCGAGCCCACCCCGGCGGCTCCCACCGAGCCGATCTGCACGCCCTCGAGGTCCTTGATGGGGTCGTTGACCACCGGGATCCGCTCGCCGCCCTTGCGGGGGTCCATGGTGTAGAGCGCGTCGACGTCGGAGAGCAGCAGCAGGACGTCCGCCTTGATGAGGTGGGCGATCAGGGCGGCGATCCGGTCGTTGTCGCCGAACTTGATCTCCTGGCTGGAGACGGCGTCGTTCTCGTTGACGATGGGCAGCACCCCGAAGTCGAGGAGCCGCTCGATCTGGCGGTGGGTGTTCTTGTAGTGGCTGCGGCGCATCAGGTCCTCCGCGGTGACCAGCACCTGGCCCACGGTGACGCCGAAGCGGGCGAAGGACTCGATGTAGCGGCCCATCAGCAGTCCCTGGCCCACGGCGGCGGCGGCCTGCTTGCCCGCCAGGTTCTTGGGCCGCCGGGACAGCCCCAGGGGCGCCAGGCCCGCCGTGATCGCGCCCGAGGACACGAACACGAGCTCGATGCCGCGGGCCTTGGTCTCCCCGAGGGCGTCCACGATCATCCGCACGGCCTGCTCGTCGATCGAGCTCTCGATGGACGTCAGCGAGGACGAGCCGACCTTGACCACCACGCGGTGGGCGCGCGGGATGTCCTCGCGGCGCTCGATGGGGCTGCGCCGGTTCTTGCCACGGTTCTCGCTGCTGAGCTGGACCGCGGACTTCTCCGCGACCTCCTCGAGCTGCTCGACGTCGATCTCGTTCGTCTGCTCGTTCATCCTGGGCGTCTCCCTCGTCCGGTGGGCGTCGTCGGTGTGTCGGTCAGTCGTTCGTCGGGTGCTGCGGTCGGGGACGGGGCCGGGCACGCCGTCCCGGTCCCGCGGGTGCGGTCAGTCGTCGGTGCCGGGGCCGTCCGGGGCCTCGCCGCGCCGGGCGTCGACCGACTCGGTCCACACCCCGGCGGTGCGCTCGGCCTCGAGCTCGGCGCGGGCGGCGGCCTTGGCGTCCTTGCGGTCCTGGTACTGCTGGCGCTTCTGCTCGCGGGTGGGGCGGTCGATGTCCGCGAAGCGCAGGTCGGTGCCGCGGGGCCCGGCGAGCAGCTCGGCGCCGCCGACCATCGTGGGCTCCCAGTCGAAGACCACGCCGTCGTCCTCGGGTCCGATGAGCACGGCGTCGCCGGGCCGGGCGCCCTGCTTGAACAGCTCCGACTCGACGCCGAGCTTCGCGAGCCGGTCGGCGAGGTAGCCGACGGCCTCCTCGTTGTTGAAGTCCGTCTGCAGGATCCAGCGGTCGGGCTTGTCGCCGCGCACGTGCCACAGCGGCTCGAGGTTGCGCTCCTCGCGGCTGATGGTGAACTCGGGCCCGCGCACGCCCTTCGGGCGCAGCACGACCCTCGGCGCCTCCGCCGGAGCGGGTCGCGCCGCCCGGGCCTGCTGCACGACCTCGCCCATGGCGAAGGTCAGCGGTCGCAGCCCCTCGTGGGAGGCGGTGGAGATCTCGAACACGCGGTAGCCGCGGGACTCGAGCTCGGGGCGCACGAACTCGGCGAGCTCCCTGGCCTCGGGGACGTCGATCTTGTTCAGCACCACGAGGCGGGGACGGTCGTTGAGGGGCACCGCCTGCCCGCCGTCGAGGTCGCCGTCGACGGCGTAGCCGGCGAGCTCCCGCTCGATCGTCTCGAGGTCGGAGACCGGGTCCCGGCCGGGCTCGAGGGTCGCGCAGTCGAGGACGTGCACGAGCGCGGCGCAGCGCTCGACGTGGCGGAGGAACTCCAGGCCCAGTCCCTTGCCCTCGGAGGCGCCGGGGATCAGCCCCGGGACGTCGGCCACCGTGTAGCGCACGTCCCCCGCCTGCACCACGCCGAGGTTCGGGACGAGCGTGGTGAAGGGGTAGTCCGCGATCTTGGGGCGGGCGGCGCTGATGGCGGCGACGAGGCTGGACTTGCCGGCGGAGGGATAGCCGACCAGGGCGATGTCGGCGATGGACTTGAGCTCCAGGACCACGTCGCGGGCCGAGCCCGGCGTGCCGAGGAGCGCGAAGCCCGGGGCCTTGCGCTTGACCGAGGCCAGCGCGGCGTTGCCCAGCCCGCCCTGCCCGCCCGGCGCGGCCACGAACTCGGAGCCCTGCCCCACCAGGTCGGCCAGGACGTTGCCGTCCTGGTCCTTCACCACGGTCCCGTCGGGGACGGACAGGACGAGGTCCTCGCCCTTGTGCCCGTGCCGGAGGTCGCCCTTGCCGGGGCCGCCGTTGGGCGCGGACTGGTGGGGCGCGTGGTGGTAGTTGAGCAGCGTGGTGGTCTGGCCGTCGACGCGCAGGATCACGCTGCCGCCGTCTCCCCCGTTGCCCCCGTCCGGCCCGCCGAGCGGCTTGAACTTCTCCCGGCGGATGGACACGCAGCCGTGCCCCCCGGAGCCGCCGGAGACGTGCAGGACGACGCGGTCGACGAAACTGGCCACGGGGAACTCCTCTGGTCAAGAACGGGCGGGCCCGCGAACGGGCCACGTTAAAACTGTAGAGGGCGGGCGCTGGACGCACCCACCCTCTACAGCACAAACAATGGGCGGCGCGGGTGGGGACCCGCACCGGGACCGGCAGGGCCGGTCCTTCCGACTACTCCGCGGCAGCCTGGATGTTGACGACCTTGCGGCCCCGGCGGGTGCCGAACTCGACCTGGCCGGCGGCCAGGGCGAACAGGGTGTCGTCGCCGCCGCGGCCGACGTTCAGGCCGGGGTGGAAGTGCGTGCCGCGCTGCCGGACGAGGATCTCGCCGGCGTTGACGGTCTGGCCGCCGAAGCGCTTCACGCCGAGGTACTGCGCGTTGGAGTCGCGACCGTTGCGAGTGGAGCTCGCGCCCTTCTTGTGTGCCATGAGGTGTGCCTACCTTCGGGTCTTTACTGGCTGATGGAGTCTGGAGGGGAACCGGGCCGATCAGGCGTCGATGCCGGTCACCTTCACGGTGGTCAGCTCGGCACGGAAGCCCTGGCGCTTCTTGTAGCCGGTCTTGTTCTTGAACTTCTGGATGGAGATCTTGGGACCGCGGAGGTTCTCGACGATCTCGGCCGTGACCTTGACGTTCGCCAGGGTCGGGGCATCCGAGGTGATCTTGTCCCCGTCGACCAGCAGCAGGGCAGGGAGCTCGATGGTGCTGCCTGCTCCGCCGGCGACGCGGTCAAGGGTAACGAGGTCTCCGACGGAAACCTTTTCCTGGCGGCCGCCAGCGCGGACAATCGCGTACACCACTTGGGAACTCACTTCTCTCGACGTCATGTGTAAACAGTGTGGGTCGAGCGCATACCTGTCAGGACCAACGACGTTGAGACGAGCTGTCGGTGACCGGCCCGTGGGACTAGGCCGAGGTCAGCGCAGGTTCGCCGCAATTCAGGAACTGCACCCGCATGTGCCGCCAGGTGGGGTGTCGAGTTTTTACACGCGCGCACCGGCATGGCACCGAAGATCAAGACTACTCGATCCGGTCAATGCCCGCCAACCGGCGCCCCGTCCCCGGCGCGGCGAAGAAGTCCCGCTCGAGCGCGCAGGCCTCCAGGAACACCTCCCGCATCCGCTCCCGGACCTCCGCCGGGGCCGCCCGGGCGGCGTCGTCGAGCAGCCGCCGTGCCGTGCGGGTGGCCTCCTGGAACCCCTCGTCCGCGTACGTGGCGAGCCAGTCGGCGTAGGGGTGCTCGCCGGGCCCGCCGGCCGCGGCGAGCTCGCCCAGGTGGCGTCCCACGTCCGCGTACACCCAGTAGCACGGGAGCACGGCCGCGAGGCCCACGGGGTAGGGCTCCGCGGCGGTGGCCGCGAGCAGGAAGGTGGTGTACCGCCGTGTCACCTCCGCCGGCTCGTCCCGCGCGCCGCCGTCCCCGGCGTGCTGCAGCCGGGCCCGGTGCAGCTGCGCCTCGGTCTCGGTGCAGGACACGGCGCCGGCCGCGAAGAACAGCCGCTGCTCCTCGTCGGGCGCCCGTGCCGCCAGCAGGGCGAGCGCCCTGCTGTAGCCGTCGAGGTACTGCAGGTCCTGGTCGAGGTAGGTGAGGAAGCGGTCCGGCTCGAGCCGCCCGTCCCCGAGGCGGCGCACGAACTCGAGCTCCTCGATCTCCCGCCGCACGGCCGCGGAGGCCTCCCACAGCTCGTCGCTGAACCGCTCCGGCACGGTGCCCCAGGTCTCGAGGGCGTGCTGGACGTGGTGGAAGTGGTGGACGGGGCCGCTCCCGTGGCCGACGGAGAGCTCCCCGGAGGTCTCGAGGGCCCCGCGCAGCCAGTCCCGGGCGATCCGCAGGCTCCGGGGCCAGTCCCCGTGCCGGGCCTGGAGGGTGGCCAGGGCCGAGGAGAGGGAGCACCCGGTGCCGTGCGAGTTCTCGGTGGGCACCCGGACGCCGTCGAACGCCACGAGGGGCTCCGGGGCGTCCGGGCCCACGAGGGCGTCCGGGGTCCGGTCCCCGGTGAGGTGCCCGCCCTTGACGAGCACCAGGGTCCCGTGGGCGCGGGCCACGCGGTGGCCCTGCGCGAGGGCCTCGTCCCACGACGACGCCGTGTTCTCGCCTGCCAGCACGGCGAGCTCCTGCAGGTTCGGGGTGATCAGGTCGGCGAGGCCCAGCATCGAGCGCAGGGCGTCCTCGGCGTCGGGCTCGAGCAGGCGCCCCCCGGAGGTCGCGACCATGACGGGGTCCAGGACCACGGCCGGGGGCCGGTGGGCTCCGAGCCACCGGGTGACGGCCTCGATGACCGGCACGGAGCCGAGCATCCCGATCTTGACGGCGTCGATCTCGACGTCCTCGGCGACCGCCTCGAGCTGGGCGGTGAGGAACTCGACCGGCGGGACGTGGATGGCGCGCACGCCCACGGTGTTCTGCACGACGACGGCGGTGACGGCGCTCATCCCGTAGCCGCCCATCGCGGCGATCGACTTGAGGTCCGCGTGCTGGCCGGCCCCGCCCGTGGGGTCGGTGCCGGCGACGGCCAGGACGCGGGGCACGCGTGCGCTCACGGGGCCACCTCCTCGGCGGTCGCCGCGCCGAAGGCGCGCACGTAGCGAGCGGCGGCGGCCGCGGGGTCGGGAGCGGCGCAGATCCCGGAGACCACGGCCAGCCCGGCGGCGCCCGCGGCGCGCAGGGCGGCGGCGTCCTCGGCCTGCACCCCGCCGATGGCCAGGCAGGGCAGGGAGGTGCGCGCCGCCGCGCGGGCGAAGCCCTCGACGCCCAGCGGCTCGGGGTGGTCGGGCTTGGTGCGCGTCGCCCGCACCGCCCCGACGCCCAGGTAGTCGACCGTGCCGGCGGGCAGCGCGGAGGCGGTGTCGAGCTCCTCGGCCGTGGCCGCGCTGAGGCCCAGCACGGCGTCGGGGCCGCAGATCCGCCGGGCGAGCGCCACGGGCAGGTCCGTCTGCCCGACGTGCACCCCGGCCACGGGGGCGCCGGCCGCGCGGGCGGCGAGGTACACGTCCGCGCGGTCGTCCACGAGCACGGGGACCTGCCGGCCCACGCGCTCGGCGACGGCCGTCAGCAGGGCGACGAGATCACGGACCGGGGCGTCCTTCGCGCGGACCTGGACCATGGTGGCGCCCCCGCGCACGGCGGCGGCCACGACGTCCGGGACCGGCCGGGGCGCGCTGAGGGCGGTGTCCGTCACGAGGTGCAGGGCCAGGGCCGCGGGATCGAGGCGCGGGCTCACCGGGTCACCTCCTCGCGCACCAGATCCGCCCGGGCGGCGACCTGCTCCGGCGTCACGGCGTACAGGCGGTCCAGCAGGGCCACGGCGAAGGACCCGGGGCCGGAGGCGTCGGCGGCCGCGTCCTCGGCGGCGAGGGTGTACACCGTGGTGGCGGCCACGGCCGCCGCGCCGGGGTCCGTGCGCACGGCGGTGAATGCGGCCATGAGGGCGCCCAGGGCGCAGCCCCCGCCGGTGATGCGGGTCAGCAGCGGCGTGCCGTGCGGGACGCGGACGACGGTGCCGTCCGGGGAGCGCACGAGGTCCACGGGCCCGGACACGGCCACCGCCGAGCCGGCCCGTTCGGCGAGCGCGGTGGTGGCGTCACGGGCGGCCTCGACGCCGTGCGTGGCGTCCGTGCCCCGCCCGCCGGTGCCGCCGGCGAGAGCCATGACCTCGGAGGCGTTGCCGCGCACGATCGCGGGCCGGAACTCGAGCAGGTCGCGGGCCAGCGCGGTGCGCACGGGCAGGGCGCCCACCGCCACGGGGTCGAGGACCCACGCCCGGCCGGCGCGGTGCCGGGCCCCGACGGCCTCGTAGGCGGCGCCGCGCTGCTCGGCGGTGGGCGTGCCGGTGTTGACGAGCAGGCCGTCCGCGAGCTCCGCGAAGACCCCGCCCTCGCCCTGGATGTCGGTCATCGCCGGGGACGCGCCCACGGCGAGCAGCGCGTTGGCCGTGAAGTTGGTGACCACGGCGTTGGTGATGCACTGCACCAGCGGCGCCGCGGAGCGCAGGTCCTCCAGGGCCGCGGCGGCGTCCTCGGCGAGCACGGGATCCGGTGGTACCGGCCGGACGGCTCCCGGTGTTCCGGCGGACGTGGGTACGGCATCGCGCATCTGCGACATCCCTTCGCTAGTACTGGCTAGATCAGGTTCGACGGGTGTGTTCTCAGCCGCTCGCGCGGCACCCCGTGTCAGGTGTCCTGCCAGTCTAGTCGCAGAAGGTGCGCCGGGACGCCGGAGGGCCCCAGCCGCGGCGCTCGGGTTTCGTCCGCCGCCCTGCCCTCGGGGGCTGCCGTCCGGGCGGAGGGGCACGCCGGTGATCGGCTCCCCACGGCCCGGCACCATCGGGCTCGTGGGGACGTCCTGACGCTCAGAAGAAGCCGTTGCCGTGCGGCATCCGCTCCGGGACGGGCTGGCAGACCTCCCAGTGCTCGAGGATCCGGCCGTCCGAGACCCGCCACAGGTCGTAGCAGGCGGCCGGGACGCGGTCGCCGGGCTCGGCGCCTCCCTCGCCGGGACCGAGCAGGGCCTCGGTGACGGTGAGGACGAGGTCGCCCTCGCCGAGCACCCGGTGCAGGGTGCGCCGGGCGAGCCGGTCGTCCGGGCCGGGGCCGTGCTCCACGTAGCGCGGGTCGCGGGCCAGCTCCTCGAGGGCGTCCCGGTCGGCGCCGATGAGCCGCTCCTGCACCCACTCGGTCACCGCTGCCTTGTTCGTGCCGGTGCGCTCGCGCCCGGTGATCTGCCGTGGTCCGTCGATCCGGTGCGTCCCGGCGGAACCGCCGGGCAGGGGCGCCATGGCGTCCCAGTGCTCGGCGATCTTTCCCTCCGCCACGCGAAACACGTCCACCGCTGCCGTGGGGTCGGGTCCGAACCCGTGGTAGACGCAGTGGACCGCGACCATGTCGCCGTCCTCGAGCACCCGCAGGACGTCGATGCGGAAGTCCTCCGGCAGCTGCCAGAGCGCCGCGCGGAGGCCGTCCGGGCCGTCGGCCCCGAGCGCGGAGTGCTGCCGGTAGTCCGGGGCCCAGTGCCGGTCGATGGCCGAGGCGTCCCGCTCGCCGAAGAGCTCGCGGCCGGCGGTGAGGACGATCTGCTTGCTGTTCATGGCTGTCCCCTCGGGGCTGCGGGCCGGGGATCCGACGGATCGGCCCGGTCGGCCGGCCCGCGTGTCGTGCCACCACGCTACTCGCGCCGTGCCCGGCCCGACAGGGAGGCGGAGCGCACGACGACGGAGGACCCCGACCGCTCCGGTCGGGGTCCTCCGTCGTGCTGCTCGCGGGGGCGGCTCAGCCGCGCTCGGCGGGCCGGCCGCTGGTGAGGTCCTCCGCCTTGACCCCCACGCCGACGACGGTCGGCGCGCGGCCCGAGGTCTCCTCCGGGGAGCGCTGGGCGACGGCCTTGGCCTCGTGCCGGGCGCCCTCCGCGGTGGCCGCCTGCCCGGCGGTCACCTCGGCCTCGCCCGGGCGGGCCTCCGGTGCCGAGGCCCGCCGGGAGCGCCGGCGGGGGCGCGCCGGCTCGGCGTCCGCCCGCGGCTGCTCCGGGGCGGGAGCCTGCGGCGCCGTGCCCGCGCGCCCCGCGCTCCGCTGCCCGGCGGTCCCCGCCCGGGCGTCCTCCGTGGCGGTGTCCCGCGCGGCCGTGTTCTGCGCGGCCGTGTTCTGCGCAGCGGCGCCCGTCGTTCCGGCCGGCTCCCGCGGAGCGGAGGCCGCGTCCGGCGCGGGGTGCTCGAAGGCCTCCGCGAGGGAGTCCAGGCTCAGCGGCCGGGCCTCGGCGGGCTCCTCCGCGGGGGTGTGGCCCTGCGGCAGCTCGATGACCTCGCCCTTGATCGTCAGGCGGGAGCCCTGCCCGGCCGGCGTCTCCTCGGCGGAGACCTGCTCGGGTGCGGACGCGGCGGGCTCCTCCCCCATGCCCGGCTGCTGCTCGGCGGCGGTGTCCGCGCCCTGGCCGCGGTTGCGGCTGCGCTTGCCGCGCCGCTTCTTCCGGGAGCGCCCCGAGCCCTCGGGCCGGGACTCCGCCGGCGGGGCGGTCTCCTCGGCACGGGCCGGCTCCTCCGCGACGGCCTCCTCGTGGTGGGTGGCCGCGGCGATGGTCGCGAACGCCGTCCGCGCGGCCTCGGCCTTGGCCTTCTCCGCGGGATCCGGCTCGGCGGAGCGCTGCTCCGTCCGGGCCGGCTGCTGCTCGCCCCGGCCCCCGCGGCCGCGCTTGCGCTCCGTCCGGTTGGGCCGCTGGTCGCGCGACTCGCCCGTGGCGCCGCCGGAGCGGCCCTCGAGCGGGTGGTCGTGGACCACCACGCCGCGACCGGCGCAGTGCTCGCACGGCTCGGAGAACACCTCGAGCAGGCCGGTGCCCATGCGCTTGCGCGTCATCTGCACGAGCCCCAGCGAGGTCACCTCCGCCACCTGGTGCTTGGTGCGGTCCCGGCCGAGGCACTCCACCAGCCGGCGCAGCACGAGGTCCCGGTTGGACTCGAGCACCATGTCGATGAAGTCGATCACGATGATCCCGCCGATGTCCCGCAGCCGCAGCTGCCGGACGATCTCCTCGGCCGCCTCCAGGTTGTTCTTGGTGACGGTCTCCTCGAGGTTGCCGCCGGAGCCGGTGAACTTGCCGGTGTTCACGTCGACCACCGTCATCGCCTCGGTCCGGTCGATCACGAGCGAGCCGCCCGACGGCAGGAAGACCTTGCGCTCGAGTGCCTTCTGGATCTGTTCCTCCACGCGGTAGTTCACGAACAGGTCCTCGTCCTCGTCCCACTTCTGGAGCCGGTCGAGCAGGTCCGGCGCGACGTAGGTCACGTACGCCTCGATGTTGTCCCACGCCTCGTCGCCCTGGACGACCATGGTGGTGAAGTCCTCGTTGAAGACGTCGCGGACGGTCTTGATCGTCAGGTCAGGTTCCGCGTAGAGCATCTCGGGCGGCAGCGTCTTCGTCGAGCCGGACCGCTCCTGGATCTGCTCCCACTGGGCGCGCAACCGGTTGATGTCGTGGGTGAGCTCCTGCTCGGAGGCCCCCTCGGCCGCGGTGCGCACGATGACTCCCGCCCCGTCCGGCAGCCGGTCCTTGAGGATCTTCTTCAGCCGGGCACGCTCGACGTCGGGCAGCTTCCGGGAGATCCCGGTCATCGACCCGCCCGGGACGTAGACCAGGTACCGGCCGGGCAGGGAGATCTGGCTCGTGAGCCGCGCGCCCTTGTGCCCGACCGGGTCCTTGGTCACCTGCACGAGGACCGAGTCCCCGGACTTCAGCGCGACCTCGATCCGGCGGGGCCCGCCCTCGAGCCGCGATGCGTCCCAGTTGACCTCGCCGGCGTACAGCACGGCGTTGCGGCCGCGGCCGATGTCGATGAACGCGGCCTCCATGGACGGCAGCACGTTCTGCACCTTGCCCACGTAGACGTTGCCGATCAGGGAGTCCTGCTGGGTGTGCGAGACGAAGTGCTCGGCCAGGACGCCGTCCTCGAGGACGCCGATCTGGATCCGGTTGTCCTTCTGCCGCACCAGCATCTGCCGCTCGACGGACTCGCGGCGGGCCAGGAACTCCGCCTCGGTGATCACCTGGCGGCGGCGGCCGGTCTGGCGGGACTCGCGCCGGCGCTGCTTCTTGGCCTCGAGCCGCGTGGAGCCCTTCACGGCCACGACCTCGTCGACCGTGGCGGAGTCCGCGGCGCGCGGCGCCCGGACCCGCGTCACGGTGTTGGGCGGGTCGTCGTCGCTGCCGCCCACGAGCTCCATGTCGACCTCGCCGCGGCGGCGGCGACGGCGCCGGCGGCTGGTGGTGCCCCCGCCCGAGCCCTGTCCGGCCTCCTCGCCCTCGTCGGCGAGCTCGGCCGTGTCCGGCTCCTCGGGCCCGTCGCCCGGGTCCTCGGCGGAGGCGTTCTCCTCCTGCTGGCGGCGCCGCGCCTCGCGGCGGCGGGCCGCGCGCTGCTGAGCGGCCTCGCGCAGCTCGTCGAGGTCCGGGGCGTGGAACATCAGCGAGGTCGCCGTCACGGCGGCGGACAGCGCCGTGCGCGGCTCGTCGCCGTCGGTGCCCTCGTCGTCCTCGGTGCCCTCGGCGTCGGCATTCCGGTCGCCGGTGTTCTCGTCGTCGGTGGTCCCGTTGCCGGCGTCGGCATTCTCGTTGCCGGCGTTCCGGTCGTCGTTGGCCCCGTTCCCGGCACCCTCGGCGTCGGCATTCCCGTTGCCGGTGTTCCGGTCGTCGGTGGCCCCGTTTCCGGCACCCTCGGCGTCGGCATTCCCGTTGCCGGCGTTCCGGTCGTCGGTGGCCCCGTTCCCGGCTCCCACGGCGTCGGTGTCCCGCCCCTGGCCGCGACCGCTCGTCGGGTCCTCGACCGGGGCGTCCGTCCCGGTGCCCAGGTCCTCCGCCTCACCGGCGGGCTCGACGCCTTCGGCAGCCTCCTCGGCACCCGGCGTGCCCGGTGCGGGGTGCCCGGGCGCGGCGGCCTCCTCGGCCACCGCACCGGGTCGCTCGTCGCCGGGAACAGCGGTCCCCGGCGCGACGTCGAGGGTGTCGGTCCCGGCGGCCGCGCCCCTGTCCGGCTCCACGACCGGCTCGGGGTCCGGATCGGCGACCGGCTCGGTGCCTGTCTCTGCGACCGACGCGGCAACCGGCTCAGTGCCCGGCTCCACGATCGACACGGGGATCGGCTCAGTACCCGGCTCCGTGGTCGGCTCAGGGTCCGGATCGGCGACCGGCTCGGTGTCTGTCTCTGCGGCCGGCTCCACGACCGACGCGGCGGCCCGCTCAATGCCCGGCTCCGTGACGGGATCAGGGTCCGACCCGGTGCCCGGCGCGTCGGCCGGGGCCTCGGGGGCGGGGTCCTGCACCACTTCCTCCGCTACCGGGAGGTCCCGGGGCGCGTCGTGCGATGTGTTCTGCTGACCAGCGTCCAGGGCGTCCTGCGCCCCGACCTGGTTCTCCTGTTCGGCATCCATATACAGCTGTGCTCCTGCCGCGGTACGCCGTCCGTACCCGGTCCCCGCGGCGGCTTGGTCGGCGTATCGCCGGTGGGGGTCCACGCGGCGGCCAGAAGTCCTGTGCGTACCCGTCGCGTCCCGCACACCTCGCGAACGGGCGGGGACGGCAACGAGCCAGTCCGGGGCTTCGAGCCGCTGCTCACGAGGGCAACGGTCTTGAGCCGGCGGCGGACGCGCTCAATCCGATGAGAGCCGCGGGTCCTGCCGACCTGGGGTCGAAGTCCGACTGGGCCGAGATCCCGCGTACGGGCGGGCTCGACCGTGGCCAGTATCTCACAGACGTCCCGGTCCGGGCCGGATTGGTCCTGTCACGGCCCGCAACCCTCCCGCGCTCGTCCCGCGGTCCTGTTGCGACCTCCCGCCACGTGCCCGGCATCCTCCCCGGGTCCTCCCGGGTTCCTCCCGCCGGGGACCGGGAGGGCCGGAGGAGGCATCGCCTAGGATCGGCGTGTGACCTCCACTCCGTCCGCTCTCGACGACTCCCCCGCCGCACCTCCCGGCCACGACCCCCGCGCCGACCGGCGCTGGGGCCTCGTGGCGCTCGTGACCGCGGTCCTGGGCTTCTACGGCGCCGCCACCCTGGTGTACGAGCGGCTCCAGCTCTTCCTGGACGCCGGGCACCGCACCAGCTGCGACATCAACTCGTGGCTGTCCTGCGGCACCGTCATGCGCACGCCGCAGGCCGAGGCGTTCGGCTTCCCCAACCCCTTCATCGGCATCGTGGCCTACGCGGTGGTCGTGGCCGTGGCGCTCGCGGTGCTGGCCGGCGCCCGGTTCGCCGCCTGGTACTGGTGGGGCCTGCAGCTCGGGGTGACCCTCGGCTGGGTCTTCGTGCTGTGGCTGTGGTGGCAGACCACGTTCGAGATCAACGCCCTGTGCCTGTACTGCATGCTCGTGTGGGTGATGCAGACCGTCCTGGTGGTGCAGACCACGGCCCGCAACCTGCGCGCCGGGGTGCTGCCGGCGCCCGCCGCTCTGGCGCGCGCCGCCGAACCGTGGGCGTGGTTCGTCTCCGCGGCCCTGCTGGTGCTGATCTTCGGGACGGTGCTCGTGCGCTTCGCCGGGGTCATCTTCCCGGCCTGAGACCGGCCTGAGACAGGACCCCGCCGGCCCCGGCCCGGACGACGACGGCCTCCGCCCGGTCCGGGCGGAGGCCGTCGTCGTCGGTGGGACCGGGATCAGGCGAACCAGATGCCGATCTCGCGCTCGGCCGACTCCGGGGAGTCGGAGCCGTGCACGAGGTTCTGCTGGACCTTTCCGCCCCAGTCCCGGCCGAGGTCCCCACGGATGGTGCCCGGCGCGGCGGTGGTCGGCTCGGTGGTCCCGGCCAGGGAGCGGAAGCCCTCGATCACCCGGTGGCCCTCGACGACGGCTGCCACGACCGGGCCGCTCAGCATGAACTCGACGAGTGGCTCGTAGAACGGCTTTCCGCGGTGCTCCGCGTAGTGCTGCTCGAGCACCGAGCGCTCCGCGTGCAGCAGCCGCAGCTCCACGAGGCGATAGCCCTTCGCCTCGATCCGGGCGAGCACCTCGCCGGTGAGGCCGCGGGCCACGCCGTCGGGCTTGACGAGGACGAGGGTGCGTTCCGTGGTCATGGGAGTCCTTCCGAGGTGGGTATCCGGGATGTCGGTGCTCAGCCTAGCCGTCCGGGTGCTCCCGCTCCCACTGCGCCTGGGCGGCGTCGCGGGCGGCGTTCTCCCGGTCCAGCCGCGCCCCGGTGCGCACGGCGTACCACCAGGCGAGCACCGACAGCCCGCCCACGAAGAACATCGTGGGGAGCACGAGACCCGTGGCCAGGAGCACCCCCTGCAGGACCCACCCGACGGTGTACCCCCAGGGACGGCCCAGCACGGCGGGGGCCAGCCCCAGGACCAGGGCGAGCGCGGTCCCGCCCGCCAGGACCGCCACGCGCGCCCCGTCCCCGAGCTCGCGGCCGAGCACTCCGTAGGCGGTGAGGGCGGCGAAGAACGCGATGAACGCCTCCATGACCAGCACGGAGGAGGCGAACATCGTGCGGATCGAGCGCCGCCGCCCGGGCTGCCCGGAGGGCGTGCCGCGCTGGGCTCTGCTCATGCGTGCCACGGGGAACGGGTCCTCTCCTGCGAGTGGTGCGGGGGGCGGGGGTGGCTCGGGGCGCGGCGCACCGTCACAGCCCCAGCAGCGTGCGGGCCTCGCCGACCACGGTGATCGAGCCCGTGACCAGCACGGCGCCGTCGAACTCCGGGCGGGCGGCGGCGTCCTGGACGGCCTCGGTCATCGCGTCGTCGAGCTGGGGCACGGCGTGGACCACGTCCTCCGGGAAGCCGAGGTCCACGGCGAGCTCCACGAGCTCCTGCGGGTCGACCGCCCGCGGCGAGGAGGACCGGGTGAACCAGAACTCGGTGTGGAACTCCTCGTACTCGTCCAGCAGGACCCGCAGCATCGCCTCGGCGTCCTTCTCCTGGAGCACCCCCACCACGAGATTGAGCTTCCCGAACGTGAAGGCCTCCTTGAGGGCGGCCGCCGCGGCCGTGAGCCCGTGCGGGTTGTGCGCGGCGTCGAGCACCACCGGGGGCGCCTTGCGGGCCAGCTCCAGCCGCCCCGGGGACTCGACGGCGCCGAGTCCGGTGCGGACCAGCTCGGGGCTGAGCTCCTTGTCCCCGCCGCCCAGGAAGGCCTCCACGGCGGCGACGGCCAGCGCGGCGTTCTCCGCCTGGTGCGCGCCGAACAGCGGCAGCAGGACCTCGGGGTACCGTCCGGCCAGGCCCTGCAGGTCGAGCACCTGCCCGCCCACGGCCGTGGCGCGGGACTCCACGCCGAACTCGACGCCGCCGAACCGGAACGGGATCCCGAGCTCCCGGGCCCGGGCGAGCAGCACCTCGGCGGCCTCCGGGTCCTGGGCGGCGGAGACGAGGAACCCGCCCGGCTTGAGGATCCCGGCCTTCTCGGCGGCGATCTCGGCGAGCGTGTCGCCGAGCATGTCGGTGTGGTCGAGGTCGACGGGCGTGACCACGGAGACCACGGCGTCGGCCACGTTCGTGGCGTCCCAGGAGCCGCCGATGCCCACCTCGAGGACGACGACGTCGACCGGCGCGTCCGCGAAGACCGCGAACGCGAGCGCCGTGACGGTCTCGAAGTAGCTGAGCCGGGGCTCGCCCCGCTCGGCCAGCTCGGCGTCCACGAAGCCGAGGTACGGGGCGATCTCGCCGTACACGCGCACGAACGTCGCGTCGTCGACGGGCGCGCCGTCCACGCTGATCCGCTCGGTGACCCGGGAGAGGTGGGGGCTCGTGTAGCGGCCCACCCGCAGGTCGTGGGCGAGCAGCAGGGCCTCGATCATCCGGGCGGTCGAGGTCTTGCCGTTGGTGCCGGTCAGGTGGATCACCGGGGCGGCGCGCTGCGGCTCGCCGAGGACCTCCATGGTCCGGCGCATCGCGTCCAGGCGCGGGGCCATCCGGTTCTCGGGGGCGCGCTCGAGCAGCCGGGCGTAGACCTCCTCGACCGTCTCCGCGCCGCCGGTCTCCGCGAACGGGGCGCTCACGCCTGCACCGCCCCGGCGTCGACAGCGGTGCCGGCCGGGCGCCCGGCCGCAGTCCCCACGACGGTCACCGCCACGGACGGCTCGCCCACGCGCAGCTCGAGCTCCGCGGAGAGCGTCTCGCCCGCCACGAGCCCGCGATTGGCCTCGAGCGCGGCGACCGTCCGCTCGTCCGCGGTCACGACCGTGCGGATCCGGTCGGAGACCTGGAGAGCGGCGTCCTTGCGGGCCTGCTGGATCGCCCGGACCATGTCCCGGGCCGTGCCCTCGGCCTCGAGCTCGGGGGTGAGCTCGGTGTCGAGGACGAGGAACCCGCCGCCGGGCAGGACGGCCACGGCGCGCGAGCCGGCGGCCGCGTCCTGGGCCACGACGGTCTCGAGCTCGTACTCGCCCTCCTGCAGCGCCACCCCGCCGGCGGTGACGGTGCCGTCCTCCGCGGTGGACCAGTCCCCCGCCTTGGCGGCCTTGATCACGGCCTGCACGCCCTTGCCCAGGCGCGGGCCCGCGGCGCGGGCGTTCACCTTGAGCTGCTGGGAGATGCCGAACTGCTCCGCGGAGGCCTCGGCGGCGTCCAGCAGGGTCACGGACTTCAGGTTCAGCTCGTCCGCGACGATGCGCTCGAAGGTGCCGGCGAGCTCGTCGCCCCCGGGCACCACCACGGTCATCCCGGCCAGCGGCTGGCGCACGCGCAGCTGGTGGGCCTTGCGCAGGGCGGAGCCGTTGGAGCAGATGGTGCGGGTCGTCTCCATGCGCGCCACCAGGCCGGCCTCGGCCGGGAACAGCGAGGCGTCCGGCCAGTCGGTCAGGTGCACCGAGCGCCCGGCGGTCAGCCCGCGCCAGATCTCCTCGGCGACCAGCGGCAGCAGCGGGGCTGCCACCCGGCAGACCGTCTCCAGGCACGTGTACAGCACGTCGAAGGCGACGGTGTCCTCGTCGAAGAACCGGTCCCGGGAGCGGCGCACGTACCAGTTGGTCAGCGTGTCCATGTAGGAGCGCAGGTGCTCCGCGGCGCCTGAGACGTCGTAGCGGTCGAAGGCGTCCTGCACGTCCGTCACGAGCCGGCCGGTGGCGGCGAGCACGAAGCGGTCCATCACGTTCCCGGACTCGTGGCGGGTCCGTGCCTCGTAGCCGGCGCCGCCGTTCGCGGCGTTCGTGTAGAGGCCGAAGAAGTGGTACACGTTCCACAGCGGCAGCATCATCTGGCGCACGCCGTCCCGGATGCCCTGCTCGGTCACGACCAGGTTCCCGCCGCGCAGGATGGGGCTGGACATCAGGAACCAGCGCATCGCGTCGGCGCCGTCCCGGTCCAGGACCTCGTTGACGTCCGGGTAGTTGCGCAGGGACTTCGACATCTTCTGCCCGTCGGAGCCCAGCACGATCCCGTGGCTGATGACGTTGCGGAACGCGGGCCGGTCGAACAGCGCCGTGGCCAGGATGTGCAGCGTGTAGAACCAGCCCCGGGTCTGGCCGATGTACTCCACGATGAAGTCGCCGGGGTTGTGGGTCTCGAACCACTCCCGGTTCTCCATCGGGTAGTGCACCTGCGCGTACGGCATCGACCCGGAGTCGAACCACACGTCCAGCACCTCGGGCACGCGCCGCATCGTGGCGCGGCCGGTCGGGTCGTCGGGGTTCGGGCGGGTCAGCTCGTCGATCCACGGCCGGTGCAGGTCGACCTCGCCCCGGTCGTTGACCGGCAGCCGGCCGAAGTCGGCCTCCAGCTCGGCGAGGGAGCCGTAGACGTCGCGGCGCGGGTGCTCGGGGTCGTCGGACTCCCAGACCGGGATGGGCGAGCCCCAGTAGCGGTTGCGGGAGATCGACCAGTCGCGGGCGTTCTCCAGCCACTTGCCGAACTGGCCGTCCTTGACGTTCTCCGGGATCCAGTGGATCTGCTGGTTGAGCTCGACCATCCGCTCCTTGATCCGGGTGACCTCCACGAACCAGGAGGACACGGCCCGGTAGATGAGCGGATTGCGGCAGCGCCAGCAGTGCGGGTACGGGTGCTCGTAGGTGGCCTGCCGGACCAGCCGGTCCTGTGCCCTGAGGTCCCGGATCACCGTGCGCGCCACGTCCTTGTCGAAGACGTTGCGCCCGGCGATCCCGGCCAGGGGCGCGCCCGGGGCGAGCCGCTCGTCCTCGAAGAGCCGGTAGAACACCCCCGACTCGTCGAGGGAGAGCACCACGGGGATGTCGTAGCGGGCGCAGACGTTCTGGTCGTCCTCGCCGTAGGCGGGCGCCTGGTGCACCAGCCCGGTGCCGTCGGTCGTGGTGACGTAGTCGGCCACGACGAACTGCCAGGACGTGCCCGTGCCGAAGCGCTCGGCGTCGGCGAAGTAGTCCCACAGCCGCTGGTAGCGCAGCCCCTCGAGGTCCGCGCCGGGGTGCCGGGCGGTCACTGCGGCGGCCGCGGCCGCGGCCGGGTCCTCGGCGTCCCCGTAGCCGAGGTCCTTGGCGTAGGCGCCCAGCAGCTCCTCGGCGACCAGGAAGCGCCGGCCCGCGAGCTCCCCCGCGCCGGGGACCACGGCGTAGACGATCCCGGGGCCCACGGCGATCGCCTGGTTGGTGGGCAGCGTCCAGGGGGTGGTGGTCCAGGCGAGGGCCTCGACCCCGGCGAGCTCGGCGGCCAGCTCGGGCCGGACCGCCCACGAGGCGTCGTCGAGCACCGGGAACGTGACGGTGACCGTCTGGTCCTGGCGGTCCTGGTAGACGTCGTCGTCCATCCGCAGCTCGTGGTTGGACAGCGGGGTCTCGTCCTTCCAGCAGTACGGCAGG
This sequence comes from Kocuria rosea subsp. polaris, assembly GCF_001483755.1. Taxonomy (GTDB): domain Bacteria; phylum Actinomycetota; class Actinomycetes; order Actinomycetales; family Micrococcaceae; genus Kocuria; species Kocuria cellulosilytica. The sequence continues at coordinate 156,250 of NZ_LQBK01000003.1, forward strand.
ACGCGGTAGCCGGAGTAGACGAGGCCCTTGTCGTCGAGCGCCTTGAACGCCGCGATCACGGACTCCATGTAGTCCGGGTTGAGGGTCTTGTAGTCGTTGTCGAAGTCGACCCAGCGAGCCTGGCGGGTGACGTAGTCCTGCCACTCGGAGGCGTACTTCATCACGGAGGACCGGCAGGCGTCGTTGAACGCCGCGACGCCCATCCGCTCGATCTCCTGTTTGTCCGCCATCCCGAGCTGCTTCATCGCCTCCAGCTCGGCGGGCAGGCCGTGGGTGTCCCAGCCGAAGCGGCGCTCCACCCGGCGCCCCTGCTGGGTCTGGTACCGGGCCACGAGGTCCTTGACGTAGCCCGTGAGGAGGTGGCCGTAGTGCGGCAGGCCGTTGGCGAAGGGCGGGCCGTCGTAGAACACGAACTCGTTGGCGCCGTCCCGGCCGGGATCGCGCTGGTCCACGCTGGCCTGGAACGTGCGGTCCTGCGCCCAGTAGGCCAGGACGCGCTCCTCGACGGCGGGGAACGCGGGCGCCGCGGGGACGCCGCGGGCCTCGGGGTCGGTGGTCGCCTTGGGGTAGACGGGCTGGTCTGACACGGGGTCCATCCTCGTTCTGACGTCGGTGCTGCTCGTGCGGGTCAGGGTGCAAGGACGCTGCCGGCCGGTCGCCCGGGGCGGAACGCGGTACCACCTCGCTTGCGCCCCGGTCCCCGGGGGGACGCGGGCCGCCGCTCGTGACTGCTGTGACGGGCTTACCCGTTCGGTTCTACTGGGGGCCCGGGGGCCCTGTTCTTCCGAAGGCTCCCCGGTGATGGCCGGATCGACGCCGCGATGACTGCCCCCATCTTAACCCACCCGGCAGCCCGCCGAGGTCGCGGCTGTCGGCGACCCGGGCTCGCCGGGTCGCCGACAGCCGC
>NZ_LQBK01000004.1 GCF_001483755.1 Kocuria rosea subsp. polaris
CTTGCTGTGAACCACTGGACTCAACTCACCCTGACACGCAGGGGGACGCCTCACCGGTCGAGAACGCCGGGCGTTCCCCCGGCCGGTGGAGTCCCGAGCGGGAACGCCCCGAGGACAACGAGGTGGTCCTCACCTACACGAGCGAGTCCGCCTGCCGGCGCGTGAGCTGACGCCGCGGATCGGGCGCAGCGGGGCGCGGGTCGACGACGACCGTTCAGCAACCCCCCGAGGGCACACGACGGAGGAGGTTGCACCCGCCCCCGTGCTGCGGGTGATGTTGTCGATCGCGGCGATCCGATCGGCGTCGAAGGCATGCGGATCCCCGATGTGAAGGCCGTGAACGCCGAACGCCACTCGAGCACCGTGTCGGCTAGTGGAGCTTCGGCAGGTAGCCGGACGCCGTCCGGTGCCTCATCCCGGTCGCCTCCAGCAGATCCACCACCAGCGGCCGCAGCAGCAGGATCGCGCCTTCGCCCTGCAGACCCCGGACCCCCAGCGGGTCCGGATGCAACCTGGCAGCCACCGCGATCAGCTCGTCCCGGGTCCGGCGCATGTCCAGTTCCGAGCCTCCTCCGGCGTCGGCTTCGGTGAGGGCGCGGCCGAAGGTCTCCACCGCGTCCGCGGTGTCGATCAGCAGCCCGTGCAGGGAGTCCATGGCTTCCTCGCTCAGAGCGGCGTTGTTGATGGCCGAGGCGAGTCGTCGCACCAGCGCGTCGCTGTTGCGGACGGCGAGCTCGATGAAGTCCAGTGACCGGTTCAGGTCTTCCAGTTCGGTGCGATGTCGTCGATAGGCTGGTGCCAGCCGGGCGACTTCCTGGGCTGAATTCAATGATTCCTGCAGCGTGTCGACCAGGGGTTGGGCTTTCCGGATCCTCACCAGGGCGTGCCAGGCCGGTGTCGCGTCGTTGGTTTCCAGCGCGACGGCGGCCCTCTGCAGGACCTTGGCTAGCTCGGCCAGCACCCGCCGGACGTTCGCGTGGGGTTCACGCCGGGGATCGCGGGGCACCAGCGCTGTGATCAGCAGAGCCACGGAGCCTCCCACGATGGCATCCACGCTGCGGGTGAAAGGTCCTCCTGCTGGGACCGGCAGCAGCACCACAAGGACCGACTGAATCGCCATCTGGGTGGAGAACAGCGACCCGCTGTCCAGGAATCGGGCCAGCAGGATGGCTGTCAACAGCACCGCGGAGGCCTGCCACAGGCCCGCGTTGAGCACCTTCAGCAGAAGATCCCCCACAAGAATGCCGATGGTGCACCCGATGGCCACTTCCAGTACTCGGCGCAGCCGCGGGTCATGCGAAAAGCCCATAACGATGATGGCTGACGTCGCCGCGAAGATCGGACCTTCGTGGCCAAACAGCTCCTGGGCAATGGCGAAAGCCGCGATTCCACCCGCGGTCATCTGAACGGCGTGCCAAAAGGACTTCCGGACCCGGCGTACACCCGACCGCACCCGGGTCCGGAGCAGACGGGGAAGATCCCTGGGCCACGACATGGCCGACATGGCCTCAGTGTAGGACTAGCTGCTGCTCGGCCGAGTCCCATGAGGTGTCCCCGGAAACAGCAAAGTAGACTTGTTCTTTCTGTGAGCGGACTCGCACGGAGTGTCCTCTCCCGAGCGGCTGGAGGAGCCATGTTCAGGCCGGAGACGCCGAGTGAAGAGATCGAGCAGCACGTCGAAGCGGTGATGACGGAGCTCGTCGAGGAACTGGACCACTGGGTCCAGCAGGACCATGTTCCGGACGGTGCCGATGACCGGGCCTATGTGCAGGCGTTCTCCGATGTGCGGGACAACAGCAACCGCGACCAGGTGGCGCTGCTGCACGCGGCGGTGGCCAGGCCTCATCTGGCCGAGTCCCTGGTCCAGCTCAATCGCCGGATGGACCGGGAGGATCTGGATCCGGGACACCCGGCGGGCATCCTCGGGGTGATCGTGCGGCTGGCCATGGACGGATTGTGGGTCAGCGACATCCTCGACTCCACCCGTTTCGACGATGGTGAGCGCCGCAGGATCACAGGCATCCTCACTGCCCTGACCTATCTGGGTGACGAACGGTTGGAGGAGGTGCTTGCCGAGGCCGCACCCGGTGACAGCGGATCCCGCGCGGGGAGATCGATCCTCTCGGAGGACGGGAACTAGGACACGATCCGGCCTCCTGCCCGCCGCTCTGGGTACGGACCACTTCGGGGTCAATGGGTCTGGACGGCACGTCCGTGACGCGTCCCGGGAGACCCATGGTGTCTCCGTTCTCCTGGTTCCGTCGGCGGCGACGCCGGCTCACGACCGGTGCCGCCCCCGCGGTTCGCCTTACCACCGGCGGGACACTATGGTCGGAGCAGTGCTGCCCTTCGGGCGCGACCGGCGCGCTGATGGGGCGGAGACCACCACCCCGCCCCGTCAGGAGAGCCACCCGAGACAGGCGATCTGACAGAAAGAGCGCCTGTTGAGCCACCGTTCCGCCCACCCTGTTCAGCCTTGGGACCCCCTCGACCTCCATGATGCCGAGGAGATCTATCTGGAGCCCACCGCCGGCTTCCCCGCAGACCTGTCGCGGCTGGCCCTCTCGGAGCTGCAGGTGCTGCACAGCAGGCTCTGCCGCCAGCTCAACCGTGATCATCTGCAGCATCTTGCCGTTCCCCACCCGGTGACCATGGCCCGGTACTGCAAAGTGGTCTTCGCCCTGGACGCGCGAGCAGGATTCCACGCCTCCGTGCGACCAGTCCGGCCGTAGGCCCCGCGGCGGAAACCCCGGCGGGGTACGAGGAAACGGGCTGTGGTCGGAAGGACAGTGCCTTCCGGGTGCCGTCTCTGCCCCGGTGTGGCAGACGACAACCAAAACGCTCAGTCAGGAACACCCCGAGACAGGCGAATGACCAGAAAGAGCCCCGATTGGCGACCCTGCATGCCTACCCTGTCCACCCTCTCGATCCCCAGACCGGCCCCGCCTCGCACCGTGTTGAGCCCGAGTGGATCTACCTCGAGCCCACCGAGGCGTTCCCGGAGCACTTGGACGATCTGACGGTGACCCAGCTGCAGGTCCTGCACAGCCAGATCTGCAGCCAGCTCGACTGGGAATACCTGGCCGACCCCGCCGGACCGCACCCCATCACCCTGGACCGTCGCCGCGCGCTGATCGGCGCCCTGGATGCCCGAGTCGGAACCCAGGACCCGTACGGATGACCTGATCGGCCCCTGCCGAAGGTCCGGACACGGGCAAAGCCTACGCCGTCGGGAACGTCGCGGCCCGGCCGAGAGCGGGGCGATACTCCCGGAATCGGTGCAAGCACCGAAGGACGACAACAAGGACGACGACGGCCGCTGGGGCAGCCGGCCGGCCTCAGGCGCCGTGGCTCACCTCGGGCAGGGAGTGGCTCGCGTACACTCCGGCCAGACCGAACAGGGCCAGGAACAGGAGGGCAGCCCCGGTGCCCAGGCGGCCTGATCATGGTGGCGCTGTCCAGCTGGTCGCGCACCGAATGCCCGGTGAGGGTTTCGTGTTCTGGTGCGTGGAGGCTTATCCGCCCTGGTTGGTCCTGCCTGCTAAACGGTGCGGCGCGACGGGGGCCCGGTCGTGTGCCGCGATGACGTCGCGCAGTTGGTCGAGGCGCCCCATGACGCCCATGCGCAATGTGCTCATACCTTCCGTGTGCGCGGATTATGTGCTTGCGCGAACACGCGACCGGGGTCGGCTCCGACACAATGAGCGGTGCTCCCTGCGCGCGGTTACGGTGGAAGCCATGCCGATGACCCACTACCGGCAGATGAGCCGGCAGCAGGCCGCGGCCGCACTGGACGAGTTTCTGGACGAGCGCGGCCCGGCGCTGCGGAGTCTGGGCGCGGAACTGGCCGGGCGCGGGATCGACCCGGACGAGTTCCTCAATGCCACCCCAGGCTCCCTGACACCGCTGTGGCGCTGGATCGTTGACCGCCGGGCAGAGCTCATGTCCTCCCCGGTGGAACCGCGTGAGCGGTGGCCCTCGTGGGCTCGGCACACCGTGACCAGTGCGCGGGTGCCGTCACGGACGATGTTCTTGCTGTTGGACGGGCTGGTCTCCTACCTGGCCGTCGTCCTCATCGCCGGAGCCCCGAACGCCCAGTGGGTCATCGGTTCCCCACAGGACCCCGGCCATCATCTGCACCACCACCCGGTGCTCACCGGCAATGGGCACCAGATCTTCGTCCCGACCCTGCCGATGGCCGGGATGCTGCGGCTCAAACGCGGTCAGCAGTCGCTGCGCGAGAGCGAACTGGAGCAGTACGCGAAGCGTGTGATCGCCGATCTGCGCACCGGTGCGGAGGTGGATCCACTACCGAGGGGATCCCCGGTGGTGGTCGTGGCTGAACCCGACGGGTTTGACGTCGGCGTGCATCCTGTTCTCGCCGCCCGTCGTACCTCCTTGGTGGGCATCATGGCGCACAAGCTCGCCGGCCTCGACGGTGTCGTCTCGGTGTTCCGCCGCGGTCCCGATGCGCTGGAAGTCCAGGCCCCGGACTGGAACTCCGATCAATTGGAGCAGTGGCTGAACGCCTGGATGAAGACCTACGGCCCATTCATCCGTTGAGCAAAGCTCGCCCGCTCTGCTTCCGTCGGCCGAGGGCCGCTGACCGCGGCGATGATCTTCGCCTTCGGCCAGGTGCGGCTGACATCGCCGGAACGGCCTGGGGGTCGGTGCTGTCGAGGCACCCACGGGGTACCTTTCGCCTCAAAAGTATTCCAGCAGCTCAGGGATCGGAGCGCCGGGTCTGTCGAGCACCAAGCGGGACGACATCCCCGGAACGGCTCCGACACCGGTCACGTCAGTCCGCTGGGCGAGCGGGGACGCGCCGGCGGGCATGCCCGATGCTTCAGGCGGCCCTTGGCTGCCGTCGTCCGGATCTCAAGCCCGGATACGGGAAGTTCTGGATATGAGAAGACTACGACAACTCATAACGACCCATCGACGTTATTGTACGAGAAGTTCCTCGTATGTCTTCGGTTGAAAAACCTGAACTTATCGCGCGTAAGACGCTGTGCATTGCGCAGGGACACCTTTTCTTCCAGGACACTCGTGGATGAGGAAACATGATTGTTCGAAATCAGCGCGTCCCTGCCCTGAAAGATTACTTCCGCCTGGGGGCGGAATAATTCAAAACTGGAGAAAGGGATATAGTCGGAAGGACAGTGCCTTTGGGGTGCCGATGGCGCCCCGAGATGGCGAACGACAACCGGAACGCCCAGTCAGGAGATCCCCGAGACAGGCGACTGACCAGAAAGTTTTTCTTGTGGCTAATGTGCAGACCTATCCTGTCCATCCTCTCGATTCCCTTGGCGACTGCGCCAAGGGGCCTGTCGCACCCGAGTGGATCTACCTCGAACCCACCGATGCCTTCCCGGAGAGCCTGGCGGATCTGACAGTGACGCAATTGCAGGTCCTGCACAGCCGGATCTGCAGCCAACTCGACTGGGAATACCTCACCGATCCGACAGGCCCCCATCCCGTCACCCTGGACCGCCGTCGGATGCTGATTGATGCCCTGGACGCACGAGTCGGAACCCAGGAGAAATTAGCATGACCACTTATCACGTGCGGGTCCGGCGAGTCTATGAAGCAGCCTCGTCGGCCGATGGCACCCGTGTGCTGGTCGATCGCCTGTGGCCCCGTGGACTGAGTCGGAAGAAAGCGGCCCTCGACGAGTGGTGCAAGGCGATAGCTCCTTCGACATCGCTGCGCCAGTGGTATGGGCATGTCCCGGAACGTTTCGAAGAGTTCAGCGTCCGCTACCGCGCCGAAATGAAAGAACCCGAGCGAGCAGAAGCTTTCCAGCATTTACGTGAACTGGCGCAAAAAGGGCCGATCACGCTGCTCACGGCCACGAGAACCCCAGAGATCAGCGAAGCCAGGGTGCTTGCCGGACTGCTCCGGGGCTGACTCCGATCACCTCAAGGACCAGCGCCCTCACGCAACGGTCCCTCAAAACCTTGACCAAGGCTCCGTCAATTGATGTTCCGGACCCCTAGAAGGACAACGTGAATCCATCTGACGGTCGTCACACCGAGATCTTCGGGGGCGGACCGCGAAATGGCCACTGACAACTGACACAAGGAATACATTTCACGATGAACCCCAAGCTTTCCGTTCTGGTCCACATCGACCTGGACGGCCGGCACGTGAGACTGGACGTGGCCGGCACCCTGACTGAAACCAACCAACAGGCCCTGCCACCCTTGATCGCCCGCGCCCGAACCACGTTCCCGGAAGCTAGGTTGAGCGTGGACCTGCAGCGGGCCCAGTTGCGGGAACCGACTGTGATCGACGTGCTGGCCCGAAATCTTCGAAACGGTTCCTCGGGCACCGCTCCGGTGCAGATCACCGCCCCGGCCCCAACGATCCGCGACCACCTCGGTCACCAGCATCAGCACCTGCTGTCAGGGCGTCCGTCACAGCAACACGTCTCGCCCGGATCGCCCCCTCGAAGTCCCCTCCATCCTGGGCGGCGGCACTGCTCCAGCAGGCAGGGCAGTGGAGCACCGATGAGGTCCTCAGCGGCCGGTTCACGTATCTGGCCGTCCTCCGAGATGAGAGTTCGGCTGCACGCATCGAACCTCGTGTCGCCCCACCCGGCTCATGTCACACCCGATGAGGGGAAGGTCGCTTGCCGGCGGTCCGGCTGCGGAATCCCGGAGCAGTGCAGAACTCAACGCCTATGCCGACGAGGTGGAGACCAACATCGCCCAGTCCTTCGGGGCCGACAGCATGGAGGGACTGTGTGCCACAGGGTTGACGTGGCCCTGTCAGATCGCCGACGTCCGAGCCAGCAGGGAGGGGGCCATCGAGCTGGACACCACCCTCAATCAGCACGAGACGACCATGGCCGAGAAACTGGCTCGCGGTATGTACGCAGGTGACGGTGGCGATCACGATCTCGGATCCGTCACCGTCTACGACAACCAGGGTGCGGTCATCGACAACTGGACCGCCGAAGATTTCCCCGGAATGCCTCGGTGACCACCAGAGGCGCCGGGGCCCTTTGTCTCCCACCAACTTTTCGTTGGCCCTGGGGGCGTTCGGGCCTGCCACAAGCCCAGGTGACAACTGATCTAGCGTGCCACCGAGTGGGCGGCCCAGCGCTACCCGGAGCCCCGCAGCCCTGAGGACGAGGCCGCCTTCCAGCACCTCGTCAAGTCCCACACCCCGGTCGAAGAGGTCGGCGCCGTCGCGGAGCGGGCCGGTGTCCCGACGCTCGTGCTCAACCACTTCGTCCCCGGCAGCTGGCCGCTCGAGAAGTGGCAGGTCGCGCAGCAGGGATACAGCGGCCGTCTGATCGTCGGAGCCGACCTGGACGAGATCGGGCTCTAGTGCAGGCTCCCTGAGTTCCTGTAGTCGGTGCCGGCCCGCAGGTAGGCGGCCAGGTTCGCCAGCGACGAGGCGAACCCCGCGGCGTGGTCCTCGGCGGAGATCCCGTCAGGGAGGTTCTCGGCGCGGATCTCCACCCGGGTGCCGTCCGCGACCCGGGTGAGCTCCCAGGTCATGGTCATCGTGCCGGCGTAGGCCGGGTCGTCGGAGACGAAGTCCCCGGCCTGCACGACGCGCACGCCGGGGACGAGGTCCACGAAGCGTGCTTCCACGACGTCGGACGCGGCGGTGGTCTTCCCGGGAGCGCCCGCGGCGTCGTCGTAGGTGAGGACCATCCGGGAGGACCCGCCCGGGCGGGCGTCGAAGCGCTCGAAGCGGGCCGTCATCCCCTCCGGCGGCAGCCAGGCCGTGAGCGCGTCCGGGTCGACCAGGGCGGCGTAGACCTGCTCCGGTGAGGCGGGGACCACCCGTGCGGCGGTGTCCGTGCGGGCCATGCGGCCATCGTAGGCCTCGGCCCCGCACCGGCTCCAGGGGTCGGCGGCCGTCAGACGGACTCCCCTCGAGGGGTGGCGCCGATCACGTCACATCGTATACGATCGCCAGCAAGCGACCCGGGCCGCACCGCTGGACCTGCTGGACCCGGGCCACCTCCGCAGACCACGAAGGCAGGACGGCATGGCAGAGACGACACCGGCTCCTCCCGGGGCCACCGGGCCCGTTGACTTCACCGACCGGGCGAACCGCCCCGGGAAGGTCATCGCGCTGCACCTGAACTACCCCTCCCGCATCGCCCAGCGGGGCCGCTCCCCGAAGTTCCCCGGCTACTTCCTCAAGGCCGGGACCTCCATCGCCCGGACCGGCGCCACGATCGAGCGCCCGGCCGGCACCGAGCTGCTGGCCTACGAGGGCGAGATCGCCCTGGTCATCGGGCAGACGTGCCGCCGGGTGCGCCCGGAGGAGGGCTGGTCCAAGGTCTCCGGCATCACCGCCGCCAACGACTGGGGCCTGTACGACCTGCGCCACGCCGACAAGGGCTCCAACGTCAAGAACAAGTCCGGGGACGGCTACACCCCGCTCGGGCCGGACGTCATCCCGGCCGCCGGGCTCGACCCGGCCGCGCTGCGCATCCGGACCTGGGTCAACGGGGACCTCGTCCAGGACGACACCACCGAGGCGCTGGTCTTCCCCTTCGGTCAGCTCGTGGCGGACCTGTCCCAGCTCATGACGCTGGAGGAGGGCGACGTCATCCTGACGGGCACCCCGGCCGGCTCCTCCGTGGCCCAGCCGGGCGACGTCGTCGAGGTCGAGGTCGATGCGCCCGAGGCGCCCGGCGCTCCCTCCAGCGGACGGCTGGTCACCCGCGTGGTGGCCGGCGAGGAGCCGATGGCGCCCTACGGGCACGGCCCGCAGGTGGACGACACCCAGCGGGAGGAAGCTTGGGGCTCACGGGAGGCCGCCGGGCTGGCGCCGGCCGCGGCCGACGCCGAGCCGTACCACTACGTGCCGGCCGCCCCGGTCCCCGACCGCACCCTGCTCACCGACGAGCTCAGGGCGAAGATCAACGAGACGGCCGTGGCCACCATCACCGCGCAGCTGCGCAAGCGTGGCATCGACAACGCCACGATCGACGGCGTGCGGCCCACCCATCCCGGCCACCGCATCCTCGGCTACGCCAAGACGCTGCGCTACGTGCCCAACCGGGAGGACCTGTTCAAGGCCTTCGGCGGCGGGTTCAACGCCCAGAAGCGCGCCATGGACACGGTGCAGCCGGACGACGTGGTGGTCATGGAGGCCCGCGGTGAGAAGGGGACCGGCACCCTCGGCGACGTCCTCGCCCTGCGCGCCAAGGTGCGGGGCGCCGACGCGGTGATCACCGACGGCGGGGTGCGGGACAGCGCCGCCGTCGCCGAGGTCGGCATCCAGGTCTACTCCAGCGGCGTCCACCCGGCCGTGCTCGGCCGCCGCCACATCCCCTGGGAGGTCGGCGGGACGGTGGCCTGCGGAGGGACCACCGTCCAGCCGGGCGACATCGTCATCGGCGACGACGACGGCGTCGTGGTCGTCCCCCCGCAGCTGCTGACCGAGGTGATCGCCGACGCCTGGGAGCAGGAGCAGCAGGACGCCTGGGTGTACGACCGGGTGGCCGAAGGGCACCCGGTGGACGGGCTGTTCCCGCCCAACGCCGAGTGGAAGCGCAAGTACCAGGAGCACCAGCAGCGGCACGCCGACCGGGACGCCCGGTGAGCACCGAGGTCCTCCGGTCCAAGTCGGAGACGGCGTACCACGCCATCCTCGAGGGGGTCCAGCAGGGCCGCTTCGCCCCGGGCAGCCGCCTGGTGCTGGCCCAGCTGGCCGCCGAGCTCGAGATGTCCGTGGTGCCGGTCCGCGAGGCCGTGCGGAGGCTCCAGCAGGACGGGCTGGTGGCCTATCAGCGCAATGTCGGGGCGACCGTGGTGGGCATCGATCCCGTGGAGTACCGCTACACCATGGAGACCCTGGCCCTGGTGGAGGGATTCTCCACCGCCCAGTGCGCGCCGCTGGTCACCGGGGCCGAGCTGCAGCGGGCCCGGGAGATCAACGACCGGATGCGCCGGGTGCTGGACGACTTCGACCCGGTGAAGTTCACCGCGCTGAACAAGCAGTTCCACTCCACGCTCTACGAGCACCACCAGAACGCCCACATCCTCGAGCTGGTGCACCGCGGCTGGAACCGGCTGGCCGCTCTGCGCTCGTCCACCTTCGCCTACGTCCCCGGCCGGGCCCGTGCCTCCGTGGACGAGCACGACCACCTGCTGGACCTCATCGCCGAAGGCGCCCCCTTCGACGTCGTCGAGGCCGCCGCGCGACAGCACCGCCTCAACACGCTCGACGCCTACCTGGCGTCACGAACCACACCCCAGGACACCGCACGCCGAAAGGACACACCATGACGAGCACCGAGACCGACGCCCAGAACGCACAGCGCTGGGTTCCGGCCCACCTGCCGGAGAGGATCCAGCACTACATCAACGGCGAGCACGTCGACTCGATCGACGGCGACACCTTCGACGTGCTGGACCCCGTCACCAACCAGCCCTACCTGAAGGCCGCCTCCGGCAAGGTCGCCGACATCGACGCCGCCGTCGCCGCCGCCAAGGACGCCTTCGAGAACGGCCCGTGGCCGAGCATGCTCCCGCGTCAGCGGTCCCGGGTGCTGCACCGGATCGCCGACATCGTGGAGTCCCGCGGCCAGGACCTGGCCGAGATGGAGTGCTTCGACACCGGTCTGCCGATCAAGCAGGCGCTCGGCCAGGCCCAGCGCGCCGCCGAGAACTTCCGCTTCTTCGCGGACCTGATTGTCGCCCAGGCCGACGACACCTACAAGGTCCCGGGCCGCCAGGTGAACTACGTCAACCGCAAGCCGATCGGCGTGGCCGGGCTCATCACCCCGTGGAACACCCCGTTCATGCTGGAGTCCTGGAAGCTGGGCCCGGCGCTGGCCACCGGCAACACCGTGGTGCTCAAGCCGGCCGAGTTCACCCCGCTGTCCGCGTCCCTGTGGCCGGGCATCTTCGAGGAGGCCGGGCTGCCGGCCGGTGTGTTCAACATCGTCCACGGCTACGGCGAGGAGGGCTTCGCCGGCGACTCCCTGGTCAAGCACCCGGACGTCCCGCTGATCTCCTTCACCGGCGAGTCCCGCACCGGCCAGATCATCTTCGGCAACGCCGCACCGTACCTCAAGGGCCTGTCCATGGAGCTGGGCGGCAAGTCGCCCGCCGTCGTCTTCGAGGACGCGGACCTGGAGGCGGCCATCGACGCGACGATCTTCGGGGTCTTCTCCCTCAACGGCGAACGCTGCACCGCGGGCTCGCGCATCCTGGTCCAGCGCGGCATCTACGACGAGTTCGTGTCCCGCTACTCCGCCCAGGCCCAGCGCGTGAAGGTCGGCCTGCCGCACGAGGAGAGCACCGAGGTCGGCGCCCTGGTGCACCCCGAGCACTTCGAGAAGGTCATGTCCTACGTGGAGATCGGCAAGCAGGAGGCCCGCCTGACCGCCGGCGGCGGCCGTCCGGAGGAGTTCCCCGAGGGCAACTTCATCCAGCCGACCGTCTTCGCCGACGTCGCCCCGGACGCCCGGATCTTCCAGGAGGAGATCTTCGGCCCCGTCGTGGCGATCACCCCGTTCGACACGGACGAGGAGGCCCTGGCGCTGGCCAACAACACCAAGTACGGCCTGGCCGCCTACATCTGGACGAACGACCTGAAGCGGTCCCACAACTTCGCCCAGAACGTCGAGGCCGGCATGGTGTGGCTGAACTCCAACAACGTCCGCGACCTGCGCACCCCCTTCGGCGGGGTGAAGGCCTCGGGACTGGGCCACGAAGGCGGCTACCGGTCCATCGACTTCTACACCGACCAGCAGGCCGTGCACATCAACCTCGGCGAGGTGCACAACCCGGTCTTCGGCCGCCAGGAGCAGGCCGCCGAGGAGCTCCAGGCCTGATCCTCCGCGCCTGCCGACACCCACCACTCAGCACAAAGGACAGCACCATGACCCACCTCGACGACCGGACGATGACGTCCTCCGGCTTCTACGTCTCGCAGGAAGCCCCGATCCGTTCCGACAACCCGATCCCCACCCCGCAGGCGCCCGCGCCGGACATCCTGCGCTGCGCCTACATGGAGCTCGTGGTCACCGACCTGGAGCGCTCGCGGGAGTTCTACGTGGACGTGCTGGGGCTGACCGTGACCGAGGAGGACGAGAACACCGTCTACCTGCGGTCCCTGGAGGAGTTCATCCACCACAACCTCGTGCTCCGGAAGGGCCCGGTGGCCGCCGTCGCCGCCTTCTCCTACCGGGTGCGCAGCCCCGAGGACCTGGACCGGGCCGTGGCCTTCTACGAGGAGCTCGGCTGCCGCGTGGAGCGCCGCCCGGAGGGCTTCACCAAGGGCATCGGCGACTCGGTGCGCGTGCAGGACCCGCTGGGCTTCCCGTACGAGTTCTTCCACGACGTCGAGCACGTCGAGCGGCTGGCCTGGCGCTACGACCTGTACACCCCGGGCGCCCTGGTCCGCCTGGACCACTTCAACCAGGTCACCCCGGACGTGCCGCGCGCCACGAAGTTCATGCAGGACCTGGGCTTCCGCGTCACCGAGGACATCCAGGACGACGAGGGCACCGTGTACGCCGCCTGGATGCGCCGCAAGCCGACCGTGCACGACACCGCCATGACCGGCGGCGACGGCCCCCGCATGCACCACGTCGCCTTCGCCACCCACGAGAAGCACAACATCCTGGCGATCTGCGACAAGATGGGCGCCCTGCGCATCTCCGACCGCATCGAGCGCGGACCCGGCCGCCACGGCGTCTCCAACGCGTTCTACCTGTACATCCTCGACCCGGACGGCCACCGGATCGAGATCTACACCCAGGACTACTACACCGGCGACCCGGACAACCCGGTCGTCACCTGGGACGTGCACGACAACCAGCGCCGTGACTTCTGGGGCAACCCGGTGGTCCCGTCCTGGTACACCGACGCCTCCCTGGTCCTGGACCTGGACGGCAACCCGCAGCAGGTCGTGGCCCGCACCGAGGACTCCGAGATGGAGGTGACCATCGGCGCCGACGGGTTCTCCTACACCCGTGAGGGCGACGCGAACGGCACCTACAAGGGCGAGGCCGCCAAGGGCTTCAAGCTCGGCAACCAGCTCTGACCCTCCCCGTAGCGATGGCGGCCGGCCGGCTCCCTGCACGGAGCCGGCCGGCCGCCGCCGTCCCGGAGACAGAGCACCCGCAGAACACAGGAAGAGGACATGCTGGACCACGAGACCCATGTGAAGATCGCCGATGAGCTGCACCGGGCGGGACTGGACCGCACGCCGGTGCCGCGGCTGACCAAGCGGTACCCGCAGATGGAGATCGAGGACTCCTACGCGGTGCAGAGGATCTGGGCGCAGCGGCAGGAGGAGGCCGGCCGCACCAAGGCCGGGCACAAGATCGGGCTGACCTCCAAGGCCATGCAGGACGCCACCGGCATCGACGAGCCGGACTACGGGGTGATCTTCGACGACCAGGTGGTCGAGTCCGGCCACGTGTACGAGTGGGCGCGGTACACCCACCCGCGCATCGAGATGGAGCTGGCCTTCGTCCTGAAGGAGGACCTCGCCGGCCCCGGCGTGAACCTCTTCGACGTGCTGCGCGCCACCGAGTACGTGGTGCCGGCCCTCGAGGTGCTGGACTCGCGCATCGAGATGGAGGGCCGGACCATCACCGACACCATCTCGGACAACGCCGCGCTCGGCTCCATGGTGATCGGGGGCCGCCCGGTCGCCCCGGACGCCGTCGACCTGCGCTGGGTCGCCGGGGCGCTGTGGCGCAACGAGGAGATCATCGAGACCGGGGTGGCCTCCGGGGTGCTCAACCACCCGGCCAACGGGGTGCACTGGCTGGCGAACCGGATCGCCGGCCACGGGGACCGGCTGGAGGCCGGGGAGATCATCCTCGCCGGGTCCTTCACCCGCCCCATGTGGGTCCACGCCGGGGACACCGTGTACGCCGACTACGGAGAGCTGGGGACCATCACATGCCGATTCGCCTAGAACCGCAGCCCGGTTTCAAGGACCTGTTCACCGAGGCCGCCCGCGCAGAGCGCGGTGGGCGGCCGGCGGCCGGCATGTTCGTCAGCTCGGGAGACCCCACCGCGACCGAGATCTGCGCCTCGGCCGGCCTGGACTACCTCCTGCTCGACGCCGAGCACTCACCGCTGGGACTCGAGACCGTCCAGTCCCAGCTGCGGGCCATGGCCGGCTACCCGGTCGTCCCCGTGGTGCGCGTGCCCGCGCTGGACACCGTGCTGGTCAAGCAGTTCCTCGACCTGGGCGCACAGTCCCTCGTCATTCCGATGGTGGACAGCGCCGGGGACGCCGAGACGGCCGTGCGCGCCATGCACTATCCGCCGCGCGGGGTCCGGGGGGTCGGTTCCGCACTGGCCCGCTCGGCGCGGTGGAACCGGATCCCGGACTACCTGGACCGGGCCGCCGACCTGGTCACCCTGGTCGTCCAGGTCGAGTCCGCCGCCGCCGTCGAGAACGCCCGGCAGATCGCCGCGGTCGACGGCATCGACGGCATCTTCGTCGGTCCCTCCGACCTGGCCGCCTCCATGGGCCTGCTCGGCCGACAGGACCACCCCGACGTGGTGCTCGCCGTCAAGGACGTCATCGCCGCCGTGCAGCAGGCGGGGAAGTTCGTGGGGGTCAACGCCTTCGCGCCGTCCCAGGCCCAGGACTATCTCGACGCCGGCGCCGACTTCGTCAACGTGGGCGCCGACGTCGCGCTGCTGGCCCGCGGGACCGAGGCGCTCGCCGATGCCTGGTGCGCTCCGGCAACGGGGGAGCAGGCGCCGCGCGGGTCCTACTGATTCGACGGGGCTGGTCGCTGCCCGAGGCGGGCGGCGACCAGCCCGGCGCTGTGCGCCAGCCGCCGGCCCAGCGCCTCGACGTCGAGCCGGCGGGTGGCGTAGACGACGGCCAGTGCTGCCGGCAGGTGGCCGCGAGCACGCAGGGGAACGGCCACGGAGGACACCCCGTCCAGCACCTCGTTGCTGCTGACGGCGAATCCGCGCTCCCGGGCCTGCTCCACCTCCGCGCGGGGGCGGACGCCGCCCGTCAGCTCGGTGAGCTCGTCCGGGTCCATGCCCGCCTGCACGGCGAGCCCGGGGGCGCCGCGGTCCAGCGGGTGGCGGGTGCCCGGGCGCTGGGTGACGGCGTGGCCGCGGAAGGGCTCCACCGTGACCAGCGTGATGCACTCCTCCTGGCCCCAGACCGCCACGAAGGCGCTCATCTGCAGCTCGTTGGCCAGCGCGGTCAGTTCCGGCAGGGACGCCGACTGGAGGTCCTGCTGCACCCCCCGCGCGAGCACCGCCAGCCCGGGTGCGCCGATCAGCCGGCCGGTGGAGTCCCGGGTCAGCAGGCCGTAGCTCTCCAGGGTCCGCAGGATCCGGTAGGCGATCGACCGGTGCACGCCCAGCTGGGCGGCCACGTCGGCGATCGTGGGCGGCTCCTCGGCCGAGACCACGAGCTCGAGCATGCGCAGCCCCCGGGAGAGGGTCTGCGAGGGCGCCGCCGGAGCGGCGGCCCGGCCCTGCATGCTCCCGGTCGACTGCGCGGCCGGCGTCCTGTTCGCCGGCACCTGGGCGGAAGGACGTCCCTGAGCGTTCACCGTGGCCCCTTTCTGTGGGCGGTCTGACGAGGTTCCCCGGGCCGGGTCGCGGAGCGGCACCGGAGGCCTGACGGGTCTCGGCCTGGGGGCGACCATGTTTTCACCGCAGCGGAGCGTGAGCGGCGTCGCAGGGTCTTGTGAGGACGATCACCCACCGTATATGATCTGTCCCAAGAGTTCGATAAAAGAACGGTGTGTTCCATTATAGAACACGCAGGCCGTTCCTCCCTCTCATTCCGCCAGGAGGCCCCATGCTGTTCCACCACCACGGGTACGTGTCCACGGACCCCCGTGTCCAGCCCGCCGCCGGTGTGGGCGTCGACCGTTCCCCCGAGCTGCCCGAGACCATGGACGTGCTCGTGGTCGGCGCGGGCCCGGCCGGCATGACCGCCACCGCCCAGCTGGCCAGCTTCCCGGACGTCATGACCTGCCTCGTCGACCGCCGCCCCTACCGGCTGGAGATCGGCCAGGCCGACGGCATCCAGGCCCGCAGCGTCGAGACGTTCCAGGCCTTCGGCTTCGCCGAGGAGATCACCGCCGAGGCGTTCCACCTGAGCGAGATGAACTTCTGGAAGCCGGACCCGGCCGACCCGGGGCACATCGTCCGGACCGCACGGGCCGTGGACGACCCCACGGGGGTCAGCGAGTTCCCGCACCTGATCGTCAACCAGGCGCGCGTGCTGGACTACTTCGCCCGCTTCGCGAAGAACGCCCCGTCCCGGACCGCACCGTACTTCGGCTGGGAGTTCGTGAAGCTCGAGGTCGGTGAGGGGGAGTACCCGGTCACCGTGACCCTGAAGCGCACCGGCGACCAGCCGGAGGGCGGCACGAGCCCGGGCGAGGAGCGCGTCGTGCGCACCAAGTACGTCCTGGGGGGCGACGGCGCGCGTTCGAAGGTCCGCCGGGACATCGGTGCCCAGCACGTGGGTGCGGTGTCCTACCACGCGTGGGGCGTCATGGACGTCCTGGCCGAGACCGATTTCCCGGACATCCGCACCAAGTGCGCCATCCAGTCCAAGCACGGATCGATCCTGCACATCCCGCGCGAGGGCGGCTTCCTGTTCCGCATGTACGTGGACCTGGGCGAGGTCAGCGCGGACGACGCCGGCGCCGTCCGCAGGACCCCGATCGAGTCGATCGTGGCCCAGGCCAACCAGATCGTCTCGCCCTACACCGTGGACGTGAAGGACGTGGCGTGGTGGAGCGTCTACGAGGTCGGCCACCGGGTGACGGACCGCTTCGACGACGTCCCCGTCGAGGAGGCGGGACAGCGCAGCCCGCGGGTGTTCATCGCCGGCGACGCCTGCCACACCCACTCGGCCAAGGCGGGCCAGGGCATGAACGTCTCCATCCAGGACGCGTTCAACCTGGGCTGGAAGCTGGGCCACGTGCTGACCGGGCTGAGCCCCGCGTCGCTGCTGTCCACCTACTCGGCCGAGCGCCAGCCCGTGGCCCAGAACCTCATCGACTTCGACCGCGAGTGGTCCGCCATGATGGCCGCCAAGCCGGAGGAGCTGGGGAGCGCGTCCGCGCTGGAGGACTTCTACCAGAAGACCGCCGAGTTCCCGGCGGGCTTCATGACGGAGTACCCGGCCGGGCTGCTCGTGGGCGAGGCGGTGCACCAGGACCTCGCCACGGGCTTCCCCCTGGGCAAGCGGTTCAAGGCGCATCCGGTCAAGCGCGTCTCGGACACCAACCCGAAGTTCCTGGGCCACCAGCACACCGCCGACGGGCGGTGGCGGATCTACGCCTTCGCCGACGCCGCAGTGTCCTCCGCGCAGGACTCGGCGCTGCGGGCCTGGGCCGAGTGGATGGACTCCGCGGAGTCCCCGGTGCGCCGGTTCACCCCGGAGGGCCAGGACCTCGACGCCCTGTTCGACCTCAACGTGGTCTACCAGCAGCCGCACGAGGAGGTGGAACTGATGAAGGTGCCGTCCGTGTTCCGCCCGAAGGTCGGCAGGTTCCAGATCTCGAACCTGAACAAGGTGTGGGGCACGGACCCGGCCGATGACATCTACGCGGCCCGGGGGCTGAGCCGGGACGGCGTGGTCGTGGTGGTCCGCCCGGACCAGTACGTCGCCCACGTGCTGCCGCTGACCGCGACCGCCGAGCTGTCGGACTTCCTGACGCCGATCTTCACCATCTGATCGGTCTGCTGCCCACCTACCAGTCCGTGGGGGTGCTCGCCCCGGTGCTGCTGGTCCTGCTGCGCATCGTCCAGGGCATCTCGGTCGGCGGCGAATGGGGCGGGGCGGCCCTGATGGCCGTGGAGCACGCGCCGGCCGAGCGCCGTGGGCTGGCCGGCTCCATGCCCCAGCTGGGCGTGCCCCTGGGCCTGCTGCTGGCCACCGCCGTCACCGCCCTGATGACCGGGGTGATCTCCCCCGGGGAGCAGTTCCTCGAGTGGGGATGGCGCATTCCGTCCGCCGCCTCGATCGTCCTCATCGCGGTCGGCTACTTCGTCCGCATCGCCGTGGACGAGTCCCCCGTCTTCCAGGAGATCGCCGCCAAGAAGGAGCAGGCGAGCGTCCCGATCGTGGAGCTGTTCCGCAAGTACTGGCACCTCGTGGCCATCGCGGCCCTGATCTTCGTGGGCAACAACTCCGTGGGCTACATGTCCACCGGAGGCTTCATCCCCGCCTACGCCACCTCGGACGCGGTCGGGCTCTCCCGGACCGACGTGCTGGTCGCCATGACCTTCGCCGCCACCGTGTGGCTGGTCTCCACGCTGGGGGCCGGGATCGTCTCCGACCGCATCGGGCGCAAGCTCACCTACCAGATCGGCTACGTCTGGCTGATCCTCACGATCTGGCCGCTGTTCCTGCTCATCGACTCGGGCTCCCTGCTCAACCTGTACATCGGACTGGGCCTCGTCTGCATCGGTACGGGCCTGACCTACGGCCCCCAGGCCTCCCTGTACTCCGAGCTGTTCCCGGCATCGATCCGGTTCTCCGGCGTGTCGATCTCCTACGCGATCGGCGCCATCCTCGGCGGTGCCTTCGCGCCGATGATCGCCCAGGCCCTGCTCGACGCCACCGGCGGCACGCCCGCCATCGCCGTCTACCTGATCGGGATGTGCGTGGTGGCCCTGGTCGCCGTCAGCCTGGTCCGGGACCGCTCCAGGATCGACCTGTCCATCAACAACCAGGCCGAGCAGGAGATCGGGAGCACGGTGTTCGACAAGCGCCCGGTGCCGGACCGGCCCCGCCGGATGAGTGCTTCCAGGAGCTGAAGGAGCCGGTCCCGGGCCTCACACCACCCGGGCGTCGATGAGGGCGGGGCCGTCCGCCCGCAGAGCCTGCTGGTAGGCCTCCTCGAACTCCGCCCGGGTGGTGGTGCGGGTGGCGGGCACCCCGTACCCCTGGGCGAGGGACACGAAGTCGATCTCGCCCAGGACCAGGCCCGGCACGTCGGGCACGCCCATTCGCTCGGCGAATCCGGCCAGCGCGCCGTATCCGGAGTTGTTGACGATCACGAACACGGTGCGGGTGCCCCGCTGCGCCGCCGTGTACAGCGCGGTGATGCCGTAGTTGGCGGACCCGTCGCCGACCGTGGCCACGACGGTCGCCTCCGGCGCGGCCAGGGAGATTCCGACGGCGGCCGGCAGGCCGAAGCCGAGACCGCCGGAGGCCGGGAAGTGATAGCCGCCCGGCCGGTCGATGGCGACCCGCTCGAGATACTCCAGGTCCAGGGTGGTGGTCTCGTTGACGTAGACCACGCGGTCGTCGACGTGCTGGTTCAGGACCTCCAGGATCTCTGTGCCCGTCATCCCCTCGGGAGAGGTCCTCGCCGCGGGCAGCCGGCGCTCCGGGCGCCGAGCACCGCGGTCCCGCACGCCCTCGGCGAGCACGGTGACGGCATCGGCGACATCGGCGACGACCGCCCGGCCGAAGGGGGCGCGGGTGGCCTCGGACGGGTCCTGCGTCACCTGCCAGACCTGCGTGCCGGGCTCGAGGTAGTCCCCCGGCTCCCACCGGTGGTACCGGAACACCGGTGCGCCGAGCACGAGCACCGTGTCGTGCCCGGCCAGCCGGCGGCGCACCGAGTCGATGCCCGGGACCAGGACGCCGCCGAAATTGGGGTGGGTGGTGGGGAACGGTGCCCGGGACGGGGACGGCGCCACGTACACCGTCGCGTCGGCGTGCTCGGCCAGCCGGAGCACGGCGGCGAAGACCGCGGGATCCGAGACCGCGGCCGCGTCGACCTGGGGACCCAGCACCAGCGCCGGGCTCCGGGCGTCGTCGACGGCGGCGACCAGCTCACGGGCGATCCGATCGGGCAGCCCGCCCGCGGTGGTCACCGAGCGTTCGAGCAGCAGGGCGTCATCGGGGAGGGCCGGTTCGCTCCAGTCGTCCAGGGGGACCGACACGTAGACAGGGCCTCGTGGATGGGTGGTGGCCTCGAGCACGGCCTGGGACAGCGTGCGCGGCACATCGGTGGCGGACAGGGGCTCGTGCGCGTACTTGGTCAGCGGGTAGGTCAGCATTCCCGCCTCCATGTTGGCGAGCATGGCTTCCTGCCCGACCGTGCGCCGCACCTGCTGGCCCGCCAGCAGCACCAGCGGCACGTGCGCATACCGGGCGTTGGTCAGCGCGCCCATGGCGTTGCCGGTTCCGGACGCGGCGTGCAGGTTGACCAGGACCGGCTTGCCGGAGGCGCGGGAGTAGCCCTCGGCCATGCCCACCACCACCTGCTCGTGCAGTCCCAGCACGAAGTCGAAGTCCTCGCCCAGCCCGGCCAGGAAGGGCAGCTCGTTGGACCCCGGGTTGCCGAAGATCAGGGTCATGCCGTGCGCACGGAACAGGTCCGCGGAGGCCTCCAGGACTGTCCTGCCATCTGCCATGGTTCGACTCCCGTCAAGTGAGTGGTGCAACGCGGGCGCTCCGCCGGTTCGACGGCCTGGATGCTGGTCCGGAGCTCCTCCGGTCCGATCCGGCGGAAGGCCCGGGCCGAGAACCTGCGGACCCCTGCCTCCCGGAGGGGTGGATCCGACCGGTCGTCGCCACAGCGTGCTGTTGGGCCCAGCGTATCCGCTCCCCGCGGACCGCGGCCGGGGTCCGCCGGCCGCGGCTCTTGTCACCGCAGGTCGGACCGCGATAGGAACGACACCAGGGACGCCTCACGGTGGGCGTCCCGAAGGGAAGGACCCACGGTCGTCCCGGCCTCGACCGGCGATCCGGCGAGGTCGCGGCGGCCGCCATGACCCGCCGCGGCGCCCCAGCACCCGGAGACTCCCGAATGTCCCGGTCCTCCGGTGGAGAAGCTGCACCAGGAGATGTGGACCTGCCCGCCGAGACGAAAGGCACGCGATGAACGCCACCCCAGACGCCCCCCGCCCCTCCGACCCGGAGGAGGAGAACACGCAGGACCGGTCGAACCCGGCCTCGGACGCCTCGGACGGGCTGGCCGATCCGGAGTCCGCAGAGCACTTCCGCCAGGCCGTGGAGGACCGCCTGAGCGAGCCGGCGGCCGAGGCCTCCGGTGCCGAGGAGCCGGCACCCGGGGAGGACCCGGACGAGGACAACCCGGTCTCCGTGGACAATCCGGAGTAGGGATCCCGTGGAGCTGCCGTCCCCGGGTGCTCCGAGCCGCCGGGCCTGCCGGAGGGGCGGGGCTCAGCCCTCGCAGTCGGTGCAGTAGCTGGTCCCGTTCTTCTGACGGGCGAGCTGGGAGCGGTGGCGGACCAGGAAGCAGGAGCCGCAGGTGAACTCGTCGGCCTGTTCCGGGACGACGGCCACGGTGAGCTCTTCGTGGGAGAGGTCCGCNNGGCGGTGTCGAAGTCCTCGGCGTCGATGACCGCGGTCTGGGTGGTGGCGCTGCGCTGGACCTGGATCGCCTCCAGGGACTCGTTGGCCGGCTCGTCCTCGGGTCGGGTGCGCGGAGCGTCGTAGTCGGTGGCCATGATGTGGTGCGTCCTCCTGGAGCGGGGTGGTGCTGTGCAGGGGCGGTTCTGCACGGAAGGACCAGAGTGTACCCCACCGGACGAGAGTCCGGTGCACGCCCGTGGTCGCGGCACCTGCACCTCCAGGGCGGACGGCGCCGTCCCGGTCAGCGGCGGGCGTCCGAGGTCTCGTCCTCGAGGTCGTCGAGCACCCACTCCGACAGCTGCCCGGCCGGAACGACGGTCGTGACGTCGGTGCGCCGCAGTGCCTCCTGGAGCGACCGCGGCCCGTCCGTGGCGTCGGCGTCGAAGGCGGCCAGCGCCGCCGTGTACCCGGCGGCCAGGTGGTGCGCCCAGGCCCGGTGGCGGGCGTAGCAGGGGTGGTCGGGATCGGCGCTGCGCACCTCCAGCCACCGTGCCGTCTCCGCGGGATCGAGGGGGAGGGGCACCAGCACCTGGTGCAGGGGCCAGGTGACCTCGGCCCAGCGTCCCGCGGGGGTCTCGTTCATGGGGTAGTAGGTGGCGATCCATCGGACGGGGGAGTGGGGGTGCAGCTCGACGGCCAGAGCCCCGGAGGCGGAGTGGATGATGCCTTCTTCCTGTGCGCAGAGGGAGCGGGGCGGCCTGGGGCTGGACCGCATCGCCGGACCGGGGGTCCGGCGCTGATCACTCAGACTAGGCATGTGGCCGAGGTCCGTGGAAGTGCATTGAACAGTGTGACGACGAGCTGTCCTCCCCGGTGCTGACACAGGGCGCCCAGGGGCGTGGCCGCCGCTCGTGACCGGTGTCCGCGGCCGTGACGCCGATTTTCGTCGACCGCGAATATTCGGGAATCTTCTTCTCCCCGAGGGAGGACGCGGCCTTGCCGGCTCGGGCAGAGTGATCCGCATCACCTGCAGCAGGTGTCTTCGCCGGAGAGGTCACGGCGTGGACGGCCACCCGGCCGTCCACCGTCGTCTCCCGCGGAACCGGCCGGCTCCACCGGGACGGCCGGTTCCGTCCGCACCCACCAGTGCTCTCCGGCGGTCCGGCGGCACCGACCCTCCGTCCGCGCTCCCGCTGCGCCACCCGCCGTTCAACCGGCAACGAAGACCCCACCGATCGAAGAGGAGATGATCGCATGAACCGCCGGACTGTTCGACTCAATGAGCACGAGGTGACTCCCGTGGGACTGTGGAGTCTGCGGGCCGGAGCGCCCACCGTGGCCGTCGTGGTCTCGCTGAACTTCCCCGGTCTCGCTCCGCACACCCGGGACCTGATGCGCCGCACGACCCGCACCGCCCTGCAGACGCTGGTCAACGCCGGCGCCCGCCCGGTCCTGGTCGACTCCAGCGCCCGGCAGCTGCCCGATCCCGCCGTCACGGCGGCCGCGGACGGGGTCCTGGTGCTCGGGGGCGGGGACGTCGACCCCTCCCTGTACGGCGCGGAGGGGCACGAGCCCCACGAGTACGGGGTGGACCGGCGCGCTGACCTCTACACCCTGCAGCTCGTCCGGGAGAGCCTGGGCCGCGACGCCCCCCTGCTGGCCGTCGGCCGGGGCTCCCAGCTGCTCAACCTGGCCTGCGGGGGAACCCTCATCACCCACCTCGACACCTGGCACCGGCACCGGGGCGGGCCCGGGCAGGCGATGTGCGTGGAGGAGGAGGTCACCCTGGAGCCGGAGAGCCTGCTGGCGGACGTCCTCGGCGCCCGGCGGCTCACCGTCCGGGCCGCCCACCACCAGGCGGTGGGCGTCGTGGCCCCCGAGCTGCGCGTCACCGCGGTGGCCGAGGACGGCATGGTCGAGGCGACCGAGCACCGCGACCTCGGCTGGGTCGTCGGTGTGCAGTGGCACCCGGAGGACCCGCGCGGTCCGGGGGCGGACCGGCGGAGACTGTTCGCCGCCTTCGTGGAGCAGGCCCGCTCCGCCCGGCACCGGGCCCCGGAGGTGTCGCTGGCGGCCGCGTGAACCGTCCCGCCGCCCGTCCGTGCCGAGGAGCTCCGGGCCTCGGCACGGACGGGCGCAGCCTGCCGGAGCTCCGGCAGGTCATCTTCTCGACGCGCCGGCTCCGTGGACGAGGGGCTTCCAGGGCAGAGCCGGCCCGGACCAGCGCACCGGCCGCGGTCCGGTCCCGGCGGCAGCGGCAGGTCACCGGTGCCCGCCGGGTCCGCGCGGGAGCATCCGGGCGTCCGACGCTCTACTCTGTCAACATGCTGATCACCACCGCGGCACCGCCCGCCCCTGCCGAGACCACGCCGGAGGTCCTCCGATGAGCGGCGGTCTGATCGCCCTGCTGGACGACGTCGCCGCCCTGGCCCGCGTCACCGCGGCCTCCGTGGACGACATCGGCGCGGCCGCGGGCCGGGCGAGCATGAAGGCCGCCGGCGTCGTCGTCGACGACACCGCCGTGACCCCGCAGTACGTCCAGGGCATCTCCCCGGCCCGCGAGCTGCCCATCATCTGGCGCATCACCAAGGGCTCGCTGCGCAACAAGCTGATCTTCATCCTCCCGGTCATCCTGCTGCTGAGCCAGTTCGCGCCGTGGCTGCTGACCCCGATCCTCATGCTCGGCGGCAGCTACCTCTGCTTCGAGGGCGCCGAGAAGATCTGGGCCAAGCTCTCGGGCCACGGAGCCAAGACCAAGACCCCGGTGGTCGAGAAGGGCAAGGAGGCGGAGGACACGATGGTCGGCGGCGCGGTGCGCACCGACCTGATCCTCTCGGCCGAGATCATGGTCATCTCCCTCAACGAGGTGGCCGATGAGCCGCTGCTCTCGCGCGCGGCCATCCTGGTGGTCGTCGCACTCGGCATCACGGTCCTGGTCTACGGCGTGGTGGCCCTGATCATCCGGATGGACGACTTCGGCCTGCACCTGGCCGAGCGGTCCTCCCCGACCACGCAGAAGATCGGCCACGGCCTGGTCAAGGGCATGCCCGGGCTGCTCGCGGTCATCTCGGTCGTGGGCACGGCCGCCATGCTCTGGGTGGGCGGGCACATCATCCTCGTGGGCCTCGACGAACTGGGCTGGCACGCCCCCTACGAGGCCGTCCACCACGTCGAGGTCCTCGTGCACGACGCCGTCCCCGGCGGCCTCGGCGCGACGCTCGCCTGGCTCACGAACACCTTCTTCTCCGCGGTCCTGGGCCTCGCCTGGGGCGCCGTCCTGGTGCTGGTGTGGGAGCTGCTGCCCTTCGGCAAGGGCGAGCACGAGGCCGAGCACGCCGCCCACGGCGCGCACGAGGCGCAGGCCGAGCACCACGGGAAGCACTCCGCGGCGTCCGCCCCGGCAGACTCCTCCCCGGCGGCGTCCGCCGCGGAGGACGGCGGCGCCACGACCGACCGGCCGGATGCCGCCCCGCCGGCCGACGGGGGCTCCTCCGCGGCCCGCTGACCGCCGGACCCCGGCTGCCCCTGCCGTGAACGCAGTCCCCTGACCCGGGGTCCGCCGCTCGCCGCGGGCGGCCGGGGACCGCACGCGGCGAGGAGGCCCCGCGCTCCCGGGCGGCGCCGCCCGTCAGAGATCGTCGGGGTCCCCGGAGCGGGCGCCGAGGTACTCGTCCAGGACGGCGGAGCCCAGGTCCGCCGGGTCCGGGGCCACCACGCGCCCGTCGATCCGCTCGGCCATCCGCCGCAGGAACCGCTCCAGCCCGGGGTCGTCGCCGAGCCGGAAGAACGTCGCCTGGGCCCCCATGCGCCCCAGCCGGTCGAGCTCCTCCACCGTGGCGCGCAGGGTCTCCGGCTCCGTGGGCCAGGAGAACCAGCTCTCGCCGTCGGGCAGCAGGTGCGCCGTGGGCTCCCCGTCGGTGACCACGAGCAGGACGGGCTGCATCGACGGGTGCTTGCGGAAGAACCGCGTGGCGAGCAGCAGCGCGTGGTGCAGGTTGGTGCCCTGCTCCCGCACCGGCGGCAGGCCTGTGAGCTCGTCGACCGGCAGCGCGCGGGCGTAGCGGCCGAAGGCGAGGATCTGCAGCTGGTCCCCCCGGAACCGGGTGGAGACGAGGTGGTGGAGCGCCAGCGCCGTGCGCTTCATGGGCACCCAGCGTCCCTCGGCGGCCATGGAGAACGAGGTGTCCACGAGCAGGACGACGGCGGCCTGCGTGCGCGCCTCGGTCTCCGCCACCTCGATGTCCCGGACGTCGAGGCGCAGCCCCCGGCGGGCGTCGCCGCCCTCGGCCGCCGTGCGCCGGATCGCGTTGGTGATCGTGCGGGTGGTGTCCCAGGGCTCGGCGTCCCCGAACTGCCACTCCCGGGTGGCGCCGGAGGGCTCGCCGGCCGCCCCCGCGAGGCGGGTGTCGCGCTGACCGGTCCGGGAGGACAGGTTCTGCGCGGCGTCCCGCAGCAGCGCCTTCCCGATCCGCCGCACCGCCCGGGGCGAGAGCCGCAGGTCGCCGTCCGCGCCGCGCTGCAGGTAACCGCTGTCCCGCATCGCCTGCTCCAGCTCGGCCAGGGTCCGCGCCGACACCGCGGCGTCCGCGCCCAGCTGGCGCGCGAGCGCGTCGAGGTCCATGTCGTCCAGGTTGGCGCCCCGGTGGTGCTGCGCCAGCTGCTCGGCCAGCGCGTCGAGCTCGGCGATGTCCTGGAGCACGCCCGTGCCGTCGCCGAGCCCCAGGCCGTCCTGGCCGCCGAAGTCCTCGGAGCCGCCCCAGTCCTCACCGGGGCGCAGCCCCTGCAGGTTCGCGTCGAGCCGGCCGAGCTGGTCCATGAGCTCCGGGGAGCCGAACGCCTGGGCGGAGAGCTGCATCAGCTCCTGGCGCTGCTCCGGGGACATGGAGTTCAGCATCCGCTGGGCCGCCGCGGCGCGCCGGGCCATCGCGTCGATCAGCTCCTCGACCGACTGCGGGTTCTCGGGGAAGTGCTCCCCGTGCTTCGCCATGAAGTCCTGGAAGTCCTCGTCGGTGTCCTCGCCCCGGGCGTGCTTCTCGAGCAGCTCGTTGAGGTCCCGCAGCATCTCCGCCACGGCCTCCCGGTCGGCGTCCGTGGCGTTCTCGAGGGCCTGCTTCATCCCGGCGAAGCGCTGGTCCAGCAGCTCGCGGCCCAGGAGGTCCTTGATCTGCTCGTACGCCTCCCGCGCGGACTCGGACTGCCAGTCGTAGGACGCGAGCTCGCTGACGGCGGCGGCCGTGGAGCTCGGCAGGCCGTCGAGCTGCATCTCCCGGAAGGAGCGGTCCATCGGGTCCATCCGGGCGTCCCGCAGGAACTGCTCGCGCTCCAGGCGCAGCGCCTTCTCGAGCAGCTTCTTCGCCTCCTCGAGGGTGCCGCCCATTCGGTGGCGCTTCAGCAGCTCGCGCCGGCGCTGCTGCACGCGCCGGGACAGGTCGTCGAGACCGTCCCGGCCGCGGCCGCCCCGCCGGAGGAACTCGCGCAGCGCCTCCTCCGGCGAGTAGCCCGCCATGACGTCCTCGGAGACGGCCTCGAGCGCCTCGGACAGGTCCACCGGCGGGGCCAGCGGATCGGGTCCTCCGGCGTACCGGCCGTAGCGGGAGGACCGGTGGTGTGCGGGCATGACGCCCCCTCTGTGTCTTGTGCCGTGTCTCTTCCGGATCCCCGTGCCGTGGACGCGCGGTCGGTGCCGCGGTCCTCCCCGGGCGGGGCGCCTCAGCCGTAGACGGTGCCGCCCTCGTCGGCGTCCTTGGAGATCTTCTGCGCCAGGTAGAGGCCCTCCAGCGCGAGCTCGATCGCGCTGGCGCGCTGTCCCGGCGTGCTCGCGCCCAGGCGCGCGGCGATCTCGTCGTAGGCGGTCCCGGCCCCGTCGTCGTCCGGTGCCAGCTCGGGGAGCCCGGCGAGGAAGTCCCGGGCCGAGACGTCGTCGCCGGTGGACACCGTGGTGCGGCCGTCGAAGGCCTCCACGACCGGTCCGAGGTCGAGACCGCGGAAGCGGCCCCGGACGGTCTCGGCGGTCGCCCGGCGCAGCAGGTGGTCGAGGATCGCGCGCTCGCGGCCCTCCTCGCCGGACTCGAACTCGATCTTGCCGGCCAGGACGTCGGTGGCCGTCTCCATGTCCACCATCCGCGCCACGGCCTCCTCCTCGCCGCGGATCGTGGCGCGCCGCAGCGCCGCCGCCGCGACCGTCTCGGCGCCCGCGATGGCGAACCGTGCCGACACCCCCGAGCGCTGGTCCACCGCGGAGGAGTCCCGCAGCAGGCGGGTGAACCGGGCCAGGGTCTCGAGGATCGTGTCCGGGACCTCGGCGATCAGCTCGGCCTCCTGGCGGATCACGGCGATCTCGTCCTCGAGCTCGAGCGGGTAGTGGGTGCGGATCTCGGCGCCGAACCGGTCCTTGAGCGGCGTGATGATCCGGCCGCGGTTCGTGTAGTCCTCGGGGTTGGCCGTGGCCACCACGAGCACGTCCAGCGGCAGCCGCAGGACGTAGCCGCGGATCTGGATGTCCCGCTCCTCCATCACGTTGAGCATGGCCACCTGGATGCGCTCGGCGAGGTCGGGCAGCTCGTTGATCGCCACGATGCCGCGGTGCGAGCGCGGCACCAGCCCGTAGTGGATGGTCTCCGGGTCCCCGAGCCGCCGCCCCTCGGCGACGCGCATCGGGTCGACGTCCCCGATGAGGTCCGCCACGGACGTGTCCGGAGTGGCGAGCTTCTCCACGTAGCGCTCCGAGCGGTGCCGCCAGACCACGGGCAGCTCGTCCCCCTCGAGCAGGATCCGGCGCCGCGACGCCTCGGTCAGGGGCTCCAGGGGGTGCTCGTTGAGCTCCGAGCCCTCGATCGCGGGGGACCACTCGTCGAGCAGGCCGGCGAGGGTGCGCAGCAGGCGGGTCTTGCCCTGGCCGCGCTCGCCCAGCAGCACCACGTCGTGGCCGGCGAGCAGGGCCCGCTCCAGCTGGGGCAGCACCGTGCGCCCGAGCCCGTGCAGGCCCGGCCAGGGGTCACCGCCCTCGGCCAGCGTGCGCAGGAGGTTCTCGCGGATCTCCTCGCGCAGGGTCCTGTGGGCGACGCCGGCGGCGCGGAGCTCGCCGAGCGTGCGGATGTCCGGGTGATCGGTCACAGCGCCAACTTAACCCCGGCGTCAAGGGGCGCCCGTGCGCGGGGGTCCGGCGTCGTCGGCAGCGGTGCGTCCCGCCGCCCGCGGCGGCGCTCCCCGGCGGCGCTCCCCGGCGCCCGACGGCAGGGCCCGACGGCAGGGCCCGACGGCGGAGCCCGGCCGCGGCCCACGGCGGTGCCGGGCCGCGGCCCCTGTGGCCGCGGGGGTCCCGCCAGTACGCTGGTGCATCATGGGCACTCGCAAGGCACCACGGAGCACCCTCGTCCTGCTCGTGCGGCACGGGGAGACCCCCACCACGGGCAAGGTCCTGCCGGGGCGGGCCCCCGGCCTGCACCTGTCCGAGCGCGGCCGGGCGCAGGCGGACCGGGTGGCGGAACGGCTCGCGGGGGTCCGCGTCGACGCCGTCTACACCTCCCCGCTCGAGCGCACCCGCGAGACCGCGGCGCCGACCGAGGCCCGGACCGGCCGGGAGGCGGTCGTGGAGCCGGGCCTGCTCGAGTGCGACTTCGGGGAGTGGACGGGCGAGGAGCTCTCCCGCCTCTCCCGGCTCAAGGCCTGGTCGACCGTCCAGCGGGCGCCCTCGACCTTCCGGTTCCCCGGCGGGGAGAGCTTCCCTGAGATGCAGGCGCGGACGGTCGGCGCCGTGGACCGGGTGCGGGCGGCCCACGAGGGCGGGGTGGTGGTCTGCTTCTCGCACGCCGACCCCATCAAGGCGGCGCTCGCCCACGCCCTGGGCACGCACCTGGACCTCTTCCAGCGCATCGTGGTCAGCCCGTGCTCGGTCTCGGCGGTCTCGTACGCGCAGGGACAGGCGCCGGCCGTGCTCACGGTGAACTCCACCGACGAGCCGCTGGCCGGCCTGAGGGTGTCGTGAGCGGACGCTGATGGGCGAGCTCGTGCTCCTGACGGAGGGCCGGATCGAGCTCCTCGGCATGATCCGGGAGAGCAGCAACTCCGCGCTGCTCGTCGAGGTCACGCTCGAGGAGCAGACGGCCTGGGGGATCTACAAGCCCCTCGAGGGCGAGCGGCCGCTGATCGACTTCCGTCCCGGCCTGCACCGGCGGGAGCGCGCCGCGTACGTGCTGAGCGAGTTCCTGGGCTGGGGCCTCGTCCCGCCCACCGTGCTGCGGCAGGACGGCCCGTTCGGCGCGGGGTCCCTGCAGCGGTTCGTGGAGCACGACCCCCGGCAGCACTACTTCACTCTCTACGACGCCGCCCCGGACACCCACGACGCCCTGCGCCGGATCGCGCTGTTCGACCTCGTGGCCAACAACGCCGACCGCAAGGGCGGCCACGTGCTGCGGGGCGCCGACGGGCGGATCTGGGGGATCGACCACGGGCTGTGCTTCGCGGCCGCGTTCAAGCTGCGGACCGTCGTCTGGGACTTCTCCGGCGAACCCGTCCCCGAGGAGCTGCTCCGCGACATCGCCCCGCTGGCCGACGACGTCCCCGCCGAGCTCGCCGAGCTCCTCGACGCCACGGAGGTGGACGCGCTGCGGCGGCGGGTGCGCCGGCTGCTCGACGAGGCGGTCCTGCCGGTGGACGCCACCGGCCGCCGGATCCCCTGGCCGCTGCTGTAGCCGCGCGCCGGTCCTGCGGATCCCGCCGCCCCGGTGCCGTCACGGCCGGAGCGGGAGCTCCAGGGCGAGTTCCGTGGCGGCCTGCTGCAGCTGCGGCAGGTACGTCCGCAGGCCCTCGAGGTCGGTGCGGAACAGCGGGGCCGCCAGGGCGACGGCGGCGATCAGCCGGTGCGACGGGGACAGGACCGGCACGGCCACGGCGGCCATGCCCACGTCGTTCTCCTCCTGCTGGCCCGCCCAGCCCTGGACGCGGATCCGCTCGACCTGGCGCCGGAGCTCCGTGCGGTCGGTGAGCGAGTGCGCGGTGCGCGGGACGAGCTCGATCGTCTCCAGCAGGCGCTCGCGGGTGCCCGGGTCGCTGAAGGCCAGCAGCGCCTTGCCGATGGCGCTGGTGTGCAGGGACCCGTGGTCCCCGGGGTCGGTGGTGGTGCGGAACTGGGGGCCGTCCACCTTGCGCACCGTGAGGAAGTGCGGACCGTCGAGCACGCCGAGGATCGAGCTCTCCCCCGTGACCGCGGTGAGGTGCTGGAGGATCGGTGCCGCGGCGCCCTCGAAGCCGCGGGTGCTGGCGACCTTCTGTCCCAGCTGGTAGACGCGCAGGCCCAGCCGGTAGCGCTTGTCCTGCGGATCGTAGGTCGCGAAGTCCGTGCTGACCAGGGTGTTCAGCAACCGGTAGACGGTGCTGAACGGGTACTGCGCCTGCTCGGCGATCTGCGCGGCGGTGGCACCGTGCGGGTGCTCCCCGAGCAGGGTCAGCAGGTCCAGGGCCTTGCCCACGGTTCCGGAGGCCTCGGTCGTCATGATGACACCTTCCTTGACACGGTCTGTGAGGTACATCATGCTCATAATTCAAATAACAGCAACAGTTGCCAACATTCGGAAGCCGGGACATGAAGCGGACACTGCGCATCGCCGTCGTGGGGGCGGGCCTCATCGGGCGCCAGCACGCCCGGCGCGTCCTGGGCCGCCGGCACCTGCAGCTGCGCTACGTCGTCGACCCCTACGCGGATCCCGCCGGCGTGCCCACGGGACCGGACACCGCCCTGGTGGCCGATCTCGGGCAGGTCCTGGGGGACGTGGACGGCGTGGTCCTGGCCACTCCGAACGCCGCCCACCGCGAGGGGGCGCTGGCCGCCGTCGCGGCCGGGGTGCCGGTGCTCGTGGAGAAGCCGATCGCCGACACCCTGGAGGCGGCCGAGGAGATCGTCACGGCCGCCGAGGCGTGCGGGGTGCCCGTGCTGGTCGGCCACCACCGGCGGTACTCCCCGCTGCTGGCCCGCGCCGCCGAGGTCATCGCGTCCGGGGCGATCGGGGACCCGGTGGCGGTCATGGGCTCGGCGCTCTTCCGCAAGCCCGACGACTACTTCGAGAGCGCGCCCTGGCGCACCGGGCCCGGGGGAGGGCCGATCCTCATCAACCTCGTCCACGACGTGGACGCCCTCCGCGCCCTGTGCGGGGAGATCGTCCGGGTGCAGGCCGTGGCCGGCAGCGCCGCCCGCGGCTTCGCGGTCGAGGACACCGCGGCGCTCACCCTGGGCTTCGCGAACGGCGCGCTGGGCACGTTCATCGTCTCCGACGCCGCCGCCTCCGCCCGGTCCTGGGAACAGACCTCCCGGGAGAACCCCGGCTACGAGACCGACGAGCACGAGGACTGCTACCACGTGGCCGGCACCCGCGGGTCGCTGTCCGTGCCGACCCTGCGGCTGCGGACCCACCCGGGGGCGGCCTCGTGGACGGAGCCCGCCACCGTCAGCACCGTGGCGGCGCCCCGCGAGGACCCGCTGGACCTGCAGCTGGAGCACTTCGAGCACGTCCTCCGCGGGGAGGCGGCGCCGCGCGTCCCCGCCCGCGAGGGCCTGCAGTCGCTGCGCGTGGTCCACGCCGTGGCGCAGAGCGCCCGGACCGGGCTGCCCGTCCGCGTGCCCACCGATCCTCCGGCGGCCCGCCCGGCCGCCGCCCGTCCCGAGCAGCCGCCCGTCCCGAGAACAGGAGTGGATGACCATGTCGTCGATCCGTGAGCCGGCAGCGCCGGCCGACCCGCCGCCCGACCGGGAGGCCGGCGTCCTCCGCTGGCTGGGCTACGTGGAGCAGGTGGTCGGCGGGCTCCTGATCCTGGTGATCTTCGTCTTCGTCCTGATGCAGGCCGTGCAGCGCTACCTGCCCACCGGCACGTGGGTGGGCGCGGGGGAGCTCTCCCGCTACGCCCTGGCCGGGCTGACGTTCCTGATGGCCGGCTACCTCTACGGCCACGGACTGCACATCACGGTGCTCGTGATCGACCGGTACACCTCCGGGCGGACCGCAAAGGCGCTGCACGTGCTGACCCACGTCCTCGTCCTGCTGGCCTCCCTGCTGCTGCTCAACGAGGTGTGGTTCCTGATCACGGACTCCGTCTCCCAGTCCACCCCGGCGCTGGGGATCCCCATGCTGTGGATCTACCTGCTGCCCCTGCTCGGGATCCTCACCCTGACCGTGCGCTCGGCCGTGGCGATCTTCGTGCCGCGGGCGATCGCCGCCGACCCCGATCCGCTCCTCGCGGAAGGAGCGTGAGCATGAGCATCTGGATCCTCGCCGTCCTCATCGTCGTCCTCATCGGCCTGCGCACGCCCGTGGGCCTGGCCTTCCTGGGCCCCAGCGTCCTGTACATGCTCCTGGAGGGGAACTCCGCGGGCCTCGGCTTCCGCCAGGCCTTCAACGGCGTCGCGTCCTTCCCGCTGCTGGCCGTGCCCCTGTTCATCCTGCTCGGCTCCATCGCCAACCGCGCCGGGATCGCCGACCGCATCTTCGACTTCGCCCTGGCGCTGCTGGGCCGGGTCCGCGGCAACCTCGGCTACGTCAACATCGCCACCAGCCTGGGCTTCTCCTGGATGAGCGGCTCCGCGCTGGCCGACGCCGCGGCCCTGGGCAAGATCCAGGTGCCGGCCATGATGAAGGCCGGCTACACCTTCCGGTTCGCCTCCGGCCTGACCGCCGCGTCGGCCCTGATCGCCCCGGTGATGCCCCCGTCCATCCCAGCCGTCATCTACGCCTCCGTGGCCGCGCTGTCCACCGGCGCCCTGTTCGCGGGCTCCGTGCTCCCGGCCTTCCTCATGGCGGCGGGGCTGGCGCTCACCGTGCTGCTCCTGACCCGCCGCAACACCGCGCTGGAGACCATCCCGTTCAACTGGTCGACGCTGGGCACCGCGACCCTGCGGGTGATCGGCCCGCTCGGCGCCCCCGTGATCATCCTCGGCGGCATCCTGCTGGGCCTGTTCACCCCCACGGAGGCCGCCGCGGTCGGGGTGGCCTACATGGTGGTCCTGGGCTTCGTCTACCGCACCCTGAATCTGCGCTCCCTCGTGGAAGCGGTCCGCGAGGCGGCGACCACGACGGCGGCGATCACCCTCATCCTGGCCTCGGCCTCCCTGCTGGGCTGGATCCTGGCCCGGGAGCGGGTGCCCCAGGAGGTCGCCGAGTTCGTCACCTCCTTCACCGACAGCCCGATCGTGTTCCTGCTCCTGATCAACGTGCTGCTGATCCTGCTGGGGATGGTCATCGACGCCACCGCGGTCATCATGATCACCGTCCCGGTGCTGATGCCCATCGCCACCCAGTTCGGCATCGACCCGATCCACCTCGGGGTGATCATCATCGTCAACCTCATGATCGGGCTCCTGACCCCGCCCGTGGGCAGCGTCCTCTACGTGATGAGCTCCGTGACCCGCCGGGGGGTGGACGAGGTCTTCCGGGGCATCGCCGTCTTCCTGGTCCCCCTGGTCGTCGTCCAGCTGATCATCACCTTCTTCCCGCCGGTCGTCACCGGCCTGCCGGCCCTGCTCGGCCTGTAGCCCGCCCCGCGCCACCGTCCACGTCCCGACCCAGAGCACCGATCCACAGCACCGAACCACGTCACCGACCCACAGGAGAACACCATGCGATCCACCACCCGTCAGCGTCTGGCCGCCGCCGTCAGCCTGCCCCTGGCCCTCGGCCTGCTCACCGCCTGCGCCGGCGGGGGCTCCGGGAGCGGGGGAGGCGAGGGCGGAGGCCAGTCCCTGAGCTTCGCCAACAGCTACCCCGAGGACCACCCGCACAACCGCTGCGGGGCCGTGCTCGTGCAGGAGGCCGTCGCCGACGACGACCTCGAGCTGGAGATCTTCCCCTCGAGCCAGCTCGGCGGGGACACCGACCGGTTCACCTCCGTGATGTCCGGGGACATCGCCCTGGACCTGCAGGGCTCCTCCGGGCTGGCCGCGACCTACGAGCCCATCGGTGTGATGGACATGGCCTACGCCTTCGACGACGTCGACCACCTCTTCTCCTGGTTCGACGAGTCCGAGGCCGCGCAGCAGATGAAGGAGGACTTCGAGACCGAGACCGGGGCGAAGATCCTGGACGTCTGGTACTACGGCGACCGGACCTTCTCCGCGAACTCGCCCATCCGCACGCCCGCGGACCTCGACAACCTGCGCATCCGCTTCCCCGACTCCCCCGTGCACCTGCAGAACGCCGAGGCCCTCGGGGCGGAGCCGGTCGCGGTGGCCTTCGAGGAGATCTACCTGGCCCTGCAGCAGGGCACCGTGGACGGCCAGGAGAACCCGGTGCAGCTCACGGCGCAGAACAGCTTCGACGAGGTCCAGGACTACGTCAGCCTGAACCGCCACTCGGTGGGCTCGCAGCTCGTGGTGATGAACGCGGACGCATGGAGCGGGCTCTCGGAGGAGCAGCAGACGGCGCTGACCGAGGCCGTGCGGGACGCCCGCGCCGACAACCTCGAGTGCGCCCAGACCGAGGAGCAGGAGGTCCTCGACGAGTGGGAGGCCGCCGGCACCCCGGAGGTCATCGAGGACGTCGACGTCGAGGCCTTCCGGACCAGGGCCCAGGACTACTTCCTGAACAACCTCGACGGCGAGCAGCTCGAGCTCTACCAGGACATCCGCGACTCCGCCGGACAGAACTGACCGTCCCGCGGACCGTGCACGAGGGGCGCCGACCGCACCGCGGCGGCGCCCCTCGCCCTGCCCGCGCGCCGGTGCCGTCCGGGAGGGTCTAGCGGCGCAGTGTGACGGCCGGGTTCTCGCCGTAGACCTGCCGGTGGCGGCGCGCGAAGTCACCGGGGTGGGCCATGCCCCACCGCCGGGCGATGCCGCGCACGGTGTCGCCCCGGGCGGGGTCCGCCCGGAGCAGGTCGTCGTGGGCGGCGACCAGCCGCAGCTCGCGGAGGTAGGCCCCCGGGGTGGTCCCCGCGTGGGAGCGGAAGGCCCGGGTGAGCTCCACGGTGCTGAGCCCCGCGTGCCGGGCGACGTCCTCGACCGTGATCGGCGACGGCGCAGCGGCGTGCAGGTACTCCACGGCGCGCCGGTAGGCCGCGTGCTGCCCGGCGGGCGAGGTCCGCCGGGGCCCGGGCTCCGCGACGAGGGGAAACGCCTCCAGGGTGGCCACCGCGATCCGCCGCCGCAGATCGGCGCGCAGCAGCGGGAGCTCGGCGATCTCGGGGTCGGCCAGGGCCTGCTGCGCGAACGCGAAGGTGCTCCTCCAGTACCTCTCCTGCGCGGGGGACCGCGGGCGCGGGTCGTGGAAGGCCGGCTCGAGCGCCTCGTCCCCGTAGACCGACCGGGCCGTCTCCTGCAGCGTGGCCCGTCCGACGGTGGCGGAGTCGACCAGCAGCTGGTCCACCTCGCCGTAGTACTCCTGACCGGGCTGGACCAGGAACACCCCCAGCCCGGTGCCCGACCGACCGTCGATCGTCCAGTCGACGCCGCCGGCGCGCGGCACGACGACCGAGAAGACCTCGTCGAGCACCATCCGCCCGGCGATGCTGCCGCGGAAGGTGAGCTGCCCCAGACTGAGGTCGGCGTCCCCCCGCACCTCCTGGCGGTACAGGAACGGCGCCCCCTCGGCGACCGGGCCCATGCGCGCACTCGTGTAGACCTGCTGCAGCGCCTCGTTGGCCACCTCGGGGTCGGTGGTCGCCACGTGCAGGTGGATCGGCGTGCCGGGTTCCGCGCGCATCGGTGATCAGCTCCGCAGGGTGGTGGCCGGGGCCTGGCCGTACCGCTGCCGGTAGGCCGCGGCGAAGCGTCCGCGGTGGCTGAAGCCCCAGTGCGCGGCGGCGGCCTCCACGGTCGCGCCGGCGGCGGGGTCGGCGGCCAGCAGCTCGTGGTGGACGGCGTCGAGCCGGGCGCCGCGCAGATAGGCGGTGGGGGTGGTGTCCAGCTCCCGGCGGAAGGCCGCCTGGAGCCCGCGCACGCTCATCCTGGCGGCCGCCGCGATCTCGGCCGGGCCGATGTCGGCGCCCACGTGCTCCTCGATGAAGGCGACCGCCCGCCGCACCCCGGCCGGGGCCGGGCGGGACTGCCCGGCCGGTGCCTCTCCGCGGGTCAGGAAGGAGCCGGGGAAGGTGTGCAGCAGGGCGGTGGTGAGGGAGCGGGCGGCCTCGGCGCGCAGCAGCGGGCTGCTCATCGCCCGCTCGTCGGGCAGCAGGTCGCGGGCCAGGTGGGAGACCGTCGCCAGCCAGTACCGGGTCATGGCCGGCGAGACCGGGCGGACCCCCGCGAACGCCAGCCGAAAGGTCTCGTCCCCCAGCAGCTGCCGCGCGTGCTCCTCCACCGCCGCAGGGTCGAGGCACACGGTGATCGCCTCGAGCTCGTCCCACCAGCTGCTGAAGGTGCGCTGGGGGAAGAGGAAGGGCCCGGTGCGCGGGAAGCGGTCGCCGGCGCTGGTGGCGCTCAGCACGCCCGCCGTCACGTGGCACACCCGCAGCACGTCGGCGCCGTCCGTCCTGCCGGCGCACGAGGAGCCCCTGAGCAGGACGCGCTCGTAGGCCACCGGCCCGATGCCGGTCGCGGCCAGCCGCATGTCGAACGCGCCCTCCGGCGACCTGCGCACGCCCCGGATGGCGAAGACCTCGTCGAGCACCGCGATGCCCTCCGCCGGGTCGCGGGTGGTGAACACCGACCGGCGCACCTGGGAGTCCATGCTCCGCAGGCTACGCCCGTGCGCGGACGGAGTCGACAGCCGGCGCCCCGGCCCAGCACCCCGGCCGAGCAGCCCGGCTCGGCACCGCAGCACCGTGCCGGGTCGCGGCGACAGCGCGGGGCGTTCCCCGCGCTCGGTCGCCGCCGGGACCCGGCGCCGTCCCGGGAGCGCGACCGGTGACGGGGGCCGGGGCGTGCGGCATCCTGGGAGAGTGCCGCACCTGGTCCTGGAGGTCGACCCCGCCCTGTGGTTCCTGCTGTCGCCGCGACGCCGGAGCCCGCACTTCACCGTGGACGTGCCCGGCACGGACACGGTCGGCCACGTGGTGCGCATGGTCGGCATCCCGCCGACCGAGGTCGGCCCGCTGCGCCTCGACGGGCGGCCCGTGGGACTGGAGGCGCGTCCCACCGCCGCGGCACGGCCCGGCACGGACCCCGTGCTGGAGGTCCGTCCCCGCCGCCGGCCCCAGCCCACCCGGCACACGCCGCCCCGCTTCCTGCTGGACGTCCACCTGCGCCCCCTCGCCCGCCGGCTCCGCCTGCTGGGCCTCGACGCCGCGTGGGAGCCCGACGCCGAGGACGCCCACCTCGTGGAGCGGGCCGCCCGGGAGGAGCGGGTGCTGCTGACCGAGGACCGGGGCCTGCTCCACCGCGGCGCCCTGCCCGAGGGCGCCCTCGTGCGCGGCGGGGACGCCGACGCCCAGCTGGCCGACGTCCTGGAGCGCTTCGCCCCGCCCCTGGCGCCGTGGACCCGGTGCCTGCGCTGCGGCGCCCCGCTCGCCGCGGCGAGCGCGGAGGACGTCGCCGACCAGCTGCTGCCGCGCACCCGGCGGGCCTACCGGGAGTTCTCCCGCTGCACCGGCTGCGGCCGGGCGTACTGGCGCGGGGCCCACGCCGGGCGCCTGGACGCCGTCGTCGCCCGGGCCGAGCAGGTGCTGGCCGCGGCCCCGGACGGGCCGGGCGGCCCGCGGCCGTGACCCGGGCGGTGCCGGCGCACCGGGGACCGCCCGGGTGTGCCGGGGTTCCGCGGGCCGCCGGCCCGGATCCGCGCGGGGACGCCGGAGCCCTTGCCGGTGGGCGGGCGCGGGCGTAGCTTGGTGGCCATGTTCCTGTCCTGACGCCCCTGGCCCGCGCCCGCGGCCGGCACCGTCGATCCGAGCCCCGGTGGGCTCCGCGCGTCCGGTGCCGCACCGGCCCGGCGGGCCTCGTCCCCGCAGCGACAGGACCGCACCGTGACCTCCACCGCCCCTCCGGCGGCGACCGCCGCCCCGCACCGCGCCGACCACCTGCGCCTGGACGGCGTCGGCGTCAGCCACCCCGGCCGCCGGGTCCTCACCGACGTGTCGCTGACCGTCACCGCCGGTGAGCGCATCGGCCTGATCGGGGAGAACGGCGCCGGCAAGAGCACCCTGCTGCACGTGGCCGCCGGCCTCCTGGTGCCCGCCACCGGCACCGTGCACCGGCCCGGGCGCACCGGGCTGCTCCACCAGGAGCTCGATCTTCCCGCCGCGACCGCCCTGGGAGAGGTCGTCGAGCGGGCCGTGGGGGAGGTCCGCGCCCTCGAGCGCCGGCTGGCCGGGGCGGCCGCCGCGATCGCCCGGGCGCCCGGCGACCCCGCGACGGCCGACGCCTACGACTCCGCCCTCCGGGACGCCGAGCGCCACGGGCTGTGGACCCTCGACGCCCGCATCGGGACGGTCCTCGCCGGGCTCGGCCTGGCCCGCCTGCCGAGGGACCGCCCGGTCGGGGAGCTCTCCGGCGGACAGCGCCGCCGGCTCGCGCTCGCGGCCCTGCTGCTGGCCCGCCCCGGGGCGCTGCTGCTCGACGAGCCGACCAACCACCTCGACGACGACGCCGTCGACTTCCTGGCGGGCGAGCTGGCCGGCTGGCGGGGACCGGTGCTCCTGGCCAGCCACGACCGCTGGTTCCTGGACGAGGTGGCCACCGGGCTCGTCGACCTCGACCCCGCCCTGGGGCCCGACGAGTCCGCCGGCGGACCGCCCCGCCAGGGCGCGGCCACCACGGGCGGCTACAGCTCCTACCTCGAGCGGCGGGAGCTCGCCCGCCGCCGCTGGGCCGAGCGCTTCGCCGCCCAGGGGCAGGAGCGGGAGCGGCTGCGAGAGATCGCCGAGGTGTCCGGCCGGGAGATCTTCCACACCACGGCCCCCAAGTCCGAGGGGCGGATCACCCGGAAGTTCTACAGCGACCGCGCCGCCAAGACCGTCGGCGGTCGGGTGCGCTCGGCCCGGCACCGGCTGGCCGAGCTCGAGCGCACCGCGGTGGGCGCCCCGCCGGAGCCGCTGCGCTTCGCGGGGTTCGCCCGGGACGCGGACGCCCTGCCCGGCACCGGCTCCCCGGTGGTCCGGCTGACGGGGGCGTCGGTCACGGGGCGCCTGGCGCCGACCGACCTCGAGCTGCGCGCCGGGGACCGGGTGCTGGTCGAGGGCCCGAGCGGCAGCGGCAAGTCGACGCTGCTCGCCGTGCTGGCGGGGGAGCTGCGCCCCGACGGCGGGACGGTGGAGCGGCAGGGCTCCGTCGTCGTCGGCCGCCTGGCCCAGGACGACTCCTGGCCGGACCTCGCGTGCACGGCCGAGGCGGCCTTCCGCGCCCGGCTGCGCGACGCGGACCGCGCCCCGACGCCGGCGGAGCTGGGCCTGCTGCGCGCCGGCGACGCCGCCCGCCCCCTCGGGGAGCTCTCCCCCGGGCAGCGCCGGCGGGTCGCGCTCGCGGCGCTGGTCGCGGAGCCCGCCCCGCTGCTCCTCCTGGACGAGCCGACCAACCACCTGTCGCTGGCCCTGGCCGAGGAGCTCGAGCGGGCCCTGGAGGACTTCGCGGGCACAGTGGTGCTGGCCACGCACGACCGGTGGCTCCGGCGGCGCTGGCGGGGCCGGACCGTCCCGGTGCGGCCCGGGACGGAGTGAGGGGCCCGGTGCCCGGCTACGGCGCCGCCGCCGGCAGCGGGCCCGCGGCGGCGTCCTCGCGCACGGACGCCTCGATCTCCCGGCCGGCCTCCCCGAACCAGGGCGCCGACTCCTCGTAGTCGGACCACCCGTCGGTCAGCACGGCGACGACGTAGTCGCGGCCGCCGAGCTCGAGGATCCCGGCGTCGTGCGAGACGTCCTGCAGCAGGCCGGTCTTGTGCGCGAAGCCGACGTCCGGGGAGAAGCCCGAGGACAGGGCGTAGTCGAGGTGCTGCTCCTCGAGGAAGCCCAGGAGCAGCTCGGTGGAGGGGCCGGAGAGCAGCTCGCCCCGGCGCAGGCGGTCCAGGAGGTCGGCGACGTCGGCGGGGGTGGTGGTCATCGCCACGACGTCCTCGGACCCGGTGCCGGGGTCGAACGTCGTGGCCCCGAAGCCCTGCTCGTGCGCGAAGGCCTCGACCTCCTGCCACCCGAGCCGGCGGCCCAGTGCCGCGCCGGAGGCGTTGTCCGACCAGCTGATCATCACGTCGAGGGCCTGCTCGACCGTGAGGCCCAGCTCGGGCAGGGTGTCGGAGAGGGAGAGGGTGCCCCGGTCGACCTCGTCGAGGACCGCGTGGGCGAGGAAGAGCTTGTAGAGGCTCGCGCTCGTGAACGGGCGGTCGGCGTTGCGGGCCGCCACCTCCCCGCCCTCGGGGTCGAGCAGCACGACCCCGAGCTCCCCGGGCACCTCCTCGGCGAGCTCCGCCAGGCGCTGCGCCGGCCCCGCGGGAGCGTCCTCGGCCGTGGGGGCCGCCATCGGTACGTCCACGGTCCCGCCGCAGGCACCGAGGAGGAGGACGAGGGCGAGGCCCAGGGCCGCGGTGCGGCCGGTCCGGTTTCCTCGACAGTTCCTGGGCACGGCACGCCTCCTTCCCGGGCAGGGGGACGCGGGCTGACCGCCCCGGCGCACGGCGCCGGTCCCGCCTCCGACGGTACCGGCGCGGACCGGGGCTGTGGCTGAGCATGTTCCGTCAATCGGGGCGCCGTCCCTTGAACGGAAGTGGGAAGCGTGCTTACCTTTGAGCATCCATGCAGCACCACGGAGGAGGGGTCATGGCCGCAGCGGCAGGCGAGACATGGTGGCGGAGGATGCTGGCGATCGGGTTCCTGTCCTTCGCCGCCCTCGGGCTCGCGGGGTGTGACGAGTCCGGGTCCGGCGGCGGGGAGGGCACGGAGCAGGAGGCCCCCGCCGGCGGCAGCGGAGGCGGCGACGACGAGGGCGGCGAGGACGACGGCGCCGGTGACGACGGCTCCACGCCCGAGGGCGAGGGCCCCACGGAGGGCGAGCAACCCGCGGAACAGGGCCAGGAGCAGGGCGAGGAGCAGGACGACGGCTGATCCGGAGGGCCCCTGGCCGGCGGCGCCGGAGCTGCCCCGCCCCCACCTGATGGACCAGCGCTGGGAGGACGCCGTCTTCCTGCACTGGCGGATCCCCGTGGCCGCGGCGCAGGCGCGCATGCCGCCGGGAGTGCGGGCCGACGTGCTCGACGGCTCCGCCTGGGTGGGCCTCGTGGGGTTCCGCATGCACCGGGTCCGGCTCGGCGCCGTGCTGCCCCTGCCGTGGGTGGGCAGCTTCCCGGAGATCAACGTGCGCCTGTACTCGCGCGAGCCGGACGGCACCCGCGGGGTGGTGTTCCGCTCCCTCGACGCCCCGCGGCTCGCGGTGGTCCTCGGCGCCCGTGCCGCCGGCATCCCCTACGTCTGGTCGCGCTGCCGGGCCGTCGTCACGGACGGGACGGACCCGGCCTTCGGCTACGACGTCGAACGGCGCCGCGGAGGGGCGCGGTCCTCGTTCGCCGTGCGCCCGGACCGCGCCGCCCGGGCCGACGACGAGCTGTCGCTCGAGCTCACCGCACGCTTCGGCCTGCACAGCCGGTTCGCCGGCCGGACGGTGCACGTCCCGGTCGCGCACGATCCCTGGCCGCTGCACCCCGCCACGGCCGTGCACCTCGAGGACGGGCTGGTGGCGGCGGCCGGCCTCGACGTCGGCGGACCGCCCGAGTCGGTGCTGTTCTCGCCGGGCGTCCGCACCCGGATCGGGCGCCCCCGGACGGTGCCTCGGTCGTGAACCGCCGGGCCGGCCCGTCCTGCTGGGTCGGGCCCGCCGGTGCCGGGCGCCCGCCAGCCCCACAAGAGTGGGCAGGCCCCGGGGCGTGCGGGAGGTCCAGGATGGGACCAACTCCCGCGGGAGCGGCCGGAGGACTCCGGTCGAGGTCGCTCTCGGAGCCGCTCATCCCCGGGACCGTTCCTCCGGGGGAGCCGGACGCGAAAGGCCCGCCGTGGCCACCCCCTTCGTTCCCGAGCTGCCCCAGCTGCCGGAGTTCTCCGGAGGCTCCCCGGCCCCGCCGGCGAGCCCGCGCCCGGCCCGCGCGTTCGAGCCGGCGGCCACGGGCGTCCTGCTCCTGCTCCTCGCGCTGACCCTCGTCCTGGCCGTCCTCGTCCGGGCCGTGCCGGTGGGGCCGCTGATCACGGTGGCGCTCCTGCTGCTGGTGTCCGCCGGCGTGCTCGCGGTGGGCGCCCGGGAGGACGACGGTTCCGTCCCGGTCCCGGGGGACCTCCTCGAGGTGCCGGAGACGGCGGGGGCCTACTACTACGACCGGCAGGGCCGCCCGGTGCCCATCGAGGACGCGTTCTGAGTGGCGCCGGCGCCCGCCCGCCGGGGCGGACGGACCGTGTCCGAAACGTGTCCGTCATCTTCGCCCATGTTGGCCGGTGAGCCCTGACCTGCGCCTACGTTGGTGACGTCGCACCAGACACGGGGTCCGGGGGTGTTCGGGGGAACGCGCCGCGGGCCGGCACCAGTCGCGAAGCGGTCCTCGCTTCTCCACCGGATGGGACGGAACCATGAGAAGAACCACCAGGGCAGTCACGGCCGCGGCCTTCGCGGCAGGAGTCGGGCTCGTCGCCGCCGCGCCGGCGCAGGCGATGGAGATCTATGACATCAGCAACGCCACACGGCTCGCCGAGGGGGCTGCCGTCGAGGGCACCTACACGGTGTCCTGCACGGCGGGAACGAACATCTTCGTCTCCCTCAACGTGACCCAGCGGGTCTCCGAGGGGCGGATCGCCAACGGCAGCTACTTCAAGCAGTGGGTCTGCGAGGGCGGTGAGGTCGAGCTGGACTACCAGGCTGTGGCCTTCAACATGGCCTTCGACGAGGGACCGGCCGTGCTCTCCGGGTTCATCCAGGAGTGCGCGACCGAGTTCTGCGGGACGGGC
Organism: Kocuria rosea subsp. polaris; assembly: GCF_001483755.1. Taxonomy (GTDB): domain Bacteria; phylum Actinomycetota; class Actinomycetes; order Actinomycetales; family Micrococcaceae; genus Kocuria; species Kocuria cellulosilytica. The sequence goes on from NZ_LQBK01000004.1 coordinate 43,105, forward strand.
ACCAACCTGCCGCTGCAGGTCATCGAGATCACCGACTAGATCACCGACCAGCAGGACCGCGCCGCGGCCCCGCCCCCTGCGCAGGGGGCGGGGCCGCGGTGCGCCCGGCCCGGCAGTTCTGCCCGAAAGTCCAGTGCCCGCGGACTCCGCCCGGACCTATAGTCGAAAGCATCGATCGCACACAGCTCCCCCCGCGCCCCCCGCAGCAGCTCGACGACCGCGCCGTCCACGCCGTCCGCGAAGCGGTCCTCCACGAGGAGGTCCTCGCGTGCCGGCCGGCGCGGGTCGACGTCGTGAGCGGGGCCGACCCCGCCGTGCAGGGCTACCGCACGGCCTGCCGGGAGCTGCTCGAGAGGGCCGGGCTGTGAGCGCGCCCGCCGTCGAGCTGCGCCGTCCCCGGGGCCGGTGGCACCGCCACCGGGAGATGATCTGGGGCACCGCCGTGACCGTGGACGTCCGCGCCGGCGCGGAGGGCCTGCCCCCCGAACCCGCAGTGCGGCACGCGCTGGACACGGCCGTGGCCAACATGCGGTGGGTCGACGCCGTCTTCTCCACCTACCGCCCCGACTCGCTCGTGACGGCCCTCCGCTCCGGTCTGCTGGACGAGCGCCGGCTCAGCCGCTGGGACGCCGCCCAGGGGGCCCTGCTGGACGTGCTCCAGCGCTGCCGGGAGGGCCGGGACCTGACCGACGGCTGCTTCGACCCGTGGGCCGTGCGCGGCGGCTTCGACCCCTCCGGCTACGTCACGGCGTGGGCCGCGGAACGGATCGCCGACGACCTGGTCCGCGCCGGGTGCGCCAACGTCTGCGTGGAGGCCGGCGGGGACGTCGTGACCCGCGGCTCCGCCGCCCCCGGGGAACCCTGGACGGTCGGGATCCGCCACCCCGACGACGCCGGGGCCGTCACGTGGACCGTGCTCCCCGGCGACGGCGCGGTGTCGACCTCCGGCACCTACGAGCGCCCGGCGCACATCGTCGACCCGCGCACCGGCCGGCCCGCCACGGGCGCCCGCTCCGCGACGGTCGTCGGCCCGGACGCACGGCTGGCCGGGGTGCTCGCCACGGCGCTCGTGGTCGCCGGCCGGGAGGGGGCCCGCTGGTTCACCGGCCTGGACGGCTGGTCGGCCTGGGCGGTGGACCCCGCCCCCGCGGACACCGCGTGGTCGGTCGGCGGGGAGCGGCACCGGGCCGGCTGAGTCCGCGCACGGCCCGACCGGTGGCTAGGGTGGAGGCGGTGAGCACCCACCCCGACACCGCCCCGGCCCCCGACCCCACCCGCACCGGCATGGTCCGGGTCCGCGGGGCCTCCGAGCACAACCTGCGCCACGTGGACGTGGACGTCCCCCGCGACGCGATCGTCGCCTTCACCGGCGTCTCCGGATCGGGGAAGTCCTCCCTGGCCTTCGGCACCATCTACGCCGAGGCGCAGCGGCGCTACATGGAGTCCGTGGCGCCCTACGCCCGGCGGCTGATCCAGCAGGGGCACAACCCCGCGGTCGAGGGCATCACCGGGCTGCCGCCGGCCGTCGCCCTGCAGCAGCGGCGGGGGGCGCCCAGCTCGCGCTCCACCGTGGGCACCCTCACCACGCTGTCCAACTCGATGCGCATGCTCTTCTCCCGCGCGGGCACCTACCCCGCGTCCGCCGCGGGGAGCCTCGACTCGGACGCCTTCTCGCCCAACACCGCCGCCGGCGCGTGCCCGAAGTGCTCCGGCCTGGGCACCGTGCACGACGTCACCGAGTCCTCCCTGGTCCCCGATCCGGCGCTCAGCATCCGGGACGGGGCGATCGCGGCGTGGCCGGGCGCGTGGCAGGGCAAGAACCTGCGCGACATCCTGAGCCACCTCGGCCACGACGTCGACGTCCCCTGGCGCGAGCTGCCGCGGCAGGAGCGCGACTGGATCCTGTTCACCGAGGAGCAGCCGGTCGTGGAGATCACCCCGCAGCGGGACCGGGTGGCGAAGCCGTACAAGGGCCGGTTCTGGAGCGCCCGCAGCTACGTCCTGCACACCCTCGCGGACTCCGCGAGCCAGCAGATGCGCGAGCGCGTCCTGCAGTACGTGGTCACCGGCCCCTGCCCCGCGTGCGCCGGCAGCGGCCTGCGCCCCGAGGCGCTCGCCGTGACCTTCGCGGGCCGGAGCATCGCCGAGCTCAACGGGGCCTCCCTGGGCGAGCTGGCCGAGGTGGTCCGCCCCACGGCGGCCCTGGAGCACGCCGGCACCGCCTCCCGGGCCGTGTCCTCCGGGGAGCGCAGCGAGGCCGCGGTGACCATCGCCAAGGACCTGCTCGCCCGGCTGCAGGTGCTCCTGGACCTGGGCCTGGGCTACCTCAGCCTGGACCGGTCCACGCCCACGCTCTCCCCGGGGGAGATGCAGCGGCTGCGGATCGCCACCCAGCTGCGCTCCGGGCTCTTCGGCGTGGTCTACGTGCTCGACGAGCCCTCGGCGGGCCTGCACCCGGCCGACGCCGAGCCGCTGCTGGCCGTGCTCGAGGAGCTCAAGGCCTCCGGGAACTCGGTCTTCGTGGTGGAGCACGACATGGCCGTGGTGCGGCGCTCCGACTGGGTCGTGGACGTGGGACCGCAGGCCGGGGACCGCGGCGGCTCGGTGCTCTACAGCGGGCCCGTCCCCGGCCTGGCCGCGGTGGCGGAGTCCGCCACGCGCCCGTTCCTGTTCCCGGACGGCTCCCCCGACGGGACTCCCGGCGGCACGACGGCGCAGCGCACGCCCCGCCCGGTCGATCGGCGGCTGCGGCTGCGCGGGGTCACGCGCCACAACCTGGTGGACCTCGACGCGGAGATCCCCCTGGGCGTGCTCACCGCCGTCACCGGGGTCTCCGGCTCGGGCAAGTCCACGCTGGTCAGCCAGGTCCTGGCCGAGACGGTCGGCCGGTACGTGCACGGCGGGCCCGGCGGCGGCACCGGGTCCGCGGCCGAGCCCGCCGTCGAACCCGCCGCCGCGGCCGCCGCCCCGGCCGCGGCGGCCGGGACGCAGCTGGGCGCGGTCGAGGGCCTGGAGCACCTGGACCGGCTGATCCGCGTGGACCAGCGGCCCATCGGCCGGACCCCGCGCTCCAACCTGGCGACCTACACGGGACTGTTCGACGCGGTCCGCAAGCTCTACGCCGCCACCGACGAGGCGCGGGCCCGCGGCTACGGGGCCGGGCGGTTCTCCTTCAACGTGACCGGCGGCCGCTGCGAGACGTGCCAGGGCGAGGGCTTCCTGGCCGTGGAGCTGCTGTTCCTGCCGGGCACCTACGGCCCCTGCCCCGACTGCCACGGCGCCCGCTACAACCCCGAGACGCTGGAGGTGACCCACCGGGGCCGGAGCATCGCCGACGTCCTGGGAATGCGCGTGGAGACCGCCGCGGAGTTCCTCGCGGACGTCCCGGCCGCCGCGCGCAGCCTGCGCACCCTGCTCGAGGTGGGACTGGGCTACCTGCGGCTCGGCCAGCCGGCCACCGAGCTCTCGGGCGGCGAGGCGCAGCGGATCAAGCTGGCCACCGAGCTGCAGCGGGCCCGCCGCGGCCACACCCTCTACCTCCTGGACGAGCCGACCACCGGGCTGCACCCGCAGGACGTGCAGCTGCTGCTGCGCCAGCTGAACCGCCTGGTGGACGCCGGCAACACCGTGGTGGTGGTGGAGCACGCCATGGACGTGGTGGCGGCCTCGGACTGGGTGATCGACATGGGCCCGTCCGGCGGCGAGGCCGGCGGGCGGATCGTGTGCGCCGGCACCCCGGCGGACGTGGCGGGCTGCCCGCGCAGCCGGACGGCGCCCTACCTGGCCGCGGCCCTGGCCTGACCACCGCCCCTCCTCCTCCCTTTCCCGACCGCTTCTCCGGTCCGCTTCTCCGGTCCGCTTCCCCGGTCCGCTTCCCCCGTCCGCGAGATTGCGGCTGTCGGCCACCGGGCACGGCTGCGTCGCCGTCAGCTGCGACCTCGGCGCAGGAGGCGCAGGAGGGGCCCCGGAACGGCGCAGCCCCCGCGCGCCGGACGGCGGGCGGGGGCTGCTGGGACTGCCGGGGATCAGTTCTGCTGGTCCTTCTGGTCCTGCTCGCCGGTGCCGAGGAAGTCCCCGGCCTTCTCCTGGCCCTGGTCCACCTGGCTCTCGTACTTGTTGCCGGTGCGCTCGTCGACGGCGTCGCCGCCCCGGTCGATGCCCTGCTGCACCTTGTCCGGGTGCTGGTCCGCAAGGTTCTTCGCCTTGTCCGCGAATCCTCCCATGTCCACCATGTCCGTGTCCTTTCGTCGAACGGATCCGGCGGGCGCCGCCCACCGGAGCTGTTCCTCCATCCTGGTCCCAGGACGGGGACTCTGGCCACCCCCCTCGCCGAGACTGCGGCTGACGGCGACGCAGCCGTGCCCGGTCGCCGTGAGCCGCAACCTCGCGGGTCAGGGGCGGTGCCGCGGGCGGTGCAGCTGCTGGTGGAGCTCCCGCACGGCCGGGGCCAGCTCGGGGCACGGGCCGTCCACCGGCACGCCGGGGGCCACCTGGGAGATCGGCAGGGGCGCGACGGGGGCGGGCGGGACACCGAGCTCGTGCAGCCACCGGCCGAGCTGCGCCGAGGAGGAGGCGTGCACGATGCGGCCCAGCCCCACCCAGGCGTGGGCGGCCGAGCACATGGGGCAGTGCTCGCCCGAGGTGTAGACGGTGGCCGCGGAGCGCTGCTCCGGGCTCAGGTGGGCGGCCGCCCAGCGGGCGATCTCGAACTCGGGGTGCCGGGTCGCGTCCCCGCCGGCCACCCGGTTGCGGTCCTCGAACAGCACCTCCCCCCGGGCCGAGACGAGGACCGAGCCGAACGGCTCGTCCCCGGCGCCGAGGGCCTCGCGGGCCAGCTCCACGCAGCGTCGCAGGTGTCCGCGGTCGGTCTCCGAGATGCCCATGGGCCCACCCTACGGGCCGCAACGCCGGCCCGGCGGGGGCCCCGCACGTCAGCGGTGCTCGAGCCCGCCGTCCGGGGTGCCGCGCGGTCCGGTCGGCCCGCGCGGGCCCCGCACGTCAGTCCTGCTCGGACCCGCCGTCCGGGACGTCGACGACCCCCTCGAGCACCTCCACCACCACGGAGCGGGCCCGCGCCTCGGCCTCGGCCGCGTCCCCGGCGGCGACGGCGGCCGCCGTGGCCTCGTGGTCCTCGAGCGCCCCGGGGTCCGGGGAGCGGGGCATGAGCCCCAGCGCGGTGCGCCCGGACAGCACCTCGGCCACGACGTCCTGCAGGGCGGCGAGCATGGGGTTGCCGCTCGCCTCCAGCAGCAGAGCGTGGTAGGCGGTGTCCACCTCCAGGTACTCCGGGTCCGTGCCGCGGCGGGCCTCGCCGAGCTCCCGCAGCCGCGCGGCGAGCTCCACCAGGCGCCGCCGGGTGGGCTCGTCGGCCCGGACCGCCGCCAGGCGCGCGGCCGCCGGCTCGATCGCGGTCCGCAGCTCCGTGAGGCTGCGCAGCTGCTCGTCCCGCCCCGGGCCGGCGAGCCGCCACCGGATCAGCCGGGGGTCGAACGGGTTCCAGTCCCGCGGCGGGCGGACCGTGACGCCCACGCGCCGCCGCGGCTCGAGCATCCCCATCGACTCGAGCACGCGCACCACCTCCCGCACGAGGGTGCGGGAGACGCCGAACTCCTCCTCGAGACCCCCGAGGGTCAGGACCGTGCCGGGCGCCCGGACGCCCGAGGCGATGCTCTGCCCGAGCCGGTCCAGCACCCCGCTGTGCTGCTCCACGCCGTGCATGCCGGCTCCGTCCCCGTGCGACGTGCGTTACGCCGCCCTTGTTGCCAAAAGTATGATCTTTCTGTCAGCCTAGCGCGTGTCGTAGATCACGACGAGCACCCACGGCCTGCCCGCAGGCACGAGAGCACGGAGACCCTCAGTGGAAGACTGGACACAGACCCTCGGCACCACACCGCTGCTGCTGATCGCAGCAGCCGCCATCGCCCTCATCCTGGTCCTGGTGATCAGGTTCAAGCTGCACGCGTTCCTCACCCTGATCCTCGTGGCGCTGCTGACGGCGTTCGCCACGGGCATCCCGCCGGGGATGATCGTGGAGACCGCCGTGGACGCCTTCGGCGGCACCCTCGGCTCCGTGGCCCTGCTCATCGGCCTGGGCGCCATGCTCGGCAAGCTCGTGGAGCACAGCGGCGGTGCCCGGGCCCTCGCCGACAAGCTCGTGGACGTCTTCGGCGAGAAGCGGGCGCCCTTCGGACTCGGCATCGCCTCCCTGATCATGGGTTTCCCGATCTTCTTCGACGCCGGCCTGGTGGTCATGCTGCCGATCATCTTCGCGGTCGCCCGCCGCGTGAGCGGCAACAACGTGCTCCTCTACGGCATCCCCGCCGCCGGTGCGTTCTCCGTCATGCACGTCTTCGTGCCGCCGCACCCCGGTCCCGTGGCCGCCACCGAGCTCTACGGCGCCGACCTCGGCATGGTCCTGCTGATCGGCGTGCTGCTGGCCTTCCCGCTCTGGTACGTCTCCGCGTACCTGTGGGGAAAGCGCGTGGGCACCAAGTACGTGCTGCCCGTCCCGGGCTTCTTCGGCGACGTCGACGACGACCAGCCGGTCAACCCGCCGAAGGTCGGCACCATCATCGCCCTGCTCCTGCTGCCCCTCGTGCTCATCTTCATGAACACCGGCCTGGACTTCCTCCGCGCCGCCGGCGTGGTCTCCGAGGACGCCCCCTGGTTCCCCGTGCTCTCCATGATCGGCGCGTCCCCGGTGGCCCTGCTGATCTCCGTGCTCGTGGCCCTGTTCGTGCTCGGCGCCCGCCGCGGCGAGCACGGCACCGCCCTGGAGAAGGTCGTCGACTCCTCGCTGGGCCCTGTGGCCTCCGTCATCCTCATCACCGGCGCCGGCGGCATGTTCGGCGGCATCCTCCGGGCCTCCGGCATCGGTGACGCCCTCGAGTCCTCCCTGGACGGCATCGGCCTGCCCGTCATCTTCGCCGCCTACCTCATCGCCGTGGTCCTGCGCCTGGCCCAGGGCTCGGCCACCGTGGCCCTGGTCACCGCCGCCGGCCTCATGGCCCCCGCCGTGGCCGCGGGCGACTTCAACTCCGTGCAGGTCGCGGCCGTCGTGCTGGCCACCGCCGCCGGCTCGGTCTTCGCCGGCCACGTCAACGACTCCGGCTTCTGGCTCGTCGGCCGGCTCATGGGCATGGACGTCAAGACCACGCTGAAGACGTGGACCGTCCAGCAGGCCCTGGAGTCCGTCGTGGGCTTCGCCATCGTCCTCGCCATCTTCTACATCGCCTGAGGTCACCGTGCGCAACGTCTTCGACATCACCGGCCGGCTCGCCCTCGTCACCGGGTCCTCCCGGGGGCTGGGGCGGGCCCTGGCCACGGGTCTCGCCGAGGCGGGCGCCCGCGTGGTCCTGCACGGGCGCGACGCCGAGGCCCTCGCCCGGGTGCGCGACGAGATCGCCGCGAGCACGGGCACGGACCCGGCCACGGCGGCCTTCGACCTCACCGACGCGGAAACCGTGCGGGCGGGGATCGAGGCGGTCCTGGCGGAGCACGGCGTGCCGGACATCCTGGTGAACAACGCCGGGATCCAGCGCCGCGCCCCCTTCGCCGAGTTCGCGGCCCAGGACTGGGAGGACATCGTCGCGGCGAACCTCTCGAGCGTGTTCCACGTGTCCCGGGCCGTGGTCCCCGGGATGCAGGAGCGCGGCTCGGGCAAGATCGTCAACATCGGCTCCGTGCAGTCGGTGCTCGCCCGGCAGACCATCGCCCCGTACTCGGCCACCAAGAGCGGGGTGGTCATGCTCACCAAGGGGATGGCCGCGGACCTCGCCCGGCACAACATCCAGGTCAACGCGATCTCGCCCGGCTACTTCGCCACGGAGATGAACCAGGCGCTGATCGCGGACGAGGAGTTCAACCGCTGGGTGGTCGAGCGCACCCCGGCCCGGCGCTGGGGACAGGTCGAGGAGCTCGTGGGCACCCTGGTCTACCTGTGCTCGGACGCCTCCAGCTTCGTCTCGGGCCACAACGTCCTGGTCGACGGCGGCATGACCTCCGTCCTCTGACCCGGACCCGCAACACCGCCCCGCAGGACCGCTGCGCGGCACCGCGGCACCGCACCGCAACGGCGCCCCGGGGCGCACCAGGAGGAGAGCTCATGAAGGCCATCGTGATCCACGGCAAGGACGACCTGCGGGTCGAGGACGTGCCCACCCCGCAGCCCGCCGAGGGACAGGTCCGGCTCCGGATCGCCTACGGCGGGGTGTGCGGGTCGGACCTGCACTACTGGGCCGAGGGCGCCAACGGCGAGTACGTGGTCCGGGAGCCCCTCGTGCCCGGTCACGAGGTCTCCGGCACGGTGGACCTCGACCCCGCCGGGGAGCTCGCCCCGGGCACCCCGGTGACGGTCCACCCCGCCACGTTCGGCACGCCCGAGCCCGGGATCGAGGACCGCCGCCACCTGTGGCCCGGCGGGGCCTACCTGGGCAGCGCCTCCACCCGGCCGCACACCCAGGGCGGGCTGAGCGAGTACCTCCTGGTCCGCCGCGACATGGTCCGGGTGCTCCCGGCGGACCTGCCGCTGCGCCGGGCCGCGCTCGCCGAGCCCCTGGCCGTGGCGCTGCACGGTCTCACCGTGGCCGGGGACGTGACCGGCCGGCGCGTGCTCGTCTCCGGGTCCGGGCCGATCGGGCTGCTCGCCGCCGCGGCGGCCCTGGCCCGCGGCGCGGCGGAGGTCGTGGCCACCGACGTCCTCGAGGGCCCGCTCGAGCGGGCGCGCGCGCTCGGCGTGCACGGCACCGTCCGGGTGGGGGCCGAGCAGGTCCCGGCGGAGGCGTTCGACGTGGTGCTGGAGTGCTCCGGCGTGCCGGCGGCCGTGGGTCCCGCGCTGGTGGGCGCCCGCCGCGGCGGCGTGGTGGTCCAGGTGGGGATGGTGCCGGACGAGGCCCGGCCCGTGAACCTCGCCCCGCTCGTCTCCAAGGAGCTCCAGCTGCGCGGCTCCTTCCGGTTCGACGACGAGATCGACGAGGCGATCGGGCTGCTCGCCGCACGCCCCGGGATCGAGGACGTGGTCACGCACGAGTTCCCCGCCGAGCGGGCCGTCGAGGCCTTCGCCACGGCCCGGGACTCCGCGGTCTCCGGGAAGGTCCTCGTGTCCCTGCTCGCCGGGGACCCCCTGACCGCCGGGGAGGTGCACTGATGCCGGGGCCGGCGGCGACCGGGCACCCGGAGCCCGTGGTGGTGGGCGTCGACATCGGCACCACGAGCACCAAGGCGGTGGCCTTCACCGTGGGCGGGGAGCAGCTCGCCGCCTCCTCCGCCGGCTACCCGCTGGAGGAGCCGCATCCCGGCCACGCCGTGCAGGACCCCCGGCTGATCCTGCAGGCCGTGCAGGACACCGTCCGCGCGGTGGTCGAGGAGGTCGGGGCGGAGCGCGTGGCCGGGCTGTCCTGCAGCGCCGCGATGCACAGCCTGCTGGGCCTCTCGCCCGAGGGGGAGCCCCTCACCCCGCTGGTCACCTGGGCCGACACCCGGGCGAGCGCCCAGGCGGAACGGCTGCGCGCGAGCTCGGGCGGGCTCGCCCTGCACCGGCGCACGGGCACCCCGGTGCACCCGATGTCCCCGCTGCCCAAGCTCGTGTGGTTCCACGACCAGGAGCCCAAGCTCTGCGAGCGCGTGGCGTTCTGGGCCGGCATCAAGGAGTACGTGCTGCTGCGGCTGTGCAACGCGCTCGTGACGGACCACTCGGTGGCCTCGGCCACCGGTCTCATGAACATCCACGAGCTCGCCTGGGACGGCGAGGCGCTCGCCCTCGCCGGGATCCTGCCCGAGCAGCTGCCCGAGCTCGTGCCCACCACCCACGTGCTGCCCGGGCTCACGGACGAGGGCGCCCGGGCCACCGGGCTTCCCGCGACCACGCCGGTGGTGGTCGGGGCCAGCGACGGGCCGCTGGCCAACCTGGGGCTGGGCGCGGTCCGGCCCGGGGTCGCCGCCTGCTCGATCGGCACGAGCGGCGCGCTGCGCGTCGTCGTCGACCGTCCCGTGGTGGACCCGCTGGGACGGGTCTTCTGCTATGCCCTGACCCCGGGGCGCTGGGTGGTCGGCGGGGCGATCAACAACGGCGGCGTGGTCCTGGGCTGGGCCGGGGACGCCCTCGCCCCGGACCTGGGGGAGGAGCCGGAGGAGGAGCTGCTCGAGCTCGCGGCGAGCGTGCCGGCCGGGTCCGGGGGCCTGCTCATGCTGCCCTACCTGCTGAGCGAGCGCGCCCCGCACTGGAGCTCCCTGCCCAAGGGCGCCTACGTGGGGCTGACCCGCGCCCACCGCCGCGAGCACCTGGTGCGCGCCGCCCTGGAAGGCGTGTGCCAGCAGCTCGGCCTGGTCCTGCAGTCGATGCGCTCGGCCGGTCTGGCCGTCGAGCAGATCCGCGCCACCGGCGGCTTCGCCCGCAGCCCGCTGTGGCGGCAGCTGCTCGCCGACGTCCTCGGCACGGACATCTCCTTCGCCTCGGGGCACGAGGGCTCCGGGTTCGGCGCCGCGCTGCTCGGGATGCAGGCGCTCGGGCTGATCGAGTCCGTCGACGTGGCCGCGGACCTGGTGGAGGTGCAGTCCACCGTGCGCCCGGACCCGGCCGACGCGGCGGTGCACGCGTCCCTGCAGCCGGTGTTCGAGCAGCTCTACGAGGCGCTCGTGCCCACGTTCACGTCCCTGCGCCGGCTGGCGCCCGCCCTGCCGCTCGAGCGCGACTGACCCCTCCGGCGGCCCCGCGGCGGGGTCGTCGCCCCGGCCGGTCCGCCCGGTCCGCACGCGGCGGTCCGGTGCCCGGTCCACGGGTGCACCGGAGCGTCCGCGTGGGAGAATGGGCGTGTTCTGTGGCGCTGCGGGACCGTCCGGTCCCGCACCGCGGATCGTCGGCGCCGAGGGGGACCGCCATGATCACGAGAACGGACGTGGAAGAACTCCACCGCCAGGTCCGCGGCCCGGTCCTGCTGCCCGACGACGACGGCTTCGCGCAGGAGGCCGCCGGCTTCAACCTGGCCGGCGTCCACCACCCGGACGTGGTGGTCGGGGTGGCCGACACCGCCGACGTGGTGGCCGCGATGCGGTGGGCCGCCGCCCACCACGAGCCCGTGGGGGTCCAGTCCACGGGCCACGGCGCGGACCAGCCCATGCAGGGCGGGCTGCTCGTGACGACGCACCGGATGCAGGAGCTCGAGGTCGACCCTCGCCGCCGGACGGCACGGATCGGCGCCGGCGTGCGGTGGCGCCGGGTGATCGACGCGGTCGCGCCCCACGGGCTCGCCGTCCTCAGCGGCTCGGCCAGCGACGCCGGGGCGGTGGGCTACACCCTGGGCGGCGGGCTGCCGGTGCTCGGGCGGGTCTTCGGGTTCGCCGCCGACCACCTCCTGGGCCTCGAGGTGGTCACCCCCGACGGGCGGCTGCGCCACGTGGACGCCCGGCACGAGCCGGAGCTGTTCGCCCTGCTGCGCGGGGGCAAGGGCAACCTGGGCCTCGTCACCGCCATGACCCTCGACCTGGTCCCGCTGGAGGACCTCTACGGCGGCGGCATCTTCTACGCCGGCACCGACGCCCAGGAGGTGCTGAGCGCGTTCAGCCGGTGGGCGCCCACCCTGCCCGAGCACGCCTCGACGTCCGTGGCCCTGCGCTGGATGCCGCACGACCCGACCGTCCCCGAGCAGCTGCACCAGCGGATGCTCGTGCACCTGCGCTTCTGCTGGGTGGGCCCGGCGGACGAGGGGGCCCGTGTCCTCGCGCCGATGCGGGAGATCGCACGACCGGTCCTGGACCTCGTGGGTCCCATGGACTACCGGGACATCGACCAGGTGCACATGGACGCCACCGAGCCGGGGCTCTACGTGCTCACGGGCGAGTTCCTGCGGGAGTTCGACGCCGCCGCGGTCATGACGCTGCTGCAGCGCGCGGGCCCCGGCAGCCGGTGCCCGCTGCCGGAGGTGGGGATCCGTCTCATGGGCGGAGCCTTCGCGCGGACGGACGGCACCCAGGACGCCGTCTCGGGACGGGACGCGGCGTTCTTCCTGGAGCTCATCGGCTGGCTCGCGCCCCACGTGGCCGAGGCGACGCCCCGGGCGCTGGCCGAGATCCTGCAGGCCATGGCCCCGTGGTCCACGGGGCGGGCGTTCGTGAACATGCACGGGGTCCCGGGCGGGGAGCGGGAGCACGCCCGGGCGTGGTCCGAGGAGGTCTACGCACGCCTGGTCCGGGCCAAGGCCCTCTACGACCCGGACAACCTGCTGCGCTTCCAGCACGTGGTGGGGCAGGAGCGCGCGGGCCCCGGCACTGGCCAGCCCGCGGACAGCTCCGCATGATGGACTCGTGGCAGCACCGCCGCGGCACCGCGCGGTGACCTCTCTCGGAAGGAGACGTGATGGTGAACTTCAAGGGGCTCACGGCCAAGGCCAAGCAGCTCGCCCAGCGCAACCCGGACAAGGTCGACAAGGTCCTCGACCAGGCCGGCAACTTCGTGGACAAGCGCACCGGGCGCAAGTACGAGCGCCACGTGGACACGGTCCAGCAGAAGGCGCGCCAGTTCCTCGGCGGGAACCGCGCCCCCGGCGACCGGGCGGCCGGAGGCACGGTTCAGGGCGACCGGACCCAGGGCGACCGGACTCCGAACGGACCCGCTCAGGGCGGCCCGGCCGGCGGCGGGCGCCCGGACGGGCAGCCGGGCGCACCGGGGGCGGCGGACCGTCCCGGCGACGTGCCCGGCACCGGGGGACCGGACCGGGGCCCCCGCCACTGAGCGGGTCCCCGGGCCGCACCGGACCCCGCCCGCCGTGCGCTCGGAGCACGGCGGGCGGGGTCCGTCGTCGTCCCGGAGTTCTCAGCGCACCAGGGACGCGTAGACCACGTAGTTGTCGTCGAACTCCCCGGTCGCCGGGTCGTAGCCGTCGCAGGTGATCAGCCGCAGCTCGGGCCCCTCCGTGTTGCCGTAGACCTCCAGGGTGGGGAAGTCCTCCTTGCCGTACTGCTCCCCGCGGTCGACGGCGAAGACCGCGGTGGTGCCGTCCTGGCGGGCCACCTCGATCCTGTCCCCGGGCTGAAGGGCGCGCAGGTCCGCGAAGACCCCGGGGCGGCCGCCGCCGGTGGCGTTGACGTGGCCGAGCAGCACGGCCGGGCCCCGCTCCCCGGGGGCGGGCGAGCCGGTGTACCAGCTCGCCGGGGCGCCGGGTCCTTCGGGCGGGACCTCGAGCGAGCCGTTGTCCCGCAGACCCAGGTGCAGCAGCTCGGACGCGGCGCCGATCGCGGGGATGGTCAGGGACCGGGGGGCGGCGACGTCCGGCGCCGGTGCCGAGGTGGTGGGGGCGGCCGCCGGAGCCGTCCGGCCGGCGGACGACGGACCGCTCGCCGGGGCGGGGGCGGTCCGGGCGGCCGGGGAGCTCGCCGCCGCGGACGGCGCCGGGGCGGTGGCCCCTGCCTCGGGGGCGGCGCCGCCGGCGCACCCGGAGAGCAGGAGGGCGGTGGCCGCCGCGCAGGTCAGCAGGCCTGCGCGGCGGCCGGTGTCGGAGCCCGTCATGGGAGGTGATGCCTCTTCGGGGTCGCCGGCCGGGGTCAGGCCCGGGCGCGGCGGCGGGCCGCCAGCGCGGAACCGGCCAGGGCCAGGGCTCCGGCGCCGGCCACGGCGATGCCGGCGGCAGCGCCGTGCTCGGAGGCGGTCTCCACCCCGGTGTCGGCCCCGCCCTCGGGCATGGCCCCCATCTGCGAGGCGGCCAGGGTGCCGCACGCCGCCGGGAGGGTGGCGGCCAGGGGCAGCTCCTCGTTCAGCGAGCTCATCTTCTCGGCGGCGGCGGCCGGCAGCTTCGCCGGGTCCACGCCGTGGACGACCACGACCGCGGTGCCGTTCTGCAGGGACTCGGCGGTGGCCGGGTCCAGCTCGAGGGTCCGCTCGTAGGTGTAGGCGGACCCGCCCGGGAAGCGCTCCACGGCCAGGGCCGAGTCGGGGCCGGTGTCGCCCTCGGTGGTCAGGGACGTGCCGATCATGCCGTAGAACGGGTGGCCCTCCGGGGTGGAGACCACGCCGTCGCCGTCCGTGTCGGCGCTGGGGGGCGGGCACACGCCCTGGGCGGCGATGTGGATGTGCTGGGCGTGCGGGAAGGGGCCGTCCATGAACGTCTCGGCCGCGCCGGACACGTTCATGGTGACGGTGGCCTCGGTGCCGTGGACGTCGACCATCACGTCACCGGTGGTGCCGGAGCCGTTGAGGGATCCCAGGGCGGCCTGGCCGGACCACATGTCGGCATCGTGGGCGGAGGCGGGGGCCGCGGACATGGTGAGGGCGCCGAGGGCCAGGGTGGGGACTGTGAGGAGCATGGACTTGCGCATCAGATTCTCTCCTGTGTCGTACCGGGGGTCGTGCCGTGTGCGCACTTTCGGTGTGTGCACGGTGAGTTCGCCGCCGGACGCAGCCCGGACGGGTGCCGCGGGAAAAAACTTTCCCCGCGCGCCGGGACGGGTCGTGGACCCCGTCCGCTGCCCGCCCCGCGACGAACAGGAGTCGTGGAGACAGCGAGTGTGTCGGGCGCACCACCCCCGCCCGGTGTGGCAGGGTGCAGTGCGACACTGCACCCGCCCGGGTCCCGGGCGCGGTGCTGCTCCCCGAGTGGACTGCGAGACCGTGTGAGCGACAGACCCACCGGCCGGATCGGCGGCGCCCCGGTTCCCGCCCCCGGGCGGGCCGAGGAACAGGCCGAGCTGCTGCGCCGTGCCGCGGACGGGGACGAGGACGCCTTCGCCCGGCTGTACGATGCGACGTCCGGGACCGTCCACGGTCTCGTGCTGCGGCTGGTCCGCTCCCCGGAGCTGGCCGCCGAGGTGGTCCAGGAGGTGTATCTGATGGCCTGGCAGCAGGCGGGGCGCTTCGACGCCGCCCGCGGCACGGCCCTGGCGTGGCTGTGCACCATGGCCCACCGCCGCGGGGTGGACCGGATCCGGCAGCACCAGCGGGACCGGGACCGGGACCAGCAGTACGAGTCCCGCCGGGCCGAGACCCCGTCCGACTCGACCTGGAGCGAGGTGGAGCAGTCCCTGGACTCCGAGGAGGTGCGGGCTCGGCTCGGTGAGCTCAGCCCGCTCCAGCGGGAGGCCGTCTGTCTGGTGTACTACCGGGGGTACAGCCACCGCCAGGTCGCGGAGCACCTGGCCGTCCCGCTGGGCACGGCGAAGGCCAGGATCCGGGACGGGCTCAACAATCTCAGATCGGCACTGGGGGTGCGGCAGTGAAGGACGGCCAGGGGGACGACCGGACGGACGACGTCCACGGCGAGGTCCGCGGTGACGTCCACGGTGACGTCCACGCCGACGTCCACGCCGACGCGGCGCTCTACGCCGTGGATGCCCTCGAGCCCGGCGAGCGGGCCGCGTTCGAGCTCCATCTGCGCGGCTGCGCGGCCTGCCGGGAGGAGGTGGCCGCCTTCGGCGAGGTCGGGGCGCACCTGGCCTCCGCCGTCGCCGAGCCGCCGCCGGCGGCGCTGCGCGCGAACGTCCTCGCGGCCGTGCACGGGACGCCGCAGGAGCAGCGGTCCGGGCACCGTGCGGCGGACCCTGCGGACCCTGCGGACCCGGAGGACCCTGCGGATCCGGGCGCCGGGGACACGTCCCCGGGCACGGTCGTGCCCCTGGCCCCGCGGCGCCGGCGCCGCTGGCTGGCCGCCGCCGCGGCCGCTGTGCTCCTGCCCGGTGCCGCCCTGGGCGGCTGGGCCCTCGGCACGCAGTCCGAGCAGCGGGAGCAGCAGCTCGTGGCCCAGGAGCAGGACCGGCAGGCCCGGCTGCTGAGCGCCCCGGACGTCACCACCCGCCAGCTCGAGGTGGACGGCCGTCCGGCCACCCTGGTGGTCTCGGCGCAGGAGGACGCGGCGCTGTTCGTGGCCTCCGGTCTCACCGGGCCGGGGGAGGGCCGGGAGTACCAGCTGTGGCTCGTGCAGGGCGGGACGCCGGTGCCGGACGTGCACTTCGGCGGGGGCGACGTGCAGGTCTGGCTGGACGGGGACGTCGGCGGTGCCGCGGCGGTGGCCATGACCGTGGAGCCCGCCGGGGGCTCCGAGACGCCCACGCCGCCCGTCCTGGCCACCGCGGAGATCTGAGGCGGACATCGGTCCGCCTCCTGCCAGAATGGAGCCATGACCGCGGCAGAGGCATCCGGCAACGACAGCAGCAGCAGCCACGACGGCAGCAGCTACGACGGCCACGACGGCGAGGACGGGGTGCGCGCGGGCGTGTGGGCCACCCTCGGCGAGGCCCGGACCGTGCTCGCCCTGGAGCGCGCCGGCTTCGACTGGGTGGGCGTCGACGCCCAGCACGGCCACTTCGACGACGCCGCCGTCCGCGGTCTCTTCGCCCTGCGGCGCGCGCCGTCCGCCCCGGTGCTGGTCCGGGTCGCCGCGAACGACCTCACCCTGATCGGCCGGGCGCTGGACGCCGGCGCCGACGGCGTCGTCGTGCCGCTCGTCCAGGACGCGGCCCAGGCCGAGGCCGCTGTCGCCGCGGCGCACTTCCCGCCGCGGGGCGCCCGGAGCTGGGGGCCGCTGCCCGGCTCACGGGACGCCGCGGGCGTGGCGGACCTGCCCCGGCCGCTGTGCGCGGTGATGGTGGAGACGGCGTCCGCGGTCGCCGGGGTCCGGGCGATCGCGGCGGTCCCGGACCTGGACATGGTCTTCGTGGGGCCCTTCGACCTCGCGCTCGCCCTGGGCCGGGACGTCGACGAGCTTCTCGCGGACACCGCGGCGGACGCGCCCCTGCCCACGATCGTGCGGGCGTGCCGGGAGGCCGGCGTCCTGGCGGGCGCCTTCGCCGGCTCCCCGGAGCGTGCCGCCGCGCTGCGGGCGCAGGGCTTCTCCTGGATCGCGGTCACCACCGACGCGGGAGTCCTGCAGCTCGGCGGCGAGGCGGCCCGGGCGGCCCTGGCGCGCTCGTCATGAGCACCCGTCCGGGAGGACGGCACCGGCACCCCCTGCGGTGGGTGCTGTCCCGGGAGCTGGTCCGCGACTGGCTGCGTTCGTTCCGGACCAGCCGCAGCGCCCTGTACTTCCGGGTCCGGAACCGCTGCTCGGCCGCGCCCGTGCGGGGGGACGCGCCCGTGGTCGTGAGCCTCACGTCCTACGGGAGCCGGATCCGGACGGTCCACCTGGCCGTGGAGTCGATGGCGCACGGCACCGTCCGCCCGCAGCGGCTGATCCTGTGGCTGCGGGAGGCCGACGTCGTGGCCGATCCGCCCCCGCCGCTGGCCCGGCTGGTGCGCCGGGGCCTCGAGCTGCGGTGCACCGAGGACTGGGGTCCCCATCAGAAGTACTACCCCTATGTGCGCTCCGTGGCCCACCACGAGCTCCCGATGGTCATCGCGGACGACGACGTGCTCTACGGCGAGACGTGGCTCGAGGAGCTGCTGGCGGTCCACGAGCGGCACCCCCGGGACGTGATCGCCCACCGTGCGCACCGGCTGGGCGTCGGGAACGGGCGGATCCTGCCCTACGCCACCTGGAGCCCCGGCGCCCCCGCGGAGGCCTCCTACCGGACCTTCGCCACGGGCACCTCCGGGGTGCTCTATCCACCGCACCTGCTCGACGCCCTGCGGGACACCGGGAGCGGGTTCACGGCCTGCGCCCCCATGGCCGACGACGTGTGGCTGCACGCCGTCGCGCTGCGCCACCGGACCCGGACCCGGCCCGTCGACGACGGCCGCACCAGCTACCGCCCCATTCCCCGGATGCTATTCACGGGCCTCAGGACCACCAATGTGCTGCGCGGAGGCAACGACATGCAGATCGCAGCCACGTATTCGGCCTCGGACGTGGAAGAGTTGGAGCGTGCACGGGCGGCCGAGGGCCCCTGAGCACGAGTGGACGGGCAGTTCCCCCGCTTCCCGCCCACCGGCCGTCCCCCCACGGCCGCTGTCCGCGCTCCCATCCCCCCAGGAGTTCCCATGCCGAACGAGCACCGCCGCCCGCACCCGCCCTACCACGCCGGCACCGACGGGCCGCGAGCAGCAGAGCACTCGATCGTCTTCGACTCGCCGGCCGAGCTGGCCGCCTACACCCGCCACGACCGCCTGGTCAGCGACGGTCCCCTCCTGCTGGCCCGCCGCGCCGGCTACCACCCCGACGGGTCCTGGCCCTGCTCGGCGCTGGAGTCCGCCCGGAACGTCCTCGCCACCCGGGCCCGCACGATGATCGAGATCGAGCTGCGCACCACGGTCGACGGCCGGTGCGTGGTCCTGCACGAGGCCGTCATGGGGCACGGGAGCACCGGCGCCGGCCCCGTGAGCGAGCAGTCGGCGGACTACGTGCTCAGCCAGCACCTCGTGGACAACTACGGCGAGGTCACCCGGTTCCCCATCCGGGAGGCCGCGGAGTTCCTCACCTGGGCGGTGCTGGCCGGCTCGGTGCTGTGGCTCGACGTCAGGAACGTGGCCCCGGAGGCCGTCGTCGAGCTCGTCCGCACGCACCGGGCCGAGAGCCAGGTGGTGGTCGGCGTGAACGGCCTGACGGAGCTGGCCGTCTACCGCAGGATCGCGCCCGACCTCGTCTACTTCGTCCCCACCCACCCCGACGGCCTGCCCACGGTCGACGACGTCCGGCGGGAGGTGCCCGACCTCCGCCGGGTGGTCGGGTTCGCCGGCCACTACGTCCCGGACATGGAGGAGAGCCTGCGGATGCGGAGCTGGAACGTGCCCATGCGCCTCGAGCTGCACCGCTACGACGAGAACCTGCCCGCCGACGCCCTCGACGTGCACTACTACCGCCGGGCGGTCGAGGCCGGCTTCGGGATCCTCTCCACGAGCCACTACCGCGAGGTGGCCGACCTCCTCGGCCTGTCCGGGTGGGCGCCCAAGGACGGCGCGGGCGCGCAGCACCGCTCCGGCGGGGACGCGCGCCGCCGGAGCTGACCCCGCCGGGTGTGGCGCGGCGCGGCCGCCTCGCCTACTGTCGGGGACCACAGCGGGTGCGCCCCGGCGGTCGGGAGGCGCGGCCCGCGCAGGACCGGCGGACCGAGGAGGCGCACCGTGGCACACGTCCAGCTGCTCGGCACCGGGGGCACCATCGCCTCCCGGGGCGCCGGTGACCAGGGCTCGGTGGCCACGGACACCGCCGCCGACCTCGCGCAGGACCGCTACGGGGAGCTGACCGTCACCGCCCGGGACGTGCTGACCACCGGCAGCTACCGGCTCACCCTGGGGCAGCTGCGGACGATCGCCGAGGCGGTCCGGGACGCGCTGGCCGATCCGGCCACCGACGGGGTGGTGGTCACCCACGGGACCGACACCCTCGAGGAGACCGCCTTCCTGCTCGACCTCGTGCACGACAGCGCGAAGAGCACGGTCCTCACCGGCGCCCAGCAGCCCGCCGACAGCCCGGCCCCGGACGGGCCGCGCAACGTGGGCGAGGCGGTGCTGGCCGCCGCCGACGAACGGCTGCGCGGCTGCGGGGCGCTGATCTCCTTCGCCGGCACGGTCCGCTCCGCCCGCGGCGCCCGCAAGGCCCACACCCTGGCGGCCGACCCGTTCGCGGGCGGGGTCGAGGTCGCGCACCTGGCCGGGGACGAGCTCGTCGTCACGGCCGCACCGGTCCGGCGCCCCGCCCTGCCCCCGCCGCCGCCGGCCTTCGACACGACGCGCGTCGAGATCGTCACGGCCCACCCCGGGGCGACCCCGGAGCTCTTCGACTTCGCGGTGCGCTCGGGGGCGCAGGCCGTGGTCCTCGCCGGCTCGGGCACCGGCAACGCGGGCCCCGGTTTCGCGGAGGCGGTGCGCCGGGCGGTCGGGGCCGGGTGCGCCGTGGTGCTCGCTTCCCGTGTCCCCTGGGGGCCCGTGCTGCCGGTCTACGGCAACGGCGGCGGCGTGGACCTCGTGGCCGCCGGCGCGGTCCCGTCCGGGGACCTCAACCCCTTCCAGGCGAGGATCCTCGCGGCGCTGCTCGTCGCCCACGGCACCCCGGTCCACGAGTTCCCCGAGGCCTTCCGGCCGTACTGCTGAACACCGACCCACCAGGAGGAAGCATGTCCAAGAAGATCTATGTCTCGGTCGGCATCGACGTGGACGCCGTCGGCGGCTGGCTCGGCTCCTACGGCGGGGAGGACTCCCCGGGGGACATCTCCCGCGGCCTCTTCGCCGGCGAGGTCGGGGTGCCGCGGCTGCTCCAGCTGGCCCAGCGCCGGGAGATGCCGGTGACCTGGTTCTGGCCCGGGCACTCCGTCGAGACCTTCCCCGAGCAGTTCGACGCGACCGTGGCCGCCGGGCACGAGATCGGCGTGCACGGGTACTCCCACGAGAACCCCATCGCGATGACCCGGCAGCAGGAGACCGAGATCCTCGACTACTGCACCGATCTCATCGAGCGGCGGTCGGGGAGGAAGCCGGTGGGCTACGTGGCCCCGTGGTGGGAGTTCTCCTCGGTGACCAACGAGATCCTGCTCGAGCGCGGCTTCCTCTACGACCACTCGCTGATGCACGACGACCACACCCCGTACTACGTGCGCGTCGGGGACACCTGGACCAGGATCGACTACGAGGCGGCCTCGGCGAAGGAGTGGATGAAGCCGCTGGTCCGCGGTGAGGAGACGGACCTGATCGAGATCCCGGCCTCGTGGTACCTGGACGACCTGCCGCCGATGATGTTCATCAAGTCCAGCCCGAACAGCCACGGCTTCGTGTCCCCGCGCGACGTCGAGCAGCTGTGGCAGGACCAGTTCGACTGGGTCTACCGCGAGATGGACTACGGCGTTTTCCCGATCACCATCCACCCGGACGTCTCGGGGCGGCCGCAGAACCTGCTGATGCTCGAGCGGCTCTTCGACCACATCGCCGGCCACGACGGGGTGGAGTTCGCCTTCATGGAGGACGTGGCCCGCGACTTCGCGGCCCGCCACCCCCGCACCTCCGGGTGAGCGTGCGCGCGGAGCGCTCCGGGGACCGGCCGGTCCCCGGGGCCCCGGGCACGCCCGCGGCGTGACCGCCCGGAGCCCGCGCACGAGGACGCCGGGCGTCCCGGTCGGGGCGCCCGGCGTCCTGGTGCGGGGGTCAGTCGTCGCCCGGCGCGTCCGCGGGGGCGTCCCCCTCGGCCTGGGAGGGCTTGTTGTCGTCCGGGTCGACGGCCGGCTCCACGCTCTGGTCCTCGGGCAGGTCCCCCTCGGCCTGGGAGGGCTTGTTCTCGGCCGGGTCCGGGGTCGTCTCGCTCATGCCGCTCCTCGTGTGCTCAGCAGGGTGCTGGTCCCGGCTCACGCTACGCCGCGCCCGGAGCCCCGACAAGGGATCGGGCCGCGCTACGCGGCCCGTCCGGCGCGGATCGCGGCGTAGAGCCGCGCGGGGATCAGCCCGGCCCGGTGGGCGCGCTCGACCGCGGCGAAGCCCTCCTCGGTCTCCTCGTACGGGAAGTGGAGGAGGTCCGCCGCGAGCTCCCAGTGGTCGATCATCCCGCCGGCCCACAGCTGGCAGATCGCCCACGGGGTGTCCGCGGAGAAGGTCGGGACGTCGGGCAGGACGTACTCGCCGGCCGGTACGCGCCAGGCCTCGAGACTGTCCAGGTCCGCGGCGAGTTCCTCGAGGGTGTCGTAGTGGCCCGCGCGGTCCGGGTCCACGGAGCCGTTGGCGTTGGCCAGCTCGACGTCGTAGCCGCCCTCGGCCGCGGCGAACACGGTGGTGGGCCCCGGCTCCCCGCCCACGCCGGCGTCCAGGGGCAGCTGGGACGGCAGCCACTCCCAGCCGTCGCCGAGCTGGTCCATCTCCAGGTCCCGGTAGGCCACCCAGCCGCGGGCGACGAGCAGCTCGTGGGCGTCGTCGTCCCACGTGCCCTGCTCGGCGCCCTCGACGTCGACGGTGCGGGCGCCGGCGGCGGCGTGGAACTCCCGCCGCTGCTGCTTCTTCTTGGCGGCGGCCTTCTTGCGGGGCTTGCTCTTGGGCACGGGTCCTCCTGACGGGCGGGGACGCACGCGTGAGCGGTCCCTCGGACCTCCCATGATGGTCCATGCGGCGGGATCCCGGGACGCCGGCACCGTTGGCGTCCCGGCCGGGGCCGACGACGAGGAGCCGGCGGCCCCGGCACCGCAGGGCTGCAGAGCCCGCCGGCCGGAGCGGGACCGTGCTTGTCCCGCTCCCCGCCCGGGAGTAGCTTGCGGGCATGACCAACGGCAGCACGGACGTCGTCCGGCGGCTCTTCGCCGCCTACCTCGCGCAGGACGAAGCGGCGGCCCGCGAGCTCGTCGGGGACGGGTTCCGCTTCACCTCCCCGCAGGACGACCGCATCGACCGGGCGGCGTACTTCGAGCGATGCTTCCCCACGGCGGGCCGGGTCGCCCGGCAGGACCTGCTCCAGGTGGTCGAGGCGCAGCCCGGACTGGTGTTCGTCCGCTACGAGTACGAGCTCAGGACCGGCGGGATCTTCGAGAACATGGAGGCGATCACCGTGCGGGACGGGCGCGTGCTGGAGGCCCGGGTCTATTTCGGCGGGCCGCCGCGACCGTAGACTCCGAGGACCATCCGACGCCCAGGAGGCTCGCCATGAAGCACTACCTGCTCAGCATCGAACAGCCCGACGGCGGGCCGGCGGCCCCGGAGGTCCTCGAACCCGTGATGCGGGACGTCGCGGCCTTCAACGAGGAGCTCAGGGCGGCCGGGGCGTGGGTCTTCGCCGGGGGCCTGGACCGGGCGGAGGCGTCCGTCGTCGTGCGCTTCCACGGGGACGACGTGGTGACCACGGACGGCCCGTACGAGCGGGAGGACGAGCACGCCGGGGGCATCTGCATCGTGGCCGCGCCCGACTACGACGCCGCCATCGAGTGGGGGCGGAAACTGGCGCGGGCGACCACCCTCCCCGTGGAGGTGCGCGAGTTCCAGGGCGAGCCGGCGGAGCACCTGGCGTAGCCTCCGCCCGCGGTCCCGGTGTCCGGCGTGTCCTGTCCGTGGGGTGCGACCCGACTCCGTGAAGCACAGCAGCGGATGACCCGGAAGCTCCTCCCAGTGCTGCTCGGCTTCGTCGAGTGCTTGCTGTGGATGATGCTGGACCCGATGCTGGCCGGTGCCGCCCCGGACGCGGCGGCTCACCGGCCGATCTGCTCGGCCTGCGCCTCCCAGGCGGCGTGGGCGTCCCGCGGCCGGGCCGGCCGGCGGGTCTCCCGCAGGGCCCGGAGCGCGGCGTTGCGCTCGCGCGCCAGGCAGTCCGCGGCCGCGCGGGCGGCCGCGTCCTCGCGGACCTGGGCGCGGACGGCGGTGATGGTGCCCATGATGGTCTCGACGGCCTGCGACCCGCCCGCCAGGTACGCGGCCCGGACCGCGCGGTCCGGGTGGTAGAGGTACTGCTCGTCGGTCTGGCCGCGGTGGGTGTCGAACTCCTCGTCGGTGAGCTCCGAGATCATGGCGGCGACCCGGTCCAGGCGCGCCTCGAGCTCCCCGTGCAGGGGCGTCCGGGCGGACGCGTCCCGGACGCACCACAGCGCCTGGCCGTGCCGCCGGAGCCGCGTCGCGTCCCAGTCCGCGTGCGGGACCTCGGCCAGCCGGGCGGCGACGAAGGACGCGTCCCCGCGCCGCTGCTGCGGCGGGAGGGTGCCGAGCTGCCACCGGATCCAGGCCGTGCGCATGTCCTCCACGGCGCTCCGCCGGGCCTGCTCGGCGGTCTTCGCGACCGACTTTCCGCTGCTCCTCCGAGGGCTCTTCCTCGGGTTCCTCGCAGCGGTCCGGCCGGCCGGCCGCGCACCGGGGCCCGCACCGGACCGTGCGGGGCTCCGCGGCGTGCCTCGCAGCCATGCCCGCGCGCGCTCCGCCAGGGAGCGGGCGAGCGCCCGCAGCAGCACGCCGAGCAGCCACAGGGCGGCCGCGGCCAGCAGGAGAAGGATCGTGCCCAGGTTGACGAGGACGAACGAGACCACGGACAGGACGACCGCCCCGGCGACCAGGAGCGTGATCCCGGAGACGTCCTTGTTCTCGGTGTTCTGCATGGCGGATCCTCCCGAACCCTGACACCACTGGACATCCACTCTAGCCGCCGGGGCCGGATCTGTGACCGGTCCCACAGGAAACTCCCGGGGTCCCGGAGGGCCGCGCAGGAGCGGGAGTCCGGGGCCGCCCCCGATATCCTGGGCCCATGAGATCCGCCGTGCTGTCCGCGTCCGCCGCCGTCCTGCTCCTCGTCTCCGGCTGTGCCGGCGGCGGCTCCGCGCAGGACGCCCTGCTGCGGGAGCACGGGCTCGAGGGCGCGAGCACCCAGGAGGTGGTCGAGCAGCTCGACCGCACGCACGAGGACCGCGCCGCCGGACTCGCCGGCTCGGTGACCTACGACGAGGTGGTCCTCAGCGACGGCAGCACCGAGACGGCCCTGCCCATGCCGGAGGATCGCTTCTACCTCGCGGTGGCCCCGTGGATCACCACCACGCACGAGTGCTTCTCCCACAGCCTCTCCGGGTGCCAGGGCGAGCTCGTGGGCGAGGACTTCGACGTGCGGATCACCGACGACTCCGGGGCCGTGCTCGTGGACGAGACCGTGACCAGCTACGAGAACGGGTTCGTGGGCTTCTGGCTGCCCAAGGACATCACCGGCACGCTGGAGATCGGCTCGGAGCGGGGCACGGCGGTGGAGGAGTTCGCGACCTCCCCCGACAGCCCCACGTGTCTCACGACCGTGCGGCTCGCCTGAGCCCGCCCCGAGGGAAGGAGAGCGGATGAGCATCAGCATGGCCGTGACGTCCCGGGCCGTCCGCCTGCGCACGCGCCTGCAGCCGTGGACCCCGGTGGAGCAGCTGCACGGACGCCGGTATCCGGAGCCGGCCAGGGTCCCGGCCGGCCTGCGGCGCTCGCACGCCGTGGAGCGCACCGAGGTGGCCGGGCGCCCGCTGCTGCGGCTGACCCCGCGCGCCGGGGCGGACGGGTCCCACCTGATCTACCTGCACGGCGGGGCGTTCGTGAACCCGCTGCTGCCGGCGCACTGGTGGATCGTCCGCGAGCTCGTGCAGGACACCGGGACCACGGTCACGGTCCCGCTCTACCGGCTGGCCCCGGAGGGCCACGTGGACGAGGGCTACGACTTCCTCGCCGCCGCCTGGGCCGATCTCGTGGCCCGGCCCGGCACGGATCGGGTCGTGGTGGCAGGGGACTCCGCGGGCGGGTGCCTGGCGATCGGGCTGGCCATGCGCCTGCGGGACGCCGGGCAGCGGCTGCCCGACCACGTGGTGGGCTTCTCCCCGGCGGTGGACGTCTCCGCCACACATCCGGCCGTGCGGGAGATCGACCCGCACGACCCCATGCTGAGCACCGACCAGGTGGTCCCCATGGCGGCGGCCTGGGCGCGCGACCGCGAGCTCACGGACCCGCTGGTCAGCCCGCTCTACGGGGACGTGGCCGGGCTGCCGCCGGTGCACGTGGTGCAGGGCGGCCAGGACATCCTCGCCGCCGACGCCCTGGCCTTCGCCCGGGACCTGGCCCGGGCGGGCAACGCCGGGAAGCTGCTCTACGAGCCCGGCGCCTTCCACGTCTACGTGGGGGCCTGGTGGACCCCGGAGGCCCGGCGGGCGGTCCGGCACGTGCGCTCCCTGCTCCGGGTGCCGTCCCCGGCGGTGGACCGACCGGGGACGGGCCCGTCCCGGGCCTGAGAATTCCGCCCCGGCGAGGCAGCGGGAAGACGGTGGTGAGGCATCATGGAAGCCTGTGCTTCCCGGGTGCGGTGGAAACCCATCCGGTGCCGTGGCGAGGAGAGGATCCCCCGTGGAATCCGAGGTGTCGTCCATGGAGCTGACCACTGCGATCGCCCACGTGCAGCGGATGCTGCTGGACGCCCCGGCGGCCACCGCCGCGGTGGCCCAGCTGGCCGAGGTCGCCCGCGATCTGATCCCGATGGCCACCGGGGCCGGGGTCACCCTGGTGGACGAGCACGGGCGGCCGAGGACCACCGCGGCCACCGACCCGGCCGTGGAGGCCCTGGACCGCCTCCAGTACGAACTGGGCCAGGGACCCTGCCTCACGGCGTGGGACACCGTGAGCATGCAACGGGTGGACGACACCGCGGAGGACACCCGGTGGCCGGACTGGGCCAAAGCGGCGGTCGCCACCGGGCTGGGCTCGGTGCTCAGCACTCCGCTCGTCTTCCGCGGGCAGGAGGTCGGGGCGATCAAGGTGTACGCCTCCGGCCCCCACGCGTTCACCGAGCACGAGGAGCACCTGCTGGACCTGCTCGCCGGAGCCGCGGCCACGCTGCTCGGGGCGGCCCAGGAGCCGGGCGAGATCCACCGGCTGTCGACCTCGCTGACGTCCGCGCTGGCCGACCGGCAGGTGATCCTCATTGCGGTGGGGATCCTCATGGAACGCCACCAGATCGACCGGGAGGCGGCGCACCGGCTCCTGCTCGCGGAGACCCGCCGGCGGAAGATGCCCGTCATCGTCCTCGCCGCGTGCGTGGCGGGCCACGCCGACGACCCGCGGCTGTAGAGGGTGCCAGTGGTGGACGAGGTGACGGTCACCAGGGCGCCGGCGTGCGGCCGGTGCCGGAGCGCGGCTCCGATCCCTTCCCGCAGCCGGCACCCCGCCGGCGCCCCGCCGGTGCCCGGGCCGCGGCCGGAATAGTCCGGGGCCGTCACCCGTTCCGCAATTGGTGATACATCAACCAAGGAGGGGCGTGGCATGCGGGTCGTGGTCATCGGGGCGGGGCAGGCCGGACTCTCGGCCGCCCACCACCTGCAGCGCCGGGGCCTGGTCCCCGAGGAGGACTTCGTGGTCCTGGACGCCAACCCCGGGCCCGGGGGAGCGTGGCGGCACCGCTGGCCCTCTCTCACCTTCGGCGGCGCGCACGGGATCCACGACCTGCCCGGGCTGCCCCTCGGGGAGCCGGACCCGACCGAGCCGGCCTCCGCCGTCGTCGCCCGCTACTACGGCGAGTACGAACGCCGCTTCGGGCTCCCGGTCCACCGCCCCGTCGCGGTGCGCCGGGTCGAGGCGGAGTCCGACGACGGACCGCTCGAGGTGGTCACGGACGCCGGCACCTGGCGGACGGACCTGGTGATCAACGGCACCGGCACCTGGGACCGCCCGTACTGGCCGTACTACCCGGGGCGGGAGTCCTTCCGGGGGCGCCAGCTGCACACCCACGACTTCCGGTCCGCGGAGGAGCTCCGCGGCCGGCACGTGGTGGTCGTGGGCGGCGGCACATCGGCAGTGCAGTTCCTGCTCCAGCTGGCGGAGGCGGGCGCCACCACCACGTGGGTCACCCGCCGGGCGCCGCGCTTCACGGACCGGGAGTTCGACCCGGACTGGGGGCGGGACGTCGAGCGCCGGGTCGGCGCGCGGACCCGCGCGGGGCTGCCGCCGGCCAGCGTGGTCTCGGCCACCGGCCTGCCCCTGACCCCGCAGTACCGGGCGGGGATCGACGCGGGGATCCTCGTCTCCGCGGGACCGTTGCGGGCGGTGACGCCCGAGGGCGTCCTGCTCGCCGACGGCCGTGCGGTCCGGGCGGACGCGATCCTGTGGGCCACCGGGTTCCGCCCCGCCCTCGACCACCTGTCCCCCCTGGGGCTGCGCGAACCGGGCGGCGGCATCCGCACGGACGGGGTGCGGGTGCTCCGGGAGCCGCGGGTGCTGCTGGTCGGCTACGGCGCCTCGGCCTCGACCCTCGGCGCCACGCGCGCGGGACGGGCGGCCGCCCGCGAGGCGGTGCGGCTGCTGTCCACGGCTCCGGCCGGGGCCGTAGGCTGAGGGCACCAGCCCTCCCGACGAAGGAGCCCCCAGTGAGCGAGCAGCCGACCTCCGGCCCGGATCCCATCGAGGACGCGGCCTCCAACGACGACGCCGACATGTCCACCGAGATGACCCCAGTGCCGCACGAGCACGGGGACGCCAAGAACGAGGAGTCCGACCAGCAGGACTGAGCCCGTTCCGGGCCCCGCGGTTCGAGGCGGGCCCCCGGTCACGGTGGAGCACGGACGAGCCCCGGCGCAGCGGTGCGCCGGGGCTCGCGCATGGGTGCCGGGCGTTCCGTTCCCGTCCCGCCCGCGACGTGACGCGCGCTCGGGACGCCGGATCCCTGCTGCCGGCACGGGGAAGTGCGGGTGGTCGGACCGATATGCGCGGTGGGAGCGGTTCCATATGCAGACCGTGCGGAACGGCCCTGCCAGAGCTTCTCCCTCTATCAATATCTATCGTCATAGGTCAATTCTCGTGCTTGACAATGTGGTGCACCTCACGCACAGTAGGCACACGGGTGAGAGCGCTCCCACACAGTGGGCGCCGCTGTCGACCGGCACGTGCGGGGCCGCGGGAAGCAGCCTGTGCGCCGTCCGGTGCCGGCAGGACCCGTCCCGTTGACGATGAAGGAGTCACCTGTGCGCACCAGAGCACGCACCACCGCCCTCTCGGCCGCAGCGGCCTGCCTGACCCTGACGCTGACCGGCTGTGGTGCCGGGGCCGCCTCCGAGGACGCCGGGGTGGACGGCGAGACCGGCACCGAGGACGTGACCCTCACGGTCGCCACGTTCAACGAGTTCGGCTACGAGGAGCTCTTCGAGGAGTACGAGGCCGAGAACCCGAACGTGACCATCGAGCACAAGAAGGCCGCGACCTCCAACGAGGCCCGCGACAACCTCACCACCCGCCTGGCCGCGGGCTCGGGCCTGTCCGACATCGAGGCCATCGAGGTGGACTGGCTGCCCGAGCTGATGGAGTACCCGGACCAGTTCGCCGACCTGACGGACCCCGAGGTCGAGGGACGCTGGCTGGACTGGAAGACCGAGGCCGCCACCACGACCGACGGCCGGCTGATCGGCTACGGCACCGACTCCGGCCCGGAGGCGGTCTGCTACCGCGCGGACCTCTTCGAGGAGGCGGGCCTGCCGAGCGACCGCGAGGAGGTCGCCGAACTGCTCACCGGGGACTGGGAGAACTACTTCTCGGTGGGCCGGGACTTCGTGGCCCAGAACGAGGACGTGGCCTGGTACGACTCCGCCGGGGCCACCTACCAGGGCATGATCAACCAGGTCCAAAACGCCTACGAGGAGGAGGACGGCACGGTCATCGCGGCCGAGAACCCCGAGGTGAAGGCCGTCTACGAGCAGGTCCTGGAGGCCTCCACCGAGGACGACCTCTCGGCGCACCTGGGCCAGTGGAGCGACGACTGGGCCGCCGGCTTCCAGTCCGACGCCTTCGCAACCATGCTGTGCCCGGGCTGGATGCTCGGCATCATCGAGGGCAACGCCGCCGGCGTCGAGGGCTGGGACATCGCCAACGTCTTCCCCGGCGGCGGGGGCAACTGGGGCGGGTCCTACCTGACGGTGCCCACCCAGGGGGAGCACCAGGCCGAGGCGAAGAAGCTGGCCGACTGGCTGACCGCCCCGGAGCAGCAGGTGCAGGCCTTCACCGCGAAGGGCAACTTCCCGAGCCAGGTCGAGGCGCTGGAGAGCGAGGAGCTGCTGAGCCAGACGAACCCGTTCTTCCGCGACGCGCCCTCGGGGGAGATCTTCGCCGAGCGCGCCCAGGCCGTGGAGGTCACCCCGTTCAAGGGGCCGAAGTACTTCCCGATCAACGACGCCATGCAGCAGGCCCTGACCCGCGTGGACGTGGACCGCACCGACGACGCCGCCTCCTCGTGGGACAAGTTCGTCACCGCGGTGAACGCGCTCTGACCCGTGGCTGTCACCGATCTCCGACCTGCGCCCCCCGCCCGGCAGCGCCGGCCGGAACGGCCCCCGAAGGCCGTCCGGCGCCTGGCGTTCTCCCAGCGGATGTCCCGGTGGGACGTCAAGCTCTCGCCCTACCTGTACATCTCGCCGTTCTTCGTCCTGTTCGCCCTCACCGGGCTGTTCCCGCTGCTCTACACCGCGTGGGTGTCCCTGCACGACTGGGACTTCATCGGCGGGCAGGGCACGTTCACCGGCCTGGAGAACTACCAGTTCGTCCTCGCCCAGCCGTTCTTCTGGAACGCCCTGGGGAACACGTTCAGCATCTTCGTGCTCTCCTCGGTGCCCCAGGTGGTCCTCGCGCTGACCATCGCCGCGGCCCTCGACGCGAACCTGCGCGCCAGGACCTTCTGGCGGATGGGCGTGCTCGTCCCCTTCGTGGTGGCGCCCGTGGCGGTGGGCCTGATCTTCAACAACCTCTACGCGGACCAGTTCGGCCTGGTCAACGAGCTGCTGACGAGCGTGGGGCTGGACCCCGTCCGGTGGCACTCCGAACCCCTGGCCAGCCACTTCGCCATCGCCACGATGGTGAACTTCCGCTGGACCGGCTACAACGCCCTGATCTTCCTCGCGGCCATGCAGGCGATCCCGCGGGATCTCTACGAGGCGGCGACGATCGACGGCGCCGGGCGGCTGCGCCAGTTCCTGTCCATCACCGTGCCGATGCTCCGGCCCACCATCATCTTCGTGGTCATCACCGCCACCATCGGCGGGCTGCAGATCTTCGACGAGGCCCGGGTCTTCGACCAGTACGGCCTGGGCGGGGCGGACCGACAGTGGCAGACCCTGACCATGTACATCTGGGAGCTGGGCTGGGGCCAGCGCGACTTCGGAAGGGCCTCGGCCGTCGCCTGGCTGCTGTTCCTGCTGATCGTGCTGATCTCCCTGGCCAACTTCCTCATCACCCGGCGGATCGCCCACCAGGGAGGCCGAAAATGAGCACCTCTTCCCCCGAAGCACCGCTCGAGCGCATCGCGGGCGGCGACGCCGTGCGCGGCGCCGCCCGCGGCCTCCGCGGCCGGGGCCCCCGCGGACGCGGACGGCGCCCCGGCCCGGGAGCCGGGATGCGCCGGCCCGGGTTCCTCACCTACGGCTTCCTGGGCGCGGTGGTCCTGGGCGCCCTCTTCCCGCTGTACTGGTCCCTGCTGGTCGGCAGCCACGACAGCACCGTGCTGAGCCGGGGCGTGCCGCTGGTGCCGGGCGGGAACTTCCTGGCCAACGCGGCCCAGGTCATGGACAGCATCCCGTTCTGGAAGGCCATGGGCAACAGCGTCCTGGTCTCCACGGTCACCGCGGCGTCGGTCGTGCTGTTCTCCACACTCGCCGGGTTCGCCTTCGCCAAGCTCCGCTTCCGGGGCAGCAAGGGGCTGCTGGTCTTCGTCATCGCGACCATGGCCGTGCCCACCCAGCTCGGCGTGGTCCCACTGTTCATCGTCATGGCGAAGTTCGGGTGGACCGGGTCCCTCTGGGCCGTGATCGTGCCCGGCGTCGTCACGGCCTTCGGGGTGTTCTGGATGACCCAGTACCTGCGGGACGCGCTGCCGGACGAGCTCATCGAGGCCGTCCGGATGGACGGCGCGTCGATGATCCAGGCGTTCTGGCACATCGGCCTGCCCGCCGCCCGGCCGGCGGCGGCGATGCTGGCCCTGTTCACCTTCGTGGCCACCTGGACCAACTTCTTCTGGCCCTTCATCGTGCTGGACCCCTCCAACCCCACCCTCCCGGTGGCCCTGCAGCTGCTGCAGTCCGCGCACTTCGTGGACTACTCGGTCGTCCTGACCGGAGCACTGCTGTCCACCGTCCCGCTGCTGCTGCTCTTCGTGGTCGCAGGCCGTCAACTCGTTTCCGGAATCATGCAAGGAGCAGTCAAAGGATGAGCACCACACCGCTTACGTTCCCCGAGCACTTCGTCTGGGGCGCCGCCACCGCCGCCTACCAGATCGAGGGCGCCGCCCACGAGGGCGGCCGGCAGGACTCCATCTGGGACGTCTTCGCCCGGGTCCCCGGGGCCGTGGCCGACGCCCACAACGGGGACGTCGCCTGCGACCACTACCACCGCTCCGCCGAGGACGTGGCCATGATGCAGGAACTGCACCTGCAGGCCTACCGCTTCTCCACGTCGTGGGCGCGGTGCGTGCCGGACGGCGTCACGCCCAACCCCGAGGGCATCGCGTTCTACTCGCGCCTGGTCGACCAGCTCCTCGAGGCCGGGATCCAGCCGTGGCTGACCCTCTACCACTGGGACCTCCCGCAGGCTCTCGAGGACCGGGGGGGCTGGACGAACCGGGAGACCGCCCACCGGTTCGCCGAGTACGCGGCCGTCATGCACGAGGCCCTCGGGGACCGCGTGCGGATCTGGACGACCCTCAACGAGCCGTGGTGCTCGGCCTTCCTGGGCTATGCGGCCGGCGTGCACGCCCCGGGCCGGCAGGAGCCGCGGGCGGCGCTCGCGGCGGCCCACCACCTGCTGCTCGGGCACGGCCTGGCCGTGCAGGAGCTGCGGCGGCGCGACCCCGAGGCCACCCTCGGGATCACCCTGAACCTCACGGTGCCCGATCCGGTGGACCCGGCCAGCGCCGCGGACCGGGACGCCGCCCGCCGCATCGACGGGCAGTTCAACCGCATCTTCCTGGACCCGCTGTTCCGGGGGAAGTACCCGGCCGACGTCCTCGAGGACGTGCGCCACCTCGGCCTGGCCGACCACGTCCGGGAGGGCGACCTCGGCGTCATCGCCGCACCGCTCGACGTGCTGGGCATCAACTACTACCACGGGGAGGCCCTGACCACGGCCGCGCCGGACGCCCCCTCCGCGCCGGAGGGCCACACTCCGCCGAGCCGTCCCGTCTCCTCCCCGTACGTCGCGGCCGACGGCGTGCGCTCGGTGCCGCGGGGCCTGCCGGTCACCGGGATGGGCTGGGAGGTGCAGCCCGAGGGACTGCGCCGGCTGCTGAACCGGGTGCAGCAGGAGTACACCGGTCCCGCCGGCATCCCCGTGTTCATCACGGAGAACGGCGCGGCCTACGACGACGCCCCCGACGCCTCGGGGTTCGTGGACGACCAGGACCGGCTGCACTTCTTCGACGCCCACCTGCGGGCCGTCAAGGACGCCATCGACGACGGCGTGGACGTGCGCGGATACCTCGCCTGGTCCCTCATGGACAACTACGAGTGGGCGTGGGGCTATCACCAGCGCTTCGGCCTGGTCCGGGTCGACTACGAGACCCAGCGCCGCATCCCGAAGGCCAGCGCCCGCTGGTACGCCTCCGTGGCCGCGGCCAACGCGGTGCCGGCGGCGGCCTCCCAGGAGCCCGCGACGCCGGCGGGTGTCGTATCGTCTGCATGATGAACACTGAGCGGATCCGGCCGGGCCACGCCGGCGCGGGGCGGTCCAGCCCCACCCTGGAGGACATCGCCACTGCGGCGGGCGTGTCCCGGTCGACCGCCTCCCGCGCCATCAACGGCGGGGACCGGGTCAGCCCGCAGGCCCAGGCGGCCGTGGACGCCGCCGTCGTCGAGCTCGGCTACACGCCCAACCGCGCGGCCCGCAGTCTCGTCACCCGGCGCACCTCCTCGATCGCGCTGGTCATCCCGGAGCCGGACATCCGGATCATGGCGGACCCGTTCTTCGCCGTGATCATCACGGGCATCACCGACGCACTCCGGGAGACCGACGTGCAGCTGGTCCTGCTCATGTCCCGCATCGGGGACGACTCGGGACGGGCGCTGCGGTACCTCCGCGGCGGCCACGTGGACGGCGCCATCGTGGTCTCCCACCACGAGGCCGACCCCTGGTCCACGTCCCTGCCGGGCACGGGCCTCCCCACGGTGTTCGTCGGACGCCCCTGGGACGCCCAGCCGGGCGTCACCTACGTGGACACCGACAACTACCAGGGCGGCCGGCTGGCCGCACGGCACCTCGCGGCGCAGGGCCGCTCCCGGGTCGGTACGGTCGCCGGCCCCCCGGACATGACGGCGGCCGCGGACCGGCTCGCCGGGTGGCGGGAAGGACTGCGCGAGGCCGGTCTGCCCGAGGGACCGGTGGCGCACGGGGACTTCACCACGGCCGGCGGCAGGGCGGCCGCCCTGCGGCTCCTCGAGGAGGCTCCCGAGCTCGACGGCGTCTTCGCCGCCTCGGACCTCATGGCCCTCGGGGTCATCGAGGCCGTGCGCGAACAGGGCCGGTCGGTCCCCGAGGACGTCGCGGTGGTCGGCTACGACGACCACGCCCTGGCGGCGACCGCCGTGCCTCCGCTGACGACCGTCACCCAGCCCATGCAGGCCATGGCCGCCAAGGCCTGCGAGATGCTGCTCGAGGAGATCGACACCCCGGGGGTGCACCCGGCGCCGTGCGTCTACCCTGCCCAGCTGGTCGTGCGGGAGAGCAGCGGCGCAGCGCCGGCCCCCGCCTCCTGAGCGGGCAGGGTGCGGTCCGGGCGCGGCGACGTCCTCGTGCCCGGACCGCGGGCGGACCGTGCCCGGGGACGGGCGAGCGGGTCCCCCCGGTCAGGCGGCCGTCCCGAAGAGCGAGGCGCGGAGCTGGGACAGCGGCGGTGCGTGCTCGGCCAGCTCCTCGAGGTAGCCGAGATCGTCCAGGTCGCCCAGGGCGGCGGCGAGCTCCTCGCGGGTCAGCTGGGTGTTCTCGGCGACGGCGTCGAGGGCGGGGGCCTCCTCGGCGGTGACGTGCTCGGCCAGGGCGTCGAGGACGACCACGGCGTCGACGCTGACGTGCTCGTCGTGGATGGCCTCGGCGAGCAGTCGCTCGGCGGCGTAGAGCGGCGCGGCGAACATGTGGGGGACCGGGGTGTGCATCGAGGACTTCACTGCCGGAACACTACTCCGGGTTCATAAGAGTTCGCTGAGACGGCACGGGCCGCCGCGGGCCCAGGGCATCACCGGGAGATCGGCAGCGTCCCGTCGCGGCGCTCGCCGTGGGCCCGGCACCGCGCCCGGAGGGTCCGGCCGAGCACCAGCAGGAGCACGACGACGACGATCGGCGCGACCACCCACGGCTGCTCCAGCCACGCCCAGACGACCGCCATGCCCACGGTGCCGTAGACGACTCCCCAGATGAGGGTGCCCACGAGCATCGCGGGGATCCAGCGGCGCAGGGGCATGCCCGTGACGGCGGTGGTGAGGATGACGGCGGTCTGCAGGCCCACGGTCAGGAAGCACGCCGGGACGGCCAGGACGCCCCAGCGGTGCACGAGCTTCTGGGCCCGCCGGTAGACAGCGGTGTCCATGAGCCCGCGGACGCGGTCGGAGCGCCGGCTCCCGCCGGTGGCGGCGGCGCGGCCCAGGGCGAAGATCATGGTGGTCCGCACGACGGCCCCGGCCCAGAAGAACAGGATCGCGGCGCCGAGGGGGAGGGACTCCAGCCAGGCCTGCACCCGTCCAGTCTAGGGAGGGGCCCTGACACCCGCTGACGACAGGTTGTCACTGCGAGCGGGGTCCGCCCGGGCCGGGGAGGGGCGGATCCGGCCCGCCGAGGAGGGTCGGCTCCGGTCCCGCCGCGGCGGCCGGGGGTACTCTCGCCCTACGTCCGGCCGGCTCCGCAGCGCCGGAGACCCGACCGAGGAGGACGCATGAGCGTGGAGATCGACGAGCACGGGACCGTGACCGCCAACGGACGTCCCGTGGACTACGCGACGGCCTACGCCTGGTGCGTCGACTCGCCCGAGACGATCACCGAGCTGGTCCAGGACACGAAGGCCTTCGCCACGGTGATCGCCGCCGCCGAGCACGCCGGCCCCGAGGAGCAGGCCGAGGCCGTCCGGCAGGCCTTCGTCGCGGGCGTGCCCCGGGAACCGGGCGCCTCGTGGACCGACGCGGTGCCGCCGGAGCCGGCCACCGGAGAACCGGCCGCCGACGAGCCGACCGCCGGAGAGTCGACCACCGACGAGTCGACCACCGACGAGCCGACCACCGATGCACCTTCCGCCGATGCACCGTCCACCGGGGAGTTCGGTCCCACGGGCGGCGACCCCGTCCCGACGTCCTCGGGACCGGAGTCCTGACCGGGCCCGCAGGAGCAGGAGCGCCGGTGGGCCGGGACGGTGGCCTCAGCCCCGTCAGCCCCGGACCAGGTTGACGGCCAGGGCGAGCATCACCAGCCCGATCACCAGGTCCACCACCCGCCAGGTGCGCGGGCTGCTGAGCACTCCGGACAGTGCCCGGGCGCCGTAGCCCAGGGCCGAGAACCACACGACGCTGCCCACCACGGCCCCTGCCGCGAAGACCCACCGCGTGTCGGGGCCGTGCTGGTTGGCGAGGCTGCCCAGCAGCACCACGGTGTCCAGGTAGACGTGGGGGTTGAGGTAGGTCAGGGCCAGGGTGGTGGCGACCACCGATCCGCGGGACCGCGGGGCCTCGGCGGTCAGGGACGACGGCTTCACGGCGGAGACGAAGGACCGCACGGCCCACCACGCCAGGTAGGCGGCGCCGCCCCACCGCAGGACGTCCAGGACCCCCGGGAACCGGGACACCAGTGCTCCGATCCCGGCGGTGCCGCCGAGGATCAGCACCGCGTCGCTGACCATGCACAGCGCCACCACCACGCCCACGTGCTCGCGCCGGATGCCCTGGCGCAGCACGAAGGCGTTCTGCGCGCCGATGGCGATGATCAGTGCCAGGCCGCTCATCAGCCCGGTGCCCCAGATGCTCCACATGGCCTCGACGCTAGTGAGCCCCGCGGGTTCAGACAAACGAATGATTTGACGGGTGCGTTAGCTTTGCTTCATGAACCTCGAGCACCTGCGCGCCCTGACCGCGATCGTCGACGAGGGCACCTTCGAGGCCGCGGCCGACGCCCTGCGGATCAGTCCCTCGGCGGTCAGCCAGCGGATCAAGGCCCTGGAGACCTCCGTGGGGCAGGTCGTGGTGCGCCGCGGCGTGCCCTGCGTCCCCACCGAGGCGGGAGCCGTGCTACTGCGCACCGCCCGCCAGATGCAGGTCCTCGAGGCGGAGGCCCTGCACGCCCTGGGCCACGGCGCCTCCTCCCGGACGGTCACCCCGGTGGCCGTCAACGCCGACTCCCTGGCCACCTGGTTCGTGCCCGTCCTGCACGAGGCCGCCGGCTGGTCGGACACCACCCTGGACCTGCACGTGGAGGACCAGGACCACAGCAGCCGGCTCCTGCGCCAGGGCGACGTCATCGGCGCCGTCACCTCCGATCCCGCGCCCGTCAACGGGTGCCGGCTCGAGCGGCTGGGGTTCATGCGCTACATCCCCGTGGCCGCCCCCGCACTGCGGCGGCGGTTCAGCACCGAGGCCGGCGTCGACTGGGCGGCCATGCCCGTGCTCCGGTTCAACGCCAAGGACGACCTGCAGCAGCACGCCCTGCGCGTCCGCGGCGTCGACCGGCTCCCGCCCACGCACACGGTCCCGTCCGCCGAAGGGTTCCTCGCCGCCGTCCGGGCCGGCCTGGGCTGGGGCATGCTCCCGGAGCTGCAGCTGGGCACGGACCTCGCCGACGGGTCCCTGGACCTGCTGGAGGACCACGCGCACCACGACGTCGCGCTCTACTGGCAGAGCTGGACCCTGGACTCGCCGCGGCTGCACCGCATCACCGAGTGCGTCCGCCGGGTCGGCCGCGCGCACCTGCGCGGCAGGGACCAGGACGGCTGAGCGGCTGCGCCTCCCGCGGCGCGGACCGCCTCGACGGCGGCGGCCGCGCCGTCGGGATCGGGGTCGCACTGGTGCGGCGGCGGGGACGGACGGGTCAGGCGTCGTACTGCGCGAGGGGGTCGACCTTCACCGGCGGCTCGCGGAGCGCCAGCTCCCGCGCGATGGCCGGGATCTCGGGATCGGCGAGGAACCCCTGGTAGTCCTCGAGCTCCCAGTCGAAGAGGACCCACACCCGGTGCGGGTCATCGGGATCCCGGAACACGTGGGCGCCCCGGCACCCGTGCTGCCTCCGCTTCTCGACGCCGATGGTCGAGAAGGTCCTCAGGAACTGATCGAGGTCGGCGACCTCGGCGACGGTGGCGAACACGGCCCTCTCACCTTCTCCTGCGGGGGGGACCGCTGCCGGGGTGCCCGAGCGCGGGCGGCCCCGGGGCTCGGTCCGGCGGTCCGGCTACATCTTCTCGCCGGGCAGCCCGGCGGCCTGCTCGATCCAGGACCGCAGCCGGGCCTCGTCCAGCTCGTCGGTCTCACGGATGTCGAGGTAGCGGACCTCAGGGTGCTTGGAGGCCTTGGGCGGCGGCGGCTCCAGTGCGGCTCCCTTGAAGAACTGCACCTGCACGTAGTGCGTGTAGCACCGGAAGGCCAGGAACCAGCCCTCGTCCTGGAGCCCGTAGAACGGCTGGTTCCACTTCACGGCCTTGTGCACCTGGGGGACGGCGCGCACGATCAGGTCGTCGAGGCGCCGGCCGAGGTCCCGTTTCCACCCCGGCATGGCCGCGATGTACTCCTGCACCGGGCCGTCCCCCTCGCCCTTGGGGATCTGGGGGTTGCCTCCCGAGAGCAGCTTCGGTCCCGCGTCGTCCTGGTTGCGGTCGGTCATCGGATCACGCCCCTCGAAACGGTTCGTGGCAGCCGCCGAGCTGTTCCGCAGCTGCCTCGACGCCACCCAGTGTAGTCCCGGGGTCCGCCTCGGCTCAGTTCGCGAAGACGTCCTGGAGCCTGTCCTCGTCGGTCCACAGGGCGACGGAGTCGCCGCCGTTGTTGAGCACGGACCCCGTTCCGCCGTTGTAGTAGGCGCTGCCGGTGTCGGTCCCGGGCCCGGTGTGCACGCGCAGCTGCGCGCCCGGGGCCAGGGCGTAGCCCTCGCCCACCACCAGGGCGTTGTTGGCGGCGTCCCGCAGGAGCCATCCGCTGACGTCCACGGTGCGGTTCCCGGTGTTGGTGAGCACCACGTGCTCACCGGTCTCGGGCTGGACGTCGTTGCCCGGGACGTCGTTGACCGCGTCGGTGATCTGCACCCCGTGGTCGGCGGGGTAGGGGTCCTGCCCGTCGAGGTAGCGGTCGGTCTGGATCGGGAAGTCCCCGGTGATCATGTCCACGCCGAGATCGATGACGTGCTGGACGGCCTCGGGCGAGTTCACGGTGTAGACCCCCAGATCCAGGCCGGCGGCGTCGACGCGGGCGACGCCCGCGGCGTCCAGGGCCCGGTAGTTGGTGCCCACGGAGTCCACGAACCCGGCCCACCGTTCCAGCGTCGCGGAGTCGGGAACGGTGCCGGTGAGCTGCTGCAGGGGCACCTCGGGGGCGAGCTCGGCGAAGGTCCGGTTGGAGGTCTCGTCGAAGCCGATGACGGTGACCTTGCCGGCCTCGAGCAGCTTCGCCCAGTCCTGGTCCTGTTCCAGCGCGTCGGCGACGACCTGTTCGATGCCCGGGGAGTGGGTGGGGGACTTGATCTCGATGTAGACGCCGGTGTTGACGGTGGCGATCCTCGCGGCGTCGTCGAGGTGCGGGATCCGCTCGCCGGCGAACTTCCCGTCGAAGGAGGAGCCGGCGTCGAGCTGCTGGAGCTCGGCCCAGGTGAAGGACGTGATCGGGTCGTGCTCACGGCCGGGGAAGACCTCGGCGACGTCCGTGGTGCGTGCCGGGGTGTTGTCGTGGAACAGGAAGGGCACCCCGTCGGCGCTGAGCTGGACGTCGATCTCGAGGTAGTCGACCCCGGCGGCGCGGGCGTCCTTGAACGCGGACACGGTGTTCTCCGGCGCGGTGCCGGCAGCACCCCGGTGGCCGATGACCAGAGGGCGGTCCTGCGTGGTGGTGGAGGCGGCCGGGGGCTCGGCGACGGCGGGCCCGGTGGGGGCGGCCGCAGCGGGGGCCGCCACGCCGAGCAGGCCGGCGGCCGTCAGGGCGCCGGCGGCAGCGGCGTGGAAGGGGCGGAACGCGGGGCGGGGGATGCTCATGGGGGGTGTCTTTCCGGTCGGCAGTGGTGGCACAGCCAGCCAACGGGACGGAGAAGACAGCAGGATCAACGCGAGGTGAAGCGCAGACGAGGTCCGGGCGACGTCGATCCGACGAGCAGGCCGGGCCCGAGCGGTGGGACGAGCGGGCCGGGCCCGAGCGGTGGGACGAGCGGGCCGGGCCCGAGCGGTGGGATCAGGCGAGGACGACCACGACGTAGAGGCCCAGGCAGCCGAGCACGACCGTGGCCGCCGTGACACCGAGCACGCCGCGGACGTCGGCGGCGACGCGTTCGGTGGTGATTCCCGAGGAGCTGCGGGCGTAGCGGGCCCGCTGGGTGAGAT
Organism: Kocuria rosea subsp. polaris; assembly: GCF_001483755.1. Lineage (GTDB taxonomy): Bacteria > Actinomycetota > Actinomycetes > Actinomycetales > Micrococcaceae > Kocuria > Kocuria cellulosilytica. The sequence goes on from NZ_LQBK01000004.1 coordinate 82,920, forward strand.
AGATCGCCGTGCCGGTGAGGACGGCGACGGCGAAGAGCGCCAGGACGAACGGCCCGTGGTGGGAGACCCAGCGCAGGCAGACGGCGGCGGCGGTGATCAGCGCCAGCACGGTGCGCCCCCAGGCCAGGACGGTCCGTTCGGGCTGCAGGCCGGGGTCGTCGTGCGCCGGCGCCGGTGTCCGCGTGCCCGGGGACTGCGGGGAGGAGCTGATCATCGAGTGGTCCCGGTCAGGTCTGCAGGACGAACACGACCAGGGCCCCGGAGGCGATGGCCCCGCCGATGCCCAGCAGGGGCGCGATCAGCGGCAGCGGCAGGGGCGTTCGGCGTCGCAGGCTGCGCTCCACCCCCACCCAGCGCCAGGCGGCGCCGGCGCTGATGAGCACCCCGAGCAGCAGCAGGACCACGGCCAGGGAGGTGCGCATCGGTTCGGGGAAGAGATCCTCCGTGAACGCCTCCACCGCGATGCCGCCGGCCAGGAACGCCAAGGAGGTGCGGATCCAGGCCAGGAAGGTGCGCTCGTTGGCCAGGGTGAACCGCGGATCCGGTTCCGTCCCGCCGCCCAGCACGCGTGCCGAGAAGCGGGGGCGTTCTGCCACGGACTCATCCATGCGATGCCTCCCCGGCTCGTGCTGGACGCGACGTCCGCGCCCGGGGGACCAGCAGGAGGCGCATCAGCTCGTCCGGGTCAGCGGCGTCAAGCGCAGGGGCATGCGGGCGAAGCCGCGCAGCACGTTGTGGACCCACGGGGAGGGCTCGCCGGTGAGCTCGATCCGGTCCACCCGCTTGGCCAGTGCCTGCAGGACGAGCTCGATCTCGATACGGGCGATCGGCTGCCCCACGCACTGGTGCAGGCCCATGCCGAAGGCCACGTGACCGGAGGCGCTGCGGTCGAGGTCGAAGACGTCGGCGTTCTCACCCCACTTGCGGGGATCCCGGTTGGCCGCGCCCATGAACAGCAGGATCTTCGCGTCCGCGGGGATCCGGACCCCTCCGATCTCGGTGTCGACCGTGGACGTGCGGTGGAACATCTGGAACGGGGACTCGACGCGCAGGGCCTCGTCGACGGCGAACTTGGCCAGCTTGGGGTCGGCCTTGAGCTTCTCCCACTGCTCGGGGTGCCGGGCGAGGCTGTAGAGGGTGTTGCCGATGCCGAACACCGTGGTGTCGACTCCTGCCGAGAGCAGGGCGCGCACCAGCAGGGTGGCCTGCTCCGGGGCGATGCGCCCCTCCTCGGCGACCTTCCAGATGTCGGCGCCCAGACCGGTGATCGACAGGTTCTCGCGGGCGCAGCTGTCCATGATCCAGGCGGCGACCTTCTCGCCCTCGGTGAAGGCCTCCGCGCGGATCTCGTTGTCCGCGCCGAAGGCGTTGAACACCATCGCGCCGTAGGGGAGCAGGTTCTCCCGGCCTTCCGGGCGCAGGCCGACCGCGTCGGGGAACACCTTCAGGGGGTAGGGCTCGGCGATGTCCTTGATGCCGTCGACGTCGCCCCGGGCCACCACCTGGTCGGCGAGCTCCTCGGCGAAGGGGCTGAACTGTTCCCGCAGCCGGCGCATGGTGGACGGGGAGATGACTCCGGCCAGGCCCCGGCGCATCACGGTGTGCGTGGGCGGGTCGGACTCCAGGATCGAGGGCGGGCGCCACTCGGCTTCCTTGCGGATGTCCTTGGGGCCGAGTCCGCCACTGGAGCAGTAGGACTCGAAGTCGGTGAGGATCTCGTAGACCCACTCGTAGCGGGTCACGGCGTAGCAGTCGTACTTCTCCAGCCAGACCACGGGACCGGCGTCCCGGAGCTTCTCGTGCAAGGGGTAGGGGTCGGAGATGTTCTCGACGGAGAAGGGGTCGTCGGGCAGGGACACGGCCTCGTGCCTCGTGGCGGTGACAGTCATGGTGGCTCCTGTGGTGGGTCGGTGGTTCAGAGTTCCAGGGTGAGCTTGCGGCACCCGGCGGCGGCTCGGGAGACGCAGATCATCATGGCGTCGCCGGAGTGCTTCTCCTCCTCGTTGAGGATGGCGTCCCGGTGCTCGACCTCCCCTGACACCACACGGGTCTCGCAGGTGCCGCACACCCCGGCGCGGCAGGAGGAGAGCACGCGGACCCCGTGCTCCTCCACCACGTCCAGGACGGTGCGGTCCGGGGGCACGGTGACGGTCCTGCCCGTGTCGGTCAGCTCCACCTCGAAGGGCTCGGCGCTGGCCCCGGCATCGAGGTTGGCCGCGACGAAGCGCTCCAGGTGCAGAGCACCCGGGGGCCAGCCCATGCAGTAGTCCTCGATCACGCGCAGCAACGGATCGGGACCGCACGCGTAGACGAGCATCTTCGCCCGGGGCAGGGCCAGCAGGCCCTCCAGGTCGATGCGGCCGACCTCGTCCTCCGGGTAGAGCAGGACGCGGTCCCCGTACCTGGCCACCAGCTCGTCGGCGAAGGCCATCGACGCCCGGCTGCGTCCGCCGTAGGCCAGGCGCCACTCGCGGCCGGCGGCCTCTGCGGCCTCGATCATCGGCAGGATCGGCGTGATGCCGATGCCCCCGGCCACGAACAGGTACTTGCGGGAGTCGAGGAAGGGGAAGTTGTTGCGGGGGCCGTTGATGTGGACGGTGTCGCCCTCGGCCAGATCCTCGTGCACGTAGGCGGAACCACCACGGGAGTCCCGGGTGCGCAGCACCGACACCTGGATCCGGCTGCGGTCGGCCAGCGGCGAGCACAGGGAGTACTGGCGCATGTGGTGGGGCAGGATCAGGTCGATGTGCGAGCCGGGTTCCCACTGCGGGAAGTCGGAACCGTCGGGCAGGCGCAGCGTCACGCGGCGGACGCCCTCCGCCACGGTCTCGAGCCGGTCGACGAGGACCTCCTCGACCTCGTGCCGGTAGCCGTTCGCGGGCTGACCCCCGGTGACGGGGCTGGGAACGGTGTTCACGGTGGTCATGATTCCTCCACTCAGGCGGTCACGGACAAGGACGCGGCCACAGCGCGGTGCGCGCTCAGGCCGCCGTCCACGCAGACGTCGGTGCCGTTGATCCAGGCGGCCTCCGGGCCGACCAGGAAACCGATGGTGCGGGCGATGTCGGCCGGCTGACCGGCACGGCCCAGCAGGGCGACGGCGCCCTCGACCTTGTCCCGGCCGTGGTCCGTCTTGAAGTCCTCCAGGATGGGGGTCTGGACGGGACCGGGGCTGACCGAGACGACACGCACCGTCCCCAGGGCGGAGGCGGCGGCCTCCAGGGTCAGCCAGCGGACGCACTCCTTGGAGAACCGGTAGGAGTTGCCGGTGACCTCGGGGTCCGCGCCGGCCAGGTCGAGGGCCGCCTCCCGGTTCTCGGCGGCGGTGAACGCCATGATCTGCTCGCGGCGCTCCGCCCAGCCGCTGGCCACGTTGGAGGCCAGGTTGACGACCACACCGCCCTGGACGAGCTTGGGCAGCAGGGCCCGGGTCAGGTCGCGGACGCCGAAGACGTTGACGGACAGCACGAGGCGCCACGGGGCGGTGCCGGGGACGCCGGCGATGTTGAGCAGGCCGGTGATGCCCTCCGGGATCTGCCCGGCGGCCGCGGCGACGCCCTCGGCCGTGGAGAGGTCCGCCTGGACGAAGGCCCCCGGGAAGTCGGCGGCCGTGTTGCGGTCCACGCCGATCACCTCCGCACCGGCATCGCGCAGCAGGGCTGCGGTGGCAGCACCGATGCCGGAGGCGGCGCCGGTGACGACGAAAGTCTGTCCGTCGAGAGTCATGGACGTGGTCCTTCCAGGAGGGTGGCCCCGCAGGCTCGAGAGGTCCGTCGCGTGCGGTTCGGCTGTTCTCCTCCACTATGTGGCGTGGCGCACCCCGGTTCATCTCTGCTTTTCACTGGGTGGAAGATGGCGTGTGTCCGGTCACAGGGGAGCTCGATGCTGGAGACAGGGAAGTCCGTCCGCCGGCCGGTGGGCACTTCCGGAACACGATCGAGAAGGAGATCCGGTGCCTGCCACCTACGAAGTCATCGACCCGGCCACGCTGGACCCTGTCGGAGAGGTGCCTCTGCACCGGCCCGAGGACGTCGAGCGGGCCATTGCCGCCGCGGCCACGGTCTCCCGCCCCTGGGCCGCGGACCGTGAGGCCCGCCGTGTCGCACTGCGCCGGGCCTCCGAGGCCGTGCTGGCCGAGGCGGACGACCTCGGCCGGATCCTGTCGCTGGAGCAGGGCAAGGTCTGGGCCGAGGCCACCCAGGAGTTCAAGGCCGCGGCGGGGCTGCTGCGCCACTACGCCGACCTCGACTGGGACCTGGTCGAGACGCTGCCCCAGCGCGACGGCCGCTCCGTCCAGGTCCAGTACGCCCCCGTGGGGCTGGTGGGCGCCATCACCCCCTGGAACTTCCCGATCTCCCTGCTGGCGGTGAAGCTGGCCCCGGCGCTGGTGGCAGGGTGCACCGTGATCGCCAAGCCGTCCCCGTCCACCCCGATGTCCACCCGCGCGCTCGCCGAGGTGCTCAACCGGTTCCTGCCCGAGAACGTGCTGCAGGTCGTCACCGGCCGCGGTGTCCTCTCGAAGGCGCTGTCGGAGCTGCCGGGGGTGCGGAAGATCTCCTTCACCGGGTCCACGGAGATCGGCGCCGCCATCATGGCCCAGGCCGCACCGACCGTGAAGAAGGTGACGCTGGAGCTGGGCGGCAACGATCCGGCGATCGTGCTCCCGGACGCGGACCTCGAGCTCACGGCCGCCCGGATTGCCGGTTCGGCCTTCCGCAACGCCGGCCAGGTGTGCATGGCGGTCAAGCGGGTCTATGTCCCGCGTGCGCAGGCGGCGGCCCTGACCGAGGCCCTCGTACAGGCGGTCTCCGCCCTGCGGGTCGGCCACGGTGTGGCCGAAGGGACCACCATGGGGCCGATGCACACGAGCGGACAGCAGCAGCTGGTGAAGGACTACGTGGCGCGGGCCGTGGCCGAGGGCGGGCGCATCGCCCACGGCGGGGACCAGGGCACCGATCTGCCGGGGTACTTCCTCGAGCCGACCGTCGTGGCCGACGCCCCGCAGCACACGGATCTGGTGGCGTGCGAGCAGTTCGGCGCGGCGCTGCCGGTGGTGGCCTACGACGACCTGGACGCCACCGTGGACGAGCTCAACGCCCAGGAGTTCGGTCTGGGGGCCTCGGTGTGGTCCCCGGACCTGGAGCGCGCCCACGAGGTGGCCTCACGGCTCGAGGTCGGCACGGCGTGGATCAACCAGCACACCGTCGTGGAGTTGGACGCCCCCTTCGGAGGGTGGAAGGGCTCCGGCCTGGGGCGTGAGCGCGGCCGGTGGGGGCTGGAGGAGTACCTGGAGCCCCGCACCGTCAACGCCCGCCCGCACGCCGGCTGACGCCGGCGGCACGGACGACGAAGGGGCCCCGCACCGTTCCCGGTGCGGGGCCCCTTCGTCGGACGGGGCCGCTCAGGCCTCGATGCCCAGCCGGAGACGCTGCTTCTGCTGGTTGACGAATGCCAGGGCGAGCACGCCGAAGACCGCCAGCAGGACGGCCGTGACCTGGAAGGCCAGCCGGTAGCCGTCGGCCGGGGTGGCGGCTCCGCCGATCAGGAAGCCGCCGACGGCCGGGGCGAACACGCCGCCGGTGGTCAGCACGGCGTTGGCCACGTTGAGGTGCCCGCCGCGCTGGGAGATGGTGGTCAGCTCGCCCACGACCAGGTAGGTGATGGCGAACATGGCCGGCGCGGTGCCGAAACCGATGCTCATGAGCGCCACCCCGAGCACCGGGGAGGAGACGAACGTGGAGGCCAGCAGGGCTGTGCCGGCACCGGCCCCGGCCAGGCCCAGGGTCCACCCGCGCGAACGGCGGCTGGGCACGCCCCGCTGGTCCATCCGCTGGATCAGGATGCTCAGGCCGATCGTGGCGACGACGCCCCAGGCGGCCGGCAGGGCGATGAGGGAGCCGGCCTGCTGCCCGCTGAAGCCCATGACGTTCTGGAAGTACGCCGGGCCCCAGGACATCGCCAGGGTGAAGGTCCAGTAGGCGAAGAACGAGGCCATGACGGCGAAAATCCACGTCGGGTTCATGATGCTGCGGAAGAAGGGGACCTTCTCCTCGTTGACCCGGGAGGCCCCGGGTGCGGAGACCGCGATCTCGGTGCCCTCGATCTCGCGCTCGGCCGCCAGGGAGGTGTACGGCCCTTCCTTGCCGAGGATCATCCACGCCGTGCACCACACCACGCCCACCACGGCCAGGGCGACGAACGCCGTGCGCCACCCGTGCTGGGCGATGACCCAAGCGAGCACCGGCGCGAACGCCACGATGCCCAGCGTCACTCCGGAGGAGGCCACCGCGGCCGGGGTCGCCCCCTTCTTCGAGGGGAACCACTTGTAGACCGCGTGCATGAGCACCGGAGCGAGCGGGCCCTCACCGGCGCCCAGCGCCAGCCGGGAGACCCACAGCGCCGGCAGGGTGGCGAAGACCACGACCGGCATCACGGACAGCGACCAGATCAAGCACAGGACCAGCAGGATGCTCTTGGCCCTGAACTTGTTCGCGAGCGGGGCGGCCACGAGTTGGGCGAGCCCGAAGGTGAGGAACATGGCGCTGGCGACCAGGCCGAACTGCTCCGGGGTGATGTCCAGCTCCTCCATCAGCGGCACCGCGGCCAGGCCCAGGACGGCCTTGTCCGCCCAGCTGAGCATCATGAGGAACAGCAGGAGGAACGTCAGCATCCAGGCGTAGCGGGAACGCTTCTTGCTGCTCCAGCGGCTCGGGTCCTTGGGGTCGATGCCCGCTCCCGGCGGGGCCGGCTGGGCGGATCGAGGTGCGGCAGTGGTGGTCATGGTGGTGATCTCCCGTCGTGCACCCACAGGAGTGCGGGCCGTGGTGAAGTGTCCCTGCGAATCTAGGAGCCTGTGAACTGGAGCACATAGGACGTTTTCCGGTCAGTGAAAATCCCGCATTTCCCCGCCCCGGTGGCTCGGGCAGAGTGGGACCACTTCGCCTGCCCGTCCGTGCAGGACGCGTCCCGATCGGAAGGCCCCCCATGACTGACCGCGCTGCCCTCGACACCCCTCTCGACCAGGCCCGCGGGCTGCACGTGGTCACGCTCGGAACGGCCGCCGGGCCCGCGATCCGTTCGGAGTGCCCCGGCATCGCGACCGCCATCGTGGTGGACGGCCGGTTCTACCTCGTGGACTTCGGTCTCGGGGTCACCCGGGCCGCCCATGCGGCGGGCCTGCGCGGCGAGAACCTGATGGCCTGCTTCGTGACCCACCTGCACTCGGACCACGTGGCCGAGATCCCCGCCTACCTGCTGTGGAACTGGGGCCGGCCCGTGCAGGGCTTCACCGGGCCGGTGCAGATCCTCGGCCCCGGCCCGGCCGACCCCCGGGCCGGGGCGGTCGGGATCGCGGGTCTCGTGGAGCACGTGCTGCAGGCCTACTCCTACGACATCGACGTCCGCATCGTCGACGAGGGCCGTCCGCCGCTGTACGACCTCGTGCAGGTCGAGGAGATCGAGCTCCCGGCCTCCGCGGCCGGGGCCGACGGTGAGCACACCCCCGAGATGGATCCGTTCGTGGTCTACGAGGACGAGTTCGTGCGGGTGAGCGCCATCCTCGTGGAGCACCCGCCGATCTTCCCGGCCTTCGCCTTCCGCTTCGACACCGCCTACGGGTCGGTGGTGGTCTCCGGGGACACGACGGAGAGCCGGAACACCGCCACGCTGGCCGACGGCACGGACCTGCTGGTGCACGAGGCCGTCAACCTCGACTTCTACCGGGCCCGGGACTTCGGCCCGGAGTTCCTCAACCACCAGGAGATCTCGCACACCACCCCGGCCGGGGTGGGCCGGGTCGCCGCCCGTGCCGGGGCCGCCCGGGTGGTCCTGTCCCACCTGGCCGGGGTCGCCACCGACGCGGAGTGGACCGCCGGTGTCGCGGCGGAGTACGCCGGGCCCGTGAGCGTGGCGCGGCCGGGCGAGGTCTACGCCGTCGTGCCCGCCGAAGCCCCCGCGACCAGTTCTGCCTGACCCGCCGGGCGGGGTGTCAGGCGGGGACGCCCAGCGAACGGGTGATCGCCGCGGACGCCACCTGCAGCGCAGGAACGACGCGCTGGGAGTCCTTGATCCGCGCCAGGGTGACGATGCCCAGAGCGGCGATCACGTCGCCTCCGGCGTCCCGGACCGGCACCGCGAGGCCGTGCGCACCGGGGGAGTGCTCCCCGTCGGTCGTCGCGTAGCCGCGTTCGCGCACCGAGGCCAGCTCCTGCTCCAGCCGGGAAAGGTCCACGATGCTGCGCGAGGTCTCCCGCACGAGCGCCTGGGTGCAGGCATCCCACAGCTCGGCGGGCCCGTAGGCCAGCAGCACCTTCCCGCCGGCGCTGGTGTGCAGCGGCAGCTTGTCCCCGGGGCGGGCGATCGGAGCGCCGACGTGGGTGCCCGCGATCCGGTCCAGGAGCAGCGCCTCCGTGCCGTCCAGCACGAAGAGGTTGACGACCTGGCGCGTGGCGAAGAGGACGTCCTGCATGTAGGGAGCGGCCACCTGGCGGAGCCCCCGCTGCATCGGGGCGAGCATCCCCAGCTTGGCCAGGCGGGGCCCCACCGTGTACGTGCCGTCCGGCCGGCGGCTCACCGCCCCCCACCCGGACAGCTCCTTGAGGAGCCGGTGGCAGGTGGCCACCGGAATCCCGCTGCGCCGTGAGATCTGGGACAGGGTCTGCCTGGTGTGCGTGGGATCGAAGGATCCGAGCACCTCCAGGACCCGGGAGGTGACGGAGCGACCCGGGGTGTCCGCGTTCCCAGCCATGCTTTCCTCTTCCACTGGATGGAAATCTGGGGCCAGTCTAGTGCGGCACCCGCCCACAATGAGCCCCATGGACCTGCAGACCGCCACCGACGCCGTGGCCGCCGTCGCGGTGCCGCTCTTCGCGGTCACCAGCATGGTCGCCGTGGGCCTGGGGCACACGGTCCAGCAGTTCCTCGCCCCGCTCAAGGACGTGCGGCTGGTGCTGGCGGGCATGGCGGCGAACTTCGTCGTCGCCCCGGCCGTGGCCTTCGGCGTCGTCTCCGCACTCGGCATCCCGGACGAGGCCCGTATCGGGCTGATGGTGCTGGCCTGCGCCGCCGGGGCGCCGTTCGTGCTCAAGCTGTCGAAGCTCGCGCGCGCGGACATGGCCGTGTCCTCGTCCTTGCTGGCGGTCATGCTGCTCGCCACGATCGGCTACATGCCCGTGGCACTGCCGGTCCTGCTCCCCGGTGTCGAGGTCGCCCCGGGCGCCATCGCCTCCGTGCTGCTGCTGACCATGTTCCTGCCCCTGGTCGGGGCGGTGCTGCTGCGCCAGTTCACCCCGGCGGCCGCTCGCCTGGCGCAGGGGCACGTGGGGCGGCTGAGCCTCGTGGCCATGATCGTGATGCTGGTCAACCAGTTCGTCGCCGACCACCGCGAACTGGCCGGTCTGGCCGGCACCGGGACCTTCGCGGCGATCCTGGCCTTCATCGCCCTGAACTTCGGGCTCGGGTGGGTCCTGGGCTCCTGGAGGTCGGGCGGTGGGGCTGTCCTGGGCATCTCCGCCTCCCAGCGGAACATGGGCGCGGCCACCGTGGTGGTGCTCGCCAACTTCGAGGACTCCCTGGCGGTGCCGACGGTGGTGCTGGCCGGCTTCCTCGCCCTGATCGTGCTGGTGCCCGTGGCCCACTGGCTCGGGCGTGGCGCCGAGCCGCCGGTCGGCGAGGCGCTGGCCGCTCACTGAGCGAGCCGTCCCGAGCGTCCGTCCGCAGGAGCGCCGCCGGCTTCCCGGAGGAGCGCAGGAGGCGCCGGCCGCGACACTGGTCACTCGCAGGCCAGGCCCTCGACCCCACCCCGGTCCAGCGCGGGGCGGTAGCCGGGCTGGTCCGAGCGCAGCGGGGCCGCGCCGGCCGCGCGCACGGCGGCGCAGTCCGCGTAGTAGACCTCGTCCGTGGCCGGGGACCCCGTGGCCGGGGACCCCGTGGCGGTGGATCCCGCGGCGGAGGACCCCGTGGCCGAGGCCTCCGCGGCGGACGGCTCCGCCGGGGCAGCGTTCCCGGCGGGCGGCGTGCTGCCGGGCAGCTCCTGCTCCTGGCAGCCGGCCAGCACGTCCGCCATGGCGTCCCGCTCGGCGACCGTCACGGACAGTTCGTAGCGGGTCTTGACGGCGATCTGCGTGGCCACGTACTCGCAGCGGAACGCATCGTGCGGCGGCAGCCACTCGGCGGCGTCGGAGGCGGACTTCTCCCCGTTGGTCGGCCCGTCCACGGCCCGCAGGTTCAGGGGGTCGTTGGCCAGGGCCGTGCGCCCGTCCGGGTCCAGCCGGTCGGCCCCGGAGACCCACGCGTTCCGCAGCGCCACCACGTGGTCGATCTGCACGTCGGAGGAGGTCAGAGGACCGCGCTGGAACGCGATCGTCCGGCCCGTGTAGGGGTCCTCGAGGGTCCCGGAGAGGACCGTGCACCCGTCGTCGTCGACCACGTCGCCGGTCAGGTCCCGGGCCAGGACGTCGTTGCGGGCGTCGCAGCCGTTGCCGTCCGGATCGGCCCAGTCCCCGAACTGGTCGAGCCGGTCGTAGTCCTCGCCGCCGGCGGCGTCCTCGACGGACAGGGCGGCGAGCGCGCGCTCGGCGGGGGAGGAGCCCTGCGGGGCCGGCGGGGTGCACCCGGCCAGGACGCCCACGGCGAGCGCGAGCGGGACGAGCACCGCCCTCCGGGTACGGGGCTGCGGGGCTGCGGTCCTGCGCACGGTGCTCCCTCCGCTTCGGCCGGTGCTGTCGGGTCTCCCATTCTCGCAGGTCAGCGTGCAGGGTAGATTGCAGCATCGGAGGGGGGGCAGGAATGAGACGAGGCTTCGCCGCGGCCCGCGTGCTGGCGGGCCTGGCCCTGCTCGCGGCCGTGGCCGGGCGGCTGCAGGCCTATCTGCGGTTCTGGATCGAGCGCGGGGACCAGGCCCTCGCGGTCGACGTCGCGAACTTCTTCTCCTACTTCACGATCCAGACGTCGCTGTTCCACGCCGTGGTCTTCGGGATCGGGGCGTGGTTCCTGCTCGCCCGGCAGGGCGCCGAGCCGGGCCGGTTCGCCGCCCTGCGGGCCGCGGCCACGACGTACACGGTCACCACCGGGGTGGTCTACAACGCGCTGCTGCGCAGCCTGCCGCAGGAGGTGGGCCTGGAGCAGCCGTGGGCCAACGAGGTGCTGCACACGATCGTGCCCGCCTACGCGCTGCTGGACTGGCTGTTCGCGCCGGGCCGGAGCCGGGTCCGGTGGCGCACGGTCGCGGGCATCGTCGTCTACCCGGTGCTGTGGGCGGTCTACACCCTGGTGCGGGCGCCGTGGGTGCTGGACGAGGGCACGGGCAACCCCTGGTGGTACCCCTATCCGTTCCTGGACCCCAACGAGGCGGCCGGCGGCTACGGGGCGGTGGCGGTCTGGATCGCGGTGCTCGCGGTGGCGATCACGGCGACGGCCGCGGTCCTCGTCGGCGTCTCCCGGCGCGGAGCACCGGCTGCCGACGGCCACGAGGACGACGGGGGCGGACGCCGCCGCTGACGGACCGGGCTGCCCAGGCCCCGCCCGCACTGGGTCACAGCTGCGGCACGCACTCCCCGGCGCCCAGCTCGGCGAGTCCGGCCCGGTCCCCGGCCGCGAGCACGGTGGCCCCGCCCCCCGGGTGCATGAGCTGGGCGGGGTCGTCGACGTGGGTGAGCCCCACGACGTGTGCGAGCTCGTGCACGATGGTCGCGCGGACGTGGGCCGCGCCGTCCGGGCGGTCCAGCACCTCCGTCAGCCCGGGGGCGTCGAGGGTGACCTGGCCGGTGACGTAGACGAACGGCCGCCCGGGCGCCTGCCGGGGCGTGCTGCCGCCCAGCCCCACCACGTTCCCGGCCAGGTCCGGGACCTCGGTGGCGTCGGACCACGTGATGAGCACGGGCGCCCACTGCCGCCCGTAGCGGTCCGGCTGATAGGGGGCGCGCTGGGCGGACGGGGCCTCCGTCGTCGTCCCGTCGGCGACGAACCGCAGCCCGGTGGCCGCGGAGATCTCGGCTACGGCCTCCTCGACGAGCCGCTGACCGCCCGGCGGGGCGCCGTCCGGGCGCACGACGTAGTGCACGGGGCGGCAGGGGTCGTAGGCGACCATCGGCTGGCCGGGGTCCGGGGAGTCCATGAAGCGGTAGCCGCCGGTGTCCGCGACCGCCGGGGGCGTGCCGAGCGGCGCCCGCGCGGCCTCGACGCCGGGCGGGGGCGCCGACGCGCCGGGGAAGTACGGGCGGAGGACCGGCAGCGCGTAGTCCTGGAAGAGCCCGGGCGTGAACCAGAGCATCAGCAGCACCACCACGCCCACGGCCGGCGTGGCCCGCCACGCCCTGCTGCGGCTCCGGGGCACCTTCGCCCAGCGGCGGGCGGAGCGCCGGGCGGCACGGGCGGCGCGCCGCGCCCGGCGCCGCCGTGCGCCCGGGCTCAGCAGGGCCTGCTGCCGCTGCTCCAGGGCGTCGTCGAGCACCCACTGCGGGGTGCGCCCGCTCGGTGACGTCCGGAGGCGTGCGCCGGCGGTGCGCTCGTCGCGGTTGCGGGGCGACGCTCCCCGATGCGGCGTGGCGCCACCGGGCTGGGGCATGCTTCCTGGCTTCTGTGCGCGGGCGGGCGGTCGTGCCGGCCGTTTTGAAGTGTACGAAAGCAAATAGACAGGAGCACCCTCTCCGCGCTCTGTGACGGGGATCCGCCTGTCCACACTTCTGCCTACACTGGCCCGACGCAGCCCCGACCGCGAAGGAGCACCGCAGTGCAGACCACCCCGCACCAGAACGTCAGCTTCCCCTCGGCCGGCGGGCAGGCCCACGGCTACCTGGCGCTGCCGCCCGCCGGACGGGGGCCCGGGGTGATCGTCATCCAGGAGTGGTGGGGGCTGACCGACCACATCCGGGACGTGGCCGACCGGCTCGCCGCCGAGGGCTTCGTGGCCCTGGCCCCTGACCTCTACGGCGGGTCCGTCACCCACGACGGCGAGGAGGCCGCCGAGATGATGTCCCGGCTGCCCGAGGCCGAGGGCGTCCGGCTGCTCGCCGGGTCCGTCGACTTCCTGCTGGGCCACGAGGCGGTCACCAGCTCCACGGCGGGGGCCATCGGCTTCTGCATGGGCGGCGGCTTCGTCCTCGCCCTGGCCGCCGACCAGGGCGGGCGGATCGGCGCCGCGGTGCCGTTCTACGGGGTCGGCCAGGGCGTGCCGGACGCCTGCCACGGGGTGCGCGCGGCGGTGCAGGGCCACTACGGCCGGGAGGACACGGCCTACCCGGTGGAGCAGGCGGAGGCGCTCGAGGAGCAGCTGCGCCGCGAGTCCTCCGCGCCGGTGGTGGAGTTCCACTACTACGACGCCCCGCACGCCTTCCACAACGACCGGAACCGGCCGAACCACCGCCCCGAGGCGGCGACCGCGGCCTGGGAGCGCGCGGTCGCCTTCCTCCGGGAGCACGTGCGGTAGCCGACGACGACGCCGGTCCCCGCCGGCCGGTGCGGGCGCGGTCCCGGCGGCGCCGAGGCGCGGTCCTGGCGTAACCGGGCGCGGAGCCGGCGCGGCCCGGCCGTTCCCAGGGCGGGCCCGCCCCGGTAGCGTGCGAGGCACGGCCCTGAGCTGAGCGGAGGCGGCATGACCGAGATCTGGCCCGTGGTCCACGCCGAGCGCCGGGCGCTGGCCCGGGACCTGGCGAACGTCCCGGCCTCGCGGTGGGCCACCCCCTCGCTGTGCCCCGGCTGGGACGTGCACGACGTCCTGGCCCACCTCGTCGACGACGCGAGCACCACGCGCCTGGGCTTCCTCCGCCGGCTCGCGGCCGCGGGCTTCGACTTCGACCGCTGCAACGCCCGGGGCATCGCGCGGGAGCGCCGCGCCGACCCGCGGGACACGCTGGCCGCGTTCCGTGCGGTGAGCGGCCGCACGACGAGCGCGCCGGCGCCGCCGGCCACCCGGCTGGTCGAGGCGTTCGTGCACGGGGAGGACATCCGGCGCCCGCTCGCCCTGACCCGCCGATATCCGGCCGGGCCGGTCCTTGAGGCCCTCCGGCACCAGCTGCGGACCGGCGGCAGGCTCGGCGGCGGCAGGGACCGGGCGGCGGGGTTGCGCCTCGTGCCCGCCGACGCCGACCCCGGCGCCGTCCTGGGCGGCGAGATCGGCATCGGGACCGGCCCGGAGGTGCGCGGCAGCGCCCTGGCGCTGCTGCTCGCGGTCTCCGGTCGCCCGGTGGACCCCGGGGAGCTCACCGGCCCCGGGGCCGGTGAGCTGACGCGCTGAGCACCGGCCTCCCGACGCCGCAGCCGGACGACACACCACACCCGCTCCCGAGTGTGATCCTTGACACCCGCACCGGGATGTCCCTACTCTCCTAACACGTGTCAGGAACCTGACACGTGTTAGTTCAGCAAAGTGAGGACACGCGGATGACTGCAGCGAGCAGCATGACCCGTCGCGCGCTACTGGGGGTCGGCGGCGTCGCCCTGGCCGGAGCCACGGTGGGGGCGTGGCCGCGGCTGACCGGCTCCGACATCCCCGGCCGTGGTGAGGACGTCCTGACGATCGCGATCCAGGGCACGTCCCAGGACGCCGCGAAGCGCCAGCAGCTGGTGGACGAGTTCCGGGCCGAGCACCCGGACATCCCGGTGCGGATCCAGGCCGTCCAGAGCGCCGACTGGGGAGACTTCTTCTCCAAGATCCTCACCATGGTCGCGGCCGGCCAGGCGCCGGACCTGGTGTACGTGGCCACGGAGGGCACCCAGCTGTTCGCCGACCGGCTCGCGGTGCCCCTCGACAGCTTCGTCCAGCGGGACGCCGCCACGATGGGCGAGTACTTCCGCGACGTGCACCCCAGCCTCGTGGAGGCCTTCATGTACAAGGGGAACCTGTACCAGCTGCCGCTGGAGTTCAACGCGGCCAACATGTACCTCAACACGGCGGCGCTGCGCCGGGCCGGGGCGGAGCGGCCCGCCGACGACTGGACCAAGGACGACTTCACGGGGCTCATGCGCGCCATGCAGCGCTCCAACGAGGGCTCCTTCCGCCCCTACTACTGGACGAACCGCCTGTTCGGCGGCGTGGTCCCGTGGCTCTACGCCAACGGCACCAGCTTCCTCACCGAGGAGAAGGCCCCGGGCGGCGGCTGGCTGTGGAACAGCTTCTACGGGGACCACCCGGCGGGTGCCGACCGCAGCGGCGGCTACCTGTGGACGGGCTCGAACGTCCGGGACGAGCGGGTCACGGAGACGTTCGACCACCTGCGGGAGCTCGTGCAGGAGGACCTCGGCGTGCGCCCCGAGGAAGGCGGCGGCAACGCCCTGATCGGCCTGTTCGCCTCCAACCGCGTGGGCGCCACCCCGGCCGGCGGGTACTGGGCGCAGGGGCTGAACGAGGCCGGGATGGGCCCGGAGGCCTTCGACGTGCAGTTCTTCCCGCGCTGGCGCACGCAGCGGCACCAGTTCGGCGGCGCCGGCTACGCGCTGATGAAGACCTCGGAGCGCAAGGACCAGGCGTGGGAGTGGATCAAGTTCACGGCCCGCAAGGAGTCGATGCAGCTGGCCATGCCCCACCCGAACACCACCCCGAGCCGGCGCTCCATGGTCACCGCGGACTTCTACCGCGGGGCCGGCCCCGAGCACTGGCAGGTCTTCTACGACACGCTGGACCGCTTTCCCAGCACCGGGCCCATACCCGCCCCACCGCAGCAGGCCGCCGTCGAGTCCGCGCTCATGAAGCACGTGGCGGTCGCCATGGGTGGCGGGGCCGGCCAGATGACGACGGCCCTCGACCGGCTCGACACCGAACTCGCTCTCATCCTCGGGGAGGACGCATGACCACCATCGCACCGGCGCCGGCACCGGACGTCGCACGGAAGACGGCCTCCGCGCCCGCGCCGCCACCGCGGCGGACCCGGTCCCGGGCCGAGAAGTGGATGACCGTCGCCTTCCTGGCCCCGACCGTCATCGGGATGGGCGTCTTCACGGTGCTGCCCATCCTGGCCTCCGTCGTGCTCGCCTTCTTCCAGTGGGACATCATCTCCGCACCCGAGTTCGTGGGGCTGCGCAACTTCACCGAGCTCGTCACGGACCGGACCGTGCGGGTCTCGTTCCTCAACACGATCGTGTTCGTGGTGGTCGCGGTGGCCCTGCAGCTGTCCCTCGCGATGACCCTCGCCGTGCTGGTGCAGGGGAGGATGCCGGCCTGGCTGCGGCTGTTCTTCCGCTCCACGTTCTTCTTCCCGCTGATCCTCTCGGCGGCCAGCGTCTCGATCTTCATGCGCTACATGTTCAACGAGCAGTTCGGCGTCGTGAACTGGCTCCTCGGCACCGTCGGCCTGCCCGCGGTGCCCTGGCTGACCACCACCACCGGGGCCTCGCTCGTGGTGGTGCTCGTCTACGTGTGGCAGAACTTCGGCTTCACGTTCCTGATCCTGCTCGGCGGGATCGCGTCCATCCCGAAGGAGCTCTACGAGGCGGCCGACCTCGACGGCGCCAAGGGCTGGTCCAAGTTCCGCAGCGTGACCCTGCCCCTGGTCAGCCCGACCCTTCTGGTGGCGTCCGTGACGGCGATCATCACGGCGCTGCAGGTCTTCGACCAGCCCTACGTGCTGACCCGCGGCGGACCCGGGGACTCGACCCGTTCCGCCGTGATGGTCGTCTACCAGACGGCGTTCCAGCAGCTGGAGTTCGGCAAGGCGTCCGCCGTCGGGCTGGTGCTCATGGTGCTCATCATGCTCGTCACCCTCGCGCAGTTCCGCCTCTCGCGGCGCTACGTCCACTACCAGTGAGCTCTCCCGACCGACGAAGGAACATCTCATGTCTGCACCCGCTCACACCCCGCCCCGGACGGCCGGTCCGGCGCCCCGCCGACGCCGGCGCCGGGCGCTGCCCACACCGGGACGTGTCGCCGGTCTCCTCTTCCTGCTGGTCGCCACCGTCGCGGTCCTGGGCCCCGTCATGTGGACCCTGTCGACGTCGCTGCGCAGCCCCAGCGAGGCCTTCGACCTCCCGCCGAAGTTCCTCCCGACCGACCCGGACACCACGGCCTACGCCGAGGTCGCCCAGCAGATCGACCTGGTGCGGCTCGTCCTCAACAGCGCACTGGTCACCGCGCTCATCGCCGCCGGGCAGATGCTGACGGCGGCCATGGCCGGGTACGTCTTCGCCCGCATGCGCTTCCGGGGCTCCGGGCTGATGTTCGGCGTGGTCCTGGCCACCATGATGGTCCCGGTCCAGGTGACGATCGTGCCCGTGTTCATGCTGGTCCGCGGCATGGGCCTGGCCGACACCCTCCTGGCGCTGATCATCCCGGCCGTCCCCACCGCATTCGGCACGTTCCTGATGCGCCAGTACTTCATGGGGCTGCCGAACGACTTCGCCGAGGCCGCCGCCCTGGACGGCGCGAGCCCCTGGCGGACCTTCTTCTCCATCTACGCGCCGCTGTCCCTGCCCGGCATGGCCATCGTGGGCATCCTGGCGTTCAACTACCACTGGAACGAGTTCTTCCGGCCCCTCATCCTGACCATCTCGGAGCAGAACTTCACCCTCCCCCTGGGCCTCGTGTCCCTGCAGGGGAACCTGGGCACGGGCTCCATCTCCGTGGTCCTGGCCGGCGTCGTGATCTCCATGATCCCCGCACTCATCGTCTTCGTCTTCGGGCAGCGCTACCTGCGCGAAGGCCTCACCGCAGGAAGCAGCAAATGACCCTCTCTCCCAGCACCGCCTCCTCCGTCCTGCCCGCGAGCCGGGCCTTCCCCCGGACGCACCCCCGGCCCGCCCGGGGCTGGCTCAACGACCCCAACGGGCTGTGCCGGGTCGACGGCACCTGGCACGTGTTCTTCCAGTACAACCCCGGCTCCGCCCGGCACGACGCGATCCAGTGGGGACACCTCTCCTCACCGGACCTGGTGACCTGGCAGGAGGAGCCGGTGGCCCTGCGCCCGCAGCAGCACGGCCCCGACGCGTTCGGCTGCTGGTCCGGGGTGGTCACCGTCGACGACGGGCGCCCGACCGCGGTCTACAGCGGTGTCGAGGCCGGCGACGACCGGTCCCGGGTGACCCTGGCCACCGGCTCGGAGGACCTGCGGTCCTGGCGGCAGGAGGGCGTCACGGCGGCGGAGATGCCCGCGGACCCCGGCGTCGTCGCGGTCCGCGACCCGTTCCTCTTCCGCTGGGCGGGGCGGCGGTACGCGCTGCAGGGCGCGGGGCTCGCCGACGGCCGGGCGGCGATCCTGCTCTACGACGCCGCCGACCTGGAGCACTGGTCCTACCTGGGCGTGTGGCTGACCTCGGACCACCCCGTGCTCAGCGCGGACCTCGACGCTTCGATCTGGGAGTGCCCCCAGCTCTTCGAGGTGGTCGAGGGCGAGGTGTCCCGCTGGGTGCTGATCGTCTCCCGGTGGATGCGCCAGGAGGACGGGACGGGCCGGCTCCAGGACGTGCGCTACGTCGTCGGGCACATGGATGAGGACCCCGACAACGACGACGACGGGGGCCGGGTCCGGGGGGCTGCACCCCGCTTCACCCCCGAGGCCTGTGGCGCCGTGGACACGGGGCCGGCCTTCTACGCGCCCCAGGTGCTGGCGCTGGAGGACCGCACCCTCCTGTGGGGCTGGTCGTGGGAGACGCGCCCGGAGGAGATCAGCGACGAGGAGGGGTGGGCCGGCCTGCTCACCTGGCCGCGCGAGCTCCGCCTGGACGGCGACGTCCTCGTTGCCGCCCCCGCCGCCGAGTGCACGGGGCACCGGGGCCGGCCCCTCGAGCTGACGTCCGCGGACGGGACGATCGAGCTGCCGGACGCCGCCGAGCTCCGCGCCACGGGCCCGGACGCCGCCGTGCGCCTGCTGCTGCGCGGTCCCGCCGGCGAGCGCGAGGTCTGGTCGGGGCGCGCGGGGACGGTCGTGGTCGACGGCTCCGTGGTGGAGCTCTACGCCCAGGACGGTCCGTCCCACACCCTCCGGGCCTATCCGCAGGACGGCGAGACCTGGTGCGCGGTGGTCGAGCCGGGCGCGGTCACCGGGTGGGCGCTGGGCCCGTCGACGCCCTGACGATCAGCGGGCAGTCGATGCGCTCCACGGCGGGCGGGACCTCGAGGCCTTGGAGCTGCTCCAGGAGCAGCTCCACGGCGCGGGCCCCGATCCGCTGGTGCGGCAGGGCGACGGTCGTCAGCGCGGGGACGAGCTGATCGGCCACGCTCTGCTGGTCGTCGACCCCCACGAGGGAGAGGTCCTCCGGGACCCGCAGGCCCGACGCCGCCGCGCAGAGCAGCACGCCGGTGGCGGTGCGGTCGTTGGAGGCCAGGATCGCCGTCGGCGGCCCGGGGCGGGCGAGCAGGTGCTGGGCCGCCCGGTAGCCGTCCTGGATCTCCCAGCCGGTCGGCTCGACCGTGAGCCGCAGGCCGTCCCGGCCGAACTCCTCGCAGGCCGCCTCGAAACCTTGACGGCGCAGCGGCGTGGCCGGCGAGTCGGACGTGCCGGTCAGCAGCGCGATCCGGCGGTGCCCGAGGCCGAGCACGTGCTCCGTGGCGCGGCGCATCCCGGTGACCTCGTCCGGGATCACCGCGGGAAGGCGCTCCTGCGGGTCGTAGCAGTTGGCGAGCACCGCGGGGCGGTGCAGCAGCGGCTCGGGCGGGTCCAGCTCCACGAGACCGCCCGTGGCGTAGACCAGCCCGTCGACGTGCCGGTGGATCAGGGCCTCGGCGAGCTCGAGGTCGCGTCCGGGCACGCCCTCCGTGTCGGCCACGGTGAGCACGTAGCCCGCCGGGCGGGCGACCGAGCCGGCGCCGCTGATGATCCGGCCGGCGAAGGGGCTGGTCACGATCTCGTCGGTGATGACGCCGATGGTGCTGGTGCGCTGGCTCTGCAGGGCGACCGCCACCGCGTTCGGCACGTAGCCCAGCCGCTGCACGGCATCCCGAATCCGCTGCTGGGCCGTCGGCGACACGTTGCCGTCGGCGTTGTTGTTGAGCACCATCGACACCGCGCTCCGGGAGACCCCGGCCTCGCGCGCGACGTCGGCGGCAGTGGGGTTGCGGGCCATGTTCCTCCGGCAGTAGCACCGGTCTCGAACCGGGTCGGTGTGCGGCCCTCAGTCTATCGGGGACGGCCCGCCCGGCGCCGGGGAAACCGCCGTGGTGCGGTCTCCCCGGCGCCGGGGGCGCAGCGGACTCAGCGGACCAGGGCGAAGAGGATGCCGCTGATCGCCACGAGCCCGGCGACGGTCACGAACACGTTGGACAGCTGCCCCCGGTAGGGCGCCAGGGCGGGGATCCGGCGCACGGCGTACATCGGCATGAGGTACAGGATCACGGCGATGACGGGCCCGGCCAGGGACTCGATCAGGGACAGGATGCTCGGGTTGAGCACCGCGGCCGCCCACGTGGTGAGGAAGATGAACACCGCGATCCCGCGGCGCAGCGTCCGCTCCTGCGGCTGACGGGCCTGCGCGGGCAGCATGCTGCGCACGATGCCCGCCGCGCCCTCGGCGGCGCCCAGGTAGTGGCCGAAGAACGAGGAGACGATGGCCACGATCGCCACGGCCGGGCCGAGGTAGCCGATCCAGGGGCTGTCCTGCACGTTGGCCAGGTGGGAGAGCACCGGCAGGTTGGCGTCGCGGGCCTCCTGCAGCCCGGTGGTGCCCAGGGACAGCACGCAGGACCAGACGAACGCCATGGTGAACAGCACCAGCAGCACCGTGGTGCGGCGCAGCACCCGGGACGCGGCCTCCGGCGCGCGCACCCCGTGCTCGCGCTGCATGGCCAGGGAGAACTGCGAGATGGCCGGGGAGTGGTTGAACGCGAACACCATCACCGGGATGATCAGCCAGACCGACAGCGTGAGCTCGCCGGCGGACGGCACCACGGCGAGGTCGCCCAGCTGCCAGGTCGGCACGAGGTAGACCGTCACGCCCAGCAGGGCGAGGATCAGCGGGTAGACGAGCCACCGGGTCACGGCGAGCATGAGGCGCTGGCCGGCGACCATGACCAGCATCATCAGGGCGATGAGCACCCCGGAGAGCAGCACGCGGGGCACCGGGGGCAGGCCCAGCTGGTTGACCAGCAGGCTGTCGACCGTGTTGGTGATGCCCACCCCGTAGATCAGCACGATGGGGTAGATCGCGAGGAAGTACAGGACGGTGATGACCCGCCCGGCGCCCTCCCCGAAGTAGTCGCGGGCCACGACCGTGATGTCCTCGCCCTGCTTCGGGGAGGCGCACACGAAGCGGGCGAGCGCCCGGTGGGAGAGGTAGGTCATCGGGCCGATGAGGACCGTGACGACGAGCAGCGGCCACAGGCCGCCGGCGCCCGCGTTGATCGGCAGGAAGAGGATGCCCGCGCCGATGGCGGTGCCGAACAGGCCGAGCATCCAGCCGGTGTCGACCGCGGAGGGCCGACTCCGGGGCGCAGCGGGCGCGGCCGGGCGGTCCTGGGCAGGGGTCGTGGTCGTCGGGGAGAGGGCGGTTTCTGCATCGGCGGAGATCGTCCGCGGGGCAGGGGAGCGCGACATGGTGGTCCTCGCTGGATGTGCACAGTGGGGTGGACCACAGGGACGATACCAGCCGGACAGGGCCGCTCCGGGCCTGCGGCGACCGCCCGGAGCGCGACACGGGCGCCGGGTGCCGCCCGTGGACGGCCGCCGTGCCTACGGTGAGCGCATGAGCGATCGTGAAGCACCCGGCAACGAGCTGTTCGTCCTGGGCATCGCCCTCGGCCCGGCGTTCGGCGTCCTCCTCGGCGTGCTGATCGGCAACGTCGGTCTGGGCGTGGCCGTCGGCGTGCCCGCCGGACTGATCCTCGGGCTCATCGGCCAAGCCGTGGTGCAGAACCGCCGCCGGGACGACGACGGGGAGCCCGTTCCGCCCGAGTGACGCACCGGGGGCTGCCGCCCCGGGGAATCAGTGCTGCCGCAGGGTGCGTCCCACGATCCCGGTGGAGACCGCGAAGTACGCGGCGGCCGCGAAGAGCAGCGTGGCCCACCCGTAGGCCTGGGAGCCCAGGGCCAGGACGGCGCCGTTGGCGACGAACAGCATGACGGCCGCGACCGTCAGCCACTGTGCCACCTGATTTCCGCGGACCTCTCGTACCCCTGCCACTGTCTTTCCCTCCGTCGTTGCTCCACCGGCCTGCTGCTGCAACCGGGTGAGCCCAAGTTAGGTGCCGGGCGGGGCATATGTCTGGGTACTTAAGTCCAGACCTCCACGCCGCCGCGGAAACATCGCACCTGGTCAGGAGCGGGAACCGAACATGACGAAAGATGGCGCCGCCGGCACCCGGCCGAACGTCCCGGAACGGGCCGGGGCGGGGACGTGGTGTCCACGTCCCCGCCCCGGCTCGCGAGGTCCCGGTCACGGTGCCGCCGGAACCGCCCCGGCGTCGGCGCCGGTCACGCCCGGCTCCGCGGCCGCGCCGGCGCCCGCCTCACCGGTGCCGGTCTGGCCGCTGTCCAGCTGCTGGCCGCCCGTGGCCGGGAGCTCCTCGCCGGACGTGCTGCCGTCCCCGGTCACCGCTCCTGCCGTGGGGGCCACCTCACCGGGCGCGACCTCACCGGGGGCCGCGGGGGTCTCCGCGGTCGGGGCGGTGCCCTCCGCGGGGGCGACCTCGCCGGTGCCCGCAGCCGGGTCCTCGGCCGGGGCCGGGGTGGCGGCGCTGCGCACGGCGATCGACTCGCTGCCGGTCACGGAGCGCTGGATCGTGCCCGTGCCGCCGGACAGCTCCGTGCCGGTGAGCGCCTGGACGCCGAAGACGGCCGCGACCGCCAGGCCGAGGATCACGCCGGTGCTGACCAGCAGCGGCTTGAGGCGGGGGCGCAGGGCGCTCCAGCGGCTGCCGCCGGTCACCGCGGTGCTGCCGTCCGAGCCGGAGGCGTCCAGGCCCGGGCGGGCGAGCACGCGCTGGGCCACGGTGGTCTTCACCTTCTTCAGCCCGTGCCGGCTCCTCTCGAGGGAGGTGGAGTAGACGACCACGGCGATGCCGGAGACGATGCTGGTCAGTGCCGCGCCGAGCACGGTGCCGACCACGCTGAGGTGGCCGCCGATCACGGACATGGTCGCGGCGGTGGCGGCGCCGGCGAGCAGGCCCGGGATGTTCAGGGCCGGGCTCTTCTTCTCGGGCTGCTCCTCGGCCTCGGCCGGGACCGGGGCCTGGGTCTGGTCGTCGGGCGCGGGCGCCTCGGTGCGTGGTCTTTCCAGAGTCATGCTGTCCTGCTTCGTTTGCGGGGAAGGGGGTGCTGTTCCCCGCGACGCTGCTCGGGCCAGCCTTCCCCATTATCCGGACGGACCGGGCAATGCCCAGGCCGAGTGGGCACTCTCACACCCGGCGGTCCCGCTCCGGCGCAGTGTGACGTCGGGGGACCCGGCCACCGCCCGGCCGGCGGCGAGCGGGAGATCCCGCTCAGCGCAACGGCAGCCGCATGAGGACGCGCGGGAACGTGTTGAGCGTCGAGGCGGTGTCGGCGGCCTTGCTGAAGCCGGCGCGCTCGAACATGGCGCGCGTGCCGACATAGGCCATGGTGGTGTCGACCTTCCGGTCCCCGTTGTTCACCGGGTACCCCTCGACGGCCGGCGCGCCGTGGCCGCGGGCGTGCTCCACGGCGCCCTCGAGCAGGGCCTGGGCCACACCCCGGCCCCGGTGGCCGCCGCGCACCCGGAAGCACCACACGGCCCAGACCGGGAGATCGTCGACGTGCGGGATGGTCCTGCCGTGCGTGAAGGCGTGCAGCTCGGCCCGCGGGGCGACACCGCACCAGCCGACCACCGTGTCGTCGTCGTAGGCGAGGACGCCCGGCGGGATCGGCCGGGCGCAGAGCTCCCGCACCACCCGGGGGCGCTCCCGGGCGGCCAGGGCGCGGTTCTCCTTCGACGGGAGCCGGTAGGTGAGGCACCAGCAGACCGCCGAGTCGGGGTTCCGCGGACCCAGGACGGCGGCGACGTCGTCGAACCGCTCGCTCGTCGCCGGTCGGATCGTGAACGGGGTGGACGTCATGGTCGTTCCTCGGTGCGAGATGGGGCCGACTGGGACTCTCAGCCTAGGAAGAACCGGGTGCACGGACCACCCCGGGGACGGCGCCGGCGTGACGCGGCGCGGCGGCAGCCGTAGCGTGGTGGGTGCACGGACTGCTCGAGACGGAGGAGGTCCCGTCGTGAAGATCGTGGTCACCACACCCACAGGGCACGTCGGCTCCCGGGTCGTGCGGCTGCTGGTGCAAGCCGGGCTGCGGCCCACGGTCCTGGTGCGCAGAGCGTCCCGGCTGGACCCGGCCCTGCGGTCCCGCTGCGAGGTGGTCGAGGGTGACCAGGGGGACCTCGCCACCGTGCGCCGGGCGACGGCCGGCGCCGACGCCCTGTACTGGGTGGACCCGCCCACCGGCGAGGGCGACCCCGTGGCCGGCTACGCCCGGATGGGCGAGGTCGCCGCCGCCGCGGTGAGCGAGGACGCCGTGCCGCGGGTGGTCTTCCAGAGCAGCGTCGGGGCCGAGGCCCGCGGCGGCTTCGGGGAGATCGACGGTCTCGCCCGCACGGAGGAGCTGCTCGATGCCACGGGCGCGCACGTCACCCACCTGCGCTGCGGGTACTTCTTCACCAATCTGCTGCTGGACCTCGAGTCGGTGCGCTCAGGGGTGCTGAGCACCACCCTGCCGGTCGACCACCGGATGCCCTGGGTGGACCCGCGGGACATCGGGGACGTCGCCGCCGTCCGGCTGCTGTCCGGCGACTGGACCGGCCGGCACACGCAGGGGGTGCACGGCCCCGAGGACCTCTCCTTCGCCGAGGTCGCTCGGATCGTCGGGGAGGCGCTCGGACGCCCGGTCACCGCCGTGCAGGTGGCCGAGGACGAGGTCGCCGCGGCCCTGCGCGCGGCCGGCTTCACCGACGCGCAGGTCGAGGGGGTGCTGGGGATGTCCCGGGGACAGCGGGGCTTCACGCCGGAGGACCCGCGGGGGCCGGCCACCACGACGCCCACGCCGCTGGGCGCCTGGGCCCACGCCGTGCTCCGGCCCGCGCTCGCGGCCTGAGCCGGTCCTCGGTCCCGCGCTTCCCGGGCGTTGCCGGATCGAGACCGACGGGCCCTGGCGTCCTCTGACCGTGCGTACGAGAATTTGACCATGCGGTCAGAACGGGGGGCGGGCGCGGCGGAGGCCGGACCGGGAACGTTCACGGAGCGGGCCCGCCGGGAGCAGATCCTGGCATGCGCGGTCGAGGCGATCGCGGAGCTGGGCTTCGGCCGGGCCTCTCTCGCGGAGATCGCCCGCCGGGCGGGGGTCAGCAAGGGCGTGGTGTCCTACTACTTCCCCGGCAAGAAGAGCCTGCTGGAGCAGGTCGTGGCCGACGTCTACGCCCGGGCCGGAGCCGCCGTCGCCGCGGCGACGGCCGGCCGCACCGGGGCCGCGGCCCTGCGGAGCTATCTCGAGGCCAACCTCGGCTTCCTCGCCGCCCACCCCGCGGGCATCCGCGCGGTGACCGAGATCGTGCTGAACCTGCGCGGACCCGACGGCGCGCCACGCTTTGCCCCGACGGGGGAGGACCCCGTGCTGGGGCATCTGGAGCAGATGCTGCGGGACGGCCAACAGGCCGGGGAGTTCCGCGACTTCGACCCCCGCAGCATGGCCGTGCTGCTGCGCGGGGCGATCGACACGGCCTCCGGCCGACTGGTCACCGATCCGGGGTTCGACCTCGCCGCCTACACCCACGAGCTCGTGACCACGGCCGAGCTCGCCACCCGCGGAGCGCCCTGAGCGCACCGTGGTCGAGGAGGACGCCATGAGCAGGAGGACCCCATGAGCACGGCACGAGCTGCCCGTCCCCGCGGCGGACCGGACGCCGGCGCCGACGGGACCACGCACGGGCGCGGCAGCGCGGCCGGATGGCTGGGCGTGGACCTGGTCCTGCCGTTCGTCCTCTACTACGGCTCCCGCCTCGCCGGGGCCGATGCGTGGACGGCGCTGATGCTCGGGGCGGTCGGTCCCCTGGCGCGGGTGGTGGTCACGGCCGTGCGCGCCCGGCGGCTGGAGCGGCTGGGCCTGTTCACGCTCACCGTGCTGGGAGCGGGCACCGTCGTCGGGCTCCTGAGCCCTGATCCGCGGTTGCTGCTCGTCCGGGAGAGCTGGCTGACGGCCCTGGTGGGCGCGTGGATCCTCGCCTCCCTGCTGGGGGAGAAGCCGGTGCTCTACGAGGCGACGAGGCGCCTGATGCCCGCGGCCGCCGCCGAGGGGTGGCGCCGGGACTGGGAGACCCGCCCGGCCTTCCGCCGGGTGCTGCGCCGGATGACGGCCGCCTTCGGAGCGGCGTTCCTGCTCGACGCCGCGGCCCGCGTGCTGATGGCCTACACGCTGCCCGTCGACGTCGTGCCCGCGGCCGGCACGGGGCTGCTCGTGCTGCTCCTGGTCGTCGTCGTGCAGACCGGCAAGGCCTGGGGCCGGCGCCACCTGGGACCCGGCACGGAAAGCGCGGCCGGCGGACCGGGAGGTCCTCCGGGAACGGCCGCGGGCACGGGGTCCTGACCGGGGAGCCCGCCGCCCGGGTCACCGGCCGCCCCGGACGCGGTCGAAGGTCTCCCGGGCGACCTCCCACGAGGTCTTGCCGACGTCGAAGTGGTCGGTGAGCATGTACACCGCGATCCAGCTCTGGTAGGTCCAGGCGCGGTCGAGGAGCCCGGGGTCCCCGGGGCCGGTCCAGCGCTCGTGCACCGCGCGGACGAAGGCCTCGCCGTACTCGTACAGCTCCGCGAAGTCCACGGCCGGGTCGCCGAGGCACATGTCGCTGAAGTCGATCACCCCGAGGCGGGCCGCGGCGTCGTCCCAGAGCAGGTGCCGGCTGTAGACGTCGTTGTGGACCACCACCGCGGGCAGTTCGGCGGCGAGCAGCGCGTCGACGTCCGCGAGGATCCGCTCCACCTCCTCGAGCTCCGCCGCGGTCAGCACGGCCGGCAGGTGCGCGGTGGCCGCGCTCCGGACGTCGGCCTGGTCCTCGGCCAGGGAGGAGGCGGGCACCCGGGCCAGCGGGGTGCCGGGCACCGGCGCGGTGTGCAGGGCGGAGAGGAAACCGGCCAGCTGCGCCACGAGCGCGCCGCGCGCGGCGGCGTCGAGGGAGGCGAGGACCTCCGGCTGCAGCGTCCGCCCGGGCAGGAGGGGATAACCGGCGAAGGAGCCGTCCGGCGCCACACGGTCGTAGCGGGGGATCCGCACGGGCAGCCGCGGCGCGAGGTGGTCCAGGACCGCGATCTCCCGGCCGAGCGCCTCCGTGTAGGGCGGCTCCTGCGGGAAGCGGAAGACCAGGGCGTCGTCCAGGACGACGACGACGTGGTCCCAGCCCTCCGTGATCCGCCGCGCCCTCGACCACCGCAGGTCCGGGAAGGCCGCGGCGATCCGCTCCAGCTCGTCCATGAACGTTCTCCCTGTCTCCGTGATCCGGTCTCAGCAGCCCGGGGAGATCAGCCCGGTCTCGTAGGCGAGCACCACCAGCTGCGAGCGGTCGCGGGCGCCGAGCTTGGCCAGCAGCCGGGACACGTAGGTGCGCGCGGTGGCGGGCGAGAGGAACAGGGCCTGGGCGATCTCGTCGTTGGACAGCCCCCGCCCCACCTGCTCGAGCACCTCCCGCTCGCGGTCGCTCAGCACCCGCAGCGGGGCGTCGTCGAGCACGGTCTCGGGCCTGGCCGCGATGGAGCCGAGCACGGTGCGGGTCACCGAGGGCGCGAGCAGGGCCTCCCCGGCGGCGACCACCCGGATCGCCCGGCGCAGGTCGGCGGGGGACACGTCCTTGAGCAGGTATCCGGCCGCCCCGGCGCGGATGGCCTCGAAGACGTGCTCGTCCTCGTCGAAGGTGGTCAGCACCAGCACCCGGACGTCGCCCAGCGCCGGGTCGGCCACGATCCGGCGGGTGGCCTCGAGACCGTCCAGTTCGGGCATGCGGATGTCCATGAGCACCACGTCCGGGTGCAGCTCGCGCACCCGGGCCAGTCCGGTCCGGCCGGTGGCGGCCTCCCCGACCACGGCGATGTCCCCGTCCCGTTCGGCCAGGGCCCGCAGCCCGGTGCGCACCAGTTCCTGGTCGTCGACGACGACGATGCTGATCACGGCTCCAGCCTCCTCGGCAGCGTCGCGCGGACCTGGAAGCCACTGCCGCCCCGGGCGCGGCTGTCCCGTGGACCCGCGGCGAAGGAGCCGCCGAGCAGGCCGGCGCGCTCGGCCATCCCGGCCAGGCCGCGCCCGCCGCCCGCTGCGCCGGTGTCCGGGGACGCGCCGCGCCCGTCGTCGGCGATCCGCAGCTCCAGGGTGCCGTCCCGCAGCCGGGCTTCCACCAGGGCGTGCCGGGCCCCGGAGTGGCGCAGGACGTTGGTGAGGGACTCCTGGAGAATGCGGTAGGCGGCGGCGTCGATGGTGGCGTCGAGCTCGTCCGGGTCGACGTCGATCCGCGCCGTCACCTCCACGCCGGCGTCCTCGGCCGTGGCGACCAGCTGCGGGAGCCCGGCGAGGCCGATGCTGCCGCGCTCCGCCGGGTCCGCGCCGGGAGTGCGCAGCAGCTTCACGGTGGTCCGCAGCTCTCGCAGCGTGGTGGAGGCCGCCGCACGGATCTGCTCGAGCGCCCGGGCCACGGCCTCGTCGTCCCGCCCGACCGCCTCGGCGGCCACGTTGCTGTGCACGGCGATCACGGACATCGTGTGCCCGATGGTGTCGTGCAGATCCCGGGCGATCCCCGCCTTCTCGGCCTGCATCCGGCGGCCGGCCTCGTGGCGCTCCTCGGCCGCGGCGAGCGCACGCAGCCGCTCCTGGTGCGCGCGGAGCTCCCGGCGGGCGCGGACGCTCACCCCGAGCGCAATGGCCGCGGCGACCAGGGCGACGTCGGTGAGCAGGTCGTAGCTGACCAGATAGGCGGCCGGCAGTCCCTCGTCCACGCGGAAGTAGGCGGCCACGGACACCAGCACCGCCCCGGCGGCGGCCGCCGAGCGGGTGCGGTCCGCCTCGGCGGCCGAGAACAGGGCGGCCACGGCCGGCAGGGCGATGCCGATCGGCGGCAGCTGGAACACGTAGTAGACGAAGATGCCGAGCACCGTCAGCACCAGCACCAGCCGGGGCGCGTGCCGCCGGGCCAGCAGCAGTGCCCCGAAGCCGGCCGCGAAGAGGTAGGCGAGGGCACCGGCGCGGCCGGTGCCCTCGAGGTCCGCGGCGGCGATGACGGCGACGAGCACGGCCATCGCGGCCGCGAGCGCACCGTCGACCAGCCGGAGGTCGGCCTCCTCGGCCGCCCGGCGCACGGGACGGGCCGCCACGGTGCTGGGCATGCTCCCAGGGTAGCCACGCCGCCCGCGGCCGTCGTGGGCCCCGGCGCGACAGGCGGGGTCACCCGCAGGCGACCGGGGCCATCGCCCCTCGGCGACGCAGGAGACGCGCTCCGACCGATGACCGCCGGAACGGTGCTCCGTAGCGTCGAGGCCATGACGAACCGACCCGGAACTCCTGCGAGCACCCGACCCGCCGTGAACTGGCTGCTGGTGCTGGGCCTGGGCGCCGTCGCCCTGGTCCGTCCCCTCGCCCGGGTCACCGGGGCGGCGGACGTCCTCGGGGCGCCCGCCGGGCCGCTGCTGCTGACGGGCCTGGTCACCGCCGTGTGGATCGGCGTGGTCGGGCTCGGTTGCGTGCCCCGCCCCGTGCTGACCCTGGTGCTGGCCGGTCTCGCGTACGGCGTCTACGTCATCCCGCTGAGCGCCGTCCTCTCGACCGTGCTGACCGGCACGCTGCAGGGCCCGGTCGCCGTGCCGGTCGCCGTCGTGCCGATCCTGCTCGGCAACGCCCTGTGGGGTCTCGTGGCAGGCCTGCTGGCCCTGGGCGTCCAGCGCCTGCGGGGAGCCCCGCGATGACTCCCGCCCTCGCCGCTGGCCGCGCACGTGGCCCTCGCCCTGAGCGCGTCCGACGAGGCGCTGCGCGTCCTCGAGGCGGCGCCCGCCCACTCGCGGCATCCCACGGTGGTCCTCGCCGCGCTGCACGATCTCGCCCTCGCCGGACGCGCCCCGGCACGGACGCGGTGGGGCTGGTCGATGTGGGCTGCTCGACCGCTCGGGCCTGCGGACCGAGGCCCTGGGCCGCTGCTGGTCGCGGGGCCGTCTGCCGGCGTGGACGGCGGGATCCTAGCGTCCGAGCCCGCGGCCCGGCCCCCGTGCCGGGGCAGGGTCGTACCCGTCGGGGTTTCTACGCCGGGGTCGCCTCCTCGGTGCCGTGCAGGTGGGCGCGCTGCTCGTTCTGGTTCAGGGCCAACTCTTGCGTTACCGGCAAGAGTGCATGCCATTGAAGCACTGTCTCGCTAGGGTGAGGGCATGACCGAGCACACGCATTCCCTGACCTCCACCGACTCCTCCCACGGGCACCGGCACGAGGAGGGCCTGGCCCGCCTGCTGGACCTGGACGCCGCGATGTCCGGCACCTCCGGGGACGAGGTGGCCGGCTGGGCCACCCGGTACGCCGGAGGCAGTCCGGACCGGATCGCCGACCTGGGGAGCGGAACGGGCACCGGCGCCCTCGCCCTGGCCCGGCGCTTCCCCGCCGCGGAGGTGCTGGCGGTCGACCGATCCCCCGTCATGCTCGAGCGCGTGCGGGCCGCGGCCCGCGAGCAGGGACTGGAAGGCCGGGTGCACGCGGTGCCCGCCGACCTGGACCAGGAGTGGCCGGCCCTCGGAGCGGTGGACCTGGTGTGGGCTTCCTCGTTCCTGCACGAGGTCGCCGACCCCGGCGCCGTCCTGGGCCACGTCCGCGGCGCACTGCGGCCCGGCGGGCTGCTGGCGGTCGTCGAGCTGGACGGCCTGCCACGCTTCCTGCCCGAGAACCTCGGATTCGGCCGCCCCGGCTTGGAGTCCCGGTGCCACCGGGTCCTGGCGGACGCCGGGTGGAACGCCCACCCGGATTGGCGGCCGCTGCTGGAGGCGGCCGGGTTCGAGGTCCACGGCCCGCACACCGTCAGCGCCTCGGGACACGAGGATCCCGCGGCCACCGCTCACTACGCCCAGGCCTGGCTCGCCCACATGCGTCCCGCCCTCCAGGAACGGGTCGGCGCCGACGATCTCGCGGTCCTGGACCGCCTCCTGGCCCCGGACTCCCCCGAGACGCTGCGCCACCGCCGGGACCTGAGCTTCCGGGCCGGCCGCACCGTCTGGGCGGCCCGGCGTCCCTGAGCGCCCGTCCGCCCCGGACGACGAGCAGGGTCGCCGCACGGCGACCGGAACCCTCCTCCGCGCGCGACCGAACCGACGCCTCCCGCCTGATGCCGGAGCAGGGCGCTGCTCCGTAGCGTCGGCGGCATGAAGCACCTGCCTGACACCCCCGCGGCGACCCGCACGCCCGGCCGCTCGCCCGGAGAGCCCACCCGGCCCGTCGCACACCGTCTCGCCCTGCCGGTCCTGACCGCCTACCTGTGGATCACCATGACCCTCTTCGGCGCCATCGTGCTGGAGACGTTCATGGTGTACCCCAATGTCTTCCACGACCCGCCGGCCTCCCTGGAGCTGGGCATGGAGTTCCTCGCCGTGAGCGGCCCCTCCGACTTCTTCCCCCCGCTCGGCCTCGCCGCCT
The DNA here is from genome assembly GCF_001483755.1 of Kocuria rosea subsp. polaris. Classification (GTDB taxonomy): domain Bacteria; phylum Actinomycetota; class Actinomycetes; order Actinomycetales; family Micrococcaceae; genus Kocuria; species Kocuria cellulosilytica. The sequence goes on from NZ_LQBK01000004.1 coordinate 114,416, forward strand.
GGGTGCTCGGGGCGGCCTCCCTGGTCCTGTGCCGGCGGATGCCCACGGTGCGCTGGTGGGTGCTGCTGAGCCTGACCATGTTCGTGGCGGAGGGGGTGGTCTCGATGCTGTACTTCTGGCCGCGCAACGACATCATGTTCCTCGAGGGCACGGCCGTGCACTCCGCCGAGCACCTCCGCCAGGTCGCCGACGAGTTCGTGACCTGGCACGCCCGCTCCCGCATGGTCCTCAACTCGGTCGCGGCAGTCGCCGCCTTCACCGCCTTCGTCAAGGCCTACCGGCACCGGCTCCTCGGTCCGGAGGCGACCAGCGGGCACCGTCGCCACCCATCGGGCGCGCGAGCGTAGACACTGGAACGGGGTGTCCACGGCCGGACGCGGACACCCCGGTTCCCCGAGAGGATCTTCCGGCCCGGACGCGAGTCCCGGCCGGGGACCACCGACTCCAGGAGGTCCCGTGCGCGGATCAGCCGTCGTCGTCGGGGCCGGCATCGCCGGCCTCGCCACAGCCCGCGGCCTGCTCGGCGCGGGCTGGGACGTGCACGTGCTCGAGCGCTCGCCGGGCCTGCCCGGCACCGGCACGGCCCTGGGCATGTGGCCCGAGGCGATGCGGGCCCTGGACCGGCTGGGGGCGGGGGAGCGCGTCCGGGCCACCTCCGTCGAGCAGCGCGGGGCGCGGCTCCTCCGGCCGGACGGGACCGAGATCGCCCACGTCGACCTGGACCGGGCCGCTCGGCTGGTCCCGCGCCCAGCGCTCCTGGCGGCACTGGCCGAGGGCCTTCCCCCGGGCCTCGTCGCGTGGAACGCCCCGGTCGCCGACCACCGTGCGCTGCCCGCGGCCGACCTCGTGGTCGCCGCCGACGGCGTGCACAGCCCCGTCCGCGCCGTGCTCTTCGGCGTCGCCCCGCGCCCGCTGGGCACCGTGGCCCTCCGCGGCACCGTCCCGGGCCGGGCGGACGGGACCACCGAGACCTGGGGGCCGGCGCGGCTCTTCGGCATCACCCCGCACGACGACGAGCACACCAACTGGTTCGCCAGCGTCCGCGCCGACGTGCTCGCCTCCGCGGGGCGCGGCCGCACCGACCCGGAGGTCCTGCGCCATCTCTACGGGGACTGGCACCCGGCCGTGCGGCGCGTCCTGGACGCCCTCGGGGACAGCCCGATCGACCGGCGCACGCTGCTCGACGTGCCCCCGTTGCCCTCCTGGGTGAGCGGGCGGACCGCGCTCCTCGGCGACGCCGCCCACGGCATGGCACCGAACCTCGGCCGGGGCGCGTGCGAGGCGCTGCTCGACGCCACGGCCCTCGTCGATGCGCTGACCGCGACCCCGGACGTGCCCGGCGCCCTGCGCCGGTACGACGCCGCGCGCCGCCGGCGGGTCACCCGTACGGTGCGCGTGGCCCGCCTGGCGAACGGCGTCAGCACGGCCCGGCACCTGCTGCCCGTGCGCAACGCCGTCGTCAGCGCGGCGGCACGGCTGGTGTGACCGGCCGCGCGCCCGCGTCCCGGGCCGGTGACACTGCCGTCCCCGGCGGAACCGGGCGTCAGTTGCTGACGGCCGGGGCGTCCCGGATGTAGGCGGTCTCCAGGATCTGGGAGGTGGTGAACCGCGCGATGTCGGCGGCGGTGGCCGAGGAGCCCACGGCGCCGGGGCCGAAGAACCCCACGTACTTCAGTCCCCGGGCGCTGCCGCCGGTGACGTGCATGAACCGCACGATCGTCCAGTCCAGCCCGGACTCTGCGACCACCTGCAGCATCCCTGCCATCTGCCGGTAGGCGCGCGGATCGAGGTGGCGGGCCAGGAACCGGTGGACCTTGATCCGGGTGGTGGGCCTCTCCTTGGGGCACAGGGTCACCACCGGGGTGCCGTGGCCGATGTAGCGGCGGATCCCGCGCCGGCGCATGCCGGCCACGATGTGACCGGCGCCCTCGACCAGGTCCAGGCCGCGGGCACGGGGCCGCACGCGCGGGTCCAGGGTGTTGACCACCGCCTCGGCACCGTCGAGTGCGGTGTCGACGGCCGCAGGGTCGGTGATCTGCCCGGTGACCAGCTCCACGTCCTCGCCCCAGGCGGGCGGCACGTGCGCGGCGTCGGTGACGAGGGCGACGACCTCGTAGCCGCGGAACAGCAGGTCCTCGACGAGCTCCTGGCCGATGGGACTGACAGCCCCGAACACGGTGACCTTCATCTGTCCCCCACCCGGTCCCGTTGTACGGACGAATTGCTTGCACCCTAGATCACGGCATTTTTAAATGAAATGCCATGGAGGACGTGTGACGTCCACAGATGGGGGCGCCGGCCGTCGAGCGGCAGGGCGGACCGGGACGTCCGCAGCATGCCGGGGCCGCCCCACCAGGGGCGGAACCGGATCAGGGGCGGGTGTCCCCGGCGCTGACGGCGTCCCAGCCCGTGGGCTGTTGTGGGGACAGTGCGGCCGAATTGTGACTCATCGGTAGCCAGTAAGCTGATGACAACACATCGACCGGGCTTCTCTCCCCTCCCACCCACGAAGCGAGACGACGATGATCACCCCCGAGATCCTCCAGGCCGTCAAGGACCTGGTGCAGACCCCGCCCCCGGCCGGCGTGCGGGTGGACCGGTTCGAGATCGTCGACGAGGTCGCCGAGCTCTCCCTGTCCTTCCGGGCCGACGTGCTCGAGAGCGTCCTGGCCTCCGAACTGGCCGCCACCGGCGGCCCCGCCGACTGGGACGACCCCCGCGCCCCGATGGACGAGGGCTCACCCACCTGGGCCTATGCCGGCGGGATCGCCGCCCTGCTGCACCACGGCTACTTCAACCAGACGATCCTCGCCCAGCACGAGGCCGCGCTGCAGCAGATCCTGACCGAGCACGGCCATCCCGGGACGCCGGTGACCGCCACCGCCACCTACACCGCCGCCGAGCTCATGCCCCACTACCGCAAGCTCAAGGCCGAGCACCTCGAGCAGCTGAGCGCCCCGCAGGGCTGAGGGGCGGGACGGCCGGGCGGTGGGCACGGGGCTCCGCCGCTCCGGGCCGTGGGTCCGGTCAGGTCCCGGGCGGCCGGTACTTGATCTGCTGGGCCTGGTGCAGGGCCTCCAGCGTCTCCTCGACGCTCATGAGCACCGTGGTCTCCAGGGAGCTCACGGCCCCGCCGCCGGTGATGGCCAGGGCCACCGCGGCCATGGACACGTCGTCGGGCGCTTCCCAGAGGCTGTAGCCGTCGTGCTCGCCGAAGGCGTACCAGAACCCGTGCAGCGTCCCGCCGACCGATTCGATGCAGTCCTGGCCCGCCGGGCGGCGGTCCTCGGGGTGGGAGATCAATCGGGCCCAGGTCTCGGGGGTGTAGCGGAATTTCGACAGATAGAGCGGCATCGTCCTGTCCCCTCGTGTCCGTCCCGTCGGATTCGATCAGGAGTGTGCTGACCGTAGGCACGCGGCGGGGCCGGCCCCAAGGGGGTCCGCCGGATCGTCGCCGGTCCGTGACCCATGGCGTCTCCGTGTCGGCGCCGGCGGCGTCCGGTCAGCTCGAGGCGCCGTCGCGGGCGCGGTCCGTCCACGGGCCGTCGCCGAGCTTGGCGTAGGACGCCGCGACGATCTGCTCGAGGACCTCCAGGTCCACGGCGTCGAGGTCCTTGAGGTAGATGCAGCCCACGCCGGTGGTGTGCGGGCCCAGGCGGGCCAGGTTCTCCTGGTGGGCGTCCACGCCGTCGTACACGTAGACCGTCGTCGCCGCCTTGCGTGCGGCGAAGCCGGCCGCGGGGGCATCCCCCTCGTGGCCGCTCGCGTACTTGTAGTGGTACTGGCCGAAGCCCACAACGGTGCCCCACATCTCGGCCGGTTGCCCGGTGACGCGGGTGAGCAGCGGGACGAGGCGCTCGGCGTCGGCCCGCCGCCGCTTCGGCGTGACCCCAGCGAGGTGTTCCTCGACCGGTTGTCCTGTCTTCTCCACGGCGGGCTCCTCGGGGTCGCTGGGACGACGATCGTCTCAGGGACCAGGGTCCCCGGCCCGTCCGACACGGCAGCGCAGGGATGGCCGATCACGGCCGCCGGGGTGGCTGGAGGCGGAACGGCCCCCCAGCACGTTCCGTCCCCAGCGCTGTCCCCCCGTGGGCGGATGACCGGCGGCGGGCTGCGGACTGCGTTGTCCGGGCAGCCTCTCTGCCGGTCAGGAAGGTCGCACCGGGGCCCTGGTCGGCCCATGGATGGCGCCCCTTCCGCCCACCATGATGTGGACCGGGTCACAGCCGAATCAAACGGGCGTGCAACATCGGCGGCTTTGGACGAGACATTCATGTGCACCAGCAAACAACCCCTTTGGTCCGATGGCCGCTCCTTCCGGGCGGGCGCGCCACGGTGTGCCATGGACCCGGCCCGTGCCGTGCTCCGGTCCCCGGCGGGCCGGCCGTGGGGTCAGCGGTACAGGGTGGTGCTGGGCGGCACGCCGTAGATGGCGCGGTAGCGGGATGCGAAGCGCCCGGAGTGGGCGAAGCCCCACCGGGCGGCGATGCCGGCCACGGTCTCCCCGGTGGTGGGATCGGCGTGCAGGAGCTCGGCGTGGGCGCCGGCCAGCCGTGCCTGGGCCAGGTACTCGGTGGGGCTGAGCCGGTGCGGGTGATTGGCGCGGAAGGCCTGGACCAAGGTGGGGGTGGGAGTGTTCGCCGCCCGGGCGGCGTCGTCGACGGTGATCGGCTGGTGGGCGTGGTCGTCGATGAACTGTTTGGCGATGCGGTAGCGGCGGGTCTGGGCGGCCATGGACAGGGCGCGCAGCTCCTGGTCCCCGACCAGGGGGAAGCACTCGAGCAGCGCCACGGCCAGGTGCCGGGTGAGGCCGGCGCGCACCAGCGGGGCGTCGAAGGCCCCGGAGTCCACGAGCTCCTGGGCCAGGCGGGTCAGGGAGGACCAGTACTGGCCCAGCCGGGGGGTGAGCGGGTGGGCGGAGGCGAACGCCACCGGGGTGTTCTCGGTGCCGTAGACGGTCTCGGCGATGTCCTGCACCACGTCCGCGGTGAGGTAGACGTTGCTGGCCCGCAGGGAGTCCACCACGAACAGGGTCGGGCTGGACGGGGTGATCAGCACCGGGGCGCCGATCCCGGTGCCGGACTCGGTGCGGGTGGACCAGTCGCACCGGCCGGCGGTGCGCTGGACCACGCTGAACATCTCGGTGTCCCCCCAGGAGGAGTAGGACCCTTCCACCTCCACCCGCGCCAGGGACACGTCCTCGTCCCCGGTCCTCTCCTCCCGGTAGGACAGGCCGCGCTCGGAGGGCTGGAAGGAGAAGCGCGCCCCGATGGTCTCGAACAGCAGCATCACGGCGTCCGGGTCCTCGGCTGCGAGCTCGAGATGGAAGGCCTCGCTCACCGGATCCACCCCCCTGGCCCGGGCCGCGCACCGGGGGCGGCGAGGACCGACCGGGTGTCCCGGCGGGACAGGGGCGCGTGGATGGTCATGTCAGGACCCTCGTCATGGAGGTGCAACGGGGCAGGGGTCGTGCTGGGCCCTATGATCCTCCCCGGCTCCGGCTACCACCAGCGGATCCCGGCCCGTGACGCCGGGCCGTCCCCCGGGTTCCGGGCCATCCGGCCCCGTCGGGGTCAGCAGGGCTTGAAGAACTTCCCCCCGGGCGCGTAGCACCGCGGACCGGTGTAGCCGGGGATGTCCGCGTAGTACCCCGGAGGGGCCTGGTTGACGATGTTGGCGCCCGGGTTCGGGGCGGGCTTCGGCGCAGGGGCAGGGGCAGGGGCCGGGGCCGGTGCGGGAGCGGGAGCCAGCCTGGGTGCGGGCGCAGGGGCCGCCGGGGCGGGAGCCGGGGCCGGTGCCGGCGCGGGCGCCCGTCGGACGGCGTCGGCTGCCGCCTGCCGGGCTGCTTCTGCCTGACGGGCCGCTTCGGCCTGCCGGTCGGCCTCCGCCTGGCGTGCTGCCTCGGCCTGCCGGCGCTCCTCGTCTGCCGCCGCGCGCTCTGCGGCCTCCGCCTCCGCCGCGCGGCGCTGCTCGGCGGCGCGCTCCTGGAGGGCGGCGACGTCCTGGCGGACTCCGGCGATCCCCCGCTTCAGCGACGGCATCCCGACCAGGTGGCGGACGTGCGGATGGGTGTCGCCGTCGATCGCGTCGAGGGCCGCGAGGAAGGCGACGGCGGCCGCGACCTCACCGGCCGGGTCGGCGAGATCCGCAGGCGTGGCGTCGGCGAGCGCGCTCGCGGCCTGCTGCACCTGCGCCGGGACGGTGCAGCCGTGGGCGGGGTCGAGCAGGCCGGCCTGCTGCTGCTCGGCCTCGGCGAAGGCCTCCTCCACCGGCGGCAGGAAGCGGTCGTTCGGCGCGATGTAGAGCGGCGTGCCCAGGCCCTGGCGGGCGATCTCGGCGTTGACCAGGGTGCCGTTCTGCAGGAACACCCCGGCCAGGGTGCGGTCGTAGGAGTCGGTGCGCTCCTGGTCGTACTCGAGGCCCACCACGGTCCCCTGCGGCAGGAGCTCCTCCAGCAGGGCGGTGGCCTCCGGCCCGAGGCACTCGACGACCTCGTTCGGGTCCTTGGTCTCCGGGGTGTCGATGTTGAGCAGCCGCACACGGACCACCTCGCCGCCCCGCCGGACGTCGACGGTGTCGCCGTCGATCACCCGCTCCACCACGGCGCGCTCGCCGCGCAGCTCCGGGGCGGCGGACGTCTCGGTCGAGGAGGTGTTCGACGACGACGGCGTCGCGTCGCTGGAGGCCGCCGTCCCGCCGCAGCCGGTCAGGAGCAGGAGGACGAGCGCCGAGGCGCCCAGGCGGAGGGAAACCGGGGGAGGTGTCACGGGGGGTCCTGTCAGGAAGTCGTCAGTTCCCCTCCAGCTTATGGATGCACATGCAATCACCGGGGGAGGCTGATGTCCCCAGTTCAGGGGGTGGAGCTTCTTGCGCGGGGGAGTGGTGCGTCCGTCCTGCTCCGGGGGAGCGTCACAATGCGGGGTCCAGCGGCACCGGCTTGTCGTATGCGAATGCAAAGACATGAAATACAGGGACACCGTTCTGCTCTGCTCGAAAGCTGTCCACCATGACGCCCTCCACGGACCCCACTTTTCAGCCTCCTGTGCCCATCCGCACCTTGGGGTTCGCCGCCTTCCGGCTCCTCGGCCCGGTGGCGGGTACCACCGCCCAGGAGTTCTCGTCGAGTCCGTCGAGCCTGTTGAGCCGGAGCCCAGGGCAGTCGGTCATCGCCGAGACGCTGCGCCTCCAGGGTGACGAGCCGCCCCGGGCGTGGTGGCAACGACTGGTCGGGAGCAGTCCCCTCGGTGCCTCCGGCCGATCCTGGTTCCATGGTGCACTGGGAGAGATCGCGGTCGGTCAGATCCTCCGCGGCCTGGGCTCGGAGTGGACGGTGCTCCACGCTGTTCCGGTCGGCGCCGGGGCCTCGGACATCGACCACGTCCTGGTCGGCCCCGCGGGAGTGTTCACGCTCAACACGAAGAACCACGCGGGCAAGAAGGTCTGGGTCGGTGAGCGCGCGATCCTCGTCGACGGGCACAGGCAGCACTACCTCTCCCGCGCTCGTCATGAGGCGGCGCGGGCGGCCAAACGGTTGAGCGCGGTGGTGGGGGAGCAGGTGCCGGTCACCCCGGTGCTGGTGCTGATCGAACCGAAGGACCTGACGATCAAGCAACGACCCGCGGGGGTCCACGTCATCACCGACCGGCGACTGCTGCGCTGGCTGCGGCGCCGTCGCCCCGCCCTGGCGCCTGAACAGGTCGCCCGGATCACGGCCGCAGCCGTGGTCCCGAAGACCTGGCACAACAGCCCCCCGCCGTCCGAAGACCCCATCGCGCTGCAGGAGCGCTTCGACGGGCTTCGGGCTTCCGTGCGGAGCGCGCGGCGCCGGCGTGCGCTGTGGGAACTCGCACTGCTCATCGGGGGCGTTGCTGCCGCCGTCAACACCGGCCCGGACCTCCTGGCGGCCCTGCTCGGCGCCGGTCCGGGGTTCGGAGCGAACGCATAGTCCCAGTCCCTTCAGTGCGTGTGCTGTGTGACACCAATACCGCGCCCCTGATCGTTCCTGTCGGACCGGTTTCGTAATACGATTCATGGTGTGGAGATCCACCGATCCGCCCGCAAGCACGGCATCGGCGACGCCATGAAAGCCGAACCCCGGTACTTGGACCTGTTGCCATGAGGAGGAGAGCTATGACCAGCACACCGCGGACCTCCAAGGGCCGCCCTGTCACCGAGAACCAGATCGATCGCCTCGCTCGGGAGGCGGAGGCCGGATACGATCCGGCGGAGCTCCGGCGATCCGGCGGACGCAGGCCGATCGGCTCCGCCGCGGCCCGAGTCGTTCCCGTCCGCCTGGACCCCGAGCTGGACGCCGCTCTGAAGCAGCGAGCGCAGTCCGACAACACCACTGCCAGCGAGGTCATCCGCGACGCCCTCCACGCGTGGCTCAAGAGCGCCTGACGGGACTGCGGCCCCTCTGAGCGACGGGCAGGCGGCGTTCAGAAGTGCAGCACGGCCGGCGCGAAGGCGCGCCCCCAAGGGCTCGGCGGAGCTCGCGTTCTCAGCGGCGGGCCGTCATCTCCCGTCCGTCCGGACCATTCCGGCCGCTCGGACCTAAAATGGAGACCCGCAACGGACTTTTCCGGAGGAGCGTGCGTGATGGCTTTCGTGCAGCTGATCGAATACACCACCTCGAGGCCGGAGGAGGTGGCCGAGGTCCTCGCGGAGTGGCAGCAGTCCTCCCAGGGGAAACGCACGGCTCGCCGCGTCCTGTCGGCGACGGACCGCAACGATCCGAAGCGCTTCGTCGAGATCGTCTTCTTCGACTCCTACGAGTCCGCCATGGAGAACTCGCAGCTCCCGGAGACCCAGGAGTACGCCCGGAAGCTGACCGAGCTCATGGACGGGGAGCCCGTGTTCCGGGACCTCGACGTCGTGGAGGACCGCGAGCTCTAGGGCCCGGCAGCGAGTGTTCTCCGCGGAGGTGACCGTGACCGCCGACCACGAGATGCACTCCTACCTGACAGCACACCTCCCCGAGATGCTGGACAAGCTGAAGGAGTGGGTGCGGATCCCCTCGGTGGCCGCGGCCCCGGAGCACGAGCACGATCTGCTGCGCTCGGCGCACTGGCTGGCCGGGGCGCTGCGTGACACGGGCTTCCCCACCACGCAGATCTGGCCGGGCGCCTACGGCCCGGCCGTCCACGCCGCCTGGTGCGAGGCTCCCGGTGCACCCACGGTGCTGGTCTACAGCCACCACGACGTGCGGGCGGTCAAGGAGGAGAACTGGGACCAGACGTCCCCCTTCGACCCGGTGGCCCGGGACGGGCGGCTCTACGGCCGGGGCGCCTCGGACGCCAAGGGCCAGGTCCTCGCCCACCTGTGGGGCGTCCGGGCGCACCTGGCCGCCACCGGGCGAGAGGTGCCGGCCGTGAACCTGAAGTTCCTGGTCGAGGGCGAGGAGGAGGCCGGGTCCCCGGGCCTGGCCCAATTGATCCAGGACCACCCGGAGGAGCTGGCCGCGGACGTGGTGATCTTCTCCGACACGCTGCTGTGGCGCGCCGATCACCCAGGACTGTGCACCGGGGTGCGCGGGATGCTCAGCGCGCACCTGGAGATCCACGGGCCCTTCACCGACATCCACAGCGGGGCCGTGTCCGGGGTCGCCCCCAACCCCGCCCTGGAGATGGCCCGGGTCCTCGCCCAGCTCTACGACGAGGACGGCAGGATCACCCTGCCCGGCTTCTACGACCGCGTCCCGGAGATCCCCGACGCCCGGCGGGCGGAGCTGGCAGCACTGCCCTTCGACGAGGGGGACTGGCTGGCCCGCACCCACACGCGCAGCATCGGCGGGGAGGCCGGCTACACCGTGCTGGAGCGGCTGTGGGAACGGCCCGCCCTGGAGGTCATCGCCCTGATCGCCGGCGACCCCACGGAGGTCTCGAGGGCGGTGATCCCCTCGATGGCGGCGATGGACCTGAGCATCCGCACGGTGGTCGGCCAGAAGGTGCAGGAGGTGGCCGAGCAGCTGCGCACCTGGGTGGCCGAGCGGGTCGGGGACGGCTACGAGTACGAGCTGACCGTGTCGACCAAGACCTCCCAGGAGGCCTACCGCACCCCGGACCACCCCGTGGTGGAGGCCCTGGCCCGGGCCATGGCCGCCGGTTTCGGGGTGGACGAGGTGGGACGGATGGGCAACGCCGGGGGCGGGCCGGCCGACCTGCTCGCCACCGCGCTGGAGGCACCGGTGGTGTTCTTCGGCACCGGGCTGCTCGAGGACAACTGGCACAACAGCGACGAGAGCGTCCGCACGGACCTGCTGCTGGCCGGGGCCGCCACCCTCGCCCACCTGTGGGACGAGCTGGGCCGGGCGTAGTCGGGGCCCGGGGGGCGGGAGTCGCGGCAGCGTGCGCGCTCCCTGTTGCGGACGCCTCCCCGGAGGCGCACAGTTCTGCTATGAGAACGACGACGCCGTTGTTCGTGCTGGCCGTGGTGGTCGCGGCCCTGGCCCAGCTGGTGGCCGGCTACTTCTACATGGCCAGCGGCCTGATGGCCCCGCTGTGGGCCATCGCGCTCCTGGGCGTGTGGTGGGTGCTCCTCACCTACGTCGGCGTGCGGCTGGTGCAGCGCCGGTCCTACCTGGTGCTCCTCGTCCCCGTCGTGGCCGGCGTGACCTGGTTCGCGGTCATGACGTTCGGGGAAGCGGTCCTCGGCTGGACGCCCTGAGTTCTCGGGCCGATTTCCGTTCACGGGGCGGTCACCTCGGGGTCGTCTGGCAGGCCTACTCTCGGCGACGCCGCGACTGCTCACCCGCGCGGCCCGTCCCGAGGAGTCTGCCCATGCGCACGTCCATCGTTTCCGCCGCCGTCCTGGCCCTGGGCCTGGGGTGCCTGAGCACCGGCCCGGCCGCCGCGAAGCCCGCGGCCGAGGAACTGCCCGCCGCCCCCGCCCTGTCCGGTTTCTCCGTGCTCCCCGCCGACACGTTCGTGCCCGGCTCGGAACCGTCGGGTGCTTTCCTCGACGGCCGCACGACGCCCGCCTACCCGGGGCAGCCCGTCCAGGGCTTCTCCGGGGTGCACGCCGCCGGTGACGGCACCTGGCTCGCCATGTCGGACAACGGGTTCGGCAACAAGGCCAACAGCCGCGACTTCCTGCTGGCCGTCCACCGCATCGCCCCCGACCTCGACGGAGGAGAGACCCAGGTGCTGGACACGATGCATCTCTCGGACCCGGAGGGCCACATCCCCTGGGACATCTGGCGCGACGGTGGGTGCGAGGCGGCCGGCGACCTGCCCGCCGGCTACGAGTGCCCCGTCCCGGACCGGGTGCTGACCGGCGGGGACTTCGACCTCGAGTCGATGCAGGTCGCCGAGGACGGCACCCTGTGGTTCGGTGAGGAGTTCGGCCCCTACCTGCTGCACACCGACGCCGAGGGACGCCTGCTGGAGGCCCCCATCAAGCTGCCCGGCGTGACCTCTCCCTCCGACCCGGACCCGGAGGCCCCGGCAGCCAACCTGGCGAACTCCAAGGGCTTCGAGGGCATGGCGATCGCCCCCAACTCCCGCACCCTGTACCCCATGCTCGAGGGCGCCACCGACGAGGACAAGACCGCCGGACTGGCCGCCGACCGTCGCATCTACGAGGTGACGCTGGGGGCGGGGAGCACGGCGACGACGTTCACCAGGGAGTACCTGCGCTACCGGATGGAGGCCGCCGACCACAACGTGGGCGACTTCATCGCGATCAACGCCCACGAGTTCCTGGTGATCGAGCGCGACGACACCCAGGGCACCGAGGCCGATTTCAAGAGGATCTACCTGGTGGACACCCGCGATCGTGACCGAGACGGATACGTGGACAAGCGTGAACTGGTGGACCTGATGGACGTGGCGGACCCGCAGGGGCTGGCCTCCGAGGACGGCACCTACCGGATGCCCTACTTCACGATCGAGGACCTGGAGATCCTCGACGAGAACACCATCGCGGTGCTCAACGACAATAACTACCGCGCCACCGGCGGGCGCGGGGAGGACGTCGTCGACGTCACCGAGTTCGCCACGATCGACCTGCCCGAGGACCTCAGGGTGGACCACCGTCTGCTCCCGGGTGCGGTCGAAGGACGACAGGGCGGGACGCACGGCCCGTCCCGGCCGGGCGAGACCCCGGCGCACTCCGCGACGGCCGCGGTCTCCTGGGTGGACTCCATGGTGCTGCCCGAGTAGGGCGACGCGGGGCAGGGCATCGACCCGGCCATCCGCGAGACCACCAAGGGCGTCAACGAGATCCAGGTCTAGAAGGCCTCCACCGCGGGCGCCACCAAGGTCTCCCGTCGTGCCGCGCTCGCCTGGGGCATGCCGCTCCCGTGCCGATCGGCGCGCTGCCGCTCAGGCTCGCGCCCGGTCGACCGGGTTGGTGAACCAGCCTCCCTGCGTCAACGCCTCGAGGTTCTCGCGCAGGAGGTCCGCGGCCCCAATGGGCCGGCCACCGGCCATGTGCGGGGTGATGGTCAGGTTGGGGGCCGACCACAAGGGGGAGTCCGCGGGCAAGGGTTCCTGGGCGGCGACGTCGATGGCCGCGCCGGCGATGGACCCGGTGCTGAGGGCCTCCACGAGAGCGTCCTCGTCCACGGTCGATCCCCGGCCCACGTTGACCACGAGGGCGTGCGGCGGAAGGGCGTCGAGCGTCTTGCGGTCCAGGGCGCGCTCCGTCGCGGGGTCGTGGGGCAGGACGAGGACGAGCACGTCGGTCCCGGGCAGGTGCTCGGGCAGCTGCTCCGGGGTGATGACCGGGTGCCCGCCGCGTTCGCCGGAACTCCGCGCGACGCCGGTGACCTGGCTGCCCAGAGCGGTGCACAGGTCGGCCAGGTGCTGCCCGATGGCGCCGAACCCCCAGATGAGGACCCGGGCATCGATGAGCGTGGTGACCCGGCCCTCGGGGTGCAGCGGCTGCAGGCCGCCCAGCTGCGGATCCCAGGTGCGCTCGCCCTGGCTCCGGGCCGCGGCGGGCAGCCGGCGGACCAGGTTCAGCAGGAGCGCCAGCGCGTGCTCGGTCACGGGACGGGTGTGCAGGCCGACACCGGAGCAGACGACCGCCTCCGCGCGGAACCCCGCCGCCAGCACGCTGTCCGGCCCGGCCGCCAACGCCTGGACGAGCTCCACGCGGGTGAGTCGGCGGGCTGTCTCCTGCAGGACGTCGCCGGAAGTGCCCCAGACGACGACGGCCTGCGCGTCGGCGTGCTCCGGCGGGACGGGCTCCGTCGCCGCGTAGCGGACGACCTCGTGGCCGGTGAGGTCCCCGGGGTCGATGTCGGTGGTGTCGGGAATCAGGATCTTCATCAGGTCATCGTCTCCCGGTCGGGACGGTGCGTCGAGCAACGGGGTGGCCGGCACGCGGTTGAGGCCACGGTGCAGGGCCCCGGTCCGTGTCTCTCGGCGTTCGGCCGCGTCCACAGCACGGGAGCTCACATGAGGACGTGCGGGGGAGAAATTTCCGGGGTCGGGATGATCTCCTCCATCGCCTCGAGGACGGCGTTGACGGCCGCCGAGTTCTCGTTCTTCCGCCAGACGATCACCGCGGCGAGATGCATCGGGGGCCCGGCGAGGTCGCGGTAGACCAGTCCGGGCGTGGCGATGTGCTGGACCGAGGACACTGTGATCGTGACCCCGATGCCCGCGGCGACGAGGCCGAGGATGGCGTAGGAGTCGGGTGCCTCCTGCAGGATCCGCGGAGTGAACCCGTGGGCGGCGGTGATGCGCATCATCGCGTCCCGCACGGTGGAGCCCTGGGTCGCCGGGAACGTCACGAACGGTTCGTCGGCGAGATCCTCCACGCGGACCGCAGTCCCGGCGGCCAGCGGGTGGTCGGCGGGCAGTGCGACGACGACCCGCTCGTGCACGAAGACGCGGCTGTTCACGTCCGAGCGTCGCACCGGCAGACGGGAAAAGCCGATGTCCACGGTGCCGGCCGCCACCTGGGCGGGAGCGGTGCCTCCGTACACCAGGCTCTGCAGAACCAGCTCTATGCCGGGATGCTCAGTGCGCACCGCGCGGGCCAACCGCGGAAGGAGCTCCCGGCTGCTCGCCCCGGCATAACCGATGCTCACCTTGCCGAAGACCTCGGAGCGGCCGACCAGCGCCGCGTGGCGCACGGCGTCCGCGTCGCGGAGCAGTGCGCGGGCGGGGTCCAGGGCGGCGGCGCCGGCATCGGTCAGGTGCACCGAGCGGGTGCTGCGGTCGAACAGGGTGGCGTTCAGCTCCCGCTCCAGCCTTCGGATCTGCTGGCTGAGCTGCGGCTGGGACACCCCGAGGCGGTCGGCGGCCCGGCTGAAGTGCAGTTCTTCTGCCACGGCCACGAAAGCTCTGAGGTGTCGGGTGTCCATTGTCCTATTTATAACGTTCTCGAATGCCTGTCGGAACGATTGTTCATTGGACGCCAATAACTTCTGCTGGCATCTTGAACCGTGGTCGTTGTCACACGTAGAAGTGTGCTGAACCACAGTCGGTCAACCGCCCGGGTGGAGGACGAACATGTCGAAGGAAGCGCTCGGGAGATCTCCGCGGTGGGTTCGACGTCCCGAGGACTCCACGTGGGGTGACTTCGGGCCCGACGACGCGCTCGGCCGCCTCAATCTGCTGACGCCCGAGAAGGTCCGGCAGGGCGTCGCCGAGGTGCAGGAGGGGCTGTCCTTCGCGCTGAGCCTGCCGCTGACGCTTCCGGGCGGCACAGCACTGAACCCGAATCGGCTGCCCCCGGTGGTCCGGCCGAACCGACGGCAGGGCCGGGTCAACTACAACTGCCGGATGGGCGAGCTCACCGCTGGTGCCACCGACGTGCTCAGCGACGACCTCGCCGTCCTCCACCTGCAGTACTCCACGCAGTGGGACTCGCTGGCGCACGCGGGGTCGATGTTCGACGCCGACGGCGACGGCGTGCCCGAGCCGGTGTACTACAACGGCTTCCGCGCCGGCACCGACGTGGTGGGACCGTCGTCGGTGGAGGACTCCGGCCTCGAGACCCTGCACGGTTCGACCACCTCGTCGGCCGGGCCGCTCGGCATCGACGGCATGGCGCGGACCGGTGTCCAGGGCCGTGCGGTGATGATCGACCTGCACGCCCACCTGGGCGACGACCGCGTCCTGGTGGACTTCGACCACCTGGAGGCGGTCATGGCCGCGGACCGGGTCGTGGTCGAGGAGGGTGACATCGTGTGCCTGCACACCGGCTGGAGCGAGAAAGTCCTGGCGATGGACGGAAACCCCGACCCGGAGCTGCTGCACGGCTCGGGCGCCGTCCTCGACGGGCGCGATCCCGCCCTGCTCAGGTGGATCACCGACTCCGGGCTGGCTGCCCTCGCCGCGGACAACTACGCCGTCGAGGCCTTCCCGGCGACCCCTGCCGAGCCGCCGTGCGCCCTCCTGCCCCTGCACGAGCACTGCCTGTTCAAGCTCGGCGTCCACCTCGGGGAGCTCTGGCGGCTCACGCCGCTGGCGGAGCACCTCCGGGCCCATGGGCGCAGTCGTTTCCTCCTCACCGCCCCTCCCCTCAACCTCCCCGGGGCGGCCGCCTCGCCCGTGACACCGATCGGAACCGTCTGATGAATGCTCACCCGCCCCGCCGCGTCCTCGTCACCGGGGGCGCCTCCGGCATCGGCGAGGCCATCGCCGAGCGCTGCCGTGCCGACGGTCTCGAGGTGGTGGTCATCGACCGTGCGGGCGGGGGGATCCGCGCCGACCTGTCGGATGCCGACTCGACTGCCGCCGCCCTCGACGAAGCGCTGGCGGACGGGCCCATCACCAGCATCGTCAACAACGTGGGCGCCGTCTTCCCCGGCTCCGCCGAGGAGCAGACCCTCGACGAGCTCGAGGCGGCGTGGTCGCTGAACCTGCGCAGCGCGATGCAGTGCACGCAGGCGCTGATCCCGTCCATGAAGGACGCCGGGTTCGGTCGGATCGTCACCATTTCCTCCCGTGCCGCACTCGGCAAGGAGCTGCGCTCCGCCTATGCCGCCACCAAAGCGGGGCTGATCGGGCTGACCCGTGTCTGGGCCCTCGAGCTGGGACGTCACGGCGTGACGGCGAACGCCATCGGTCCGGGACCGATCAGCACCCCGCTGTTCGAGGAGGCGAATCCGGCGGGCAGTCCGCGCACCCGGGCGATCGTGGACGCCGTTCCGGTCCAGCGCATGGGGACGCCCGAGGACGTCGCGCACGCCGCGTCGTACTTCCTCGACGAGCGCTCGGGCTTCGTCACGGGCCAGACCCTGTACGTGTGCGGCGGCATGACGGTCGGATCGGTGGCGATCTGACATGGCGTCCCGGGACACCCCGCTGGCCGTCGTCGGCGCCGGCAGCATCGGCGTCGCCTTCGCCCTGGTCTTCGCCCGGGCCGGATTCGCAGTCCGTCTGCAGGACCCCGACCGGCGCCGCCTCGAGCAGGCACCGGAGGAGATCCGCTCCCGGCTGGAGGCGCTCCTGGAGCACGGTCTGCTCCAGGAACCGGCCCAGGACGTCCTCGGGCGGATCCGGTGCGTGGAGGACCTGGCGGAAGCCGTGCCGGGCACTGCCCTGGTGCAGGAGTGCGCCCCGGAGCGGCTCGAGCTCAAGACACAGCTCTTCGCCGAGCTCGATCGGCTCGCCGACACCGGGACCGTGCTGGCGTCGTCGTCCTCGGCCCTGACCGCCTCGTCCTTCGCCGCCGATCTCGACGGCCGCGGCCGTTGCCTGGTGGCCCACCCCGGCAATCCGCCGTACCTGTTGCCGGTGATCGAGCTCGTGCCCGCTCCGTTCACCGCGTCCTCGAGCGTGGACCGCGCCCGGTCCGTCTACCAGCAGGCTGGGCTCAGCCCCGTGCTCGTGGAGCGCGAGGTGGAGGGCTTCGTCTTCAACCGGCTCCAGGGGGCCCTGTTGCGGGAGGCCTACTGTCTCGTCCGGGACGGCGTGGCCTCCGTCGAGGCCGTCGACCAGGTCGTGCGGGAGGGCCTCGGTCGCCGCTGGGCGTTCATGGGGCCGTTCGAGACCGTCGACCTCAACACCCGCGGCGGCATCGCCTCGCACGCCGAGAAGATGGGCCCGGCCTACTACCGCATGGGCCGCGAGCGCGGTCAGGACGACCCCTGGACCGACGACCTCGTGGGAACCGTGACCGACGAGCGCCGGGAACTCCTGCCGCTGGAGCACTGGGAGCAGCGCGTCCTGTGGCGCGACGAGCAGCTGATGCGGCTCGCGGAGCTGTTCCGGCGACACGATCCACCGCACCGCCCCTGACATCCCGCACGCCACCCGATCACGACGAGGACCCCATGAAAACTGCCGCCAAGCTGTTCACCAACCTCACCAACAAGTACCTGCCCGATCCTCTGGTGATCGCCATCGGCCTGACCGCCTTCACGATGCTGCTGGCCATGGTGATCCGCGGGAACTCGTTCCTGGAGGTCACCACGCAGTGGGGCGACGGGTTCTGGGACCTGCTCGCCTTCTCCATGCAGATGACCGTGATCCTGGTGGCCGGCTACATCCTCGCCAAGACCCCCATGGTGGACCGGGGTCTCACCGCCATCGCCCACCGGGTCACCTCGCCCCGGGCGGCCATCATCGTCGCGACCCTCGTGGGCGGCGTGGGCAGCTGGCTCAACTGGGGCTTCGGGCTGGTGCTCGGCGGGCTCATGGCCCAGAAGCTGGCCCTCAACGTCAAGGGACTGCACTACCCGCTGGCCATCGCCGCCGGCTACAGCGGCTTCGCCCTCTACGGAGTCGGCCTCTCCGGGTCCGTGCCGCTGCTCATCGCCACGCCGGGGCACTTCCTCGAGGACCAGATCGGTCTGATCGACCTCGGGCGCACCATCTTCGATCCGGTCATCCTGGGCATGGTGGTCGTCCTCCTGATCGGCCTGCCCCTGTTCAACGCCGCGCTCCACCCCAAGGACCCGGCCGACGTCAAGGAGATCGATCCGACCACGGTGGCACCCGCACCCGAGAAGCTCCAGGCCGACAAGTCCGGCCTCTCCGTGGGGGAGCGGCTCAACGCCAGCCCCGTCTTCAGCATCGGCATCGGCGCTCTCGCGCTGATCTACCTGGTGCAGCACTTCGCCCGGGGCGGAGGCCTTGACCTCAACACCGTGAACTTCGCCCTGCTGTTCCTGGGCATCCTGTTCCTCACCCGCCCGATGTACTTCCTCGACACCCTCAACGACGGGATCCGGCTGGCGGCCGGCATCGTGGTCCAGTACCCCTTCTACGCGGGCATCATGGGCATCCTGATGGGCTCCGGCCTGGTCGTCACCTTCGCCGCGTGGATCGGAGACATCTCCTCCGCGGAGACGCTGCCGTTCCTGTCCTTCCTCAGCGGCGGCTTGATCAACCTGTTGGCGCCCTCGGGCGGCGGCCAGTGGGCCGTGCAGGGCCCGGTCATGATCGAGGCGGCCAACCAGCTCGACGCCGACTACGCCAAGACCGCTCTGGGCGTGCAGATCGGCGACCAGTGGACCAACATGGTGCAGCCGTTCTGGATCCTGCCTGTCCTGGCCATCTCGAAGCTGAAGCTGGGCGAGGTCATGGGGTACCTGGTGCTCATCCTCGTCTTCATCGGCGTCGTCTTCGGCGCCGCCGTGCTCCTGTGGGGTTTCCTGGGCTGAATCCTGCTGACCGCACGAATCCGGCCCGCCCCGCGCACTCAGTGTGCTCGGGGCGGGCCGGATTACTTGGTCGCCCGGCGTCCAGCTACAGGTAGTTCTTCCCGTCCAGGTACGCCTTGCGCCAGCGCTGGATCTTCACCTCGCGGAAGAGACCGCCCCGGGAGAACGGGTCCGCCTCGATCAGAGCCTCGGCCTCCGCACGGGTGTCGACGTCGACGAGGTAGAGGCCTCCATCGGCCGTCTCGCCGTCGTCGGAGAGCTTCGCCCCGCAGGCCAGCAGCTTGTCGGCGACCGTCTCGAGGTACCGCAGGTGCTCGTCCCGCAGCTCCAGGCGCCGGTCGTAGGCGTTGGTTCGGTCGAAGGTCTCGATCATGTAGGGCACTGTGGTCTCCTCCGCGGTTCGTTCGGCACAGCCATCGTGCCACCCGCCTGGCCTCTCTCGGCGCCGGGCGGGTGGGGGAGCACCCGTCGTCAGGCATGCCATCGCCGCGCCAGGCACCGGTCACACACTCTCCCGGCTGATGCGAGCCTCGGGAACGTGCTCGTCCGCAGGGGACGACGGCCGACGGACTCGCCGGAAGCGGGCGCCGTCCGATGGTGCGGAGTCGCCGAGGAAGACCAGGCTGCGCCGCAGCGTCTGCCGCCAGCCGTCCCAGCCGAGGTCGCGCCACGGCACCCGCTCCTCCGCGGGAACGGCCAGGCGCCCGATCACCGTGTACACCGCCAGCACAGCGGCTGTGGCCGTCAGCAGAAATAGGAACGCGATCATGATGAGCTCCTTGCTCGTCGAGTGCCGGCCGATCCGGCTCACTCTCACGCTGACAAGCCTGGTCGCTCGGCGATCTCCGCACGAGTGGCAGAAATGACTACTGTCGATCACTTTCTGCCATTTCTGTCAGTGCCTCTTTTCGGTGCCGGCATGGGCCAGTTCTTCGCCCCTGATGGCGACCATGACGGAGCACCTCGGCCGCGCTCTCTCGGCCGAGGCGCTTGCGTGGCTGTGCTCAGGAAGTGGTCGCGAAGCGGCGGCGGTACTGCTGCGGGCTGAGCCTGCGGATCCGGGTGAAGTGGTGGCGCAGCGTGGCCGCGTTGCCGAAGCCCACGTCCGCGGCGATGCGCTCGACGGGCAGGTCGGTCTCCTCGAGCAGCTGCTCGGCCCGGTGCAGGCGCCGCGCGGTGATCCAGGCGTGCGGCGTGGTGCCCGTCTCGTCGCGGAAGCGGCGGGCGAAGGTGCGCGGGGACATGGCGGCGCGCCGGGCCAGGGCGTCGACGTCGAGCGGTTCGTCGAGGTGTCCCACGATCCAGGTGAGCAGCGGGTCCAGCGTCTCGGCCCGGCGCTCGGGGACCGGTTCCTTGATGAACTGGGCCTGCCCGCCCTGGCGCTGCGGCGGCACGACCATGCGCCGTGCCACGGTGTTGGCGGCCGCCGAGCCGAACTCCTGGCGCCACAGGTGCAGGCAGGCGTCGAGGCCCGCCGCGGTGCCGGCGCTGGTGAGGATGCTGCCGTCCTCGACGTAGAGGACCTCGGGCACCACCTGGGCGGCGGGGAACCGCACGGCCAGCTCCGCCGTGTGCATCCAGTGGGTCGTGCAGCGGCGGCCGTCGAGCAGGCCGGCCGCCCCCAGCACGAAGGCGCCCGAGCAGATGGACAGGATCCGGGCGCCGCGGTCGTGGGCCGCGCGCAGCGCGTCGATCACCTCGGCCGGGACCTCCCGGTCCCGGGACATGGCCGGGAGGACCACGAGATCTGCCTCGGCCACCCGGTCGAGCCCGTGCTGGACGGCCACGTCGAAGCCGGCGATCGTGCGAACCGGCCGCCCCCCGGGACTGCACACCGCGAAGTCCATCACCGGCAGGCCGTTGGCGGAGCGGTCGATCGCCCAGGCCTCGCAGGCCACGCCGAGCTCGAAGGGGGAGACCTCGCCGAACACGATGACGGCCACGTTGCTGATCATGGGTCCATGCTCCCAGCAGCGTGGCAGGAAGTCGACGGCAATATAGAAAGCGATACTCGCGGCGGCACAGCCAGACGAGGAGAATCGGGCCATCAGGACCGGAGCGCGGACGGACGGGAACAGGGCGGTGGACGATGGCGAGCACGGGTGAGGGCGAGCGCCGGAAGGTGGCGGTCCTGGGGGCGACCGGGGAGCTGGGCTCACGGGTGGTGGCGCATCTGCGCGAGCGCGGCGTCGACGTCGTCGAGGTCTCGCGCCGACAGGGCACTGACGTCTACTCCGGGAAGGGCCTGGGCGCCGCGTTCGACGGGGTCTCCACCGTGGTGGACTGCCTCCACCTGCCGACGCTGTCCCGCCGGCGCGCCGTCGACTTCTTCAGCACCACCGCCCGCAACGTGCTGGCCGCGGCACAGCGGAACGGTGTGTCCCGGATCGTGTGCGTCACGATCCTCAACGCCCGGGACCCGGAGGTGCACCGGTGGCTGGGCTACTACGCGGGCAAGGCCGCCCAGGAGCAGACCTACCGTGCCGGGCCGGTCCTGGTCACCGTCGTGGCCTCGGCGCAGTGGTACGAACTGGCCGAGACCCTGCTGTCGCAGCTGCGCATCGGCCCGCTCTCGGTGGTGCCGGGGATGCGCTCCCGGCCGCTGGCCGCCGAGGACGCCGCCGCGTTCGTCGCCGACCGTGCCCTGGAGCCGGCCAGCACCGCGACACCCGGCGACGCCGTCATCGCCGGGCCCGAGATTCGCGACATGGCGGAGCTGGCCCGAGCGCTCGCCGAGCGCCGCGGAGGACGCCGAAAGGTCCTCCGGGTGCCGGTGTCCTTCACCGCCCTCGGCAACGGCGGCCTCCTGCCCCGAGGGGATTTCACGACCGCCCCGGCCCGGTTCGAGGACTGGCTCCGCGGCACCCCTTGAGGAATGTGCTCGCCAGCACGGACAGGCGTGTTCCGGGCGGCACGATGAGCTCAGCCGGTACCCGTCGACCCGTTGGGTTTACTGCTTCATCCGGTCGGAACGGTCCGTGGTCCGGTACTGGCAGAGCCCCCGGACCGTCACCGGGTGGTTCCGACCAGGTCGCCCAGGGCCCGGTTGTGCGGCATTCTCAGGAGGGACAGCCGCTCGTCCTGGCCGATCAGGCCACCCATGGGAGAGACCTCGCGCATCTCGATGCTGCCAGGGTCGGGGGAGTCGAGGACCGTACGCAGGGTCTCCACATCGCGGGTCTCCACGATGCGGCGCCAGCGGCCGAGGTTCTCGACGTGCGGATGCCCTTGCACCGAGCTGCTGAGTCGCTCGAGGTTCTGGAGGATCTGCGGCGTCCAGGAGGACAGGGTCTCCTCGTTCAGCTTGGGGACCAGTGACCGGTGGAGCAGCAGGGTGCGCAGGCTTGACCGGTTCATCTCGGTGTCCTGGGGCATTGCTCCTCCTCTCCTCCTGGTGACCGATTCTACCGTCGCGCATGATGTCCGAGGGGGCTGGTGGCTCATCTCTGGTGCCCAGGTGAAACCTCCCCAGGCGTGGCCAGAAGAGCATCACGTTGGCCGCGCTCTGGGGAAATCGAGGGGGGCCGGCGGTCCTGCCTGGGCGACGGACGGCCCTGCTGCTAGCCGATCGGTGTCGGCGGTCGTTCCCCGCTGAGCACGGCGAGCGCGTTGTCGGCGGCGAGCACCGCCATCGCGGTGCGCGTCTCCACGGTGGCGGAGCCCAGGTGCGGCAGGAGCACCACGTTGTCGAGCTCCAGCAGCTCGGGATGCACCTGGGGCTCGTGCTCGTAGACGTCCAGCCCGGCGCCCGCGATCCGACCGTCCCGCAGCGCGGACGCGAGCGCCGCCTCGTCGACGATCGGTCCGCGCGCGGTGTTGACGAGGTACGCCGAGTCCTTCATCGCCGCCAGCTGCTCGGCGCCGATCAGATGGTGCGTGGCGGGCCCGTAGGGGCAGTGCAGCGAGACGACGTCGGAGACGCTCAGCAGCTCGTCGAGCTCGACCCGCCGGGCGCCCAGCTCGGCGGCGATTCCGGGATCGATCTCGCTGCGCGACTGGTAGACGATCTCCATGCCGAAGGCCCTGGCCCGGCGCGCAGTCGCCTGGCCGATGCCGCCCATGCCGACGACGCCGAGGGTCTTGCCCTGCAGGCTGCTGCCGAGCAGGAAGAACATGCCCCACTTCCAGTCCTGGCCGGAGCGGATGAGCCGTTCCGCCTCGCCGAGCCGGCGCGTCGCCATGAGGATGAGGCCGAACGCGATGTCGGCGGTGGCGTCCGTGAGCACGCCGGGGGTGTTGGTGGCCACGACGTCCCGTTCGGCGCAGGCCGGCACGTCGATGTTGTCGTAGCCGACCGCGACGTTCGCGACGACCTGGAGCTGCGGGCCGGCGGCGTCGAGCAGCTCGGCGTCGATGCGCTCGGTGAGCAGGCTGACGACGGCATCGGCGCCGGCGACCCGGCGCAGGAGCTCCTCGCGGTCGATCGGCTCCGGATCCGGCCAGGCGTCGACCTCGTGGGCGGCGCGGAGCTTCTCGATCGCGGCGTCGGGAATCCGTCCCGTGACGACGACCCGGCTCATGCCGTCTCGATCCACGCGCGCAGGCGGCCGAGGCCGTCGCGGATGTCGTCGACGTCGATGCCCGAGTAGGCGAGCCGGATGTACTGCCGGTCCTCGCCGGGCTGGCGCCGGCCGAAGTGCTCGCGCGTGCAGAAGGAGACGCCGGTCTCGTGCAGTGCGGCCGTGGCGAAGTCGCCGACCGCCGTGTACCCCATGCGTTCCATGGCGGCGGTGACGTCGGGGAACAGGTAGAAGGTCGACTGCGGCACGGCCACGTGCATGCCGGGGGTGGCGTTCACGAGCTCACAGGCGACATCGCGGCGCTCGCGCAGGATGTCGAGCGTCTGCTGCACGGGCTCCTGGGTGCCGCGGAGTGCTTCGATGCCGGCCCACTGCACATAGTGCGTGGTGCAGGACTCGTCGTTGGTGTTGAGCGTGCTGAGCACCTTCGCGATCTCCAGGGGCGCGACGGCGCAGCCGAGGCGCGAGCCGGTCATAGCGAACTTCTTGCTGAAGGTGTAGAGGATGACGGTGCGCTCCGCCATCCCGGGGAGCGAGGCGATCGAGCTCGAGACCCCCTCGTAGCGCGTCTCGAAGTAGGCCTCGTCGGAGAGCACCCAGAGATCGTGCTCCTGGGCGAGCTGCGCGACGGACTCGCGCTCGGCCGTCGTCGACTCGGCCGAGATGGGGTTCTGCAGGTCGTTGTAGATGATGGCGACCGTGTTCGGGGTGATCGAGGCGCGCACCTGGTCGAGGTCGATCGCGAAGCCGTCCTCCGTGGGGAGGTAGCGGTACGGCACGGCCGTGCCGCCGAGGTACTCGATCTGCGACTCGTAGATCGGGAAGCCGGGGTTCGGGTAGAGCACTTCCTGGCCGGGGTTCATGACCGCCTGCAGGAACTTCGTGATGACGGGCTTGCCGCCCGTCATCACCACGATGTTCTCGGGGCTGAGGCCGATGCCACGACGTGAGCCGATGTCCTCGGCGAGGGCCTCGCGTAGCTGCGGGATGCCCGGGCCCGGGCAGTAGCCGGTGTAGCCGTCGGCGATGGCCCGGTCCATCGCCTCGACGATGTGCGGGGCCGTCGGGATGTTGATGTCACCGAGGTGGAAGGGGTACACCCGGTTCCCCTTCGCCTTCCAGGCGGCGGCGGCCTGGGCGACGCTGAAGGCGGTTTCGGTGCCCAGCCGGTCGAGCCGGTGTGCGAGTTCCCGCATGCTGTTCCACTCCTCGTCGAGTTGGCGATCGATCCGCTGGCGGACCCGCACCGAGCATACGACTCATATATCAGCCTGGGAAGAGTGGTTTCCGGATGATGTCCTACATGGAGGCAACGAGCGCCGGAAGGGCGACCCTAAGGCTCATTCAGGTGGTCACTCTGTCATTCACTCCTCATTCAGGCTCAAAGAGTGAATGACAGAGTGAGTGAGGGAGTCCCGTGAGTGCGGAAACTGACCAGTACGAGGTCACTCAGCTTCTCGCCAACCAGGGTCAACCCACTGATGCCCAGCGCATGGCCCTGGCGATGCTCCACCACGGCACCGAGGTGTCCAACGAGCGGTTGCCCAGTTGGGGACTCGACAGCCGGGAAGCCACCGCGGCACTCACCGACCTCGTCGACCGGGGGTTGGCCGAGCGTTCTGGAGGGAGACGTTATGCCCGGTATCAGCTCTCACCGGACGTCGCGCTGTCTTTCCGAGTGGCCGGCCCCGATGTCGACCCACCGACGCTTCTCGGTGTCCTGAGGCGCCCCGTAACGAGACTCGGGTGTGCGGTTCCCGTCGGGACGGGAGCCGCACACCCGCATCGGGCGTGGAGTGTCAGCGCACGCGGAGGTAGACGGGGCCGGAGCCGACGTTGACGGTCTGGATGACCGTCTGGTTGCCGTTCCAGCCGCCGTGGACGGCCTTGCCGCCGCCGATGTACACGGCGATGTGGGCGAAGCCCATGCCGCCGTTGGCGTAGTAGACCAGGTCACCGGGCTGGGCCTGGGCGGCGGAGACCCGGGTGCCGAGCTTCAGGTAGGAGACCGGCCACCCGTGGTGCTTGACCCCGGCCGCGCGCAGGGCCTTGGTGACCAGGGCGGTGCAGTCCTGCCGCACGCCGAGCTGGTTCTTGGCCGCAGCGGCGATGGTCGCTGCCTTGCCGGACTGGGACTGGGTGCTGAGGACCTGCTGGGGGGCTGCGGCGGGGGCGGCCTGGGCCGGGGCCACGCTGCTGAGCGCCAGGGCGCCGCCGGCGACCGCCAGGATGGCGGTGCGCCCGAGGCGGAACGAGCTCTGGGCGCGGTGGCGGGGCGTGCGGGACTGGAAAACGGGCATGAGTGATGTCCTCCCTCTTGCCTGCGAGGTGAGCTGTCGGATGCGGGTGGGAGACACCCGGTCGCAGGGTGGGGGCCCTGACGACTTAACCCCTAGGTCCCGGGGGAGGGACCGTTTCTGGTTCCCCCGCTTCTGCCGAGCGATGTGTCTGGGGGGCCCCGGGCACCGGCAGAATTCGGCGATGTGCACGGGGACGCCGATCGATAAGGCGATCGGCACGGAGAGAACACTAATCGAAAAATAACGGAAAAGTCTCGTTTAGATCACGGGCGTGTCTCGACATTGGTGCTGATCCGGCAGGGCACCTCCGCCACCGGACGACGCGGCGCGGTGAGGGGCGCCTGTGTGGATCCCCCAGGAGGCTCAGCACGAGACGAGAGTCGTCTTGACCTGGAGCTCTGCCCAGATCCTGTCGACAGGCAAGCACGCCCCTGCCCTGGGGCCGAGTGCCGAGTGGCGCCACCCGTAGCAGGGCGCGACCGTTTGCCGGGAAAGGTCCACAGAACATTAGATCGCCCACGGGGCCGGCCCCTACTTCAAGGGTCGGGACAAGCAATTCCCTCCGGCAATCTCCATTCCTGTCCCAGGAATTCGCAAAAAGAAAGAAACGCGTTTGCGGCGCGTCGATCTCGCTCTCCTGGCGTCTCGCGAGCCTCAGGCTGCCGAGGAGGGGATGCGCCCCGACGCCCCGGCCTGCCGGCATGCGGAGGGCTCCGGTGCCGCAGCACCGGAGCCCTCCGTTCGGCTGTTCAGCCGCTCAGGCGACGCTGAAACCCTCGTACTGCCGGGAGGCGACCTCGTCGCACTTGGCGCGGTAGGCGCCGACCCCGCCCACGTAGGGCATGAACACCCGCGGCTTGCCGGGCACGTTCGCGCCCAGATACCAGGAGTTCGCCTGCGGGAACAGGGTCATGTCCGCGGCGTCGTTGACGTGCTGCACCCACGCGTCCTCCGCCTCGGGAGAGGCCTCGGAGCGGACGAGGCCCTGGTCCTCGAGGTAGCGGATGTGGTCGGTGATCCAGTCGACGTGCTGCTCGATCGAGGTCACCATGTTGCTGAGCACCGACGGGCTGCCGGGACCGGTGACCAGGAACAGGTTCGGGAACCCGGCGGTGGCCAGCCCGAGGTAGGTCCGCGGACCGGCGGCCCACTTCTCGGCCAGGGCGAGCCCCTCGGTGCCCCGGATGTCGATCCGGTTCAGAGCCCCGGTCATGGCGTCGAAGCCGGTGGCGAAGACGATCGCGTCGACCTCGTACTCCTGCTCCGTGGTGCTCAGCCCCCGCTCGGTGAGCCGGGTGATCGGCGCGGGCCGGACGTCGACCAGGGAGACGTTCTCCCGGTTGAACGTCGTGTAGTAGTCGGTGTCCACGCAGATCCGCTTGGTGCCCACGGGGTGGTCGTACGGCTTCAGCAGCTCGGCGACCTGCGGGTCCTCGACGATCTCGTCGATGCGCTCGCGGATGTACTGGGCCACGACGTCGTTGGCCTCCTTGCTGATCGCCAGGTCCGAGAAGCACTGTCCGAGGCGGAACCCGCCCAGCGTCCAGTGCTCCTCCATGACCTTGCGCTGCTCCGCCGGGTCGGTTTCCAGTGCGGAGGCGGTGCTGGGCGGGAACGGCAGCCCGGTCGGGGTCTGCCGGGCGATCTCCCGGATCCGCGGGTAGTCGGCCTTGATCTGCGCCCACTCCTGCGGGTCCAGCGGCTGGTTGCGCGCCGGGACGCTGAAGTTCGGGGTGCGCTGGAAGACTGTGAGGTGCTCGGCCTGGCGGGCGATCTCGGGGATCGACTGGATGCCCGAGGACCCGGTGCCGATCACCGCGACGCGCTTGCCGGTGAAGTCCACGCCCTCGTGCGGCCAGAAGCCGGTGTGGTAGACCTCCCCGGTGTACTCGGCCAGGCCCTCGAAGTCCGGCACGCGCCCGGCCGAGAGGCAGCCGGTGGCCATGATGCAGTACCGGGCGCTGACCGTCTCCTCGGTGCCGTCCACGGTCGAGCGGGTGGTGACGGCCCACCGTGCCGCGGCGTCGTCGTAGACGGCGGAGACCACCTCGGTGTCCAGCTGGATGTCGCGGCGCAGGTCGAAGCGGTCGGCCACGTGGTTGAGGTAGCGCAGGATCTCGGGCTGGGTGGGGTAGCGCTCGGTCCACTCCCACTCCTGCTCCAGCTCCCGGGAGAAGGAGTAGGAGTAGTAGGGGCTCTCCACGTCGCACCGGGCCCCGGGGTAGCGGTTCCAGTACCACGTGCCGCCCACGCCGTCGCCCTTCTCGACGACGGCCACGGACCGTCCCTGCTCGCGCAGGCGGTGGAGGAGGTAGAGGCCGGAGAACCCGGCGCCGACGACGACGACGTCCAGCTCGCGCACCGTGCTCATCGCTCGCCCGCCTCCTCCAGCTCGGCCTGGACGTCCGTGGCGATCGACTCCACCACGAAGTCCAGGGCCTCGGCGCTGGCCGGCAGCACGTTGACCATGGAGAAGAAGCCGTGCATCTGGCCCTCCCAGCGGCGCTGGTGGACCTCCACCCCCGCCTCCTGGAGCTTCTCGGCGTAGGCCTCGCCCTCGTCCCGCAGCACGTCGTGGGCGGCGGTGATGACCAGCGCCGGCGGCAGGCCGGAGAGGTCCTCCGCGTGGAACGGCGCGGCGTCCGGGTGTTTGCGCTGCTCGGCGTCGGGCACGTACTGGTCCCAGAACCAGGTCATGAACTCGGTGGTCAGCAGCGTCTGGTTCTCCTCCTCGGTGTAGGAGGGGCGGGTGAAGTCGGCGTCGGTGACCGGGTAGATCAGCACCTGCTTGGCGATGGCCGGCCCGCCGTTCTCGCGCGCCCGCAGGGCCATGACGGCCGAGAGGTTGCCGCCGGCGCTGTCCCCGCCGACATAGAGCGGGACCTGCGCCCCGGCGATCTCCGCCAGGTGCTCGCCCGCCCAGGTCAGGGCGGTCCAGGAGTCCTCCACCGCGGCGGGGAAGGGGTGCTCCGGGGCCTTGCGGTAGTCCACGAGGACGACGGCGCAGCCCGACTTCTCGGCCAGCTGCCGGCCCAGGGTGTCGTAGCCGTCGATGTCCTGCAGCACCCAGCCGCCGCCGTGGAGGTAGACGAACACGCCGGCCGGGGACTCCCGCGGCACGTGCACCCGGATGCGGAAGCTCCCGCCGTCGGAGGCGTCCAGGACGTGGTCCTCGGTGCGGTGCATCTCGGGGCCCGTCCCGAACATCTCGTTCATGGCCGCGGCGGTGGCGCGGGCCTCGGCGGGGCTCATCTGCCACATGGGCTTGGCGTCGGGCCCGGCGGCCTCGGCGGAGGCGGCCAGGAAGGCGAGGGTGGCGTGGTCCAGGGACATGGGTGTCTCCTCATCGACGGAACGGTTCCGGCACCGCTCGTGCTGAGTGATGCAGGTCACATGACCGTAGACTGCACAATGCATTGTTTCTAGGGGGTGCCCGAATGTTTCTTGCGCCCCGGTGGCTACGCTGGGGGCAGCACCGGCCGGCCGCCTGTTGTTGTGACACCAGCGGCGACGTCCGGACCGGCGAGACGGAGGGACACGACAACTGTGGCGTTCGAGATGCCGGCCACCCGGCGGGAGGCGGTCGCGGAGCACCTGCGGGAGGAGATCCTCTCCGGGGTACTCGCTCCCGGCGCCCCGATCCGCGACGCCGAGATCGCG
This sequence comes from Kocuria rosea subsp. polaris, assembly GCF_001483755.1. GTDB lineage: Bacteria > Actinomycetota > Actinomycetes > Actinomycetales > Micrococcaceae > Kocuria > Kocuria cellulosilytica. The sequence goes on from NZ_LQBK01000004.1 coordinate 143,464, forward strand.
GCCCGCCTCGACGTGAGCATCACGCCGGTGCGTGAGGCCATCACCGAGCTCATCGGCGAAGGGCTCGTGGTCAGCACCGCCAACAAGCGCCGGCACGTCGCCGTGCTCACCCAGCGGCAGGCCATCGAGCTGATGGACGTGCTGGGGGTCGTCACCGTGGCCGCGCTCGAGCGCGCCGTGCCCTCCCTCGACGACGGCCTGCTCGACGCGCTCGCCGACACCGTCACCCGCTTCACCCAGGAGGCGGGGCAGCACCACTTCGAGGAGTCCCGCACCGGCCTCATCGACGCCGTGCGTGTGCTGCTGGCGGCCGCCGACAACGACGAGCTGACCGCCATGGCGGAACAGGTCATGCTGCGCTCGCTGCGGCGGATCACGCTCTATCCCTCAGGCCACCTGGTGCCGCTCTGGGTCGAGGGCTGGCAGGACATGCTGCAGCTGCTGCGTGCGGGCGCCGGTCCGGAGGCGGTAGCCCGGCTGCGGGCGTTCTTCACGGAGCTGACCATCCGGATGCGGGAGGACCGGCCGCTGGACGCGACGGTGGGACCGGCGGCGCAGGGCTGATCGCGCACCGGGGCATCAGCTGCAGCTGGGACACTTTTCGTAGAACTGCAACGATCTGCCGCAACTCCTGCAGGATGGCGCAGCCCATGGCCAGTTGAGGCTTCCTGCGTTGATCTTCTTCGCGAGCTGGGGTGTGGGCAGAGGAACCGCATTGTCGGGCACATCGGGGCAGTACAGGCGGTAAGCCGCGAGCCGTTCCTGGGCCGCCACTGTTTCGAGCTCGTAGACGTCGTCTATAGGACCGCGGTTCTGCCGCTGAAGCCACGCATTGAACCCGGGGCCGACCACGCCGGATTGCTTGCGCACGACGAGTGCCGTGATGGCCGGCAGATCGTGCTCGACGCAGTGGTCGAGCACGTCGAAAAGGGGATTCGTGATCCACCTGTTCAGCAGGTTCGTGGTGCGGACCTTGGTGGTCTCGAACAGATGATCACCGAGATCCTGGTAGGTGATATAGCCGCCATACGTCGAGGCGACGGACTGGAGCTTGGGGATCGCCTGCTCGGCCCACAATCTCCGCGCTTCCCGAGGAGGAAAGGGGACTTCACGGTGCGGTTCTTGCCATGTTCCCGGCAGTTGGCTCGTCATGGTCAATCCTCTCAACGAGGAAGGCAATGTTCGCATTCACAAATGTACTCCGAATTTGCGCTGGATTCTCGTTGGTGGCGTAAGTCCGCACGGAGAAATCTGGGCCCTGCGCGCAACGGAACATTCACGCTGACAGTCCGGTACCGCTCGCCACAGCGTTACAAAGGCGCCCACAGTCGAAGGAGAGCGACCGGCTCGAAATCCACGGGCAGGTCAAGAACGGATACCCGGTGTCCCGGACTGCTGCTCCGTCGGGACGGCGGCCGAAGAATGTCCCCTCTGCTGAATGTGTGTCTGATCTTCATGTGGACTGAGACAGCGGCGTCCGCCCCGGACCCGGCCGGCCGGCGAAGGCCTGGACGATGTCGAGCCAGGCGTCGGCGTCGGGGCCCTCTGCGACGAGGCTTCCGTCCTGGCGGTGCCGCCGCCGGGTGGCGAGCAGGGCGAAGTCCAGGGCGGGGCCGTGGACGCGCTGAGCCGCCACGGCCGGTCCCCAGGTCCACGTCTCGTCCTCATGGGTGAGCTCCACGCGGAACGGCTCGGCCGGCGGGTCCAGCCGGCGCTGCCGGAAGGCGTAGTCGCGGGTGGCCACGCCCAAGTGGGCGACGTGCCGCAACCGGTGCGAGGCGACTGGCGGAACCCCGAGCGCGTCGCGGACGTCTTGGCCGTGGGCGAAGGTCTCCATGATCCGGGCGCTGGCCATCATGGGCGCGCCCATGGGCGGGCCGATCCACGGGATGTGCTTACCCTCCGGCACGGCGGAGAGCCGCTCGAGCACGCGACGCCGGCTGTCCTGCCAGGACGCCAGGATCGGGGCCGGGGGCCGTGCGGCACCCTCCTGGGCGCCGCGGTCGACGACGTCGGCCTCCGCCCGGAACCGCTCCCGCAGCTGTGCGAAGACCTTGGGCTCCTCGAGGGCGGTCAGCACGGTCCGCTCCGTCCAGGTGAGGTGCGCGACCTGGTGGCGGATCGTCCACCCCTCCGCCGGGGTGGGAGAGTCCCAGCCGGAGTCGGGCAGCTCACGCAGCAACGCCTCCAGGAGGTCGCCCTCCACACGCAGGTCGGCCAACAGGGCGGTGAGGTCGGGGTTGGTCATGGACTCACCATATTTTGGAGAGACCCTCAGGATCGGTCGCACCGCTCTTGAAGCTCGGCGATGACTGTTTTCTCACGCGTGTTGACGGCACCGTCCACAGTTGCCACCCGCTCGGCTGCGTCGACAATGTCGCTCAGGTTTCCTGGTTCGGCGTCCAGGCGTCGCCACACCTCCGCGGGGTCGACATCGACGAGGCGAGCAAGCTGTTCGTCGATTACCTGGTGCCGATCTCGGACCAGCCTCACTAGGTGACGGATCAGCAGGGCCTCGTCGTCGGCGATTTTGCCGTCCGCCATGATGACGAGCCAGGCGACCCACAGCATCAGCTGCGGATGCCGACTCCGCTCACTCAGATTCTCGGCGAGTTCGATCACCCGCGCCTCGTTCCGGAAGACAGCTTGCGCGTGCCGCCCCGCGACCAACGTCGTGTAGCGGTTCAGCACCACCGCGAGCGGAACGCCAACGAGCGGAATGCCGATCTTGATGACGTTGCGCTGCAGAAGGAACTTGCCGACCACCGGAAGCCCCTTCCCAGCGGCCAGGACTCCTTTGGAATAGAAGCGCTTGATCACCGGCCGCATGACGGCTGGGACGGCCTTGATCACGCCCCCACTCACGGCTTCCCCGCTCTTGATCGTGAAGGCCACCCGAATGAGCTTCCACAGGTCATCAGGGTCGGACAGGTCGAGGGGGACCCGGTAGAGGACTGCGACGTCGTAAGCCAGGCGGAGCTGGAGCCGGGTGATGTAAGCGACATCGACCATCATGGTCGTGACGGCGGCCGGGACGGTCGCCGCCGAGGCGCCACCAAGGCTCCCGAGGGTGGCGATGATGGCCGCCGAGTAGGCGCCGGCGGAGATCCCGCCTTCGAGCGCGGCGTACCTCGTTGCCATCTTGATCCGCTGGTCGACGATGGCGTCCGCGGGTACGCCCTCGTACCGTGCCTGGAAGTACTGCCAGTTGACCTTGTCGGTGTAGGAGCCCAGGGCCTGAGCGCTGAGCTTGGTGAACCATCCTCCCGACTTGATGTCGTCCGGGCTCAGCCCCGTGACGAATTCCCTTAGCTTGTCTCGTTCATCCTCGACGACTTTCCGGTCGGCGTCATTGGCATCGTCGGCGTCGATACCGTCAATGGGAGCTTTGGACATGTCGAGTCCTCCCGAGTGGGTCAGCGTCCAGCTTGGTTGCCGGACTTTGGACGAACTCACTGACCTCCCAACAGGGTGGCCCAGCGATGAGCACGGCTGTTGACTCTCAGCGGCGTAGATCCAATGTTTTTACATACTAATGGCGCAGGCGACATCTCCGGGAGCGCCGAGCCCTTTCACGTTCAACAGCGAACAAGTTTCGCGGCGGGGCGCTGCCAGCGGCGGACCCAAATCAAGTTAGGCACCGTTGATGGGCGCTCGGCTCACATCACATCGTCTGGCGAGGCGATGTTCCGCCGTTTCCACGCTCTCTGCAGCACCGCCCGGTCCTTCCTGGGGCGTCCAAAGTGCGGCCGCTCCTATCCCCGGCCAACTCATGCCCTCATTCCCGTCTCTCCCATGATTCGAAGAGTATGTATGAACGCGAATCTATCGTTCAGCGGGGGGTGCCGATGTCCGATGGGCGCGGAGATGACGGCAGACGAGACGGCTTGGGTGTGCAGCGGTGAGCGCAGCTCAGTGCGCCCCAGAGCTCTGCACCGCCAGGTCCGACACCCCCGGGTTCCTGAAAGGAGCCCATGGCCCTTCACTGCCCTCTACACCGGCACCTCCTCGTGGTTGCCGCGTCACGACCTTGGTGCCGCGGTGCCTTCTGAAAACGCCACCACCTCGGAAATCGAACAACGGGTGAAGCAGAAACATGAGGCCGGAATGCCGGTGCGCCAAGGAGTGCCGATCCAGTGGAGCTACGGCCTCTTCCGTAACAGGAACCTCGTCCTCACCCCGACTTCCTGGTGCGCGACTTGATGCGAATCCTGGCAAAGTCGAGGGTCTCGTGCCGGCGGCACGTGCAGGGGGTTGGGTCGATCACAGGGACTGGTAGACCTCCGAGATCTTGTAGATCGCCCGTGCTTCCATTTCCACCGGGTCCGAGACCAAAACGCGAGAGCCGATTTCGGTGCGCGCTTCTTCAAGAGATTGCTCGAGCTGGGCGAGCCTGCCCTCCCCCCGTAGCCAAAGGGGGTGGGCAAGGAGTATTCCTCGGTGGTCCGGCATGGACAGTAGCGGAAGTTCGAGTGGACCGACCTCCTGGAGGTCGACTTTGTCCCCGAGGGCCTCGGCCACCTGGCGCCGCAGAGAGCGCGCATTCGCATCCCATCTCCGTACGTCGAGCTGCCGTCCAAGTGCCAAATCGGTCATGTCCAGAGCCAGACGCCAATTGATGGCGCCGTGCAGTTTCTGGTTGTCCCAACTACGTAAACAGTCTGGGCACGAGCCCATGCAGATCGAAGCATGCTCGTGCGTGTCGAAATCATCACCCAACACATGCCGAGCGTGGCGGAGGAGTTCCGCGACGGATGTCTTGCGTGCGAGCTCTACCGCGTAGCCGGCGCCGTTCTCGGCTGAGTCGGCGATGAACACCCGGAAGAGTTCCCGCCCTTGTCGGGTGAACGGTTGAAGGCCTGACTGGAGTTCTTGCGGATCGATGTCGAGCATGGTCTGGGCCGCCCTGCGGAGCAGCTCGGACCACGAAAGGAACGCCGCGTGTCCCCCTGGCATGTGATTCGTCCCAGCCACGACCTTCTCGCCGCTGATCGGGTCAGGCTGCAGTTCGATGGTCAGCACATCGGTGACTTTGAGCTCGCCGATGGCGGCATTGTCAAGATGAAGGTCTTTGTTCGGCTTGGGGGTCCAGCCGGAGTATTGGACAGACTCACCTCCCACGATCACTGACCGATCCGATGGTGAAGCGCGGTACATGCTGTACAGGCGTCCACGATTGTCGTTGTACCGGACGATCTTGCTCTGCTCGTACAGACGCACATCGGTGTGTGCAATTGTTCGGGACTCGGAAGGATCGCCCACCGGGAAGAACGCGGGGGAAGAACTGGACTGCGGTACGGTCCGATCTCGGGTGAAGGGCTGGGTGTATCGGCCGGTGCGGAAGCCCAAAGGCTCATACATGCGGAAGACACGTCGTGGCTCATTGCAAACAGGACAGTCTCTGACGTCGTCGATGGATTTCACCAGCTCGACGATCCCGCACTGGTCGCAGACCTCGACGTGCTGGGCCGGACCCAACGGGTTGTCGACCTGCTGGAACTGACCCTCGCGACGCTCGAATGCCTCAAAGCCGACGCAGAGGTGGACCAAACCATCGCGAACTACTTCTTGCCCCGGGGCGTAGTGACCGATGGCCTGAGTGAGGGAGCGGTCGGCCACGGTCACTGCATCCACGTCACTGGTCGGCTTGTGAGCGGGTGCGTCGTAGAGACCACGGACGCGGGTGGGGAAACCGAACATGGGGAGCAAGCCGCCTTCGGCGAGCACGAGGGAAAGCTGTGCCTGAGAATCGGTGGCCTCGGAGACCAGTTCATCGATCCGCGAGGGCAGATCCTCCTGAAGTTCGCGCACGAGTTCCTGATGGAGCTCCGCAGACAGTTCCACCCCGTGCGTCATGGTCACGACAACTTGCTGCAGGAACGCGGTATCTTTCAGCTGACTCAGCACATGTGGCTTGTACCCGGCCCACTCCTCGACGGTGCCGAAGGACCCGTGAAGGCTCTCCGGTCGCCATTCCGGCGAATTGGGAACGCGGAGGAAAGCTTGGTGTAATACCTCGGAGGCGACTACCCGCCGAAGGATCTGGAGCCGATCGGTAGTCAGGAAGGGTTGGGGAGGAACGTCCCCGGTCATGCGCTCGGGGTGCTGGAAATAGTACTCGTCGTGGGCGGAGTCGCGGCAGGCGGTCACCGCGTAGGAGAAGGCCTGACCGGCACGTCCGGCTCGTCCCACGCGTTGCTGATAGTTGAAACGTTGCGGGGGCATGTTGGCCATCAAGGTCAGGTTCAGCGCTCCGATGTCCACGCCGGCTTCCATCGTGGTGGTGACGCTGAGGACGTCCAAGGAGCACGTGAGTTCGTTCTCGGCAGGCTGCGGGCGTTGGACGCCGCGGAACCACCGTTGGCGACGGCGTTGCTCCTCCGGCGGCTTGGTCTGGGCCGTCAGTTCCGCCACGGCAATGCGCCGGCTCTGTTGCTCGGACATCCATGCCACGTAACTGTCCGGTACCTCGGATAGCGGCAATTGCTCCAAATCTGTGCCGCTGCAACCAGCATTGGCGCAGGCCCCACCGGATGGGTGGAGGTGCACGTAACGACACGTGCGGCAAACCCACGCGTCGCCACCTGGTCTGGAGACCAGCAAGCCGTCGAGGGCGGTGTCGGGGCTCACGGTCCAGGTCTGGACGTCGACGAGGCCGTAGCGTCCGAGCAAGTGAATGATGCGTTCCCCGAGTTCGTCCGGGTTCAGGTCGTGAACGGTTGCCACCCGAAGCATGTAGTCCTTGATTGCCAGCGGCATGTCCCGGGGACGGGGCTTTCTCAGCGAACTCCCAATGCCCAGGATGCGCAGGACCGAGGACAGCACGTGCAGCATTTTGTCGCCGGACAATGGGGTCGCGTCGGGAATGTGACTCGGACGCACCCAGCACACGAGCGCGCTCTCGAGGTCATGGCGCTTGGAGGCGTAGAGAACGGACAACAGCTCGGTTTGCAGCTGTCGAGTGATGCTGAGCTGTCGCTCGGCAGCCACGGTGTTGGAACGCCGTTGCCAGAGGCCTGTACGGGGAGGATCAAAACACTCGTACCAAGGCACCATGTCCGCATCGTGGCCGGCCGACTCACCGGGGCCTCCCGGGTTGACCCCCAGCTCGACGCAACGGTGGATCACCTGATCGGTGAGTGCCTTCCAGGACACGCTGTCGGTCTGTTGGCCGGCTGCCCATTCATCCCACACTGCTAGTTGCTCGGTAGTGGCGGTGCCGGTCGCTACGGGAACGACGACGGTAATCAGGTCAGGTCTCTGGGCGATGACTTCCTGTGCGAGCTGTACCAGGTCCGACGGCATGCTGGCGGAGCCCTCCGTGAAGAGCCGTTTGACCGCTTCCGTGCGGTCCGCCGACCACGCGTTGCGGACGGCGTCCACAGCAACCTGTGTGAGGACGTCGGAGTACTGCCGCCGATTCAGGGAGGCGGACGTCCGGGCGGCGAGGTCGCGGTTGTCCGAGAAGATGATGGTCTTGTAGGCAGAGGGGTCCTCACCGAGAGTGCGGGGAATCTGCCTCATGAAGGTCTGGATGATTTCCTGATTCTGCGCACGGTGCGACCGGATCGGGGAATAGATCGCGCCGGCTTCGAACATGGCTCGGTCCTGGCGACGGTTGGTAGAGGTACGACAGGCGGGACATGCGCTGGGAAGTGCCGCGACGTTGTCCACCGCGCCGCGTGCGCCGGCGGAGGCCAGCAGGACCGTCACATCATGCTGCCCTTCCTCAGCGGGGCCGCGGGCGTGCTTCGTGAGAACACCGCTGGCCGACAGCCGGGCAGGCGCAAACCGGAATTGGACGTTGTTGTGGCTCCAGGCCTCTTGAGTCGTTCCATCCACCCGGTGAGGCCAAATCCACCGATATTCGCGTCGACGGCGTGCGCTGACTCGCGGAGAGGCGTCAACGTTCATACCGGCAGGTGAGGCACCCAATATTTCGTCGTCGTCCGATTCGGGGAACGGCAGCCAGTACCCACCGAGGCTGAGGTCGCCACAGTCGGTGCAGACCAGCGCCTCCAGCACGCGCCCTCCACAGTCCGCGCAAGCGGCACGAGGTGACAAGTACAGTCGGCCAACGCTGCGAGGCTTCTGCTGCTCGCTCGTCGAACCGGAGGCCGTAGCTTCTTCCGACGTCGCCGGAACACCATCGCACTTGGGATTGACACAGGCCCAGAGCCCCGGCACGGAACGGCTGAAGAGATGGGCACGCAAGGGGACCCGGGAACCCTCGGCGCACTCCTCGGAGATGCGGGACAGGCAATGACTCAATCGCTGCAGGGCGTCCTCGGACGCATCCCCTGGGAAGAGCCGTTCCGAAAGTCTGGTCAACGATGTGGCGCGCAGACGGGAGATCGGGACGTCGTCATAGCAGGCGGCGGCGATGCGCTCAGGGAGCACCTCGGCCGGAAGTGTTTGCTCCTGGCCCTTGCCGAGGGGCTGGAACGCGGGTATGTCCGCGGGCTCACCCGGGTCCACGCGAAACGTGCTGCGGTCCGCACCGAAGAAGTCCTGAAGGTATTGGAGTCCGCTCTCGTCAGCTTCCAAAGACGCGGACGAGCCGATGATCTGCAGCTGTGGGTGGTCGGGATGCAAGCCGAGGCGGTCGAAGAGCTTGCGCATGACATAGGCGACTTCGGTGCCCGATGTTCCACGGAAGGTGTGCAGCTCGTCGACGGCCACGGTGAAGACGTGGTCGGGAGATACCTTGAGCCACTCCCGAGTGGCTCGGAACACCGGGGCCTCGAAATCGCGCATGAGGACGGCATTGAGCATGGCGTAGTTGGTCACCATGATGTCCGGCGGGGCGGCCACCACGTCCCACTTGGTCATCAACTCGTTGCGGCGAGGATCCGTGAACAGGGCTTGGTCCTTCTCGTCGATGTCGCGAAGAGCGTCGAACTCCTCGGCCATGGACCGGAGCTGGTCGCGCACATGCCTGGATCGCGACGCCGTCGGTTTCTTGCCGTCTCGGAGGATGCTCCCGAGCGTGCCGCCTGTGTAACGGGCAAACCACAGGCGGGCTTGCGGGTTCGACTGCTCGATTCGTCGGCAGGCATCCCGGAGGCGAGTCAGCTGATCCTCGACGAGAGCGTTGGTGGGATACATGACAAGCGCGCGGACCGCCGCAGGGCGGGTCTCGGTCCGGCGGACCGGGCGCCAGGCGATGTCGCCGGGTTGCTCCCACCAAGCATCGACCGGACCCGGAGAAACCGCCCAGTCTGAGGATTCGGCCACCAGACGGGTCAGGATCGGCAGCAGGAAGGCTTCCGTCTTGCCGGAGCCTGTGCCGGCCGTCACGATGGTGTGCCGTTTGTCGGGGTGAGCGCCGAAGCTGGTGAGAAAAGCGTTGGCTTGGTGCCCACGCAGTTTCACAGGTGCGTCGGTGTCGGTGTAACGCCCGAACAGGGCCCGACCGACCACTTCCGCGGCAAGCGGGTCTACGCTACATCGCCGGGCGATGTCTTTGAGCTTGATATTGGAGGCATAGGGAAGCACCGGCTCCAGGAGCGGCTCAGCGAGGAGCCGGCCGGGTTCCTGGAGGAGCGCAGCACGCTCCTTGGCCAGTTCTTTGTCACGCAGCATGAACTCGGATTCGTAGTGGCGCAGGTACGCCTCTTGGAGGTCGGCTGCCAGATCGGACGGTGGGGGCAGAACGGGGGTCACAGTCAGACCATCTTTCCTGTGAGAGCAGCGGCGAGATCGATATCGACGTTCGGATAGACGATGGATCTGCGCTGTTTGTTGGATCGGGGCAGAGCAAAGGTCGATAGGACGACGGCTCTCTCATAGAGCCCGGGCAGGCGAGCTCCCAAAGGAACACGGAGCTCCTCGGCCTCGGCGTCATAGCTGATGAGCGCTCGTCGTTCGAGCGCCGCTGCTGCATGCTTGCCGAATTCTTTGTCGACGCGCAGACAGGTCACATCGTCGACCACCAGGTAGTGCTGTGTGATCCATCCACTGGTGTCCCGGTACAGACCGGCGGTCCCTATCCCGTCCACCGCTATCCAGGCAGCCTGTCCCACGGAGAACCAGTCGAGTTCCTGGCACGGTGAGGGCAACGGAATTTGGGGGAATCCGGCCAATGCCTCGGACAGGGGTGGGAGGCAATCGACCAGGACTTCGGCGGATCCGCAGTACACCGTCTCCGGCACCAGATCGTCTGCGAGCTGGGAAAGGTCCGTGACGCGGACGACGGTGGGAGCTCCTTCATCGGTGGGCACTCGGCCGTCCGACAGATCGATGAGTCGTTCCAACTGGGATTCGGACCATCCGCCGACGGCCGCCACGCCGTCACGGAACTCGACGAGCACGGGATCATTGATTTCCCAGTCGACGGCACGCATGTTCTCGTCGCGCCTGATCTCCAGAAACCCCGTCGACTCGAGGTCTCTGACCATCTCGTGCAGGTCGCTGGCATCCAGGTCCGTCTCCCGGGCCATGTAGCGGAGATCGGCCATCGTCCCGTACCCCAGGTGCACCATAAGGTCCTGAATCTCTTCCCGTCCCACCGCGTGCCGCATGGTCCGGGTCAACGGCGCGTAACGCGGCATCTCCTGCGCCGTCATGGGACCCCGCGTCTTGAGGTTGCCGGGGTCGAGCAGGTGCCTCTTTGTGAGGCCGCATTGACTGCAGCCCTTGTAGATCCACACGGCGCGCTTGCTGCGCTTGCGCGGTGTAGGAGGCAGGAGAAACCGGTGAGCCCCCGTGACGAGACACGAAGTCGGATCGGGGACCGGCAGACCGACGTGAGGCCGAGCCGTGGCCTGGCGAAGCTGGTTACGGCCGTCTTTCCACGGCAAGTCAGTACCTGGAACTGTGTTCGTTGTGTCGGCAGGAAACGCTTCTACGCGGGCCCCCTTAACAATGACGTCGTCATCGCCAATCTCCGCGGTCAATAGTTCGGCTGAAATCACCCCGCGCTGCATGTCGAGGTGGGCGAGGCCGGGCCTCTGCGACCACCGGCGCGCGTCCCTGTCGTCACCACGCTTGAGACGCAGGGAGCGTCGAATCTCCCGTACCGCAGAACCGGACGCTTGCGAGGCCACGACCGTGAAGTCCCGGCAAGGAATGTCAGCGGGCACCTCCAGAGTCAGAGGGGGCTCGGCCTTATCTGCCAGAACCTTGGTGCGACGAGCGATCCCGTCGGACTCGACCTCCATCCACTCCAGGCGCACGGAGACGGGTAGTGATTCCGACGCCGTGACAGTCATCGACGGCTTGGATGTGTAGCTCCAGCGGGCGATGCGACCCGGTAGGCGCAGACCTCCGTTGAACTCGACCGACAGCGAGGTGAGGGGGGCGAGCATGTCGAGCCCGTGGCCCGTCTGCGTAGGGCTCGGAGGGCGAAGCAGGACGACCTTCTCGAAGATGTCCCATCCTTCTGGGACGCTGCCATGTCCGGCGAGGGAGTGGACGAATCCGGGCTCGGCACAGTCCGTGAGGAGGGACTTCACCCGGCTGACAAGGTTTCGGTCGTGCCGCACCAGAATGGATATTTCACGGCCGAGTTGGGCCCGAGGCGTTTCCAGGAAGCCTTGGATACTCTCGGAGCGAGAGAAAATAATCACGGGACGAGGAACTCGCTGGTGATTTCGCCCCACCGGGTCGGTGACATCCAGCTGACCCTCGAGTAGCGATCGTTTGTTGATGTTGACGTCCTCAGCGGTGAATGCCACCGCGGTGGGAGTCGCCTGATCGACCGTCAACTGGATCGGCGAGTCCTCGGTCTGCAGGATCCAGCCATCGGCTGCTTCCGTGCCCTGCATCAGGGCGCCGAAGTGAAGTGTTCGTTGCCGAAGTTTCCGGCGTTGGGACCAGTAGGCGAGTTGCACTCGCCCGGGTCGCTTCTCGCCGGCCTCGTTCGGCTCGTCTTCCGGGGCCTCGGGAGTCCACGTGCTCAACTCCACAACGGCGATATCTGCCACTTGTTGACGTGCACTCTCGTTCTCGAGGAGCCGCCGAAGGTTGGCCGTCAGGTCGTGGCTGGTCTCGCACCACTCACGAAGCATGACCGCCATGTCTTCGGGGCTCACACTGCCGCCTGGCTCGAGGTCGAACTGTCGGAACATGCGATGGAGGCGGGGGATGTCCGCCTCCCGGATGAGCGCCTGGGAGGTCGGCAAGCCCACATATCGGTAGCTGAACGCGGCGGCGCTCGGGAGCCCGAAGCGCCCATCGTGAAGTTCTAGCCAGTACGCCAGCGAGTCCCACCAGTTCTCGCTGCTGTGCCGGATGGCAGCTGAAACACGTCCGTGCTCGGACTGCGGAAGCATGAGCAGAGAGGTCAGGTGTGAATAGAAGCCGGAGTCGTGCGCGCCCGCTCCCAGGTCAGCCGTCCCTTGGAGCTCGGCCGCACGTGCCGTGAGTGCCAGCAGTCCCACCACGGGGGGTGCCGGCGCGTCCTGCGAACCGAAGCCGAGCTTCTTCTCGCGTTTGAGGCGTAGCCACCACCGGGTCAGCTCCCGGTCGAAGTGACGGAAAACTGGACCGGAATGACGCTGGAGGACGGCGTGAATGGCAGCCTGAAACTCCGGCTCTGCGCATTGGACCGGCAAATCCAACTGACTGGCCAGGGCATGGAACACGCTGTCTTCCATGTCCAGGTAGACGGGCTCACCGGCTCGGGATTCTTGAAAGAAGTGGTCGACCACGGCGTCGTTCCACATCAAGTATTTGTCCCATGCGTAAGGATTGCTGTATTTCACGGCGTCGTCCAAAGGTCCCGAGAGGTGGATGCTGGAAATCAACGTAACCTACGTCTCAGTAGCAACCCTTGTGCGGCGGGTAACAAATGTAAAAACAACGGTGTTCAGGCAACCCTCGAGCCGGAGGCCTGGAGTGGGGCCTGCGAAGTGGCCAGGAACTTGCCAGCTCATGAGACGCCGTGGAGCCTTCCCCCGAGGTCGAGCGTTAGGTTAGGACCTACGCCTGACACACCGCACCCCCCTGCGAGGATCGATGACCATCACCCCCGAAAAGACCCAGTCCGCCCCCATGGTCCCGGGCGTCATCGTAGTGATCCGTGACGAGGAGTGGATGGTCACCAAGACCGAGCAATCCGAGGACGGCTGGCTCGTCCACGTGCGGGGGCTCAGCGAGCTGGTCAAGGACACCACCGCGGTTTTCTACGACGCCCTGGACGACATCGAGGTCATGGACCCCACCCAGGCCCCTGTGGTCGCGGACAGCAGCCCGCACTACCGCAAGGCCCGACTGTGGATCGAGTCCACTCTGCGCAAGACCCCGTTGCCCCTCTATGACCCGCACCTCGAAGTGTCCATGAGGATGCTCGCCGATTCGCTGGAGTACCAGCGCGCTGCGGTGAAGAAGGCCCTGGACACCGACAATCTCCGGCCCCGGATGCTCATCGCCGACGCCGTGGGCCTCGGTAAGACGCTCGAGATCGGCATGATCCTCTCCGAGCTCGCCCGGCGCGGCCGCGGCGACCGCATCCTCGTGGTCACGCCCCGCCACGTCCTGGAACAGATGCAGCACGAACTGTGGTGCCGCTTCGCCCTGCCCTTCGTACGGCTCGACTCCGTCGGCATCCAGCGGGTGCGGCAGAAGCTGCCGGCCACGCGCAATCCGTTCACCTACTACAAGCGAGCGATCATCTCGATCGACACCCTCAAGTCGGCCCGGTACAAGGCCCATCTGGAAAAGGTCCGCTGGGACGCCGTCGTCATCGACGAGTCCCACAACGTGACCAACGCGGCCACGCAGAACAACGAGCTGGCCCGCATCCTGGCGCCGAACACTGAGACGCTGATCCTCGCCTCGGCAACCCCGCACAACGGCGACGGCAAGTCCTTCGCCGAACTGCTGCGCTTGCTCGACCCCACGGTGGTGCGCCCGGACGGGACATTCAACACCGAGGACGTCGACCGGCTCATTGTTCGCCGTCACCGGCACAGCCCCGAGGTGGCCCGGGAAGTAGGCGCCGACTGGGCCGAGCGCAAGGAGCCACAGAACCTCCACGTCCCGGCCTCGCCGGAGGAGGACGCCGTCGCCCAGGAACTGGCCGACACGTGGCTGTACCCGCTCAGCGGGACGTCCCCCTCCGCCGCGGGTGGCGATCGCAGCCTCTTCCCGTGGACCCTCGCCAAGGCATTCCTGTCCTCGCCGGCCGCGCTGGGCGCCACGATAGGCAACCGCCTCAAGAACGCGAAGGGCGACGAGCACGAAGCACTTCAGCGCCTGCAGCAGCTGACGGAGGAGATCACGCCGAAGCGCTCGGCCAAGTACCTCAAGCTTGTCGAGTACCTGAAGGGCATCGGCGTGGCCAAGGGCTCGGACATGCGGGCGGTGGTCTTCTCCGAGCGCGTGGACACTCTCGCCTGGCTGAAGGACCACCTGCCCCAGGACCTCGGGATGCCGGCCAAGAACTTCGAGGTGCTGCACGGTGGTCTCTCCGATGTGGAGCAGCAGCTGGTCATCGACGACTTCAAGCGCGCCGGCTCGGATGTGCGCGTCCTCATCACCGGCGACGTCGCTTCCGAGGGCGTCAACCTGCACGCCCAGTGCCACGAACTGATCCACTACGACATCCCGTGGAGCCTCATCCGCATCGAGCAGCGCAACGGCCGTATCGACCGCTACGGGCAGGAGTTCCGGCCGCAAATCACCACCCTGCTACTGGACCCGGGTCACCCGAAATTCTCCGGGGATTTCCGTGTCTTGACCCGCCTCATGGAGCGCGAGCACGAAGCCCACGCCACCCTGCACGACGTCGCTTCCCTCATGGGTGCCTACTCCGAGGGCAGGGAGGAAACCGCCCTGCGCGAGGTCCTCATGGGAAAAAGGAAGTTCGACGACGTCGTGCGCTCGCCGGAGGAGGTTCAGGCCAAGGCACAGGCTGCCGCCGCGAAGGAGGATAACGAGTTCAGCGACTTCGACGAACTGCTAGAGGTCCTCGGTGAGACCAAGGCCGAGGACGCCGTGCTGGAGACCCAGCCGCGGAGGACCCGTGGCCTCTACGCCAACGAGCTCGCTTACCTGGACGACGCCCTCCGCGAGGCCTTTGTCGCTCCCGAAGAGCCGCCCGCCCGCGGCGGCGTGAACTGGCAAGTGCACCAGAGCCACGGCATCGCCGAGCTGGACCCGCCCGCGGACCTCAAGCAACGGCTGTCCTACCTGCCGCAGAGCTACGTGGCGGACTGCAAGGTAGCCGATCACCTCAAACTCGCGACGACCCCTGACGTGGGCAAGGGCGAGCTGGAGAAGGCCAAACAAGGCAAGTCGACGAGCACGTGGCCGGAGGCCCACTTCCTCGGCCCGCTGCACCCGGTCACCGAGTGGGCCGCCGACCGCGCGCTGTCCTCGATGGCCCGCCAGGAAATCCCGGCCATCCGCGCGGACGTGGAGAACCCCACGGTCCTGCTCATGGGGACGCTCATGAACAAGCGCGGCCAGGTGGTGTCGAGGGCCTTCCTCGCCGCCACCTTCGACATGCCCATGTTCCCGGAGATGGAGACCATCGAGGATCTCAGTGCCTGGCTCCGAGACGTCGGATTTACGGAGAAGGCCGTCAATCCGGGGCCGGTCGCGAACGCAGCCGAGCTGCAGGATCTCATCGCCCCGGCGGTCCGGCACGCCGAGCAGCTGCTAGGCGAGACGACCAAGGTCGCCGCCGAGGACGCGCAGGAGCGCATCGAGCGATGGACGAACCGTGCTGCCTCGTGGAAGCAACTGGCCCTGGAGGGCACGCAGTTCAGTACGGTCAAGCGTCTGACCAACCGGGTGTCCGAGGAAGAAAAGCTTGCAGGCATGCTCGCGCCCGACCAGCGCCTGCTCCGGCCCTTGCTGGTCCTTACCCCTCAGGACACCCCCGTGGCCGAGCCGCAGCAGGAAGCCCCGACCCTGGAACAGGAGACCGCCTGACATGGCAGCGTACGACTCGATCGTGGTGGTGGAGGACTGGATCAGTGAGCACTACCTGACCACGGATTCCACCAAGGCCTCGTTCAAGGCCAAGGTCGCCGACCGCGTCAAGGAGTGGAAGGCCGAGGAGGCCGACGGCCAGGAGACCGTGCGCTCCCGATTCTCGGCTACTCGGACCCGGCTCATCCCCGCGCTGTCTGCCTTCGGGGACGCGGAGGACGCCAAGGACACCGGCCGATCCCTGGAGGAGGCAGCGGCGCCTGCCCACGAACTCGTCCGGACGGTCCTCGACTACCGGGGTCCCACACAGGGGCAAACCTTCACCCGCGGCAGCGGCGAACTGCAGCTGGAGGCGTGGCGCTCGGGGGAGGGCGACGTCGTCGTCCTGGAGGCCCGTCCCGCCGGGTCACTGGAGGACGTCGTCTCCTCGGACTCCCGGCTCCTCGGCACCGTGGCGCAGGACGGCAAACCCGTTCCTCTGTCCACACCCAAGGCGGTCTCAGCGGTCTACGCCGCTGACGAGCCGCCGGCGTTCGTCGCGGTGCAGGCCGGCCGCTGGTTCGTGCTCACCGAGCGCGAGCGCTGGGAAGAGGGACGCTACCTGGCCGTCGACCTCCTGCTGATGGCGGAACGCAACGACACCACGCGCGACGGCGAGGTCGAGCGCGCCCTGGCTGTCACCGCCCGCGAGTCCGTGGTCCAGGCTGCCGACGGCACCGTGTGGTGGAACGAGGTCCTCGAGGACTCTGTCAAGCACACCGTGGGCGTCTCTTCCGAACTGCGCGAGGGCGTCCGGGAGTCCATCGAAATCCTCGCCAACGAGGTCCTCGAGCGCCGCACCGCCCAGGGACTGAGCAACGACGACATCGACGGCCAGGACCTGGCCCGCCAGTCCCTGCGCTATCTGTACCGGATTCTGTTCCTTCTCTACGCCGAGGCGTCTCCGGAGATGGGCGTTCTTCCGGTCGGCGACGAGAACTACACCGAGGGCTATGGTCTTGATCGACTCCGCGAGGTGGTGCTGACGGATCTCGGCACTCCGAAGGCACACCATGGCACGCACCTGTACCAGTCTCTCGACGTCCTGTTCCGGCTGGTCAACAATGGTCACCGGCCGAGGAATCAGCAGGCCGAGGACGACGTCTCTCGCGCTCCAGGGCTGACCTTCAGCAACCTCTCCGCCGACCTCTTCCTGCCCCGCGCCACCGCCCTCATCGACGAGGCGAAACTCGGCAACTTGGCCCTCCAGCAGGTGCTGCAGAAGCTCCTGCTGAGCAAGGAAGGCCGGGGCAAGGACCGCGGCTTCATCTCCTACGCGGAGCTGGGCATCAACCAGCTCGGTTCCGTCTATGAGGGCCTCATGTCCTACACAGGTTTCATCGCCCAGGAAGACCTGCACGAGGTCGCCAAGGACGGCAACGCCACCAAGGGCTCCTGGGTAGTCCCGGTGACACGCTCCCAGGACATCGCCACCAAGGACTTCGTCACCCGTGAGGATCCGATCACCGGGGAGATCACACCCGTGGTGCACCACAAGGGCAGCTTCGTCTTCCGCCTGGCCGGCCGCGAGCGCCAGCAGTCGGCGTCCTACTACACACCCGAGGTCATGACGAAGTTCGTGGTCTCCCAGGCCATCGAGGAGCTCCGGGGGTCCGGGGCCATCACCGACGCGGAGAGCGTGCTCCACCTGTCGGTCTGCGAGCCGGCTCTGGGCTCCGGCGCATTCGCGGTGGAGGCCGTGCGGCAGCTCGCCGATGAGTACCTCACACTCCGCCAGAAGGAGCTGGGTCAGCAGATAGAGCCGGAGGACATGCCCCGAGAGCGGCAAAGGACCAAGGCGTACCTCGCCCTGCACAACGTTTACGGCGTAGACCTCAATGCCACCGCTGTAGAGTTGGCGGAAATTTCCCTGTGGTTGGACACCATGGTGAAGGACCTTAAGGCCCCGTGGTTCGGTCTACACCTGCGCCGCGGCAATTCCCTCATCGGCGCCCGCCGTGCCACCTACAGCGAGAAGCAGGTCCTCTCGAAGAGCTGGCTCAAAGAAACTCCACGTGAAGATCCGCTGAGCGGAATGGCCGCGGCCATGGAGCACGACGACGTCGATCCTGCCGTCGCTGGGCGGATCCACCACTTTCTGCTCCCCGCAGAAGGATGGGGCGCTGCCGCCGAAGCGAAGGACGTCAAGGACCTAGCAGGTCCGGCTCAGTCGGCGCTCAAAGAGTGGCGAAAGTCCGTGCGCACAAAGCTCACCAAAAAAGACGTCGCCCGCCTCCAGGGGCTCGCCCAGCGGGTGGAGCGGCTGTGGCAACTGGTACTGATCCGCCTGCAAATGGCCGAAGAACAGATCCGCCGCGACATCCCGCTGTGGGGACGCGAGTCGGAACGGCTCCCAACGGATGCAGTTACGCGTGAGGAGATTGAGAGTACTTTTGAGGACCCCAATGGCGCCTACCAGCGTCTGCGGCGGGTCATGGACGCTTGGAACGCCCTTTGGTTTTGGCCGCTGAATGATACACCGGTGACTGTGGCCGGCCAAAAAGTCATTCCTCCCAGCGTAGAAGCCTGGCTGGAGACCCTCGAAGGCCTCCTCGGCGTCGAGCAGATGCTGTCTCGAGTCGAAAAAGCCCGTCTTGTCGCAGGGCAAATGCAGATCGGTCGTGACCTCACCTGGGAGGACCTCAACGCAATCGAGGACCTCGACCGTGTGACGGCCAATCTGCGATCCATTTCCAACCTGCGTCAAAACCACCCGTGGCTGGTCGTATGCGAGCGAGTGGCCAAGGACCAAGGCTTTTTTCACTGGGAGTTGGACTTCGCGCCAATTTTCGCCAATGGGCGATTCGATCTGCAAGTGGGGAACCCGCCCTGGGTGCGTCCTGACTGGGATGAAGACATGTTCCACGCTGAGTTCGACCCTTGGTGGCATTTAGTTTCTGTCGCTACGCAAGCAGAGAAGTTCCAAAAGACAACGCAAGCGAACTCCGATATCGTTCACGTTGAATTCCTTCGTAACATGGCCACCGAAATATCAGGAACAAGGGCTTTCCTGACCAGCGTGGCTACCTATTCGATTATTGCGTCCTTGCGTCCTGATCTATACAGGGGATTTATGGAACGCGCATGGCGATCTATGGCTGATGGTGGAGTAGTTGCTTTACTGCACCCCGAGTCTCATTTTACAGAGAAGAAAGCGGGCTTGCTCCGCGCGGAATCCTATCGAAGGCTTCGAAGGCATTGGCAGTTTGTCAATGAATTGTCTTTATTCGATATCCACCACCGCATCACCTACGGGGTTCACGTTTATGGACCCCGACGCCAAGAACCTAGTTTCCTTATGGCCGCCTCCTTATATCATCCTCAAACCGTTGCTCGTTCACTGGTGCACGATGGTTCGGGTGAAGTCCCTGGACTTAAGGATGAAAATAATAGGTGGGATGTCCGGCCGCATAAGGAACGTATTATCCGTGTCGATCCAGGCGAATTGAAAGTTTGGTCTGATGTATTGGGTGAGGATGCTGCTCATTGGGTTCAGGCCCCCATGATATATCCGATGAACCAGTCGAGCGCATCAGTCTTGCGTAAATTGGCCGAAGCGCCGCGCGCGAGAGATCTTGACCTCTACTACTCTTCGGGTTGGAATGAAACTACGGATCGTAAAAATGGATATTTTGACGTCGGTTCTGCAATCCCTGACTCGTGGAATGATGTAATCTTGCAGGGGCCTCATTTTTCTCTTGCTACTCCCTTTTCGAAGCAACCGAATCCTTCAATGAAAAATAACCTGGATTGGTCGGAGGTCGATCTTGAAGCTTTGCCCTCCAAATTCATTCCGCGCACAAGTTTTCAGAGATCTTGTGGCGATCGATATGACAAAGGATATGCGCGCTGGCTAATCAATGGAATGGAATGTCCTTCGAGGAACTTTTTTAGGGTTGCATGGCGTCGCATGGCCGCCATTCCGGGTTGGAGAACCTTGCAAGCAACAGTCATACCCCCAGGGGCAGCTCATGTGGGCACTGTTCTTTCACTAATTTCCTTTCATGAGTCAACGAAGGTCCAAAATCAGGATATTCTTAACATGTGCGGGCAAATGAACAGTTTGCCAATAGATTTCTTGACTCGCGTTGCTCAATTTGGGGACTTGCGCCAACCTGCGATCGATGCCACTCCGCATATAAAAATGCACCCGCTTGCGATGGATGTAGCAAAATTGTCGGCGAGATTAACTTGCCTTAGTGAGGACTACGCTCCGCTGTGGCATTCTGTATTTGACTCCCCTTGGGAATTATCTAGCCCGGTCCGAAAGTCCGAAGAGCGTCGCCAAGCGCTTCTTGAGATTGACGCCATTGTGGCGATTATGCTCGAAATCACAGTTGACGAACTTTGTACTATCTATAGGACACAGTTTCCTGTTCTTCGTAGCTATGAAAGCAAGGATCTTTATGATGCTAACGGCCGCAAGGTGGCCGACCCTGTCGCCAAGCTGTATCGGACGCGTGGGGAAGATCTAAGTAAGGAAGATCGTTCCTGGACGCACCCACAGTCGGGCATGGAATACGTGTTCGAGTTCCCCTTCCGCGTTCTCGACCGGGAGGAAGACATGCGCGCGGCCTACACTCGCTTCGAGAAGCTCCTCGCCGAGCGGCAGGGACGGGGCGAACTCGCTGAGGTGACCAATGGCTGAGTTGCTTCCCAGCCTCGCCGCGCGAAATCTGCAACAGGGACTGACTGATTACCTGTCCACCACGTTCTCCCTGACCGACGTTGAGGCCCGCGCTGAGTTCGAGGAATTCCTTGCCGACGAACAGCATGGGCTGTTCCAAGGGCCGTTTGTGCGAACTCGACTGCCGTTTCAGGCGGCAATCGAGAGGTGGCGGGATTTGCTGGACTGGTTGCCGTCGTGGTTCACGCCCTATGGACACCAGGCGGCGGCGTTCCGGCGGCTCAGCTCAAAGCCGGATGCGGCGTCGTCGTCGGATTTCCGACGACCGGATCCCACGCTCGTGGTGACTGGCACGGGATCGGGGAAGACCGAGGCGTTCCTGATGCCGCTGATCGACCACGTGCTCCGGGCGCAGGCCCGTGGCGTCGAGGGCATCAAGGCGCTGATCCTCTACCCGATGAACGCGCTGGCCAACGACCAGGCCTCCCGGCTGGCCAAGCTGATCGGAGACAACCCCGATCTGGCCGGCGTCCGTGCCGCCCTCTACACGGGGCAGAACGGGCCGAGCCGTACCAAAGTCAGCGGTGACGGCCTCATCACCGACCGTGGAGTGATGCACGATGACCCGCCGGACATCCTGCTGACCAACTACAAGATGCTGGACATGCTCCTGCTCCGCCCCGCGGACGCGGCCATGTGGCAACGCTCCAGCACGTCCCTGCAGTACGTGGTGCTCGATGAGTTCCACACCTACGACGGCGCGCAGGGCACGGACGTCGCCATGCTGCTACGCCGCCTCGGCCTGGCCCTCAAGTCAGGATGGCCGGAGGACCTCACAGGGGCGCCGTACGGGCTCACCGAGGAGGACCGGGAGCGTCCTTTGGGTCGGGTGACGCCCGTGGCCACCTCCGCGACGCTTGGGGCCAAGGGCGAGCCGTCGACCATGCTCGACTTCGCCCGGACGGTCTTCGGGGAGGAGTTTTCGCCCGATGCGGTGGTCACTGAATCACGGGATTCGGTGGAGGAGTGGTGTGCCGGCAGTGCCGCGGTGGGGTCTACCGAGTCGCGGGCTGCCCTCGCCGAGATCGTAGGGCGCATTGAGGAGCTGAACGGAGCCGTAGCCGAGGCCATGGAGGAGGCAGAGAACCCGGTCGAGGCCGTCGTGCCGATCTTGGCGCGCGACGTGTTCGGCCTGGGTGCCGTGGGCACCTCGGCGACCGATCTTCCGCTGGACGCCGTGCGCGCGCACCCACTGGTACGGGCCGTGTTGGAGCACACCCAGGACGCGATTTCCCTCCGGGAGTTGGCCGACAAGATCTTCCCCACTGGCATGGCTCCCCGTCTGAACCGCGAAGAGGTGCAGGAGTTCCTCAGCCACGTCGTCGCGTTCCTCTCCCACCTCCGTTTCCTGCACGAGCGCTCCGCTCCCACGGTCGAGACGCACCTGTGGACCCGCGAGCTGACCCGCGTCGACAAGGCCGTCGACGCGACGTCGCGCTTCCGCTGGGGCGACGACGGCGTGACGGACGCCGCCGAAGACGGCACCGACGCCCAGACGCTGTGGTTGCCGGCGATCTTCTGCCGTCATTGCGGCCGCTCCGGATGGGGCACCGTCCTCAAGCCCACGGGGGAGGACCTCGATGCCGACCTCAGCGGCATCCGCCGTGCGGCCGCCCACGACGATCCCCGCTTCCGCCCACTCATCTACGCGCCGATCGAGGCCCAGCGCGCGTCGACGGCGTCGTCAGACGCGGGACCGGGGGAGGAGCAGCTGCCCGGACTGCGGTGGTTCGACGCGCGCAACCGGACCCTGCTCGTCGAAGCCCCCGACCCGGACAGCGAAGCGGTCCTCAACGGTGAGATCCTGCCGGTGCTGACGCTTGCCGGCCCTGACGTCGACGACGATGCCAAGGACGACGTATGTCCCGTGTGCCTGACCCGGGACAGCATCCGCTTCCTCGGCTCGGCCGTGGCGACGATGCTTTCGGTGACCATTTCCAATCTCTTCAGCGCTGCGGGACTGGACGCGGCAGAGAAGAAGGCGCTCGTCTTCACGGACAGCGTTCAAGACGCCGCTCATCGAGCGGGGTTTGTCCAGGCTCGCTCGCACGTGCTGACCCTGCGGACGGCGTTGCACAGGGCGCTGGACGAGGGAACCACCACGCTCCAGGAGTTGGTGGACAGGCTCGTGCAGCAGGCCGGCGACGCCGGCGAGCGCTACCAGCTCATTCCCCCGGTGCTCGCGGACCGGAAAGAATTCAAGGACTTCTGGGAGAAGCCGAAACCGCCCCCACGTGCGCGACGGCGCGTCCTCGACCGGCTGCTCTTCGACGCGGCCCTCGAGTTCGGCCTTCAGTCCCGCATCGGCCGGACGCTCGAACTGACCGGTGCCGTGAGCGCTGAGACGGACGCCGAGGGCAGCCCCGCTGTCCTCCTCAGCATCGCCCGGAAGGCGTACGAGTCCACCGCCACCCAGCAGTTCCTTGAGGCTCAGGAAGTCTCCGACGCGGCCCTACTGCAATGGGCTCGCGGCACGCTCGAGCGCATCCGCGTTCAGGGGGGTATCCATCACGGCTGGCTGAACAAGTACATCCAGGAGGACGGCAATCGCTGGTCCCTGTGGGGTGGACGCAATCGCAGCGTCGGCATGCCGGCATTCCCCGCCGGTCGTCCAGCGCCGTCCTTTCCGCGGGTCGGCAAGACCCAGGGCAAGGACCAGGCGTTCGACGCTGTCACCACGAGCCGGTCCTGGTACGCCCGGTGGGCCTCCCGGACACTGGGTGTCCCGGCCGCCGACGGCGCGTTCCTGGCCAAGAACCTGCTCGCCGAACTGCACACGGAGCTGATCCTCCAAGCGTCCACCACCAAGAACGGCGCCACGGTCTACTCCATCCCACCGGGCCGCGTCCTGCTGCGTTCCACGGAATCGCCGCGACACCTGGTGTGCGAGGTGTGCCGCGTGCAGACGCCCGGCTCTGACACGGTGGTGGATCAGCTGGACGGCGCGCCGTGCCTGCAGAACACCTGCCCCGGCACCTTGGAGGCGCAGGAGATTGAGCCGAACTACTACCGGAACCTCTACAGTTCCTCGGACCTGCGCCGTGTCGTCGCCCGAGAGCACACCTCCCTGCTCAAGGACGAGAAGCGGCTGGCCTACGAGGACCACTTCAGGAACTCCGCCGATCACCCCGATGCCCCCAACGTCCTGGTGGCCACACCGACCCTGGAGATGGGCATCGACATCGGGGACCTGTCCTGCGTGATGCTCGCGTCCCTGCCGACCTCTGTCTCCTCGTACATCCAGCGCGTGGGGCGTGCCGGTCGACTGACCGGCAACGCCCTGATCCTCGCATTCGTGCGCGGCCGTGGACAGCACCTGCCCAAACTCCACGACCCCTTGTCCGTGATCAACGGCGACGTCCGCCCGCCGGCGACCTACCTCAACGCCGAGGAGATCCTCCGGCGGCAGTACCTCGCTCGGCTCGCCGACCTTCTGGCCCTGGACCTGCAGGCGCCGCACCCCAGCAGGCCCACCGATGTGTTCTCCGAGAGCGACACCAGCTTCCTCACCGCCCTGGCACGGCTCGCCGACGAGAGTTCGGCCGAATTGCTCCCGGAGTTCCTGGCCGCTTTCAGCCCGTTGCTGAGCGAGGAGGCCGCGCGGGGTCTCCAGGACTGGACCGAGCCGGACGAAACCGGCTGCAGTCCGCTGCGCCACCGACTCCTCGACGCGCTCCGCAGGTGGACCCGCGACCGGGACGAGCTGCGCCACCGCAAGCAACGCATCGAGGAATCCCTCGACGAGCTGCGGGAGGTGGCGGCAAGACCGACGGCGACGGACGAGGAGGTCCGGGCGCTGCGTTCCGCGGAGGCGGCGCTGCGTCGGGTCCGGGGGCAGCTCAGCGACCACGAGGTCAAGGAGTACTGGATCTCGGCCATGGAGCGCTACGGTCTGCTGCCGAACTACACGCTCGTCGACGACTCCGTGAGCCTGGACGTGGGCGTCTCCTGGCAGGACCCGGACACCATGGAGTTCAACAGTGACCGGCTCGAGTACCGCCGTGGAGCCGCCTCGGCATTGACGGAGCTGGCCCCCGGATCGACCTTTTACGCCCAGGGCCTCGAGGTCCTCATCGATGCTGTGGACCTGGGGCCGGAGCAGTCTCGCGTCGTCCGTTGGCAGCTCTGTCCGGCCTGCGGGTGGGTCAACGAGCGTGTAAGTGAAGGTGTGCGCGTCTCCAACTGTGCACGTTGCCAGACTCCGGACATCGCCGACACGAGCCAGGACCTCAGCGTGGTCCCGCTGGCCAAAGTGTCGGCTGAGGTTCGGCGGGACGAGGCAACCATCAATGACACCGTCGACCAGCGCCGCACGGCCGTCTACAGCGTCGCCGCGCTCGCCGACGTGGTCGAGAAGAACGTGGCCAGCCGCTGGTTCGTGGAGCAGAACGGCTTCGGCGTGGAGAGCCTGCGTTCCGTGGACCTCCGCTGGCTCAACATGGGCCGCGGGGACAAGAAGGGGCTCGAGCGCTACGTCGCCGGCCGGCCGTTCCGGGCGCCGCTGTTCCGGGTCTGCGAGTACTGCGGCAAGCTCGACAACGCCACCCGACGCAACTCCCGCTCCGAGCACCGGGCCTGGTGCGTCCACGCGACTGCGGCGGAGGAGCAGACGCTGACCGTGGCCCTGGGTCGCCAACTCACCACGCAGGGTGTGCTGCTGTTCCTGCCGGACTACATCACGGCTGCCGACAGCACCTCGCTGCCCAGCCTCACCTCGGCCTTGCTCATGGGCGTCCGCACTGTGCTGGGTGGGGAGCCGGACCACCTCGACATCGTGCCCGTGAGCGTCGGCACCAGCGACGGTCCGCGCGACGGTCTGCTGCTGCACGACACCGTCCCCGGCGGCACCGGTTACCTGGCCGGCTTCGCATCCCAGGAGAAGGTGTGGGACCTGCTGGAGACCGCGTGGCAAACCGTGCGGGACTGCCCCTGTCGGCTCGAGAACCGGCTGGCCTGCCACCGGTGCCTGCTGCCCTTCACCCGCCCGTGGGAGATGGACAGGACCTCCCGGGCCACCGCTGAACGTCAGCTCCTGCAGCTGCTGGCCGCGACCGACCGGGTCAGCGAGCTCTCCGGCGAACCTCGGCTCGGGGACTGGACAGTTCAGCACGCCCGTCTCAAAACCCCGGAGACCGAGTCCCACTTGGAAGTCCGGTTCCGCGAGGCCCTCGCCAAGCGGCTGGCGACGATGGGCGTGTCCGTCCAGCGGACGCCCGGGATGTACGGGGACATGCTGACGTTCGCGTTCTCCGGCAGCCCACACACCTGGACCCTCGAAGCGCAGAAGCTGCTCCCGCAGGCGGGGACCCGCCCGGATTTCGTGCTATCGACCGCCGACTTCAACATCCCGGACGTTGCCATCTACACGGACGGCTATGCCTTCCACGCCACAGCAGCGCACAATCGCGTGGCCGACGACAGCCAGAAACGCCAGGCGTTGCGGGAGCACGGGATCATCTCGTGGGCCGTGACCGACCAGGACCTGAATCGGTTCGAGGACGACGCCGCCGAGGATCCAGAACCGGAGTGGTTCCGGGCTCAGCTCACTCCCAAGCTGATGCAGGACTACACGCTCGTGCCGGACGTGGTGCGAGCCGTTCCGCGCAATGCCGTGGACCGGCTCCTCAGCTGGATCCGGCACCCGGTACGGAAGGACTGGGCGGCGCTCGCCGACGTCGTGGGCCTGCACTTGCTGTCGAAGCCGGTGAAGACCGACCGGGAACGGCGGTTGTCCTGGGGCCGGGAACTGCTGGGCGAACCGGCGGCTCCTGCACCGGAAGGTCTTGATGTCGCATGGGCGTGGACGCACGGAGCAGTGTCGGCCGTGTTCACTGGGTCCCCGAAGAACCCCTCTGGCATCACTGCGGACCTCGTCCTCGACGACACCAGCACGGGCTTGGCCCAGCCCTCCCAGCACGAGGATTGGCAGATGTGGCTGCACCTGTCCACGCTGTTGGCTTTCAAAACCTCGGGCCTCACCGTGACCACGGCGTTTCTGGTTGATGCGCAGGCGCCCACGGCCCCGCCGTCGTCGTTCCCGGACATCGCACTCACCCCCGAGTGGCAAGACGTGCTGAAGGACGCGCTGGACGAGGAGAAGGAATTGTTGGAACCGCTGGCCGCCGTTGACGCAATTGGAGTTCCCGAGCTCGGTTACGAACTCTCCGGGGAACCGATCGACATTGCTTGGCCGGACCTCCAGATCGGTGTCCTTCTCGATGCGGAGGACGGCGATGCACGCATGGCGGTCCTCGAAGCTGAAGGGTGGACCGTCGTCGAACCCACGGTCGAAAGCGTGAAAGCTGCTGTGGCCCCGCACCTTGTGAAGGACAACGCCTGATGCCCACCATCACGATGATGAAGAGCAAGCAGAAGATCGACGGCTCGCTCAAGAAGAAGGTCTTCGACATGCTGACGAAGATCACCGATGACGACACCACCGCCGGTCTACATGTGGAGCCCGTGAAGAACGCAGTCGATCACCGCGTCCGCACGGCGCGCGTGGACATCAATCACCGGGCCATCCTGTTCAAGGAGACCGTCGAGGATGACACCCACTACATCTACGTGGGCACCTGGCCACACGATGACGCCTACGTCGAGGCGTCTCGAAAGCGTCTGCAGGTGAACCCGATCAACGGTGTGCTCGAGGTGCTCAATGAGTCGCCGGTGCCCTCTGAATCGAAGAACCTGCCAAAGCCCCTGTTCACGCCACCGAAGAAGGGGCCCTCGGAGTCGTCGGGGACCCCGGAGCCGCCCGCGACTCCGGTGTTCGTCAATCCGATCGGGGCTGCCGGGCATACAGTGGACTCGCTCTACGAAAAGCTCGGCTTGGATCGCCGAGTGACCGGCGCTGTTCTCGCCGCTCGGTCGGAGGCCGAGCTGGATACCGCGACCGAGGATGCGCCGGCGTGGCAGCAGGACGCGCTGCTGGGCCTGCGGGCGGGCATGTCCGTCGACGACGTCAAGGACGAACTCCAGTTGGGCACGGTGCCCGACAAAGAGAAGGACCTGCCCGAGAGCGAGCGCTTCAAGAAGTCCTTCGACAAGCCCGCCACGAAGATGCAGTTCACCTACGTCGGCGAGGACGCGGAGGCGCTCAAGGACATCATCGAGAACAGTTCCTTCGACGCGTGGCGTACGTTTCTCCATCCCAGCCAGCAACGGTACGTCGACAAACATTGGAACGGGCCGTTCCGGCTTTCGGGCGGCGCCGGTACGGGCAAGACCGTGGTAGTACTGCACCGGACACGGGCCCTCGCCCTGGCGAACCCTGCAGCGCGCGTCGTCGTGACCACCTACACGAAGGGCCTCGCGGCGTCGTTGGACGACCAGCTCCGGCTACTGGATCCCGACCTGCCCCGTGCCGAGCGGCTGGGAGAGCCGGGCGTCTGGGTCACGGGCATCGATGCCCTCGGCGCGCAGATCGTGAAGTCCGCCTCGCCGACCGAGCTCGCCTCTGCAGGGCTCGCGATCCTGGACTCCTCGGACGTGAGACTGGAGGGCCGTACGGACGGCCGCCAGCAGTGGAACGAAGCACTCTCCGTCACGCAGCACGCGCTAGACGCGGACATCGCCAACCCCACGTTCCTGGGCGAGGAGTACGAGGCGATCGTGCTTGCCAACTCCATCATCACGAAGGCCGACTACCTCCGCGTGTCGCGGGCCGGCCGAGGCACAGCCCTCAACCGGACCCGCCGCCTGGACGTCTGGAACGTGGTGGAGGCGTTCCGGGCGATCTGCCGCCGGCAGGCCACAGCCACCTATGCCGAGGTCGAGGCGCTCGCCGCCGCGGTCCTCGGTTCCCGGATCAGGCCCGGCGTGGCGGACCACGTGGTGGTCGACGAGGCCCAGGACTTCAACGCCGGTCACTGGCTGCTGCTGCGTGCCGCGGCCCCTGTGGGGCCGGACGACCTGTTCATCGCCGAGGACTCCCACCAGCGGATCTACGGACAGCGGATCCCGCTGTCCCGCTTTGGGATCAAGATTGTCGGCCGGTCCCGCCGGTTGACGCTGAACTACCGGACGACCGCGGAGAACCTGCACTACGCCGTGGGCATCCTATCCGGCGATGCCTACCGGGACATCGAGGGCGATGAGGAGTCGACGACCGTCTACCGGTCTCTGCGCTCGGGTCCGGTCCCGACTATCGAGCAGGGTAGGTCGTTCGCCGACGAGCTGGACACCGCGGCAAAGGCCATCTCTCGCTGGCAGGGCGCCTCCGAGGAGGCGACCATCGGCATCCTGGCGCGTTCGAGGCACGATGCCTCCCGCATCGTCGAGGGCCTCAACGAGCGCGGTATCCCGTCCCGGACAAGTACGAGTACCGCAGCCAAGAACGCCAAGGACCAAGGAACGCCTCTGGTGATGACCATGCACGGAGCCAAGGGCATGGAGTTCAGCCACGTGATCCTCATGGGCGTCGGGGCCAAGTCAATCCCCCAGGCGGCTGCGCTGACCTCCCTCGCCGAGGCCGAGCGCCAAGACGTGCTGCAACGGGAACGGTCGCTGCTCTACGTGGCGGCCAGCCGGGCGCGGGACGAGTTGGTGGTGACGTACAGCGGGGAACCATCAGAATTTCTGGCGGCATGAGCGCGCCGCTCCCTTGAAGAATGGTCGAAGTGCGTGTCGCAGAAGAGGCACCGCCACGTCTGGATAAAGTCAGCGCATGGAAAACTTCAGGGCCATCGATCCCCATCTCTGCTCCATTGTCGAGACGGCAGAAAAGGGTGTGGAGCTTCAACGGATCGTCGTCATGTGCGGTGCTACGACGTATGTGGGCATCCCCGTCTCCACCGGTGGGTTCATCAAGGCTACGCACAAAGCCTATGTGGACGAAGTGGTCAAGGGTGTAGGCGGTTGGAAAACCTCCTGGCAGGAGAAGGAAGTAATTGCCACTGAGCGAGTGAACGACATGTTCGCCTCCATCGCACTGCAAGACTCCGGATCGACTCCAGAAGTGCTGTCCCTCCTCAATGCCACCGTCATCCCACCGGGAATGACGAGCTACGAGGTGCCAGCCCTGCGCATCCACCTCGGACAGATCGACTCCTGGTGGACCGCTCCTTTCCTGGACCACCAAGTCAAGATCCGAGGCGGAGGCGTGGGCGTCAGCTTTTGATTTCGTCCCGGGCGGCACCGATATGGTGTCGCCCGGGACTGAGCGGGCGCCCGCTGTTATTCGGAAATTCCGCTCAACACCTCACTCGTGCGGTAGACCTCCAGCCGTTGGGGCGACCAGATCTCCTTCACAAGCCGGGACACGAGCCCACTTCGTTCTGATTGTTCCGCGAGACCGTAGTGTTCGTACGGCCGGAATGGCAGTTCGCGTTCCTGAACAAATTTCGAGAATTGCGGACTGTGCTCATATGCGGAAGCCGTAAGGCTCGCCGCGTAAAGGTTTTGTTTTGCGTAATGCGGGGCCTTCTCCTCGAAGGTTTTATCCTGGAAGCTCCGGTTGACGTCGGCGGGCAACAAGACCAGGCCAGCGATATTCTCCCGCGAGTTCTCAAAATCTCGTTCGGAGTCGAATTGATCCGCATACGGTTCGTAATGATTTGCCCAGATGTGCTCGATATCCAAAGGATTGCCGGATGTTCGATCAACGTACTTGTCGAAAAGGTCCAATCGACCTGACTGCGTCTCGACGTATGCTGTGATCCGCGCGAGCATGTGGTAGACGTACCGCTTGCTGAACTGGTTGATGCTCAACTGGGGGATGCCGTGACGCCCCCTGCCTTGGATCCCATCAAAGCTGACGTCATCGAGCGTCAACTGCTCCAGGAGAATGTCGACCAACTCGTCCAAGGACTTGCGGCGAATCTTCTTCGTCAGGAGATGCATGGCGTAGCTGACGGAGGAGTAACCCACCCGGACGTAGTTCGAGGTCCGGCGCATGATCCAGATGTCCAAGTAGGTCGCGGTGGCTGCGATCTTGCGCCGCACTGTTTCGTCGTCGTCGTTGACGTCCAAGGGGGCGAGCAGTACGGTGCTCTGCCATGTGAACTCGTTGTGGGCGTTGTAGAACACCGGTTCGAGGCCCGCGGTATAGCGCTGTCCGGCGTGCCGGACGAGGGCGAAGGCGCGGGCGAAAAAGGGAAATTCCTCGGTCATCAACCGAAAATTGGCATTTTCGTCACCGACGCCAATGTGCTCCCGGCGATCTCTAACCCATCGGTGGAAGACCGAGCCAATAAGTTCCCAATCTTGGTCCACAGCCCCAGCGCGACGCTCACGGGTGCTTTCAGAGTACTGAGCACGCAGCCATGCCTTGATGCACGCGGCGTCCTGTTCCATGTCTGGGGCGTCGTCAGATGTGTTCAAGCGCAGGACTGTTTCGCGCCATTTCTTGTTGGCATGCCGGCGGTTCTCATCGTCTTCGATGGGAGCCAACAAGTATGCCTTCAGCATGTCGACAGGGCTCAATGGTTTTCCCCTGTCGTTCATGGTTTCGAATATGGCGTACGCCTGGGTGTCACTGCCAGCGCTGATTTCAATGAGTCCAACGTTGGCGACCAGCCAATAGATGAAGTTCGCCAGGGACGAGCCCAGTTCGTTGGCCAAGTCGAACGATTCGATGTCCCTGTATCGAGCAAGAATGTTGCGGACAGACTCGTCCTTGCCCTCAACATTGTAGTCTTCTCCGTTGAACAGGGCCCGCACGACGGGGACACGTTCAGGGATGTCCAGATTGAACTTTTGCTCTCCGTAATCGTCGGAATAGATCAGTGGCTCGAGGGTAGTGATCACACCGAGCCCGCGGTCTTTGGCCTCTCGATAGAGGTGGATGAGCAATAAAGTGAGTGACGTGACGCGCTGTTGACCGTCGACCAGATAGGTCTTCGCGTTCCGGTCGGTCACGATGATTGAGCCCAGGAAATACTGGCCGTATGTCTTGACCTTGCTCGTCGGGTCGCCTTCATCGTACTCATTACGGAACTTGCCGATAAGATCGAAGACGAGTTCCTCGATGTTCTTGTAGTCCCACTTGTATTCACGTTGGTAGTCATCAATGGAGAACGTTCGCGCTTGAAGCAGGTTCTTGATTGATCGGTACGTTGGCTGAATATTATTGCTCACGGAATTCCCCTGTCACGTCCTCGAGCTTCTGTGGTTACTCCCCGTTCTACCAGTGATTCCGACGGTACTGTCGCGGTGGGCACCCGCGTCACCGTTGCCGGTCTCGATGTTGGAATAGGAGTCGTGCTCCCCCACCACGAGTGCACGCCTGGCGCCTGCGGAGGCCCAGCCTGTGCGGGTAGGACCAGCGGCGTCGAGGGGAGGCCGGGCTGGCCCCAAAGACCTATCACGTCCAAGAGCACACATCGGCTCGGCCGTTAGAACGGTTCCTTCCCCGGGGCGGGAGCGCGCCTACTTCCGCCTTGGATCACGTCCGTGGGAGTCCGGCGCTACGTCCGTTGAAGTCGTCCGTTCGCCGCTCGCTTCGAGCGGCTCCGTGGTGTGCCACCGCCCCAGCGCCCGCCACAGCAGGACCCCGCCGCCGGCGATGAGGGCCAGCGGCCACAGGTAGTCGAGCACGCTCAGCAGCGCCGCGGCCTCCAGGGCGATCAGCACGGCGAGCACCGCCAGCGCCGCGGCGGGGATCCACGCCCACCGTTGTCGTCCCGGTCCGCCGGGCAGGACGGCAACCAGGGCGAAGGTGAGGGCGAGGCCCGCGAAGAACAGGGCGCCGGACGCGCGCTCCCTGGACACGGCGGCGTCCCACACGGACGTCACCGCGAGGGTGATCAGCACCCCGGCGGGAATGATCGCCCACCAGCGCTCGTGCTGGCGCAGGTACACCGCCGCGAAGCCGGCGCCCATCGACCCCAGGAACAGCGACCCGCCCCACATCGCGGCGCCGGGCAGCCCGGCCTCGCCCGCGAGCACGGTCAGGCCCAGACCCAGCAGCGCACCGCCGGGCAACGCCGCCCACCAGGTCTCCCGGCCCGTGGCGAACAGATACCAGAAGACGGCGGCGGCCGCGAGGAACAGCACGCCCCAGAACAGCCCGACGGCCACCGCGGCCCCCATCGCCTGGAGCAGCAGCAAAATGCCTGCGACGAGCAGGAGCGCTCCGAACAGGGCGACGACGGTCCGCTGCGTTCTCATACCCCTCACCTCTTTCGCTTCCAGGGTGCGATCGACGACGCATCCGTCGTTCGGCACCGGAATCACCCTCTGGCCCCGTCGGTACCGCCCGGCCCTTCATCTTGCATTTCGATCTTCCCATCCCCTCGAGTTCGGCTCATGCTTCAGGGAACATCGTTCGCGCGCGTCCGTGGGGGAGATCGGCATGCCGGAGCAGAAGATGGAAAGGCACTACCCGAAAGTGGCGGCACTCCGTCCGCGCACCGAAGGGGATGTTCCCGAGGAAGGGCAGCGACAGCTCTACCTCGCGCGCATCGTCATGGCGGAGGCCGCGGCAGCAGAGGCCGCCAGAAGGGTTCCCAGGAATCCGCGGCTGGTGTCGAGCACCCACGGGGAGATCGGCAGGATGTTGTTGGCCATCCCCTCCTATGCCGTCACGGACGTCGACGGCCGCCCGAACCCGCTGGCAGCTGCATACCGGGACCTGGTGTCCAAGCTCGGCCCGGAGGTCGACCTCGAGGTGATCACCCACGAATCCGTCGAGGCCGAAGTGCGCGCCTGGTTCGACGCCGACCGGCAAGGGGACGTCCACGTCATCGCCGTCGTGGATCATCTGCACTTCTCGGTGTGGGCTGAGGACGGCTATGCCATCGTGCAGGACGAGGGCGCGGGAACCCCCGCCTTCGTCGAGCCGTTCTCCTTCCCTCGCTACGGGGACGCCCTCCTCGCGGACATCGTCAGCAACCACACCGACATGGGTCACTCCCAGGCCCCCCTCTACTTCCAGGGGGGAAACCTGCTCATCGGCGACGACTTCTTTTTGATCGGCGCCGACTATCCCGCCAACTCGCTGAGCTACGTGTATCAAGCGATCATCCCGGCTCCGGGAGAAAGCCCTCCGGCAACCGTTCGACGCCTGTACTCGGAGTACTTGGACACGTCCCGAGTCATGCACTATGTGGGAAGCACTGTTCCCGTACCGGCTCAGGCGGTCCGGCCGATCACAGTCGATGGGACGGAATGGCAGGAGATCGTCCACTTCGGCAACAAGGCCGGAACGGTCCAGCCTCTCTTCCACATCGACATGTTCATCACCCTGGCGGGCAGGGGCTCTGACGGCCGATACCGGCTGCTCGTGGGAGACCCCCGGATGGCGGCGCAGATTCTGGACGTGCCGCTCTGGCCCGGTGCCATGCAGGAAGTGTTCGACAACATCGCACTCCACTTGGATGCCCTGGGCTTCGACGTCCACCGGAATCCTCTTCCGCTCACCCATGTGGACGACCCGGCTGACCGATTGCGCACCTGGTACTTCGCGACCAGCAACAACGCCCTGGCGCAGATCGGGAGCGACGGGACGAAGCGTGTGTGGCTGCCCACCTATGGGCACGGCGCATGGAGCGATCTGGCCAGAACGGATGAGGCGAACCGGGAGGTCTGGCAGTCCCTCGGCTTCGAGGTCACGATGCTCGGGGATTTCCACCCGTTCGCCGAGAATCTCGGGGCGGTCCACTGCATCAAGAAGTACCTGGACAGAACCGACGGACAGGGGAGCCTTCCCACCTAGGCCGGCCACTCCGCGACGACGGCGGGAGAGAAGCTCCGCGCCGGTCCGCCCGCCGCGGTGAGTGATGCGGTCAGGAGGTCGTCGCCGCGATCTCCCGCGCCACCCGCTTCGCGATCGTCCCGACGTACCCGGTCAAGCCCGGGCGGAATACGTAGCCGACGAACCGCAGGCCCGGGGCCACCTCGCGGCCGGTGCCGTCCAGCGGCAGGCCGCGCTCGTCCAGCACCCCGAGAGCGCCGACGAGGTCCTCCAGACCGGTCCGGTAGCCCGTGGCGGCGATCACGGCGTCGGCGGGCTCGCGCCGGCCGCCCGCCAGGAGCACGCTGTCGCCGTCGAGCCCGACCACCGCGGGGACGCACTCGATCGCTCCGCTGCGGATTTCGTCGAGGACCTCCGCGTCGACGATCGCGGGCGTGACACCGCGGCTCCTGATCGAGGCCATGGCGCCCTCGACGGGGCGGGGCAGCCCGTAGGCACTGAGATCCCCGACCGTCCTCCGCTGGAGAGCGAAGAGCAGCCGGTCCACGAGCGCGTCCGGCAGGCGCAGCAGCAGCGGGACCGGCAGATCGCCGGGCAGGCCGTGGAGCTCCCGCAGGAGGATGTTGGGCGGGGTGCGCACGGCGAGCAACACCCGCCGGGCACCGCCGGCCGCGAGCTGGTGGGCGATCTCCATCCCGCTGGTGCCGGCGCCGGCGACCAGCACCGTGCGCCCCGCGAAGGGCGCGGGATTGCGGTAGGCCGAGGAGTGCAGGACCTCGCCGTCGAAGGCATCCTCGGAGGCCCAGGCCGGCAGCTTCGGCCGGTTGAGGGCGCCGGTGGCGACCACCACGTGCTCGGCGTGCCGCTCGCCGGCCGAGGTGCTGACGCACCAGCCGCCGCTGTCGGGGCGGATCCCGAAGACCTCCACCCCGGTCTCCAAGGCCAGGCCGCGGTCGGCGGCGTAGCGCCGCAGATAGGCGATGTACTGGTCGCGGGTGGGGAACTGGCCGTACTCGCGCGGAAAGGGCGCCCCGGGCAGTGCGGAGTGGCGCCGGGAGGTGTTGAACCGCAGGGCGTCGTAGCGGCCCGTCCAGGCGGCGCCGGGCTGCGGGCCGCGCTCGAGCACGATGGCCGGCACGCCCCGGGCGCCCAGTTCGGCGGCGGTGGCCAGGCCGGCCGGGCCGGCGCCGAGGACCAGGACGCGGGGAGTGATGTCCATGGCGTGTCCTTTCGGATCAGGGGGCTGGTCCACCCCGGCCACGAGGTGTGGCCGGGGCTCAGGGCCGAGCCTGGAGGACCATGTTGAACGGAGTGTCCGCCACCCGGCGCACGTCCCGGAAGCCGCCCTCGGTGAGGACGTCGCGCAGCGCCCGCTCCCCGGCCTGGCCGCCGAGCGCGAGCCCCACCGGCTGGGACAGGGAGTTGGGGGTGCACAGGAACGTGGACGCCGCGTAGCCGAGCGGCGCCGCCGGGTTGGCGAGGTTCGCCGCGAGGTCGTCGCCGGCCTGGAGCTCGACGAGGACGAGCGAGCCGCCGGGCGCGAGGGCGTTGCGGGCGTAGGCGGCCGCCCCCACGGGGTCGCCCAGGTCGTGGAAGGCGTCGACGAACGTCACGAGGTCGTAGTCGTGGCCCGGGTACTCGTGGCAGTGGGCGACCTCGAAGCTCACCCGGTCCGCCACCCCGGCCGCCGCGGCTCGGGCCCGGGCGATCTCGATGGATGGTTCGTGGGGATCGAAGCCGACGAATCGGGAGCGGGGAAACGCCTGCGCGAGCATGATCAGCGGCGCACCGTGCCCGGTGCCCACGTCCGCCACGGTGGCGCCGGCGGTGAGTCGTTCGGCGACGCCGTCGAGCGCCGGGACCCACTCCGTCACCAGGCTCCGCCGGTACTGCGCCGACCAGAAGCGCTCGGTCTGCTCGAAGACCACGGGGTCGTGCTCGCCCCAGGCGATTCCCTCGCCCGTGCGGAAGGCCTCCAGCAGGGGGTCGACGTCCCGGAACATCCCGCCCGGGAGCAGGCACGCTGCCACCGTCCCGTCGTCGGTGAGCACCGCGGCCCACTCCGCAGGCAGGGTGAAGGTCTCCTCCGCCGCGTCGTATCCGAGGATCCCGGCGGCGGCCTGCTGGGCCAGCCACTCGCGGACGTAGCGTTCGTGGGTGCCGGTGGCCGCGGCGAGCCGGCCGGGCGTGGCCGGGCCGAGGTGCTCCAGCGCGGCGTAGAGGCCGAGCCGGTCGCCGACGAGGACCATCGCCGTCGTCGCGGCCGCGGTGACGAGGCCGAAGTACTCCTGGGCGCGCTGCGCCACGAGGTCCTCGGTGCGGGTGGTGGTCATCGGAGGGTCCCTTCGTCGTCGGTCGTGTCCCACGATGCTCCCCGGCCCTGTCACGGACCTTTCATCGCGCGGTCAGCGGCGGACAATGGGGAACATGGCACAGGACCCGGTGGAGATCGGCGTCCTGGGGGCGCTCGAGGTCCGGCGCGCCGGGACGCCCGCCGCGCTGCCCGGTGCGCGGCCGCGCGCGGCCCTCGCCGCGCTCACCGTGCACGCCCCGCACCCGGTCTCCGTGGACGCGCTCGTCGCGGCGGTGTGGGGCGACGACGCGGTGCCGGCCCGGCCGCGCGGCGCCGTGCACACCGTGGTGTCCCGGCTGCGCGCGGTCCTGGGCGGGGAGGCCGTGCGGGCGGGACCGGCGGGCTACTGCCTGGCGCTGCCGGACGGGGCGGTCGACGCCGGCCGCTTCGAGGCGCTCCGCCGGCGGGCCGCCGGACTGCCGCCGGACCGGGCGGCCGGGACGCTCGACGAGGCGCTGGCGCTGTGGCGCGGCCCCGCCTACGCCGAGTTCGCTGACCGCGGCTTCGCGGTGGCCGAGGCCGCGCGGCTGGAGGAGCTGCGGCTGCGGACCGTGGAGGACCGGGCCGTGCTGGCCCTGCAGGCGGGGGCCGTCGACGACGCCGTGTCCGCGCTCGAGGAGCTCGTCGCCGAGCAGCCGCTGCGGGAGCGGGCCCACGGGCTGCTCATGACCGCCCTCTACCGCGCCGGCCGGGCGGCGGAGGCCCTCGACCGGTTCGCCGCGCTGCGCCGCACCCTCGCCGGCGAGCTGGGCCTGGACCCGGCACCGGCCCTGCGGGAGCTGCAGCTGCGGATCCTCGGCCACGACCTGCCGGAGGGGCCGTCGTCGTCGCCCGTGCGCCCGGCGCCACCGGTCCGTCTGGTGCCGTCCGCCCCGCCGGTGCCACCCGCCTGGCGGCCGGCCGCGGACGCCTTCGTCGGGCGGGAGGACGACGTCGAGCAGCTGCTGCTGGCCGTGGCCGCGCACCGCCTGGTGTGCGTCACCGGTTCCGGCGGGATCGGCAAGTCCCGGCTCGTCGCCGAGGCCCTGCCCGCACTGTCCCGGCGGCTCGACCGCCCGGCCGTGGTGGTCGAGCTCGACGACGCCGCCCCCGCACAGGCGGACGCCCGCGTCGCGGCGGCCCTGGGCCTGGGCGCGGCCGGGGAGCTGCGGACGGCGGTGCTCGAGTACCTCGCGGCCTCCTCGCTGATCCTCGTCCTCGACGGCTGCGAGCGGGTCCTGGGTGAGATCCGCGAACTGGCCGAAGCGGTGGGCCGGGCGGCGCCGCGGGTCCACGTCCTGGCGACGAGCCGGCACCGGCTGGAGCTGCCCGCCGAGCAGGTCCTCCCGCTGGCGCCGCTGCCGCTGCCGGACCCGGCGGACGCCCCGGACCGGGCCGCGCTCACCGCCTCCGTGCGGCTGTTCCTCGACCGGCTGCGCCGCGTCCGGCCGGCTGCCCCGCTTCCCGCGCCGGTCCTGCACGACATCGGCGAGCTGTGCCGCCGCCTCGACGGGATCCCGCTGGCCCTGGAACTGGCCGCCGTGCAGGCGGCCGCGCTCGGCGTCCGACCCGTCCTCGAGGGCATCGGGTCGGGGCTGCAGCTCGACGACGGAGCGCACGGGCCGCTGCGGGCCGTCGTCGCCCGGTCGTACGCCCTGCTCGCCCCGCCCGACCGGGCGCTGCTCGGCCGGCTGTCCGCGTTCACCGGCACCTTCGACCTCGAGGCCGCCGAGCAGGTCGTCCCCGAGCCGGGCGAGGCCCGGGCGGTGCTCGCCCGGCTCGTCCAGGCCTCGCTGGTGCTGCCCGTGGAGGACGGCGCGGCCACGCGGTACCGGCTGCTCGGGATCATCCGGGCCTTCGCCGCCGAGCGCGCCGACGACGGCACGGCCGCGGCCTTCTGGGCCTGGGCGGCCGGGCACGCCGAGCGGTGCGCCCGCGAGGCGGCCGGTCCCGCATGCGGCGCGGCGCTGCGCGGGCTCGAGCTCGCCCGCGGGGACCTGGCCTCCGCCGTCGCCGGCGCCCTCGCGGCCGGGCACCTCGAACCGGCCACTCGCACCGTCGGCGCCCTCGGGCTGTGCGTGCACTGGATCCCGGGCCCGGTGCTGTCCGAGCTGGCTCTCCGGGTGGGGGAGCACCCCGGCATCGACGGGACCGCGGCCGCCGCCCTCGCCCTCGGGGCTGCCACGCTGGCCGCCGACGAGCGCGGTGAGCCGGCCCGCGCGCGCCGGCTCGGGGCGCGCGCGCTCCGGGCGGCCTCGACGCCGGCCGAGCGGTACCTGGCGCTGGCGGCCCGGGGCATCGCGGCCATGTACGCCGGGGACCGGGGAGAGGCGGCGCGCTGCTGGCAGGACGTCCTGGCGATCCCCGGCCTGCCGGACGCGTACGCGGTCGACGCCCACGCGGTGCTGGCGCTGGCCCACGCGGCGGACGGGGCGAAGCAGATGGCCGAGGAGCACGCGGCCGCGGCCCGCCGGGCGGCCGAGCGCAGCGGCGCGGCGTCCCGGGTCGCGTTCGCCCTCTACGCGAGCGGGGAGGTGCTGCTGCCCGCCGACCCGGAGGCGGCGGCCGACGTCCTGCGGGAGGCCGCGCGGCTGGCCGACGGCGTGCGCGCCGAGCAAGTCTCGGCGGTCGCCCGGGTGGCGCTGCTCTCCGCGCTCACCCGGACCGGGCGGGCGGCGGAGGCCCTGGAGCTGGCGCGCACGCTGCTCGAGCTCCAGCGGCGCGCCGGTCACTGGCCCCAGCTGTGGACCACGCTGCGGATCCTTGCCGAGCTGTTCGCCGCCGCCGGGCGCCCGGACGCGGCCGAGCTGGTCCTCGCGGCCGCCGAGACGGCCGAGTCGGCCCCCGGGCTGGCCGGCCCCGACGTGGAGCGCTACCGGGCGCTGCGGGCCACCGTCCGGGAGGGGCTCGGTGCGGAGCGCGCGCACCGGATCGCCACGCTCGCGCGGCTGCTCCCGCGCACCGAGGTCCTCGACCGGGCCCGGGACACCGCCGAGGAGCTCAGTGTCCGCCCGTCCCCGGGTCCGGCCGGCACCGCGTAGGGACGCCGCCCGGTGTCCTCCGGGCGGCGTTCCTGCGGTTCTTCTCGGGCGCCGGAGCACCCCGGACGTCCTACAGCGCGCCGTTCTCCCACGGGCCGGTGACGGCGTAGGTGATGCCGGGGCTCTGCACGTTGAAGAACAGGATCCGGCCGTCCGGGCTGAACGTGGCGCCGGCCAGCTCACTGGTGTTGGGCGAGTTCAGCTCCGCCACGTCGAAGATCCGGCCCTCGGTGGTGACCCCGCGCAGCAGGTCCTTGCCGCCGCCGTCCTCGCACAGGACCAGGCCGCCGGTGTTGGGGGACACGCAGAGGTTGTCCGGGGCCTGCAGCACCTCCGGGTCGGTCGACTCGTAGACCAGCACCAGCTGGCCGCCGGAGTTCCCGCGGGGCCGGTACTCCCACACCTGGCCGAGACCGGCGTCGCCGCCGCTGGTGGAGTTGATGTAGATCGAGCCGTCCCCGTACCAGGCGCCCTCGAGCCGGGCGAAGACCGCGCCGCCCTGCCGGTGGCCCTGCTTGAACACGGCCAGGGTGTCGGTGCTGTCCGGGTCCGGATCGGCGATGTCGACCCACTCGACCGGCAGGGGCTTGCCGACGCGCTGGCTGTAGCGGGTGTCGTACTGCGGCTGGTCCTTCACGGCCAGCATCTGCAGCGTCCCGCCGGCGGCGAGCCGGTCGCGGTCGTTCGGGAGGAACCGGTAGAACCCCGAGGTGCCGCGGTCCTCCGTCTCGTAGACGATGCCGGTCCTCGGGTCGACCGCGACGGCCTCGTGGGTGAACCGGCCCATCGCCTTGAGCGGCACCGGGTCCACCGGCGCGGTGGCGTCCGCGGGGACCTCGAACACGTAGCCGTGCGGGTGCGCCACGTCCAGGCCGGTGAACGTCTCCTCGCAGGTCAGCCACGTGCCCGCCGGGGTGGGGCCGCCGGCGCAGTTGCGGATGGTGCCGGTCAGGGACGGCCAGGTGCTGACCAGCGCCATGGCGGCGGGGTCGAAGACCAGGTTGGTGGTGCCGCCGGCGGCGTTCGGGTCGTAGCTGCGCGCGCCGAAGGCCGGCCCCTCGGCCTGCTCGTGGTTGCGCACCAGGTGGATCATGCCGTTCCCGCCGTCGAACGCGGCCATGCCGTCGTGCTTGCCCGGCGTCGGCGTGCCGTCGCTCATGGGGGTGCCGGTGTGGCCGAAGGCCACGTAGGAGAAACCGGCCGGCAGCAGCAGCTCGCCGCCCGGAGCGGGCCGCAGCGGGCCGTAGCCGCCGTTGTCCGGCGCCTGCATGGTGTCGTCGCCGCGCGCCCGCCCCTGGGCGGCGTGGGCGGTGTTGCCCATCAGCGCGGCCAGGGCGGCGGCGGCGCCCATCGCCCCGCCGGCCTTCAGGAGTCCGCGGCGTCCTACCGCTGCCGTCGTCGGGGTCTGTGCTGTCGTCATCTCGGTGCTGTCCTCACGGGGGGGGTCGGGGGTGCTTCCGTCGACCGAGCCCACCAGGGCAATCCGAACAGCGGGCCAGCACACCGTGAATGCCGAGCGTCGAGGACGTGGCGGATTCCTTCCCGTTCGTGAACGAGGACTGTTGTGGTGCGGCTCGGTGGCCGCGTGGTCCGCGGACCGCGCGCCACGCCCGGGGCGGCCGACGACGACGGGAGCGCTCGCCGGCGTCGCGTCCCTCGTAGGCTGGGACGCACCCGAGACGGACAGGAGGCCGAGGTGGCCGAGACGACGGTGGCCGAGGTGCTGGCCGAGCTGGCCGCCCTCGAGGACCCGAGGGTGCGCGCGGTGAACGAGCGGCACGGCGACGACCACGGGGTGAACCTCACGAAGCTGCGGGCGGTCGCCAAGCGGCTGAGAACGCAGCAGGACCTCGCGCACCGGCTCTGGGAGACCGGGGACACCGCGGCGCGGCTGCTGGCGCTGCTGATCTGCCGCCCGAAGGCGTTCGAGCGGGACGAGCTGGACGCCATGCTGCGCGAGGCGCGCACCCCCAAGGTGCACGACTGGCTCGTGAACTACGTGGTGCGGAAGAGCCCGCACGCCGAGGAGCTGCGGCTGGCCTGGTTCGCCGATCCCGATCCCGTGGTGGCGAGCGCCGGCTGGGCGCTGACCACCGAGCGCGTGGCGAAGCGGCCCGAGGGCCTCGACCTCGCCGGCCTGCTCGACGTCATCGAGGCGGAGATGCAGGACGCCCCGGACCGCCTGCAGTGGGCGATGAACTCCTGCCTGGCGCAGATCGGGATCGAGCACCCCGAGCACCGGGCCCGGGCCCTCGAGATCGGGGAGCGCCTGGAGGTGCTCAAGGACTACCCGACGCCGCCGAACTGCACGTCCCCGTTCGCGCCGGTCTGGATCACCGAGATCGTCCGCCGCCGCAGCGAACCCTAGATCGCGGCCGGGGCCTCGGGCCCCGGGTCAGGACTGCTCCGGCTCGCTCTCCCCGGCCCAGACGCCCCGGACGTGCCGGAGGTGCTGGGCCATGATCGACGCCGCCCGCTCGGGATCGCCCTCCTCCATGGCGTCGAGGAGCAGCTCGTGCTCCCGGGTGGACTCCACGAAGTCCGGCGAGCCGGCCATCTTGTCCAGGCCGAAGAGGCGGCTCTGGTCGCGCAGGGAGCCGACGAGCTCGAGCAGCTTCGGGTTGCCCAGGGCGGCGAGGAGGGACAGGTGGAACTCGCGGTCGGTGTCCAGGAAGCCCACCCACTCGCCCGCCTCGGCGAAGACCATCGTCCTGCGGCTCAGCTGCCGCAGCGGCGCGAAGTCGGTGACCAGGCCGCGCTCGGTGATCTCCCGCACCGCGGAGACCTCCAGCATGGCCCGGATCTGGACGATCTCGTCGAGCTCCTGGCCGGAGGGCGTGCGCACCAGGAAGCCGCGGTTGCGCCTCATCTCGATCAGGCCCTCCCGGGCGAGATCGTGCAGGGCCTCGCGCACCGGGGTGATCGAGACGTTGAGCTTCTCGGCGATCTCCCCGATGGAGTAGAGGGAGCCCGGTTCGATCCGTCCCGAGATGATCTGCGCCCGGATGATGCGCGCGGCCTGCTCCCGGTAGCTCTGCCGGGCGACCGACTCCCCAGGGGTGTCGTTCCAGGTCAGTGGCATGCTCACGGTGTTCCCCTCCCTCCTGCGGTGCTTAAGGTTTCACACCCAGGATAGCGGGGCCGGCCGCCCCGGCCGGTCAGAAGCGGTCGGCGGCCAGCGCTGCCCGGTGCCGGGCGGGGGACCGGCCCGTGACCATCTCCGCGATCAGCCGGCCCGTGGGCGGGGCGAGGCTGATGCCCAGCATGGCGTGGCCGGTGGCCACCAGCACGTGCGGGTGCCGCGGCAGGGGCCCGATGATCGGCAGCCCGTCGGGGGTCATGGGGCGCAGCCCCGTCCACGGCTGGGGCTTCGTGGAGAGGTCGGGCCACCGGGTGAAGTAGGCGGGCAGGCCGGCGAGGACCCCTCCGGCGCGCACCGCGCTGATGGTCTCGTCGAGGCCCCCGAAGCCCATGGTGCCGGCGACGCGGACCTTGGCGGCCAGCGGGGTGACCGCCACCTTGGCCTCCGCCAGGTACAGCGGGTGCGCCGGACCGCCGGCCTCCAGGGGCAGGTCGAAGCCGTAGCCCTTGCCCGCCTGCAGCAGCACGCGCTCGTGGATGCCCCGGAGGATCTGATCGGTCCAGACCCCGGCGGCGACCACGACACGGTCGCCGCGCAGCACCTCGTCGCCGACGACCACCGAGACGGAGGCGTCCGCCTCCTGCCGCAGGGAGGCGGAGCGGCCCAGGCGGAACTCGATACCCTCCCCCGCGCAGGCGGCGGCGAGGCCGGCGGTGAAGGAGGCCGGGTCCAGGGAGCGGTCCCCCAGGGTCTGCAGTCCACCGGCGACTCCGCCCGCGACGTCCGGGAGCTCCCGGTCGAGGCCGGAGCGGTCCAGGGTCCGCCAGGAGAAGCCGGGGATGAGGGCGGCCATGGTCTCCAGCTCGCCGATGTGGGCCTCGAGCTTCGCGGCGTCCCGGAACAGCATGGTCAGGGGGCCGGTGTGGCTCTCGAACTCCACCCCGTCGGCGGCCATCTCGTCGAACAGCTGCAGGGTCTCCGCGCCGAGCTCGGCCAGGACCTTCAGCCCGGCCTCGAACCGGGCGGTGGTGCAGTGGCGGAGCATGGTGAGCATGAACCGGGCGAACTGCGGGTCGAGGACGGGGGAGACGTAGAGCGGGCTGTCCCGGCGCAGCATCCAGCGCAGCGCCTGGGGCAGCATGCCCGGGGCCGGGACCGGGGTCGACATGCTGGGCACCACCCAGCCGGCGTTGTGCGCCGAGGCCTTGGACCCGGGCGGTGCCGGGTCGACGACGGTGACCTCGACGCCGCTCTTGCGCAGGTAGTACGCCGAGGACAGGCCGATGGCTCCTGCCCCGATAACGATCGTTCTCATGGGGTTCCTTCCTAGGGCGTGGGGTGCTGCCCGGGCGCCGGGGTGCACGGTTCCGGCGCCCGGACGGGTGGGTAGTCCTCAGTCCACGGTGCTGTCGAGGTCCTCGTAGACGACGCGGGCGGTGACCAGGTCCTGCCAGCCCATGCCCACGCTCTTGAAGAAGGCCGGACCGGTTCGGGGCCGGGGGCCGCTGCGGACCAGGTCGGCGAGCTCGTGCAGGTCCTCCGCGGCGATGGCCCCGTGCTCGATGCCGATGATCACGTCGCCGGCCTCGCGCAGCGCCGTCGCGACGTCCTCCACGTAGACGGTGCTGCGGGCCACCAGCTCGTCGTCGACCTCGCGGGCGTCGGGCTCGTGCGAGCCCATGGCGACGACGACGGCGTCGTCCCGCACCAGCGAGCCGTCGAAGAGCGGCTCCCGGGCGCTGGTGCAGCAGGTGATGATGTCCGCCCCGGCCACGTCGGCGGCCGTGCCGCGGCGGGCGTCG
This sequence comes from Kocuria rosea subsp. polaris, assembly GCF_001483755.1. Classification (GTDB taxonomy): domain Bacteria; phylum Actinomycetota; class Actinomycetes; order Actinomycetales; family Micrococcaceae; genus Kocuria; species Kocuria cellulosilytica. The sequence continues at coordinate 187,965 of NZ_LQBK01000004.1, forward strand.
TGGCCCTCGGCCCGCAGCCCGTCGACGAGCGCGTCGGTGCTCGTCTCCGTCCGGCCGACCACCGTCACCGTGGTCAGAGTCCGCACGGCCGCGACCGCGCGCACGTGGTGCAGGGCCTGCGGCCCGGTGCCGAACACGAGCAGGGCGGCGCTCCCGGCGGGGGCCAGGTGGTCGACGGCCAGGGCGGAGACGGCCGGGGTGCGGATGGCCGTGAGTGCGGTGCCCTCGATCAGCGCCAGGGGCCGGAGGGTGTCGGCGTCGAAGAGCAGGAAGTTGCCCTGGATCTTCGGCAGTCCTCGCCGGGAGTTCCCGGGGGCGACCGTGAGCACCTTCACGCCGGCGTATCCACCGTGCTCTCCGGGCATGAGCAGGAAGCTGCCCTTCTCCAGGGGGACGCTGCTGCGGGGGAGGGCGGCCGCGGGGTCCAGCCCGTCCTGCAGGGCCTGTTCCAGGGCGGCGACGGCCCGGTTCATCGGCAGGTGTTCGGGCACCTGGCCGGCGGTGACGACGGCAATGTCGTGGATGTCGGTCGGGCTCATCGGGGTCTCTCCAGTAGGTCGCAGGAAGTGGTGCGGAAGGCGGCGCGGCGGATCACGTCTCCACCACGCTCGGGCCGGTGTCCGTCCGGGTCCCCGTGGTGGGGTTGCCCATGATGGTGCTGCGGTCGGCGTGGGCCACGAGGGGCAGCTGGCCGGTGCGGAGGTCCTCGCGGTGGCCGAAGATCTCCTTCCGGATCACCTTGGCGAGCAGGAAGACGCCCAGCAGGTTCGGGACGGTCATCAGGAAGAACATGGCGTCGGAGAAGCGGATCACGGTGTCCAGGGACACGGCCGCACCGACCACGATCATGACGACCCACACGAGGTCGTAGAGGCGTTCGGCGATCCAGCTGTCGCCGAAGAGGTAGCCGGTGGCCTTCTTGCCGTAGTAGGAGTAGCTGAGGATCGTGGAGAAGGCGAAGAGCACCACGCAGACGGTCAGCAGGTACGGGAAGACGGAGTTCACCGTGGCGAAGGCCGCGGTGGTGATGCCCACCCCGTCGGACGAGGTGTTGAGGTACTGGCCGGTGACGATGACGGCCAGGGCGGTCATGGTGCAGATGACCACGGAGTCGATGAACGGCTCCCAGGCGGCCACGAAGCCCTCCTGGGCCGGCCGGCGGTTCTTCGTCACGGAGTGGGCCAGCCCGGCGGTGCCCACCCCGGCGGCGTTGGAGAACACGGCGCGCTGGATCCCGATGATGGCCACCCCGACCAGGCCGCCGGTGACTCCCTCCCCGGTGAAGGCGCTGGAGAACATGAGGCCGATCGCCGCGGGCAGCTGGGTGATGTTCACGGCGAGGATCACGAGCACGCAGCCGAGGTAGAGCATGGCCATCAGCGGGGTGAGCTTGCTGGTCCAGCGGGCGATCGAGGTGATGCCGCCGAGGATCACGGTGCCGGCGACGACGGCCACGCCGAGGCCGATCAGCCAGGCCGAGCCGGCGAAGAAGCTGTCCTCGCCCCCGGTGGCCAGGGTCACCTGGGCGGCGAGCTGGTTGGCCTGGAAGACGTTGCCCGCGCCCAGGGCGCCGATCATCATGAAGACCGCGAAGGCGTAGGAGAGCACCTTGCCCAGCCGCGGCAGCCCGCGCTCGGCCAGGCCGTCGCGCAGGTAGTACATGGGTCCGCCGGAGATCGTGCCGTTGGCGTGCACCCGGCGGTACTTCTGGCCCAGGACGGCCTCGGCCATCTTCACCGACATGCCGAGCAGCCCGGCGATGATGATCCACAGGGAGGCGCCGGGCCCGCCGATGGAGATGGCCACGGCCACGCCGGCGATGTTGCCCAGCCCCACCGTGCCGGAGAGCTCGGTGGCCAGGGCCTGGAAGCTGGTGACCTGGCCGGGGTCGTCGTAGCGGTTGTAGTGGCCGCGGATGATCTTCAGGCTGTGCGGCAGATCCCGCCACGGCTTGAAGCCGACCAGGACCGTGAGGAACACGGCGCCGCCGAAGAGCCACACGACCAGCAGCGGCAGCTGAGCCTCGCCGATCGGGACGGCGAAGAACACGATCGACTCGAGGACGTCGACCAGGGGGCCGAAGAAGCCCTCGAGCGCCTCGTCCACGCTCACGCGGGGAACGATCGGCACGGACATCGGCACGGACATCGGAACGGCAGCGGAGGGGCTCATGCCGGCATCACCGCGGACGAGCGGGCGGGAGGGGCTGTGGGGTTCATGGCGGTTCTCCAGACGGTCGGACGGTCTGCGGTGGTGGGTGGGAGGCGGTGGATCGTCGGGCCGCGGCCCGGGGGCTTGGACACCACACGGGCCTGTGATGTGGATCTCCCGGTCATCAGCGTAGCGCACAGAGGTGTAATACCTCACTCTCGTTCCCAGGTTTTTTCCTGCTCGAAACCGGCTCTTGACGCGGAGTGGAAGTGGCTCGGACATGGCCCGCACTGCTCGGGCCTCAGGCATCAGTATCTGTTCGGGAAGCGATTCTGATGATTTCTGCCCACTAATCGTCACTGTTCCTGATGGCTCCCGGGGCGCACACTGGTGTTGTGCACGTCACACTGCCGCCGGCAGGAGTTGCTCGTGCCGCGCCCTCCCTTCCCTGCCGCCAGGAGAACCAGCTGCCATGACCACCGACGTGCCGTCCCTGCCCGAGATGGGTACCACCTCCCACACCACGGGCCCACTGGTCGACGCCCAGGCGCAGCTGGCCTCCGCCGTGGCCACCCTGGGCTACGGCCCGGGCCTGCACGCCCTGCTGGCCCGCCCGCGGCGGGAGATGACCGTGTCCATCCCGCTGCGCCGTGACGACGGCTCGGTGGACGTGCTGACCGGCCACCGGGTCCAGCACAACGTCTCCCGGGGCCCGGCCAAGGGCGGGGTGCGCTACAGCCCGCGGGTCGACCTCGACGAGGTCCGCGCCCTGGCGATGTGGATGACCTGGAAGTGCGCCCTGATCGACGTCCCCTACGGCGGCGCCAAGGGCGGGATCACCGTGGACCCCCGCCGCTGCTCCCGCCCCGAGATCGAGCGGCTGACCCGCCGCTACACCTCGGAGATCCTGCCCATCATCGGCCCCGACAAGGACATCCCCGCCCCGGACATCGGCACCGACGAGCAGACCATGGCTTGGATGATGGACACCTTCTCGGTCTCCTCCGGCTACACCGTGCCCGGGGTGGTCACCGGCAAGCCGGTGAGCCTCGGCGGGTCCCTTGGGCGTGCCTCGGCGACCTCGGCCGGGGTGGTGCACATCGCCCTGGCCGCCCTCGAGCACGTCGGCATCACCGCGGCGCGGGCCACCGCGGCGGTGCAGGGCTTCGGGAAGGTGGGCGCCGACGCCGCGCTGTTCCTCACCGAGGCCGGCGTGAAGGTCGTGTCCGTCTCCGACCAGTACGGGGCCGTCCACCAGGCCGAGGGCCTGAACATCCGCGCCCTCCAGGAGCACGTGGCCGCCACCGGCTCCGTCGGCGGCTTCCCCGGGGCCGAGGAGATCCCCGGCGAGCAGGTGCTGACCCTGGAGGTGGACCTCCTGGTGCCCGCGGCCGTGGAGGGGGTGCTCACCGGGGCCAACGCCCGCGACGTCCGCGCCCGGGTGGTCGTGGAGGGCGCCAACGGCCCCACCACCGCCGACGCCGACCGGGTCTTCACCGAGAAGGGGGTGCTCGTCGTCCCCGACATCCTGGCCAACGCCGGAGGCGTGATCGTCTCCTACTTCGAGTGGGTGCAGTCCAACCAGGCCTACTGGTGGTCCCGCCAGGAGGTCGACCACCGGCTCGAGCACCGCATGCTCTCCGCGTGGCACCACCTGCTCGACGTCGCCGCGGCCCGGGACCTCACCCTGCGGGAGGCCGCCACCGTCACCGCCGTCGAGCGCGTGGCCGACGCCCACCGCACCCGCGGCCTCTACCCCTGATCCACCGGGGGGGCGGGCGCCCGGAGGGCCGGGGCCGGGCACGGGCATCCCGCCGGGGCGGCGCGAATCTCCTGCGGGGCCTCCGGGGCGCTACCGTGAGCTTCGATCGCAGCCCTCGCGCTGCCCCGGTCCGTCCCGAAAGGTCCGCATGCCCTCCGTCCCCGGTGCCGCACCTCGTCGTGGTCCCGTGCTGTCCGCCCGTGCGGCCTTCTGGGTGCAGGCGTCCGTGCTCGTGGTGCTGCTGGCCGCCTCCAGCGCGCCGAGTCCGCTGTACCCGCTGTACCAGGAGCTGTGGGGCTTCCCGCCGGTCGTGCTGACCGTCATCTTCGCCGCGTACGTGGTGGCCCTGCTGACCGCGCTGCTCACGGTGGGGTCGCTGTCCGACCACCTGGGGCGCCGCCCGGTGCTGCTGGCCGCCCTGGTCCTGGAGATCGCCGCGATGGTCGTGTTCGTGGCTGCCGACAGCGAGGCCACCCTGGTGGCGGCGCGCCTGGTCCAGGGCGTGGCGACCGGCACCGCCACCGGCGCCCTCGGGGCCTACGTGATCGAGCTCGAGCCGGAGGGCCGCCGGGGGCTGGGCACCGTGCTCACCGGGGCGGGGCCGATCCTGGGCCTGGCCGGGGGAGCGGTGGCCTCGAGCCTCATCGTCGCGGCCGCCCCGGGGATGATCGACGCCGTCTACCTGGTGCTGCTCGGGCTGCTGGCGCTGCAGGTCGTGGGCACAGCGCTCGGCCCCGAGACCGTGGAGCGGGTCCCCGGGGCGCTGGCCTCGCTGCGCCCGCGCGTCTCCTTCCCGCCGGCCGTGCGGCGCTCGGCGGTGTGGGTGCTGCCCGCAGCGGCCGCGTGCTGGTCCCTGGGCGGGCTGATCATCTCCCTGGGCCCCAGCCTGGTGCGCTCGCTGACCGGGGCGGACTCCGTGGTGCTCACCGGCGTGGTGGTCGCGGCCCTGACGGGCACCGGCGGGATCGCGATCCTCTTCTTCGGCTCGACCGCACCCCGGCGGGTGCTCGCCGTGGGCATGAGCGTCCTGGTGGCGGGCATGGCCGCCACGATCGCGGCGCTCGCCGTCGGGTCCGTGGGCCTGTACCTCGCGGCCACGGTGCTGGCCGGCGTCGGCTTCGGGGCCGGCTTCCTCGGGGTCCTGCGCCTGCTCCTGCCGCAGGCGGCCCCGCACGAGCGGGCGGGGCTGCTCTCGGCGATCTACGTGGTCAGCTACCTCTCGCACAGCATCCCGGCCGTGGCGGCCGGGGCCGTCGCGGGTGCGGCGGGCCTGGTGCCCACGGCCGTCGGCTACGCGGCCATGGTGATGCTGCTGGCCGTGATCGTGCTCCTGGGCCTGCTCCGGAACCGCCCGCCCCGCTCATGATCTCCGGCGGTGGTGCAGGATGAGCAGCCGGGCGTAGCCGTCCATGAGGCGGTCGATGAGGTCGACCTTCAGGCACTCGTGCTCGGAGATCCTCCGCAGGGTGTGCAGGGAGGTCCCGTCGAACCGAACGGGCGGAGGCAGCTCGAGTCCGTCACCGGGCGGCTCGACGTCCAGCCGCCACGCGCCCAGGTCCTGCTGCGGGGTGGCGCCGTGTTCCCGTCGGCGCGCCCACAGCCGGCCGTCCGTGCCCACGACCACGCCGCGCACCACGTGCCACCCGTGGCCGCACGCCACCCGGGAGAACGCGTGGCCCACCAGGGGATAGGACCTGGCGCCGCGCGGAACGTGCGCGAGCTTGGCCGGCTTCAGGCCCTCCCGGCGCAGCAGCTCGCTCGCCTCGATCCCGACCTTCCGCACCTCGTCCAGGGCCCGTTGCAGCGCCGCCGCGTGGGCTCCGGACACCGGTGGGGTCCCGCGGCCGGGCTCCTGCCGTCTCGTAGGCTGTGCGGCGTCCCGGGAGCGGTGCTCGTCCTCGATGCTCATGTCACCCCTCATGTCGTCGGTGTCGATTCTATGTGCGTCACCTCACACGGACGGCGACCAGGAGCGGGCGGGACGGATGTGTCTCCGCCCGGGCCGGCGGGAGGGCCGGGTGGCCGAGGAGCTCTTGTGCGTCACCGGCGACCGACGATGATGGAGGGTGAACAGCCGCTCGGGCACCGGCCACGGCAGGGATCCCCGTGCCGCGAGGCCGTCGGCGGCGGCGACCTGGCCGCCCAGTTCGCCGAGGCCGGACTCCTGGACCAGCTGATGGTCTCCATCGCGCCGGTCACCCTTGGCGCCGGCCGCCCTCTGTTCCCCCGCCGCTTCGACCTGGAGCTGACGGACGTGGCCCGCAACCGCGCGTTCGTCTGCGCGACCTACCGGGTGGTGGGCCCGATGGCGCCCTCGGGTGGAGGGCCGACCTCCTGACCCCGAGGGGGCTCACATCTCGATGCGGTGGGCCTCCCGCAGGTTCACGAAGCGCTCGGGGTTCGAGGTCAGCACGATCGCCTGGGGCCGCTCCCCGGCGGTGGTGATGGCTGAGGCCAGCCGGCGGAGCCGCTGCGGATCGGAGGGGTGCTGGTCAGGCGACGCGGACGCTCCGTCGCAGAGGTCGCCGCCGTCGGGACGGGCACGGCGGAGTACCTGAAGGTGCTCGAGCAGGTGTACGGCTACGTCATCCCCTACCCGATCGAGCAGCTGCACGTGTCGAACCACGACCACCTCGGGCTGGTCCGGGCACTGGCCGCACGCGACGCTGCAACGGCCGTGCAGATCTCCCATCAGCACGTGGACCGGCTGCACCGGACCATGTTCGTGGGGCTCCTGGAGGCTCGCCCGGTGGGGGCTCCTCCGGATCCGCGTGACGCGCCGCCGCCCGGTGGGCGGTGCGCCGCACGCAACAGGTCAGCCGTTGATCCGGCTCACCCGGGCCGGGACGGGGGAGTCCGCCGTGGTGCCGGTGCCCAGCTGCCCCACCTGGTTCCGGCCCCAGGCCCAGACCGTGCCGTCCTGCGTGAGCGCGTGCGCGGCCAGGTGCATCGGCTCGAGCTCCCGGACCGGGGGAAGGCCGGCGACCTGCACCGGGACGGACGAGTTCGTCGTGGTGCCGTCCCCGAGCTGCCCGAATCCGTTCAGACCCCAGGCCCAGGCCGTGCCGTCCGCCGTGACGGCGTACGCGGAGGAGCCGTTCACCGCGACGTTCTCGACCTGGGAGAGCCCGGTGACCCGGACCGGGACGGAGGAGTTCGTCGTGGTGCCGTTGCCCAGCTGACCGGCGTAGTTGCCGCCCCAGGCCTGGACCGTACCGTCCTCCGTCAGTGCCTGCGCGAAGGCGAGGCCTGCCGCGAGGCTCTCGACCCCGGAGAGCCCGGTGACCTGGGCGGGGACGGAGGAGTTCGTCGTGGTGCCGTTGCCCAGCTGACCGGCGTGGTTGCCGCCCCAGGCCCGGACCGTGCCGTCCGAGCGGAGCGCGTAGACCGAGGAACCGCCCGTCGTGAGGCTCTCGACCCCGGACAGTCCGGCGATCCGGACCGGGACGGAGGAGTTCGTCGCGGTGCCGTTCCCCAGCTCACCGCTCCTGTTGTAGCCCCAGGCCCAGACCGTTCCGTCCGTGGTCAGGGCATACGCGGAGGCACCGCTCGCCGCCAGGCTCTCGACCCCGGGCAGTCCCGTGACCCGGACCGGGACGGAGGAGTTCTTCGTGCTGCCGTTGCCCAGCTCGCCGAAGGCATTCGAGCCCCAGGCCCACACCGTTCCGTCCGTGGTCACCGCATACGAGGAGCGTCCGTTCGTCGCGAGGCTCTCGACCCCGGGAAGTCCCGTGACCCGGACGGGGACGCTGACCCGGGCGGGGGAGCCCGCCGTGGTGCCGATCCCGAGCTGCCCGGCGTGGTTCCCGCCCCACGCCCAGACGGCGCCGTCGGCCGTGAGGGCGAACACGGAGGCACCGCCCGTTGCCAGGCTCTCGACGTCGGAGAGCCCGGCGACCTGGACGGGGAAAGAGGAGTTCGTCGTGGTGCCGTTGCCCAGCTGACCGGCGTAGTTGCCGCCCCAGGCCCAGACGGTGCCGTCGGCCCGGACCGCGTAGGCCGCCTCGTAGCCGGTGCCGAGTTCAGCGGTCGGGACGTCCCGGCCCGGCAGGAGCGGGTCGAGACGGTGGAGGAAGGCGGCCATCTGGTCGCGCAGCACGGGCTGGTAGGGGCGGAAGAGCCGGGTGCCGTCGGGCCCGGACCAGCCGGTGGAGATCCCGGTCTGGGCCAGCCAGGAGATCTCCTCGTAGAAGTCCTGGCTGGTGGGCACGTCCGCGAACGGAACCGCCCCGCTGTGCTCGGCCTGCGGCGCCGTCAGCGGGACGACCTGCGGAGCCCCCGGCGGCGCCTGGGCGCGCACCGGAGCCGTGCCGGCCTGGGCGAGACCGGCGGCGCCCAGCAGCATCAGGGCCACCAGCACTCCGAGGATCGAGCGGAAGAGGCGAAATCCGGGACGCACCATGTCCGCGACTCCTTGCCGGCAGGGGCACCGACCGCGGACGTGCTGCGAGGGCCGGCGAGTACTGATGCAAATCATACCGAGCCGTGCCTCGAGCCGTTCCTGTGTGACAGAGGCGCCCGGGAACGCGCCGGTGGGCCCGGGATCCCGAGCGCCCGACTCGTGGTGGTTCCGGCCGGGCTCACATCTCGATCCGGTGGGCCTCCCGCAGGTTCACGAAGCGCTCGGGGTTCGAGGTCAGCACGATCACCTGGGTCCGCTCCCCGGCGGTGGTGATGGCCGAGGCGAGCCGGCGGAGCCGCTGCGGATCGGAGTGGCCCAGGGCGTCGTCGAGCAGCACCGGCACGCCGTCCTCCGGGTCCACGAGCAGAGCGGTGGCGAGCCGGATGAGGATCACCAGCTGCTCCTTGGCGCCCGTGGACAGGGCGGAGAACGGCAGCCAGTCGCCGTGGAGCTTGCGCTGCTCGACCTCCAGGGACCCGCTCACCAGGACCTCGAAGTCCGGTCCGTAGACCGCCTTGCCCAGCTGCTCCACCTCGGTGCGGAACGGCTGGACGTACTGGGCGTGGGCGCGCTCGCGGTGCTCCAGCAGGGTCCGTTCCAGGAGCAGGGCGGCCTCGGCCCGTCGTTCGACCCCGGCGAGGTGGCGCCGGGCCGCCTCGAGCCGCGTCCCGGCCTGGTCGTGGGCCAGCTGCACCCGGTCCCGGCCCATGCCCTCGAGCCGGCCCTGCAGGGAGTTGTGGCGGCTCCGCCGCTCGGCCAGCAGCGTCTCGAGCCCCTCGATCTCGTCCGAGACGTGCTGCCGGTCCCCGAGCACCCGGTCGGCGTCGAGTCCGGCGAGGGCCGCCTCGTGGCCCTCGATCTCCTCCTGGACCGTGGCGAGCGCCTCGGCCGCCGCGGCGGCGGCACGGTCGAGGTCCTCGTCCGGCACCTCGCGGCGGGCGTCCTCGAGCCGGGCCCTGCCGGCGGTGAGGGCCCGCTCCTGCTCGAGCGCGGCGCCCTGGAGGGAGTGCAGCGTGGTCTGGGCGGACTGCAGGGCGGACCGGGCCGCCTCGGCGGCTGCCTCGGCGCGGTGCACGGCGTCCTCGGCCTCGGTGAGGGCGGCCTCGGCGGTCTCCACCGTCTCCTGGGCGTCGGCGGCGGTCGCCGGCAGCGGCACCCCGTCGTCGCGCCGGCCGCCGTACTGCTCGATCGCGGCGGCGAGGCGGTCCCGGTCGTCCCGCAGGCGGCTCTCGTCCTCGCCGCCGAGCAGGCGGTCGCGCTGGGCCGCGGCCTCGCGCACCTGCTGCGCCAGCTCCTGGGCCGCGCGCCACTCCGCGCGGGCCTCGGCGACCGACCCGACGCCGTGCCGCGCCAGCAGCGCGGTGCACCGTTCGCGGGCGGTGCGGGCGGCGTCCCGGCGGGTCTCGATGCCCTGCTCCGGGAGGACCCGCACCCGCCACTCGCCGGGGATCTCGACCTCGACCTCGTCCGTCACCGGCACGGACCACGGCTCTCCCGGGCCGACCTCCTCGGTCTCGCCGCCGCGCACGATCGGGCGTGCGCGGCCCAGCGCGGTGAGCTCCACCCGGGCGCTGCCGGCCGCCAGCTCCGCCTCGGCCTTCTCCGCCGCCCGCTCGGCCCGCTCGAGCTCGTCGACGATCTCCTCGTCGATCTCGGTGCCGGGGCGGGAACCCAGCTCGGCCAGCTGCGCCCGGACCGCCTCGAGGGAGTCCAGGATCTCGAGCGCGCGGCGGTGGCGCTCGACGTCGTCGAGGTGCTTCCGGTCCTCCCGCGCGGACCGGTGGGCGGCGCGGGCCTCCTGCACCGCGGCCTGGGCCGCGGCCCGGCGCTCCTCGGCCTCCTCGGCGTGCTCGCGCACCGGGGCGAGCTCCTGCTCGCAGGACCGCAGGTCCCCGGCGAGCGCCGTGCTGCGCTCCTCGTCGGCGGCGAGCGCGGCCACGAGCTCCGTGCGGCGGGCGGAGCGCTCGCGGGCCCGGTCCAGCTCGGCCCGGGCGGCGTCCCGGCGGCGCTGCGCCTCCTGCCGCTGCCGCTGGACGGCCTCGATCTCCCCGGCGGCCCGGTCCAGCTCCGTCTTCTCCGTGCGGGCGGCGCCGAGCTTCCGGCCGGTGGCGGCGATCACCTCGGTGAGCTCCGCCAGCTCCTCCTCGACCACCGTGATGTCCCGCAGCTCCTCGGCGGTCTCCGCGGCCGCGGTCTCGGCCGCATGGCAGTCCGTCTCGGCCTGGACGAACCGGGCGTTCTTCTTCCGGGTCGCGGTCCAGTACTTGTCGCACTCGGCGCGCACGCGCTCCAGGAGGGAGGCGACCTCGCGGTCGTCGCCCTGGGCCTGGTCGGCGTGGCACTCCAGGGCCCGGCGCAGCGCCGCGCTGTCGGTGAGGGCGTTCTGGGTCAGCCCGCCGGCCTGCATGAAGCGCAGGGCCTTCCACAGCGCGGTGTCGGCTCCGCCCCACAGCTGCTCGGCGGCGTCGTGGGCCTCGCGGCCGGTGAGCGTGCGGCCGTCCCCGCCCACGTGGCGGAGGGTCGTGGACGGCCGCTTCAGCCACTGCTTGGTGTAGACGACCCGGGTGGGCCCGATCGAGAACTCCGCCTCCACGAGGACAGGCACGTCCCGGCCGGCGGGCTTCGCCCCGGTGATCTTCTTGTGCTTGCTGTTGTCCGGGAGCTCGATCAGCGCGTCCAGGGCGTCGATCATCGAGGTCTTGCCGATCTCGTTGCGGCCGGTCAGCACGACGACCCCCGCGTCGGGGAACTCGACCTCGCGGGCGGTCACGCCGCGGAAGTTCTCCAGCCGGAGACGGTGCAGCTTCATCGGGCAGGTCCTCCCACGAGTCGGTACAGGAGTCTGAGGGCGTCCCCGGCGGCGGGCGCGTCCTCGCCCTCGGACGCGGCCAGCTCGCGCAGCTCGGTGACGGCCTCGGCGGCGTACCCGCCGACGTCGAGGTCCTCGAACTCGTGCTGGTCCGGGACCACCGCGAGGTCGGTGTGCCGCTCCCACGCGTTGAGGCTCGCGAAGACCTCGGCCTGCTGCTCGAGCAGCAGGTCCAGCTCCGCGGACTCCGAGAGGTTCAGGGTGCCGGTGAACACGGTCTTGAGGATGATCCGCTCCTTCGGGGTGAGCGCGGCGAGCTCGGCCCGCAGCGCCTCGACGTCGCCGGCGCCGTCGAGCTGGCGTTCGAGCACCCGGTGCTCCCACCGCCCCACCTCGTGGGAGGTCACCCGGGCGCCGGAGCCGTCCAGCGCCACCTCGAGGACGTGTCCGCGGCCGGGTTCGCGGAAGCCCGTGGACTCGTGGGTGCCGGAGTAGTGGATCGCGCCGCGGTCGTCCTCGGGCCAGCGGATGTGCCGGTCGCCGAGCGCCACGTAGTGGATCAGCCCACCGGCCAGCGCCTCGTCCAGGGGCGCGCGGCGCACGGTGACCTGGGAGGTGCGGTCGGGGTCGAGCTCGTCGAGCATTCCGTGGCCGACGACGACGCGCAGCGTCCCGTCCGCCGCCAGCCCCTCCAGGGCCGGGGCGACCGGGTCCGCGTCGGGGCGCTTGCTGCGCCAGGGCGCGGCCACCAGCTCGACGCCCTCGGCGACGGGCCACGGGCCCACCTCGTCCAGGAGGACCACGTTCTCGGGCTTCGCGCCGAGGAAGGCCTCCTGGGCGTAGAGGGATCCCGGCCCGAGGGGGTCGTGGTTGCCGGGCAGCAGGTACACCGGCAGCTGAACCGAGCCCATGGCGTCCAGGGCGCGCCCCACGTCCCGCCGGCTCAGGTTGGCGTGCTCGAAGACGTCGCCGGCCACCAGCACGAACGCGCAGTCCCGGGCGCGGGCCAGCTCCCCGATGCGGCGGATCGTCTCGACCCGGTCGCCGGTGTAGCGGGACTGGGCCTCGCCCTCGAGGTAGTGCCGGGTCATGCCCAGCTGCCAGTCGCTCGTGTGGAGGAAACGGATGCTCGTCATCGAGGCTCCTCGTGCGGTCGGGGGTGCTGTCCTGGGGGTGCGGCTCCTCTGCCACGCTATCGGCACCGGCGGACACCGCAGGCCCCGGCACCCCGGTCCGCCCCTGACGGGCGCCGGGGAGGCGACGGACGGGCCGTCGCCTCCCCGGGCGTGCGGTCAGCGCTGCACGGGGTCGCCGGCGCCGAGCAGCCGCGCGATCGCGCCGCGGTCGGGGACGGCCTCCCAGTCGCCCGGCGCCGTGCAGGCGATGGCCCCGCACGCGGCGGCCGTGCGGAGCCGCTCCGGCAGCGGCTCGCCGGCGATCAGCTCGGCGAGGTAGCCGGCCACGAAGGCGTCGCCGGCGCCGACGGTGTCGACGGCCTGCACCGCGAACGCCGGCACCTCCGCCCGCTCGCCGCCCTCGAAGCCCACGGCGCCGTGCTCGCCGCGCTTCACGACCACCTGCGCCGGCCCCATCGCGGCGACGGCCTCCGCCTGCGCGGTCAGGCCGCGCTCGCCGGTCAGCAGCTCCGCCTCGTCCTCGCCCGCGAAGACGAGGTCGGCGCGGGCGGCGAGCGAGCGGTAGACGGGCACCGCCTGCTCGGCGTCCCACAGCCGCGAGCGGTGGTTGACGTCGAACGAGACGACCGCGCCCGCCCGGTGCGCCGCGTCGATCGCCGCGTCGAGGGCGCGGCGGGCGGACTCGCTGACGGCGGCGGTGATGCCGGTCAGGTGGAGCACGCGCGCGGCGCGGATGCGGTCGAGGTCGAGGTCCGCGGGCCCGAGGCGGGAGCCCGCGCTGCCGGCGCGGTAGTAGCTGATGGCGCTGGCCCCGGCTGTGGGACGCTCCTTGAGCATGAGCCCGGTCGGGGCGCCCGGGTCGCGGGTGACGACCGGCACGACCCCTTCGGCGCGCAGCTGGCGCTCGACGAGCCGGCCGAGCGCGTCGTCGCCCAGCCGGCCCACCCACGTGACGGGCACGCCGAGGCGGGCGAGCCCGATCGCGACGTTGCTCTCGGCGCCGCCGAAGCCCAGGTCCATCGACGGCACGAGCTCGAGCCGGCCGATCCGGGAGGCGACGAGCAGCCCGAGGGACTCGCCCAGGGTGATGACGCTCATGCCGCCGCCTCCTGGACGGCGACGGCCTCGCGCGCGGCCGCCTCGACCGCGCCGGCCCCGGCCGCGACCCGCTCGCCCGAGGCGATCCACGAGCCGCTGGCGGCGAAGACGGCCGGGTGGGCGAGGTACTCGGCGAGGTTCGCCGGGTTCACGCCGCCGCTGGGCATGAAGCCGATGCCGGGGAAGACGGGCGCCAGCGCGCCGATGAGCGCCAGACCGCCGGCGACTCCCGCCGGGAAGAGCTTCAGCCGGTCGAGCCCGAGGCGGATCCCGCGCTGCACGTCGCTGGGCGTCATGATGCCGGGCAGCACGGGCACGCCGGCGGCGAGGGCCGCCTCGACCACCTCCTCGTCGAGCCCCGGGGCGACGACGAACGACGCGCCCAGGTCGAGGCTGCGCCGCAGCTGCTCGACGCTCAGCACCGTGCCGGCGCCGACGACCACGTCCCCGCGGGCGGCGATCCGCTCGATCGCCGCCAGGCCGTAGTCGTTGCGCAGCGCGACCTCGAGGACCGGCAGGCCGCCGGCCACCAGGCCGTCGGCGATCGTGTCGGCGGCGGAGGCGTCCTGGACGGTCGCCAGCGGCACGACGCCGCCGAGGAGCGGGGAGCGGGTTCCGGTGAGGTCGCTCATCGTGCCATCCACCCGCCGTCGACCGGCAGTGTCACGCCCGTGACGTAGGCGGCGGCCGGGCTCGCGAGGAACGCGGTGGCCCCCTGCAGGTCCGCCGGCCGCCCCCACCGGCCGGCGGGGATGCGCTCGAGGATCGCCTGCGAGCGGTCCTCGTCCGCGCGCAGCGCCGCGGTGTTGTCGGTGGCGATGTAGCCGGGCGCGATGGCGTTGACGGTCACCCCGTGCCGCGACCACTCGTTGCTGAGCGCCTTCACCAGGCCGACGACGCCGGACTTCGCCGCGGTGTAGCCGGGCACGTTGATGCCGCCCTGGAAGCTGAGCAGGCTGGCCGTGAAGATGATGCGGCCGCCGCCGCGCTCGACCATCGAGGCGCCGACCGTCTGGGTGAGGACGAACTGGCTGCGCAGGTTCACGTCCAGCACCTCGTCCCACCACTCGAGGGGGTGCTCGGCGGCGGGGGAGCGGCGGATGGTGCCGGCGTTGTTCACCAGGATGTCGGCACGGTCCCGCACCGCGTCGCCGAAGGCGCAGACGGCCTCGCGGTCGGTGAAGTCGACGGCGTGGCCCTCGAAGGCGCGGCCGAGCTCGCGCACGCGCCCGCCGATCGCCCCGCCATCGGCCTCCTGGCGGGTGGAGGCGGCGATGATGTCGGCGCCGGCCATCGCGAGCGCCTCCGCCATGGCGAAGCCGATGCCGCGGCGGGCGCCGGTGACCACGGCGGTCGTGCCGGTGAGGTCGAAGGAGATGCTCATCGGGACACCCCCTGCACGTCGACCAGGATCTTCATCGCGGCCGCGGACAGCAGCGCGTCGAAGGCGGTCATCGTCTCCTCGAGCGGCACGACGCACGTGATCAGCGCGTCGGCGGGCACGGCGCCCTCGGCGAGCAGGCCGACGGCACGCTCGAAGTCCTCCCGCTCGTAGACCCGGGCGCCGAGCACCTCGAGCTCCCGCCAGAAGATCCGGTGCAGGTCGACCGGCACCGGCTCCGGGTGGATGGCGACGAACACGACGCGGCCGCGGGTGCGGGCGTGGCGGGTGGCGTCGAGGGCGGTGCCGCGGGTGCCGGCCACCTCGAAGACCACGTCGGCGCCGGCGCCGGCGGTGCGCTCCGCGACGACCGCGGAGAGGTCCTCGGCGGCGGGGTCGACGACGACCGCGCCCTGCTGCTCGGCGAACGCGCGGCGGGCGGCGTCCGGTTCGGCGAGGACCACCTCGGCGCCGGCCGCGCGCGCGACCACGGCGATGAGCTGGCCGATGGGGCCGCCGCCGATGACCACGGCCGTCTCGCCCGCCGTCAGCCGCGAGCGGCGCACGTCGTGCACCGCGACGGCGAGCGGCTCGACGAGCGCGGCGTGCTGGAGGGAGACGCCCTCGGGCAGCGGCACCACGAGCGAGGCCGGCACGGTCCACTGCTCCTGGAGCGCGCCGGGCGAGTCGACGCCGACGAAGTCCAGCCGCTGGCAGATGTGCTGGTGCCCGGCGCGGCAGGAGGCGCACTCGCCGCACCAGCGCAGCGGCATCACGGTGACGGGCCGGCCGATCTCCAGGGTGTCGACGTCGTCGCCGACCGCGTCCACGACGCCGCTCATCTCATGCCCGATCACGGCCGGGGCCGCGACGCGCGCGTCCATGTGTCCCTGCACGATGTGCAGGTCGGTCCCGCAGATGCCGTTGTAGGCGACGCGGATGGTCACCTCGCCCGGCCCGGGGCGCTGGGGCTCGGCGCCGCCGACCTCGATCCGCCCGCCGCCGATGTATCTCGCTGCTCGCACTGCCGTCTCCTTCGTGAGGCCGGTCCGCCACTTTGTGAAACTCAGTTCTGTTCGGAGTTCCGTCTGGCGCAACTCGGTTCTGTCTGGTTAGAGTAGCCCCTGACCCCGCCAGTGGCGCAAATCACGTCGCCACGGCGACTCACCGAGGAGGAACTCATGCAGGGACGACGGATGCTGGGCACGATGGGCGTCGCAGCGGTCATGACGGCGGGACTGGCGTCCTGCTCCGCCGAGGCGGGAGACGGCGCAGGGACGACCTTCCGCGTCGCCTTCAACCAGGACATCGACCACCCGCAGGCGCAGGCGCTCACCGAGCTCTCGGAGGAGCTGGAGACCCGCACCGAGGGCCGGTACGCGCTCGAGCTCTACACCGACGAGACGCTCGGCGACCAGGCGGCCACCATCGAGCAGGTGCAGTCGGGCACCATCGACCTCGCGGTCGTGGCGGGACCGCTGCTCGAGAACTTCGAACCGGACTTCTCGACCGTGAACCTGCCCTACCTCTACGAGTCGCCCGAGCACCAGCTGTCGGTGCTCAACGACCGCGAGGTCGTCGGGGAGCTCTACGACACCCTGGTCGACGACGACATCCAGGTGCTCACCGCCTACCACGGCGGTGTGCGCAACGTGTACTCGAGCGAGGGGCCGGTCGAGACGCCCGCCGACCTCGCGGGACAGAAGATCCGCGTCATCGGCTCGGACACGAACGTGCGCATGATGGAGCTCATGGGCGGCGTGGGCACGCCGATGGCGCAGGGCGAGGTCTTCACCGCGATCCAGTCGGGCGTGCTCGACGGCGCGGAGAACAACGAGCTCATCTACTCCTCGCTCTCGCACGACGAGATCGCCCCGTACTACTCGCGCACCGAGCACCTCATGATGCCGGACTACCTGGTCGCGAACCCGGGCGTGTGGGAGGGCATCCCGGAGGAGGACCGCGCGGTCTTCGAGGAGCTGCTCACGGCGTCGGTCGACACCGAGCTGGAGCTGTTCGGAACGGCGGTCGAGGAGGCCACCGCCGCCGCCGAGGAGGCCGGCGCGCAGTTCAACGACGTCGACGTCGAGGTGTTCCGCGAGGCCGTGCAGCCGCTGCACGAGGAGAGCGTCACCAGCGACCTGGCCCGCTCGGTCTACGACGCGATCGAGGCGGCGCGCGGCTGATGGCCACCACGGAACTCACGACCACCGCGCGGGCGTGGCTCGACGGCGCGCTCCGCGGGATCTGCGTCGGCCTCTTTGCGCTGCTGGTGCTGCTGGTGGTGTGGCAGGTCTTCACCCGCCTCGTGCTCGGCCAGCCGAGCGCCTGGTCCGAGGAGGCGGCACGGCACACCTTCGTGTGGGTCAGCCTGATCGGCATTGCCATCGCGGTCGGTGAGAAGGCCGACGTCATCATGGACTTCCTCGTCGAACGGCTGCCGGTCCCCGTCCAGCGCGGCGCCGACGTGGTCGCGTACCTCGCGACGCTCGCCTTCGTGCTGTACGTGATGGTCTTCGGCGGCCTCCAGCAGTCCGTCCTGGCGTGGGGGCAGCAGAACCCGCTGCTGCCCCTCACGCAGGGCCAGCTCTACCTGGCCCTGCCGGTCTCCGGCGTGCTGCTGACCGTCTACCTGACCATCCACCTCGTCGGCACCTTCTTCCCCGGCTACCAGGGGCACGTGGGCGTCGACGAAGACCTCGAGGCGGCGGCGCTGTGATCGATCCCGCTGCCATCAGCGCCATCCTGATCGGCGGGCTCGTGCTGCTGCTCGCGGTCGGCGCCCCCGTCTCCGTGTCCATCGGCCTGCCGTCGGCACTGTGCATGCTGCTGATCGTCGACTTCGACCGGGGCGCGGTCACCGCCGCCCAGCAGATGGTCGGCGGGGTCGACTCGTTCGCGCTGCTCGCCATCCCGTTCTTCGTCCTCGCCGGCGTGATCATGAACACCGGCGGCATCGCGGAGCGGCTGATCAACCTCGCCCGCGTGCTGGTGGGTCGCACCCCCGCGCCGCTGGTGCAGACCAACGTGATCGCCAACGCGATCTTCGGCTCCGTCTCCGGCTCCGCGGTGGCCAGCGCCGCCGCCATCGGCTCCACCATGTCCCCGATGCAGCGGCGCTCGGGCTACGACCGGGCCTTCAGCGCGGCGGCGAACATCGCCTCGGCCCCGGCCGGCATGCTGATCCCGCCGAGCAACACCCTCATCGTGTACTCGCTCGCCGCCGGCGGCACGTCGATCGGCGCGCTGTTCGTGGCCGGCTACGTCCCGGGCCTGCTGTGGGCGCTGGCCTGCGGGGCCGTCGGCTTCGCCTACGCGCGCCGGCACCCCGAGCTGCGGGGCGAGCCGTGGCCCGAGCTCTCGGTCCTCCTGGCCACGCTGTGGCGCGCGGTCCCCTCGCTCGGGCTGATCGTGGTGGCGATCGGCGGCATCGTGGTCGGCTTCTTCACGCCGACCGAGGGCTCGGCCGTGGCCGTGGTCTACTCGCTGCTGCTCTCGTTCCTCTACCGCACCGTCTCGGCCAAGGACCTGCCGCGCATCCTGTTCGACGCCACCCGGACGAGCGCGATCGTGATCTTCCTGATCGCGGTCTCGACGATCATGTCCTACGTCATGACCTACGCCCGGCTGCCGCAGCTGATCGCCGAGTCGCTGTTCGGCTGGACCGACTCGAAGGTCGTCGTGCTGCTGATCATGATGCTCGTGCTGCTGCTGATCGGCATCCCGCTCGACCCGACGCCGGCGATCCTGATCTTCACGCCGATCTTCCTGCCGATCGCCGTGTCCTACGGCATCGACCCGGTGCACTTCGGCATCGTGATGGTCTTCAACCTCTCGATCGCGGTCATCTCGCCGCCCTCGGCGCCCGTGCTCTTCGTCGGCGCCCAGGTCGCGAAGCTGAAGCTCGAGCCCGTCATCGTCAAACTGGTGCCGTTCCTGCTCGTGCTCATCGCGCTGCTGTTCGTCATCGTCTTCGTCCCCCAGCTGTCCCTGTGGCTCCCCGGCCTCATGGGCCTGCTCTGAACACCCCACCGGAAGGAAACACCATGACCGCCGTCCACGGCCCCACCTCGCCCGAGCAGATCCCCGGCGCCACCCAGCAGCAGCTGCGCGAGCGCTACCTCGTCGAGGACCTCTTCGTCCCCGGCAGCGTGCGCACCGCCGTCACCCACTACGACCGCGTGGTCGCCGTCGGCGCCGTGCCGACCGACGCGCCGCTGGCCCTCGAAGCCGTGCCGGAGATCCGCAGCGACCAGTTCCTCGACCACCGCGAGATCGGCATCGTCAACATCGGTGCGGGCGGCGCCGTCGTCGCCGACGGCGAGCGTCACCCGATGGCGACCGGCGCGTGCCTCTACCTCGGCCGCGGCGTCCGGGACGTCTCGTTCGAGTCCGACGACGCCGCCGCCCCCGCCCGCTTCTACGGCTTCTCGGCGCCGGCGCACACCACGTACCCGATCGCGCTCGTCGAGCCGGGGCAGGGCACGGTGCGGGAGCTCGGCGACCCGCTGACCTCGAACCGCCGCACGCTCAACCAGTACATCCACGAGAACGGGGTGCGCAGCTGCCAGGTGGTCATGGGCGTGACGCAGCTGCACCCCGGTAGCATGTGGAACACGATGCCGGCGCACACGCACGACCGCCGCACCGAGTTCTACGTCTACTTCGACGTGCCCGAGGACGCCCGCGTGGTCCACCTCATGGGTGAGCCGTCCGAGACGCGCCACCTGCTGGTCGGCGACGGCGGGCTGGTGCTCTCGCCGTCGTGGTCGATCCACTCGGGCGTGGGAACGTCGAACTACTCGTTCGTGTGGGCGATGGCCGGCGAGAACCAGTCCTTCGACGACATGGACGGCGTCGCGATCGTCGACATGAGATGAGGTGGCCATGACCACGGAGCCCCGGGCGCTCGACACGAGACCTGCGCCCTCGGCGGGCGCGAGCGAGAAGACGCTGCGGGTGCTCGAGGCCGCGATCCTCTACGACCGCTTCACCGACATCGTGGAGGAGACCGGACTGGCCAAGGCCACCGTGCACCGGATCCTCGCGACGCTCGTCGAGCAGAAGTTCATCACCGGTGACAGCGATCGCGGCTATCACCCGGGCTCCCGCTTCCTCGGCATCGCCGGGCGGGCCATCTCGCGGCTCGACATCTCCTTCCTCGCCGAGCCGATCGTCGAGGAGCTCGTGCGCGAGGTCGACTGCACCATCCACGTCGGCGTCGTCAACGGCTTCGAGATGGTCTATGTCATCCGCAAGGACTCGTCGAAGCCCTACCGGATGGCGTCCCGCGTGGGCCTGTCCATGCCGATGCACTGCTCGGGCATGGGCAAGGCCGTGCTCGCGTACTGGCCTCCCGAGCAGGTGGACCGGCTCATTGCCGAGGTCGGCCTGCCGCCGCGCACCGACCGGACCATCACGGACGCCGGCCGGCTGCACGCCGAGCTCGCCGAGGTGCGGCAGCGCGGCTACGCGCTCGACCTCGGCGAGAACGAGGTCGGCACTGTGTGCGTCTCCGCGCCGATCCGCGACCACCTCGGCCACGTGACGTACGGCCTGTCGATCTCGTCGATCGCCCTCGAGCACCCCGGTTCGAGCATCGAGCAGTTCGCGCCGCAGGCGATCGCCGCCGCCGACGCGATCTCCCGGGCGCTCGGCTCCTCGGTCGGCCGCGCCGGCGAGTAGCACGACGGCGCGCTCCGGGCCCAGCACTCCGAGCCCCGCGCTCCGGGCCCCGCGCTTCGGCGGCGTGTGCTTGAGTGGACGCATGGAGCCGAGCAGCCGGAAGGACCTGTGGGCGGCCGTCCACGCCGAGCGCGCCCGCCTGGCCGAGGACCTGGCCGGCCTGGACGACATGCAGTGGGCGGAGCATTCCCTGTGCGGTCGGTGGACCGTGGAGGACGTCGTCGCCCACCTCACCGCGGCCGCGAGCACCGGCCGGCTCCGCTGGCTCCGGAGCGTGCTGGGGGCCCGCTTCGACTTCGACCTGCACAACCAGCGGCGGCTCGAGGAGCACCGGGGCGCCACCCCGGCCGAGACGCTCCGGCGCTTCCGGGCCGTGGTCGGGAGCACGAAGGCGCCCTCGGGGGACACCGCGGCCTGGCTGGGGGAGGTCGTGGTGCACAGCCAGGACGTCCGCCGCCCGCTCGGGCTGCCGCGCACGCCCCCGGTCGGGACCGTGACCGCGGTGGCACGGTTCTTCGCGGGCCGGGACTTCGCGGTGCCCAGCCGCAGCACCGCCCAGGGCCTGCACCTCGTGGCGACCGACGGCCCGTTCGAATCCGGAACCGGGCCCCTGGTCCGCGGGACCACGCTGGCGATCGTCATGGCGATGGCCGGCCGCGAGGCCTTCTGCGACGACCTCACGGGTGAGGGCGTGTCGATCCTGCGGTCCCGCTGCTCGCCCGCCTGAGCGAGCAACCTGAGAGAGTGAGGAGAGGACCGGCCGCGCGCCGGTCCCGCACGACACCACACACCCGAGCAGAGGAGACACCTTGGCCGAGACCATCGCCGGCATCACCGTTCCGGACTCCGCCCTCGTCCGCGAGACCACCGAGCTGGTCCGCCGGGCCGCCGACGAGAGCCTGTTCAACCACTCCCGCCGAGTCTTCCTCTTCGGCATGCTCAAGTCCGCCGCGCGCGGGCTCGAGGTGGACCCGGAGCTCGCCTACGTGGGGGCGATGTTCCACGACCTCGGCCTCACCGACGAGTACCGCACCCAGGACCAGCGCTTCGAGATCGACGGCGCCGCGGCGGCGCAGGCGTTCCTGCGGGACCACGGCCGCTCCGCGGCGGAGGCCCGCCGCGTGTGGCTGGCGATCGCCCTGCACACCACCCCGGAGATCCCGCTGCACCTGGAGCCCGAGGTTGCCGTGGTCACCCTCGGCGTCGAGACCGACGTGCTGGGCCTGGACCTGGACCAGATCTCCGAGGAGCACCGCGCCGAGGTCGTCGCCGCGCACCCCCGGCCGGACTTCAAGAACAAGATCCTCCGCGCGTTCTACGACGGCATGTCCGACCGTCCCGACACCACCTTCGGCACCATGAACGACGACGTGCTCGCTCACTTCGACCCGGACTTCCACCGGGAGGACTTCGTGCGCGTCATCCAGGAGAACGCCTGGCCCGAGTGAGCGCCGAGGGCCTCCGCAGTCCGGCGGAGGCCCCGGAGCCTGCGGGCTCGCCGCCGCGCGGTCGCACCGTTGTGCCGATCGGAGGGCAGGAGGAGCATGGAACCCCGGCCCGTCGATGCTCCAGGAGTTCCCGTGGCGTACAAGTTCTTTCCCCACGTCCCCGTCGCCGACCTGGAGCGCTCGCGGTCCTTCTACCAGGCCCTGGGCTGGCGGACGGCTCCCGGCCTGGCCGAGGGGCACAGCATGGTCCTGGACCTCGGCGAGGACTTCGGGGTCACGCTCGTCGAGCGGCGGTTCATGCAGCAGGCCGTCGGCGAGGACCAGGAGCTCGCGGATCCCCGCCGCACGGTGAGCGGAAGCTTCGCCCTGCTCGTCGACATCCCCGAGGACGTCGACGTCCTGGTCGAGCGGGCGGTCGCCGCCGGCGCCACCGCGGGGCACCGGAAGGACGACAGCTACACGAGCCACCGGGTGTTCGCCGACCCGGACGGCCACCGGTGGAACATCGTGTGGATGGACCCGCTCCTGACGGCCCGGGAGTGAGGCGCGCCCCGAACGACGAGACCGGACGCTCCGTGGCCGGAGAGCTGAGGCCGGAACCCCGCCCCGGAGCAGCATTCACAAGATTCACCGGATTCACCGACGTTCACCGGGCCGTGAACGGTGCGGGGGATCGCCGGCATCCGGCCGGTCCGCCAGCTGCCGTCGTGCCTCCGCCCCGGCTCATCCGCGCCGGTAGGCGTGCCCCATCTCGGTGTGGGACCAGCGGGCCTCGAACCGGGAATCGCCGCTGCGCCGCACGGCCTCCGCGGTCTCCTGGTCCAGCGCGGACCGCCACTCCTCGATGGTGAGCAGGTCAGAGGACCTCAGCAGCGGCTGCCGGTAGATGTTCAGCGCCCGGGCGACTTCGCCCTGTTCGAGCGCGGCCCGAAGCCGCAGGACGTCGCTGGTGACTGCGTCCGGGTCGGCAAACCGGTAGGGCCCGGTGGTGATCACCGCCCCGAGCCGGCGGCGGACCCGGTGGATCTCCGTGCGGACCGTCCCCGGTGTGCCGTGCTCGCCGTAGAGCTCGTAGGCCATCTCCTCGGCGCTCCACCCGCGTTCGCGCAGGCTGAGCAGCGCGAGGATCTCCGCCGACCGCGTCGGCAGGGGGAACCAGTCCCCGCCGCCCACCCGGGCCATGGCCGGCTCGGCGAGCAGGCGCAGCTCCAGGGGCGGCGTGCCGGTCGTGCCAGCGGGGTGTCCAGAGGCCGTCTGGGCGGTGAGCAGCGTCTCGACGACCCGCGCGGCCGAGCGGACCAGAACCCTGGTGTCCGGGGTGGCGCTGCCTCGGGGCCCGGACAGGTCGATGACGCCGAGCACCTCTCCGCTGCCCGGGTGACGCACGGGGGCGGACGTGCAGTCCCAGTCGCTGTGGGACCGGGCGAAGTGCTCGGCTCCGCGCAGCTCCTCCGCGGCCCCGCTGCGCAGCGCCTGGGCGATCGCGTTGGTGCCCACGCCGTGCTCGTCCCAGCCGGCGCCCTCGACGAAGCCGAGCCTGTCGGCGCGCCCGAGCGGTGAGCGTCCCCCGCGCCGCCACAGCACCGTGCCATCGGGTCCCGTGAGGACGGCGACCCGGGCTTCCGCGGTGTCACGGGCGACGCCCAGGAGATCCGCGACGAGGTCGACGTGCGACCCCAGCGGTGAGAGCGTCCGCTGGTGCTCGATCTCGTGGTCCGGGAGCACCTCCCGCGGGCCGTCCAGGTCGCGGGACATGCCGCGGGCGGCGCACCGCTCCCAGGCGGAACGCACCCGTTCCGGTGTCCTCGTCGATCCGCAGCTGTCCACAGCGCGCTCCTCCGTCCTCTGCGCTCGTCCCCGATGCAACGCCGAGGAAACCCCCACGGCCCCACAGTGGTGACACGCATCACATCGGAGCCTATGCCACGGGGCGTCCGGCGTACATCGAGGAGGAACCATGACCGAGACCGACACCGGCGTGCGCGCCGGGACTGACATCGCCCGCACCTGGCTGGCTTCGCTCGAGGAAGCCCTCACGGCCGGCAACGCGGACGCGGCGGCGGCGCTGTTCGAGGAGGACGGCTTCTGGCGCGACTTCCTGGCGTTCACCTGGAACCTCAAGACCCTGGAGGGCCGCGACCAGATCTGCCGGATGCTCGCGCAGACCCTGCCGCACGTCCGGCCCTCTGGGTGGGAGGTCGAGGGTGAGCCCACCACGGCGGACGGGGTGACCGAGTGCTGGGTGCGCTTCGAGACCTCCGCCGGGTCCGGGTGGGGCTATCTGCGGCTGCGCGACGGGAAGGCGTGGACCCTGCTGACCACGCTGCAGGACCTGCGCGGGTTCGAGGAGCAGAAGGGGTCGCGCCGGGACCGCGGCGTCGTCCACGAGATCACCCGGGAGCGCACCACCTGGCTGGAGCGGCGCCGGGCGCGGGAGGAGGCCCTCGGCCGGACCGAGCAGCCGTACTGCCTCGTCGTCGGCGGCGGACAGGGCGGGATCGGCCTGGCCGCCCGGCTGCAGCGCCTCGGCATCCCCACGATCGTGGTGGACAAGCACGAGAAGGCCGGAGACGCCTGGCGCAACCGCTACAAGTCCCTGCACCTGCACGACCCGGTCTGGTACGACCACATGCCCTACCTGCCGTTCCC
The DNA here is from genome assembly GCF_001483755.1 of Kocuria rosea subsp. polaris. Classification (GTDB taxonomy): domain Bacteria; phylum Actinomycetota; class Actinomycetes; order Actinomycetales; family Micrococcaceae; genus Kocuria; species Kocuria cellulosilytica. Next base: position 212,486 of record NZ_LQBK01000004.1, read on the forward strand.
CGACGACTGGCCGGTGTTCCCCGCCAAGGACAAGATCGCCGACTGGCTCATGCACTACGCCGACATCATGGAGCTCAACTACTGGGCGAAGACCGAGTGCCGGTCGGCCGAGTGGGACGAGGAGACGGGGACCTGGACCGTGGTCGTGGACCGCGACGGTGAGGAGATCACCCTGCACCCCACCCAGCTCGTCTTCGCACTGGGCGTCTCCGGGTACCCGAGGATCCCCGAGTTCCCCGGCGCGGACGTCTTCCGTGGCGCACAGCACCACTCCTCCGCCCACGCCGGCGGCGACGACTGGGCGGGGAAACGGGCCGTGGTCATCGGGTCCAACAACTCCGCCCACGACATCTGCGCCGACCTCTGGGAGCACGGGGCCGAAGTCACGATGGTCCAGCGCTCCTCCACCCACATCTCCCGCAGCGAGTCGCTCATGGACCTCGTCCTGAAACCGCTCTACTCCGAGGAAGCACTGGAGGCCGGCATCACCACGGACCGCGCAGACATGCTGTTCGCGTCGTGGCCGTACCGGGTCCTGCCGGACGTCCAGCGGCCCGCGTTCGAGGAGATGGCCCGCCGGGACGAGGACTTCTACGCGGCGCTGGAGTCGTCCGGCTTCGATCTCGACTTCGGGGAGGACGGCTCCGGGCTGTTCCTGAAGTACCTGCGCCGTGGCTCCGGGTACTACATCGACGTGGGCGCCTCGCAGCTGATCATCGACGGGCGGGTCCGGCTGGTCTCCGGCCAGGTCGACCACCTCACGGAGGACGCGGTGGTCCTCGACGACGGGACCGAGCTGCCGGCGGACCTGGTCGTCTACGCCACCGGGTACGGGTCCATGAACGAGTGGCTCGCGGACCTCGTCTCCCCGGAGGTCGCCGACCGGGTCGGCAAGTGCTGGGGCTACGGCTCGGACACCACCCGGGACCCCGGGCCCTGGGAGGGCGAGCTGCGGAACATGTGGAAGCCCACCAACGTGGAGAACCTCTGGATCCACGGCGGGAACCTGCACCAGAGCAGGCACTACTCCAAGTACCTCGCCCTGCAGCTCAAGGCCCGGATGGAGGGTCTGCCCACGCCGGTGTTCGAGCTCGAGGAGTCCCACCACCCCCGGTGACGCCGACCCGGCACGACGGCGGGGCGCCGGAAGGGATCACCCGTTCCGGCGCCCCGTCGCCTGGTGCTGGGCTCTGTCGGGCGGCGGAAAGCTTGATCCGCAACGCCTCGGCCTCGGCGATGATCTCGGCCTTCGATCTCGAGGGCACCACGATGACGCGATTCCCGTCGCCCGGAAGGCGAATGCTGTAGGTGCCGTCAGAGTTCGGCGTCACCAGCTCGTCGAAGGCGTGAGTGAGACCGACCTCGTACCGGGGCGTCTTCTTGTCCATAGGAGTCGCTGGCCTCTGCGTTTCCAGGGGCACCACCATCGGCCCGATGCTGCCGGGTCACTCCTCGAGCTTCCGGGCCTCCTCCTCCCAGGCGGCGCGGGCGTCCCGGTCCTCGGTGGGCCGGCGGGTCTCCCGCAGGGCGCGCAGTGCGGCGGTGCGCTGTTTTGCGAGGGACTCCGCGGCGGCTCTCGTGGCGGCGTCCTCGCGGGCCTGGGCCCGGGCGGCGGTGACGGCGTCCATGATGTGCTCCACGCCCAGCGCGCCGCCCTCCAGGTAGGCGGCGCGGACGGCCCGGTCCGGGTGGTACAGGTACTGGTCGTTGACCTGGCCGAGGCTGGTGTCGAACTCCTCGTCGGTCGCGTCGGAGATCATCGCGACCACCCGGTCCAGGCGGGCGTCCACCTGGTCGATGAGGCCGTGGCGTCGCGCGCTGCCGCGCAGGGACCACAGTGCCCGGCCGTGCTGCCGGAGCCGGTCCGCGTCCCAGTCCGCCTGGGGCACCACGGAGAGGGTCCCGGTGAGGAGCCGCGCGTCCCTGCTCTCCTCCGGCCGGGGCAGGGAGCGGAGGTGCCACGAGATCCAGGCCGTGCGCATGTTGGAGGCTCCGGCCGCCCGGGCCTCCTCCGCGGACGGCTGCCCGGACCAGCGGGGACCGGCCGGTGGCCCGTCGGCGTCGTCGTCGGGAGCGGTCTGCCGGGTGGCGCGGGTCCGGCTCGTGATGAAGCCGGCGCTGAGCCAGACGAGCAGCCCGGCCAGGGCCAGGCCGAGAAGGGCCGCCCCGCCCAGGAGCAGGAACCGGAACAGGCCGAAGAAGACCACCACGGCGATCAGGACCACCCATACGGTGGCGCCGCTGCTGCTCCCGGTGTTCTTCATGACGGCCCCCGACGACCACGTGCTTCCTGGCCGCCCATTCTACCGCCGCGTCCTGGGTGTCGCGGGGCCTGTCAGGTCGCCTTCGCGTGGGTGGAGGCGTCCCGGTAGTCGGTGTACATGTACGGGTTGTCCAGGATCCTGGTCTCGGGGATGTCGGGGTTCATCCCCTTCTCCCAGGCCTCCTCGCCGAGGGTGGCGCGCAGGTGCTCCACGGTGGCCTCGACCTTCGAGCGCAGGGACCGCAGGTCGACGTCGACCAGGCGGTGCTCGTGCTTGACCGTCCGGCCGTTGACCAGGACCGTGTGCACGTCGCCACGGCCGGCCTGCAGGGCCACGTGGCCGTAGGGGTTGAGCATCGGGAAGGACGCGGGCGAGGCGTCGTTCTTGATGAGCACCACGTCGGCCTTCTTCCCCGGCTCGAGGCTGCCCACCGCGTGGTCCAGCGACAGCGCGGTGGCCCCGCCGCGGGTGGCCCAGTCCACCACGTGCTCGGCGCGCAGGGCCGAGTGCGTCACGGTCTCGCCGGCTTCGTGGGCGCGCAGGTGCTCGTAGGAGCGGTCGGCGCCGAGGGTGGCGCGCATCGCGACGAACAGGTCGCTGCTGAACCACACGCTGGTGTCGATCGACAGGGACATCGGGATGTCGTGCCGGCGCAGCACCCAGGACGGCGGGTAGCCCTGCCCGCAGCTCTGCTCGCTCTCCGTGGACAGGGACACGGACCCGCCGGTCGCGCCGATGCGCTGGTAGGAGTCGTGGCTGAGGGTCGCGGCGTGGACGTAGACCGTGCCCGGGGTCATGAAGCCGTGCTCGTGCATGAGCCGCACGCCGTCGTCGTTGGTGGCGCCCCAGACCCCGGCGTGCGTGGTCACCGGGAGGTCCAGCTCCCGGGCCACCTCGAAGGCGCCCTTCTCCGGGAAGGACGGGTCACCGGTGACGTCGAAGGCCAGCTGGAACTTCAGCATGTCGGAGCGCGGGTTGCGCCGCTCCACGAAGTTCTTGAAGTCCGGGGACGCGCTCCACTCGGAGGGCCCGGCGAAGATGTTGCCGGGGGCGAAGACGAAGCGCCCGCCGGTCCCCTCGAGCGCCTCCAGCGCGGCCTCGGCGTGGTCGATGGTGCTCAGCCCGTGGGACCAGTCCACGCTGGTGGTCACGCCGGCGTCCAGGGCGTCGTAGGCCGAGAGCAGGTTGCCCGCGGCGATGTCCTCGGGGCGGAACGCGGTCCCGTGCTCGAGGTAGTACCAGACGAAGTACTGGGTCAGCGTCCAGTCCGCCCCGTAGCCGCGCATCGCGGTCTGCCACATGTGCCGGTGCGTGTCGATCATCCCGGGCATGATCACGCCCCCGGAGGCATCGATCTCGAAGGTCCCCTCGGGGACCTCCAGGGCGGGACCGACGGCCTCGATGTTCTCGCCGACGACGAGGACGTCGGCGTCGGTGAGCACCCGCTTGGACGCGTCCATCGTCAGGACGGTGCCGTGGCGGAACACGACGGGCTGGCCGGGGGCGGGTGTGCGGGTTTCAGCGGTCACGGTCGACTCCTGGTTGGTGGGTGCTGGTGGGTGCTGCAGGACGGGTGGACGGGCTGGGCTCACCCCGGGCGCGCCGCGGGGCTGCGGCGGAGGACCAGCCACAGAAAGAGCAGGGCGGCGACGGCGGCCAGCAGGAACGCGGCCGCGCCGATCCCCGTGCCGCCGAGGAACGGGGCCAGTCCCGGAGCGGCGCCGCCGAGCCACGCGTCGGCGGACCAGGCGCCGGCGCCGGTGAAGGCCAGGACGAGGGCCGCGACGGCGAGCACGTAGGGGTACTCACCGCCCTTCCGGGCGTTCCAGAAGGAGCCTGCGCTGAGCTGGGAGGTGGCGCCGGCCACGGCCATCGTCCCGGCGGCGGCCGCGGCGCCCAGCGGTGTGAGCAGGCCCAGCAGCAGGGAGACCGCGGCCAGGGCCTCCGTGATGCTGGCCATCAGCACCATGGGCCGCCCCGGACGCAGTCCCAGGGACTCGAAGGCCCCGGCCATCACCGACAGCCCGAGGCCCTGGAACCAGCCCAGGGACTTCTGCGCGGCGTGGGCCAGCAGGACCAGGCCCAGCAGGACCCGCAGGAGCAGGATGCCCTCGTCCATGACGACCTCCGTTCACGACCGTCCGGGCGCCTACAGCGCCACGGAGGGATAGGGCTTGCCGGTCCAGGCCTCGAGCCGCTTCGCCCAATTCCGCTGGTAGGACAGCGGGCCCAACTCCCGCGCCCAGTCCTCGTCGAAGAGGCCGATGAACAGGGTGAGGTAGAGGAAGAAGTGGGCGCCGTAGGCGAACAGCCACTCGTAGTCGTAGGTCTCCAGGGCCCGGCGCTCGTCCTCGGTGAAGGACAGCCACGAGGTCTTCTCCGCGGCATTGAGCCAGGTGCCGACCTCCTCCTCCCACGCGGTGATCGCGGCCGCCGGGTCCGCCTTGTACCGGGCGACCCAGGCGGGGTCGCGGTCCACGGTGTAGAGGAACTTGTTGACGTAGTACTTGCTCATGCCGACGCACCTTCCTTCACGGAGTCCTTCGCGGAGTCCTGCCCGGTGTCCTGCCCGGCGCGGACGGGACCGAGGACGGCCCCGGAGGACGCGGCGGCCCGGGCCGCCGCGGCGGCCTGCTGCTCGGTCTTGCCCGGGTACCAGGTCATGAACATCTCCCGGGTGTGGAAGAGGTCCAGCTGGTCCACGTAGTCGGCCTCCTCGGGGCCGGCGATGCCCATCATGAGGATCAGGTCCATGAACCCGTGGGTGGCGTTGCCGGCCGCGGCCATGGACTCGTGGGTGACGTCGGCCAGGATCGCCTCGATGTTGCCGGTGGACAGCCACTCGATGGCCTTCGCGTCGAACGCCGGGTCCGGGCCGTGCTCGCCGAACATCCGGGGCCCGCCCAGTTCCAGGGACAGGTGGCCGGTGCCGATGGCGGCGACCTTCTTGTCGGAGGGCCATGCGTCGATGATCCTGCGGATGGCCCGACCGAGGTCCCAGAACCGCTTCGGGGAGGGCAGGGGCGGGGCGAAGATGTTGGTGTAGATGGGCACCACCGGCAGATCGGCCTCCGGGCGCACGGTGATGATGGGGCAGACGATGGAGTGGTCGATCTTCAGTTCGTGGCTGAAGGAGAAGTCGAAGCCGGCCTCCAGCAGCTCCTCGTGCAGGTGGTTGGACAGCTCCACGTCGCCGTCGAGCAGGTACTCGGGCAGCCCGAACTCACGGACCTCGTTGTAGAAGGTCGCGTCGTACTTCTCCTGCTTGCCGATCAGGAAGGTCGGGTAGTTGTCCAGGAAGAACTGGTGGAAGTGGTCGGCGCCGACCATCACCAGCACGTCCGGCTCGGCGGCCGTCAGGGTGTCGCGGTAGGCCTCGACCTTGCGCTGCCACTCGTCGGCCTGCGGCATCCGGTTCTCGGAGTGGTCGGTGGTGGCCCGGAGGTAGAACGGGTGGTGCGTGCTGGCCAGCACGGCCGTCAGATCAGCCATCGGTCGTCTTCTCCTGCTCGGGTGGTTCGGGGTCTCAGGCGTTCGGGGTCTCGCCGGGCTCGACGTAGACGGCGTGGCGGTCCACGGCCGTGTAGATGTCCTGGGCGATCGGGTGGCGCTTCTCCTCGGCGATCTGGCCCAGCAGCCCGGCCGAGCGGGCCAGCAGGGCGAAGCCGCGCAGCAGGTCGGTGGGCAGGCCCAGGTCGGCCAGGGCCGCCCCGCAGACCCCGGCACCGTTGAGCGGCAGGCGCCGGCCCAGGACCGGCCCGCTCATCCGCCCGATCGCCTCGAACAGCCGCAGGTGCGGGCCGCGCAGCCCCTCCTCCTCGGCGATGCCGATGAGCACCGGGGTCCGCGGGTCGCCATCCTTGTGGTTGGGGTGGCCCAGGCCGGGCACGAACTTCCCGGCCGCCTTCTGGGCACGGATGGCCTTCGCGGCCATCTCGTCCCACTCCGCGTCGGTGCCGGGCAGTTCGCCCTCGCGGGCGGCCAGGGTGGCGGCCAGGAACTGCCCGCAGTCCTCGGTCACCCCCAGGAAGCGGGACCCGCCCCCGAGCAGACCCGCCGCCATCGCGCCCTGCACGGAGTCCGGGGCGCTGAGATAGGTGACGCGGGCGGCGATGGCGGTGGGGGTGAAGCCGTGGTCGGCCAGGGCGACGAGCACGGACTCGAAGACCCGCACCTCGCCGGCGGTGGGCCGGCGCATCGCGACCAGCCAGAACGCCAGTTCGCCGAAGCCGACCTTGCCCATCAGGTCCTGGGCCAGGTCCTGGCCCAGCAGCCGGATCTCCGTGGCGCTGGAGGTGCCCAGGGACGTGGGGAAGCGCAGTGCCGGCTCGGGCTCGGTGGTCATCAGGACTCCTTCCGCGGAACGGTGGTCGTGGCGGTGGTCGGGGTGGCCTCCGGCGTGCTGAGCCAGGCGCGGACCTGGTCGGTGTGCTCGCCCAGCTCGGGCGGGGCCAGGTCGTAGCGCGGCGGGGTGGCCGAGAACGTCACCGGGTGGCGCACCACCGGCACCGCCCGCTCGCCCGTGCCGGCGCTCACCACCGGCTCCAGGCCGAGTTCCTTGGCGTACTCGACGCCCTGCCCGATCGTGTTGATGGGACCGTTGGGCACGCCGACCTCGTTGAGCTCGGCGAACCAGTGCTTCGCGGGGTGCTTGCGCAGCTGCTCCACGAGCAGGGGGCGCAGCTGCTCCCGGTTCGCGGTGCGGTCGCCGTTCTCGGCGAACCGGGGGTCCTCGGCGACCTCGGGGATGCCCAGCGCCGTGCACAGCCTGCGGAACTGGGCGTTGTTGCCCGCGGTGACGATGAGGTCGTCGTCGGCGGTGGGCAGCGGCTCGTAGGGGAAGAGGCTGGGGTGGGCATTGCCCATCCGGTGCGGCACCACCCCGCCGGCCACGTAGGCGGCGGTCTGGTTGACCAGCCCGCTCATCGCGGAGGCCATCAGGCTGGCCTCGAGGTGCTGACCGGTCCCGGTGGCGTCCCGGTGGCGCAGGGCGGCCAGGACGGCGACGGCGGAGTGCAGCCCGGCCATGACGTCGAAGACGCTGATCCCCGCCCGGAACGGCGATCCGTCCGGATCGCCCGTGAGGCTCATCAGCCCGGACATGGCCTGGACGATGAGGTCGTAGCCCGGCAGCGAGGCACCCTCCGCGGAGCCGAAGCCGCTGATCGAGCAGTAGACCACCGCCGGGTTGGCCTCGGCCACCGCGGCGTAGTCCAGGCCGAAGCGCTCCAGGCCGCCGGGCTTGAAGTTCTCGATCACCACGTCGGCCCGCCGAGCCAGTGCCTGGGCCGTGGCCAGGTCGTCGGCGTCCGTGAAGTCCAGGACCACGGACTTCTTGCCGCGGTTGATCGCGGTGTAGTAGGTCGACACCCCGTCCGGGCGGACCGGCGGGACCCACGTGCGGGTGTCGTCCCCAGCCGGGCCCTCCACCTTGATCACCTCGGCCCCGAGGTCGGCCAGCAGCATCGTGGCGTACGGGCCGGCCAGCACGCGGGAGAAATCGGCGACCACCACCCCTTCGAGCGGGCGGGCCGCGCCGACGGGCGGGTCCTCGGTGCTGTTCACGAGCGCCTCCGAAAGTCTGGTGTCCGCTATGCGGATAGATGTCCGTTGTGTTGGAGATCACTCTCGTCCATGTTCGGTGACGTGTCAAGGGTTGACTGCGAGCGACAGGCGTCCGGTGTGCGGGTGCCTACACTGACTGGTGGCTGCGCCGCTCACCGGGGGCGCGGCACCACGGACGGAAGAGGGCGGACATGTCGGGTCGCAGTGAGACCGCGGGCTTCGTCGAGGCGCTCGCCCGGGGGCTGGACGTCATCCAGGCCTTCGGCGCCGATCGGCCGCGGATGTCGCTGACCGAGGTGGCCTCGGCGACCGGGCTGGCCCGGCCCACGGCGCACCGGCTGCTGCTGACCCTCAAGGAGCTCGGGTTCGTCCGGCAGGTCGACCGGGAGTTCCAGCTCACCGTCCGCGTCGTCGATCTCGGGATGTCCTACGTGGACTCCCTGGGGCTCTGGGACATCGCCAGGCCCCACCTGGAGGCGCTGGTGGGCAGGACGGGGGAGTCCTCCTCCATGGCCCAGCTCGACGGCGCCGACATCGTCTACACCGCGCGGGTGTCCGTGCCCAAGATCATCGCCCTGCGCGTGGAGCTCGGCACCCGGTTCCCCGCCGCGGTGACCTCCCAGGGCAAGGTGCTGCTGTCCGGGCTGGAGGCCGCGCAGGTGCACGCCGCCCTCGACACGCCGTCCCGGTCCTCCGTCCGGACCCGTCCCGTGGATCGTGCGCGGCTGCTCGAGGAGCTCGAGCTCGTGCGGGAGCGGGGGTGGGCCGTGGCCGACGAGGAGCTCGCCCCCGGGGTCCGCTCCATCGCCGCGCCGGTCACGGACGAGTCCGGGCGGGTCGAGTCCACCGTCAACATCACGGTCCACGCCGCGGAGACCCCGCTCGAGACGCTCACCGACGAGTACCTGCCCCACCTGCTGCGCACCGCGGACGCGATCTCCGCGGACTGGGCCGCCTGGCGCCGGCGCCCCCGCCGCGACGGCTGAGCGCGGGCGGGCCCGTCGCGAGGCTGAGCGCGGGTCGATGCCCGCGACCCCGCCGGCCGCGCGGCGCACCGGCCGGGCTCGCCCGTCAGGGCTGTCCGGCTGAGCGCCGGTCCTGCGCCGTTGCCGGGCCGCTCCTCAGGAGCCTCAGGTCCGGACGGGCAGGCCCTCGCGGAAGACCCGCTTGAGCTCGGTCAGCTCGGGCCCGTGCCTGGTGGCCTCGGTGTTGAGCACCGGCTGGTGCACGGCGATCCAGCGCTGCTCGAGGGCGTCGACCTCGTCCTTCGTCTCGCACCGCGCCCAGCCGAGGAGCAGGTGCTCCTGCATCCAGGCGGTGAGCCGCTGCTCGTGCTCCGCGTCGAGGACCACCCGGCCCCGCCCGTCCACGGCCGCGCCCGCCCGCCAGGAGGGGTCCCCGGGCAGGAGCACGGCCAGCAGCGTGCGCCGCAGCGCCGAGGAGCGGGTGCGCCGCAGGTGCTGGCCGGTGATCCGCTTGTGGAGGTCCCGCCGGGCGCGGCCCACGTAGAGCAGCTCGGCGCGGCCGGAGGCGTGCCGCAGCCGCGGCACCTCGGGCAGCCGCAGCCCCGCGGCCTCCGGGGAGGGGGAGCGGGCGGTGTCCAGCCACCAGGCGTAGACGCCGCGGGAGCGGTAGACCTCGGCCTCCAGCGGCGTGCTGAGCGGCAGTCCGGCCAGGCCGGGCTCAGGGAGCTGCGTGCTCACGGGCCACCACCTTCCGCATGTGTTTCCATTCGCAACGTGTTCTCGACTGTAGGGGCAGGAGGGCTCGGTGCCCAGTCCGTGCCCTCCGCGGCGTCGTTCCCGGCGCCTCCTTGCCATACCTAGCGCTGCTAGGGTTCAATACCTAACAGAACTAGGTATAGGAGGCGCGATGCGCATCGACAAGGACCTGGTCGCCGCCTCGGCCACCCCGCTCGTGCTGGGGATCCTGGCGGACGGCGACCTGTACGGCTACGCGATCCTCAAGCGCGTCAGCGAACTCTCCGGCGGCTCCATGCAGTGGACCGACGGCATGCTCTACCCCCTGCTGCACCGGCTCGAGCGCCTCGGCTACGTGTCCTCCTCGTGGGGCACGTCCGAGGCCGGGCGCCGGCGCAAGCACTACGCGATCACGCCGGCGGGCCGGGCCGCGCTCGCCGACCGGCAGGAGCAGTGGACCGTGGTGGCGGACGCGCTGCGGCAGGTGTGGCAGGCCGCGCAGCAGCCGCCGGCCACGACGGAGAGGTGGGCGTGATGGAGCTGCACGCGGAGCGGGAGGCCCAGATCGGGCGGTGGCGCGGCTACGTCCAGCGCCGCCAGGCGATCTCCCCGGCCGACGTCGACGAGCTCGAGGACCACCTGCGCGAGCAGGTCGCGGACCTGAGGGCCACCGGGCTCGACGACGACGAGGCCTTCCTCGTCGCGATCAAGCGCATGGGCAACCTCGACGCCGTCTCGCACGAGTTCGCCCGGGAGCACTCCGAGCGGCTGTGGAAGCAGCTGGTGCTCGTGCCCGAGGACGCCGGGGACGCCGGCGCGCCCTCGTGGCGGGAGCTGGGGATCGTCCTGGCGCTCGCAGTCGGCGCGGGGCTGGCCGTCCGGGCCGGCATGGCCTGGTCCGGCGAGGAGGCGGTGCTGGCCCGCAACCTCGGCCTGCTCGTGCTGCCCTTCCTCGGCGCGTACTTCGCGTGGAAGCGCCGGCTCACCGCCCGCGTGCTGGTGGGGCTGCTCGTCCCCTTCGCGGTGCTCGCGGTCGTGCTCAACGTCTACCCCTTCGCTCCCGGCGGGTCCACGGAGCTGCTCGCCGCCCTGCACGCCCCGGTGGTGCTGTGGCTGCTGGCCGGAGTGGCCTATGTCGGCGGGAGGTGGCGCTCCGACGGCCGGCGGATGGACTTCGTCCGGTTCACCGGCGAGCTCGTGATCTACTACACGCTCCTGGCCCTGGGCGGGGCGGTGCTGGTGGGGCTCACGTTCGGGGCCCTGCAGGTCGTCGGCATCGACCTGGAGCCGGTGATGGAGGACTGGATCCTGCCGTTCGCGGTGCCCGGGGCGCTCGTCGTGGCCGCGTGGCTGGTCGAGGCCAAGCAGAACGTCGTGGAGAACATCGCTCCCGTCCTCACGCGCGTGTTCACGCCGCTGACCATCGTCATGCTGCTGGCCCTCCTGGCGGTGCTCACAGCGGCCGGCGGGCTGGTCGACGTCGACCGCGGGCTGCTGATCCTCATGGACGCGATCCTGGTGCTCGTCCTGGCCCTGCTGCTCTACTCGATCTCCGCCCGGGACCCGCTCGAGCCGCCCGGTCTCTTCGACGGCCTGCAGCTGGTGCTCGTCGTCGCGGCGCTGGCGGTCGACGCGGTGATGCTGACCGCCATGCTGACCCGGATCGCCGAGTTCGGCTCCAGCCCCAACAAGATCGCCGCGCTCGGGCTGAACCTGCTGCTGCTGGTGCACCTGCTCCGGGCGGGCTGGCTGAGCGCCGGGTGCCTGCGGGGGCGGCGGCCGTTCGCCGTGCTGGAGCGCTGGCAGACCCGCTACCTGCCGGTCTACGGGGTGTGGGCCGCGATCGTGGTGGTGGTCTTCCCGCCGCTCTTCGGCTTCGCCTGACCGGCGGGCTCCCCGGGTGGGTGGTGGTGCGGACGGGGGCCTGCGCGTCCCGGTGGCAGGGGAGTCGCCCCCCGACGACTGACCGAACGGTCCGAGGCCCGCTGCCACCAGGACGGCGGCATCATGATCGACGTCCTGCCGACGGCCTTCCGGCCGGTCGCTGCGACGCGATCCTCACGCGGCGGCTCAGCCCCCCGGCTGACCACCTGCGTGATGCGTCAATACTAACAGCGGGTTACTACCTGATCGATCCATGTCCTGTCCACAGTTGCGCCGACTTGCCCCGGGCCCCTCCCCGGGCTCTCTTCTCCGGCCTCCCTCATCGGGGCTCCCGCCCCGGCTCAGGCGGTGCCCCACGGCCGGTGCGTGAGCCCGTGGGCGCCCCGGTAGTCCGGGGAGGCGGGCTCGGACCAGCCCTGCAGCAGCTCGTCGTCGAGGGCGTGGACGGTCACGGCCAGGGGGTGGCAGATCTCGACGGGGTCGGTGACGCCGGGGCCGAACATCGGCTTGGACAGGTCCCCGCCCGGGCACGTGGAGAGCGCCACGAGCAAATCCTGCTCGGCGAAGAACTCGAAGTGGTCGCCGGGAGCGGCCGGGCAGGTCTTCATGAAGTACTGGTCGTCGGCGTTGAGCCCGGTGCACTGGAAGACGTTGAGCACGTCGTGGACGTCGAACTCGGTGAGGCCCCAGGGCAGCACGGCCCGGACGAGGTTGGAGTGGCAGTGGTAGTCGAAGTCCACGCCGTTGAGCATGCTCGAGACGTAGGGATCGCACCGGGTGCCGAGGGTGTCGTGCACGCGCCCGCCCTCGGCGTCGACCCCGTAGCCGGCCAGGGTGTCGCCCACGATCGTGGCCATCGGGCGCAGGAACGGCAGGGTGGACCACAGCCGGTCGAAGGTGCTCACGTGGGCGGCCTGCAGCTGCCGGGTGCGGGAGGCCCAGAACCGTTCCCGGGGGTCGTGCCGGTTCCAGAGATTCAGGTCCCCCACCTGGGGGCCCTCCACGGTGGCGATGCGGCACACGTGCCCGGCCGGCACCTCCCACGCCGCGCCCGAGCGGATGGGCACGGTCAGCTCCCGGACCAGGGTGCGCCGGTCCGTCTCGGCGCCGATGCGCCCGTAGAAGTCCCGGTCGACCTCGAGGGCCGCGCCCTGGTAGGCGGCCTGGGTGAGTCGCGGGTCGGGGTTCGGTGCCATGGGGTGTCCTTGCCTGCCGGGTGGGGATCGCCGGGGCGTGACGACGACGGCCGTGCTCGCCGGGGCGCTGTCCGTTCTGCTCCGACCCTAGCAACCGTGACCCCGGCGCCCGAGAGGCCTACAGTCGGCCCCAGGGGCACAGCGGTGCCCGCAGCGGAGGAGGCCACCATGACCGAGTCGTCGGAGACCGCCGGCGGACTGCCGTCCGTCTGGATGCAGGACCTCACCTGGGAGGAGGTCGCCGGCTACCTCGAGCGGGAGCGGATCGCGCTCGTGCCCGTGGGCAGCACCGAGCAGCACGGGCCCGCGGGCGTGCTGGGCGTCGACTCCTACGTGGCCATCACCCTGGCCGAGGACGTCGCCCAGCGCACCGGCGTCCTGTGCACGCCGCCGATCTGGTACGGGGACTCCACCCACCACGCCGGGTTCCCCGGGACGCTCAGCATCTCGGCCGGGACGCTCTCGCTGCTGGTCCGCGACATCTGCCGGAGCCTGGCCCGGCACGGGTTCGACCGGATCGTGCTGATCAACGGGCACAAGGGCTCCAACCTGCCCGCGCTGACCACCTCGCTGCGCGAGCTGCACGAGGAGCAGCTGCCCGGTGTGCTGTTCGCCGTGGCCGACCCGCTGCACCTGGCCCGCTCCGCCGCGCCCTCCATCAAGGAGGTGAACGAGCACCACGCCGGGGAGCTCGAGCTCTCCCACGTCCACCACCGGATCCCGGGCTCCGTGCGGACCGACCGGCTCACCGGCGCGGGCGTGGACTTCCAGCAGGTCTTCGGCGGCTTCGTGGGCGACGACCTGTTCGGGCCCGCCCCCGACGGGGTGGACATCATCTGGTCCGGCGACGAGCAGCGGCGCTTCACCCCGACCGGCAGCTTCAGCTCCTCCCTGGGCCTGGACGAGGACAAGGGGCGCCGCTACCACGACCACATCGTGGCCCGCCTCTGCGAGCTCGTCGACTGGCTGCGGAGCTACGACGGGCCCGTCGGCGCCGGCCCGGCCGCCTGACCGCTCTCGCCGCCGGGGCGGGCACCGGCCGGCGCCCACCCCGCTGAGCGGGAGCGGTCCGCTCCAGAACTTCCGGAGCAGCCCGCGAGTCCTTCCTCCGGGACGGCACGATCGGCCCGGAGAGCGGTCACAGCGCCCAGATCTCCTCCAGCCGTTCGGCCCGCTCCCGGCGCGCCTGCAGCGCCTCCTCCATCGGCACCGCCCGGAACCGGGTCACCGTGCCCGGGGCGGCCCGGGCCAGCAGGTCCATGTCCGCGGAGATCACGGTGCCCACCATGGCGTAGCCGCCGCCGGAGACCGCGTCCCGGTGCAGCACGATCGGCTGGGTGCCGCCGGGGACCTGGATGGAGCCCACGGCGTAGCCGGCGTCCACGATGTTGGAGGGGTCCGAGCCGGCGCCGAAGGGCTGCTCCCGCTGGATCCACTCCACGCCGGGGCCCTCGAAGCGCAGGCCCATGCGGTCGGCCACGGGGGTGAGCCGCCACTCCTCCTCGACCAGCCGGCGCCGGCCCTCCTCGGTGAGCAGGTGGTCGTAGAGGCCCCACATGATCCGCAGCTCCAACGACCTCCCGAAGGCGGGCCGGAGGCGCTCCGGGATCTCCTCGACCTCGGGCAGCAGACCGGTGGGCTCGCCCACGGGCACCACGTCCCCGGCCTCCAGCTTCCGGCCCTCCACCCCGCCCAGCCGCCCGATCGCGTAGGTGGAGCGTGAGCCGAGCACCTCCGGCACGTCGATGCCGCCGCGGACCGCCAGGTAGAAGCGGGCGCCGCCGCGGAGCACCCCGAACCGCACGGCGTCCCCCGCCACGAGCTCGAGCCGCCGCCACGCCGGGTGCTCCTCGCCGTTGACCAGCACGGGGACGTCCGCGCCGGTCACCGCGACCGTCGTCGGGGCGTCCACGGTGAAGGAGGGTCCCGTGTAGGTGCACTCGAGCACGGCCTCGGCCGCGGTGTTGCCGACCAGCTTGTTCGCCGCCTGCGCGGACTCCTGGTCCATGGCCCCGCCCTGCGGGATGCCCACGTGGTAGTACCCGATCCGCCCCTGGTCCTGGACGGTGGTCAGCAGTCCGGGCTGCTCAATCGTCAGCGCCATCGAGGGCCTCCAGGAGGGTGCGGTTGTAGCGGTCGGGATCGGCCAGCGCGGCCTCGACGTCGAGGGTCACGGGCGCCTGCCGGTACCGCCAGGTGCCGTCCTCGACCTGCTGCTGGATGGAGCGGTACTCGGCCTCGTCGACGGGCCGGAACTTCACGAGGTCCCCGGGTCTGAACAGGATGAGGAAGTCCCGGAAGTCGTGCAGGACCTGTCCGGGGTCGTAGATGGGGGCGGCGGCGATGCCGAACATCTGGTAGCCGCCGGCCCCGCGGACCGAGTAGATGCAGGCGAAGCAGCCGCCGTGCCCCACGGTCAGCGGAGGGGTGTCGGTGCGGGGGCTGAGGTACTTGGGCACCTCGAGCTGCCGGTCACGGGGCACGAGCTGGTACATGAACGGCAGCCCGGCCACGAACCCTACCATGGACACCAGCCACGGGGACTCGTGGTGGCGCCGGATGAACTCGGCGGCGTCCGCGAGCCCGTTCACCTTCGCGGCGTAGTCGAGGTCGGTGCCGGAGGGATCCTGGTGGTAGCCCTCCCGGAAGCGCGCCACGACCTCGGCGGTGTAGGGGTCCTGGTACCAGACGGGGACCTCGATGATCCGGGTCTCGACGGTGTACTGCGTGGACTCGCGGGCCCGGCCCTCGAGCTCCTGGGTGCGGCGCTTCAGGTCCGCGGCCTCGAGGACGTCCGGGTCGAAGCGCACCAGCAGGGACGCGTTGGCGGGGCAGACGTCCACCACGCCGGGCAGGTCCAGCGCGGTGAGCCCCTGCGCCACAGTGGTGGCCAGGTAGTTGGCGGTGAGGTTCATGGCTTCGTCGAACTCCACGAACAGGAACTCGTCACCGCCCCACGTGTACCGGGCGGTGGGCAGGTACAGGGTCTCGGTCATGGTGCGCTCCCCTCGTCGGGTGTGTCGCCGGGAACGCCGCTGGGCCGGTCGCCCAGCAGCTCGGTCTCGATCCAGGTGGTGTGGTGCGCCACGGCTGCGAACTCCGGGTCCAGGACGAGCCGCCGCAGCAGCGGCACCGTGGTCCTGATCCCCTCCACGTGCGTGGCGGCCAGGGCCGCGCCCATCCGCTGCACGGCCGTCTCCCGGTCCTCGGCGTGCACGATCAGCTTGGCCAGCAGGGAGTCGTAGTACGGGGCCACGACGTCCCCGGCGCGCACACCGGTGTCCACGCGGTACTCGGGTCCCTCCGGCCAGTCGAGGCGGCTGATGGTGCCCGGGCTCGGCATGAACTTCTTCTCCGGGTCCTCGGCGTTGATCCGGCACTCCACGGAGTGCCCGTCGAGGACGACGTCCTCCTGCCGCAGCCGCGTCCGCCCGGTGGAGGCGATCGTGAGCTGCTCGGCGACCAGGTCCACGCCCGTGACGAACTCGGTGACCGGGTGCTCCACCTGCAGGCGGGTGTTCATCTCGATGAACGCCGCCTCGTGCCGGACGGGGTCGTAGAGGTACTCGACCGTGCCCACCCCCGTGTAGGAGCAGAGCCGGGCCAGGTTCACGGCGGAGTCCCGGATGCGCTCGCGGACCTCGTCCGGCAGGTCCGGGGCGGGGGCCTCCTCCACGATCTTCTGGGAGCGGCGCTGCAGGGAGCAGTCGCGGTCGCCCAGGTGCAGGAACGTGTGCCCGTCGCCGAGGACCTGGACCTCCACGTGCCGGGCCCGCTCCACGAACCGCTCCAGGTACACCGTGGGGTCCCCGAAGCTCGCCCCGGCCTCGGAGCGGGCGGTGTCGACGGTCCGCAGCAGGTCCTCCTCGGCGCGGACCAGCCGGATGCCGCGCCCGCCACCGCCGGCCGAGGCCTTGACGACGAGCGGGTAGCCGACCTCCCGGGCCAGCGCCAGGACGGCGTCGTCGTCGCCCTCGAGGGGACCGTTCGAGCCGGCGAGGACGGGCACTCCGGCCGCGATCGCGGCCTCGAGCGCCCGGGTCTTGTGACCCATGAGGTCGATGACGTCGGGGGACGGGCCCACCCACGTCAGCCCGGCCTCCTGCACGCGCCGGGCGAAGGCGGCGTTCTCGGAGAGGAACCCGTAGCCGGGGTGCACCGCGTCGCAGCCGTGCTCCAGGGCGGCGGCCACGAGCGCCTCCGCGTCCAGGTAGGACTTCTGCGCCGGGGCGGGCCCCACCACGGCCACCTCGTCGGCGAGCTCCGCCGCCAGCGACTCCCGGTCCGCCTCGCTCACCGCCAGGACGGTGCGCAGGCCCAGCTCCCGGGCCGAGCGCAGGATCCGGACCGCGATCTCGCCCCGGTTGGGCACCAGGAGCGTGGCGATCGGCACGGCTCAGCTCTCCGTGACGACGGCGATGACGTCCCCCGGGTTCACCATGTCGCCGTCCTCCACCTCGAAGGCCCGGAGCGTGCCGGCGGTGTCCGCCTGGACCTCCGAGAACTGCTTCATCACCTCGATGAGGCCGATGACCTGCCCGGTCTCCACCGGGTCGCCGTCCCGTACGAACGGGTCCTTGTCGGGGGAGGGGCGGCGGTAGAAGACGCCGGGCAGCGGGGACTGGATCTCGGCCATGGTGCGGGTCCTTTCGGTCGGGTCGGGTGACGAGGGTCGGGGAGCAGCGGGTCCGGGCGGGTCGGGTCAGGCGCCCGGTGCCGGGTGGGCGTCGATCGCCTCGCGGACGGCGCGGGCCACCGCGGGCGCGCCCGGGGCGTCGGAGTGCACGCAGACGGACTCGAAGCGCATCGGCAGCTCCGTGCCGTCCTCGGCCCGCACCACCCCCTCGGTCAGGGCCTGCGTCACCCGGTCGGCGGCGGCGCGCGGATCGGTGGCGTGGGGCGTGCGCTGGATGATCAGCCCGCCCTCGGCGTTGTAGTCGAGGTCCACGTAGAGCTCGGCCACGAACGGCACGCCCCGCTCGGCGCACACGGACTCGTGCGCGGTGCCGGCCATCCCGAGCACGTCCACGCCGTAGTCGGCGGCCACCGCCGCGACCGCCTCCATCAGCGCCGGGTCCTTGGCGACCATCCCGTAGAGCGAGCCGTGCGGCTTGAGATGGTGCAGGTCCGCCCCGTGCTGGAGCAGGAAGCCGGTGAGGGCGCCCACCTGGTAGCGGACCAGCGACTCGACCTCCTCCGCCGTGAGCACCATGGCGCGGCGGCCGAAGCCCCACTGGTCCGGCAGGGAGGGGTGGGCGCCGATCGCGACGTCGTGGGCCACGGCGGCGGCCACGGTCGCGGACATGATGTCCGGGTCCCCGGCGTGGAAGCCGCAGGCGACGTTGGCGAGGTCCACGATCTGCAGCAGCTCCGGGTCGTTGCCGAAGCGGTGCAGGCCGATCCCCTCGCCCATGTCCGAGTTGACGGTGGGCCGGGTGCGGGTCTCTGGTGTGGCCATGGTCACAGCCTAGGGACGCGGGGCGCCGGAGGGAACGATTCCGGAGCGCTCCCGGTGCGGGCGCGGGGCACGTGGGGGCCGTCACTGTGCTTTTCACCGAACACCTGTACAGTCATGACCAGTTGTTGAAGTTTCGTTCTTGCAGTTCAAGCAGTTCGCCCGACTCCGGGCGCAGCAGTTTTTCTGAGAAGACGTTTTGGCAGGCATCGCAACGCCCGAGCACCCCGATCGCCGGGGACGCTCCGTTTCCCAGAAAGACAGGTTCCCCATGACTACTGGCACCGTGAAGTGGTTCAACGCCGACAAGGGCTTCGGCTTCATCACCCCCGAGGACGGCTCCAAGGACGTGTTCGCGCACTTCTCCGCGATCAACTCCGGCGGCTTCCGCTCCCTCGAGGAGAACCAGCGCGTCGAGTTCGAGACCCAGGACGGCCCCAAGGGCCCCCAGGCCGCGAACATCACCGTCATTGCGTGATGACGCCCTGATCTCCTCGTGAGATCTCCGGCACGGGGCTGAGCGCCCCGCCGCCGACCTGACATCGCCACCCGGCTCCGGCCGGGTGGCGATGTTGCTGTCCGCCCCGTTCCGGCGCCGGGCCCCGGTCCCGCGACGTGGTTCCCGCGACCCGTTCCGACGACCCGTTCCGGCGCTCGTTCCGGCTGCCCGTTCCGGCGCTCCGGAGTAGGGTGCGCTCGAGCCGACGCAGCCGGGAGGAGGGGCCAGCATGCCCGAGGTCGAGGTGCAGCCGACCGCTGCCCAGGTCCGCCGCCTGCTCGAGGCCCAGCTGCCGCAGGAGCTGCGCGGGCTCCTGGACCGGTCCCTGACGCCGGTGGCGCAGGGCTGGGACAACGCGCTGTTCCGGCTCGGCCCGGCGCACGCGGTGCGCCTGCCGGTGCGCCGTGCCGCCGTCCCGTGCCTGCTGCACGAGGCGCGGTGGACGGCCGTGGCGGGCGCGCCGCTGGCCGCGCTGGGGATCGCCGTGCCCCGGCCGGTGTTCCGCGGCCGGCCCGGGGCCGGGTACCCGTGGCCCTGGGCGGTGGTCCGCTGGATCGACGGCGAGGCCGTGGCCACCCTCCCGGTGGCGCGCCGCGGCCGGCTCGCGGCGGACCTGGCGCACGCCCTGGCCGCGGTGCACCGGCCGGCTCCGGCGGAAGCTCCGCGCAACCCCCACCGGGGCGTCCCGCTCGGCGCACGGCTCCGCACCGCGCCGCCACCGTGGCCGGCGGCGGCCGCAGCCCTCGGGGACCGGCGGACCGAACGGCTCCGCGGCTTCGTCGACGACGGCCTGCGCGCCGCCCCGTGGCCCGGGCCGCCGGTCTGGCTGCACGGTGATCCCCACCCGTGGAACCTCGTGCACCGGGACGGGCGGCTGGCAGGTCTGCTCGACTTCGGGGACGTCTGCGCCGGGGACCCCGCGTCCGACCTCGCCGGCGCGTGGCTGGCCTTCGACGCGCCCCAGCGCGCCGCCTTCCGCAGGATCGCCGACACGACCGGCCGGTACGACGACGACGTGTGGCGCCGCGCCGCCGCCTGGGCCGCCCTCTACACGGCGGCGGTGGCCGCGAACCCCGGCGCCGGCCCGGACTTCGGCGCCGTGGTCCGGCACGCGGTGTCCCAGCTGGACCCGGACGCCTGAACCCCGCTGGATCCCCGGGCAGGGGTCCGAGCAGAATGGACGTCCCAGCCCACAGGGGGAGGTGCTCGATGGACGTGGTCATCGTGCCGACCGCGGCGGACGTCGGCAGGCACGCTGCCGACGTCGTCGCCGCCCGGATCGCCGCGCAGCCGGACACCGTGCTGGGGGTGGCCACCGGCTCGTCGCCGGTCGGGATCTACCGCGAACTGGCCCGGCGGCGGGCGGAGGGCTCGCTCGAGCTGGGACGGCTCACGTGCTTCGCGCTCGACGAGTACGTCGGCCTGGCGCCCGGCCACCCGCGCAGCTACGCCGCCTACCTGGACCGGGAGATCGCCCGCCCCTGGGGCCTGCCGTCCTCGCGGGTGCGGGTGCCCGAGGCCTCCCGCCCGGACCTGGCGGAGGCCGCCGAGGAGTACGAGCAGGCCATCGCCGCGGCCGGCGGCATCGACCTCCAGATCCTCGGGATCGGCACCAACGGTCACATCGGGTTCAACGAGCCGATCTCGTCGCTGTCCTCCCGCACCCGCGTCACGGCCCTGTCCGCGCAGACGCGTGCCGACAACGCGCGCTTCTTCGACGGCCCCGACGCCGTGCCCACCCACTGCCTCACCCAGGGGCTGGGCACGATCCTCGACGCCCGCCGGGTGCTCCTGGTCGCCCAGGGCGAGCGCAAGGCGGCGGCCGTCGCCGCGGCCGTGGAGGGGCCGGTGGCCGCCCGGTGCCCGGCGTCGGTGCTGCAGTTCCACCCGCACGCCACGCTGGTCCTCGACGAGGCCGCCGCGAGCGCGCTGACGCTCCCGCACCACCACCGTCCTGTCCCGGACCGGGGGGATGGGGCCGTGCCGGGGAGTCCCGCGGCCGCGTCATGAAGCCGGCCGGCGGCGTCACGATGCCGCCGGCCGGCCCCGGACGGCCGGTACCTCGGCGGTTCGCCCGGGCGAACATCACGATTCGGCCACTGACGGCGCGGCCGTGCCCGGCCTACGATGCGCTTGCAAACCAGCACTTCCAGAATCGAGGGGACACCATGAAGCACAGTGCAGCGGGCGCGGCAGTGGCGACGGCGATCGGGCTCGCGGCCCTGACCGCAGCACCGGCGGCGGCCGCACCGGGTGATCCGATGGTCTTCACCGACTGCGCCACGGCGGCCGGCTACGGAGTCCACAACATCCCCGTCGGCTCGGTCAGCTACAGCGCGAGCCTCGTCGACGACGACGGGGACGGCATCGTGTGCGAGAGCGCCGAGTGGACCTACGACCCGACCCGCATCCCCGTGGAGAACGAGTCGGGGGGATACACCCACACCATCGTCGACTGGATCCCCGGCGCGGGCCCCGGACCGGACGCCCAGCCCGGCGAGGTGCCCGGGGCGGACCCGTACACCCAGGTGGGCGAGGTCCCCGTGGGCGGCGCCGACACCGGTGCCGCCGTGCAGGACGGCGCCGCGACCGGTGGTCCCGCCGCCGCCGGCCTCCTGGTCCTGGGGGCCGCCGGCGCGGCGGTGGCCGTGCGCCGGCGCCGCGCCGGCCGGGCGTAGGGCGGCGGGGCCGGTCCTCGTGACGGTTCCGACCGCCGGCCGTCGCAGGGACCGCCTGGTCCCTGCGGCGGCCGCCCTCCTGCTGCTCAGCGGCTGCGCGGGCGGGTCCCCCGCGCAGCCCGCCGCCCCGCCGTCGTCCGCGTCCTCGTCGGTGTCCGCCCCACCGACGCAGACGCCGGCGCCCGCCCCGACGGCCGCTCCCGGCACGGCGGCTCCCGGCCCGGACGCCGCTCCGGCGCCGGAGGCCCAGCCGCCGGTGCTCGCGCAATCCGCGCCCGTGGCGGTGCGGATCCCCGCCGTGGGCGCCTCCTCCGGGCTGCTGCACCTGGGCCTGCGTCCGGACGGCTCCCTGGAGGTGCCGCCCACCCATCCCGGGGCCCCGGCCTCCTGGTACACTTCGTCGCCCACGCCGGGGGAGCGGGGGCCGGCCGTGCTGCTCGGCCACGTCAACGCCACCGGGGGCGGGTCCGGCGTCTTCGCGGGGCTGCGCGGCCTCGTCCCCGGCGACACCGTGGAGATCGACCGGGAGGACGGCAGCACGGCGGTGTTCGTCGTCGAGCGCGGGGAGCAGTACGCCAAGAACGCCTTCCCCACCCGGGCCGTGTACGGCAACACGGCGGGAGCGGAGCTGCGCCTGATCACGTGCGATGGCTACGACCCCGCCACCGGCCTGTTCGACGACAACTACGTGGTCTACGCACGGCTCGCCGCCTGATCCTCCCTCGATCTTTTCCGCGAGATCGCACCTGTCGGCGACCGCGGGCACCGAGGTCGCCGACAGGTGCAATCTCGCGGGTCCGTGGGCCTCGGACGGGACACGCCTCGTCCTCCCGGCGGAGGTGCGATCGCACACCGTGGGAGAGGATGGGAGGGCGCTCCCTGTGCCCTGTCCGTACCCCTTTTCCCGAAGGAGATCTCCATGAGCAACCCGTATCCCCAGCAGCCCGAGGACCCCCGCGGCGGCCCGCCGCAGTACCAGGCGTCCGGCGACCAGTACGGAGCCGGCCAGTACGGCGGCGGCCAGTACGGCGGCGGGCGCCCCGGCGCCGCCCCGCCCGAGGTCAAGCGGCTCCTGACCCTGACCCTCGTCTCGGCCGCGATCTACCTGGTCAACCAGGTGCTGGGGCTGATCACGACCTCGAGCGCGGACATGTCCGCCACGTACGAGCAGTCGGGCCTGACCCCGGAACAGATCGCCCAGACCCAGAGCGTGGGGGTGATCTTCTCCGTGGTCGTCATCGTGGTCGCCCTGGCCCTCTACGCCCTGGTCTACGTGTTCCTCAAGAAGGGCAAGAACTGGGCGCGCGTGCTGGGCATCGTCCTGGCGATCCTCAGCACGCTCGGGGTGCTCCTCGGGCTGCTGACGACCGCCATGGTCGGCCTCAGCGGCACGGGGATCATCGGGGCGGTCCTCGGGCTGCTGCTGGTCGTGGTCAACGTGCTGTGGCTCGTCACCGCGTTCAAGGCCCCGGTCAAGCACTGGTTCGCGCCGCCGCGCATGGCCTGATCCGCCCCGGCGCCCGCCGGGCGCCCCGCAGGACCCACCGCCACGCCGCCCGGCCCTCGGGGCCGGGCGGCGTGGCGCCGTCCACCGTCGGTCGTCCCCGGGGCCTGCGGGGGACGCCCTCCAGCGGTGCCGTGGTCCTTCGGGGGCCGGAGCCGGTCGGCGAGGGGCGGAAGCAGCCGCGGAGCGTCAGACCTATTCCGCGCCCACCTCGTCGGCGTTGCGGCGCTTTCCCAGGATCTTGGGCAGCACCGAGGGCAGGACGAGGACCGCCAGGGCCACGAGCAGCAGACCCACGGTCAGCGGACGGGTGAAGAAGACGGAGAAGTCGTTCTGGCTGATCGACAGGGCCCGCCGCATCTGGGTCTCCATCATGGGTCCCAGGATGGAGCCGATGATCGCCGGGGCCACCGGGAAGTCGTACACCCGCATGAAGAACCCGGCCACCCCGATCACGCAGACGATGAGCACCTCGACCAGACTGCCGGAGATCGAGTAGACGCCCAGCACGCCGAAGACGAGGATCCCGGTGTACAGCAGGGTCTTCGGGATCGAGAGCAGCTTCACCCACAGCTTCACCAGCGGCAGGTTGATCGCCAGCAGCATGAGGTTGCCGATGAACAGGCTCGCGATCAGGGTCCACACCAGGTCCGGGGAGTTCTCGAACAGCTGTGGGCCGGGCTGGATGTTGTAGATCTGGAAGGCGCTCAGGATGATCGCCGCGGTGGCCGAGGTGGGAATGCCCAGGGTCAGCAGCGGCACCAGCACCCCGGAGAAGGAGGCGTTGTTCGCGGCCTCGGGGCCGGCGACGCCTTCGATGGCGCCCTTGCCGAACTCGTGGCGGTGCTTGGAGAGCCGCTTCTCCAGGTTGTAGGACAGGAACGTGGGAACCTCGGAGCCGCCGGTCGGCATCGAGCCGAAGACGAATCCGAGCAGACCGCCCCGGATCCACGGTTTCCAGACCCGCTTGCGCTCCCCCTTGTCCAGCCAGACGCGTCCGGAGAACTCGACGGCCGCCTCGGCCTTGGCCAGCCGCAGCTGGGCCAGCCCGTAGAGCGCCTCCCCGACGGCGAACAGGCCGATCACCACGATGACGATGTCCACCCCGCCCAGCAGCTCGGGCATGCCGAACGTGAAGCGCTGCTGGCCGGTGAGGAAGTCGAGGCCGATGAGGCCGATGAACAGCCCGGCGAAGAGGCTGACCATGCCACGGATGATCGAGTTGCCCACCAGGGCGGTGACCGAGACGAACGCCAGCACCATCAGGGCGAAGTAGTCGGTGGCCTGGAAGGACTTGGCCAGGTTGGCCACGAGCGGGGCCAGGAAGGTCAGGCCCAGCGTCGAGATGATCCCCGCGAAGAAGGAGCCCATGACGGCGGTGGCCAGGGCGGGCCCCGCGCGGCCGGCCTTGGCCATGGGGTAGCCGTCGATGGCCGTGGCCACGGACCCGGCCTCGCCCGGGGTGTTCAACAGGATCGAGGTGATCGCGCCGCCGTACAGGGAGCCGTAGTAGATGCCCGCGAAGATGATCAGCGCGCCGGTGGGGTCGAAGCCGTAGGTCAGCGGCAGCAGCAGGGCCAGCGCCAGGGCCGGACCGATGCCCGGCAGCACGCCCACCAGCGTGCCGATGGTGACGCCGACGGCCGCGAAGAGCAGGTACTGCGGCTCCAGCGCGTTGGCGAAGCCGTTGAGCAGTTCGGAGAAAGCGTCCATGGGTTCCTAGAGCACCGGTTCCAGCAGGCCGGCCGGCAGGCGCACGCCGAGCAGCTCGGTGAAACCGAAGTAGACGGCGGCGGAGAACAGCACGGCGACGACGACGTCGCGCAGCAGGTGGCGGCTGCCCGCCAACCGGGCGACGACCGCGAAGAAGGCCGCCGTGGCGATGACGTAGCCCAGCGGCTCGAGCAGGAAGGCGTAGACGACGAGCACGCCGATGACGGCCCACAGGGTCCGCCAGTGCGTGCGCGCGTGCTCCTCCGCGGCCTGCTCCAGCAGGGCGCGGTCCGGAGCCGCCGTGGCGCGCACCAGGAACGCGACCCCGAAGACCACCAGCCCGATCCCGACGATCAGCGGGAAGAAGCCGGGCTGCTGCGGGCCGAACCCGCCCGAGCTCGCGATGCGGATCGCGTCGACCAGGACCACCGCCGCGCCGAGCACGACGACGACGGCGGCGATCCTGGTCCCGAGCCTGCCCCCGGAGGGGCCGGCCTCGGCGCGCGCGGGCCTGGAGCTCACCCGACGATCCCGAGATCGGTCAGGGTCTGGGTGATGGCCGCGTCCTCCTCCTCGATGTAGTCCGCGAACTCCTCGCCGGTGAGCAGGTAGTCGTCCCAGTTGTTGGACTCCAGGGTCTGCTGCCACTCCTCGGTGCCGTGCATCTCCTCGACCATGCCCACGACTGCGTCGCGCTGCTCGTCACTGATCTCCGGCGGCGCCACGATCCCCCGCCAGTTGGCGATGGAGACGTCGTAGCCGGCGTCCATGATGGTCGGGGCGTCGATGCCCTCGATGGGCTCCTCGCTGGAGACCGCGAGCAGCCGCATCTCGCCGGCGTCGATCTGGTCCTGGAACTCCGCGAGCCCGGAGGCCGCCGCGGTCACGTCCCCGGAGAGGATGGCCGGGGTCAGCTCACCGCCGCCGGAGTAGGGGATGTAGTTGATCTCGGACGGTTCGATGCCGGCGGCCTCCGCCAGCTGGGCCACGAGGATCTGGTCCACGCCGCCGACCGAACCGCCGCCCCACGCGACGCCGCCCGGATCCGCCCGGAAGGCCTCCATGAGCTGCTCGAGGGTCTCGTACTCGGAGTCCGCGGGCACCACGATCGCGTCGTACTCGGCGGTGAGCCGGGCGATGGGGGTGGTGTCGGCCAGGGAGACCTGGGCGTCGGTCTGCTCGATGGCGCCGACCAGGATCTTGCCGATGACCATCAGCTGGTGCGGATCGCCGGCGTTCTCGCCGACGAACTGGGTCAGGCCGATGGTGCCCGAGCCGCCGGAGACGTTGTAGACCTCGGCGCCGGTGTCGATGACACCGCCCTCGGTCAGCGCCCTGCCGATCGACCGGGCCGTCTGGTCGTAGCCGCCGCCCGGGTCCGCCGGGGCCATGATCTGGATGGCCTCGCTCGGATAGTCGACGGCCTCGCCGCCGCCTCCGCCGCTGTCACCGCAGCCGGTCAGGGCCAGGAGCCCTGCCGCGAGCAGCGCACACCCTCGGGCCGTGCGCCGGGTTCGGGAGACGTTTCTCGGTGATCTCATGCGGACCGTCCTCAGCGGTAGGGCCGCGGCGTGCGTCCGCCGCGGGGAGCGGAACAGCGTCGGCCTCGTCGCCGATCGCAGAAGCAACCAGGTGCCTCGGAGTCGACCCTATCGTGATCCGCATCACTTGTGCGAAGTGTTCCGGTGAGTCCCGGGCCGCGTCGGAGCCGGTCGCCGATCCGGGCCGGCGTCAGCGGCCCTGCCCGATGACGCGGTCGCGGCCGGCGAGGAGGGCGACGGCGCACAGCGCCACCATGAGTCCCGCCATGAGCAGCAGCGGCGGTTCCCACCGCCCTCCGGCGTCGTAGAGGGCGCCGAAGACGGCGGGGGCGATCGCCGCCAGCGCGTAGCCCACCGACTGGGCCATCCCGGACAGGGCCGCCGCCTGGCGGTGGTCGGCGGAGCGGAGGCTGAACAGGGACAGCGCGACGACGATGAGGCTGCCGCAGCCGATCGACCCGAGCACGATCCACAGCAGCGTCAGCTCCGGCGCGGCGGCCAGCCCCACGAAGGTGGCCAGGGCCAGGGCGCCGCCCGCGAAGGCCACCGGCCGCTGGTCGCCGAGCCGGTGCATCAGCGCCCCGGTGCCCAGGCTGGAGCCCATCCCGATCAGCAGGAACAGTGCCATGTGCGTGCCGGCGGCGGCCGCCGGGACGCCGTGGCTGCGCTCGATGCTCGGCAGCCACGCCATGAGCACGTAGAACGCCACCGACTGCAGACCCATGAACAGGGTGACCTGCCAGCCCAGCGCCGACCGCCACGGGGACCGGTAGGGGCCCGCCTCCGCCACGGGGGCGCCGGTCCCGGGGGGATCGGACCGCAGGCCGGGGGAGAGCACCACCAGGGCCGCGACGGCGAGCACCGCCCACACCCCCAGGGCCAGGCGCCACCCGGCCGGACCGGCGTGGGCGATCGGGACCACCAGGGCGGAGCCGGCCGCGGCCACCGCGCCCTGGATCGAGGTGTACACGCCGGTCACCTGGCTCACGCGCAGGGGGAACTCCCGCTTCACCAGCGAGGGCAGCAGCACGTTGAGGAACGCGATGCCGATCCCGATCACCGCGGTGCCCACCCACACGGCGCCCTCGACCGGCGCGGAGCGGCCGCCGATCCCGGCCGCGAGCAGCAGCAGCGACAGCCACAGGGCCCGGTCCAGGCCCGTCCGGGCGGCCACGGCGGGGGCCACGGGGGAGAACAGGGCGAACATGGCCAGCGGCAGCCCGGTCAGCAGTCCGGCCTGGCCCGCCGAGATGCCGAGGTCGCGGCTGATCTCCTCGAGCAGCGGCCCCACGGTCACGAAGCCGACGCGCAGGTTCACGGCGATCAGCACCACGCCGAGGAAGCCGAAGCCGAGACGGGCCCGCCGGCCCGTGGCCGATGACGCGTTGGTGAGCACGGCACACCCTTTCCGGAGGACAGGACGGAGGATCTCCGGACAGCGTAGACGGGGCGGCGCGCCCTCCGGCGCGCCGCCCCGTTCCACCAGCTTCCGCGGCGCTGCCGCAGGAGTCCTGGAGTCAGCCGAGGATGAGGTTGAGCACGAACAGCAGGGGGATGGAGCCGGCCCAGACCGCGGTGGTGATGCCGGACCAGCCGCGCAGCGCGTCCAGGCCCTGCAGGCCCGTGAAGCGGGTGACCACCCAGAAGTAGGAGTCGTTGAAGTAGCTGAAGCACATCGAGCCGGCGGTGCACGCCAGGACGGCGACCACGGGGTCGATGCCCAGGCTGCCCACCAGCGGGGCGGTCACGGAGGCCGCGGTGATCATCGCGACCGTGCCGGAGCCCTGGGCGATGCGCACGAGGGTGGCGATGAGGAACGGGACCAGGAAGGCCGGGAGCGGCGTCGCGGCCACGGCCTCGGCGAGGGCGTCGCCCACGCCGGAGGTGCGCAGCACCTGGCCGAACGCGCCGCCGGCGCCGGTGATCAGCAGGATCAGACCGGCCGAGGCCGCCGCCTCGGCGAACCAGCCGTGCGCCTTGTTCCGCGGGCTCCACCGGGGCAGGAGCACGTAGAGGGCCAGGATCATGCCGATGACCAGGGCGACGACGGGGTTGCCGACGAAGGCGAAGGGCACGGCCCAGGCGGAGGGCTCGTACTCGTCCCCGCCGATCACGCCCTGGGCGTTCTGGTCGATGGCGCCGGTGACCGTGTTGGTGATGATCAGCAGCAGGGGAACGAGCAGCGGCAGGGACGCGGTGAACGCCCCGACCCGGTGCGGTGCGGCGCCCTCCGGCGGCCGGCCGAGATCCGCCGACGGGTCGGCGGCGGGGGACTGTCCCGCCTCGGCGTCGAGGTCGTCCCGGGGGCCCTCGTCGAGGGCCGTGCCCGCGGCGTGGGCGCCGCCGCCGCCGACGCCGGCGGTCGCGACGGTGCCGTAGACGGCCTCGCGCACGTGCTCCTCCACCTTGGGCTCGAGCGTGGGGCCGATCCACCGGGCGTAGAAGACCACGATCGGCAGCAGGAGCACGGTGAACACCAGGCCGGCGAGGATGACCGCACCGAGGTCCGCGCCGAGGATGCCGGTCACGGCCAGCGGGCCGGGCGTGGGCGGGACGAGGTGGTGGGTGAGCGTCATGCCGCAGCCCAGGGCGAGGGCGAGCGTCACGTAGCCGGCCCGTTCGACGCGGGCGATCGAGCGGGCGAGCGGGTTCATGATCACGTAGCCCGAGTCGCAGAACACGGGGATGGAGACCAGGGCGCCCACGCTGCCCAGGGCCCACGGTTCCCGGCCCTTGCCGAAGGCGCGCAGAAAGGCGTGCGCCAGGGAGTTGGCGGCGCCGGAGACCTCGAGGATCTTGCCGATCCCGACGCCGAGGCCGATCACGATGCCGATCGAGGCGAGGGTGTTGCCGAAGCCGGTCGTGATGGCGTCGACGATCTCGAGCGGGGCCTGACCGGCGACGGCGCCGGTCAGCAGGGCCGCGATGAGCAGCGCCACGAACGCGTCGAGCCGTGTGCGCAGCACCAGGACGATGATGGTGGCGATGCCCAGCAGGAGTGCCAGGAGTAGTTGCAGATCCACGGTGTACGGCTCCTCGGGGACGTGGGACGGCCGTGTGTGCGGCCCGGGCGCGGGAATTGACGAGATCGGCGCTGCATGTGAGGCTAGCCACACATATGACGTCTGACAAGAGGCAGGTACGGGCCGTGAACCCTGACCCCGACGTGCGCACCGTTCCGCCCGCGGGAACCGCTGTGGGACGCCGCGCCGATGGCTAGGAAGTCCCTGGTCGAGGCGGTCGCGGAGGAGCTGCTCGAGCGCATCCTCCAGGGCGAGGTGGGTCCGCACGAGGCGCTGCCCCCCGAGGCCGAGATCGCCCGGGAGTCCGACGTCAGCCGGCTCACCGTGCGCGAGGCCCTCAAGGCCCTCCAGGCGCAGAACATCGTCTACGTCCGGCGCGGGCTCGGGACCTATGTGAACCCGCCCGAGGCGTGGACCGGCCTCGAGGCGATCCTCAAGGCCGCCTCCCGGGGCACGGCCTCCCACCAGGTGGCGCTGCGGCTGCTGGAGGTCCGGCGCATGGTGGAGACCGGCTCCGCGGCGCTGGCCGCCGTGCACGTCACCCCGGAGGACCTCGCCGCGATGGAGGACGCCGTCCAGGACCTCGAGCGCGCGCACGGCGCGGGGGACCTGGACGAGGTCACCCGTGCCGACATGGCCTTCCACGACGCCGTGCTGCGGGGCTCGGGCAATCCGTTCGTCCCGGTGCTGCTGGCCCAGCTCTCCCAGCTGCTCTACGCCGAGCGCCGGGCGACCTCCGCGTTCCCCGAGGTCCAGCGGCACGCCATCGAGCACCACCGGCTGATCCTGGCGGCCATCGGCACCCGGGACCCCGAGACGGCGCGCAAGGCCATGGAGGCCCACATCGATCAGACCTACGCCGACTACGAGCACTACATCGGCTACGGGACCGCCGCCGGCGGCCCCGGCCCGGCGCAGGGCCGGGAACCCGGACCCGCACCCGGACACGCTCTCAACAGCACAGGAGATGACTGATATGACCGAGACCACTGCCTTCCCCGCCGAGCGCACCGCCGTGCTCACCGGCGCCGCCTCCGAGCGCGGCATCGGCCGCGCCACCGCGGACCTGCTCGCGAGCCAGGGCTGGAGCGTCGCCATCCTCGACATCGACGGCGACGCCGCCGCCGAGGCCGCGCGCGAGATCGCCGACCGGCACGGGGTGCAGGCCCTCGGGCTGCGCACGGACGTCTCCGACGACGGCTCCGTGGACGAGTCCGTGGCCCGCGTCGAGGCCGAGCTCCCCCCGATCGTGGCCCTGGTGAACTGCGCCGGGATCAGCTCGCCCACCGACTTCATGGACGAGACCCGCGAGACCTGGGACCGGGTCTTCGCCATCAACATGACCGGCACGTTCATGGTCACCCAGCGGGTGCTGACCGGGATGATCGAGCGGAGGCTGGGCCGCGTGGTGAGCATCTCCTCGATCTCCGCCCAGCGCGGCGGCGGCACCTACTCCAAGTCCGCCTACAGCGCCTCCAAGGCCGCGATCATCGGCTTCACCCGCGCGGTGGCGCGCGAGATGGGCGAGCACGGGATCACCGTGAACTGCATCGCCCCCGGCCCCGTGGACACCGACATCATGGGCGGCACCCTGAGCGACGAGCGCAAGGCGGACATGTCCAAGGACATCCTCGTCGGCCGGGTGGGCACCGTGCGGGACATGGCCGCGCTGCTGGCGTTCCTCGTCGGCGAGGACGCCGGGTTCATCACCGCCGCGACCTACGACATCAACGGCGGGCTGCAGATCTCCTGAGCCGCGTCCCGGGGTCCTCGACGACGGTGTGCCGGCGCTCGATGACGGCCGGCAGGGTCTGCGGGACCAGATCGGCCTGCACGGCCGCGAGGGTGTCCAGCTGGTCCTGGACGGCCGTCTCCAGCGCCCATCCGGTCCCGGCGTAGGACGACGACGCGACGGCGTGGCCCCGGCCGATCAGTTCCTGCACCGTCACAGGGCGAGCCGGCGCAGCAGGCGCGCCAGGTCCTCCCGGTCCTGCGGCGGGAGGGCGGCGAGCGACGTCTCGGCGGCGCGGTCGACGGCGGCCTTGGCGCGCGCGTAGAGCTCCCGCCCCGGGCCGGTGGGGACCACGGTCTTGGAGCGGCGATCCCGCGGATCGGTCCGGCGCTCCACCAGGCCGCGCCGCTCCAGCTCGTCGAGGATGGCCACGGTCTGGCTGGGTCTCATCCGCAGCAGGTCACCGAGCTCGCGCTGCGTCGGCCCCGTGCCGCTGCAGGCCACCGCCAGGATGGAGTAGCTGCGGACCTTCAGCCCGAGCGGCGCGAGCCCCTGGTTGGCGGTCGAGGAGCCCAGTGCCGCCGCCCGGACCATCAGGAAGACGGGCTCCGCGGCCAGGTCGATCCCCGTCAGCCGCGCGAGACCGTCGGGTGCGGGCTCGGGGTGGTCCGCGGTGGGGCTGGAGGTCATCGGGGCGGCTCGCTTTCACGGGTGGATCCGGACCATCCTACGAGCTGGAGCCGCCCCGGACGGGCCCTCCCGGGGCGGGGGTCACCAGCGGGGGTGGACGTCCTCCCGGAAGAAGGCGTCGTAGATCCTGCGGACCCCGGCGTCGATCTCGCGGCCCAGGTCCCCGGTGTCCGCCGCCGAGGCGTTGGCGCGGACCTGCTCCACGCTGCGCGCCCCGGGGATCACGGTGCTCACGCCGTCCTGGGCGATGATCCACGCGAGCGCGGCCTGGGCCGTGCTCACCCCGTCCGGGAGCAGCCCGGCGAACTCGCGGACGGCCTCGAGGCCGCGCTCGAAGTCCACCCCGGAGAAGGTCTCCCCGACGTCGAAGGCCTCACCGCCGCGGTTGTAGCTGCGGTGGTCGTCCGCGGCGAACCGGGTGTCCGGGGTGTACTTCCCGGACAGCAGCCCGGAGGCCAGCGGCACCCGGGCGATGATCCCCACCCCGGCCTCCTTCGCGGCCGGGAGCACGGCGTCCAGCGGCTTGAGCCGGAAGGCGTTGAGGATGATCTGGACGGTGGCGGTGCTGCCGCGGGCGATGGCCGCGAGCGCCTCGTCGGTGCGCTCCACGCTGACGCCGTAGTGGCGGACCGCGCCCTCCTCGACCAGGGTGTCCAGGGCGTCGTAGACCTCCTGGTCGCTGTAGACCGGCGTGGGCGGGCAGTGCAGCTGGACCAGGTCGAGGGTGTCGGTGCCCAGGTTCCGGCGCGAGCGGTCCACCCACTGCCGGAAGTTCGCGAGCGAGTAGTTCTCCGGGACCTGGTCCGCGCGGCGGCCCATCTTCGTGGCCACGGTGATGTCCAGGTCGGGCCGCTCGTGCAGGAATGCCCCGATGGTCTGCTCGCTGCGGCCGTCGCCGTAGACGTCGGCGGTGTCGAAGAACGTCACCCCCGACTCCACGGCGGCCTCCAGCACGGCGGTGGCCTCGGCGGGATCGACGTCCCCCCAGTCCGCGCCCAGCTGCCACGTGCCCAGGCCCACGGTGGAGACCTTCCGTCCGGTCCTGCCGAGTGTGCGTTGTTCCATGTGCTCCTCGTTCGTCTCGTGCTCGATGTAGCCCTCGGGCGCGCTGATGCCCTGGGCGTGCTGGTGTTCCGGTGCGCCGAGAACTCCCCCGGCGGTCCTCGACGGACGGCTAGCGGCCGCCGGCCTTCTTCTCGCGCCGCTTCGCCATGATGCGGCCGAAGACCGCGCTGCCGACCATGAAGAGGATCTTGCGCATGTGGTGCTCCTTTTGTTGGGTGGACTGCCGGGCTGCGGGATGAGTCACCGCCCGGCTACTCCGTGGTGAGGACCGTCTTGAGCCAGCCCTCGTCGCGGCGGTCGAAGCTGAGGTAGGCGTCGACCACGTCGTCGATGGGTTCGTGCTGGGTGATGAAGGGCGCGGGATCGAACAGGCCGGCGGCCACGAGGTCCAGCAGCGGCGGGGTCACCGAGCGGTGGTCGCAGTTGCCGGCGCGGATGGTGAGGTTCTTGTTGGTGGCGGCCCCGATCGGGAAGGACGTCAGGTCCGGGGAGAACACGCCGATCATGCCGATCCGCCCGTACTTCGCCACGGACTCCACGGCCCACTGGGCCGACAGCGACGGGGCGTTCCCCGGCACCCAGTTCTCACCCTGCACGTTGGTCTCCGGGGCGGTCTGGGCCACCTCGGCGTCGAACTGCTCGGCCTGGGCGGCGTACTTCTCGGCCGCGGGCCCGTCGGCCGGGCGCTGGGCGTCGACCCCGACGGCCTCGATCACGGCGTCCACGCCTACGCCCATGGTGGCGTCCATGATCGCCTCGACAGGGTCCTCGGCGTTGAAGTCGACGACCTCGGCGTTCTGCTCCAGGGCCTTGACCAGGCGCGTCTGCACGCCGTCGACCGCCCAGACCCGGCCCGCGCCCTGGCGGTAGGCGGAGGCGATCGCGAGCTGTCCCACGATCCCGGCGCCGTAGACGGCCACCGTGTCCCCGCGGCGGATGCCGGCCAGCTGGGCGCCGAACCAGGCGGTGGGGAAGATGTCGGAGAGCAGGATCGCGTCGTCGTCGGAGACGCCGTCCGGGATCGGGATCAGGGTGTTCGAGGCCCACGGGACGCGGGCGTACTCGGCCTGCAGCCCGTCCACGGGTCCGGTGGGTGCCGGTCCGCCGAAGAAGCAGGTGCCGGCCGCCGGGCCGTTGGGGTTCGCCATGTCGCACTGGGCGGTCTGGCCCATCCGGCAGTAGCGGCAGACACCGCAGGACATCGTGGAGCACACGATCACCCGGTCGCCCGGGGACAGGCCCCGCACCGCGGCGCCCACGTCCTCGACCACGCCGACGGCCTCGTGGCCCAGGATCGTGCCCTCGTGCATGCCGGCCATGGTGCCGCGGATGAAGTGCAGGTCCGTGCCGCAGATGGCGCTGCGCGTGATGCGCACGATCGCGTCGTTCGGGTCCCGGATCGAGGGATCGGCCACGTTGTCGAGGCGGATGTCGCCCTCGCCGTGCCACACCAGAGCCTTCATGGGTCGCGCTCCTCATCGGTCGGGGATGACGTGCCCGTCCCACGCTACGGGGTGCCGCGGCGAAAGGTAAGTGAGCTGAAGGAATTGACCGCGCTCCCTCGCGGTGGACACCGCGGCGGTCCGCCGGTGCCCGGACGGCAGTACTCCCGGGGATGGAGGCCGGAAGTACCTCCGGAGGTGGACTCGCAGCGCGGGACGGCCTGCCACGCTGTGGGCATGCCGAGAGCTCGACGGGGCGGTCGGACCGCCCCGGGTCGAACCGGCAGAGACCACATCCTCCGGAGGAGGGAACTGTCATGTCCCACAGCGCGATGCGATGGCGGAATGCCCGATCCGCCGCCGCCGTCTCCCTGATCGCCACGATCCTGGCCGCCCTGGCCATCGTCTTCGTCGGCACCACGGTGACCGCGGCACCGGCTCAGGCCCTGTGCGTCGGCCCCGACACCATCTCGGGCACCTGGCGCAACACCGATCCGAACACCCGGTCCGTCACCCGGGTGAACGTGAACTGGGGGTGCGCGGACCAGGTGCTGTGTCCGGTCGGCGGCAGCTGCGTCACCCCCGGGGGCTCCGTCCGGGTGTACGGCAAGTGCCACCCGACCGACTGCGACTGGGGAACGCGGACGATCTACGTGCAGAAGGACGGCTGGCGCAAGGCCACCTACCACCACAGCTGGGCGACCAAGCACGTGTGGCTCAAGCCCTACACGTTCTCCGGGCGCGAGTACCTGAGGGTGTGGGTGCACACCGACTTCACCCCGGCCGACGGGCGGCAGGACTACACGTCCGACCAGTGGATGCGGAAGTAGGTCCTCCGCGCGGTGATCGGGAGGCGCGACCGCGCCTCCCGATCACCGCGCCGGGGCCGCGGTCACGGCCGTGCCGCCCGCAGGTGCGCCAGGACCGCCGCGCCGACCTCCTCCGGCCGCTCCTCGGCGAGGAAGTGGCCAGCGTCCACGGCCCGGCCCTCGGCCCGCGGGAAGTGCCGCCGCCACAGCGCGAGCGGGTCCTCCCGGGCGCCGACCCGGCCCCGGGCGCCCCACAGGACGAGGGCTGGGAGGTCCCGCTGCTCGTGCTCGTCCGACTCGTCGATCGCCACGTCGGGGCCGGCGGCCGCGCGGTAGTCGCGGCACCAGGCGTCGACGACGGCGGGATCCCGGGCCGCCTCCTCGTAGGCGGCGACCGCGGCCGCGTCGAAGGGCACCGAGGTGCCGCTGAGCCCCTGGAGCGTCCGGCGCACGAAGTACGCGGGGTCGTGGCCGATCAGGGTCTGCGGCAGCCCCTCGCCCTGGGCGAGGAAGGACCAGTGGTAGTACTGCCGGGCCAGCCACGCGTCCATCGACCGCCACACCTCCAGGGTGGGCAGGATGTCGAGCAGCGCCACGGAGGCCACCGCACCGGGGGCGTCGAACGCCATCCGGTGGGCGGTCCGGGCGCCGCGGTCGTGCCCGACGACGGCGAACCGGTCGTGGCCCAGCGCCCGCCTGAGCTGCACCTGGTCGGCGGCCATCGCCCGGAAGGTGTAGTCCTCGCTGCTCGTGCGGGAGCGGCCGTAGCCGCGCAGGTCGGCCGCGACCATCGTGAACTCCTCCGCCAGCACGGGGGCGAGGAGGTGCCACATGGCGTGGGTCTGCGGGAAGCCGTGCAGCAGCAGCACGGGCGGGCCGTCGCCGCCCGTGCGGGCATGGACAGTGCCGTCGGCCACGGGGACGTCATGGGTGGTGAAGCCGGGGAACACGGTTCCTCCTGGGGATCGGGGTCGGGATCATGCTCGGGCTCGGGCTCGGGCCGGTGCAGGGGGCGGGAACGGGACGGGCCGCGCGGGGCCGGGACTGGAATGCGGGCCCCGCGGTGTTGTACGTGATGTGGTGGGACGCACACGTCCCAGACAACACCAGCGAGGAACCGGGAGAAACCCCATGAACCACGCCCCGACACAGTTCGCCGGCCCCGCGGCCGCGGCCGGCCACGACGCGAGCTCGCGGGAGCTGGTGGAGACCACCGAGCGGTACACCGCGCGCACCTACTCCCCGCTGGACGTGGTGGTGGCCCGCGCCCAGGGCACCACCGTGACGGACGTGGAGGGACGGGAGTACCTCGACTTCCTCGCCGGCTACTCGGCGCTGAACTTCGGCCACGGCCACCCGGCGGTCCTCGAGGCGGCCCGGACCCAGCTGGAGCGCGTGACGCTGACCAGCCGAGCGGTCCACAACGACCAGCTCGGCCCCTTCGCCCGGGAGCTGTGCGAGCTGCTCGGCCAGGACATGATGCTGCCGATGAACACCGGCGCCGAGGCCGTGGAGTCGGCGATCAAGGTGGCCCGGAAGTGGGGCTACGAGCGCAAGGGTGTGGCCCCGGACCGGGCGCAGATCGTCGTGGCGGCGGGGAACTTCCACGGCCGCACCACCACGGTCATCAGCTTCTCCGACGACGACGACGCGCACCGCAACTACGGCCCCTACACGCCGGGCTTCGTGACCGTCCCGTTCGGGGACCTCGCCGCCCTCGAGGCGGCCGTCACCGAGGACACGGTGGCGGTGCTGCTGGAGCCCATCCAGGGCGAGGCCGGCGTGATCGTGCCGCCTCCGGGGTACCTGCAGGGCGTGCGGCGGTGCACGGCCGAGCGCGGCGTCCTGCTCGTCGCGGACGAGATCCAGTCCGGCCTGGGCCGCACCGGCCGGACGCTGGCGTGCGAGCACGAGGACGTCGAGGCGGACCTCTACCTGCTGGGCAAGGCCCTGGGCGGGGGCGTCCTGCCGGTGTCCGCGGTGGTGGGCCGCGCGGACGTCCTCTCGGTGCTGCGGCCCGGCCAGCACGGCAGCACGTTCGGCGGGAATCCGCTGGCCGGCGCCGTCGGCCGCGCCGTCGTCGCCCTCCTCGCCACCGGGGAGCCCCAGGAGCGGGCCCGGGCCATGGGGGAGAAGCTGCACGCCGGCCTGGCGGAACTGGTGCCGCTGGGCCTGTCCGAGGTGCGCGGGCGCGGGCTGTGGGCCGGGATCGACATCGATCCGCGGCTCGGCACCGGCCGGGAGTGCTGCGAGCGGCTGGCGGCCCACGGGGTTCTCGCGAAGGACACCCACGGCTCCACCATCCGGCTGAGCCCGCCGCTGGTGATCACCGACCGGGAGCTGGAGCGCGGACTGTCCGCCCTCGCGGACGTGCTGCGGGAGATGGCGCGCGGCTGAGCCGTCCCCGGCACGCCCCCGGCCCGGCTCAGCTCGCCCCGGCGGGCGCTTCCCCGTGGGCCAGCGCGGACTCGATGCTGCCGGCGAGCTGCGCCGGGGCGGTCTTCGGGGCGAAGCGGCGGATCACCCGCCCGTCCCGGCCCACGAGGAACTTGGTGAAGTTCCACTTGACGGCGTCGCCCATGATCCCGCCCTTCTCCTCGCGCAGCCACGACCAGAGCGGGTGGGCGCCGGGGCCGTTGACGTCGACCTTCTCGAACATCGGGAACGTGACCCCGTAGTTGCGGCTGCAGAACTCGGCGATCTCCTCCTCCGTGCCCGGCTCCTGGCCCCCGAACTGGTCGCAGGGGAAGCCCAGGACCACGAGACCGTCCTGCCGGAAGTCCCGCCACAGCTGCTCGAGCCCCTCGTACTGCGGCGTGAACCCGCACTCGCTCGCGGTGTTGACCACGAGCACCACCTTCCCGGCGTACTCGGACAGCGGCTGCTCGCGCCCGTCGAGGGTCCTGGCGGTGAAGTCGTGCAGCGTGGTCATCGGGGCCTCCGGTTCGGTCGAGGAAAGGTGGTCTGCCCCCATTCTGCCGCCCGGACCCCCCGCCCGGCTCCCCGCCCAGGACGCCGAGATTGCGGCTGACGGCTACGCAGCCGCGCGCGGTGGCCGACGGCCGCAACCTCGCGGACCAGGGCTGGGGGCCCGCGGGTCAGGGCTGGGCCCGCGGGTCAGGGCTGCGGGCCCTTCATGCGGGCCAGGAAGCGGAACCGGTCCCCGCGGAACACCGACCGGGTCCACTCCACGGGCGAGTCGTCCGACGTGAACCCGAGCCGGTAAATCAGCAGCAGGGGCGCCCCCATCTCGATGCCCAGGAGCCGGACGTCCTCCGGGCCGGCGAGCCGGGTCTCCACGGTGTCCTCCGCCGCGACGATGTCGATGCCGTAGTCCTCCCGCAGCGCTGTGTACAGGGACCCGGTCCGATCCAGGTGCTCCGCGAGGTCGGACAGCGGTCCGGTGAGCAGGGCGACCTCGTGGGCCAGCGGCTCGCCGTTGATGAGCCGGATCCGCTCCACCCGCGCGAGCTCGGCCCCGGCGGGCACGCGCAGCCGCGCCGCGGTGTCGTCGTCGGCGGCCGTGCGGCCCACGTCGAGGACGGTGGAGGAGCTCGTGAGGCCCTGGGCGGCGGCGTCGTCGCTGAACGAGGTGAGCTGGCGGACGTAGGTGAACCGCGGCGGGGCCACGAAGGTGCCCCGGCCCTGGGCGCGTCCGAGCACTCCTTCCGCCACGAGCTCGCCGATGGCCTGGCGGACGGTGGTGCGGGAGGTGGAGTACTGCTCGGCGAGCGCGCGCTCCGTGGGGATGAGCGTGCCGGGGGCGGCGTCCCGCACGAGCGCCCGGAGCTGTTCCTTGAGCAGGTAGTACTTCGGGACGTTCCGCGGCTCCGCGCTCATCGGTCCAGCATATCGGCCGCCCCGTCCGGGCCGCCGGGGCCCGTCCGCCCGGCTGTGACCATTGACACACAAATTGGTCTAGTCCAAGCTGGGGGCAACGAAGGCAGTGACGATCGCGAACACTGCGGCGGAGAGAAGGGGAACTGCTCATGAGTGCACGAACGAGGCGCCGGTCCCGGGCCGCGGTGCTGGGAGCCGGCCTGTCGACGGCCGTGCTGCTGTCCGCCTGCGGCGGCGGGGAGAGCGCGAGCGCGGAGGGCGACGGCGTCGTGGAGGTCTGGGCGCACAGCGGCCAGGCGGCCGAGGCCGAGGCGCTCGAGGCCCTCGTCGCCGAGTACAACGACTCGCAGGAGGACGTCAGCGTCGAGCTGACCCTCATCCCGGAGGCCGACTACACCAGCACCGTCCAGGCGACCGCCGCGGAGGACCTGCCCGACGTGATGGAGATGGACGCCCCGACGATGGCGTCCTTCGTCTACGACCGCAAGCTCGTGCCCCTCGACGACGTGGTGTCGCAGGAGACCCTCGACAACCGGATCGAGGGCGTGCGGGAGAGCGGCACGTACCGGGACCAGACCTACGCCGTCGGCATGTTCGACGTCGGTCTGGGCCTGTGGGGCAACCAGCAGCTCCTCGACGCCGCCGGGGTGGAGGCCCCGGCCACCGCCGAGGAGGCGTGGACGGCGGAGGAGTTCGAGCAGAACCTGCAGAAGCTGGCGGAGGTCAGCCCGTCGGGCAACGCGATCGACCTGGGCGAGGCCAACGGCTTCGCCGCCGAGTGGGGCACCTTCACCACCACCCCGGTCCTGTGGTCCAACGGCGGCACGCTCCTCCGGGACGGCTCGGCGGAGGGGGTGCTCAACAGCGCCGAGAACGTCGAGGCGCTCGAGGAGTGGGCCTCGTGGAAGGAGCACACGGACCCGAACACCAGCGGCACCGCCTTTCCCGACGGCGACATCGCCCTGACCTGGACCGGCAACTGGATGTACCCCACGTTCAGCGAGGCCCTCGGCGAGGACCTGGTGCTCATGCCCCTGCCCGATCTCGGCAACGGCACCAAGGCGGGGCACGGCTCCTGGCAGTGGGGCGTGACGCCGGCGGCCGGAGGGGACGAGGCCGCGGCCGGCGCCTTCCTCGACTTCCTGCACTCCGACGAGAGCATCGCCCGGATGGTCGAGGCCAACGCGGCGGTGCCCGGCACCACGAGCGCGCTCGAGGGCAGCGAGCTCTACGGCGAGGGAGGCCCGCTGGAGCTGTTCGCGACCAACCTGGCCTCCGCCTGCGGCTCGGAGGACGTCACGCAGGAGTGCATCGCGGTGGCACGGCCCATCACCCCGGGCTACCCCACGGTCACGAGCTCCTACGGCAGCGCCCTCGCGGCGATCTGGGGCGGGGCGGACCCGCAGGCCGAGCTCGACACCGCGGCGCGGGCCATCGACGCCGACTTCGAGGACAACAACGGCTACCAGGACGAGTGACGGGCACGGCGGGACCGACCAGCGGTCCCGCCGCGCACCGGCGAGGAGTGCACCATGACCACCACCCCGGGCCTCGCGGCCCCCGCGTCCGCCCCGGAGGACGTGCCCGAGGCGCCGCCCCGGAGAGGGCTCCGGCGGGACAGCCTCGCCGGGCCCCTCATGGCGGCCCCCGCCGTGCTGCTGCTCGTGCTGTTCGTCGCGGTCCCGTTCTTCGCGGCCGTCGGCTTCTCCTTCTACAACGTCCGGCTCGGCGACCCGCGCGACCCCACCTTCATGGGGATCACCCAGTACGCCCGGATCTTCACCGACCCGGACGTGTCGAGCCGCTTCCTCAGCGCGCTGCTCCACAACCTGGTCTTCGCGGCCGTGGTGGTCCCGGTGCAGACCGCCCTCGCGCTCGCGCTGGCCATGCTGGTGCAGAAGAGCATCCCGGGGATCGGGATCTTCCGGTCCGTCTACTTCCTCCCCGTCGTCTTCCCCATCGCCCTGGTGGCCCTCATCTGGCGGCTGATCCTCGCCCGCGGGGACGACGGACTGCTCAACTCCCTGCTCGGCTTCTTCTCGGGCGGGAGCTTCGGGGCCCAGGACTGGCTGGGCTCCGAGCTCACGGCGCTGGCCTCGGTCATCGTCCTGTCGATCTGGCAGGGCGTCGGCTTCCAGATGGTCATCCTGCTGGCGGCCCTGCAGCAGGTGCCCGGCGACCTCTACGAGGCGGCCCGCCTGGACCGGGCCAACGCGTGGCAGCGCTTCGTGCACGTCACCCTGCCGGGGATCAACACCACCCTCGTCTTCGTGGCCCTGTACACGATGATCCTGTCGCTGCGCGTGTTCGACCAGATCTACGTCCTGGCGCGCTCCGGCGGAGGGCTCAACGAGGACGCCACCCGCACCGTGATGTTCGAGGCCGTGACGTCCGCCTTCGACGAGAACAACATCGGGCGCGCGAGCGCCATCTCCGTGGTGTTCTTCGTGATCGTGGTGGTCCTGTCCCTCATCCAGCGCCGCGCCACCCGCGAACGGGAGGACTGACATGACGCAGAACGGTTCCGCCGCCCCCACCGACCGCCGCCGGCGCAGGACGGACGCCCCCCGCTACGCGGTGCTCGTCGTCACGAGCATCCTGTTCTTCGCCCCGGTCGCCTATATGGCGGCCGCCTCCCTGGCCCCCGCCTCCCGCACGCTCGCCGGCTTCGAGGTCTTCGATCCGCGCGGGTGGGGCCTGCACAACTACACCGGGGTGGCCTCGAGCCTGTCCTCGGACAGCACCGGCCACCTGTGGCGGTTCTTCTTCGTGTCCGTCACCGTCACCGTCTCCGTGGTGGGGCTGGGGCTGATCGTGAACTCGATGGCGGCCTTCGCCCTGTCCCGGCTGCGCTGGCGCGGCAAGGAGCTGGTGCTCCTGGGGATCCTGCTGCTGCTCATCGTCCCGTTCGAGGCTGTGGCCGTACCCATGTTCTACCTCTACAACGACGCCCGGAACACGCTGTGGATCCAGATCGCGCCCTTCATCGGCAACGCCCTGTCGATCTTCCTCTTCTACTCGTTCTTCTCCGGCATCCCCCGCAGCATCGACGAGGCCGCCCGGATGGACGGCGCCGGACCGCTGCGGGTGTTCTGGCAGATCATCGCGCCCATGAGCAAACCCGTCTACGCGTCGGTGGCGGTGCTGACCTTCCTGACGCAGTGGGGCGCGTTCCTGTGGCCGGTCCTGATGATCTCCGAGCCGAACCTGCGCCCCCTGCCCCTCCAGATCAGCGTCTTCGCGGGCCAGCTCCCCCCGGCGTGGGGAGAGGTCATGGCCTTCGGGGTGCTGCTGGTCGTGCCCGTGGTCGTCGTGTTCCTCGTCTTCCAGCGCTGGTTCATCGAGGGCGTGGCGAGCTCGGCCGTCAAGGGCTGACCCCGCCCGCCCGGCGCTGTCCCGTTCCACCGACCGTCCGGAAGGACCCCATGGAAGTGCTCGTCCTGCCCACGGCCGACGACGTCGCCGCGCGCGCGGCCGACGTCGTCGGCGACCAGGTCTCGCGCCGGCAGGACACCGTGCTGGGCGTGGCCACGGGCTCCTCGCCCCTGGGCACGTACCGGGAGCTCGCCCGCCGGCAGGCCCACGGCCTGCTGGACCTCACGCGGCTCAGCTGCTTCGCCCTCGACGAGTACGTCGGGCTGCCCGCCGGCCACCCGGCCGGCTACGCCGCCGTCCTGGAGCGCGAGCTGGCCCGGCCCCTCGGCCTGCCGCCCTCGCGGGTGCGCGTGCCGGACGGCTCCCGGGAGGATCTCGAGGCGGCCTGCCACGACTACGAGGAGGACGTCGCCGGAGCCGGCGGCATCGACCTCCAGATCCTCGGGATCGGTGCCAACGGCCACATCGGCTTCAACGAGCCCGGGTCCTCGCTGTCCTCCCGCACGCGGGTCAAGGCGCTGGCCGCGAGGACGCGCGCCGACAACGCGCGGTTCTTCGAGACGCCCGACGACGTCCCCACCCACTGCGTCACCCAGGGACTGGGCACGATCCTCGACGCCCGACGCGTGCTCCTGGTCGCCCAGGGCGAGCGCAAGGCCACCGCCGTCGCGGCCGCCGTGGAGGGGCCCGTCTCCGCGATGTGCCCGGGATCCGTCCTGCAGTTCCACCGGTCGGTCACCGTCGTGGTGGACGAGGCGGCGGCGGGGCGGCTCGCCCTGACCGACTACTACCGGTTCGTGGCCGAGGCCGGGCACCGGCCGCCCCGGGAGCAGCGATGACGTTCCGCCTCGCGGACTCCTGGGTCTGGGACAGCTGGCTGGCCGACGACGGACAGGACTACCACCTGTTCTTCCTGCGGGCCAGCCGCGCCCTGCGGGACCCCGACAAGCGCCACCGCCGGGCCTCGATCGGGCACGCCGTCTCGTCCGACCTGGAGACCTGGACCCTGCTGCCGGACGCCCTCGTGGCCGGCGACGAACCGTCCTGGGACGACATGGCGACCTGGACGGGCAGCACCGTGCAGGGCCACGACGGCCGGTGGCACCTCTTCTACACCGGCATCAGCCGCGCCGAGGACGGTCTGCGGCAGCGCATCGGCTCGGCCGTCTCGGACGACCTGATCAGCTGGGAGCGCACGGGCGCGGGCCCGCTCGAGGCCGATCCCCGCTGGTACGAGAAGCTGGGGGAGGGCACCTGGGCCGACGAGGCGTGGCGGGACCCCTTCGTCTTCTACGACGACGACTCCCGGCAGTGGCAGATGCTCGTCACCGCGCGCGCCGCCGCCGGGGATCCGGCCGCCCGCGGCGTGGTCGGCCACGCCGTGAGCGACGACCTGGAGCACTGGACCGTCCGGCCCCCGCTGACCGCGCCGGCCGGCTTCGGGGAGATGGAGGTCGTCCAGGCGCAGGTCGTGGACGGCGCCGGGGTGCTGATCTTCTCCTGCCTCCCGCGGCTGGCCCCCGGCATCCCGTTCTCGGCGGCGAGCACCGGCACCTGGATCGCCCCCGGGGCCGGCCGGCTCGGCCCGTGGGAGCTCGAGCGGAGCGCCAGCTTCTTCGTGC
Source organism: Kocuria rosea subsp. polaris (assembly GCF_001483755.1). Taxonomy (GTDB): domain Bacteria; phylum Actinomycetota; class Actinomycetes; order Actinomycetales; family Micrococcaceae; genus Kocuria; species Kocuria cellulosilytica. The sequence goes on from NZ_LQBK01000004.1 coordinate 256,083, forward strand.
CCGGCGTCTACGCCGCCCAGCTGTTCCGCAGGCGCGACGGCCAGTGGGTCGTGTTCGGCTTCCAGAACAGCGTGGACGGCCGCTTCATCGGTGAGATCGCGAGCCCCGTGCCGCTGACGGACCTGCTGACGGACGGCCGGCTCTTCCCCGTCCACGACCTACCACCCATCCCCACCCCCAGGAGCACCTCGTGAAAAAGACCCTGATGGTCGCCGCCTCCGCGGCCGCCCTGCTCGTGACCACCGGCGTGCTCGCCGCGGCCCCCGTCGCGGCGGCCCCGGAGCGCACCACCGACCTCCGCGTCATGTCCTTCAACATCCACCACGGCGCGGACGGGAACGACGTGCTGGACCTCGAGCGCACCGCCGCGGTGATCGAGGCGTCGGGGGCGGAGGTGATCGGCCTGCAGGAGGTCGACGACGCCTGGTCCTCGCGCAGCGACTTCGAGGACCAGGCCGCCCGTCTCGCGGAGCTCCTGGGGATGCACTACGTGTACGGCGCGAACCTGGACGTGGCGCCCGCCGAGGGCCGGACGGAGAACAGCCGGTACGGCAACGCGATCCTCAGCGAGCACCCGATCATCGACTCCGAGAACCACCTGCTGACCAGCATCGAGTACCCGGAGCGGCCCACCGAGCAGCGCGGCCTGCTGGAGGCGGTGATCAACGTGAAGGGTCACCACGTGGGGTTCTACAGCACCCACCTCGACCACCAGCGCGCCGAGCAGCGCGAGCTGCAGGCCCGGGAGATCGTGGAGATCACCGGTGAGAGCCGGCGCCCGGCAGTGGTCGTCGGGGACCTCAACGCCGAACCCGGCGCTCCGGAGCTGCAGGGTCTCCTCTCGGTGTTCACGGACACCTTCGCGGCCCTGGGCCAGGACGACGCCCACACCTTCGCCCCGGACGGCGCCCCGGTCCTGGACGCGAGCCTGCGCATCGACTACGTGCTGGTGTCCGAGGGCGTGCGGCCGCAGGAGGCGCACGTGGTGCGCACGTCGGCGTCGGACCACCTGCCGATCGTCGCCGACCTCGAGATCCCGCGGTCCCCGAACGGGCTGGTCCGGTAGTCCCGGACCGGTCCGACGCCCCGCACGACCAGTCAGGAGGTGAGACCCTTGGTCTCCGAGGACTCCCCGCGCAGGACGGTGCTCTCCGGCCGCGTGCACACCGGGTACGCCGAGCACCGGGACGGCCTGGTGGTCGTCGAGGGCGACCGCGTCCTCCACGCCGGGCCCCGGTCCGGGCATCCCGGCGGCGACCCGGGGGAGCACCTCGTCCTGGGCCCCGGCCAGATGATCCTGCCGGGGCTCGTGGACGTGCACTGCCACGGCGGCTTCGGCGCGGACTTCTCCTCCTCGGCGGAGGGACCGGTCCGGGCCACCCTCGACGCCTTCCACCGACAGGGCACGACGACGCTCGTGGCCAGCCTGGTCACCGCCTCGCGGGCGGACATGCTGGCCGCCGAGCCGCTGCTGGCGGCGCTCACCGAGGACGGGCTGGTCGCCGGGATCCACCTCGAGGGCCCGTTCCTGTCCACGGCACGGTGCGGGGCACAGGATCCCGCGGAGATGCGGGAGCCGGACCTCGGGCTGGCGTCCGAGCTCATCGCCGCCGCGGCGGGGACGCTCCGGACCATGACCTTCGCCCCGGAGCTGCCCGGCGCGCAGGAGCTGGCCGAGCTGCTCGTCGCCCACGGCGTGGTCCCCTCGCTGGGGCACACCGACGCGGACACCACGACGGTCGACACCGCGCTGCGCCGGGTGCAGGAGATGCTCCGCGACGCCGCCGTGGACGGTGCTCCCCGGCTGCCCACGGTGACGCACCTGTTCAACGCCATGCCCGCGATCCACCACCGCTCGCCCGGGCCGGTGCCGGCCTGCCTGCGCGCCGCGGCGCAGGGCCGGGCCGTCGTCGAGCTCATCGCGGACGGCACCCACCTGGATCCCGGCATCGTGCAGTGGGTGTTCGAGCTGGCGGGGGCGGACAGCATCGCGCTGGTCACCGACGGGATGGCCGCGACCGGGCTGACGGACGGCACCTACACGCTCGGCGCGGCGGAGGTCCGGGTGGAGGACGGAGTGGCCTCGCTGGTCTCCAACGGATCGATCGCCGGTGGCACGGCCACGATGCTGGAGGTCCTGCGCCGGACGGTCGCGGCGGGCGTTCCTCTCGGGGACGCGCTGCGCTCGGCCACCGTGGTCCCCGCCCGGGTCCTCGGCCTGGCGGGTGAGGCCGGGAGCTTGACGACGGGCGCGCTGGCGGACCTCCTGGTCGTGGGGGAGGACCTGCGGCCGGCCGCCGTGATGCGCCGGGGCCGGTGGATCTCCGGAACCCCTCCCCGCCCCCCGGAGCACCCCCTGGAGCATCCCTCGGAGCGCCCGCCGGGACGCCGAGGTTGCGGCTGACGGCTGCGCAACCCCGCGCGGTGGCCGACAGCCGCAATCTCGCGGAAGGGAGGAGCGGAAGGGAGGGAGCAGGGGGCACAGGTGGGTGACGATCCCCCGGGCCGGTCCTGCGGGGCGGGGAGGCGCGGCGTACGCTGGCCGTGTCGGAAGGAGCCCGTCATGACACAGCGCACCGAACCGTGGCCCGCCGGGACGCCCTGCTGGGCGGATCTCACCGTGTCCGATCCCGGCCGCACGCAGGAGTTCTACCGGACAGTGCTCGGGTGGGAGTACAGCGAGCCGCGGCCGGAGCACGGCGGATACCGCAACGCCCTGGTCGGCGGCGCCCCCGTGGCCGGGCTCTCCCCAGCGGCCCCGGACCTGGAGGGCGTGCCGCACGTGTGGCAGGTCTACCTCGCCACGGAGCGCCTCGACGTCTGCGCCGAGCGGGTGCACGCGGCCGGCGGCACGCAGCTGATGGAGCCGGTGGAGGTGGGCCGGTTCGGCTGGATGGGCGTCTGGCAGGACCCCACCGGGGCGGCCTTCGGGATGTGGCAGGCCGGGGAGCACATCGGGTTCGCGCTGGTCGACGTGCCCGGCAGCGTCGCCTGGTGCGACCTCATGACCCCCGACCACCACACCGCCCGCGACTTCTACGCCCACGTCTTCGGCTACCACTACGAGGACATCGGCGAGGAGGGCGTCTCCTACGCCACGTTCACGGTGCCGCACGGGGAGCGCCCGGCCGGCGGGATCGGCGGGACCGACCCCGGGGCCGAGAACGCCCCCGCGGTCTGGTCGGTCTGCTTCCAGGTGGACGACGTCGACGCCGCCGTCCAGCGCGTGCGCGAGGCCGGGGGATCGGTCGTGGAGAACCCGTTCGACTTCGCCTACGGGCGGCTCGCGGTCGTGGCCGGCCCGGACCGGGAGTCCTTCGCGATCATGACGCCCGCGGGCACGTAACCGGCTCCGTCCCCACTGCGCGCTGCGCTCTGCGCGGGGGCCGGGGCACGTGCCCGGTGCCCGTCGTGACGGCAGTCACCCGGCGGTAGCATGGTGACCCAGCGACCACCACCGCCACTTCCGCAGAGATCGGAGCAGCATGAACTCCATCGTCCTCGCCGTGGTCGGCGTCGCCATGATGATCCTCGGGTACGTCCTGTACTCGAAGTTCGTGGCCCGCCGGATCTACAAGCTCCAGGACTCCTTCGTCACCCCCGCCCACGAGATGGGGGACGGTGTGGACTACGTGCCCACCAACAAGTACGTGCTGTGGGGCCACCACTTCACCTCCGTGGCCGGCGCGGCCCCCATCGTGGGACCCGCCATCGCGGTCATCTGGGGCTGGCTCCCGGCGTTCCTCTGGGTGACTCTCGGCACCGTCTTCTTCGCCGGCGTCCACGACCTCGGCGCCCTGTGGGCGTCCAACCGGCACCAGGGGCGGTCCATCGGATCGCTGTCCGGGAAGTACATCGGCCACCGCGGCCGGAACCTCTTCCTGGTCGTGATCTTCCTCGTGCTGCTCATGGTCAACGCCGCGTTCGCCGTGGTGATCTCCAACCTGCTGGTCGGCACGCCCACCTCGGTCATCCCCACGTGGGGCGCCATCGTCGTCGCGCTGCTGATCGGCCAGGCGGTCTACCGCTACAAGTGGAACCTCGCCGTCGTCTCCGTCGTCGGCGTCGTGGCCCTCTACGCCCTCATCCTGCTGGGCGACCGCTTCCCGGTGGTCCTGCCGGAGACGGTCCTGGGCCTGCCGGCCAACGCGTTCTGGATCGTGGTGCTCTTCGTCTACGCGGGCATCGCGTCCGTGCTCCCCGTGTGGATGCTGCTGCAACCGCGCGACTACATCAACGGCCTGCAGCTGTTCATCGCCCTGGGCATCCTCTACGGCGCGGTCCTGATCTCCGCCCCGACCGTGGTGGCCCCCGCGTTCAACGACTCCGTGCCCGAGGGCACGCCGAGCCTCGTGCCGCTGCTGTTCGTGACCATCGCGTGCGGTGCGATCTCCGGGTTCCACGGGATCGTGGCCTCGGGGACGTCCTCCAAGCAGCTGGACAAGGAGACCGACGCCCGCTTCGTCGGCTACTTCGGCGCGGTCGGCGAGGGCCTGCTCGCGCTCGGCGCGATCATCGCCACGACCGCCGGCTTCCGCACCCTCGCCGACTGGGAGGCCGTGTACAGCGCGTTCGGCCAGGGCGGCGTGGGCGCGTTCGTCCAGGGCGGCGCCTCGGTGGTCAACTCCGGGCTGGGCATCCCCCCGTCGCTGAGCGCGACCATCCTCGCGACCATGGCAGTGCTCTTCGCGGCCACGACCATGGACACCGGCATCCGCCTGCAGCGCTTCGTGGTGCAGGAGGCCGGACACATCATGGGCGTCAACATCGGCAAGGCGATCGCCACGCTCATCGTGCTCGCGGTGGCCATGGGGCTGACCTTCAGCGCCGGCGCGGACGGCTCCGGCGGCATGCTCATCTGGCCGCTGTTCGGCACCTCGAACCAGTTGCTGGCCGGCCTGACGCTGTCGATGATCGCGGTGATCCTGCTGCGCAAGGGCCGCCCGGTGCTGCCCGTGCTGGTGCCCCTCGTGTTCCTGCTCCTGATGTCGGTCTACGCGCTGGTCGTCCAGCTGGGACAGTTCTGGGCCGCCGAGAACTGGTTCCTGCTCGTCCTCGACGTCATCATCCTGATCGCCGCCCTGTGGGTGATCGTCGAGTCCGTGTCGGCGATGACCGCGGCCCGGAAGAACCCGCCGGAGCTCGACGAGGAGCCGCTGCCCAGCACGGCCGGGGAGAAGCGCTCCCTGTGAGCCGGTGACGCTCCTCGACCGGCTGCGCACCGTGCAGGCCCGCCTCGGGGCGGGCCTGCACGAGTTCTACGTGGCGCCCTACCGGCGCACCTTCGCCCGCGCCCAGCGCGACGAGGAGGACCTGTTCATGATGCTGGTCCTCTCCGAGGCCCTGGGCGTGCCCAATCCCGCCAGCTACTACACCGTGGAGCTGCTGCCCGTGGTCTACGACCGGTTCCACGACTGGCACCGGCGGATGGGCATGGAGCGATCGCCCCTGGAGCACATCTCATGCTGCTAGAGCTCGCCGCCGCCCGCCGGGTCCTGTTCGTCGGCGGCAAGGGCGGCGTCGGCAAGACCGCCGTCGCCTCGGCCACCGCCCTCGCCCAGGCCCGCGCCGGCCGCCGGGTGCTGGTCGTCTCGACCGACCCGGCGCACAACCTCGGGCACCTGTGGGAGCGCCCGGTCGGGGACCGGATCACCCCGCTCGCCCGGGACCTGGACGGCCCCGGGCCGGGGGGCGGCCTCCTCGACGGCATCGAGGTGGACCCGGTCGCCACGACCGACGCCCACCTCGTCGCCGTGGGCGCCACGATCCGCCGGCTCATGCCCGAGCACCTCGCCGGCGAGGTCGACAAGCACATGGAGCTCGCCCGCGACTCCCCGGGAACCCACGAGTCGGCGGTGCTCGAGCGGATCGCCGAGCTCGTGGACACGGGCCTGCACGACTACGACCTCATCGTCTTCGACACCGCACCGTCCGGGCACACCGCCCGGCTCATGGCCCTGCCCGAGATCATGTCCGCCTGGACCGAGGGGCTGCTGCGCCGCCGCGGCAGGGCGGAGAAGTTCGGCGCCGCGCTGCGGGGCCTCGAGGACCGGGACGCCGCGGCCGAGAGCATCGTGGGCACCGAGCGGCCCCGGGACCCGCGCGAGGAGCGCGACCTCGAGATCCGGCGGATCCTGCTGCGCCGCCGCGAGCGCTTCGAGGCCCTGCGCGAGGTGCTGGTGGACGCCGGGCGCTGCAGCTTCGTCATCGTCCTCGCGGCCGAGCGGCTGCCCGTCCTCGAGACCGTCGAGCTGCACGGGCAGCTGGTCCGCGCCGGCGTGCACGTGGGGGCCCTCGTGATCAACAAGCGCTCCCCGGCGGACGCCGGGGACTTCCTCGCCGAGCGCCGCGCGCTGGAGGAGGTGCACGTCGCCACCCTGCGCGGCGCCCTCCCGGACGTCCCGCTGCTGCAGGTCCCCCTGCTGCCGGGGGACGTGGTGGGCCAGGAGGCGCTCGAGCGGTTCGGGGACGCGCTCGCCCAGGCTGATCTCAGGGCCACGTGACACGCTGACGCGCATGACCTCCACCGCGCACCGCCCGGACGCCGGGCGACGACGACGGACCCCCGCCGACCTCGGCCCGTGGATCCTCGCCGGTGTCGCCGCGACCGCCCTCGCCGTGGGCCTGGCCGAGCTCCTGGCCTGGGTGACCGGGCCCGTCGGCGCGCCGCTCACGGCGGTGGGCGGGGTGATCGTGGACGGGATCCCCGCCCCGGTCAAGGACGCGGCGATCGCCCTCTTCGGCACCGCGGACAAGCTCGTGCTGCTCCTCGTCATGGCCGCGGGACTCGTGGCGGTCGGCGCGGGGATCGGGGCGGCCCAGCGCGCCAACCCGCCGATGGGCACGGTGCTGCTCGGCGTGCTGGGTCTCCTCGGGCTGCTGGCGGTGCTGACGCGGGCGGGGCCGGCCGTGGCGGACACGGTCCCCGTCGTCGTCGGCACGGCGGCCGGGGCGCTGTTCCTGACGGTGCTCACCCGCCGGGCCGGTCCCTCCCCCCGGCCCGGGGCGGGGCTCGACCGCCGCGGCTTCGTCCGGGCCTCCGCGGCCGCCGCCGTGCTGGGCGCCGCCGCCGGCGTCGCGGGCCGCTGGGCCTCCGCCGCGGCCGCGCGGGTGCCCGCGGCGCGCGAGATGCTCCGGATCCCCCCGCCCGCGGTGCGCGACCCGATCCCGGCGGGCGCCGACCTCGGCATCGAGGGCGTGCAGCCCTGGCTCACCCCCGCCGACGACTTCTACCGCATCGACACCGCCCTGAGCGTGCCCCGCATCGACGTGGCGGACTGGCGGCTGCGGATCCACGGCATGGTGGACCGCGAGCTCGAGCTGAGCTTCGAGGACCTCGTGGCGCGCCCGCTCGCCGAGCACGTGGTGACGCTGGCCTGCGTGTCCAACACCGTGGGCGGGGACCTCGTGGGCAACGCCGTGTGGACGGGGGTGCCGATCCGGGAGCTGCTCGCCGAAGCCGGGGTGCAGGCGGACGCGGACATGGTGCTCTCGACCTCCGAGGACGGGTTCACCGCCGGCACGCCCCTCGACGCGCTGCTGGACCCGGGCCGCGACTCCCTGCTGGCGGTGACCATGAACGGGGAGCCGCTGCCGTTCGAGCACGGCTACCCGGTGCGCATGGTGGTGTCCGGGCTCTACGGCTACGTCTCCGCGACCAAGTGGCTGGTGGACCTGGAGGTCACGCGGTTCGACCGCGACGAGGGCTACTGGACCCCGCGCGGGTGGTCGGCGCTCGGGCCCGTCAAGACGGCGTCCCGGATCGAGGTCCCGCGCGCCGGGGGCCGCGTGGACGCCGGGGAGGTCGTGCTCGCGGGCACCGCGTGGGCCCAGGACACGGGGATCGCCGCGGTGCAGGTCAGCGTGGACGGGGGACCGTGGCAGGAGGCCGACCTCGGGGAGGTGCCCTCCGACGACACGTGGCGGCAGTGGGTGCTGCGCACCGAGCTCCCCGGCGGCCGGCACACGGCGCGGGTGCGGGCCGTCGACCGGGACGGGGCCGTCCAGACCGCCGAGCAGGCCCCGCCGGCCCCGGACGGTGCCTCCGGGTGGCACGAGCGCACGTTCACGGTGGCCTGACCGGCCTCTGCACGCGCCGCTCCCCGGCCCCTCCGCCGAACCCACCGGTTCCGCCCGGGACCACGGCACTGGTGTGCCGCTCTCGGGCGGAACCGGTGGGTTCACGGGGCGGTGACGCCGACGGGGCGGGGCAGGGTCAGGGGTGGGTCAGGTGCCGTGCGGGGCCGCGACCGGTCCGGTGGAGGACCGGACGACGAAGTGGGCCGGGAGCACCTCGTTCGACGGCTCGTCGGAGCCTCCGGACAGGTGCTCGAGGAGCCGCTCGACGGCACGGGTGCCCTGCTGCCGGGCGTGCTGGTCCAGAGTCGTCAGGCCGAAGGCCTCCCCGATGGGATGGGCGTCGATGCCGATGACGGACAGATCGCCGGGCACGGTGAGACCGAGGTCCCGCGCCGCGAGGATCGTGCCGGCCGCCATCTCGTCGGACGAGGCGAAGACCGCCGTCGGGCGGTGGAAGGGGTCCGCCAGGAGGTTCTTGGCCTGCTGGTAGGCGCCGGTGAAGGTGTAGTCCGCGATGAGCGACCACGCGGGGTCAACGGGCAGCCCGGCGCCCGCCATCGCCTGTTCCCAGCCGTCCCGGCGGTCGCTGGACATGGGGAAGTAGCGTCTGCCCTCCTCGGCCCCGCCGAGATGTGCGATCCGCCGGTGGCCCAGTCCGATCAGGTGCTGCGTGGCGCGGCGCCCGACGTCGAGGTCATCGATGCTGACGGTGGACGCGCCTACCAGCGGGCCCCCGACCCCGACGAGGGGGATACCGGCGGAGAACATCTGCTCCGTGTCGGCTGGGTCCAGGTGCAGGGACACCGCCACGGCCGCGTCCAGCCGCTTGCGCAGGAGGAAGTCCGTCAGCACGGTCTCCCGGTACCGGTCCCCCTCGAAGTTGTAGAGTGTCAGGTCGTACCCGGCCTCCACGAGTGCGGCGGCCACGCCCTCGAGGACGGTGGAGAAGTACCACCGGTCGACGTGGGGGAGGACCACCCCGATATTGCGGCTCCGACCGCTCGCCAGGCTCGACGCGTGGTAGGACACGACGAAGCCCAGTTCCTGCGCCGCCTCCTGGACCCGGGCCCGGGCGCGCGGCGAGACGGGCCCCTTTCCGCTGAGCGCCCGGGAGACGGTCGCGGTGGAGACTCCCGCCCGGGCGGCGACGTCCTGGAGCCGGGGTGGGTTCATCGTCCGGTGGTCCCGGGGTCCTCCGTCTGCAGCCATGCGCACTCCTCCGGGTCCAGGATATGCGGCGCGGAGACCGGGGACCCGCTGCGCAGCAGCACCGGCAGGTCCGGCAGCTCGACCGGGGCGGAGCCCGTGTTCAGCAGCACCAGGACGCCGTTGTTGACGAGGCCGAGGCAGTCGGGTCCGGTGCGGTCCTCCGCCCACGCGAGCGAGCCCGAGCCGAGCCCGTGCTCCCGCCGCAGCGCCAGCGCGGCGCGGTAGAGGGACAGCGTGGATGCCGGGTCGTGGCGCTGTGCCTCGCGCGAGAGCTCTGCCCAGCCCGGAGGCTGCGGGAGCCAGGCCTCGTCCGTGTCGCTGTAGCCCAGGGAGACCCCGGTGCTGGTCCAGGGCAGCGGCACGCGGCAGCCGTCACGGCCGAGCCGGTCCCCGCCGGTGCGGTGGTAGGTCGGGTCTTGGCGGACGTCGTGCGGGAGGGTTGTGTGGTCCGGCAGGCCCAGCTCCTCCCCCTGGTACAGGTACACGCCGCCCGGCAGGCCGAGCATGAGCAAGGACGCGGCGCGCGCCCGCCGCGTGCCCAGCACGTGGTCCGGCTGCTCGTCATCGGGCCCCCGGCCGTCGCCCGGGCGCGGGGACTCCGCCGTCAGCGCCAGGCGGGTCGCGTGCCGCACGACGTCGTGGTTGGACAGCACCCAGGTGGTCGGTGCCCCGACCGCGTCGAACGCTTCGAGGGAGGAGGTGATGATCCGGCGCAGCTCTGCGGCGTCCCACGGGGCGGCGAGGTAGGAGAAGTTGAAGGCCTGGTGCATCTGGTCGGGACGCACCCAGTCGGCCAGGCGGTCCAGCGGGTCCACGCTTGCCTCGGCGCAGAGGATCCGCTCGCCGTCGTACTCCGCGAGCACCTCGCGCCAGCGCCGGTAGATGTCGTGGATCTGCGGCTGCCCGAACATCGGGGCGTCCGTGAACGGGTAGCCCGGGACGCTCCCCCCGTCGGCGCGCCCGCCCCAGTCGGGGAGCCCCTCGGCCTTGACGAGGGCGTGCGCCACGTCCACCCGGAAGCCGGCGACGCCGCGGTCGAGCCAGAAGCGCAGCACGCGCTCGAACTCCTGGCGGACCAGCTCGTTGTCCCAGTTGAAGTCGGGCTGCGACGAGTCGAACAGGTGCAGGTACCACTGGCCGGGCTGCCCGTCGGGCTCGGTCACCCGGGTCCAGGCCGGGCCCCCGAAGTGGGACTGCCAGTTGTTGGGGGGCAGCTGCCCGGACGCGCCGCGGCCGTCCCGGAAGACGAACAGGTCGCGCTCCGGGGCGCCGGGACCCGCCGCGAGGGCCTGCCGGAACAGGAGATGCTCCTGCGAGCAGTGGTTGGGCACCAGGTCGATGATCACCCGGATCGACAGCGCGTCCGCGGCCGAGACCAGCGCGTCGAAGTCCGCGAGGGTGCCGAAGGCGGGGTCGACGTCGCAGTAGTCGCTCACGTCGTAGCCGCCGTCGCGCTGCGGGGAGGGGTAGAAGGGGGAGAGCCAGATCGCGTCGATTTCCAGCTCCGCCAGCTGTCCCAGCTCGGCAGTGATGCCGGCGAGGTCGCCGACGCCGTCCCCGTCGAGGTCCCGGAACGAGCGGGGATACACCTGGTAGATCACCGAGGAGCGCCACCACTTCGGCTCCTGGTCGCGGTCGTGGACGGGTGTGAGGCGCAGGGACTGCAGCGCGGGGGAGGTCGTGGACATGCGCTCCATCGTAGGTCGGATCGCCGCGTACTGGAAGCGCTATCACCATGCGATGACCAAAGCGCCTAGGTTCTCCTGGGGTATGGACAGTGTTTGTGATAGCACTTACAGTAGTGAGCCAACTCACCTCCCGGTGTATAGCCCTCCCGGCCGGACCGTCCGAGCTCCGGCCACGTTCTCCCTCTCCGGGTTCCGCCGGCGCGGGAGCGGCCGCGGGACCTTGAAAGGAATCACCCACCATGTCCTCTGTGCGCTACGCCAACGTGACCTGTCAGTACCCCGGGGCCGAGCGCCCCTCGGTCACCGACCTGAACCTGGACATCGCCGACGGGGAGTTCCTCGTCCTGGTGGGCCCCTCCGGGTGCGGGAAGTCCACCACCCTGCGGATGCTCGCCGGCCTCGAAGAGGTCACCGGCGGCAACATCTACATCGGCGACCGCGACGTCACCGACGTCCCCTCCCGGGACCGCGACATCGCCATGGTCTTCCAGAACTACGCCCTCTACCCGCACATGACCGTGGCCGAGAACATGGGCTTCGCCCTGAAGATCGCCAAGATCTCCGCCGAGGAGCGCCGCCGGCGCGTCGAGGACGCGGCCAAGATCCTGGATCTGACCGACTACCTGGACCGCAAGCCCAAGGCCCTGTCCGGCGGGCAGCGCCAGCGGGTGGCGATGGGGAGGGCCATCGTCCGGTCCCCGCAGGTGTTCCTGATGGACGAGCCGCTGTCGAACCTGGACGCGAAGCTGCGGGTGCAGACCCGCACCCAGATCGCGTCGCTGACCCGCCGGCTGGGGGTCACCACGGTCTACGTGACCCACGACCAGGTCGAGGCGATGACGATGGGCGACCGGGTGGCCGTGCTCAAGGACGGGCTGCTGATGCAGGTCGACACCCCGCGCAGGCTTTACGACCGGCCGGCCACGGAGTTCGTGGCCGGGTTCATCGGGTCGCCTGCGATGAACCTCTTCCGGGTGCCGCTCACCGAGGCCGGGGCCCAGTTGGGCACGGTGCGGATTCCGCTGACAGGCGCCCAGCGGTCGGCCGTGACCGGGTCCCAGGTGTCAGTGGGGATCCGCCCCGAGGACCTGCACCGGGCCAGTGAGGGCACCGGGCTGCCGATCGTCGCCGACGTCGTCGAGGAACTGGGAGCGGACGCCTTCGTCTACGGCCACCTGGCCCCGGTCACCGCCGCCAACACGATCGTGCCCGTGGACGCCACCACCGGGACCGCCGACGACCCCGCCACCCACGAGTTCATCGTCCGGGTCGAGGGCCGCACTCCGCCGCGGGCCGGGACCACCATCTGGGTCGCCCCGGACCTGGAGCACGTGCACCTCTTCGACGCCGCCACCGGCCGACGCCTGCCCGACTGACTCCGGATCCCACGCTCACGCCGCCGACTGACTACGGACAATGATGAGGAATCCCACCATGAAACAGACTCACCGGGCGGCCGGAGCCGTCGGTGCCGCGATCCTGCTCGCCGGCTGCGCGTCGGCACCCACGGCCGGCCTGGCCGGCGGACCGGGCAGCATCAAGATCCAGGCGGGCGAGGACGAGATCCCGGCCTTGGAGCAGGTCGCTGACAGCTTCACCGCCGACACCGGGGTGGAGGTGGAGTTCGTCCAGCGGGAGATCAACGCGCAGGCGATCTCCAACTTCATCTCCCAGTCCCCCACGGGGCAGGCCCCGGACATCATCGTCTCCCCGCACGACAACCTCGGCCAGCTCGCCGCCAACGGGGTGGTGGCCCCCGTGGAGATGGGAGACCGGGCGGAGGATTTCACCGAGAACGCCCGTGAGGCCGTCGTCTACAACGGGGTGAGCTACGGGGTGCCGTACGCGATCGAGAACGTGGCGATGCTGCGCAACAACGAGCTCACCGCCCAGGACCCCGCCACGTTCGACGAGCTGCGCGCGATCGGGCACCGGCTCATGGAGGAGCGGGGGATCGAGTACCCCTTCACGGTGAGCCAGTCGCCCGAGGCCGGCGACCCCTACCACCTCTACGCCCTGCAGACCTCCTTCGGGGCCGAGGTCTTCGAGCGCACCGCGGAAGGGGAGTACACCAGCAACCTCACCATGGGGGGCGAGGACGGCCACGAGTTCGCCCGCTACCTGCAGGACCTCGGACAGACCGGGGACCTGCAGACCTCCATGACCCCGGACATCGCCAAGGAGTCCTTCCTCAACGGCGAGTCCGCCTTCCACCTGGGCGGGCCGTGGGAGCTGACCGACGTCGAGGCCGCCGGGATGGACGTGAGCGTCCTGCCCGTGCCGCCGGCCGGGGACGAGGAAGCACGCCCGTTCGTGGGCGTCCAGGCGTTCTTCGTCAATGCCAACGCCCCCAACCCGGTCGCGGCCCAGGACTTCGCCGCCAACTACCTGACCCGCCCGGAGTCGCAGACGGCCATGTATGAGAGCACGGGCCGGCCCCCGGCCAGCCAGGTGGCGATCGACCGCATGCAGGGCGACCCGCTGCGCGCCGCCTACGCCGAGATCGCCGAGACCGGCCTGCCCATGCCGGCCATCCCCGAGATGGGCGCGGTGTGGAGCTTCTGGGGCACCACGGAGAACGCCATCATCAACGGCCGCGGAAACCCCGTGGAGCTGTGGGACCGCATGATCGACAACATCGAAGGACAGATCTGATGAGCACGCACATCACCGCACGGGGCACCACCGCCGCCCCCGGCGAGGCGGGGGGCGGTGCCGGGCTCGGCGCGCCCCTGGACCTGCGCAACTCGCACTCCCGGGGATTCGGCCTGGGCTTCGTGGTCAAGCTGGTCCTGATGGCGCTGATCAACGCGTTCGGCCTCTACGGCATCCTCGCGGCCTGGGCCGCCGGCAGCTGGGGCATCCTGGCCTTCCTGGCGTTGGCCCTGATCGTGGCCGACCTCGTCTACTTCCTGCCCGGCCGGAAGATCCTGCCCGCCAAGTACCTCTACCCGGGGCTGATCTTCCTGCTGATCTTCCAGATCTTCGTGGTGCTCTACACCGCCGCCACGGCGTTCACCAACTACGGTGACGGACACAACGCCACCAAGACGGCGGCGATCAGCCAGCTCACCACCACCTACGAGCAGCGGGTCGAGGGCTCCCAGGCGTACCCCGTCACGGTCCTCGAGGGCGATGACGGACTTGCGCTGGCCACCGTGCAGGACGACCAGGTGCTCGTGGGCGCCGCCGATCAGCCGCTGGCCCCGCTCGAGGACGCCACGGTCACGGACGGCCGCGTCGTCGAGGCGCCCGGCTACGAGGTGCTCGACTACGGCGGCGTCGTGGCGGCCGCCGACGAGCTGACCGACCTCCGGGTGCCCGTGAGCGGACAGGAGGCCGACGACGCCGCACTGCGCACCGACGACGGCCGGACCGCCTACGTGTACGAGTCCACGCTCGTCCACGACGAGGCGGCCGACGCGATGGTCGCCGACGACGGCACCGTGTACGCGAACAACGGGGAGGGCGCCTTCGTCGGACCCGAGGGCGAGGCCCTGCGGCCGGGCTGGCGGGTCTTCGTGGGACTGGACAACTTCGCGGCGATCTTCGACCCGGCGATCCTGGGCGGCCCGTTCGTCTCCGTGACCCTGTGGACCTTCGCTTTCGCCATCCTCTCGGTGGCCCTGACCTTCTTCCTGGGCCTGCTCCTGGCGATCCTGTTCAACGACGAGAAGCTGAGGTTCCGGAACGTCTACCGGGCCATCATCTTCCTGCCGTACGCCTTCCCCGCGTTCCTGTCCATCCTGATCTGGGCAGGTCTGCTCAACACCGACTACGGCTTCGTCAACGAGATCCTGCTGGGCGGCGCCGGAGTTCCCTGGCTGGACAACCCCTGGCTGGCCAGGATCTCGCTGCTGCTGGTCAACCTCTGGCTGGGCTTCCCGTACATGTTCCTCGTGACCACCGGCGCCCTGCAGTCGATCCCGAGCGAGATCTACGAGTCCTCCGAGATGGACGGGGCCGGACCGGTCCGCCAGTTCGGGTCGATCACCCTGCCCATGCTCATGGTGGCGGTCGGCCCGATGCTCATCGCGTCCTTCGCCATGAACTTCAACAACTTCAACGTGATCTACCTTCTCACCGGAGGCGGGCCCCAGGACGTGGAGTCCACCACCGGGGTGGGCGCCACGGACATCCTCATCTCGTTCGTCTACAAGATCGCGTTCGCCGGCGGCACCAATGACTACGGCCTGGCCTCGGCCCTGTCCATCCTCATCTTCATCATGGTGGCCGTCATCTCCGGACTGACGTTCCGCCGCAGCAAGGCTCTCGAGGAGATCAGCTGACATGTCCACTCCCACCACGCCCACCCCGGGCGACCGCCCCGGCTCCGATGGCGCCCACGACGCCCCGTGGGCCGCGGCCACGGCCGCTCCGTCCACCGGCACCTCGAACACCGTCCAGCCCACCGACACGCTGCGGCCCCCGGACGCCCCGACCGGGGCTCCCCGGCCCCGTCGGCGCCGTCGTTCCGCCCGCGGCGGATGGAAGCACCTCGCCGCGATCACCGCGTGCGTCTTTGCGCTCTTCCCGCTCGTCTATGCCCTCTCGGCGTCCCTGTCGGCCTCCGGGTCCCTCCTGGGATCCAACCGGCTCTTCTCCGACGTAACCGGTGCCAACTACACCAACCTGCTCAACGACCCGCAGAACCCGTACCTCACCTGGTTCGCCAACTCGATGTTCGTCTCCGTGACCACGGCCGTGGGCACCGTGCTCATGGGCGCGGCGGCGGCCTACGCCTTCTCCCGCTTCCGGTTCAAGTCCCGCAAGAGCGGGCTCATGTCCCTGCTGATCATCCAGATGTTCCCGCAGCTGCTGGCCTTCGTGGCGATCTTCCTGCTGCTGTTCGCGATCTCCGAGATCTATCCCTTCCTGGGCCTGAACTCCCGGCTCGGCCTCGTCGCCGTCTACCTGGGCGGGGCACTGGGGGCGAACACGTTCCTCATGTACGGCTTCTTCAACACCATCCCCAAGGACCTGGACGAAGCCGCGGAGATCGACGGCGCCTCGCACGCCCAGATCTACTGGACCATGATCCTGCCGCTGGTGACCCCCATCCTCGTGGTCGTCGGGATGCTGTCCTTCATCGCGTCCTTCTCGGACTTCCTGCTCGCCCAGATCGTGCTGCAGGACCCGGACAAGTACACGCTGGCCGTGGGGCTGTACCAGTTCGTCTCCGTGCAGTTCGGGGAGAACTGGGGCGTCTTCACGGCCGGGGCGATCCTGGCGGCGATCCCGGTGGTCGCGCTGTTCCTCTTCCTGCAGCGCTACATCGTCTCGGGCCTGACCGGCGGCGCGGTGAAGGGCTGACCGCCAGCCTGCCTGCCTGCACCACCGCCCGGCCACCTCTGCGCCCAACTCACCGGTTCCGCCCGGGACCAGAGCATCGATGCTCTGGTCCCGGGCGGAACCGGTGAGTTCACGAGGAGGCGAAGCGGGCACGTGCGGGAGGTGAGCGTGCGCGGGAAGGGGCCGGGCGGGCAGCGGGGCCTGTCATGATGGGGCGGAACGCACGACGGACCGGACGGGAGGTGGCACGCGGTGCCGCTGGTGGACAACGTGGTGTACGTGGAGGGCCGGCGCGCGTCGACCCCGGAGGACCTGGACGAGACCTACGCGGTGATGCGCGGGCACGGCGGGATGGCCTGGATCGGCCTCTACCGCCCCGAGCCGCCCGAGGTGCAGTCCGTGGCCGCGGAGTTCCGGCTGCACGATCTCGCGGTGGAGGACGCCCTGAAGGGGCACCAGCGCGCCAAGCTGGAGCGCTTCGGGGACACCCTCTTCGTGGTGCTGCGCCCGGCCCGGTACCTGGACGACGTCGAGAAGGTCGAGTTCGGGGAGCTGCACGTGTTCGTGGGCCGCGACTTCGTGGTGACGGTCCGCCACGCCGAGTCCCCCGACCTGGCCGCGGTCCGGCGCCGGCTGGAGGCCGCCCCGGAGCTGCTGGGCGCGGGCCCGCAGGCCGTGCTGTACGGGATCCTCGACGAGGTGGTCGACGGCTACGCCCCCGTGGTCGCCGGTCTCGAGAACGACATCGACGAGATCGAGGACCAGATCTTCGGCGCGGACCGGGACGTCTCCCGCCGGGTCTACGAGCTCTCCCGGGAGGTCATCGAGTTCCAGCGCGCCGTCCACCCGCTGGTGGCCATGCTGGAGGCCCTGCAGCTCGGGGCGGAGAAGCACGGACTGGGCGTCGAGCTGCAGCAGCGGCTGCGGGACGTGCAGGACCACGCCATCCGGGTGGGGGAGCGCGCCGACGCGTTCCGCGTGCTCCTGCAGAACGCCCTCACGGTGCACGCGACCCTGGTGGGGCAGCGGCAGAACGACGAGATGCAGCGGCTCACCGAGTCGGCCCTGGCGCAGAGCGAGGAGGTGAAGCGGATCTCCTCCTGGGCCGCGATCCTCTTTGCCCCGACCCTGGTGGGCACGGTGTACGGGATGAACTTCGAGCACATGCCCGAGCTCGCGTGGCCGCTGGGCTACCCGCTCGCGCTGCTGGCCATGCTCGGCATGGGGGTGGCCCTCTACGGGGTGTTCAAGTGGAAGCGGTGGCTCTGAGAGGCGGCCTCAGATGCTGTGGCGCATCGCGCGGATCCCCACGGCCAGGCCCAGGGCGGCCAGCAGGACCGCCGCGAGGGCGCCGGCGGCCACGGCCGGCTCGCCGAACTGGCCGTTGAACAGGGCCCGCTCCGCGTCGACCATGTAGGTGAGCGGGTTGAACCGCGAGAGCACCTGCATCCACCCCGGACCGGCCTCGAGCGGCAGGAGCATCCCGGACAGCAGCATGAGGGGGAACAGCAGCCCCTGCTGCACGGTCCAGAACATCCAGTCCCGGTTCCGGGAGACGATGGCCAGGGCGTAGCTCAGCGCCCCCAGCCCCACCCCGAAGACCGCGAGGATCGCCAGGCCCACCGCCATGCCGGGCAGGGACGGGCGGAAGCCGAAGAACGCGGCGACCCCGGAGATCACCAGGGCCTGCAGCACCAGCGGCACCATCTCCTTGCACGCGCGCCCCACCATGAGCGCCGAGCGGGACACCGGGGCCACGAGCATCCGCTCGTGCGCCCCGGACTGGATCTCGAACAGCAGGTTCGAGCCGGTCATGGCGGTGCCGAACAGCGCGATCATCACCACGATGCCCGGCACGAACCACTGGAACGCCTGGTCCAGGGGGAGCCCGGTCATCCCGCCCAGGAGCGGGCCGAAGAAGGCGAGGAACATCAGCGGCTGCATGAGCGAGAAGACCAGGCTGAAGGGGTCCCGGATCACCGGCCGCAGCTCGCGGACGAAGACGCTCACGGAGTCGTGCAGGATCCCCGCCGGGCGGGCCCGTTCGGTGCCGCCGGCGGTCCCGCCGGACGACTCGCGGGTGGTCGGAAGGGTCGTCATCGGGGTGCTCCCACGCTCGGGGCCTCGGCGGCCGGATCGGTCTCGGGGTCGTCCGTCTGCTCCTCGCGCAGGCTCCGCCCGGTGAGCCGGAGGAAGACGTCGTCGAGGGTCGGGCGGTCGAGCTCGGCGGTCCGCACCGTGTGGCCGTCCCGGTCGAGCTCGCGCAGCAGGGCGGGCAGCACGCGCTCGCCGTGGTCGACCGCGACGACGACGCGCGCGCCCTCCCCGGCGGGGGCCGCCTCCGGCTCGGCGCCGCCGGCCCCCGCTGCGGCGGCCGCGCGCCGGACGGCAGCCACGGCGGCCGCCGGGCCGGCGTCCAGGGTGAGGGCGATCCGGTCCCCGGCCAGGTCCGTCTTGAGCCGGGACGCGGTGTCGTCGGCGATGATCCGTCCCCGGTCCACGACCATGACCCGCTCGGCGAACTGGTCGGCCTCGTCGAGGTAGTGGGTGGTGAGGAACAGTGTGGTCCCGTAGCGCCGGCGCAGCCCGAGGATGTGCTCCCACAGGTTGGCCCGGGACTGCGGGTCCAGCCCGGTGGTGGGCTCGTCGAGGAAGAGCAGCTGCGGGCCGGGGATCAGGCCGAGGGCGATGTCCACGCGGCGGCGCTGGCCGCCGGAGAGCTTCATCGTGGGCCGGCGGACGAGGTCGCCGAGGCCGAGGGCCTCCACGAGCTCGTCCACGCGGCGCCGCGTCTCCGCGCGGCCCAGCCCGTACAGGGCGCCCTGACTGAGCAGTTCGTCGCGGACCCGCTGGTACTGCCCGGCCCCGTTCTTCTGCCCGATGTAGCCGATCCGGGCGCGCACCTCGGCCGGCTGCCGGGCGACGTCGAAGCCGCACACGGTGGCGGTGCCGCCCGTGGGCCGCAGCAGCGTGGTGAGCATGCGCAGCGAGGTCGACTTGCCCGCGCCGTTGGGACCGAGGAACGCGGTCAGCGTGCCCGGTGCCACGTCCATGGTCAGGTCGACCACCGCCTGGACGGTCCGGCCGCCGGGCCCGCGGAAGCTCTTGCTCAGCCCGCGGGCGCTGATGATGGGTGGGGTGCTCATGGGTCCACGGTAGAGCGCATCCGGGCCGGCGGCCGCCCGCGGGAGGACATGGATTGCGGGACGTGCCGGATCCGGTGCCGCGGGTGCCCCTGCCGGTGCGCGCAGGGGCCGGGCACGGCCGGTCCGCCGGCACCCCGGACGGGGCGCGGGCTCTCCGCATGCCGCGGGCCGGGCGCGGGGACGGGGCGGACCGGGCTTAGAGTCGTGGGCGTGAGCGTCCCCACCACCGCCCTCGATCCCGCACGGGTCCGGCGCGCCCGGATCGCGGTGTCCGCGTTCTTCCTCACCAACGGCGCCCTCTACGCCAACCTGCTGCCGCGCCTGCCGGAGGTCAAGGACGCGTTCGGGCTCTCCAACACCCTCTACGGCCTCGTGGTCGTGGCGTTCCCGCTCGGAGCGATCCTGGTGGGCGCCCTCCCCGCCCGGGCGATCCGCCGCTTCGGCTCCGGCCGGGTGGCGGCGCTGGGCACCGTCCTGCTCTCCGGATGCCTCGCGGCCGCCGGGGCCGGGGCGGGCCTGGGCGCCGGCACGGGGCTGGGCGTGGGCGTGTTCCTCGCGGCGATGTTCCTGGGTGGGGCGCTGGACGCCCACGTCGACACCGCCCAGAACGCCCAGGGGATGGAGGTCCAGCGCGCCCGCGGCCGCTCGATCATCAACTCCCTGCACGCCCTGTGGAGCCTGGGCGCCGTGGCCGGCGGGCTCATGGGCACCGCGGCGCTCGCCCTCGGCGTGCCCCTCGGATGGCACCTGCCGGCGAGCGGGATCGTGTGGAGCGCGGTCGCCCTCGTGGCGCTGCGCTCCGCGCTGAGCCCGGCGGAGGGCCGGGGGCTTCGCACGGTCGGCCCGGACGACCCGCTGCCGGACGACCTGCGCGCGGACGGCACACCCTCGGACGGCACGACGACGACGGACCCCGGCGCCGCCGGCTCCCGGCCGGACCCGGACCCCGGGCGCGGCGGGACGGGGCAGCGCTCGGCGGGGCGCATCGTCGTCGTCAGCCTTCTCCCCGTGGCCGTCATCGCGATGGCCGGGGTCATGGTCGAGGACGCCGGGCAGAACTGGTCGGCGGTGTACCTGAGCACCGAGCTCGGCGCTCCTCTGGCCGCCGCGGGACTCGGGCTCGTGGCGCTCATGGCGGCGCAGTTCGTGGGCCGGATGCTCGGCGACCCCATGACCGACCGCTGGGGGCGCGCCGCGGTGGCCCGCGCCGGTGCCGCGCTGAGCGCGGCCGGGATGCTGCTCGTGGTCCTGGCCCCGGTGCCGGCGGCGGCCGTGGCGGGCTTCGCGCTGGCCGGCTTCGGCTGCGCGACGCTCGTGCCCGCGGCCTTCCACGCCGCCGACGACATCCCCGGCCTGCGGACCGGGACCGGTCTGGCCCTGGTCAGCTGGCTGATGCGGATCAGCTTCCTCGGCCTGTCCCCGGCCATCGGCGTGCTCTCCGACGCCGTCGGGCTGCGGGCGGCACTGGTGGTGGTCCCCGTCTTCGCGGTCGTCGCGGCCCTGATGGCCGGCGTGCTGCGGGAGCGCCGGGCACCCTGACCTGGCCCCGGCCCCCGGCACGCCCGGTGTGCCGAGTCCCCACCCTCGGTGCGCCGGGTGCGCCGAGCCCCCATCCCTGGTCCGTTCGGTGCGCTGAGTCCCCACCCCTGGTGCGCCCGAGGTGCCGAATCCCCACCCCTGGTGCGCCCGGTGCGTCGAGTCCCCACGCCGGCGTCGGATCCCCATGGTTGAACGTGGGGATCCGGCGCAGACCTGGGGACTCGGCGAGGTGGGCCGCGCAGACGTGGGGGCTCGGGACCGGGCTCGGCGGGGCCTGCGGTCCGGGGCTATCCTGGAGCCACCATGTTCCACCACTTCTTCCTCTGACGGGCCCGGATCCCGCCGCGCAGCACGTCCGCCGCGGCGGATCTTTCCGTTGCCCACCCGTCCCCTCGCCAGGAGCCCCGGCCGTCCGCCGTGCGCCGCTCCGCACCCCGGAGGAAGCATGTCCACCGTTCCCGTCCACCGTCCCGCCGTGCCCGCGGGCGAGCACGCCCAGCTGACCGCCACCGGGATCCGCCTGGTCCGCGGTTCCCGCGCCGTCCTCGACGGCCTCGACCTCACGATCACGCCCACCACCCGCCTCGGGGTGGTGGGGGAGAACGGCCGCGGCAAGACCTCGTTGCTGGAGGTGCTCTCCGGCGCCCTCCTCCCGGACGCCGGCACCGTCCGCCGCACCGGCACGCTCGCCGTGGTCGACCAGGAGCTGCCCGTGCCGCCCGACGGCACGGTGGGGGACCTCCTGGACCTCGAACTCACCGCCGAGCACACCGCGGTGGCGCAGGTCGAGTCAGCGGCCCGCGCCCTCGCCACGGACGAGCCGGGCGCGGCGGAGGAGTACGCGCAGGCGCTCACGGTCGCCCAGGCCCTCGACGCCTGGGACGCCGACCGGCGGGTGGACCTCGCCCTGCAGGCCCTGCACGCCGTGACCGACCGCTCCCGGGTGCTCGGCACCCTCTCGGTGGGGCAGCGCTACCGGGTGCGCCTGGCCTGCCTGCTCGGGACCGTCCACGACCTCCTCCTGCTGGACGAGCCCACCAACCACCTCGACGCGGCGGGGCTGACCCACCTGGGCGCGGCACTGCGCGGCTTCCACGGCGGCGTGGTCCTGGTCAGCCACGACCGGCGGCTGCTGGGCCAGGTCGTCGACACCGTCCTGGACCTGGACCCCAGCCGGGACGGCCGCCCGCGGTGGTACGGCGGCGGGGTGGCGGGCTGGCGCGCCGGCCGGACCGCCGAGCGCTCCCGCTGGGTCCACGACCACCGGGAGCAGCAGGCCGAGCACGCCCGGCTGGCCGGCGACCTCGAGCGTGCGCGCTCCCGCCTGGTCGACGGATGGCGCCCGGACAAGGGCACCGGCAAGCACACCCGCGCCACCCGGGCGCCGGGGCTCGTCCGGTCGGTGCACCGCCGGCAGGAGGACCTCGACCGGCACCGTGTGGACGTCCCCGAGCCCCCGCTGGTGCCCGCGGTGCCGGAGCTGCCGGTGCTGCCCGGCGTCGAGCTGGTGCGGGCCGAGGGCGTCACGGTGCACGGTCGGCTGCTCCGGCCCGTCGACGTGGCACTGGAGTCCGGGGACCGGCTGGTGGTCACGGGCCCCAACGGGGCGGGCAAGTCCACCCTGCTGCAGGTGCTCGCCGGTGAGTCGGCTCCCGGCACGGGCCGGCGCACCACCGCACCCGGGGTGCGGATCGGCCACCTGCGGCAGGAGGGGCTCCCGCACGGTGCGCGCTCGGCCCAGGCGGTGTACGAGCAGGAGCTCGTCCGGCTCGTGCTCGCCGGCCGGCTGACCGAGCACGAGGTGGTGCCCCTGGCCGCCCTGGGCCTGCTGGCGGCGCGGGACCGTGAGCGCCCCGCGGCGGAGCTGTCCGCCGGGCAGCGGCGACGCCTCGAGCTCGCCGTGGTGCTGGCGTCCCGCCCGCACGTGCTGCTGCTGGACGAGCCGACCAACCACCTCTCGATCGCCCTCGTGGACGAGCTCACCGAGGCGCTCGCGGCCACGGCCGCGGCGGTGGTGCTGACCACCCACGACCGGCAGCTCCTGCGGGACACGAAGGGCTGGCCGCGGCTGGGGCTGTGACGGCCCGGAACCGGGTGGACGGCCGCCCGCGGGCCGGCCCTAGACTGCGGAGCAGAGGGCGGAGGGGACCGCCACCACGCGCCGGGGTCCGGCGTGCCGAGATGCCGAGGAGAACACCGTGAAGATCCGCGCAGCCGTCGTCGAAGGGATCGACGCCCCGTTCGAGCTGGAGGACGTCGAGCTCGCCGAGCCGGGCCGGGGGGAGGTCCTGGTCCGCATCGTCGCGACCGGGGTCTGCCACACCGACGCCATCACCCGCGAGGGCGACATGCCGCTGCCGCTGCCCGGGATCCTGGGCCACGAGGGCGCGGGGATCGTGGAGCAGGTCGGCGAGGGCGTCACCGCCGTGGCGCCCGGTGACCGGGTGGTCATCGGCTGGCCCTCGTGCGGGGCGTGCCGCAACTGCCTGGACGGGCAGCCCCGGTACTGCCTCCGGACCGGGGAGGCGCTGGTCTCGGGCCGCCGCTTCCGGGGCGAGGACGCCGGGACCTCGGCGTACACCCGGGCCGACGGCTCGCAGCTCTCCGGGCACTTCTTCGGCCAGTCCTCCTTCGCGACCCACTCGATCGTCCTCGCCGACGCGCTGGTGAAGGCACCCGACGACGTGCCGCTCGAGCTGCTCGGTCCCCTGGCCTGCGGGCTGGGCACCGGCGCCGGCGCGGTGCTCAACGAGGCCCGCCCGGAGCCGGGCTCCTCCCTGGTGGTCTTCGGTGCCGGGGCCGTGGGACTCGCCGCGATCATGGCGGCGCGCTGCACCGCCGCCACCACGGTCATCGCCGTGGACCTGCACGACTCCCGTCTCGAGCTGGCCACCCGGTACGGAGCCACCCACGTCATCAACTCCCGCGACACGGACGTGGTCGCGGAGGTCGCCCGGATCACCGGCGGAGCCGCCGACTACGCCTTCGAGTGCACCGGGGTGGTCCCGGTCGTGGAACAGGCCGCGGAGTGCGTGGGCATGCTGGGCACGCTCCTGCTCATCGGCGGGGCGCCCGCCCAGGCGCGCTTCAGCGTGGACCACCTGCGCACGCTGTGGGGCAAGCGGATCCTGGGCGTGCTGGGCGGCGGCAGCCGCACCGGCAGGTTCATCCCCGCCCTGATCGACCTGCACCGGCAGGGCCGGTTCCCGTTCGACGAGCTGGTGCGCTTCTACGAGTTCGAGGAGATCGAGCAGGCCCTCGCCGACAGCCGGTCCGGTGCCGTGGTCAAGCCGGTCCTGCGGATGCCGCGCTGACCCGGCGGTCCCGTTCCCGTGCCGGGTCCGGGGGCGCAGCGCAGACGGTTCAGTCGATCCGCAGCTCGTGGACGCCGCGCTCGAGACCGAGCTCCACCGCGGCGATGACGTCGTCCACGTTGTGCCCGGGCGGCAGCCGGGGCGGCAGGCCGGTGAGGGCGCGGTCCACAAGCCCGGTGTCCATGTGGGGCAGCCGTGCGTCCACCACCGCGATCCGACGACGGCGCAGCTCCCGCCGCAGCGACCCCAGCCACGAGGCCATGGCCGCCTTGCTGGCGGCGTAGCCGGCCATGCCGGCCAGCGGCAGCTCCGCGACCACACCGGTGAGGACCGCGACCGCTCCGCCGTCCGCGACGTGGGGCAGGGCCGCCCGGAGCACGGCCATGGGCCCGAGGGCATTGACCTCGAACAGCTCCTCCACGACGGCCTCGTCCTCGTCGACGGCCGGACCGAACGCGGCGACGCCGGTGGCGATCACCACGGCGTCGAGACCGCCGAGCTCCTCGGCCGCCCGGCGGACCACCGCCGCGGCCTCGTCGTGGTCCACGAGGTCCAGGGCGTGGGCCGCGCGCAGGCCGAGCCGGCGCCGCAGCTCCTCGGCGTCCGCGGCGGAGCGGCCGGTCACCACGATGTCGGTGGTGCGCTCGCACAGCCGTTCGCACAGCCGCTGTCCGAGGACGCCGGTCGCCCCCACCACGAGGATCCTCGCGCCGTTCAGGTCCATGATCCCACTCCTGCCCCCGGTGCGGCCCCGGGGCGGGGCCGTGCTCCGAGCGTACCCAGACGCTCCGACAGCGCCCAGTGCTGTGCAGTTCCACAACGATCGCCCGCGGCCCGTCGCCCACCGTTGTCGGATGCGAACCGACCGGCGTAGATTGCAGTCCTCGGGGCCGGGCCGGGCGGACGCCCGCGCGCTGGTGCTCCGCGATCGGGGGTCCATCCACATGTCACCGACCACGTCAGGTTCGGCCCGGGCGCTGGGCGCCGCGGCCGCGGCCCTGCTCTTCCTGGCCTCCTGTGCCGCCCCGACCGGCGGGGAGCCCTCGGGGGAGGGCACCGGCGCCACCGGTTCCCCGGCAGCCACGGCGGCCGAGTCCCCGACCGGCTCGGGACCGGCCACGGAGTCCCCGTCGCCGGCCTCGGCGAGCCCGACCGCCGATCCGACCGGGAGCCCGACGACCGGCCCCACCGCCAGCCCGACCGCCGGCCCCACCGGGACGCCGACGGCTGGGCCGACGGAGAGCCCGACCGCCACACCGACCCCGGGCCCCACGGGCTCACCGGCTCCCGCGGAGCGCGTGACGTACTCGGGCACGGCCGCCGACGCGGCCTTCGCCTTCGAGCTGCCCGCCACGTGGCGGGTGGACGGGGAGTTCTCGGGCGTCGGCGGCACGGTCACGGTCGTCGGCCCCGACGGCGCACCCCTCGGCTACCTGACGGTCCTCCAGGCGTGGGGCGCGGAGTGCGGGCCCGACTGCACCCAGCCGGCAGTGGTCCACCTGGGCGACGTCCCGGGCGAGGCGGCGCTGTCCAGCAGCGGCGAGTTCGTGGTGCGCTCCGTGGCCATGGACCTCACCTCCTCGCCCCGGCTGCGCAACGTCAACGGCTGGCAGGACAACGTGCGGCTCATGACGTCGCTGACCGACGCGGACACGCCGCCGCCCACCGCGATGCTGCCGCACGTCATGTACGGCCTGGGGCTGGTCGAGACGGGGGTGGTGGCGTCCAACGGCATCACCTACCGGACGGTCATCTTCAGTTCCGCGCACGACTTCCCGACCGTCGCGGCGGCCGAGGAGTACGTCGCGTCCGAGGAGCACCAGCAGATCCAGGCCATGATCGCCTCGTTCCGCGCCTGAGCCGCCTCGCTCCCGGCGTCGTCCCCGCCTCCCCTCGAAGTCACCGGTCCGACCCGGGACAGCGGCCTGTGTGCTCTGATCTCGGGCACATCCGGTGCGTTCGCGGACAATGCGAGAAGAGCGGGGGCGGGTCAGGCGGGGGTGTACCCCATCCGCCGGCTGACCCGCAGGCCGGCTTCCTTCAGGTCGTCGACGAGCTCGGCCATGTGCTGGTCCGTGAACCGGAACGCCGGGCCCGACACGCTGATCGAGGCGACGACCGTGCCGAGATGGTCGCGCACGGGCACGGCCAGGGAGTTCAACCCGATCTCGAACTCCTCGCACGCGATGGCGTAGCCCCGGGCGGCCACGTCGATCAGCTGCCGTTCCAGCTGCTTGCGCGAGGTGATCGTGCGGCCGGTCAGGGCCCGCAGTCCTTGGGAACGGAGAACGCGGGCCCTGTCCTCGGAAGGGAGCCCGGCGAGGAGCACCTTCCCGCTGGCGGTGGCGTGCAGAGGGGTCAGGCTGCCGATCCAGTCGTGCATGCTGAGCGCGGAGGGCCCCATCTCCTGGTCCACGTTGACGGCCTGGCCCTCCCGGAGGACCGCCAGATTGACCGTCTCGGAGTGGGTCCGAGCCAGCTCGCGGATCTCGTCGCGTGCCTCGGCCACCACGCTCAGCCGGCCGGGGATCGCGTGCGCCAGCCGCAGGATCCCGAAACCGAGCTGGTACGGGCTCCCGTCGCTCGGATGGTGCACCAGGCCGCGCAGCTCCAGGGCGCTGAGCAGGCGCGAAGCAGTGGACTTGTGCACTCCCAGCTCCGCGGCCACCTCGGTCACCGTCGAACCACCGGTCCGGGCGAGGACCTCGAGCACCGTGATCGCCCGGTCGACGGACTGGACGCCGCCCGGAGTCACCCCGTCGGAACCGTTCTGCTCCGTCCCGGCGTCGGAGGTCAGCAGAGGTCTGGGGGCTTGTGGGGACATGACCCCATGGTAGTCATCCGTCATGGTCGTGCTCCGTCCGCTCGGCTCGTGGGCGCCGGCCCCGGCGAGGCCGGCGCCGGGGGCGTGCTGCCGGGCCGGCAGCACGCCCCGTCATGAGAGGTCCGCCCCCTTCCGCCGGGAACGGCCGTTCTGCTGGGCATAGATCGGCTGGCCGGCGGCCGTGGCGTCCACGGCCCGGAACTCTGCTGTGTGCGGATCCGTGCTCTCCCGGGTGACCAGGGTGAACTTCTGGTGCCCGTACTCGTCGACGGCGTGGCGCACCGCGCGGTTCATCACGGACTCGGACAGGCGCTTGCGCAGCCACATCGGGTCCTGGCGCAGGTCCCGGGCCAGCGCGAAGCACAGCAGGAGCATCACCAGGATGAACGGCAGGGCGGAGACGATCGTCATCCGCTGCAGGCCGCCCAGGGCGGCGGCGGGGTCGTCGCCGCCGGCCAGGAGCATCACCGCGGCGACGCCGCCCATGAGCACACCCCAGAAGACGATGACGGGGCGGGAGGGCTCCAGGCTGCCGCGGGAGCTGAGCGAGCCGGTCACGATGGACGCCGAGTCGGCGCCCGTGACGAAGAAGATCCCGGTGAGCACCATGGCCAGCACGGCGAGGCCGACGGTGACCGCCTGCGGCAGGTCCAGGCCGGTGAACATGTCGTAGATCGCGCTGTCGAAGGAGATGGTCGGGGACCCGTCCACCACCGTGGCGATGCCGTCGCCCGGGTCCGGTGTGGCGTCGGCCCGGCGCTGGATGTCGATGGCCGTGCCGCCGAAGACGGCGAACCACAGCAGGGACACCAGCGAGGGCACCACGAGCACGCCCACCACGAACTGGCGGATGGTCCGGCCCCGGCTGATCCGGGCCACGAACATGCCCACGAAGGGAGTCCAGGACACCCACCAGGCCCAGTAGAAGATGGTCCACCCGGAGAGCCACTCGCGCATCCCCTCGTCGCCCACGGCCTCCGTGCGGGCGGACATCTCCGGCAGCATCTGCGCGTAGGAGCCGACCGCGGAGGGAATGAGGTTGAGGATGAAGACGCTGGGGCCCACCACGAAGATGATGACCGCCATGATCAGGGCCAGCACCATGTTGGTGTTCGAGAGGAACTGGATGCCGCGGGCGATGCCGGAGACGGCCGAGGCCACGAAGCAGAACGTCAGCACCGCGATGACGGCCACCAGCATCGGGGTGGTCACCTCGGCGACGACGCCGTTGAACTGCAGGCCGCTGCCGATCTGCAGGGCGCCCAGGCCGAGCGACGCGGCGGTGCCGAACACGGTTGCGAAGATGGCGAGCATGTTGATGATCTTCCCGCCGACGCCGTCCACGGCCCTGCGTCCGAAGATCGAGACGAACGCCTCGGAGAGCAGGTTCTTGCGGCCCAGGCGGAAGGTGCCGTAGGCGATGGCGATGCCGACCACCGCGTACATCGCCCACGGGTGCAGCGTCCAGTGGAACAGGGACGTCGCCATCGCCGCCTCGATGGCCTCGGCCGTCTGCGCGTCGGCCGTGGCCGGCGGCGGGGAGATGTAGTGGTAGAGCGGCTCGGCCACGCCGTAGAACATCAGGCCGATGCCCATGCCGCAGGCGAACATCATCGAGATCCACGACACCGTCCGGAACTCCGGGCGCTCGCCGTCCTGGCCCAGCGGGATGTTGCCGAACCGGCCGACGGCCAGCCAGAGGACGAAGACGACGAACAGGGAGGCCAGCAGCACGAAGAGCCACCCGGTGCTCTCCAGCACCCAGGCCAGCGCCACCGTCGAGGCGTTGGACAGGCTCTCCGTGCCGAGGAACCCCCAGAGCACGAACGCGACGACGAGAGCGCCGGTGACCACGAAGATGGTCCGGTCGAGGCCTTCCAGGCCGGTGCGGAAGGACTTGCGCCGCTCGGCGACCCCGTCCTTCAGCTCGTCGAGGATCGCGGCCTCCTCGGCCTCGGTCTCGTGCAGCAGGGTCGTGTCGTCCACGGGCGGTGTTGCGGACGGTGCCGCCGGCTCCTCGGCCTGCCCCGGGTCCGTGCGACAGTCGTCGCTCATCGGACCTTCTCCGGCCTCGTCGGGCGGGGGACGGGGACGACGTCGCCGACCTTGTCGGTGATCCAGTCGTGGAAGGCGCCGATGTGGTGCTCGGAGGGGACGAGGACGCCGCCGGTGGCGTAGATCTTGGAGTTCATGGCGGGCTGGCAGCGTTCGCAGGCGTCGAAGTCCTGCTGGTTGACGCGGTGGAAGAGTTCTACGGAGGCGGAGACGTCCTTGCCGGAGTCGACCACGGTGGGCAGGTAGAGCCAGTCGCACTCGACGACGGTGTGGTCGGGGGCCATGGGGAACATGCGGTGGATGATGACGTGGTCGGGGACGAGGTTGACGAACACGGTGGGCTTGACGGTGATCGCGTAGTAGCGGCGGTCGTGGTCGTCGTCGACGCCGGGGAGCTTGTCGAGGCCTGCGGAGCCGTCGACGGTGAAGCCGGCGACGTCGTTGCCGAACTCGGCGCCGTGGCCGACGAAGTACTGGGCGGCGAGTCCGTCGGCGAACTCGGGCAGGACCTCGGTGAGCTCGGGGTGGATGGTGGCGCAGTGGTAGCACTCCATGAAGTTCTCGATGATGAGCTTCCAGTTGGCGCGCACGTCGTAGGTGATCCGCCGGCCCAGGGCGAGGTTGGCGATGTCGTAGCCCTCGATGGCCTGGGTGTCGCCGAGGCGTTCCTGGATGTCGCCCATGACGTCCTCCTCGAAGGACGGAGGGTTCTCGGCCAGGCAGACCCAGACGTAGCCGAGGTACTCACGGACCGGGACGGTGACCAGGCCGTATTCCTGGCGGTCGATGTCGGGCATCTTGGTGAGGTTGGGGGCGGCGATGAGCTTGCCGTCGAAGTCGTAGGTCCAGGCGTGGTAGGGGCACTGGAAGGAGCGTGCGGCTTCGCCGGTGTCCTCCATGCACAGTTTCACGCCGCGGTGGCGGCAGATGTTGTAGAAGGCGCGGATGCCGTGCTTGCGGTTGCGGGTGATGATGATGGACTCCCGGCCGATCTGGACGGTGCGGTAGGCGCCGGGCTTGTCGAGGTCGGCGGCGCGCACGGCACAGAACCACATCTGCTCGAAGATGCGTTCCTGCTCGGCGCGGAAGACGGCCTGGTCCACGTAGGTGGAGCCGGGCAGGGTGGAGATCAGGGACTCCGAGACAATGTTGGTGGGCAACACGAACTCCTGGGGTCGGACAGCGCGCAGGGCGCGGGGTGGAATGGGGAGGAGGAAGGACGGTCGGGCGCGGGAGGTCAGGCCGCGACGGGCTGGGCCGCGCCGAGGGCAAGCTTCTCGAGGGTCTTGCGCCAGCGGCAGAAGAGCCTGGTCTGGTTCCAGGCGAGCACGGCGACCGGCTCGTTCCCGGAGTAGTAGACGGCCAGCAGGGAGTCCTGGTCCGGGCCGCCGTGCTCGTAGGCCACGCGGTCGGCGCGCGAGGCGTCGCCGGCGAACTGCAGCCGGGTGCCGTACTGGTCGGACCAGAAGTACGGTGGCTTGACCGCGGGCAGCCCGGCCCGGTCGACGCCCAGCAGGGCGCCCACGGCCACCGCCGGGCGCTCGGCGGCCCCGGTCCAGTGCTCCACCCGGTGGTGGCGGCCGGTGCGCGGATCCCACCACGCGGCGCAGTCCCCGACGGCGACGACCCCGGGGATGCTGGTGGCCCCGACGGCGTCGCAGAGCACGCCGTTGCCCAGCTCGATCCCGGAGCCCTCCAGCCAGGCGGTGTTCGGCACCGCGCCGATGCCCACGACCACCACGTCGGCGGGCAGCACCCGTCCGCCGGCCAGGCGCACCGCGCTGACCGACCCGCCGGTGAGCTCGAAGTCCTCGATGTCGACTCCGCAGACCAGTTCCACCCCGGCGCGTTCGTGCAGTCCGGCGACTGCTCCGCCCAGCTCGGTGCCCAGGGGCCCGCACAGCGGGGTGGGGGACTTCTCGAGCACCGTGACCTCCAGGCCGAGGGCGTGAGCGGTGGAGGCGACCTCCGCACCGATGAAGCCGGCGCCCACGACCACGAGCCGCCGTCCGTGAGCCAGCAGTCCGCGCAGCTTCTGCGCGTCGGCGAGGGTGCGCAGGCTCACCACGTTCGCGGCGCCGGCGATCTGCGGCAGCGACCGGGGCGAGGCACCGGTCGCGATCACCAGGCCGTCGGCGCGCACCGAGCGCCCGTCCTCCAGGTGCACCAGGCGGGTGGTCGCATCGAAGGACGCCGCCCGAGTCCCGAGGACCCACTCGGCCTCCAGGGCCTCGTCGTCGGTCTCCAGGGCGAGGTCCTCGATCCCGAGCCGGCCGGCGAGGAAGTCCTTGGACAGCGGCGGGCGGTCGTAGGGGCGCTGAGGATCATCCCCGATGATCACCAGCCGTCCGGCGAACCCGAGGCTCCGGGCGGCCCGGGCGGCCGACAGGCCTGCCAGTGACGCTCCGACAATGACGAGGGACTCCATGGGGGGACCCCTTTCCGATCTGTGGTCTCCAGTGAGCCGGAGCAACGACGACGGAGTTCTCGGTCTCCGCCCTTCTGTGCGTGTCGTGCAACACGGTTCACGATGTGAGGATCAGCGTGAACCTCGTCACCGGCTCCGTCAAGGGGTCCCGTCGGTTCGGCCCGAGAAATTCACACTGCGTCCCTTTGCGACTCGGCGCAGTGGTCCGGACGGCGCACATCTCTTGACAGCGTCGGGAACGTGTCCCCACGCTTGTTGCACATTGCAACGCCTGTTGCTCATGGTGAGCCAGTTCGGCCGGAGCGGATGCGCTCGGCACGGCAGGCCCGTCCTCCTCAGGAAAGGATCCGATCCGATGCACAAGGCCTGCCCCCTCAAGGACCTCGCACCCGGTGACGCCCTGCGCCTCGACACCGTCCCGCCCATCGCCGTGTTCCACACGGAGGAGGGCGAGCTGTTCGCCCTCGACGACACCTGCACCCACCAGGACGCCTCGCTCGCCGACGGCTGGGTGGAGGACTGCGAGGTCGAGTGCCCCTTGCACGCGTCCAAGTTCAACCTCCGCACCGGCGCGGTGGACGCACCCCCGGCCAAGCTGCCGGTCCGAACCCACAAGGTGGCCGTTGTGGACGGCGACATCATGGTCGAGGAGTCGAGTGAGGCACCGAACCTGCCTCCCGGGCTCACCGCCCACGGCCACGAGTCCCAGTCGAACTGAACCCCGGTCGACCCCCGCACGACACCCGCAGGTCAGGAGAACCATCCATGAGCACCACCCCTCGCGTCGTCATCATCGGCGCCGGCATCGTCGGCACGAACCTCGCCGACGAGCTCGTCCAGCGCGGCTGGACCGACGTCACCGTCATCGAGCAGGGCCCCCTGCCCCTGCCCGGCGGCTCGACGTCGCACGCGCCCGGCCTGGTCTACCAGACGAACCCGTCCCGGGCACTCACCCGCTTCGCGCAGTACACGGTGGAGAAGCTCGTCTCCCTGGGCTGCTTCAACCAGGTGGGCGGCCTCGAGGTGGCCACCACGCCGGAGCGGCTGGAGGAGCTCAAGCGCAAGGTGGGCTACGCGACGTCGTGGGGGCTCGAGGGCCGGCTGCTCACTCCCGAGGAGGTGCTCGAGCAGCACCCCCTGGTCAACCCCGAGATGGTCCTGGGCGGCTACCACGTCCCCACGGACGGGCTGGCCCTCGCGGCCAAGGCGGTGCAGGTGCTCGTCGAGCGCACCTCCCGCGCCGGCGTGACGTACTGCGCGGAGACGACCGTCACCGGCATCGAGCGGTCGAACGGCCGCGTGACCGGCGTGACCACGTCCGACGGGACCGTGCCGGCCGACATCGTCGTCTCCTGCGCCGGCTTCTGGGGCCCCGCGATCGGCGAGATGGCCGGCATGCCGTGCCCCATCCTGCCGCTGGCCCACCAGTACGTCTTCACCTCCGCGGTCCCGGAGCTGGTCGGCAAGCACGACGCCCCGAACGGCGCGACCCTGCCGATCCTCCGGCACCAGGACGCGGACCTCTACTACCGGGAGTGGGGGGACCGGATCGGCATCGGCTCCTACGCGCACCGACCGATGCCGGTGGATCTCTCCGACCTGCCGCACTACGCGCCCCGCGACATCGCCCACGACCGGATGCCCTCCCGCCTGGACTTCACGCCCGAGGACTTCACGGAGCAGTGGGCCGAGAGCCGGCGCTTCCTCCCCAGCCTGCGCGGCAGCGAGGTGGCCGAGGGCTTCAACGGCATCTTCTCCTTCACTCCGGACGGGGGGCCGCTCATCGGCGAGTCCCCGGACCTCGCCGGTTTCTTCGTGGCGGAGGCGGTGTGGGTCACCCACTCCTCGGGCGTGGCCAAGGCCATGGCCGAGCTGCTGGTGGACGGCGTCCCGGAGACGGACCTGCACGGCTGCGAGGCCACCCGGTTCGACGACGTGCAGCTCTCCCCGGAGTACGTCGAGGAGACTGGCCGGCAGAACTTCGTGGAGATCTACGACGTCCTGCACCCGCTCCAGCCACGGGAGTCGCCGCGCAACCTGCGGGTCAGCCCCTTCTATCCCCGGGAGCTGGAGCTCGGCGCGTTCTTCCTGGAGAGCCACGGCTGGGAGCGCCCGCACTGGTACGAGTCCAACGGCGCGCTCCTGGAGCAGCTGCCGGAGGAGTGGCGGGAGCCGGAGCGCGAGCCGTGGGCGGCCCGGTACCACTCGCCGATCGCGGCGGTCGAGGCGTGGAAGACCCGCACCGCCGTGGCGATGTACGACATGACCCCGCTCAAGCGCGTGACGGTCGAGGGGCCGGGCGCCGCCGCCCTGCTGCAGCGGCTCACCACCGGCAACATCCTGCGCAAGCCGGGCGCCGTGACGTACTGCCTGCTGCTGGACGAGAAGGCCGGGATCCGCAGCGACATCACCGTGGCCCGGCTCGATGAGAACCTGTTCCAGGCCGGCATCAACAGCAGCGTGGACGTGGCGTACCTGTCCGCCGAGGCGAGCGGGCAGAGCGCCGAGGACCCCGCCGCCTGGGTCGTGGTCCGGGACACCACGGCCGAGACCTGCTGCATCGGCCTGTGGGGGCCGAAGGCCCGGGAGGTCATGGCCAAGGTCTCCCGGGACGACCTGTCCAACGAGGGCCTGAAGTACTTCCGCACCAAGCAGATCCGGGTGGGCGGCCTCCGGGTCACCGCGATGCGCCTCTCCTACGTGGGGGAGCTCGGCTGGGAGCTGTACACCACCGCCGACCAGGGGCTGCGGCTGTGGGACCTGCTGCACGAGGCGGGCCAGGAGTTCGGCATCGTCCCCGCGGGGCGCGCCGCCTTCAACAGCCTGCGCGTGGAGAAGGGCTACCGGTCCTGGGGCACCGACATGACCACCGAGCACACCGCCCTGGAGGCCGGCCTGGACTTCGCCGTCAAGAAGGACAAGGGCGACTTCGTGGGCTCGGAGGCCGCGGCCTCCGACGGCCAGGTCCGCCGCCGGCTGCGCTGCCTGACCGTCGACGACGGCCGCTCCGTGGTCCTGGGCAAGGAGCCCGTGTACGTGGACGGCACCGCCGCCGGCTACGTCACCAGCGCGGTCTTCGGCCACACCGTGGGCCGGCCGGTCGCCTACGCCTGGCTCCCGCCGGAGCTCTCCGAGGGGGACGGCGTGGAGATCGAGTACCTCGGCGAGCGCGTCCCCGCCACGGTCAGCGCCGAGCCGCTCGTGGACCCCGGCATGGAGCGCATCCGCGGCTGAGGCCCCTGCCGCCGCGGCCGGCGCGTGCACCGCTCCGGCCGCGGCCCCTGGTCCCGACCTCGGGACTCCCCAGTACGACTTCTGTGATCGAGCACCGTTCCCGGTGCCGACGACGACGAAAGGCAGTTCCAGCATGCACAAGGTCAAAGGCGTGGTGTCGAAGGGCAAGAACCAGCCCGTCAGCGTGGAGACCATCCTGGTGCCCGACCCGGGTCCCGGGGAGGCGCTGGTGGACGTGCTCACCTGCGGGGTGTGCCAGACCGACCACCACTACGTCGAGGGCGGGGTCGGCGACGACTACCCGTTCCTGCTCGGCCACGAGTCCTCGGGCGTCGTCTCGGCGGTCGGTGAGGGCGTGACGGAGGTCGCCGTGGGCGACCACGTGATCCTGAACTGGCGCGCGGTGTGCGGGGAGTGCCGGGCCTGCCGCAAGGGCGAGCCCTGGTACTGCTTCGCCACCCACAACGCCACCCAGAAGATGACCCTGGAGGACGGCACCCCGCTGTCCCCGGCCCTGGGCATCGGCTCGTTCGCGGAGAAGACCCTGGTCGCGGCGGGTCAGTGCACCAAGATCGAGGCCGACCTCGAGCCGCACCAGTACGCGGCCGTCGGGCTGCTCGGATGCGGGGTGATGGCCGGAATCGGTGCCGTGCTCAACACGGGTGCCGTCCAGCGCGGGGAGTCCGTGGCCGTGATCGGCTGCGGGGGCGTCGGGGCGGCCGCGATCGCCGGGGCCGCCCTGGCCGGGGCGACCACGATCGTCGCCGTGGACCTCGACGACGAGAAGCTGGCCACCGCGCAGAAGTTCGGTGCCACCCACACCGTCAACTCCCGGAACTCCGACCCGGTGGAGGCGATCCGGGAGCTCACGGGCGGGTTCGGCGCCGATCTGGTGATCGACGCGGTGGGCATCGCGCCGACCTTCAAGCAGGCCTTCGAGGCCCGTGACCTGGCGGGGCGGATGGTCCTGGTGGGCGTGCCGGCCCCGGGGACCACGTGGGAGATCCCGCTGGACGAGGTGTTCGGCCGCGGCGGTTCGATCAAGTCCGCCTGGTACGGCGACACCCTGCCGTCGAGGGACTTCCCGATGCTGGTGGACCAGTACCGGCTGGGCCGGCTGGACCTGGACGGGTTCGTCACCGAGCGGATCGGCCTGGGCGACGTCGAGGAGGCCTTCGCGAAGATGAAGGCCGGCACCGTCCTGCGCTCCGTCGTGGAACTGGACCGTGCCGGGACCGGCGCGGAGGAGCGCGGCGCGGAGACCGGTGCGGCCGCACCGGCCGGAGCGGTCCGATGACCGCGCGGCAGGCCGCCCAGCAGCGCACCGACGCCTCGGGCCGGGTCCGGGTCGAGCATCTGGTGACCGCCGGGACGTTCTCCTTGGACGGCGGCACCTGGGAGGTCGAGAACAACGTCTGGATCGTGGGCGACGACGAGCAGTGCCTGGTCATCGACCCGGCCCACGACCCGCAGAAGGTCGTGGACGCCGTGGGCGGCCGGGCCGTGGCGGCCATCCTGCTCACCCACGGCCACGACGACCACATCCGCGCCGTCGCCGAGGTCGCCGAGCAGCTGCGGGCCCCGGTGCACCTGCACCCGGACGACACGATGCTCTGGGAACAGGTCCATCCGGCCCGTCGTTTCGACCGCATCATCCGCGACGGAGACGTCTGGACGGTGGGCGGGGTGCGCCTGACCGCACTGCACACCCCCGGCCACTCGCCCGGCTCGGTGTGCTTCTGGGCACCGGGCCTGGGGGAGGGCGGGGTGCTGTTCTCCGGGGACACCCTCTTCCAGGGCGGTCCCGGCGCCACCGGCCGCTCGTACTCGGACTTCCCCACGATCGTGGACTCCATCCGGGAGCGGCTGCTCGTCCTGCCGGAGTCCACGGAGGTGCTCACCGGCCACGGGGACCCCACCACGATCGGCGCGGAGGCGCCCCACCTGCAGGAGTGGATCGACCGCGGTCACTGAACAGGAGGAGGCCGGTCCGGGTGAGCGCCCGGAGCGGAACGACCGATCCCCCGCGGAGGCGAGAGCCTCCGCGGGGGATCGGTCGTCATCGGTCCCGGGGGCGGCTCAGCGCAGGACGACCGTCCGGTTGCCGTGCAGGATGACGCGGCCCTCGCAGTGCCACTTCACGGCGTTGGACAGGGCCTTGCACTCGGTGTCGCGGCCGGCGGCGACGAGGTCCTCCGGGCCGTGGGTGTGGTCCACGTCCACGAGCTGCTGGGCGATGATCGGGCCCTCGTCGAGCTCGGCGTTGACGTAGTGCGCCGTGGCGCCCACGGTCTTCACGCCGCGCTCGTAGGCCTGGTGGTACGGCTTGGCGCCCTTGAAGCTGGGCAGGAACGAGTGGTGGATGTTGATCACCCGGCCCTCCATCCGGGTGGCCAGCGAGTCGCTGAGCACCTGCATGTAGCGGGCCAGGACCACGAGGTCCACCTCGAAGCGGTCCACGAGCTCCAGCAGGCGCGCCTCGGCGGCCGGCTTGGTGTCCGGGGTGACGGGCACGTGGAAGAACGGGATGCCGTGCCACTCGACCAGTCGCTGGTGGTCCCGGTGGTTGGAGACCACCGCGACGATGTCCACCGGCAGGTCCCCCGTCCGGGCCCGGAAGAGCAGGTCGTTGAGGCAGTGGCCGAACTTCGAGACCATCACGAGCACGCGCCGCTTGGCCCCGTGCTCGTTGAGCTCCCAGCGCATGCCGAAGCGCTCGGCCACCGGGGCGAGGGCCGTCCGGAGGGCCTCCGGGTCCAGGCCATCGCCCGTGGCCGGGGCCACGTGCACGCGCATGAAGAAGTGCCCGAGCCGGCGGTCGTCGAACTGGGTCAGTTCCACGATGTTGGCGCCGTGCTCCAGCAGCACGCCGCTGACGGCGTGCACGATCCCCGGCTTCTCGGGGCAGTCGAGGGTCAGCACCAGTTCCGTCGTGGCGGGAACGGTGCGCACCGGCTCCGGCCGGAGTCGCTGGTCAGCATTCGATGACGTTGACGGCCAGTCCACCACGGGAGGTCTCCTTGTACTTGATCTTCATGTCGTTGCCGGTCTCCCGCATGGTCTTGATGACCTGGTCGAGGGAGACCCTGTGCTCGCCGTCGCCGTGCAGGGCCAGGCGGGCGGCGTTGACGGCCTTCGTGCTCGCGATGGCGTTGCGCTCGATGCAGGGGATCTGCACCAGCCCGCCCACCGGGTCGCAGGTCAGGCCGAGGTTGTGCTCCATGCCGATCTCGGCCGCGTTCTCCACCTGGTCGGGGGACCCGCCCAGCACCGCGCACAGTCCCGCGGCGGCCATGGAGCAGGCGGAGCCGACCTCGCCCTGGCAGCCCATCTCCGCGCCCGAGATGGAGGCGTTCTCCTTGATCAGGATACCGACGGCGGCCGCCGTCAGCAGGAACTCCACCACGCCGTTCTCGTCCGCGCCGGAGACGAACCGGGTGTAGAAGTGCAGGACGGCCGGGATGATGCCGGCGGCGCCGTTGGTCGGGGCGGTGACGATCCGTCCGCCGGAGGCGTTCTCCTCGTTGACCGCCAGGGCGTAGAGGTTGATCCACTCCATGGCGTGCAGCGGGTCGGGGACCGGCCGCCCCGTGGCCGTCGCGGTGGCCTCGGCCTCCCGGAGCCGGGCCCGCAGGTCCGGTGCCCGGCGGCGGACCTTCAGCCCGCCGGGCAGCCTGGCCTCGGTGCGGGTGCACCCGTTCTCCACGCACTGCTGCATCACGTCCCAGATGTGCAGCAGCGCCGCCCGGGTGTCCTCCTCGGAGCGCCAGGAGGACTCGTTGGCGAGCATGATCCCGGCGATCGACATGCCCTCCCGCCGGCAGTGCTCGAGGAGCTGGCCTCCGGTGGTGAACGGGTACGGCACCGTGGTGTCGTCGGCCACGACACGATCCGCGCCCGTGGCCTCACCGTCGACCACGAAACCGCCGCCCACCGAGTAGAAGGTCCGCTCCCGCAGCAGCTCGCCGGCCGCCCCGTGGGCGAAGAACGTCATGCCGTTCGGGTGCGCCGGCAGGGACCTGCGGCGGTGCATGACCACGTCCTTCGGCCGGTCGAAGGGGACCGGGTGGGTCCCCGCCAGGCACAGCTGCCCCCGCTCCGTGCTGACCCGCACCTGCTCGTCGGCCGTGTCGGTGTCCACGGTCTCCGGGTCCGCGCCCTGCAGCCCCAGGATCACGGCCTTGTCGGAGCCGTGACCGTGGCCGGTCGCGCCCAGGGAGCCGAACAGCTCGGCGCGCACCCGGGCCACGGACTCCAGGAGGCCGTCCCTCCTGAGGCCGTCGGCGAACAGCGCCGCCGCGCGCATCGGGCCCACCGTGTGGGAGGAGGAGGGCCCGATGCCCACGGAGAACAGGTCGAGGACGCTGAGCGCCATCAGGGCACCTCGGGAGCCGAGAACTCCGTCATCGCGTCGAGCAGCCACCGGGCGGTGTACTCGGCGAAGGAGGACCGCGGCATGATCCGCCAGGTCAGCTCCGCGGTCCGCCACAGCAGCACCTGCACCGGGCCCAGGGTCGTGGCCACGGCGGTGCCGACCGCGAAGGACCGCGGGTGCAGGTCCAGGTGGCAGCTCTTCTCGAGCACGGCGCGGGCCGAGGGCCCGGACAGCTCGAGCGTGGTGCGGTTGGCGGACAGGTCCACGGCCTGTCCGGGCTCGGTCCCGAGGGCCCGGGCCAGCCCGGCGGCGGTGCCGGCGTCGTCGGCGCCCGCCTCGCGGAGGTCGCTTCCCGCGGGGCCGATCTCCGCGGGCCCCACGCCCTCGGGGCCGACGAGCAGGAACTCGTCGGGGCCGATCCACAGGATCGCGGTGGCCTCGGCGGCGCCGCTGACCTGGCCGTGGCCGGCCGGCAGGGGCATCCCCGCCGCGGCCGCGACCGCCTCGGCGGCGGGGGTGCCCGGCGCCACCCGGATCCCGACCATGGTCAGGAAGGGGATCTCGCGCAGGGCCACGCCGCGCTCACCCGTCACGGTCTGCTCGTGCATCGGCTGCGCGAGGTGGGCCAGCGGGCTGCGGCGCAGGGCGGTGGTGTCGGTCAGGAGCTGCTCAGCCATCTCGGCGGTTCCCTTCGGGGTCGTAGAGCACGGGTTCTGCGATGACGACGTCCACGAGTTGCCCGTCGAGCGGGGCCTGGAGCGTCTCACCGATGCGGTTGCGGCCGTTCTCGACCAGGGCGAGACCGAAGGTCCGGTCCAGGGCGGCGCTGCGGTAGCTGGAGGTGACGTGCCCGACCATCGGCACGGGGCCCTCCTGCGGGGTGATGGGGGTGCCGTGGTCGACCAGCTGGGCGCCCTCCGGCAGCCGGAACGTCCGGTCCACCGGCAGGACCGCGACCAGCTGCTTGCGGTCGGGGCTGGTGGCGGACGGGCGGTCGTAGGAGCGCTTGCCGATGAAGTCCTTGGTCTTGGACACCACCCACTCCATCCCCAGGTCCTGGGGGGTGACCGTGCCGTCGGTGTCCTGCCCCACGATGGGGTAGGCCTTCTCCGCGCGCAGCACGTGCATGGTCTCGGTGCCGTAGGGGGTGATCCCGAACTCGGCGCCGGCCTCCGCGACGGCCTCCCAGACGGAGAGCCCGTACCAGGAGGAGACGTTGATCTCGAAGGCCAGCTCCCCGGAGAACGAGATCCGGCAGATCCGCGCGGGGACCCCGGAGGCCAGGACCGTCTCGCGGAAGGCCATGAACGGGAACGCCTCGTTGGACACGTCCAGGTCCGGGGCGAGCGCGGCGATGACGGCACGGGACTTCGGGCCGACGACGGCGACGGTGGTGTACTGCTCCGTCACGGACGTGAAGGTGACGTCCAGCTCCGGCCACTCGGTCTGGGACCACTCCTCGAGCCATTCCAGGACCTTGGCCGCACCGCCGGTGGTGGTGGTCATGAAGTACCGGTCCTCGTCCAGGCGCAGGGTCACGCCGTCGTCGAAGACCATGCCGTCGGGGGTGCACATGACCCCGTAGCGGCCCATGCCGGGCTTGAGCTTCTTGAAGGCGTTGGTGTAGACGCGGTTGAGGAACTCCCCGGCGTCCTGGCCCCGGATCTCGATCTTGCCCAGCGTGGTGGCGTCCATGAACCCCACCGATTCGCGGACGGCCGCGCACTCGCGCAGCACGGCCGCGTCCATGTCCTCCCCGGCCTGGGGGTAGTACCAGGGCCGCTTCCACTGCCCGACGTCCTCGAACAGGGCCCCGTGCGCCACGTGCCAGGGGTGGACCGAGGTCAGCCGCGCCGGGTCGAAGAGCTCACCCTGCCGCCGCCCCGCCAGGGCCTTGAAGGCCACGGGGGTGTAGGGGGCGCGGTAGGTGGTGGTGCCGATGCCGCCGACGTCGGTGCTGTTCAGCGCGGCCGCGATGACTCCGATGGCGTTGACCCCGGAGGTCTTGCCCTGGTCGTTGGCGGTGGAGATGGAGGTGTAGCGCTTGACGTGCTCCACCGACCGCATGCCGGCGCCGGTCGAGCGCAGCACCTCGGCGACCGTCTGGTCGCGCTGGAAGTCCACGAAGTGGCGGCTCCAGTCCGACGGCTCCCCGTCGGGCCCGGGCACCAGCCACAGCGGCCGGACCGGGGCGAAGGCCTCCGCGGCGGCGGCCGGCTCCTGGGCCGAGGTGTCGAACCCGGCGCGGCAGGCGGCCTCGGCGCCGGCGCGGGCGCCCTGGCCGAGGCATCCGGTCAGGTCCAGCACGCCGTTGACGGACCCCGCGGTCTGCTGGTCGCGCACCGGCAGGGCGGGGACGAAGGCGGCGAGGTCGTCGTTCCAGGTCAGCTTGCCCTGCCGCTGGCTGTGCAGGTGCACCACCGGGGTCCACCCGCCGGAGACCGCCAGCAGGTCGGCGTCCACGGTCGTGGTGGGACCGGTCAGCCGGCCGTCCTCGTCGATCCCGCTGAGCGTGACGGCGCTGACGCGCCCGTCCGCGCCGTCGCCGGCGGTCTCCACCACGGCGCTGCCGGTCCACACCTGCACTCCCGTGCGGGCGGCGGTGCGCTCGGCGGCAGCGGTGAGCTCGGGGCGCGAGTCGACCACGCCCGCGACGTCCACGCCGGCGGCGACCAGGTCGGCCACCACGGCGTAGACGGAGTCGTTGGTGGTGGCCGCCACGACCCGCGTGCCGGCGGCCACGGCGTAGCGGTTGAGGTAGGTGCGCACCGCGCCGGCGAGCATGACGCCGGGGCGGTCGTTGTCGGTGAACACGATCGGCCGCTCGTGCGCGCCGGTGGCGAGCACCACCTGGTCCGCCCGCACGTGCCAGATCCGCTCCCGCGACACCCCGGCGCCGGGGGCGGTGCCCAGGTGGTCGGTGCGCCGCTGGACGGCGACGACGTAGTTGCTGTCGTAGTTGCCGAAGGCCGTGGTGCGGTGCAGGACCGTGGTCTCGGGGGCCTCCCGGAGGGCGGCGAGGGTCTCGGCCACCCAGTCACGGGCGGGCATGCCGTCGACGGTCTCGTCGCGGCCGGACAGCAGGGACCCTCCGGCCTCCGGCTGCTCGTCCACGAGGATGACCCGGGCCCCCGACTTCGCGGCCTCCCGGGCCGCGGCGAGGCCCGCGGGCCCGGCGCCGACGACGAGGACGTCGGTGTGCACGTGCTTGTGGTCGTAGATCGCCTCGTCCTCGGCCGGGTCGAGCTGCCCGAGCCCGCGCAGGTAGGACGCCTCCAGCCCGTCGGTCAGCTCCACCGTGGTGGCCGGGAGCATGGACTCGGCCACGTCGGCCTCGGTGCGCGCGGCGACCTTGACCAGCGCGTTGGGCTCCTCCACGCCGGCGGACATGATCCCGCGCGGACGGCCCAGGTACATCGAGTCGCCGCAGCGGATGCGTCCCGCGGCCAGCAGGGCCGAGGCCAGGGTGTCACCGGCGTACCCGGTGAACTCCTGTCCGTCCACGGTGAAGCGCACCGTCGAGGTGCGGTCGATGCTGCCGGTCGCGCTCTGCTGCGCCGGCAGGCGGTGGGACTGAGTGCTCACTTGACGCCTCCGATCTCGGGCTTGGGCTCGCCGATCCTGTAGACGGCCTTGATCTCATAGGTCACGGTGTCGCGGACGACGTTGAACCAGCGGCGGCAGCCGACGGCGTGGGCCCACCGCTCCGCGATCAGGCCCTTGGGGTTGTTGCGGTAGAAGAGGTACTCCGCCCACTCCTTGTCGGAGAGCTGGGAGGGGTCCTCGGGATAGGCCACGTGGGCCTCCCCGCCGTACTGGTACTCGGTCTCGTCGCGCGGCCCGCAGTGGGGGCACTCGATCAGCAGCATGGTGTTCCGGCCTCCTAGTGGGCCACGGCGGCGGCGCCGTGCTCGTCGATGAGGACCCCGGTCTCGAAGCGCTCCAGGGCGAAGGGCTCGTTG
The DNA here is from genome assembly GCF_001483755.1 of Kocuria rosea subsp. polaris. GTDB lineage: Bacteria > Actinomycetota > Actinomycetes > Actinomycetales > Micrococcaceae > Kocuria > Kocuria cellulosilytica. The sequence goes on from NZ_LQBK01000004.1 coordinate 299,228, forward strand.
AGGGGGTGGGGTTCGTCGTTGGCGATGGTGTGGGCGAAGGCGTAGCCGGCTCCGGGGGTTCCCTTGAAGCCGCCGGTGCCCCAGCCGCAGTTGACGTACATCTGGTCCACGGGCGTCTTGGAGACGATCGGCGAGGCGTCCAGGGTGACGTCCACGATCCCGCCCCAGGTGCGCAGGACGTGGGCGCGGGCGAAGATCGGGAAGAGCTCCACCGCGGCCGCCATCTGGTCCTCGATGACGTGGAAGGCGCCCCGCTGGCCGTAGCCGTTGTAGGCGTCCACGCCGGCGCCCATGACCAGCTCGCCCTTGTGGGCCTGCGAGACGTAGACGTGCACGTGGTTGGACATCACCACGGTCGGGTGCACGGGCTCGTGCAGCTCCGAGACCAGGGCCTGCAGCGGGTGGGACTGGATCGGCAGCCGGAACCCGGCGAGCTCCGCCAGGACGGAGCTGTGCCCGGCCCCGCAGAGGCCGACCTTGCCGGCGTTGATCCGCCCGCGGGAGGTCTCCACGCCCACCACCCGGTCGCCGTCCATGACGAAGCCGTTGACCTCGCAGTTCTGGATGATGTCCACGCCCATCTCGTCGCACTTGCGGGCGAAGGCCCACGCCACGTGGTCGTGCTTGGCGATGCCGGCGCGCGGCTGGTAGGTCGCCCCCATCACCGGGTAGCGGATGTCGTCCCCGATGTTGATGATCGGGCACAGCTCCTTGACCTGCTCCGGGCTGATCCACTCCGCGTCGATGCCGTTGAGCTTGTTCGCGTTGACCCGGCGCACGGACTCCCGGACGTCGCCCAGGGTGTGCGCCAGGTTCATCACCCCGCGCTGGGAGAAGAGGAAGTCGTACTCCAGCTCCTCGGGCAGGATCTCCCAGAGCTTCAGGGAGTGCTCGTACATCGCCGCGGACTCGTCCCACAGGTAGTTGGAGCGGATGATCGTGGTGTTCCGGGCCATGTTCCCGCCGGCCAGCCAGCCGCGCTCCAGCACGGCGATGTTGGTCATGCCGTGGTTCTTGGCCAGGTAGTAGGCGGTCGCGAGCCCGTGCCCGCCGCCGCCGACGATCACGGCGTCGTAGGAGGACTTCGGGTCCGGGTTGTGCCACAGGAAGTCCGGGTGCTCCGGCAGAAGATCAGCCATCAGAGGGCTCCGTTCAGGACGGGGGCGGACAGGTTCGGGTAGAGCGGGAACCGCTCGGCCAGAGCCGTGACGCGGTCGCGCAGAGCGCTCAGGTCCGCGTCGGGGGCGGCGATGAGGGCCTCGGCGATGATGTCGGCCACCTCGGTGAACTCGGCGGCGCCGAAGCCGCGGGTGGCGAGGGCCGGGGTGCCGATGCGCAGCCCGGACGAGACCATCGGCGGGCGCGGGTCGAAGGGGACGGCGTTGCGGTTGACCGTGATCCCGATGCGGTGCAGCCGGTCCTCGCCCTGCCGGCCGTCGAGCTCGGAGTTCCGCAGGTCCACCAGCACCAGGTGCACGTCGGTGCCGCCGCTGACGAGATCGATCCCGGTGGCCATGACATCGGGGGACAGCAGCCGGTGGGCCAGGATCTTCGCGCCCTCCAGGGTGCGCACCTGGCGGTCGGCGAACTCCTCGGTCGCGGCGTGCTTGAAGGCCACGGCCTTGGCGGCGATCACGTGCTCGAGCGGGCCGCCCTGCTGGCCGGGGAAGACGGCGGAGTTGATCTTCTTCGCCAGCTCCTGCCGGCACAGGATCACCCCGCCGCGCGGGCCGCCGAGGGTCTTGTGGGTGGTGGAGGTCACCACATCGGCGTGGGGCACGGGGTTCGGGTGCAGCCCGGCGGCCACCAGTCCGGCGAAGTGGGCCATGTCCACCATCAGGTAGGCCCCGACCTCGTCGGCGATGCGGCGGAACGCGGCGAAGTCCAGCTGCCGGGGATAGGCGGACCAGCCGGCGACGATGAGCCGGGGCCGGTGCTCGAGCGCGAGGCGCTCGACCTCGGCCATGTCGATGCGGTGGTCCTGCTCGGAGACGCCGTAGGCGGCGACCTTGTAGAGCTTGCCGGAGAAGTTGAGCTTCATCCCGTGCGTGAGGTGCCCGCCGTGGGCGAGGTCCAGGCCCAGGATGGTGTCCCCGGGGTCCAGGAGCGCGGACATGGCGGCGGCGTTGGCCTGCGCCCCGGAGTGGGGCTGGACGTTGGCGTGCTCGGCGCCGAACAGCGCCTTGAGCCGGTCGATGGCCAGCTGCTCGACGACGTCGACGTGCTCGCAGCCGCCGTAGTAGCGCCGGCCGGGGTAGCCCTCGGCGTACTTGTTGGTGAGCACCGAGCCCTGGGCCTCCATGACCGCGGCGGGCGCGAAGTTCTCGGAGGCGATCATCTCCAACGTGGACTGCTGGCGCCGCAGCTCGGCGTCGACGGCCGCGGCGACCTCGGGGTCGCTCTCGGCCAACGGCTGGTACAGAGGGGAGTCCTCGTGCACGGTCATGTGCCCTCCTGGAACGTCTTGTGTGTGCAACTGATATATCAGTTGTTCAGGCCTAGTATGTGACAGGGGCCACGTCTGGTCAAGCATGACTTTTCCTGTCGTCGTCATCCGCCGCTCGGGCCCCGCCACGCACGCCGCAGGAAGGGCCCCACATGCTGCAGCACACCGACGAGACCGCGGGAAGCGGACGCTCCCTGGCCGACCAGGCCTTCCTCCGGCTGCAGGACCGGCTGATCCTGCTGGACATCCCGCCCGGCAGTCCGCTCAACGAGGCCCGGCTGAGCGAGGACCTGGGGGTGGGGCGCACCCCGCTGCGCGAGGCGCTCAAGCGGCTGGAGTCGGAGCACCTCGTGGTGACCTATCCGCGCCGGGGCACGTTCGCGACCACCGTGGACATCACTGCGCTGTCCGAGATCTCCCAGGTGCGCGAGGTGCTCGAGCCGCTGGCTGCCCGCCTGGCCGCCGAGCGACGCGGAGGTGCGGCCCGCGAACGACTGGAGCGGCTGCGGGAGCAGCTCGAGGAGCCGGCGGCGGAGGACCGCGAGGACACCCTGCGCTGGGACGTGGCCATCCACCGGGCCGTCTACGCCGCCGCCGGGAACGCGCACCTGGAGACGACCTTGACCCGCTACGGCAATCTGGCCACCCGCATCTGGTGCGTGGCCGCCGACCGGATCCCGCAGCTGCAGGAGCACATCTCCGTCCACACGGCCCTGCTCACCGCGGTGCTGGACGGCCGCGAGCAGGAGGCCGCCGCGATCATGCTCGAGCACATCCGCGACTTCGAGGAGCAGGTGCGGAAGGTCCTCTGAGGCGGCCCTCCACGGTTTCGGTGGCGACTGGTTGCGTTGAACGCAACATTGCGGCGCGTGACGACATGGGTTCAGCGAGAAAAAGGGTGAACCATTGACGGCCGTTGTGATCCTCCTTACATTGAGGCAACAGCGTTGCAAGAAACGCAACTCGTTGAACCTCGGGAGAAGAAGACACATGACCACCTCGCCCACCGCCACCGCCCCGAACGCGACCAGCGTCGCCGAGCTCGAGCGCCTGAAGACCCTGCACAACGGAGTCAAGGAGCAGCTGACCTTCTCCGACGCCGAGTTCGAGCGCCGCCTGTCCGGGCTGCGCCGAATCATGGCCGCCAAGGACCTCGACGCCGTCATCCTGACCAGCTACCACGGCATCAAGTACTACTCGGACTTCCTCTACACCACCTTCGGGCGCAACTACGCCCTGGTCGTCACCGCCGAGGACTCCGTGACGGTCACCGCCAACATCGACGCCGGCATGCCCTGGCGCACCAGCTACGGCGACAACATCGTCTACACCGACTGGCGCCGCGACAACTTCTACTACGGCCTCCAGGAGGCCCTGCGCCGGGGCGGGGTCACCGCCCGCCGGATCGGGGTGGAGGACGACGCCCTGCCGCTGCTGACCCGCCAGCGCATCCAGGCCGCCTTCGAGGGCGCCGAGCTCACCGACGTCTCCCAGGACGCCATGCGCCAGCGCATGATCAAGTCGCCCGAGGAGATCGAGGTCATCAAGCACGGCGCCCGCATCGGCGACCTGGGCGGGGAGGCCATCCGCAACGCGATCCGGGAGGGCGTCACCGAGTACGAGGTCGCCCTGGCCGGCACCGAGGCCATGGTCCACGAGATCGCCCGCACCTTCCCGCACCGCGAGGTGCGCGACACCTGGGTGTGGTTCCAGTCCGGGATCAACACCGACGGCGCCCACAACTGGGCCACCACCCGCCAGCTGCGCCGCGGGGACATCCTGTCGCTGAACTGCTTCCCGATGACCTCCGGCTACTACACGGCCCTGGAGCGCACCCTGTTCCTGGGCGAGCCCGACGCCCGCTCCCGCGAACTGTGGGAGATCAACGTGAAGGTCCACGAGCGCGGCCTGGAACTGATCAAGCCCGGTGCGGTGTGCCAGGACATCGCCGCGGAGCTCAACGAGATCTTCATCTCCCACGGGCTGCTCGCCAACCGCACCTTCGGCTACGGCCACTCCTTCGGGGTCCTCTCCCACTACTACGGCCGCGAGGCCGGCCTGGAGCTGCGCGAGGACATCGACACCGTCCTGGAGCCGGGCATGGTCGTGTCCATGGAACCGATGATCACGATCCCCGAGGGCGAGCCCGGCGCCGGCGGCTACCGCGAGCACGACATCCTCGTCATCGGTCAGGACACCGTGGAGAACATCACTAAGTTCCCCTACGGCCCCGAGCACAACATCATCTCCGCCTGACCCGGACGGTCCCGGTGGCGCCGCCGGAGGGCGGCGCCACCGGGACCCCGGCCGGGTGCGGCCGCCCGGACCCGGGCGGTCGCACCCGGCACCGCCGCCAGTCCCACGCACCCAGGCACACGGAAGGAACCCTGTGGCCAGCACCCGTTTCCTCGAAGACCTCGACGCGCACAGCTACGAGGACTACACGTCCACCGGCCAGGGGCTGGTGCTCATCCCGACCGGGGCCACGGAGCAGCACGGGCCCCACATGCCGCTGGGCGTGGACGCCATGCTCTCCCGTGCCATCTCCGCCGCCGCGGCGGAGGACCTCGACGCCCTGGTCGCGCCGGTCTTCGCCTACGGCTACAAGTCCCAGCCCCGCTCCGGCGGCGGCAACCACCGCACCGGCACCACCAGCCTCTCGGCGCAGGCCCTCATCGCGCAGACCAAGGACGTCGTGCTGGAGCTCTTCCGCCACGGCATCCGCCGGGTCGTGGTCGTCAACGGCCACTTCGAGAACTACCAGTTCCTCTACGAGGGCCTCGACCTCGCGGTGCGGGAGGCCCGGGCCGACGGCCTCGACGGCAGCCGGGCCATGCTGCTCTCGTACTGGGACTTCGTCGACGACGCCACCCTGGAGGCCGTCTTCCCGGACGGCTTCCTCGGCTGGGACATCGAGCACGGAGGAGTGCTCGAGACGTCCCTGATGCTCCACCTGCACCCCGAGAAGGTCGACATGTCACGGGCTCCCGACCATCCCCCCGCTGAACTGACCGCCTACGACGTGTTCCCCGAGGACCCGGCCCGGACCCCCGGCTCGGGATGCCTCTCCTCTCCGGCAGGCGCCACCGCAGAGCGGGGCGAGCTGCTGCTCTCCACCGTCCGTTCCGGGATCGTCCGGGCGGTCACCAGCGAGTTCGGGAAGTGAGATCCACATGAAGAAGTCAGACCCCTCGGCGACGGCCGCCACGGAACCCGTGACCGTGCCGCGGTTCCGCGGGCGGAACCTGCCCGCCCTGGACCGGGCCGTCATCACGGTCCTGCCGCCCCTGCTCATCATCGCCGTGCTGGTGGTGGTCACCCTGGACCCGGGCGGCGCCGCCGAGGCCATCGCCACGGCGCGCACGTTCGTCACCGGGAACTTCACGTGGCTGTTCATCCTCTACTCGCTGGTGGCGGTCGCCGTCTGCGTGTGGCTGGTCTTCAGCCGCATCGGCAAGGTGCGCCTCGGCGGCCCGGACGCCCGCCCGGAGCACGGCAAGTTCGCCTGGTACTCGATGCTCTTCGCCTGCGGGCAGGGCATCGGCCTGATCTTCTGGTCGGTCGCCGAACCGATCCTGCTCCGGGACGACAACCCCGTGGTCCCCGCCGGGCAGGACGGCGCGGCCGAGGGCGCCATGGTGTGGTCCTACTTCCACTGGGGGTTCACGGCCTGGGCCATGTACTGCGTGGTGGCCGTGTGCCTCGCCTACTCCCACCACAACCTCGGCAAGACCCTCACCTTCCGCGAGGCCACGGTGGACATCCTGCCGAAGTGGTCGCAGCGCGGGGCCGGCGTGGTCGTGGAGCTGCTCGCCATCATCGCCACCGTCCTGGGCCTGGCCACGTCCTTCGGCTTCGCCGCCATGCAGTTCAGCTCGGGCCTCTCGTCCTTCACCGGGATCTCCCCGAGCTCGGGCGTCTGGCTGCTCGTGATCCTGGGCCTGGGCGGGCTCACCGCCGTCTCCGCGTTCTTCGGCATCAACAAGGGCATGAAGCGGATCAGTGAGCTCAACTCGGTGCTGAGCATCGTGCTGCTCGTGGCCGTGTTCGTCTTCGGCCCCACGATCTTCCTCATCTCCAACATCACCCAGACCTTCGGCTCCTTCTTCGCCAACTTCGCGGCGATGAGCTTCTGGACCGACGCCGGCACCGCCGGTCAGGGCATCTCGACCTGGCAGGACAGCTGGAACGGCTGGTGGACCGTGTTCATCTGGTGCTGGGTCATCGCCTTCAGCCCGTTCGTGGCCGGCTTCATCGCCCGCATCTCCCGCGGCCGCACCATCCGCGAGTTCGTCATCGGGGTCACCGTGGTGCCCTCGCTGATCGTGATGGCGTGGATCGGGGTGATCGGCTCCGCCGCCCTGCACTACGACGACGCGAGTGAGCGCGGGATCTCCGCGGCCGTCGCGGCCGACACCTCCAGCGGGCTGTTCGTGATGCTCGAGTCCGTGCCGGTCATCGGCTCGCTGCTGCTCGTCGTCGCGACCGTCCTCGTCGCCACCTACTACGTCACCTCCCTGGACTCCGGCGCCCACGCCCTGGCCGAGTTCGTCTCCGCGCCCCGCCGGGCCGGTCCGGTCTTCCGCGTGGTGCTGGTCGCCAGCATCGCCGCCGTGGCGGTCACGCTGCTCACCCTCGGCGGCACCGCGGTGGTCGACACGGTCCAGACCGGCACCATCATCGGCGCCTTCCCCTTCTCCTTCGTCATCCTGTTGATGATCGCGAACCTGGTCCGCCGGCTGCTGACCCGCACCCCGGACACCGTGCGCCTGGAGCGGGAGGTCAACGACCCCTCGCCGGACCCGGACACCGGTGTCCCCGGCAGCGGCACGGTGGAGCGGACCGCGCCGGTGCCCCCGGCGCGGCGGCCCGGGGCGGGTCCCGCACGGGAACCGGTCCCGGAGGCGCTCGCACGGCCGTGACCACCGTGCCGGCCCTCGCCCCCTCACGGCGTGGACGCCGTCAGGGGGCGAGGGCCGGCACAACGGGTCCGGGATGCGGGACCGTGGACCACGGTCCCGCATCCCGGACACACCACAGCGGCGGCACCGCCGCCGTGCAGGAGAATGAGAAGTCCTATGACTGAGTCACCCGCAAGTGCATCCTCGCGCGAAGCGCGCGCCGCGTCCGTCGTCTCCCACGCCCTGCACGTCCTGCGCTGCTTCTCCGCGGACGAGCCGACGCTCGGGGTGACCGAGATCGCCGCCCGCGTCGGCCTGCACAAGAGCACCGTCTCCCGGCTCCTGGTCACCCTGGAGCAGGAGGACGTGGTGGAGCGCGACCCGCAGACACGGCGCTACCGCCTCGGGCTCGGGCTCATCTCCGTGGCCGGGCCGCTGCTGGCGGAACTGGACGAGCGGCGGGTGGCATATCCCGTGCTGCTCGAGCTGACCGAGCAGACCGGCGAGACCAGCGCGCTGCTGGTCTGGAACGGCGACCAGGCGGTCTGCGTGGAGCAGATTCCCAGTCCGCGGCAGATCAAGCACACCACTCCGCTGGGCACCCGCTACAACACGGCCCTCAGCTCCTCGGTGCAGCTCTTCCTCGCGGAGCAGCCCCCGGAGCGGGCCCGGGCGCTGCTCCTGTCCGGCATGCTCGAGCTCCCCGACCCCACCGAGACGAGCATCGACGTCTACCTCGAGGCCCTGCGCCAGGTCGCCGACGACGGGGTGGCCGTCAACTACGGCAGGACCTCCCTGGACGAGGTCGGTGTCGCCGCCCCCGTCCGTGACCACCGGGACCAGGTGGTCGCCGCCGTCATGATCGCCGCTCCGCGCTACCGGGTCACGCCCGAGCAGGCCGAGCTGCTCGCGGCCGCGGCCGTGGCGGCGGCCCGGGAGGTGTCCCTGCGTCTCGGCGCCTCCCCGGTTTCCCGCCGGGCCGGGCGGGCGCCCCTGGAGGCGCGCTGACCCGGTACCTCCTCAGGCCCCGGCGGCCAGGTCCCGGCCGATCGTCTCCCGCAGGATCTCGCTGGTGCCCCCGAAGATCGTCAGCAGCCGGGAGGCGAGATACGCCTGCGCCACCGGGTAGTCGAGGATGTAGCCGTACCCGCCGTGCAGCTGGAGGCACCGGTCCGTGACGGACTTCGCCCGCTCCCCGGCCCAGTACTTGGCCTTGGACGCGCCGACCACGTCGAGCGCCCCCGCGTTGAACGCGTGCACCGCCCGCCGCACGTAGGCCTCGGTGACCTCCACCTCGACCGTCAGCTCCGCGAGCTCGAACCGGGTGTGCTGGAAGTCGAGCACCCGGGTGCCGAAGGCCGTGCGCTCGCCGGTGTACCGGAGCGTGCTCTCCAGGGTGGAGCGGGCCACGGCGCTCGCGGCCACGGCCACCGCCAGCCGCCCCTGGGGCAGCGCCTGCCGGATCTGCCGCAGCCCGCCGCCCTCGGTCCCCACCAGGTTCGCGGCGGGGACCCGGACGTCCTCGAAGAACAGCTCGACGGTGTCGGAGGCCCTGACCCCCATCTTGTCGAGCTGCCGGCCGGTCTCGTAGCCGGGGGAGTCCGCCTTGTGCACCAGGAACAGGCTGAAGCCGTCCTCCCCGGCCCGGCCGGTCCCGCCGTCCGTGCGCGCCAGGACCAGGGCGGCGTCCCCGCTCATCCCGTTGCCGATGAACGTCTTCTGGCCGGTGAGCACCCACTCCTCGCCGTCGCGCACGGCCCGGGTGCGCACCCCGCGCAGGTCGGAGCCCGCGCCCGGCTCGGTCCAGGCCACGGAGGTGACGAGCTCCCCCGTGAGCATCCGCGGCAGCCACCGCTGCTTCTGCTCGCCGGTGCCGTGGGCGAGCAGGTGGGGCAGCACCCAGTCGTCGTGCAGGTGCAGGGCCAGGGCCACGCCGAGGGCGCCCTGCCGGACCAGCTCCTCGTCGAGCACGGCGCGGAACCGGTAGTCGGTCAGGCCCATGCCCCCGAACTCCTCGGGCACCGCGAGGCCCAGCAGCCCCGCCTCGCCGGCGGCCGTCCACAGGCTGCGGGGCATCAGGTGCTGGGCGTCCCACTCGGCGTAGTGCGGAGCCACCTCGCGAGCCGTGAACGCACGGGCCACCTCGCGGAACTCCTCGTGCTCCTCCGCGTAGAACGGCTCGGGGAGCGGCTGGGCGGCCGGGGACTCGGTCACGGAGTGCCTCCTGGGGCGGTGGGGGCCGGCGCGAACGCGGTGCGCAGCGCGGCCCAGGTCATCTCCTCGAGGGCGGCCCGGGCGGTGTCGAGCCGCTCCGCCTCCGGCGGGGTGCGCAGCCGGTGCGCCGTCCGCAGGGAGTGGGGAGTCGAGTTGATGAGCCCGAAGGCGGCCTGGGCGCGCAGGGTGAGCTCCGCGACGTCGCGCGCGGGGGCCAGGTCCTGCAGGGCGTCCACCCACAGCGTCACGTAGCCGCGCTGCAGGGCCCGGACCGTGTGGCGGTCCTCCTCGGTGAGGTTCGGCAGCTCCCGGTCCTGCACCACGATCACGGCGGGCCGGTGCAGCGCGAACTCCACCTGGAAGGAGATCAGCGCCCGCAGCCGCCGGGCCGGATCGGGGGAGCGGGCCACGACCTCGCGACCCCGGTCCAGCAGGTCGTGGCTGACCTCGAGCAGGACCGCGCCGAGGACCGCCTGCTTGCTGGGGAAGTGCCGGTAGACCGCGGGGCCGCTGACCCCTGCGGCCGCGCCGATGTCGTCGATCGAGACGCCGGCGAAGCCCCGCTCGGCGAACAGCGCGGCGGCGGCGGTGAGCAGGTCCTCGCGCCGCTGGGCCTTCGCCCGTCCGCGCACGGTGGTGGGCGGACGGGGGGTGTGCTCGGTCTGCGTCACGGGTCCTGCTCTCGGTCGCGGATTCCTGGACATCCTAGTGAGTCGCCACTAACCTGAACTCCAAGTTAGTCGATATTAACCGAAATGGCACCCCAGGCCGCCGCCCGGACGGAGGGAACCGATGCGCGTGCTGAGCACCGAGGTCGATCCGGGCGGCGCGGAGTTCGCCGCCAACACGGCCGCCCAGCAGGAGCTGGTCGAGGAGCTGGCGCGGCGCCTCGATCGGGCGGCCCGGGGCGGCCCGGAGGCCTCCCGGCAGCGGCACGTGGGGCGCGGCAAGCTGCTGCCGCGCGAGCGGGTGGACCACCTCCTGGACACCGGCAGCCCGTTCCTGGAGATCGGTGCCCTCGCCGCGGAGGGGATGTACGACGACGAGTGCCCCGGGGCCGGCGTGATCGCCGGGATCGGCCTGGTCCACGGCCGGCAGGTGATGGTCGTGTGCAACGACGCCACGGTCAAGGGCGGCACCTACTACCCCATGACGGTCAAGAAGCACCTGCGCGCCCAGGAGATCGCCCTCGAGAACCGGCTGCCCTGCGTCTACCTCGTCGACTCGGGCGGGGCGTACCTGCCCCTGCAGGACGAGGTCTTCCCGGACCGGGAGCACTTCGGGCGGATCTTCTACCACCAGGCCAACCTCTCCGCGGCCGGGATCCCGCAGCTCGCGGCCGTGCTCGGCTCCTGCACCGCGGGCGGGGCCTACGTCCCGGCGATGAGCGACGAGACGGTGATCGTGCGCGAGCAGGGCACCATCTTCCTGGGCGGGCCGCCGCTGGTGAAGGCCGCCACCGGGGAGGAGGTCACCGCCGAGGAGCTCGGCGGCGGGGACCTGCACGCCCGCACGTCCGGGGTGGTCGACCACCTCGCGGAGAACGACGTGCACGCCCTGGGGATCCTCCGGGACATCGTGGCGACCCTCCCGCCAGCGGGTCCCCGCGCCTGGCCGGTGCTCGATCCGGTGCCCCCGGCCGTGGCCGAGGACGAGCTCGCCGGGGCCGTGCCGGTGGACCCCAACTCCGGCTACGACGTGCACGAGGTCATCGGCCGGCTCGTGGACGGCAGCCGCTTCGCCGAGTTCAAGGCCGAGTACGGCACCACGCTGGTCACCGGCTTCGCCCACGTGCACGGCCACCCCGTGGGGATCGTGGCCAACAACGGGGTGCTCTTCGGGGAGTCGGCGCTGAAGGGCGCGCACTTCGTGGAGCTGTGCGACCAGCGGGGGATCCCGCTGCTGTTCCTGCAGAACATCACCGGCTTCATGGTGGGCCGCGACTACGAGGCCGGCGGCATCGCCAAGCACGGCGCCAAGATGGTCACCGCCGTGGCCACCACCCGGGTGCCGAAGCTCACCGTGGTGATCGGCGGCTCCTTCGGGGCCGGCAACTACTCGATGTGCGGGCGGGCGTACTCACCGCGCTTCCTGTTCCTCTGGCCCCAGGCGAGGATCTCGGTGATGGGCGGGACCCAGGCCGCCTCGGTGCTGGCCACCGTGAAGGCCGACCAGCTGGCGGCCCGCGGGCAGGAGTGGGACCCGGCCGAGCGCGAGGCGTTCATGGCGCCCATCCGGGCCCGGTACGAGTCCCAGGGCAGCCCCTGGTACTCCACCGCCAGGCTCTGGGACGACGGCGTGATCGCCCCCGCCGACACCCGGGAGGTGCTCGGACTGGCCCTCGAGGTCTGCTCCCGGGTCCCGCTGCCCGAGCCCGCCCTCGGCCTCTTCAGGATGTGAGCACCGTGACTGCCGGCACGCCTCCCGCCCGCTTCGACGTCGTCCTCGTGGCCAACCGCGGCGAGATCGCCCGCCGGGTCCTCCGCACGCTCAGGGCGCTGGGCATCCGCTCGGTCGCCGTCTACAGCGAGGCCGACCGGGACGCGGTGCACGTGCGCGAGGCCGACGTGGCCGTGTGCGTGGGCCCCGCCGCCCCGGCGCAGAGCTATCTGCGCATCGACGCCGTGCTCGGGGCCGCGCGGGCCACCGGCGCGCAGGCCATCCACCCCGGCTACGGGTTCCTGTCCGAGAACGCCGCCTTCGCCCGGGCGTGCGCCGCCGCCGGGATCGTGTTCATCGGCCCCGGCACCGAGGCGCTCGAGACCATGGGCGACAAGATCCGCGCCAAGCAGCACGTCGCGGCCGCCGGGGTGCCCGTCGTCGCCGGGGTCTCGGAGCCCGGGCTCGACGACGACGCCCTGGTCGCCGCGGCCGCCGGGATGGACTATCCCGTCCTGATCAAGCCCTCGGCCGGCGGCGGCGGCAAGGGCATGCACGTGGCCCGCACCCCCGCCGAGCTGCCGGAGGCCCTGGCCACGGCCCGGCGGGTGGCCGCGGCCGCCTTCGGGGACGACACCCTCCTGCTGGAGCAGCTGATCGAGTCCCCCCGGCACATCGAGGTGCAGGTCCTCGCCGACGCCCACGGCGCCGTGGTGCACCTGGGGGAGCGGGAGTGCTCCCTGCAGCGACGGCACCAGAAGATCATCGAGGAGGCGCCCTCGCCGCTGCTGGACCCCGCCACCCGGGAACGGATCGGGGAGGCCGCCTGCACGGTGGCCCGCTCCGTCGGCTACACCGGTGCGGGCACCGTGGAGTTCCTGGTGCCGGCCGCGCAGCCCGAGACCTTCTTCTTCATGGAGATGAACACCCGCCTGCAGGTGGAGCACCCCGTCACCGAGCTGGTCACCGGCGTGGACCTCGTGGCCCAGCAGCTCCGCGTCGCCGCGGGAGAGCCGCTGGGCCTGGCGCAGGAGGACGTCGTGCTCACCGGCCACGCGGTCGAGGCCCGGCTCTACGCGGAGGACCCCGCGCGCGGCTTCCTGCCCACCGCCGGGACCGTGCTGGCGCTGGAGGAGGCCTCCGGCCCCGGGATCAGGGTGGACTCCTCGCTGGCGCCGGGTCTGCGGGTGGGCCCGGACTACGACCCGATGCTCGCCAAGGTCGTCGCGTGGGGCGCCGACCGGGCCCAGGCCCTCGACCGGCTGGACCTGGCCCTGGCCCGCACCGTGGTGCTCGGGGTCGGCACCAACACCGAGTACCTGCGCGCCCTGCTCGCCGATCCCGGCGTGCGCGCCGGGGACGTGGACACCACCCTCGTCGAGCGGCGCCTGCCCGAGCTGGAGTTCACGGCCCCCGACGAGACGCACCTCGCCGCCGCGGCCGCGTTCCTCGCCCGGCACCACCCCGCCGATCCGCGCCCCGCCGGAGACCTGAGCCCCTGGTCCCGCCCGGACGGCTGGCGGGCCACCGGGCGCGCCCGGCCCGCGGTGGTGCTGGCCCACGGGCTCGAGGAGCCCCGCCGGACCGTCGTGGACCCCGCCGTGCGCCTGAGCCCGCTGCCGGGCCGTCCGGCCGCGCACCTGCTCGAGGCCGGCGGCACGTCGCGGGTGGTCCACCTCGCCGCGGCCCCCGACGGGCTCAGCGTCTGGGTGGGCGAGGACGGCTTCGCCGTGCAGCTCGACGTCCTGTCCCGCGAGGCCCTGCTCGAGCGGGCGCTGGCCGCCCTGGAGCGCACGGCCGGGCCCGCCGCCCCGGAGCTGCACTCGCCCATGCCCGGCACCGTGGTCGCCGTGCCCGCGGCCACGGGGGAGCGGGTCGCCGAGGGCCGGACCGTGGTGGTGGTCGAGGCCATGAAGATGGAGCACCGGCTGACCGCGCCCACCGCCGGCACCGTCGAGGTCCTGGTCCGGCCGGGCGAGCAGGTGCGGCTGCACCAGCTGCTCGCCCGCGTGGTCCCCGACGCCTGTCAGCCGACCGAGCCCCTTCCGACCGACCAGGAGCAGAGCACATGAACTTCGAGCTCGACGAGGAGTACCAGGACCTCTCCGACACCGTCCGCGACTTCGCCGACGAGGTGATCGCCCCCGTCTCCGCGCGGTACGACGCGGCCCACGAGTTCCCCTACGACATCGTGGCGCAGATGGGGGAGATGGGCCTGTTCGGCCTGCCCTTCCCCGAGGAGTACGGAGGGATGGGCGGGGACAGTTTCGCCCTGTGCCTGGCGCTGGAGCAGATCGCCCGGGTCGACCAGTCCGTGGCCATCACCCTCGAGGCCGGGGTGTCGCTGGGCGCCATGCCGATCTTCCGCTTCGGCACCGAGGTGCAGAAGCAGCAGTGGCTCCCCGACCTCGCCGCGGGCCGGGCGCTCGCCGGGTTCGGTCTCACCGAGCCCGAGGCCGGCTCGGACGCCGGAGGCACCCGCACCACCGCGAAGCGCCAGGACGGGCAGTGGGTGCTCAACGGGGCCAAGGAGTTCATCACCAACTCCGGCACGGACATCACCCGCCTCGTGAACGTCACCGCGGTCACCAGCACCACGGAGCTGCCGGACGGGCGGGTCCGGAAGGACATCTCCACGATCATCGTCCCCACGGACACCCCCGGCTTCCGCGCCGAGAAGGCCTACGACAAGGTCGGCTGGAACGCCTCGGACACCCACCCGCTGTCCCTCCAGGACGTCCGGGTCCCCGAGGAGAACCTGCTGGGGGAGGAGGGCCGGGGCTACGCCAACTTCCTGTCCGTCCTGGACGAGGGCCGCATCGCCATCGCCGCCCTCGCCACGGGCGCGGCCCAGGGCTGCGTCGAGGAGTCCGTGCGCTATGCGCAGGAGCGGCAGTCCTTCGGGCGCCCCATCGGGGCGAACCAGGCCGTGTCCTTCAAGATCGCCCGCATGCAGGCCCGCGCGCACACCGCACGGCTGGCCTACTACGACGCCGCGTCCCGGATGCTCGCCGGCCGGCCGTTCAAGACGCAGGCCGCGATCGCCAAGCTCGTGGCCGGGGAGGCCGCGATGGACAACGCCCGGGACGCCACCCAGGTCTTCGGCGGCTACGGGTTCATCAACGAGTCCCGGGTGGCCCGCCACTACCGGGACGCCAAGATCCTCGAGGTCGGCGAGGGCACCACCGAGGTGCAGCTCATGCTCATCGCCCGCGAGCTGGGACTGTGAGGAGGCTGCCGTGACCGGGGAGCGCAAGGTGGTCCGCCAGCGCGGGCTGTGGTTCGAGGAGTTCGCGGTCGGCACGGTCTACGAGCACGCCCCGGGCCGGACCGTGACCGAGGCGGACAACGTGCTGTTCACGACCCTCACCATGAACACCCAGTCCCTGCACCTGGACGCCGCGTGGTCCGAGCGCCAGCCCTTCGGCCGGCGGCTCGTGAACTCCATGTTCACCCTCTCGACCCTCGTGGGGGCGTCCGTGGCCCAGCTGACCCAGGGCACCATCGTGGCGAACCTCGGCTTCGAGGAGGTCGCCTTCCCGCACCCGCTCTTCCACGGGGACACCCTGTACTCGTCCTCCGAGGTCCTCGGCGCGCGGGCCTCCTCCTCCCGGCCCGGGCAGGGAATCGTCCGGCTCCAGCACGTGGGCCGCAACCAGGACGGCGCCGTGGTCGCCCGGTGCACCCGCTCGGTGCTCGTGTGGTCCCGCGACGCCGCCCCGCAGTGACCGCCCGCCGCAACTTCCACGGCGATCCCCGCAACGACCCCGCCCGCAACGACCCCGCCCGCAGCGAGACCCCGGCGAAGGAGTCCCGATGACCGACCCGTTCCTCCTCGGACCGGCCCTGCTGTTCTGCCCGGCCGACCGCCCCGAGCGCTACGCCAAGGCGGCCCAGCGCGCCGACGCCGTGATCCTCGACCTCGAGGACGCCGTGGCGCCGTCCGCCAGGCCCGCCGCCCGGGACGCCCTCGTGGCCACGCCCCTGGACCCGGCCCGCACGATCGTGCGGATCAACGCCGAGGACACCGAGGACTTCGCCCACGACCTCGTCGCCCTCCGGCACACCGGGTACACCACCGTGATGCTGCCCAAGACGGCCTCCGCCGAACGGCTCGCCGTCGCCGCGGAACTGGGCCTGTACCGCGTGGTCGCCCTGTGCGAGACCGCCGAGGGCGTGGTCAACGCGGCCGAGATCGCCCGGTCCCCCAACGTGGTCGCCCTGATGTGGGGCGCCGAGGACCTCGTCGCCTCGCTCGGCGGCAGCTCGTCCCGGCGCGCGAACGGCACCTACCGGGACGTGGCCCGCCACGCCCGCTCCGCCGTCCTGCTCGCGGCCGGCGCCGCCGGCCGGCCGGCGATCGACGCGGTGCACCTCGACATCGCCGACCTCGACGGGCTGCGCGAGGAGGCCCTCGACGCCGTGGCCTCCGGCTTCACGGCCACCGCCTGCATCCACCCGGGGCAGGTCGAGACCGTCCGCGCCGCCTACCGGCCCGACGCCGCGGAGGTCGAGGCCGCCCGCGAGCTGCTCGACGCCGCCCGCCGCACCCCCGGGGTCTTCACGTTCCGCGGGCGGATGGTCGACGAGCCCCTGATCCGCCACGCCGAGCGCCTCGTGCGCCGCGCGGACGCCTGACGCTCCCGTGCCGTCCGGGCCCGAGCCGCCGGCCCCACCCGTCCGGCCCGGACCCGTCGAGTCCTGTCCCGTCCCGTCGAGCCCTGTTCCGTTCCGTCCCGTTCCGTTCCGTCCCGTTCCGTCCCGTTCCGTCCCGTTCTGTCCCGTCCCGTTCCGTCCGGAGGAGATCATGAGCCAGCCCCTGACGATCGTCGTCCCCGTCAAGCACGTCCCCGACGCCGCGGGCGACCGCGTCCTCGCCGGAAGCCCGCCCCTGCTCGATCGCTCGTCCGGGATCCTCTCCGAGCTCGACGAGTACGCGCTCGAGGCCGCACTGCAGATCGTGGGGATGCACGGCGGTCCGGGAGCCGGGCACCGCGTGCTCGCCCTGACCATGGGCCCGGCGGGCGCGACGGACGCGCTCAAGCGCGCCCTCCAGCTGGGCGCCGACGCCGGGTTCCACGTGCTCGACGACGCCCTCGTCGGCTCCGACGCGTGGGTCACCGCCCGCGTGCTCGCCGCCGCGGTCGAACGGATCGCCCGGGTCGAGGACCGCGCCGTGGACCTGGTGCTCACCGGCATGGCCGCCACCGACGGCGAGACGTCCCTGGTCCCGGGCCAGCTCGCCGAGCGGCTCGGCCTCGCCCACGTCGGCTTCGCGAGCTCCCTGGCGGTGGCCGAGGACGCCGCCTCGCTGACGGCCGTGCGGCACACGGAGACCGAGGCCCTGCAGGTCGTCGCGGACCTCCCGGCCCTCGTGGCCGTGACCGACCAGGCCAACACCCCGCGCTACCCCAACTTCAAGGCGATCATGGCGGCCAAGAAGAAGCCCGTGCAGACGTGGTCGGCCGCCGACCTCGGCCTGGACGCGGACGCCGTGGGGCTCGCGGGTTCGCTCACCGAGGTGCTCGACGCCGTGCCCCGCCCGCCCCGCGCGCACGGCGAGGTCGTGGTCGACGAGGGCGAGGGCGGCGTCCGCCTCGCCGAGTTCCTCGTGGCCCGGCAGCTCGTCTGAGCCCCCGGCCGCACCGCGCTGGACCCGCACCGCACGCGCCCGCCCGCCGGGCAGGAGGAGGACCACCATGACCACGACCACCACGACGACCACCGGCGAGGCCGCCGCCCTGGTGGTGCTGGCCGGCACGGACCGGCTGCGCCGCGCCGACCGGGAGCTGCTCGTGCTCGCGGGCACCCTGGGGCAGACGCACGTCGTCGTGCCGGCCGCGCCCGGCGACGCCCTGCTCGACGCGCTCGCCGCCCACGCGGTGCACACCGTGCACGCCCCGGAGGGCGGGCCCGGCGACCGGCTCAGCACGCCCGCGGTCGCGCTCGCGGAGGCCGCCGCCCGGGCGACCGGGGCCCGGGTGCTGCTGCTCGCCGGCACCCCCGAGGCCAAGGACGTCGCCGCACGCCTGGGCGTGCGGCTCGAGGCCGGGGTCGTCACCGACGTCGTGGCCCTCGACGCCGACCTCGTCGCCACCAAGTCCGTGCTCGCCGGGGGCTGGACCACCCGGTGCCGGGCCACGAGCCCCGTGCTGATCGCGACCGTCCGCCCGAACTCGGTCGAGCTCCCGGCGGAGTCCCCGGCGGAGAACCTGGGGGAGGTCCCAGCGGGGAACCCGGCGAAGGTCCCGGGGGAGGCCCCGGTGGAGAACCTGGCGGAGGTCCCGGGGGAGGACCCGGCGGAGGACGGCGCGGACGCTCCCGGCGGTCCTCCCGCGGCGGCCCCGGGCACCGGACCCGCCGCGGGGCAGCCCGGAGCGCGGCGCCCGCGGGTGCGCACGCACGCGCTCGAGGACACCGTGCCGGCGGCCCGGGTCGTGGGCCGGACCGAGCTGCCCGTCTCCGGGCGGCCCGCCCTGGGCGAGGCCCGCGTGGTCGTGGCCGGCGGCCGCGGCACGGGCGGGGACTTCGGTCCGCTCGAGGAGCTCGCGGACGCCCTCGGCGGGGCGGTCGGCGCCTCCCGCGCGGCGGTGGACGCCGGGTGGATCGGCCCCGAGGCGCAGGTGGGCCAGACCGGGCGCACCGTCTCCCCGCAGCTCTACGTCTCCTGCGGGATCTCCGGGGCCGTCCAGCAGCGCGCGGGCATGCAGACGGCGAGGACGATCGTGGCGGTGAACAAGGACGAGCAGGCCCCGGTCTTCGAGATCGCGGACCTCGGCATCGTGGGCGACCTCCGGACGGTGCTGCCCCAGGCCGTCGAGCACCTCCGGAAGCTGCGCGGGGAGTAGCGCGGGAGGCCGACCGCCGGGGGACGCCCCACCGGCCGGGGGCCCGGGCGCCGGCGGGGACGCCGCCACCGGCGGGGGCCCGGGCGCCGGCGGGAACCGCTTCCTGCGGGGACCTCCCGGTCAGCGGGCCACCGTGCGGTGGCCGGCGTCCAGCCGCCGGGTCCAGCCGCGGGCGTCGAGGTGCTCGAGCAGCGGGATCGCGACGCGCCGGGTGGTGCCGAGCGCCTGGCGCGCCTGGCTGGTGGTGAAGGGCTGCGGCAGGCCGGCGAGCTCGCGCATCGCCAGCGCGGGGGCGGTGGGGAGCAGCACGACACCGTCCCCCAGGCGGAGCAGCCGGCCGGTGCGCTCGGCCGCGGCCAGCTCACGGGCGCCGAGCCGCAGCGCCGTCAGGTCGTCGGCCTCCGGGCTGCGGAAGGGCTCGGCCGCGAGCCGCCGCTCCAGCTCGAGCACCGCGGTCTCGTGGGCGCCGAGGCCCCCGCGGTGGTGCGGGGAGCGGACGTGCCCGGCGTCCTGCTCCAGGCCGGCGCCGCGGACCACGGGATCGACCAGCGCGGCGTCCGGCAGCGCGAGCAGGTCGCGGGCGGCGCCCCGCGAGAGCCCCGCGGCCAGGGGGTCCCGGGCGTGCAGCTCGTCCACCGCGGTGCGCAGCCGCCGGGTCCAGGACTCGAGCAGGGGGGCGTGCACCCACCAGTCGCCGAGCACGCGCACGTCCCCGGGCGGGGTAGCGTCCGGGGCGGGCAGCAGCCCGAGGCGGTGCAGGTGCTGGGCCCGCACCGCGCCGCGGCGGGCCACCTCCCCGAGGACGTCCCCGCGGACGTCCGTGCCGGCGAGCCGGGCGGCCCGGCGCGCCCGGTCCCCGCGCCGCCGCAGCGCGGGGGGATCGGCGTCGAGGACCAGGGCGCCGCCGAGCACCGCGCGGCTGCCGGGGTCGCGGAGCACCAGGCGGTCCCCGAGGACCAGGGGCAGGGCCCGGTCGAGGACCAGCCGGGCGTGGTCGGCGTCGAACGGGCTCAGCCGGGCGGGCACCGCCGCGGTGCCGGCGTGGACCACGAGGTGCTCGGCCGTGGCCGTGAGGGCGGGCCCCGTGCTGCGGCGGACGTCGAGGACACCGGTGAGCGGCCACGTCCCCGGGGTGACCAGGGCGTCGCCGCGGTGCACGTCCTCGGCGGAGACCCCCCGCAGGTTCAGCGCCACGCGGGTGCACGGCTCCAGCGCCGTGTGCGGCTCGTTCCGGCTGTGCAGGCTCCGGACCACCGCCGGCCGGGCCCCGCCGGCGCCGAGAAGCTCCAGCCGGTCGCCCTGCCGGAGCGTGCCCGCCGTCAGCGTGCCGGTCACCACCGTGCCGGAACCGGTGATGGTGAAGGACCGGTCCACCCAGAGCCGCAGCCGCCCCTCGTCGGGTGCGGGCGCCGCCGCCAGGACGTCGTCGAGGGCGGCGCGCAGCTCGGCCAGGCCCGTGCCCTCGAGCGCCGAGACGGTGACCACGGGCGCGTCGCGCAGACCGGTCCCGGCCAGCTCCGCGCGCACCTGGGCGAGCACCTCGCCGATCCGCCCGGGTGCCCGGTCGGCGCGGGTGAGCACCACCACGCCGTGCTCGATGCCCAGGGCCGCGACGGCGTCGCGGTGGTCGCCGGACTGGGCCTGCCAGCCCTCGTCGGCCGCGACCACGAAGCAGACGACGGGAGCCGGCCCGAGCCCGGCGAGCATGTTGCCGAGGAAGCGCTCGTGGCCCGGCACGTCCACGAAGGCCACGTCCCGTCCGGACGGCAGCGTGGTCCAGGCGTAGCCCAGGTCGATGGTCAGCCCCCGGCAGCGCTCCTCCTCCCACCGGTCCGGCTCCATGCCGGTGAGGGCCCGCACCAGGGTGCTCTTGCCGTGGTCGACGTGCCCGGCCGTGGCGACGACGTGCGTGCTCACCGGGCCCGCCCGGCGACGTCGTCCGCCCGGTCCGCCACGCCCGGTGCGGCCAGGGCGGCCTGCACCGCCGCGCGCAGACGGTCGTCGTCGGACTCGGGCACGCAGCGCAGGTCGAGCAGGCACGCGCCGTCGTGCACCCGGGGCAGGACGGCGGGGCGGCCGGTGCGCAGCAGGGGGGCCGCCGCCTCGGGCAGCCGCACCGCCCACCCCGGCAGCGGCACGCCGGGCGCACCGCCGCCGCCGACCCGGCCGTCGTGGGCGACCACCGGGGCGCCGACGGCCGCGGCGAGCCGTTCGGCGCGCTCGCGGAGCCGCTCCGGGTCCGCGTGCAGCGCGCGCACGACCGGGACGGGCCCGCCGGCGAGCGTGGCCTCCAGCGCGGCGAGCGAGAGCTTGTCGGCACGGACGGCGCGGGCGAGGGGGTGGGCGGTCATCCGGGCGACGACGTCCGAGCCGCCGAGCACCAGCCCGGCCTGCGGGCCGCCGAGCAGCTTGTCGCCGCTGGCGATGACGATGTCGGCCCCGCCCTCGAGGGCGGTGGCGGCGTCGGGCTCGCCCGGCAGCTGCGGGTCGGGGGTCAGCAGCCCGCTGCCGAGGTCGGCCACGAGGGGCACGCCGTGGGTCCGGGCCAGGGTCCGCAGCTCGTGGACCTCGACGGCCGCGGTGAAGCCCTCCAGCCGGAAGTTGCTCGGATGCACCTTGAGCAGGCACCCGGTCTCCGGGCCGATCGCCGCGGCGTAGTCGCGCAGATGGGTCCGGTTGGTCGTGCCGACCTCGCGCAGCCGGGCGCCGGTCGACTCGATCAGCTCCGGCAGCCGGAACCCGGCCCCGATCTCGACGAGCTCGCCGCGGCTGATCACCACCTCGCGGCCGGCGGCCAGGGCCGTGGTGGCCAGCACGAGGGCGGCCGCGCCGTTGTTGACCACCAGCGCGTCCTCGGCGGGCGGGCAGGCGGCGAGCAGGGCCGCCCGGGCCGCGGTGCCGCGGCGGGAGCGGGTGCCGGTGCCCAGGTCGAGCTCCACGTCGACGTACCCGGCGGCCGTGCGCAGCGCCTCGACCGCGGCCGCGGACAGCGGGGCGCGGCCCAGGTTGGTGTGCACGACCACGCCGGTGGCGTTGAGCACCGGCGTCAGGGTCGACGCGGAGCGGGTCCCCAGCGCGGCGAGCACCGCCGGCTCGACGTCCTCGGGGGCGAGCTCACCGCGCCGCGCCCGGTCCTGGGTCTCGCGCACCAGGGCGCGGAGCACGCCCTCGCTCAGCCGGTCGCGGGCGTCGCGGACGGGCGGCAGGGCCATGAGCTGGTCGGTGCGCGGGATCAGCCGGCGCGGGTCGTCCAGGGCCACGGGTCCTCCTCGTCGCGCGCGGCGCGGATGAGCGGTGCAGAGGTTGGCGGAGGCGGACGGGAATCGAACCCGCCAGGCCGAGATGCTCGGCCTCACCGGTTTTGAAGACCGGGGGGCCCACCAGGACCCGGACGCCTCCGCCGTCCAACCTAGCACCGCCACCAGTAGGCTGACGGCATGGAACAGACCCGGACGTCGACCCCACCCCTGTCCGCCGCCGGAGCGGTCCGGCTGACGGGCTTCGCCCACGGCGGCGGGTGCGCGTGCAAGATCCCTCCCGGCGAGCTCGAGGACGCGGTCCGGGGCCTGACCGGGCAGCCGGGGGCCGGCGTGCTGGTCGGACTCGACGACGGGGACGACGCCGCGGCCGTCCTGGTGCGCGAGGACCTCGCGGTGCTGTCCACCGCCGACTTCTTCACCCCGGTCGTCGACGACGCCTACGACTGGGGCCGGATCGCCGCCGCGAACGCGCTGTCGGACGTCTACGCCATGGGCGGGCGCCCGGTGATGGCGATCAACCTGGTCGGCTGGCCGCGGGAGAAGCTGCCGATGGAGCTGCTGACGGAGGTGCTCCGCGGCGGGCTGGCCGTCGCGTCCGAGGCGGGATGCCCCGTGATCGGGGGGCACTCCATCGACGACCCGGAGCCGAAGTACGGCATGGCCGTGACCGGCGTGGCCGACCCGGGCCGGCTGCTGCGCAACGACGCCGCCGCGCCGGGGCTGCCCCTCACCCTCACCAAGCCGATCGGCGTGGGGCTGCTCAACAACCGGCACAAGGCCACCGGCGAGGTGTTCGCCGAGGCGGTCGCCACGATGACCCGGCTGAACCGGGACGCGGCCGAGGCGGCGCTCGCGGCCGGGGCCCGGGCGGCCACGGACGTCACGGGCTTCGGCCTGCTCGGGCACCTGCACAAGATGTGCCGTGCCTCCGGCGTCGGCGCGGTGCTGGACCGGGCGGCCGTGCCCCTCGTCGAGGGGGCCGAGGAGGCGCTGCGGGACGGCTACGTCTCGGGCGGGACCCGCCGCAACCTCGACTGGGTGCGCCCCCACCTGCGCTCCGCCGCGGGCGTCGACGAGGACGACCTGCTGCTGCTCGCCGACGCGCAGACCTCCGGCGGGCTGCTCGTCGTCGGCGAGGTGCCCGGATACCCGGTGGTGGGCCACACCGTGGCGGGGTCCGGCATCGAGGTGCGCTGAGCGCCGTCGCGGGACGGCGCCGGGCGCTCAGCCGACGGTGGTGATCGAGTCGTCGGTGACCCCGGCGGCCCGCCGCGCCGCCAGCCGCGCCTTCTGCGGCTCGATCGTGTAGCGCGGGTCCACGGCGGAGTGCAGACCGGCCTCCATCACGCCGAACCGGGTCAGCGCCGAGGAGGCCAGCAGCGCCAGGCCCGAGAGCGCGGCGACGGCCCGGTGCCGCCCGCCCAGCAGCGTGCCGAGACCGCCGGCGACCGCGAGCCGCTCGCTCCAGGCGAGCATCGTCCCCGCCTGACCGTGGTGCAGCGGCTCGGCCGCGACAGGGTCCATCCGGCGCTCCATGAGCTTCGTGGCGACCAGCTCGCCCGCCACCCCCAGCACCGCCAGCCGCCGGGCGGGACCGGCCTCGCCCACGGACGTGGTGACCATCGCCAGGCCGCCCGCGGCGAGGCTCGCGGAGCTCACGAAGACGAACGCCAGGTCCTCGCGGGCCGCGTTCCAGGTGGGCGTCGCCGTGTCGGAGAGCAGGGCCGCGGTGTAGGCGGCGAGCGGACCGGCGAGGACCGCGGCCTCCACGCCGGCCGGTCCCTCCACGGCGCGCAGCACCGGGCGCAGCGGGCCCAGCGGGAGCCGGTCCCCGGTCATCCGGTCGACCTCGGAGGCGACCGCGGTCCCCATGCCGGCCCCGAACGCGCTGAGGATCCACGTGCCCATGCTCATCGGCGAGGTCGGCTTGAACGTGCGCAGCATGTGCAGGAACCGCTCGGGCCGGCCGAGGTCCGCGACGAGGGCCGCGCCGCCCAGACCGAGCGCGGTCACCGAGCCCAGCCGGGCGTTGCGCCGCAGCTCGTCCCGGCCGGTCAGCTGACCGCCGAGCGCGAGCAGCGCCGAGCCGCCGGCCACGCCGCCGAGGAACAGGTATGCAGCGACCTCGTGGCCCCAGGGCGCCGGCTTGACCACCGGGCGGCCGTAGTAGGAGCCGAACTCCGGCTCCGGGACCATCGGCATCTCCCGGGAGCCGTCGCCGCCGGCCTGGCCGGCGCCCCGCCGGCGCGCTCCGTCCCGCCGCCGGCGGCGCGGCGGCTCGGGCGGACGGTAGCTGTCGAACTCGGACAGGCTCACGAGCGGCCTCCCGCGAAGGCCAGGGCGGCGGCGGCGAGCATGCCCGCCGCGGCCAGGCCGGCCCGCTGGTACATCCGGGGCAGGTCCGCGGTGGGCACCCGCGGGTCCGGGGGCAGCCCGTAGACCTCCGGCTCGTCGAGCAGCAGGAACACCGAGCCGGTGCCGCCGACGCCGTCCAGCTCGTTGGCGCCGTAGAGCCGGGCCTCGGTGCGGCCCTCGGCGTGCAGCTCGGCGACCCGGTGCCGGGCCTGCTCGACCATGTCGTCGTGCTCGCCGTACTTGATGGAGGTCGTCGGGCACGTCTGCGCGCACGCCGGCGTCTGGTCGTCCACCATCCGGTCGTAGCACAGGGTGCACTTCTGGGCGACGCCCACGTTCTTCACCTCGGGCTTGCCGGGCTTGCCGGGCTTGCCCGGCTGCCCGTCCCGCTCCGTGCGGGGTGCGGCCGTGCCGTCGGTGCGCCGCTCGATCACGCCGAACGGGCAGCCGGCCACGCACGTGCCGCAGCCGTTGCACACGTCGTCCTGGACCACCACGGTGCCGTGCTCGGTGCGGAACAGCGCCCCGGTGGGGCACACGTCGAGGCACCCGGCGTGCGTGCAGTGCTTGCAGACGTCGGAGGACATCAGCCAGCGGAACTCCGGGGTGTCGGGCGGGGTCGTGTCCCCCGAGGGCTGCGGGCGCGCCTCGGGCGGGCCGACGCGCGGCATGCCCAGGCTCACGAGCTTGCGACCGGACTCCCGGGCCTCCTCGATGCGCTCGCTGTCCTGCTCCACGAACGCCACGTGCCGCCAGGTGCTGGCCCCCAGCGAGCCGGTGTTGTCGTAGGAGGACTCGAGCAGCTCGAGCTCCCCGTCCTGCGGGTTCTGGTTCCACTCCTTGCACGCCACCTCGCAGGCCTTGCAGCCGATGCAGATCGAGGTGTCCGTGAAGAAGCCCTTCCGCGCGTGCTGGTGCTCCCAGTGCGCGTCGGCCGTGGGATCGGTCGGTCCGGCCAGCTGGCCCATCTAGGTCTCCCTCGTCGGGTCGGTGGTCGTGTCGGTGGTCTCGCCGGCGGCCGGGTCCGGGCTCGGCTCGCCGCTCCGGCCGGGGTCCGGGATCCTGCCGGGCCGGTCGATCCGGGTGTTGCCGGTCGCCACCGTGGCGCCGGCGCGCTCCTGGTACTCCGCGACCAGGTCGAGCAGCTCGGCGCCCCGCGGCCGGCGGCCCGGGCGGATGTGGCACGAGCCCACCTTGGAGTCCTGGATCTGCACGTTGGGCTCGAGCGTGAGGCCCAGCAGGTCGTTGGCGGAGTCGCCGCTGACCACGGCGTCGTCGCCCACCCCCCAGTGGTACGGGAGCCCGATCTGGTGCACGGTGTGCCCGCGCACCGTCAGCGGGGTCATCCGCTCGGTGACCAGCACCCGCGCCTCGATCGCCGCCCGGGGGGAGACGATCGTGGCCCAGCCGTAGGGCTCCAGCCCGCACTCGGCGGCGAGCTCGGGGGAGACCTCGCAGAACATCTCGGGCTGCAGCTCGGAGAGGTACGGCAGCCAGCGGCTCATGCCGCCGGCCGTGTGGTGCTCGGTGAGCCGGTACGTGGTGAACACGTACGGGTACACGTCGGCCCCCGGGGTCCCGGCGCTCGGGGCGCTGAGGTTGTCCTGGCGCGCGAACAGCACCCGGGAGGGATTGCGCTGCTGCGAGTACAGGGCGTTGGCGACCGGCGACTCCTGCGGCTCGTAGTGCGTGGGCAGCGGCCCGTCCACCACGCCCTTGGGCGCGTACAGCCACCCTTTGCCGTCGCTCTGCATGATGAACGGGTCGTCACCGGCCAGCGCGGCCGCCCCTCCGGCGTCGGGCTCGGGGCGGGTGCCCGGGGCGAGGTGGAGCGGGAAGTCGGGAACGTCGTCCCCGACCCACCGGTTCTGCTCCTCGTCCCACCAGACGTATTTCTTGCGCTCGCTCCACGGCCGGCCCTCGGGGTCGGCCGAGGCCCGGTTGTAGAGGATCCGGCGGTTGGCGGGCCAGGCCCAGCCCCAGTCGGGGGCGACGGGACCCTGCTCCCGGCCCGGGGTGCGGGCGGCCGCACGGTTGACGCCGTCGGCGTAGACCCCGGAGTAGATCCAGCAGCCGCCGGAGGTCGAGCCGTCCGCGCGCATCTCGGTGTACGAGGACAGCGGCCGGCCGGCGTCCGGGCCGGTGAGGTGCCGGCCGTTGATCTCGGCGAGCACCGCCTCGGGGTCCGGCTCGCCGTGCTCGTCCACGGGGTAGTCCCAGGTGAGGTCGAGCAGCGGGCGGTCGCGCTCGTCCTCGGAACCGGCCAGCCGCTCCCGGATCCGCCGGCCCAGCTCGAAGAAGAACTGCAGCTCGCTGCGGCACTCGCCCGGCGGGGCCACGGCCTGGTGGCGCCACTGCAGCAGCCGCTGGGTCTGGGTGAAGGTGCCCGACTTCTCCACGTGCGTGGCCGCGGGCAGGAAGAAGACCTCGGTCTCGATGTCCTCGGTGCGCAGCTCGCCCGAGGCGATCTCCGGACCGTCCTTCCACCAGGTCGCCGACTCGATGAGGTTGAGGTCGCGCACCACCAGCCACTTCAGGTGGGACATGGCCATGCGCTGCATCCGGCCGTTGGAGGACCCCACCGCGGGGTTCTGGCCGAGCAGGAAGTAGCCCTCCACCTCGTCGTCGAGCATGCTCGTCAGCGTCTGGAACGTGCCGTGGGCCCCGGTGAGGCGCGGGAGGTAGTCGTAGGCCCAGTCGTTGTCGGCGGTGGCGGCGTCCCCCCACCAGGCCTTGAGCAGGCTCGTCGTGTAGGCGTCGGCCTCGGCCCAGTAGCCCTTCTGCTGCTTCGACGCGATCGCGTCCAGGTAGTCCTCGAACGTGTCGTGCGTGCCGGCCACCGGCATCGGCAGGTAGCCGGGCAGCAGGTTGAACAGCGTGGGGATGTCGGTCGAGCCCTGGATGCTGGCGTGCCCGCGCAGGGCCATGATCCCCCCGCCCGGGCGTCCCATGTTGCCCAGCAGCAGCTGCAGGATCGCGGCGGTGCGGATGTACTGCGCGCCCAGGCTGTGCTGGGTCCAGCCGACGGCGTAGGCGAAGCAGGTGGTCCGCTCGCGCCCCGAGTTCTCGGTGACGGAGCGCGCCAGGTACGCGAGGTCCTCGGGGGAGATCCCGCACACCTCCTGCACCATCTCGGGGGTGTAGCGCGCGTAGTGCCGCCGGAGGATCTGGAAGACCGTGCGCGGGTGCTGCAGGGTCTCGTCGCGCTCCACGCGGGCGTTCTCCATCGGGGCGCCGCCGCTGCCGAACTGCTGGCCGGCGGCCTCGGGCACGGACTCGGCACCGTGCTCGGGGTCCCCCTCGGGGCCCTGCACCCGGTCGTCGCCGCGCTCCTCGTAGGCCCACGTGGACATGTCGTACTGGCCGGTCTCCGGGTCGAAGCCGGAGAACAGCCCGTCGAGGTCCTCGGCGTCCCGGTAGTCCTCGTCCACGATCGTGGCCGCGTTGGTGTAGGCGCGGACGTACTCCTCGAACCACAGGTCATGGCCGAGCACGTGGTTGATCAGCGCCCCGAGCAGGACGATGTCCGAACCGGCCCGGATCGGGACGTGCCGGTCGGCGACCGCCGAGGTGCGGGTGAAGCGCGGGTCGACGTGGATGACCCGGGCGCCGCGGGCCTTGGCCTCCGTCACCCACTGGTAGCCCACGGGGTGGCACTCGGCCATGTTGGAGCCCTGGATGACGATGCAGTCGGCGTTGGCCATGTCCTGCAGGGACTGCGTCGCGCCACCGCGACCGAACGAGGCTCCCAGACTGGGAACCGTCGAGGAGTGTCAAATACGGGCCTGGTTCTCGATCTGGATCGCTCCGGCGGCGGTGAAGAGCTTCTTGATGAGGTAGTTCTCCTCGTTGTCCAGCGTCGCGCCGCCCAGGGAGGCGAAGCCCATGGTGCGGCGCAGCGGACGGCCCTGCTCGTCGGCGTCCTGCCATCCGTTGCGGCGGGCCTCGAGGACCCGGTCCGCCACCATCCCGACGGCGGTGTCGAGGTCCAGCCGCTGCCACTCGGTGGCCCGGGGCGCGCGGTAGAGCACCTCGGTCTGCCGGCCGGGCGCGTTGACGAGCTGCTCGCTGGCCGAGCCCTTGGGGCACAGCCGGCCGCGGGAGATCGGCGAGTCGGGGTCGCCCTCGATCTGGACGACCTTCTCGTCCTTGACGTAGACCCGCTGGCCGCAGCCGACCGCGCAGTACGGGCAGACGCTCTGCACGACCCGGTCGGCGGTGCTCGTGCGGGGAGCCGTCGTCCGGGTGCGCTCCGAGGTCACGGCCGGGCCGCGACCGAGCAGGTCGCCCGAGCGGATCTGACGGAGGACCGGCCACTCCAGTGGGCTGAATCGTGCCATGGCGAGAGCATAGTCCGCCGCGCGGCGATGTGTCAGGGGCCACACCGGCCGGCCGTGTCCGCGCGGCGTTCCCGGTGCACCGGACCGTCCGGACGCGCGGCGGTCCCGGCCCCGCCCGGCCGCTCTAGGCCGGCTCGGAACTCCGGGCCCGGGAGGGGCCCGCCGTCCCGACGGAGGCGCCGAGCACCAGCCGGCGGGTGCCGCGCACGGCGGCCGCGATCACCCGTTCGAGGGGACCCTGGCCGAGGGTTCTCTGCCACAGCACGGCGAAGGCCGCGGCCGCGGCCACGTGCACCGCGAACCAGAGCAGGCGGTCGTCGTCGTGGACGGCCGTGGCCAGTGCGAGCAGGTGGGCCGAGTACAGGGTCAGGGTGCGCCCGCCCATGGCGGCCAGCACGGTCCACAGCCGGTTCGGGCGAGCGAGGAGCAGGAAGAGCCCCAGCACGGCCAGGCCGGTGCCCAGGTCCATGAGCAGCGTCACCGGGGTGTTGCTGTGCGGGCCGGGGGTGAGCAGCCACCACCAGGTGGAGGTGGGCAGGTCGGGGCTCGGCCCCCAGACGATGATCTCGTCGATCTGGTCCTCGCTCAGCCACGGGGTGTGCTGCATCAGCCGGTCGTAGCCGCCGGTCTGCAGGACCAGCACCCAGTAGACGAACCACGCGCCGAGCGCGAGGACCGCACCGGTCACGGCGATCCGGACCCGCACCACGACCTCGTGCAGGTCGGTCCGGCCGAGGAGCAGGCCGGCGCAGAGGTAGGTCAGGTACGGCACGGCCGGATAGGTCCCGGTCAGCAGCACCTGGGCCAGGGCGGCGCCGGGATCCGCGAGCACGCTGCCGAGAGTGGGGTTGGCGACCTCGGGCCGGGGCAGGGCGGGGCCCAGCACGTGCACCAGCACGGGGCCCAGGACCGCGGCGCCCGCGGCGGCGGCGGCCAGGGCGCGGCGCCACAGGCCCAGCAGGGGAACGGCGAGCAGGAAGAACGCGCCGTAGTAGACCAGGATGCCCAGCGCGGGCGCCGGGGACGGCATGACCTGGTTGATCGCCAGTCCGACGGACGTGATGAGCAGCGCCCGGACCACCAGTCCGGCGCGGGTGGCGGTGAGGGCGCGGCCGCGGTGCGGTGTGCGCCCGCCCGAGGAGAACGCCAGGCTCAGCCCGGCCAGCAGCGCGAACAGCGCCGCGGCGCGCCCGCCGAACAGGCTCCACTGCAGGGTGGGCTCGAAGGTCTCGGGGTCGTGGACGGGCAGGACGTGGACCGCGATCATGCCGATCAGCGCCAGGCCGCGGGCGGCGTCCACGGCGATGAGGCGGGGCCTGCGGGCGGGTACCGCACCGCTCGTGCGGGCCGCGCCGGGGGCGGGGGCTTTGGTCGTTCGGCTCAAGGGGGTCTCCGGGGGGCGGGGGAGCGCACGGGGGCGTGACCGCTGCCGGCGGGGACCGGCGGGTCGTGCACGAGGGCGTGCGCGGGGGGTGTGCGCAGGGGGCGCGTGGACGGGTCGGCTCGCGGGGCTCCGGGCGGCCGGGTGGGGCGCCCGGCCGGACCCTGGGGCAGGAACGGCGCGGACGTCGGTGCCCCGGGGTGGGAAGCCCGGTGCGGCGGCGATCCCGGATCCCCTCGGGCCTCCTCGACCCTAGGAGCAGGAACGGCTCCTGTCCACTTTCCGGGAGGGCGTTGTCCCAGGTCGCACGAGGATTTGTGCGGTGTTCACCGGGATCTTCCTGGACCTTCGCCGGGGTGGCTGGTTCGATGGGAGCGAGGCCCCGCCCGGCTGCGGCAGGCGCCGGCGCGGGGCCGCAGCAGCAGTTCTCCAGGAAGGATCCATGATGAGCAAGGCGCTGTCCCCGCAGTCGACCCGGTCGGCCGACCTCGTGCACGTCCCGCTCCTCCCGGAGCCCGCCGTGCCGCCGGCGCCCCCGGAGGGTCCGGCCGGGTCCGGCTCCGACCGTCCCGGCGGCGACCTCCGCTTCCAGCACGCCGGGCTGCTCCAGCGGGTCCTCACCGCCGCGGGGGAGGCCGAGGCCGCGGAGTGGGCGCTCGACCAGGCCCTCGAGGCCGTCGCCTCGGGCGAGGAGGTGGGCATCGGTCTCGACGTCGCCCCCCTCGACGGCGCCCTGGAGTCGGCGCGCTGGTCCCTGGACCGGGCGGTGGAGGTCCTGCACGCCGAGATCCGCACCGCGGCGCGGCACGGCGTCCCGCTCGCCCGCCTCGCCGAGGCGTCCGGCGCGGAGACCGCGGAGCTGCAGTCGGTGCTGCGGCACCCCGCGGACGCCCCGTCGGACCCCGGGCTCGGGCCCGGCGGGCTGGCCGCCGCGGTCTGAGCCGAGCGCCGCTCCCGCGGAGGCCTCCTGCCCCCGGTCCTCTTCCGCACGGCCGGGCCCGGCCGTGCGGAGCCGTCCGGGCCGCGACCCGTCCGGTCGAGGTCCCGCCGTCCCCGACCCCGTGGTTACGAATGGGTAACTGATACCGGCAGTTCCTGTTTCTTCTGGCGTGTCTGCTCCCGTCCCGCGGCCGGAGACCATAGGTTTCTTCCTGGGCGCGGCGGACGGTGATCTCCGTCACGTCGGGCCCGGAGCCCTGTGCTCCACGACGTGCGAGCCCCGTGCTCGCCCCGGCGTGGCCCCGTCCCCCTCGGACTGCGAACCCAGCACTCCCGGCGGGCCCATATCGACCATGGAGGAAACGATGAGAACGAAGCGGATCGCGGGCACGGCAGTGGTGCTCTCCGGAGCCCTGCTGCTCACCGCGTGCGGTGGGGGAGGCGGCGGCGAGGCCGGTGCCGACGGCGGCGACGGCGGCGGCACCTTCAGCGCGTACATCGGCGAGCCCGAGAACCCGCTGATCCCCGGCAACACGAGCGAGACCGAGGGCGGCCAGGTCGTCGACGCGCTGTGGACCGGCCTCGTCGAGTACGACCGCGAGAGCAACGAGGCCGTCTACACCGGCGTCGCGGAGTCCGTGGAGTCCGAGGACCAGAAGACGTGGACCGTCAGCCTCAAGGACGGCTGGACCTTCCACGACGGCACCCCGGTGACCGCGCAGAGCTACGTCGACACCTGGAACTACGTGGCCAACAGCACGAACGCCCAGGGCAACTCCTACTTCTTCGCCAACGTGGAGGGCTACGAGGACCTGCAGGCCGAGGAGGGCCAGGAGCCCGCCGGGACGGAGATGTCCGGGCTCGAGGTCGTCGACGACACCACGTTCCGGGTGACCCTCACCGAGCCCTACGCGCAGTTCCCCACGACCCTCGGCTACACGGCGTTCTTCCCGCTGCCGCAGGCGTTCTTCGACGACCCCGACGGCTTCGGCGAGCAGCCGGTCGGCAACGGCCCCTTCAAGGCGGACGAGGCCTTCCAGGAGGGCCAGGGCATCACCCTGACCCGCTACGAGGAGTTCGGCGGCGAGGAGCCGGCCAAGGCCGCGGGCGTGGAGTTCCGCGTCTACACCGAGATCAACACCGCCTACAACGACCTGCAGGCCGGCTCCCTCGACGTGATCGACCAGATCCCGCCGGACGCCATCGCCTCCGCCGAGGACCAGTTCGGCGAGCGGTTCAAGACCACCCCGCGCGGCGACATCACCTCGCTGGGCTTCCCGACCTACGACGAGCGCTTCGCCGACCCGCAGGTCCGCCGGGCGTTCTCCATGGCGATCGACCGGCAGGCGATCACCGACGCGATCTTCCAGGGCTCCCGCACCCCGGCCGCGTCCTTCGTCTCGCCCGTGATCGACGGGCACCGCGAGGACGCCTGCGACGCCTGCGAGCTGAACGTCGAGGAGGCCAACCGCCTCCTCGAGGAGGCCGGCTTCGACAAGTCCGAGCCCGTGGACCTGTGGTTCAACGCCGGCGCCGGGCACGAGGAGTGGATGCAGGCCGTGGGCAACCAGCTGCGCGAGAACCTCGGGGTCGAGTACCAGCTGCGCGGCGACCTCCAGTTCGCCGAGTACCTGCCCAAGCAGGACGAGAAGGGCATGACCGGCCCGTTCCGCTCCGGCTGGATCATGGACTACCCGGTCATGGAGAACATGCTCGGCCCGACCTACTCCACCGCGGCCCTGCCGCCGGCCGGCTCGAACGTGACCTTCTACTCGAACGAGGAGTTCGACGCCAAGCTGCAGGAGGGCAACGCCGCCGACTCGATCGACGCGGCGATCCAGGCCTACCAGGAGGCCGAGGACCTGCTCCTGGCCGACATGCCGGCCGCCCCGCTGTTCTTCGGGCTGGTCCAGTACGCCCACTCGGAGAACGTCAGCGACGTGTACGTCAACAGCTTCGGGCGCGTCGAGGTCGAGGACGTCGTCGTCGGCTCGGAGTGACCCGGCGCTGAGCCCGGGGCGCCCCCGATCGGGGCGCCCCGGGCCCGCGCGTGCGACCGAGCGCTCCGACCGAGCGCTCCGACCGTGAACGAAGGAGACCCATGGGGCGGTACGTCATCCGCCGTCTGCTGCTGACCATCCCGGTGCTGCTGGGGGCATCCCTGCTCATCTTCTCGATGGTCTACGCGCTGCCCGGCGACCCCATCCGAGCCCTGGGCGGGGACCGCCCGCTCTCCGAGGCGGTGCAGGCGCAGCTGCGCGCCGAGTACAACCTCGACGACCCGCTGCTGATCCAGTACCTGAAGTACCTCGCCGGGCTCGTGCAGGGCGACTTCGGCACCGACTTCTCCGGCCGGCCCGTGCTGGACACGATCCTGGACCGGCTGCCCGTGACCGCGCGCCTGGCCCTCGTGGCCGTGGCCTTCGAGATCCTCATCGGCATCGCGGCCGGCGTCCTGGCGGGACTGCGCCGGGGGTCGTTCTTCGACAACCTGGTGCTCGTCTCGACCACGGTGGTGGTCTCGATCCCCGTGTTCGTCCTCGGCTTCCTCGCCCAGTACGTCCTCGGGGTGCGGCTGGGCTGGTTCCCGATCGCGGGCATCTCCCAGGGCTGGTACAGCTACGTCCTGCCGGGCCTGGTGCTCGCGGCGCTCTCCCTGGCCTACGTGGCGCGGCTGACCCGCACGAGCCTCGCGGAGAACCTGCAGAGCGACTACGTGCGCACCGCCCGCGCCAAGGGCCTGAGCGAGGCCAGCGTGGTCGGCAAGCACACCCTGCGCAACAGCCTCATCCCCGTGATCACCTTCATCGGCGCCGACCTGGGCGCGCTGATGGGCGGGGCCATCGTCACCGAGTCGGTGTTCAACATCCCCGGCCTGGGCCGGGCGGTCTATGACGCGGTGCTGCGGCAGGAGGGCGCCGTCGTCGTCGGGATCGTGACCCTGTTCGTGTTCTTCTACATCTTCTTCAACCTGGTGGTCGACGTCCTCTACGCCGCCCTCGACCCGAGGATCCGCTATGAATGACCCCCGCACGGACGCCCTCGAGGACCAGGCCCACCCGGAGGGCCTGCACCGGGAGAGCTACGCCGACCGGGTGGACGACCGCGCCGACGAGCTGGCCTCGGCGGCCGCGGCCGGGGACATCGAGCAGACCAGCCTGTGGCAGGACGCCTGGCGGCAGCTGCGCCGCAACCCGTTCTTCCTCGTGGGCGCGCTGCTGTTCCTCGTCTTCGCGACCATGGCGGTGGCCCCGGGGCTGTTCACCTCGACCGACCCGCGGTCCTGCGACCTCGCCCGCTCCGGGGACGGCCCGCAGGCCGGGGCCCCGTTCGGCTTCGACGTCCAGGGCTGCGACTACTACGCCAACGTG
Organism: Kocuria rosea subsp. polaris; assembly: GCF_001483755.1. Lineage (GTDB taxonomy): Bacteria > Actinomycetota > Actinomycetes > Actinomycetales > Micrococcaceae > Kocuria > Kocuria cellulosilytica. Next base: position 333,662 of record NZ_LQBK01000004.1, read on the forward strand.
GTGCACGGGGCCGGGGTGTCCCTCGCGATCGGCTTCCTCTCCGTGCTCGGCGTGCTCGCCATCGGCGTGGTCGTGGGCGCGCTGGCCGGCTACTACGGCGGGTGGATCGACTCGCTGCTGGCCCGCGTGACCGACATCTTCTACGGCCTGCCGCTGATCCTGGGGGCGATCATCCTGCTCTCCGTGCTGCCCGAGCGCGGGGTGCTCGAGGTCTCCCTCGCGCTGATCGCCTTCGGCTGGATGACCGCGATGCGCCTGGTGCGCTCCAACGTCATCGGGGTCAAGCAGTCCGATTACGTCCAGGCCGCCCGCGCGCTGGGGGCCCGGACCGGGCGAATCATCGTCCGGCACATCCTGCCCAACGCCGTGGCCCCCGTGCTCGTCTACGCCACGATCGCGGTGGGGACGATCATCGCCTCCGAGGCGACGCTGACCTTCCTGGGCGTGGGCCTGCAGCTGCCCGAGATCTCCTGGGGCCTGCAGATCAACGCCGCCCAGAACCGGCTGCGCGACGCCCCGCACCTGATCCTGTTCCCCTCGCTCTTCCTGTCCCTGACCGTGCTCGCGTTCATCCTCATGGGGGATGCGCTGCGCGACGCCCTCGACCCGAAACTGCGCCGATGAACCCCTCGCACCCCGTCCCCGCCCCGGCGGACCCGCAGCAGCGGGACGCGGAGCCGCCCGTCCTCGAGGTCGAGGACCTCGCGGTCGAGTTCCGCTCCCGCCGCCGCACCGTCCGGGCCGTCAACGGCATCTCCTACGCGGTCCGCCCCGGGGAGACCCTCGCGATCGTCGGGGAGTCCGGCTCGGGCAAGTCCGTCTCCGCCCAGGCGGTCATGGGCATCCTCGACGTCCCCCCGGCGCGCATCACCCGCGGCGCCATCCGCTTCCGCGGCCAGGACCTGCTGACGATGACCCGCAAGGAGCAGCGGGCCGTGCGCGGGCCGGGCATCGCGATGGTCTTCCAGGACGCGCTGTCCGCGCTCAACCCCGTCTTCACGGTCGGCCACCAGATCGGGGAGCTGTTCCGCGTCCACCGCGGCGCCTCCCGCGCCGAGGCCCGGGAGAAGGCGGTCGAGCTCATGGAGCGGGTCGGCATCCCCGCGGCCCGCGAGCGCGTCGACGCCTTTCCGCACCAGTTCTCCGGCGGGATGCGCCAGCGCGTGATGATCGCGATGGCCATCGCCCTGGACCCCGACCTGCTCATCGCCGACGAGCCCACGACCGCGCTCGACGTCACCGTGCAGGCCCAGATCATGGACCTGCTCACCGAGCTGCAGGAGCAGACGGGGATGGGGATGATCCTCATCACCCACGACCTCGGGGTGGTCAACGAGGTCGCCGACCGGGTGGCCGTGATGTACGCCGGCGCCATCGTGGAGAACGGCACGGTCGACGAGGTGCTGGCCGCCCCGCTGCATCCCTACACCAAGGGGCTGATGGCCTCGATGCCGAGCCTCGAGTCGCAGGGCGAGCGGCTGCACCCGGTCACCGGCACCCCGCCCGACCTCTCGGCCATCCCCTCCGGGTGCGCCTTCCACCCGCGCTGCCCGATGGCCCGCTCCGGGTCCGCGGCCGTCCCGGGCGGGGACTGCGCCGGCGACGTCCCGGCGCTGCGCGAGATCGTCCCGGGCCGCACGGCGGCCTGCCACTACAGCGAGGAGCTCGCCCATGGCTGAGACGGCACCGGTCCCCGAGGGGACGACGACGGGGCAGGCGCCGCTGCTCGAGGTGCGCGGGCTGACCAAGCACTTCCCGCTCACACAGGGGATCGTCCTGCGGCGCACGATCGGGCAGGTGCGGGCGGTCGAGGGCGTGGACCTCACCGTGGGCGCCGGCGAGACGCTGGGGCTGGTCGGCGAGTCCGGCTCGGGCAAGTCCACGGTCGCGAAGCTCGTGATGGCCCTCGAGCGGCCCACTGCCGGGCAGGTGCTCTACAAGGGCCGGGACGTCGCGGCGATGTCCGCCCGCGAGCTGCGCGAGTACCGGCGCAACGTGCAGATCATCTTCCAGGACCCGTACTCCTCGCTGAACCCGCGGATGACGGTGGGCGACATCGTGGCCGAGGCCTGGGACGTGCACCCCAACACCCTCGACCGGAAGGACCGCGGGGCGCGGGTGCGGGACCTGCTCGAGCGCGTGGGGCTGCGCGCCGACTACGCCAACCGCTACCCGCACCAGTTCTCGGGCGGGCAGCGCCAGCGCATCGGGATCGCCCGCGCCCTGGCGCTGCGACCCGAGCTGATCGTCTGCGACGAGCCCGTCTCCGCCCTCGACGTGTCCGTCCAGGCCCAGGTGATCAACCTGCTCCAGGACCTGCAGGACGAGTTCGGGCTGTCCTTCCTGTTCATCGCCCACGACCTCTCGGTCGTGCGCCACCTCAGCGACCGGGTCGCCGTGATGTACCTCGGCGGCGTGGTGGAGACCGGGGACCGGGACGCGATCTACGAGCGGGCCGCGCACCCGTACACGCAGGCCCTGCTCTCGGCGGTGCCGGTGCACGAGCCCGCGCTGCGCGGGTCGCGGGAGCGGATCATGCTCAGCGGCGACCTGCCCAGCCCGGCGGACCCGCCCTCGGGCTGCCGCTTCCGCACGCGCTGCTGGAAGGCCCAGGACGTCTGCGCCGAGGAGGTCCCGGCACTCGTCGACCGGGGACAGGGGCACCCCTCGGCCTGCCACTTCGCCGAGATCCGCGACCTGGCGGCCGGCACGGCCTGACCGGCCGCAGCCCCCGGAGGGCCTCGTCCGCGGACAGCGGCCGGGGCCCTCGTCGTGGTCCTCCGCCGCCGCTGCCCGCCCGGACGGAAAGTTCTCCGCCCACCCTGTGCAGATTGTTCAACAATCACTACACTGGCAGGACAGTGACCGCGGCCACATCCAGGGTGGCCGGCGCCGGGCCCCGGTGCAGGTCGCCCCGTCCCGAGGAGACCGCATGTCCAGCTCCGCCCCCGTCCCGCCCGCCCCGGAGGGCCGCAGCGCGGTCGGCAGTCCCGCGGCGATGCGGGCCGTGAACCGCTCCGCCCTGCTCGGCGCCCTCTTCCTGATGGCCACCAGCGCCATCGGTCCCGGGTTCATCACCCAGACCGCGAACTTCACCGTCCGGCTGGGCGCCGCCTTCGCGTTCGCCATCGTCATCTCGATCGTCGTCGACATCGCCGTGCAGCTGAACGTCTGGCGGATCATCGGCGTCTCCGGGCTCAAGGCCCACGAGCTCGGCAACCGTGTGCTCCCGGGCCTCGGCTGGTTCATCGCCGCGCTGGTGGCCACCGGGGGGCTCGTCTTCAACGTGGGCAACACCGCCGGCGGCGGGCTCGGCCTGGACGCCCTGCTGGGGCTCGACCCCACCTGGGGAGGCCTCATCACCGCGCTGATCGCGGTGGGCGTGTTCGTCAGCAAGCGCGCCGGCGTGGCCCTGGACCGCATCGTGGTGGTCCTCGGCGTGCTCATGCTCATCGTCACCACCTATGTCGCGATCGTCTCGCGCCCCCCGGTGGGGGAGGCGCTGCGCAACGTGGTGCTGCCCGAGAACGTGGACTTCCTGGTCATCACGACCCTCATCGGCGGGACCGTGGGCGGGTACATCACCTACGCGGGGGCCCACCGCATCGTCGACGCCGGGATCACGGGGGTGGAGAGCGTCAAGCAGATCTCCCGCGGCTCCGTGGTGAGCATCGTGCTCACCGGCGTGATGCGCTTCCTGCTGTTCCTGGCGATCCTCGGCGTGGTGGCCGGCGGGGCCCAGCTCTCGGGCGAGAACCTGGCCGCCCAGGCGTTCCTCTCGGCCGCCGGCGAGGTCGGTCTGCGCCTGTTCGGCGTCATCCTGTGGGCGGCGTCCATCTCCTCGGTCATCGGCGCCGCCTACACCTCGGTGTCCTTCCTCACGACCTCGCGGACGGCGCCCCGCACCCGGAACCTGATGACCGTCGCGTTCATCGTGGTCTCGGCCACCGTGTTCGCCCTGCTCGGGCAGGCGCCCTCCACGCTGCTCATCGTGGCGGGCGCCGTGAACGGGCTCATCCTGCCGCTGGGCTTCGCGGTGCTGCTGTGGGTGGCCTGGCGGCGGCAGGACCTGCTGGGCGGCTACCGGTATCCCACCTGGCTCGCGCTGATCGGCACCGTGGTGTGGCTGCTCACCATCTACCTGGGATACCAGTCCCTCAGCGGCATCGCCGCGCTGTGGGCATGAGCGCGGTGGGAGCGCCGGAGCGCCGGGAGCGTGCCGTCCTGGCCCCGGCCGCCGCCCGGGCGATGTTCCGCAGCGGCCTGGTCACGCCCACGTCGGGCTGGTGCGACGGCTTCGCGCAGGCGAACCTGATCGTGGTCCCGCAGGACTGGGCGTTCGACGTCCTGCTCTTCGCGCAGCGCAACCCCAAGCCGTGCCCGGTGCTGGGCGTGCTCGAGGCCGGCGAGGTGACCGGACCGCTGCTGGGCGGGGGCGACGTCCGCACCGACGTCCCGCGCTACACCGTCTACCGGGACGGCGCGGCGGCGGGCACCCGCACGGACCTCCTCGACGTGTGGCGGGAGGACCTCGTGACCTTCGCCCTCGGCTGCAGCTTCACCTTCGAGGCGGCGCTGCAGGAGGCCGGGATCCCGGTGGCCCACATCGACCAGGGCGTCAACGTCCCGATGTACCGCACGGACCGCCCGTGCGCACCCGCCGGGCGGCTGTCCGGGCCGCTGGTCGTGTCCATGCGCCCGGTCCCGGCGGACCGGGTGGCGGACGCCGTGCGCATCACCTCGCGCTATCCCGCGGTGCACGGAGCCCCCGTGCACGTCGGGGCCCCGCAGGAGCTGGGCATCCGCGACCTCGCCGCGCCGGACTACGGGGACGCAGTGGAGGTCCCGGCCGGGCACCTGCCCGTGTTCTGGGCCTGCGGCGTGACGCCCCAGGCGGCGGTGCTCGCCTCCGGGGTGCCCTTCGCCCTGGGGCACGCCCCGGGGCACATGCTGGTCACGGACCTGCCCAACTGGCAGTACCAGGTGCCCTGACCGCGGCCGGAGGGGGGCCCTCCAGGACGTCGAGCAGCTGCTGCCGGGAGGCCGCCAGGTAGTCGTGCATCTGCACGGCGGCCTCCTCGCGCCGGCCCTGCTCGAAGAGCTCGAGGATCCGTGCGTTGCGCTCGATGTACGGCGCGTGGAAGGACAGGTCCTGCCGCATGGAGTAGAACACGAGCCGCATCTCGGCGAGGGTCCGGGACATCAGCTCGTCCTGGCGCGCCGAGCCGGCCAGCTCCACCACGCCGCGGTGGAAGCGCTGGTTCGCGTCGGCCATGCCCTGGACGTCCTGCCGGCGGCGGGCGGCCCGGCCGTCCTCGACGGCGGCGTGCAGGCCCGGCTGGGGGGCGGGCTCGGACCAGCGCAGCGCCGAGGTCTCCAGCGCGAGCCGCACCCGGTGGATCTCCCGCACGTCGTCCGCGCCGGGCCGGGCCACCGAGACCCCGCGGTTGGGCACCCGGACCAGCAGGTTCTCCCCGACGAGGATCGTGAACGCCTCGCGCAGGGTGTTGCGGGAGACCCGCAGCGCCTCGCTGACCCGGGCCTCCGATAGCCTGGTCCCGGGCGGCAGCCGGCCGGCCACGACGCCCTGGCGCAGGACGTCCACGGCCCACGGGATGGCCTCCGCCTGCGGCGCGGGCCCGGCCTGCGCGACGGCCGTCATCAGGAACTCGTTCTCCACGGTGTTCATCAGTCCACCATCCTGGCATCCCGCGGGGCCGGGCCGCGCAGCGGCACCCTGGTGGTGGACCCGGGCCGTCCTCTAGGCTTCCAGCACATCCGTCCCGAACCCTGGAGGCCCCGATGCCGAAGACCCGCGCAGCACTGGCCGCAGCCGCCGTCCTGACCGTGACCGCGTGCGGGGGAGGGGACTCCGGCGGGGGCGCGGCCGGGGACGGCGAGCTGACCACGGTCAGCATCGGCGTCATCGCGAGCACCGACGTGGCACCGCTCTACCTGGGGATCGAGCAGGGCTTCTTCGAGGAGGAGGGGCTGGAGCTCGACATCACCCAGGCCCAGGGCGGGGCGGCCATCGTGCCGTCCGTGGTCAGCGGAGAGCTGGACTTCGGCTTCAGCAACGTGACGTCGCTGATCGTGGCCCGCTCCCAGGGGCTGCCGCTGCAGATCGTCGCCAACGCCAACAACTCCACGGGCGTCCAGGGCGAGGACTTCGCCGACGTCCTGGTGCGCGGGGACAGCGACATCCAGGACGCGGCGGACCTGGAGGGCCGGACCGTCGGCGTGAACACCCTGAACAACATCAGCGACACCACCATCCGCGCCGCCATCGAGGCGCAGGGCGGGGATCCCGGGAACGTCGAGTTCGTCGAGATCCCGCTGCCCGACATGCCGGCGGCCCTGGACCGGGGCGAGGTGGACGCGATCGGGTCGATCGAGCCCTTCCGGACCATCGCCCTGCAGGACGGGGCGCGCTCGGCCGTCTCCAACTACGCCTTCCCCATCGAGAACCTGACGGTGGCCGTGTACTTCACCACGGACGACGTGGTCGCCGAGGAGCCGGAGAAGGTGGAGTCGTTCCGGACGGCCATCGAGAGGTCCCTCGAGTACGCGCAGGAGAACCCCGACGAGGTGCGCGCCGTCCTGCCCAGCTACACGCAGCTCGACGAGGAGCTGATCGACCAGCTCGTCCTGCCGTCCTACCCCACCGAGGTGAACCGGCAGTCCGTGCAGGAGCTCGCGGACCTCGCCGTGCAGCACGGCCTCATCGAGGAGGCGCCCGACCTGGACGAGCTGCTGCCCGAGTGACCGGCGCCCGGAGGCGCGGCGGCCGGGCCCGCTCAGGACAGCCGGGCGAGCACCTGGTCGGCCTGCACCGCGTCCCCGGGGCCCACCACGAGCTCGCGGACCGTCCCGGCCCGCGGGGCGGACACCCGGGTCTCGGTCTTCATGGCCTCCAGCACGGCCACGTCCTGGCCCGCGGCCACCTCGTCCTGCTCGGACACCAGCCATGAGACGAGCGTGCCCGCGAAGGGTGCCGTGACGGCGCCGTCGTCGGCGGGCTCCGCCCCGGCGGGGGACGCGTCCGCGGCCGGCGCGGAGCCCAGGGCCGCGGCGAGGGCGTCGGGGATCCCGATGCGCAGGCGCCGCCCGTCCACGTCCACGGTGAAGCGGGTGCGGCCCTGCTCGTCCGCGCGGGCGTACCCGGCGTCCGGGGCCAGCCGGTCGGCGAACTCCTCCTCGATCCACGTGGTCCACACCCCGAGCTCGTCGTCCCCGGTGAAGGCGGGGGCGTCCAGCACGGCGCGGTGGAACGGGACCGTGGTGGCCACGCCGTGCACCTGCAGCTCGCGCAGGGCGGTGCGGGCGCGCACGAGCGCCTGCGCGCGGTCGGGGGCGCTGACCACGAGCTTGAGCAGGAGCGAGTCGAAGGTCGTGGCCACCCGGGTGCCGCGGCGCACCCCCGAGTCGACGCGCACGCCCGGGCCGGTGGGGGTGTCGACGGCCTCGACCGTGCCGCCGGAGGGCAGGAAGCCGCGGCCGGGGTCCTCGGCGTTGATCCGGAACTCGAACGCGTGCCCGCGGGCGGCCGGGGTCTCGAGCACCGGCAGGGGGTCGCCGGCGGCCACGGTCAGCTGGGCGCGGACGAGGTCCACGCCGTAGACCTCCTCGGTGATCGGGTGCTCCACCTGCAGCCGGGTGTTGACCTCCAGGAAGGAGATCAGCCCGTCCGGGGCCACGAGGAACTCGGCCGTGCCCACCCCCACGTAGCCGGCCTCCCGGAAGATGCCCTCCGCGGCCGCAGCGATCCGCTCGCGCTGGTCGTCCGTGAGGAAGGGCGCGGGGGCCTCCTCGACGAGCTTCTGGTGGCGGCGCTGCAGGGAGCAGTCCCGGGTCCCCAGCACGACGACGTGGCCGTGGGCGTCGGCCACGACCTGGGCCTCCACGTGCCGCGGGCGGTCCAGGAAGCGCTCCACGAAGCACTCGCCGCGGCCGAACGCGCTCTGCGCCTCGCGGGCGGCGGAGCGGAAGGCGTCCTCGACCTGGTCGAGCTCCCGGACCACGCGCATGCCGCGGCCCCCGCCGCCGTGGGCGGCCTTCACGATCACGGGCAGGCCGTGCTCCTGTGCGAAGGCTCGGGCCTCCTCCGCCGACTCGACCGGTCCGTCGCTGCCGGGCACGAGCGGGGCGCCGGCCCGCCGGGCGATCTCCCGGGCGGCGACCTTGTCCCCCAGCAGCACGATGGTCTCCGGGGAGGGACCGATCCAGGTGAGGCCGGCCTCGATCACCGCCCGGGCGAAGCCGGCGTTCTCGGAGAGGAACCCGTAGCCCGGGTGCACGGCGTCGGCGCCGCACCGGAGCGCGATCGCCAGGACCTCGTCCCCGTCCAGGTAGGTCTCGGTGGCCGAGGTGCCCTCCAGGGCGTACGCCTCGTCGGCCAGCGCCACGTGCGGGGCGTCGGCGTCGGGGTCGGCGTAGACGGCCACGGACTCGAGGCCGGCCTCGGCGCAGGCGTGGACGACGCGGACGGCGATCTCCCCGCGGTTGGCGATCAGGATCTTGCGCACGGTGCTACTCCTGGGAGGTGTCGGTGGAGAGGTCGGTGGAGTTCTCGGTGGTGGTGCCGGGGGTGCCGGGCGGCCCGGCGGTCCCGGCGGGGTCCTCCGGGGCGCCGAGCTCGGGCGCCGGGACCCGCACGAAGCGCAGGCGGTCGCCCGGGCGCAGCTGGGCGAGCACTGGCAGGTCCTCCGGGTGCACCACGCCGAGAACGGGGTAGCCGCCGGTGGTGGGCGCGTCCTGCAGCAGGACGACCGGCAGGCCCGAGGGCGGGACCTGGACGCAGCCGGGAACGGTCCCCTCGCTGGGCAGCTCGTCCGTGCGCTCCCGCGCCAGCGGCTCGCCCTCCAGCCGGGCGCCCACGCGGTCGGCGGAGGCGGCGAGCTCCCACGCCTGCGCGAAGAACGACGCCACGGCGGCGGGGGTGAACCAGTCGTCGCGGGGACCCGGGACCACGCGGACCGAGGACACCTCGGGCGGGTGGGGCACCGGCTCCGGGTGCCGGACGGCCGTGCCCGGGTCCGGTCCCACCGGCAGGGCGTCGCCGGCGGCGAGCGGATCCGGGCCCAGCCCCGCGAGGGTGTCCGCGGAGCGGCTGCCCAGCACCGGCGGGACCGCGAGGCCGCCCCGGACGCCCACGTAGACCCGCGCCCCGGCCGTCACGGCGCCGACGGCCAGCCGCTCGCCGTCGCGCAGGGCGAAGGGGGCGCCGAGCGGGGGGCGCCACGGGGCCGGGCCCGTCACCGTCAGCGGCGCCCGCGCGCCGGTGACCGCCAGGACGTGCTCGCCGTGGGCGGTCAGCTCGAGCCCGCCCAGCAGGTTCTCCAGCACCGCCGCTCCCGGGCCGTTGCCCACGAGCCGGTTGGCCGAGGCGGCGGCGGCGGGATCGAGCGCGCCGGAGGAGGAGACGCCCAGCGCGGCGGAGCCCGCGCGGCCGCGGTCCTCGACCAGCGTCTGCAGCCCGGGGGACCCGACCGCCAGGTGCGGCCCCCGCACGGGCGCGGGCACGGCGGCGCCCGGGGTGATCTCCGCGAGCTCGCGCACGGGCCGGTAGCGCACCCGGTCCCCGGGGCGCAGCAGGGCCGGGTCGTCGCGGTCGAGGTCGAACATCCGCGCCGCCGTGCGCCCGATGAGCTGCCAGCCGCCGGGGGAGCTGCGGGGGTAGACGGCGGAGAACCGGCCGGCCAGGGCCACCGACCCGGTGGGGACGGCGGTGCGCGGGGTGTCCCGGCGCGGGACGTCGAGGCCGTCCTCGGCGTCGCCCACGCAGTAGAAGAAGCCGGGGGCGAAGCCGGCGAAGGCCGCGGTCCACGTCTGCTCCGAGTGGGCCCGGACCACCCCGTCCGCGCCGAGGCCCGTGAGCTCGCCGACCGCCGCGAGGTCCTCGCCGTCGTAGACGACGTCGACGGTCACGGTGCGGGCCTCACCGGTCCCGGCGCTGCCGCGGGGCACGGCGCGGGCGGCCCGGACGATGCCCGCCAGGGCGGCGGTGGTGCTCGCCCGCACCACCACGGTCCGCGCGCCGGCCACGCAGTCCACGAGCCCGGGCAGGTCCGCGCCGGCGAGACGGGCGTGCACCGCCACGGCGTCGTGCAGGTCGGCGCACTCGACCAGCGCCGCGCGCGGGCCGAGCGGCCGGACCCCGCGGGGCCCGCCGGCCGGGGCGCTCACAGGAAGCTGCCGACCCGCAGGCCGGCCTCCTCGAGGGCGCGGCGCACGCGCTCGGCGATGGCCAGCGCGCCGGGGGTGTCCCCGTGCACGCAGATGCTCTGGGCGTCCACCGCCACGAGGGAGCCGTCGACGGCCTCGACGACGCCCTCGACGGCCATCCGCACCACGCGGGCGGCGATCGCCTCGGCGTCGTGCAGCACGGCGCCGGCCTCGGTGCGGGGCACGAGCGTGGCCTGCGGCGTGTAGCCGCGGTCCGCGAAGGCCTCGCGGACCGTGCGCAGCCCGGCCGCCCGCGCCTGCCGCTCGATCTCGGAGCCGGGCAGCACCAGCAGCGGCAGGGCGTCGTCGACGTCGCGCACGGCGTCCACGACGGCGCCCGCGTGCTCCTCGTGGTGGACGATCGCGTTGTACAGGGCGCCGTGCGGCTTGACGTAGCTCACCCGGGTGCCCGAGGCGCGGGCCAGGGCCTGGAGGGCGCCGATCTGGTAGACCAGCTGGTCGCTCAGCTCCGCCCGGGGCACGGCGATGAAGCGGCGCCCGAAGCCCTTCAGGTCGTCGTAGGAGACCTGGGCGCCCACGGCCACGCCCTGCTCCGCGGCCACGGTGCAGGTCCGGCGGGCGACCGTGGGGTCCCCCGCGTGGAAGCCGCAGGCCACGTTGGCGCTGCTGACCACGTGCAGGACGGCCTCGTCGCCGTCCATGGCCCAGGCGCTGAGCGACTCGCCGCAGTCCGCGTTGAGATCGATGTCGGAGGGGGACATGCTGTGCTCCTTGTCACGTCGGTCCCTCCAGCATGCCTGGTCCGTCAAGATTGTTCAACAATATTTGCCGACGGGATCGGGATCGGGTTCCGTCCCGCCCGGTGGACGCCCGGTGCCGCCCGCCGTATGTTGGCCCCCACCAGGGCGCAGCGGTGCCGCAGCCGGCACGGCGGGGCCGCGCCGCCCGTCCGCCTCCACCGATGGGACAGCACATGAGCGACAGGACCTCCCGCACCGAGGACGACTCCCCGGGGCCTCCCGGGTCCGTCCTGGCGCACCTGAGCGAGTCGACCGTGCTCCTGGACGTCCACGGCGCGGACCGGGACGGCGTCATCCGCCAGCTCGCCGAGCTCGGCGCGCACACGGGGCGGGCCTACGACGCGGACGAGACCGTCGCGGCGGCCCTGGCCCGGGAGGAGGAGGGCTCCACCGGGGTGGGTCACGGCGTGGCGCTGCCGCACGCCCGGTCCGCCGGGGCCGAGCGCCCGATGGTCGCGTTCGCCCGCAGCAGGGACGGCGTGGAGTGGAACGCGCTGGACGGCGAGCCCGTCCACCTCGTCTTCCTGATCTCCCTCCCCCGGGAGCGGTCCGGGGACGAGCACCTCGAGCTGCTGGCCGAGCTCTCCGAGGCCCTGGCCGGGGAGTCCTGCCGGCAGGCCCTCCTCGGCGCGGGGAGCGCCTCCGAGGTGCTGGCCGTGCTGGAGGACGCGCTGGGCTGAGCGGTCAGGGCCGGAAGCGCCACTCGGTGCGGGAGCGGTAGGTCCCGCCCGGGCGCAGGACGGGGTCGGAGAGCTCGGGGCGGTTGGGGGAGTCGGGGTGGCGCTGGGGCTCCAGGGCCACGCCGTCGCCCTGGCGGTACCGGCGCCCCGAGCTTCCGGCGGCGTCCAGGGCGTTGCCCGTGTAGACCTGCAGGGCCGGCTGGTCGGTCCACAGCTCCACGGACCGCCCGCTCACCGGGTGCTCCAGCCGCGCCGCCCGGCGCAGGCCCGTCCCCCGCAGGTGGAAGGAGTGGTCGATCCCGCCCACGGCGATCGTCTGCGGGTGCTCCGCCCGCACCCGGTCCCCGATCCGGGCCGGTGCCGTGAGGTCGAACGGCGTCCCGGCCACGGCGGCGAGGCCGCCCAGCGGCAGGCCGTCCGGGCCCACGGGGAGGTACCGGTCGGCCTCGACGGTGAGCCGGTGGTCGTCGACGGTCCCGGAGCCCTCCCCGGCGAGGTTGAGGTAGACGTGGCTCGCGGGTCCGACCACGGTGGGGGCGTCGGTGCGGGCCTCCAGGTCCAGGGTCACGACGTCCTCCGCGACGGCGTAGACGGCGCGCAGGACGAGCCGGCCGGGGAAGCCCTGGTCCCCGTCCGGGCTGACCAGCTCCAGCACCAGCCGGTCGGGACCGGCGTCCAGCACCTGCCAGGTGCGGCGGTGGAAGCCGTCGGGTCCTCCGTGCAGGGTGTTGCCGCCCTCGTTGGCCGCCAGCTGCACGGGCTCGCCGTCGAGGCGGAAGCGGGCGCCCGAGATCCGGTTGGCGCAGCGGCCCACGACCGAGCCCAGGTACGCGTCCGCGTGCGCGGCGTAGCCGGCGGCGTCCGGGTGGCCCAGGACCAAGTTCGTGCTGCCGCCGGAGCCGTCGGGCACGTGCAGGGCCTGCACGGTGGCGCCGAGGTCGAGCACGCGCAGGCTCAGCCCGCCCGGGGCGCGCAGGGTGTGCGCCGTGACCGGTCGGCCGTCGGGCAGCGTGCCGAAGTCCTGCGGGGCGGTCTCACCGCTCATGGCGGTCTCCGGCGGAGGCGGGGGACCAGCCGGCGGTCCGGTCCCGCAGGGTGCGGTAGGCCTCCACGACCTCGGGCGTCGGCTCCGCCTCGTGCTCCCGGGCGCCGGCGAGCGGCCAGGCGGGGGGCTCCTCGGCGCCCGAGAGGGCCCAGGCGGCCTGCCGGGCGGCCCCGAGGGCCACGTACTCCCCGGGGGCGGGCACGAGCACGGGCCGGCCGAGCACGGCCGGGGCGAGCCGGCGCACCGCCTCGGACTGCGCGCCGCCGCCGATCAGGAGGATCCGCTCCGCGGCGGTGCCGGTGGTCCGCTCGAGCGCCGCCACGCCGTCGGCGAGGGAGCAGAGCAGGCCCTCCACGCAGGCCCGCGCGATGTCCTCGCGGCCGGTGCGCGACGACATCCCGTGCAGGGTGGCGCGGGCCTCGGGGCGGTCGGGGGTGCGCTCGCCGTCGAGGTAGGGCAGCAGCGTGACGCCGCCGGCCCCGGGGCGGGCGGCCAGGGCCAGGGCGGAGAGCCCGGCGTGGTCGACGCCGAGGACCCGGGCCCCGAACTCCAGGATCCGCGCGGCGTTGAGGGTCGTGGCCATGGGCAGGTACCGGCCGGTGGCGTCGGCGAAGCCGGTCACGAGCCCGGCCGGGTCCGCCGTGCGGGTCTCCGAGACCATGGCCGCGACCCCCGAGGTGCCGATCGACAGGGACACGTCCCCGGGGCCGAGCGCGAGGCCCAGCGCGGCGGCCATGTTGTCGCCGGTGCCGGCCGCGAGCACCGCCCCGGCGGCCGTGCGGCCCACGGCCTCGTGCGGGGCGGCGGCCACCTGCGGCAGCTCGGCGTCGTGGCCGAGGGCCTGCTCGACGAGCTCGTGCCTCCAGGCGCCGGTGCGCGTGGAGAAGTAGCCGGTGCCGGAGGCGTCGCCGCGGTCGGTGCTGAAGGAGTCCTTGTCGGTGCCGAGGTGCCAGGAGAGGTAGTCGTGGGGCAGCAGCACCCGGTGGGTGCGGGCGGCGTGCTCCGGTTCGTGCTCCGCCATCCAGCGCAGCTTGGTGGACGTCATGGACGCGACCAGCACGCTGCCGAGCTCCTCGGCGCAGGCGGCCGCGCCGCCCATCTCCTCGACGAGCCGGCGGGCCTGCGGCGCCGAGCGGGTGTCGTTCCACAGGAGCGCGTCGCGCACCACGCGGTCCTGCTCGTCGAGGGCGACCATCCCGTGCTGCTGGCCGCCGACGGACACCGCGGCGGCCTCGTCGAGGAAGGGGCCGGCGGCGTCGTCGAGCGCGGCGAGCCAGGCGCGCGGGTCCACCTCGGTGCCGTCGGGGTGGGCGGCGCGGCGCTGCGCGAGCACCTCGCCGGTGCCGGCGTCGACGAGCAGCGCCTTCGTGGACTGGGTGGAGGAGTCGATGCCCAGGACGGTCGTGCGTGCCATGAAGAACCTCGGTGCGGGGTCGGGGCGGGGCGGCAGGGGAGGCCGCGGGAAGGGACAGGAGGTGCCCGGCCCGGCGCAGGGGGGCGTGCGCCGGGCCGGGCCGGTACGGGGTCCGGCACCCGGGATCGGGGGGAGCGGGGGGGGCGGGTGCCGGACCCCGGGCGGGTCAGCCGCGGGCGCCCATGAGGTGCTCGACGGCGAGCTGGTGCAGGCGCACGAAACCGTAGTTGCGCTCGGAGGGCCCGGTCAGGTCGAGCTCCTCGTAGACGCTGCGGTCGGCCAGGAAGGCCTGCAGGTCCTCGCCCTCGGCGAGGGTCGGCTCGCCGAGCTCGAGGACGCCGGACTGCTCCATGGCCTCCTGCACGTCGGGGTCCTGGCGGAAGGCCACGGCCCGCTGCTTCAGGAGCAGGTACATCTGCATGTTCGCCGCGGCGGAGTCCCAGACGCCGTCGACGTGCTCGGTGCGGGAGGGCTTGTAGTCGAAGTGCCGGGCCCCCTGGTAGGCCCCCGGCTTGGACGGGAACCCGTTCTCCAGCAGGTCGACCGTGAAGAAGGCGCTGATCAGGTTGCCGTGGCCGAACACCAGGTCCTGGTCGTACATCGGGCCGTTCTGCCCGTTGAGGTCGATGTGGAACAGCTTCTCGCACCACAGCGCCTCGGCGAGGCCGTGCGTGTAGTTGAGGGTGGCCATCTGCTCGTGCCCGGTCTCCGGGTTCACGCCGACGACGTCCCCGTGGTCGAGCCGGTCGATGAAGGCGAGCGCGTGCCCGATGGTGGGCAGGAAGATGTTGCCGCGGGGCTCGTTGGGCTTCGGCTCGATGCCGATGCGCATGTCGTAGCCCTGGGACTTGATGTACCCGGCCACGGTGTCGATGCCCTCGGCGTAGCGGTCGAGGGCGGCGTAGAGGTCCTTGGAGGAGTCGTACTCGGTGCCCTCGCGCCCGCCCCACATCACGAAGGTCGTGGCGCCGAGCTCGGCGGCGAGGTCCACGTTGCGCAGCACCTTGCGCAGGCCGTAGCGCCGGACCCGCCGGTCGTTGGACGTGAAGGCGCCGTCCTTGAAGACCGGCTCCGCGAAGGTGTCGGTGGTGACCATCTCGCAGACCATGCCGGTCTCGTCGATGGCCTGCTTGAGCTGCCCGATCAGCTTCTCGCGCTGCGCCTCGGACGCGTCGAAGGGGATCAGGTCGTTGTCGTGGAAGGTGAAGCCCCAGGCGCCGAGCTCCTTGAGCTTCCGCACGGACTCGAGCGGGTCGAGGTCGGGCCGGGAGGCGGTGCCGAACTGGTCGCGGGCCGCCCAGCCGACGGTCCAGAGGCCGAAGGAGAACTTGTCCGCGGGGGACGGGACGAGCGTGCTGGACGCCGAGGTGGCGGGGGACGCGGTGGGCATCGGAGTTCCTCTCCCTTTGGGTTAGTTACCGTTACTTACTCTAGGTGCTGGAGTACCGTGGGGAAAGAGCGGCGGGAATTTTTTCTTTCCCGCCGGTCGGCCGGGATCCGCGCCGGACCCGTCCCCGCCCGCACCAGAGGAGAGCCGTCCGTGCAGTCGAGCCACCTGCGGGAGCACAACCTCTCCACCGTGCTCCGCGCCGTCGCCGGGGCGGAGGCCCCGGTCTCCCGGGCCGGGATCGCGAAGCACACGGGCCTCACCAAGCCCACGGTCTCCAAGCTGGTGCAGGAGCTGCTGGAGGCCGGGCTGCTCGTGGAGGGGCAGCAGGCGGCGGCCCGGGTGTCCGGCCGGCCGATGATCCCCCTGACCGTGGCCCGGGGGACCGTGCTGGGCGTGGGCCTGGAGATCGCCGCCGACCACCTCGCGTGCCTGGTCACGGACCTCGGCGGCCGCGTCCTGCACGAGGAGTCCCGGTTCGGGGCCTTCGCCGGGGCCTCCGTGGACGAGGTCGTCTCCGTGCTGGCCGGCCTGCTCGAGGCCGCCCTGTCCCCGCGCCGGGACGTGCCCCTGGCCGGGGTCTGCGTCTCGGTCCCCGGCCGGCTCTCCACGGACCGCGCCACCGTGCTCTCCGCCCCCAACCTGGCCTGGCGGGACGTCCCGCTGGTCGAGCGGCTCCGCCGGCTCCCGCCGTTCCGGGCGGCGGCGCTGACCGCCGGCAACGACAGCATGCTCGCCGCGCGCACGGAGGTCCTGCGCCGGCCCGGGGAGTCCTTCCTGTTCCTGCACGGCCAGACCGGCATCGGGGGCGCCGTGGTCCTGGAGGGGCGCATCCACCGGGGCGAGCACGGCTGGGCCGGGGAGCTGGGCCACGTCACGATCACCCCCGGCGGGGAGCTGTGCCGGTGCGGCCGGCGCGGCTGCCTCGAGGCCTACGCCAGCTACCACGCGCTGCGGGGCAGGACGGGACTGCCGGAGGACGTCCGGATCGAGGACCTCGTGGCGGCCACGGCCGAACGGCTCCGGAGCCGGGCGGCGGTCATGGAGATGATCGGGCGGCCCCTGGGCGTGGTGCTCGCGAACTCGATGAACCTGCTGGACCTCTCGACGGTCGTGCTCTCCGGGTACTTCGCCCCCATCGCGCCGGAGCTGGAGCCCGTGCTGCGCGAGGTCCTCGAGGCGCACGCCCTCACGGCGGAGGTGGGGCCCGTCGAGATCCAGCGCTCGGCGGCGGATGCCCGTCCCGCCCTGACCGGTGCGGCCGCGACGGCGCTCGAGCCGATCTACGACTCCCCGGCCCGCTGGATCGACCGGCGCTGATCCTCCCGCGCTGATCCGCCGGCGCCCCGCGGCCGGTCCCCGCAGGGGACGACGACGGGGCCCGCTCGTGCGAGCGGGCCCCGTCGCGCTCCGGCCGGACGATCGGCTCAGCGGAACGCGGGGTGGTGCTTCCACTTCGCCTCGCCGCCCGGCTGGGACCGGACCAGGGTCTCCTGCAGCGCGTCGTAGGCGGGCTTGCGCTCGTGGTCGCCCTCCATGGTCAGGGCGTCCCCGTAGCCGGGGAAGGTGTTCGGCACCCAGGAGTGCTCGTCGAGCACGCCCCACACGGTGAAGGAGTTGCAGTCCTCCACGGCCAGGCACGCCTCGAGGGCCATGCGGTACCAGTCGGCCTGCTTCTGCCGCAGCTTCTCGCTCATCCGGTCGTCCTCGTCGACCGGGCCGCGGACGTCGATCTCGGTGACGGCCGTCTCCAGGCCGAGGTCGTCGAAGCGCTGGAGGTTCTGCTGCATCCGCCCGTCGAAGCCGTACTGGAGGCCCAGGTGGGTCTGCATGCCGAAGCCGTGGACGGGCACGCCCTGGGCGTGCAGGTCCTGGATCAGGGCGTAGTAGGCGTCGGACTTCGCGTTGAGGCCCTCCACGTTGTAGTCGTTGAAGAACAGCTGGGCGTTCGGGTCCGCGTCGTGGGCCCAGCGGAAGATGTCGGCAATGATTCCCGGCCCCAGCTCGCGCAGCCAGATGTTGTCCTGCGTGCGCAGCTTGCCGCTGTCGTCGAAGATCTCGTTGGCGACCTCCCACTGCTGGATCCGGCCCTCGTAGTGGCCGACCACCGTGTAGATGTGCTCCTTGAGGAGGGCCCGCAGCTCCTCGGGGGTGTGGTCCCCGTTCTCGAGCCAGTCGGGGTTCTGGCTGTGCCAGAAGAGGGTGTGGCCGCGCACGACCTGCCCGTTGGCCTCGGCGAAGTCGACGATGTCGTCGGCGGGGCCGAAGTCGTACACGCCCTCCTCGGGGTGGATGAACTCCCACTTCATCTGGTTCTCCGGGGTCAGGGAGCTGAACTCCCGGGCCAGGACCGAGCGGTACTCGGGGTCGGAGGGGAAGGGCTCCGGGTAGTCGGCGCTGGTGTGGTGGCCTCCGCCGGCCACGGCGCTGCCGATGCGGAAGTCCTCCGGCGTGTTCCAGCGCAGGGTGTCCTGCTTCGCGAGGCCGGGGGGCCGGGAGTCGGGGGCGGCGGTCGCGGACTGGGGGGCCACGGTGAGGCACAGGGCGGCGACGGCGGTGGCCGCCCCGGCGCGGAGGAAGGGGGCTCGTCTGCTCATCTCGGGGGTTCCTTCGTCGGGGATGGGGGGATGGGGGGATGGGGGAGGGGGATGGGAACGGGGGAGTGGGTCGGAGGGGCGGCGGAGTCGGAGGGGCGGGTGGACGGAGCGCGGGCCNNCGCGGGCCGCTGCGCGGCCCGCGCTCCGGGCTCAGGAGGCGTCGGCGGCCGTGGCGAGGGCGCGGTCGGCGGCCCGGACCTCGACGGGGGTCGTGAGGACGCGGTCGGCGTCCTCCACGTCCCGCACCGCGCCGGTGACCGTGAACCGGCCCTCGAGGGGCAGGTCCTCGCTGGAGGACCCGGCCCGGAGGACGAACTCGCCCGGCTCCACGATCCGGCGCAGGGCCCGGCCCGTGAACGAGGTGCGGTCGGCGTGCACGGAGAAGACCAGGCGGGCGCTCTGCCCCGCCTCGAGCGCGATCTTGGCGAAGCCGACGAGCATCTTCAGCGGCCGGACGACCTGGGCGACGGGGTCGCTCAGGTACAGCTGGACGACCTCCTGGCCGGCCCGCTCGGAGGTGTTGGTCACGGTGACCGCGACGTCCACGGTGCCGTCGGTGCCGATCTCGGCCGCGGAGAGCTCGAGCGCGTCGTAGGCGAAGCTCGAGTACCCGATGCCGTGGCCGAACGGGTACAGCGGCCGGGGGTCGAGGTTGGAGACGCCCTCCGAGTACCCGCCCAGGGCGGGAGCCAGGTAGGTGCCGGGCTGGCCGCCCACGTGCCGGGGGATCCCCACGGGCAGCCGCCCGGAGGGGTTCACCCGTCCGGAGAGCACCCCGGCGACGGCGTGCCCGCCCTCCTCGCCCGGCATGAACGCCTGGACGACGGCCGCGCAGCGGTCGTCGAACGCGCCGAGGCTGTAGGGGCGGCCCGTGACGAGCACGAGGACCACCGGGGTGCCCGTGGCGAGCACCGCCTCGACGAGGTCCGCCTGCCGGCCGGGCAGGGACAGGTCGACGACGTCGCAGCCCTCGCCGGAGGTGCCCGTGCCGAACAGCCCCGCGAGGTCGCCCACGGTCACGACCGCGAGGTCGGCGTCCTCGGCGGCGGCCACGGCCTCGGCGATGCCGCTGGTGTCCGGGTCGGTGAAGTCGACGCCGCGGACGTTCCGGAAGGCGGTCCGCCCGCCCGCGAACTCCTCGGCGAGGGCGTCGACGATCGAGGTGATCTCGATCCCGGTGCCGGACTCGCCGAACCGGGACAGGACGTGGTTGGTGAAGCTGTAGCAGCCGAGGAAGGAGCGGGGCTGGCCGGCGCTGGGGCCGATGACCGCGACCTTCCGGGTGGTGTCCTGGGCGAGCGGCAGGACGCCGTCGTTCTTGAGCAGGACGACGGACTCCTCGGCCATCCGGCGCGCGAGCCGCCGGTTCGCCGGGGAGTCGAGGTCCACGGCTCCGCCGGCCGCGCCGGGGTCGAAGCCCTCGTCGAGCAGGCCGAGCTCGACCTTCTGCGTCAGCACCCGCCGCACGGCGCGGTCGAGCAGGGACTCGTCGAGCTCGCCGTCCCGCACGGCACCGGCGAGGTCGGCGAAGCAGCCGGTCTCGGGCAGCTCGACGTCCATCCCCGCGGCCAGCGACTGGACGCCGGCGTCGCGGGCGTCCGCGGCCACGTGGTGCATGGACTCGAGGAAGCTCACGGCCCAGTAGTCGGACACGACCGTGCCCTCGAAGCCCCACGTCTCCCGCAGGAGCGTGGTGAGCAGCTCGGGGTCGGCGACGGGCGGGACGCCGTCGACGTCCGCGTAGGAGTTCATCACCGCGCCGGCCCCGCCGAGCTTGACGGCCATCTCGAAGGGCACGAGCACGACGTCCCGGAGCTCCCGAGGCCCGATCGAGACCGGGGCGTGGTTGCGCCCGGCGCGGGAGGCGGAGTAGCCCGCGAAGTGCTTCAGGGTGGCGACGACGCCGGCCTCCTGGAGCCCGCGGACGTACTCGGTGGTCAGGGCGCCCACGAGGTAGGGGTCCTCGCCGACGGTCTCCTCGACGCGGCCCCAGCGGTAGTCGCGGACGACGTCGAGGACGGGGGACAGGCCGAGGTGGACGCCCACGCCCTTCATGTCGGTCCCGATGTGCCGGGCCATGGTGCGGACCAGCTCGGGGTCGAAGGCGGCGCCCCAGGCGATGGCGGCCGGGTAGCAGGTGGCCCCGAGGGTCGTGAACCCGGTGAGGCACTCCTCGTGGGCGATGGCGGGGATCCCGAGCCGGGAGGTCGCGACGACCTGGCGCTGCAGGGTGCGCAGGTGCTCCACCCCGTCCGCGGCGGAGATCGGCGCGCTGCCGAAGGCGCGGGTGATGTGGCCCAGCCCGTGGGCGATCGCGGCCTCGAAGGTCGAGCGGTCGTCGGCGAAGGCGGACTCCATGGGGGCCGCGCCGCCCGTGGCCTCCTCCGGGTCGGGGCGCAGCCAGTAGCTGCCGAGCTGGCCGGCCTTCTCCTCGAGGGTCAGCTCCTGCAGCAGGGCGTCGACGCGTTCGGCGACGGGGCGGGCGGGGTCGTTCCACAGTGCGGTCTCGGATGCGGTCTCGGGTGCTGTCATGGGGGTGCTCTTTCTGGTCGGTGGGCGCGTCACTTGCCGAAGCCGGCGGTGAGCCCGGCCACGAGGTGCCGGCGCCCGAAGATGTAGAGGACGAGGATCGGCAGCGCCGACAGGACGACGGCGGCCAGGACGGCGGGGACGTCGGCCTGGAACTCCCCCTGGTAGGTCCACAGGGCCAGGGGCAGCGTGCGCTTGTCGGAGCTCTGGGTGAGGATCAGCGGGAACAGGAAGTTGTTCCAGCTGTTCAGGGCGTTGTAGACGCCCACGGTGGTGATGGCCGGCACGCTCAGCGGGAGGACGAGCCGGAGGAAGACCCGCCAGTCGCCCGCCCCGTCGAGGGTCATGGACTCGTAGAGCTCGTTCGGGATGTCCCGCATGAAGTTGGTCAGGATCAGGACCGTGATCGGGATCCCCGAGGCGATGCCGGGCAGGACCAGGGCGGTGAGGGTGTCGTAGAGGCCCAGCTGGACGATGATCAGGTAGATCGGGATGATCGTCGCCTGGATCGGGATGGCGATGCCCAGCAGGAACAGCTGGTTGTAGAACACGGCCAGTCCGGTCCTGCTGCGCACGATCACGTACGAGGCGAGCAGGGACAGGAACACGATCCCGGCGACCGTGCACACGACCACCACCACGCTGTTCACGAAGTACTGGGCGAACTGGTTCTCCAGGACGGTGGCGTACGGGGCGAACGTCGGGGACGAGGGCACCAGCGGGTTCGTGGAGTAGTAGTCCTCGCGGGGCTTCAGGCTCGTGATGGCCATGTAGTAGATCGGGATGATGATCGCGGCCAGCCACAGCCACCCGCCCACGGCCGCCGGGATGTTCGGCAGGCCCCGGCGGCGGGAGCGGGAGCGGGGCGCGCTCCCAGGGGGTGTGCTCCGGGACTGTGTGCGCTGGGACTGCGTGCTCCCGGGACGGGCGTCCGCGAGTCGTGTGCTCATGGGACTATGCACCTTCCGCCTGGCTCTCCATCTTGTCGGCCCCGGTGAGCCGTTGCAGGCCGAGGGCGAGCGTGAGCCCCACGGCGACGAGGATGACCGCCAGGACACTGGCCTCGCCCATCTGGTTGCTGCGGAATCCGGTCAGGTACATGTCCAGGGGCAGGATGCGGGTCGCGGTGCCGGGTCCGCCCCCGGTGAGGCTGAAGACGAGGTCGAAGTAGGTCAGGGAGCCGACCAGCATCAGCGTGGAGGACGTCACGATCGTGTACTTCAGCTGCGGCAGCGTGATCGAGAAGAACTTGCGCACCGTTCCCGCGCCGTCGATCGTGGCGGCCTCGTACATGCTCTGCGGGATCTGCCGGACCCCCGCCTGGTAGAGCAGCGAGTGGAACGGGATGAAGGACCACGAGATGACGAACACGACCACGTAGAAGGCCAGGCTCGGATCGCCGAGCCAGTCCTGGCTGAGCAGCGCCGAGTCGAACGCCCTCGAGAGCCCGAAGTTCGGGTCGAGCAGGGCCCGGAAGGCGATGCCGACCGCCGCGGCGGAGAAGAGCATCGGCAGGAAGTACAGCACGGAGAGGAACTCCCGGTACCGCTGGCGGCCGGCCATGAACACGCCGAGCAGGAGGCTCAGCGGGAACTGCACGGCGTAGCTCAGCAGCGTCAGCTTGACGGTCAGCCACATGGCCTGCAGGGACACCGGGTCCTCGAGCACCGAGGCCCAGTTGTCCCCGCCCGCCCACTGCGGCGTGCCCAGCCCGTCCCACTGCATGAAGGACAGGACCAGCACGCCGAGCAGCGGGCCGATCGAGAAGATGCCGAAGAAGACCAGGGCGGGGGCCAGCAGCCAGTTGCTGGGGCCGGCCCCCGCCCGGCGCGTCCGCCTCGACGGCGTGCGCTTCAGCATCACAGCGTGCCGTTCATCGCGGTCTGGAACTCCTCCGGGCTCATCTCGCCGGCGAAGACCTGGCTGAGGTTGGTCAGCAGGGCCTGCCCCTGGTCGGCCGGGAGCGCCTGGTCCCAGGACAGCTGGAAGTGGGGCGCGTCCTGGACCATCGAGTAGGCGAAGTCGAGGTACTCCGGGTGCTCGGTGTCGGCGATCTGGTCCTCCACGCCGTCCACGGCGGGGATCAGCCCGGCGTCGAAGAGCGTGTCGACCGCGGTGCCGTCGAGGTTCATCTCGTTCAGGTACTCGATGGCCGTGGCCTGCTGCTCCTCGCTCGCGTCCGCGGAGACGGCCCAGAAGTTCGCCGGGTTGCCCACGATGTTCTGCGGGTCGCCCTGTCCGCCCTCGACCACGGGGAACTCGGTGTAGCCCAGGTTCCCCTCGGCGGTCCACTCGGGGGCGTCGGTGAGGAAGCTGGAGTAGACCCAGCTGCCGTGCAGCATCATGGCCGCCTGGTCGGTGTGCACGAGGGCCACGTCGGCGCCCGCGTCGGCCACCACCGACCCGTAGGTGTCGCCGAAGCCGCCGGCCTCGACGAGCTCCTGGATCTTCTCCAGGGACTCGGTGATCGCGGGGTGCGACCACGCGCCCTCCTCGCCGTCCACGACGGCCTGGAACACCTCCGGCCCGCCGATCCGGTCGGTGAGGTACTGGATCCACATGAGGTACGGCCACTGGCTGGAGCCGGCCACGGAGATCGGCGTGACGCCCTCGGCCTTGAAGGCCTCCACGGCGTCCAGCATCTCGTCCCAGGTGGTGGGGACCTTCACCCCGGCGTCCTCGAAGAGCTTGGTGTTGTAGTACAGGATCACCGGCTGGGTGTTGTTGTTCGGGACGGCGTAGAGCGTGCCGTCCACCTTGCCGGTCTCCAGGACGGAGTCGAGGGCCCGCTCCTCCATCTCGGGCACCTCACCGGTCAGCTCCACCACGTTGCCGTTCTCGACGTAGCTCTCCAGGTTGTCGCCGCCCCAGTTGTAGATCAGGGTCGGTGCGTTGCCGGAGCCCACGCTCGTGCGGATCTTCTCCTTGAAGGCGTCGTTCGCGAAGTACTCGGCGCTGACGGGGGTGTCGGGGTGGTTCTCGTTCCAGGCCTCGAAGGAGGTGCGGAAGGTCTCCTCGGCGCCGCCGGTGAGGGTCCAGGCGGTGGCCCCGCCGTCCCCGCCGGCCTGGGCGCCGCCGCCGCACCCGGCGAGGGCCAGGGCCGCGGCGCCCACCAGTGCGATGCGGGACAGGGAGCGGCGGGAGAAGGGGACCCGGTGCGCGCCGGCGGGCGCGGGGCGGAGGCTGCGGTGGGTGGACATGGCGTTCTCCTCATCGTTGAGCGATACGTTGCGCTTACGAAACTTTTCGTGTAGCGTTTCGCTGCGAGAAGAGTAAGTGGCCTGTTTCACACCCGTCAACCCCCTGGTGTGACCGGGGACACTGCTCCGGGGTGCGGCGAAACGTTTCGTCGCCCCCCGAGGATCCGCCCGGCGTCCGAGGAGACCGTTGCCATGAAGCGAACCACGTTGAGCCAGGTCGCCGCGCAGGCCGGCGTCTCCAAGGGCACGGTCTCCAAGGTGCTCAACGGCCGCCCGGACGTGGGGGAGGACACGCGGGAGAAGGTGCGGGCCGCGGTCGCCGCCCTGGGCTACACGGGCTCGGCCGCCCGCCGGCCCCGGCCGGCCATCGTGCTCGTCTTCGACACCCTGGAGAGCAACTACTCCCTCCAGGTCATGGCCGGTGCGGTGGACGCCTGCGGCCGCGCCGACGCCGACCTGCTGCTGAGCACGCTGCCGAGCCTCGAGCAGGGCGACGTCCCCCCGTTCTCCGACGAGTGGTTCGCCCGCTGCGGCCGCCGGGGCGAGACCGCGGTCATCGCGGTCACCACGCCGCTGACCGCGGAGCAGGTGGCCGCCGCGGCCCACGCGCAGGTCCCGCTGGTGGCCATCGACCCCGTGAACAGCCTCCCGTCCACGGTGCCCAGCATCGGCTCCACCAACTGGGCCGGCGGGTACGAGGCCACCACCCACCTCCTGGAGCTGGGGCACCGCCGGATCGGCCACCTCGGCGGCCCGGGGCAGTCCCTCCCGGCCCGCGAGCGCCTGGCAGGATACCGCAGCGCCCTCGAGAGCGCGGAGGTCCCGCACGACCCGGAGCTCGTGACGGGCAACGGCTTCAGCTACGAGGCCGGCTTCGCCGGGGCCCAGGAGCTGCTCGAGCTCGAGCACCCGCCCACGGCGCTCTTCGCGGCCTCCGACGAGTCGGCGCTCGGCGCCTTCGAGGCGGCGCGGCAGGCGTCGCTGCGGGTGCCCGAGGACCTCAGCGTCGTCGGCTTCGACGACACGCTGATCGCCCGCTGGGCCTCGCCCAAGCTGACCACGGTGCGCCAGCCCCTGCACGCGATGGGCGAGATGGCCGTCGAGCGCGCCGTCACCCTCCTGGCCGGCGGCTCGCGCCGGGCCCACCCGCTCCAGCTGCAGACCTCGCTCGTCGAGCGCTCCTCCACCGCGCCGCCCCGGGGCGGCGCGGAAGAGGCCGTCACTCCCGGATGAGGCGGGCCCTGCCGGCCTGCCAGCCGAAGACCGCCGCGAGCGCGCCGACCACGGCGAACATGACGCCGGCGGCGGCGAAGCCCCCGGTCCAGTGCAGCAGCTGCCCCACCAGGAACGTGCCGGAGGAGCCCAGGCCGTAGCCGACGCCCTGCATCATGCCCGAGAGCCGCACCGCCATGTGGCTGCTGCGGGTGCGCAGGGCGATCATCGTCAGGGCCACCGCGGTGAGGCTGCCCTGGCCCAGGCCGAGCAGCCCGGTCCAGACCCAGATCAGCTCGGTCGGCCCGAAGATGGAGAGCACGAACCCGCCGCCCGCCATCAGGGCCACCACGGCGTTGAGCACCCGCTGGTCCGCCAGGCGTGCGGCCAGGACCGGGGCGAAGAGCGAGCCCGTCATCTGCAGCAGGATGGACACCGCCACGATCAGCCCCGCGGTGGCCCCGTCGATCCCGCGCTCGCGCAGGATGGGGGCCAGCCAGGCGAAGACGCTGAAGGACATCATCGCCTGGAAGACCATGAACAGGGTGATCTGCCAGGCCACCGCCGAGCCCCACGGGCCGGGCCCGCCGGTGCCGGGCGGCGGGGGGCCGGCGGTGCGGTGGTGGAGCGCCACCGGGACCAGCAGGAGCACCACGACCGCCGCGGGGACCGCCCACACCGCCAGGGAGCCGCGCCAGGAGTCCGTGGCCTGGTACACCGGGTAGGTGAGGCCCGCGCCGAGGGCGGCGGAGGCGCAGATCGCGGTGGTGTAGAGCCCGCTCATCAGGCCGATGCGGTGGGCGAAGTCCCGTTTCACGATGGAGGGCAGCAGCACGTTGCCCAGGGCGATCGCGGCGCCGCACGCGACCGTCCCCGCGAGCAACAGGGGCAGGGCGCTTGCCCCGGGCAGCGGGAGCCCGCGGGCCAGCAGGCCCAGGGTCAGGACCACCATGGCGCCCAGCAGCACGTTCTCCGGACCGAACCGCCGGGCCAGGCGCGGCGCGAACGGCGCGAAGACGCCGAGCAGCGTGACAGGGGCCGTGGTCAGCACGGTGACCGCCCACCCGGGGAGGCCGGCGGCCGCGGTGATCTCCGGAAGGATCGCGGAGAAGCTGGAGAAGACGGTGCGCAGGTTCAGGCCGACCAGCACCACGCACACGGCGAGGTAGACCAGCGCCCTGCGGGACGTCGGGACCGTCGTCGGATCGGCGTGCGGGGTCGGCACGAGGGAGGTCTCCTTCCGGGGTGGCTCGCGGCCCGGAGACCGGCGACGCCGGCCGCCCTCGAGCTGCGCGGGTCCACAGTACTCCGGGATCACCGTCTCTCCCTGCCGCCGCGCACGGTGCCGGACCCGTGAGTGTGACGAGCGGGCCCGGCCGGCAGGGAGGCCTCCCAGGGGCCTTCGCTAGACTCTCAGGACGCCTCAGCAGCAGGGCCCGGTCCGCCGGGCGAGGGCGTCCGTGGCCGGAACGGTGGAGGAGTGCTCATGGGTGTGTCGGTGTCGCCGGCCGATCCGGCCGGGCTGGCCGAGGTCGCCGACGCGGTGGTGCGGCTGGGGGAGCAGCTGCGGAACGCGACGGCCGACACCCTGGTGGACGCGGTGATCGAGCACGCGGTGCAGGTGCTGCCCGGGGCGCGGTGGGCGAGCATCACCACGCTGCGCCACGGCACGTTCCGCACCCTGGCCGCGACCGGGGAGACGGCCCGGGCCGCCGACGCGCTGCAGTACGAGCTGGGCGCGGGCCCGTGCGTGGACACGGTGCTGGAGGACAGCGTGCACTGCTCGGCGGATCTGGCCCGGGACGGGCGCTGGCCGGAGTACGGGACGCGGGTCGCCCAGGAGCTGGGGGTGCGCAGCGCCCTGGCCTACCGCCTGACCCTGGTCGCGGACCCGGACCTGCTGGCGGGGCTGAACCTGTACTCCGACGTCCCCGGCGCCTTCGACGCGTCCGCGCAGTGGACCGGCACGCTGCTGGCCACGCACGCCGCGTGGGCGGTGTCGCTGGCGCTGACCCAGCAGCGGGCGCAGAACCTGGAGGCCGCGCTGCGGTCCAACCGGGAGATCGGGACCGCCATCGGGGTGCTGATGGCCCAGCACAAGCTCACCCGGGAGCAGGCGCACGAGCTGCTGCGCGTGGCCAGCCAGGACGGCAATCGGAAGCTGGCCGAGATCGCCACCGAGGTCGTGGAGACCGGGCAGCTGTCCCTGCCGCGCCGGCCCGCCCGGTCCGCACCGGGCTCCCGCGGCGGCTGAGGCCTCTTCGGCCGGGACGTCTCGCGGGCACGCATCGGGTCCCCGCCGGCCGGTCGCACCAGAAACACTCTGTACATAGTTATTGTGACCTGCAACACTGGCGGCGAGACCGAACGCCCTCAGCCCCGCGGCGCGCTCCCGGGCGCGTCCCGCGGAAAGGAAGTGGATCGATGCCGATCGACACGCCCCACGCCGGACCGGCCGCCGCGCTGCTCCAGGACTTCTCCCTCGAGATGACGGGCAAGGACGTCCCGGCCCTGGAGGAGGCCGCCGCCGAGATCCCCCCGGGGACCCGGATCAACGTGACCTTCCTCGGCAACGAGGACCTCGCCATGCGGGTGGCCGCGGCCCGCGCCGTGCGGGAGCACGGGTTCGTCCCGGTGCCCCACCTCTCGGCGCGGCGGCTGCGCTCCCAGGACGAGCTCGAGGAGTTCCTGGCGGCGCTCGCGGAGGTCGGCGCCGCCGAGCACGTCTTCGTGGTGGGCGGGGACCCCGAGACCCCGGAGGGCCCGTACGAGGACTCCCTGTCCGTCATCCGCACCGGGGTGCTCCAGCAGCACGGCGTGCGGGGGGTGGGCGTCAGCGGCTACCCGGAGGGCCACCCCGACATCGGCGACGACGTCCTCTGGGCGGCCCTGACCGACAAGACCGCCGCGATCCGCGAGCAGGGCCTCGAGCCCGAGATCATCACCCAGTTCGGCTTCGACAAGGACCCGGTCCTGGAGTGGCTGGCCGAGGTGCGCCGCCGGGGCGTCGACGCCCCGGTGCGGATCGGGGTGCCCGGGCCGGCGGGCGTCAAGCGCCTGCTCGGCTACGCGCGCCGCTTCGGCGTGGGCACCTCGGCCGGCATCGTCCAGAAGTACGGCTTCTCCCTGACGAACCTGCTGGGCACCGCGGGCCCGGACCGGTTCCTGCGCGACCTCGCCGCCGGCCACGACCCCGCCGTCCACGGGCAGGTGCGGCTGCACTTCTACACGTTCGGCGGGCTGCGGGCCACGGCCGAGTGGGTCCGCGGGTTCGGCGCGGACGGGGGGACCCCGTGAGCCCCGGCGGACCGTCGATGCTCCGCCCGGACCACGCCAGCCTGGTGGTGCACGGCCGGGACCAGCCGGGGATCGTCGCCGTGGTCACCTCGGTGCTCGCCCGGCACGGGGCGAACATCGTGGCCCTCGACCAGCACTCGGACGACCCGGAGGGCGGGGCGTTCTTCCAGCGCACGGTCTTCCACCTGCCCGGCTACCCGGCGCGGCGTCCCGCGCTCGAGCAGGACCTCGGCGCGGCCCTCGGCGACGGCTTCGAGCTGGAGTGGCGGTTCACGGACCTCTCGGTGCCGCGGCGGGTGGCGATCTTCGCCTCGAAGTCCGACCACTGCCTGCTGGACCTCATCTGGCGCCAGCGCCGGGGCGAGCTGCCCATGACCATCTCCATGGTCGTCTCCAACCACCCCGACATGGCCGAGGACGTCCGCGGCTTCGGCATCCCGTTCTTCCACGTCCCCACCCGGGACAGGGCGGCGGCCGAGGCGGAGCACCTGCGCCTGCTGCAGGGCAACGTCGACCTCGTGGTGCTCGCGCGCTACATGCAGATCCTCTCCTCGCCGTTCCTCGAGGCCGTGGGCGTCCCGGTGATCAACATCCACCACTCGTTCCTGCCGGCCTTCATCGGGGCCGAGCCGTACCGGAAGGCCAAGGAGCGGGGCGTGAAGATCATCGGCGCCACCGCGCACTACGTCACCGAGGACCTCGACGAGGGGCCGATCATCGAGCAGGACGTGGTCCGGGCCTCGCACCGGGACTCCGCCCAGGAGCTGGCCCGCCGCGGCGCGGACGTCGAGCGCCAGGTGCTCTCCCGCGCCGTGCTGTGGCACTGCCAGGACCGCATCATCCGGCACGACCGGCAGACCATCGTGTTCTGAATCCCCGTTCCCGCCCCGGGCGCGCACCGCCCCGGGGCACCACCGCAGAGAAGGAGCTCACCGTGGCACCCCGCACCCTCCAGGACGTCCTCGACGCCTCGAACGGCACCGTCGAGCTGCTGCGCAACTCGCAGATCGGCGCGTACATCTATCCCGTCGTGGCGCCCGAGTTCCACAACTGGCGCAGCGAGCAGAAGGCGTGGCGGGAGACCGCCGTGCTCTACGACCAGTCCCACCACATGGACAACCTGTTCATCCGCGGCAAGGACGCGCTGAAGCTGATCTCGGACACCGCGATCAACAGCACGAAGACGTTTCCCGTGAACAAGGCCAAGCAGTACGTGCCCACCACCCCGGCCGGCCACGTCATCGGCGACGGCATCCTGTTCCACCAGGAGGAGGACGAGTACGTCTACGTGGGTCGCGCCCCGGCCGCCAACTGGCTGCTCTACCACGGCGAGACCGGCGGCTACGACGTCGACATCGAGGTCGACCGCCGCTCCCCGTCCCGCCCGATGGGCAAGCCCGTGGTCCGGAAGTACTGGCGCTTCCAGATCCAGGGCCCGAACGCGTGGCAGATCATCGAGAGGCTCAACGGCGGTCCGCTCGAGCAGCTGAAGTTCTTCACCATGGACCGGATGAACGTGGGCGGCGCCCAGGTCCGCACCCTGCGCCACGGTATGGCCGGCGCCCCCGGCCTGGAGATCTGGGGGCCCTACGAGTCCTACGACCAGGTCCGGGCCACGATCCTCGAGGTCGGCGCCGAGTTCGGCATCGTCCCCGTCGGCGCCCGGGCGTACCCCTCGAACACCCTCGAGTCGGGCTGGATCCCGTCCCCGCTGCCGGCCATCTACACCGGCGAGGGCACGGCGGACTACCGGAAGTGGCTCGGCGCGGACAGCTACGAGGCCACCAACGCGCTCGCCGGCAGCTTCGTCTCCGAGAACATCGAGGACTACTACCTCACGCCCTGGGAGCTGGGCTACGGGTCCTTCGTGAAGTTCGACCACGACTTCATCGGCCGCGACGCCCTGGAGCAGGTCGACCCCGCGACCCAGCGCCGGAAGGCGACGCTGGCCTGGAACGCCGAGGACATGACGAAGATCTTCGCCTCCCTCTTCGACACCGAGGGCCCGGACTACAAGTACTTCGACCTGCCCCTGGCCAACTACGGCTCGTCCAACTACGACGCGGTGGTCGACGCCGACGGCCGCACCGTGGGCCTGTCCATGTTCACCGGCTACAGCTACAACGAGCGCAAGGGCCTGTCCCTGGCCACCCTCGACCCGAACGTGCCCGAGGGCACCGAGCTCAAGGTGGTCTGGGGCGAGCCCGACGGCGGCAGCCGCAAGACCACCGTGGAACCGCACGAGCAGCTCGAGGTCCGCGCCGTGGTCAGCCCCGTGCCCTACTCCGAGGTGGTCCGCAAGGACTACCACGGCGGCTGGCGGACCGCCTCGTCCCAGGGCTGACCGAGGAGCGGTCCCAGGGCGCGCAGCACGGGCCCCGGCTCCCAGCGGCGCACCCCGTCGACGGACCCGACGGGGTGCGCGCCCGCCACCGAGTTGGTCACGAACACCTCGGTGGCGCGGGCGAGCTCCGCCCACCGCACCGGGCGCTCGCGGACGTCGGCCCCGGCGGCGCGCAGCGCCGCCAGCACCCGGGCGCGCACCACCCCGGGCAGGATCCGGCCGTCCGCGGGCGGGGTGAGCACGGCGCCGTCGACGACGACGAAGACGTTGGCCCGGCCCGTCTCCAGGAGCGTGCCGTCGGCGTCCACGAGCAGCGGGTCGCAGCTGCGCGACCACAGGCCCGGGACCGGCTCGTGGGCCAGCGCCCGGCGGTCCGCCCACTTGTGCCCGCCGAGACCGCCGGGCAGCCGGACGGGGACGAGCCGCCAGGGCGGCACCGGCTCCGGCGGCAGGGCCGTGGCCGTGACCGTCACGGTCAGGGTGCCCCCCGGGGCGGGGACCGCCGTGATCCGCAGTCGGTGCGGGCCGGGGAGCCCGGCGGCGCGGGCGACGACCTCGCCGCGGACGCCCGGGGGCAGGGCCGCGCCGCAGCAGGCGAGGCAGCTGGCGCCGAGCCGCTCGAGGTGGGCGTCGAGGTCCACGGGCGCTCCCTCCCGCACGAGCAGCGTGGTGAAGACCCCCTCCGCGAGGACCGGCGGGAGGGCCGGCAGGGCCGGGAGGTGCTCGGGGCCGCTCGCGGGCCGGTGCCCGTCCCAGTCCCGCCGGAGCTCCTCGTCCAGCACGGCCCCGACGGCGTCGAGCAGGGGCACCGCCTTCACGAGCGTCTCGTGCGCCTCGTCCGCGGGGTCGGAGTCGGCCACGATCCCGCCGCCCACCCCGAGCCGGACCCGGTCCCCGGTGAACTCGAAGGTGCGGATCGCCACGTTGAGCACGAGACCGACCGGGCCCGCGCAGCCGATCGCCCCCGTGTAGACCTCGCGGGCCGCGGGCTCGAGCGCGTTGACGATCTCCATGGCACGGATCTTGGGCGCGCCCGTGCAGGACCCCGGCGGGAACGTGGCGCGCAGCAGCGCCCCGTCCCCGAGGCTTTCGGGCAGCCGCCCGTGCACGTCCGCCACCAGGTGGTGGACCCCGGTGTGCGGCTCGACCCGGGGCGCCGCGGGGGCCCGCACCGATCCGGGCACGCACGCCCGGGAGAGGTCGTTGCGCATCAGGTCCACGATCATGACGTTCTCCGCCCGGTTCTTCGCCGAGGCGTGCAGCGCGGCGGGGTCGCTCGCGGCCGGTGCGGTGCCCTTGATCGGGGACGTCAGCACCGTGCACCCGGTGCGGCGCAGGAACAGCTCCGGGGACAGGCTCGCCACCGCCCCCGTGGGCAGGCGCAGGAAGGCCGCGAAGCGGGGGGACAGGGCCTCGAGCCCGGCGCAGAACAGGTCCAGGGGATCGCCCTCGAAACCGCCCTCGAGCCCGCGGCAGACGTTGGTCTGGAAGACGTCGCCGTCCCGGATGTGGCCCAGCACCGCGGTCACGGCGGCGGCGTGCGCGGCGGCCGAGGCGTCGGCCGTGAACGGCCCGCAGCGGTAGGGCGCGGGGGCATGCGGAACGCCCGGCGCCGCCAGGGCCAGCTCCCGCGCCGCCGCCGTCCGGGCCGGGTCCGTGCCGGGCAGCCACTCGAGCACCCACGCGCCGTCCGCGGCGCGGTGGCGCAGCACGTGGTCGTAGTAGCCGAGGTGGTGGTCCGGCAGCCGGGCGGGGCGCGGCGGGGCGGCGGGGAGCCGCTCGAGCCGCCGGGCCAGCTGGTAGCCGAGGAAGCCGATCCAGCCGCCGCCGACGGCGGGACCGGGGCCGTCCGCGGGGGCGCCGGCCCCGTGGGCACCGGTCTCCCGGGTGCCGTCCGCCGCGGGGTCGTGCGCCTGCGGGGGGAGGGCGTCCAGGGCCGCGAAGGGGTCCTCGTCGGCGCCCAGCACCCGGAGCGGCCGGAAGCCGATCACGGTGTCCCCGTCGTGCCAGTCGCCGAACAGCCCCACCAGCCCGGGCTGGTCCCGCAGGGCCCGCAGCATCTGCACCGGGGACAGCCGGACCCCGGTGAGGACCTCCGCCCGCGCCGGGCCGGTCCCTGTCGTCTCCCCCGGCGCGCGCGGGGAGCGGCCGCCTCCGGGGGCGGCGGTCACGTCGTGGCTCATGGGGACATGATCCCATCCCGCCGGCGACCGCTCCGCCGACGGCCGGGGACCGGGGCCGGACGGACGGGGGCGCCGGCGTTGTCGGTCCGCGATAACCGCCCTTGGCGGGCCGTCCTGCGACCCGGGACACTGGCACGGAGAGTCCCGGCCGCTGCCGGGCGTCCGCCGAGAAGGGAGCAGGGATGATCTTCATCGTCGTCAAGTTCAAGGTGAAGCCGGACTGGGCCGACCGCTGGGTCGAGTTCTCGAAGGAGTTCACCGAGGCCACCCGCGCGGAGCCGGGCAACCTGTGGTTCGACTGGTCCCGCAGCGTGGAGGACCCCCACGAGTTCGTGCTCGTCGAGGCCTTCGCGGACGACGGCGCGGGCCCGCACGTGAACAGCGAGCACTTCAAGAAGTTCACGGCGGAGGCGCCCCAGGCGCTCGTGGAGACCCCGCAGATCATCAGCGAGCAGATCTCGGCCTCGGGCTGGAACCGGATGGGCGAGATCACGGTCGAGTGAGCGCCCGCTGACGTGCTGACCGGCCGGGCTCCCGGCCGGTTGGCAGGTGCAATCCGGCACGCCAGAATGTGAGGCATGACCGCACGCGACACCGGCATGGCCTCCGTGCAGAAGGCCTTCGCGCTCCTGGACGTGGTCGCGGGGAACCCCCGCGGGGCCACGGCCAAGGACATCAGCACCGAGCTCGGGATGCCCCTGCCCTCCGTCTACCGGCTGCTGCGGACGCTCGTGGCCTCCGAGCACGTGGTGCACCTCCGGGACCAGCGTCGCTACGGCCTGGGCTACAAGCTCCACGCCCTCGACGCCTCCCTGCACCAGCAGGTGGCCACGCCGGCCACGGTCCGGCGCGCGGTGGGGGAGCTGCACGCGAGTGCCGACGCCGCCGCCTACTTCGCGGTCTACCGCGGTGACGCCATCGTGGTGGCGCACGTGGTCGACTCCCCGCGCCGGCCGCGCATCACCCCCCTGGACTTCGGTTTCACGGACGCCGCCCACGCCACGGCCTTCGGCAAGATCCTGCTCTCCCGCCTGGACGAGCACGAGGTGGCCGACTACCTCGGCCGGCACGGGATGCGCCCCCTGACGGACCGCACGCTCAGCACGCCGGAGGACCTGGGGCGCGAGCTCGGGCGGGTGCGCGCGGAGGGCATCGCCGTGGAGCGCGAGGAGTTCGTGCCCGGCGCCTCGTGCCTGGCCGCGCCCGTCGTCGACGCGGCCGGGCGCACCCTGGGCTCCGTGGCCGTGTCCCTGTCGCCCGCCGACTTCGAGCAGCGGCACCGGTCGATCGCGCCGGTCCTGCGGGACGCCGCGGACCGGGTGGGACGGGCCCTGCGCGCGGCGGAGGGCTGCCCGGCCGGGTCCGCGACCGGCTGAGCGGCCCTCCGCCGATCCGCAGTCAGAGGTGCCGGGCCGCCAGCTGCTCGGCGATGTAGTCGGCCTGCCGGGTGGCCAGGGCCACGATCGTCAGCGTCGGGTTCGCCGCGGCACCGGTCGTGAACAGCGATCCGTCCGCGACGAAGAGGTTCGGCACGTCGTGGGTCTGGCCGAACGCGTTGGTCACCCCGTCCTCGGGCCGCTCGCTCATCCGGGCCGTGCCCATGTTGTGCGTCGACGGGTAGGGCGGCGTGTGGTGCACGGAGGTCGCGCCCACGGACTCGTAGAGCAGGGACGCCTGCTGGTAGCCGTGGTTGCGCATCGCCACGTCGTTCGGGTGGTCGTCGAAGTGCACGTTGGGCACGGGCAGCCCCAGGTGGTCCGTCACGGAGGAGTTGAGGGTCACCCGGTTGCTCTCCTGCGGCATGTCCTCGCCCACCACCCACATCCCGGCGGTGTTCTCGTAGCCGTCCAGCAGGGCCGTGAACTCCGGCCCCCAGGAGCCGGGGTCCACGAAGCTGGCGAGGAAGGCGGGGCCCAGGGAGATCGTCTCCATGTAGTACCCGCCGGCGAAGCCGCGGTCGACGTCGTGCCGGGACTCGTCCGCGACGAGCCCCGCCATCGTCTCGCCCCGGTACATGTGCACCGGCCGGTCGAACTGCGCGTAGGCGGAGCCCGTGGTGTGCCGCATGTAGTTGCGGCCCAGCTGCCCGGAGGAGTTCGCGAGCCCGTCCGGGAACAGCGGGGAGCCCGAGAGCATGAGCAGCCGGGGCGTCTCGATGGCGTTGCACGCCACCGCCACGAGCCGTGCCCGCTGCCGCTGGACCTGGCCCTGCGCGTCGACGTAGAGCACGCTGTCGACGAGGCCCTTCTCCGTGTGGGTGATCTGCACGGCGTGGCAGTCCGGGCGCAGGTCGAGGTTCCCCGTGCGCAGGGCCTTGGGGATCTCCGAGACGAGCGTGGACCACTTCGAGCGGTTCTTGTCGCCCTGGAAGTTGAACCCGTCCTGGACGGACGCCGGCCGCCCGTCGTACGGCTCCGCATTGGTCCCGTACGGGCCGGTGGCGTAGTGCCGGTAGCCGAGCTTCTCGGCGCCCGCGGCGAGCACCTTGTAGTTGTTGTTCGCGGGCAGCGGCGGCCGGCCGTGGCGGTGGGTGCTGCCGATCTTCTGCTCGGCCCGGTCGTAGTACGGGGCGAGGTCCTCCAGGTCGATCGGCCAGTCCAGGAGGTTGGCGCCGTCGACGCGCCCGTAGACGCTGCGCGTGCGGAACTCGTGGGCCTTGAACCGGGGCGTGGCCCCGGACCAGTGGGTGGTGGTCCCGCCGACGGCCTTGACGATCCACGCCGGCAGGTTGGGGAAGTCCCGGGCGATTCGCCACGAGCCCGTGGTGGTGCGCGGGTCCAGCCAGGCCATCTGGTGGAAGGCCTCCCACTCGTCGTTGACCCAGTCCGCACTGGTCAGGTGCGGCCCGGCCTCGAGGAGCACCACCTTGATGCCCTTCTCCGTCAGCTCGTGGGCGAGGGTGCCTCCGCCGGCTCCGGAGCCGATGACGACGACGGCGGAGTCGTCGTCGAGCTCGATCCGGGCGGCGCGCTGCTGGTCCTGGGGCGTGGTGGTCATGCGGTCTCCCCGTGCTCGATGACGTCCGACCCCTTGAAGAGGTCGCTGAAGGGCTCGTCGGTGGTCCCGGAGGCGCCCTGCCGGTCCGGGTTCCACCCCTCCGCGGGGGCCGCGGTGGCCACCGGGTAGCCGAGGGGCCCGCACTCGGTCAGGTCCTCCTCGGCCTCCTCGACGCGCGGGTCCGGCAGCCAGTCGAGGTCGTCGAAGCCGCGGTGCAGGTAGCCGCCCTTCGAGAAGGACTCGCCCTCGTAGCCCAGGGCCTCCCAGACCTCGTGGTCGTCGTAGAGGTGCAGCACGGTGGTGCGGCGGATGAAGCCGAAGAACTCGAGGTCGGCGATCCGCTTGAGCACCTTGAGCGCGGCGTCGTCGGACAGCTCCACGAACGGCGCGTCGCTGAGCGAGTTCAGGGTCAGCAGCCCCTGGGTCAGGGCCATCCGGAACCACGTGCTGCTCTCGGCCTCGGCGGCGATCTTCTCCGTCATCCGTTCGTACGGGCCGTCGGGCAGCTGCGGGTGGGGGAACGCGACCCGGATGACGCGGGTGAGGGTGCGCTTGGCCTCGTCGGTGAGGGCGAGGGCGTTGAGAGCGGAGTACTTCGCGGGATAGACCATGGGTCTCCTCCTCGTCGGCGGTGACGGGTGTAGTCCAGAGTGTGATCGGGATCACCGCAGCGGGCCAGACCCGTTGTCGCAGGGCGAGAATGTGGAGCCCGTGAGAGCATGGGCCCACCGAAGGAGGCCTCGTGATCGTCGAACGACTGCCGGAGCACCTGCACGAGGACGCCGTGTCCCTGTGGCAGGCCGCGGGCCTGACCCGCCCCTGGAACGATCCCCGCGCGGACCTGGACCGGGCGCTCGGCAGCCCGTCCTCCACGGTCCTGGCCGCCGTCGACGACGGACGCCTGAGCGGCACCGCCATGGTCGGCCACGACGGCCACCGGGGGTGGGTGTACTACGTGGCCGTGCACCCGGCCCGCCGGGGTCAGGGGCTGGGCCGCGAGCTGATGGCCGCGGCCGAGCAGTGGGTGGCCGGCCACGGCATCCCGAAGATGCAGCTCATGGTCCGCACCGCCAACACGGGGACCCGGGAGTTCTACGAGCGGATGGGCTACGCCGTCCAGGACACCGTGGTGCTCGGGAAGTTCTTCGACCCCGGGCGGCAGGCCCAGCAGAGCGGCTGATCCGACGGCGAACGACCGGCCCGCGGTGCCACCCTCCGACGACCCCTCGCCCGAGCTGCTGTCCTGGGGGCAGCGGCGGGCCCGGTGGGTGCTGGTCGCCACCGTGCTCGGCTCCGCCCTGACGTTCATCGACACGACCGTGGTGAGCATCGCCCTGCCGGCCGTCGGGGCCGACCTGGGGGCGGGCAGCACCGGGCTGACGTGGGTGGTGAACGGGTACACGCTGACCCTAGCCGCCCTCGTGCTGCTGGGCGGCTCCCTGGGGGACCGGTACGGCCGGCGCCGGATCTTCCTGCTCGGCGTCGCCTGCTTCGCCGGGGCCTCCGCGCTGTGCGGACTGGCCCCGGACGTCACCGTGCTCGTCGCGGCGCGGGCGGTCCAGGGGATCGGCGGCGCCCTCCTGGTGCCCACCGCCCTCGCCATCCTGCAGTCCTCCTTCGCGCCGGGCCACCGTGCCCGCGCCATCGGGGCCTGGTCGGGGTTCACGGGGGTGGCCTCGGCCGTGGGCCCGTTCGCGGGCGGCTGGCTGGTCCAGACCACCTCGTGGCGGTGGGTGTTCCTGGTCAACCTCCCGGTGGCGCTCGCCGTGGTGCTGATCGCCCGCCGGCACGTCCCGGAGTCGAGGGACCCGGGAGCCTGCCCGCAGCTGGACGTGCCCGGCGCCGCGCTGCTGGTGACGGGGCTCGGCGCGCTGACGCTCGGGCTGACGGCCGCGGCCGGTGACGGCCGGTCGCTCCCGGCCACGGGCGGGGCGCTCGCGGCCGGAGCGGGGCTGCTCGCCGCGTTCCTGCTCCGGGAGCGGCGTGCGGCGGCCCCGCTGCTGCCTCCGGCGCTGCTCGGGCAGCGCCTGTTCGTCGCGGCGAACCTCATCACCTTCGTGGTCTACGCCGGCCTGGGCGCGGTGTTCTTCGTCCTCGTCGTCGCCCTCCAGGTGGGGGCCGGGTTCCCGCCCGTGGCGGCCGGGCTGTCCCTGCTGCCCGTCACCGTCCTGATGCTGCTGCTCTCCCCGTCCGCCGGCGCCCTGGCGCACCGGACGGGTCCGCGCCTGCCCATGACGGCCGGTCCGCTGATCGCCGCGCTTGGCGTGCTCCTGCTGGGCCGGGCCGGGCCCGGGGCGCACTACCTCCTGGAGGTGCTGCTCCCGGCCGCCGTGTTCGGCGCGGGGCTGACCCTGCTGGTCACGCCGCTGACGGCCACGGTCCTCGGGGCCCTGCCCACGGAGCAGGCCGGGCTGGCCAGCGGGGTCAACAACGCCGTGGCGCGCACCGCGGGCCTGCTCGCGGTCGCGGCGATCCCGCTGGTGGGCGGGCTCGGGGAGACCGGCCTCACCGACCCGGCGCGGGTCCGCGAGGGCTTCCCCGTGGTCATGGGGGTGTGCGCGGGCCTGCTCGCGGCCGGCGGGCTGCTGTCCGCGGCGGTCCTGCGCCCCACGGCGCGGGACCGCCCGTGACGCCTTCGCGCCGCGACACATCCTTGACCGCCCGATCGGCGCGTTCCTACGCTGAAGCCCCTTGTCGCGCGGCGGTGGGGCGTGGAGACCGGGTCGGCCGGGCGCAGGGGGCGTCCGAGGCCCTGGGGGACCGCGAGGCCGCCGGCAAGGTCCTGTCGTGCGCGTCCGCGCTCGTGCTCGCGCACCGGCGTCCGGCCGGTTCGACCGAAAGCAGTGGTGAGCCATGCGTCCTCCCGAGAACACCCGCGGCCCCGACGACCCCTCCGGCTCCCGCGGCCGGAGGCGCGGGCGCACCCGCCGCGCAGGCTCCGTGCTGGCGCTGGCCGTGCTCCTGGCGGCCGCCCCGGCGGGCGGGGCGGCCGGGGCGGCCACGGTCGCCGCGCCGCAGCAGGGCGTCGTCGTCACCGCGCAGGTGCCGCCCGGGCTCGAGGACTTCTACGCCCAGCAGCTCGTGTGGACCGCGTGCGGCGCGGCCGCGGAGTGCACCCGGGTGCGGGTGCCGCTGGACCACGACAACCCGGCCGCCGGGCAGATCGAGCTGGCGCTCACCCGGGTGCCGAGCACCGACCCCGCGGCCCGGCAGGGCTCCCTGCTCGTGAACTTCGGGGGCCCGGGCGGTTCCGGGACCGCCTCGATCGAGGCGTGGGCGGCTGGGCTGGACCCGCGCGTGCGGGCCGCGTACGACGTCGTGGGCTTCGACCCGCGGGGCGTGGGCAGCTCCACCGCCGTGGAGTGCGTCGACGACGCCACGATGGACGCGATGCGTGCCGGCACCGTCGATCCCGACACCCCGGAGGGGCTGGCCCAGGCCATCGCGGCGGCCGAGCGCTTCGCCGCGGCGTGCGCCGCGAACACCGGCCCGCTCCTCGGCGAGGTCGACACGATCAGCGCCGCCAAGGACCTGGACATCCTGCGGGCGGTGCTGGGCGAGGACGAGCTCGACTACCTCGGCTACTCCTACGGCACCCTGCTCGGCGCCACGTACGCCGACCTGTTCCCCGAGCGGACGGGCCGGTTCGTGCTCGACGCGGCCATGGACCCGTCCCTCGATGGGGCCGGGCTGACCCTCGACCAGGCCGCCGGCTTCGAACGGTCCCTCCGCGTGTACGTCGAGTCCTGTCTGCCGCTGGACGGGTGCCCGTTCGAGGGGACCGTCGACGAGGGGCTGGCGGAGATCGAGGACCTGCTCCGGCAGGTCGAGGCGCAGCCGCTGCCGACCGCCGACGGGCGGCCGCTCACCGTGGACGACGCGGTCAGCGGGCTCATCAAACCGCTCTACGATCCGCGCATCTGGTGGTTCCTGACCCAGTCCCTCGACCTGGCCACGGAGCACGGGGACGGGACGGGGCTGATGCGCCTCGCGGACATCGCCTACGGCCGCGGCCCCGACGGCACCTACGCCAACTCCTACGAGGCGAACATCGCGATCGACTGCCTCGACCGTCCCGAGAACGACGACCCCGCCGCGATGGCGGCGCTGGACGCGCGGCTGCAGGAGGCGTCCCCGACCCTCGGCGACTGGTTCAGCCACGGGCAGGTCACCTGCGGGGCCTGGCCGCACGAACCCGTCAGCACGCCCGCCCCGATCGACGCCGCCGGTGCCGGGCCCATCCTGGTGGTCGGCACCACGGGAGACCCGGCCACGCCCTACGCCTGGTCGCAGGCGCTGGCCGCGCAGCTCGAGGGCGGGCACCTGCTGACCCGGGTGGGCGAGGGGCACGGGGCCTATCTGAGCGGCAACCGGTGCGTCGACGAGACGGTCACCACCTATCTCCTCGAGGGCGTGCTGCCCGCCGAGGAGCGGGTCTGCTGAGCCGGGGCACGCGTGGTGCGGGGGCAGAAAGCGGCCGGTACGAGATCGCCCCCGCACCGGCCCAGCCACCAGGGAAATCAGGAAGATCCGGCGGCTCCGGCCCATCCTACTGAGACACGGGTCACGGATCACCACTTGATTTTCCCGGAGCCGCCAGGATCGTCACACGGGCCCGGCCCTCATCAGGGCCGGGCCCGTCCCCGCCCGGCGCGCACGCATCCGGTGCGGAGGCGCGGCAGGCCCGGCAGCTGCCCGGCCAGGGACGCCACGAGGGCCAGCCCGAACCCCGCCGCCTGGAGACCCGTGAGCGTCTCGCCGAGCAGCAGCAGGCCCAGGACCGCGGCCGTCACCGGGGTCAGGGGCATCAGCAGGGTCAGGCTCGTGGGCGGCACGCGCCGGCCGGCGTGGAACCACGCGGCGTAGGCGACGGCGCCGCCGGGCAGCGCCAGCCAGGCGTAGCCGAGCACGGCGGGCAGGTCCAGGACGAAGGGACCGGTGTCCAGCAGGGGCACGAGCGGGGCGATCATGAGACCGCCCAGGGTCAGCTGCCAGCCGGTCGCGGCGAGCCCGCTCAGCCCCTCGGGCAGCCCCCACCGGCGGGTCAGGACCACCCCGGCGGCCATGACCGCGGTCCCGGCGAAGGCCGCGGCGAGCCCCAGGGCGTCCAGGGTGACGGTGCCCGCGAACACGGCCACGGCCACGCCGGTCACCGCGGCGAGAGCCCACAGCACCCGCGGCAGGGGGGTGCGCTGCCGGAAGGCCAGGAGCAGCAGGAGCGCCGCGACCAGGGGCTGGGCGGAGCCCACCACGGCGGCGAGACCTCCCGGCAGACGGTAGGCACCGAGGAACAGCAGAGGGAAGAACGCCCCGAAGTTGAGCAGCGCGAGCACCGCGAACCGGCCCCACCAGGCGGGCGGCGGCAGCTGCCGGGTCAGGGCGAGCAGCAGCAGCCCCGCCGGGAGGGCCCGCAGCAGGGACGCGGTCATGGGCCGGTCCGGGGGCAGCAGCTCGGTGGTGACCACGTAGGTGGTCCCCCACACCACCGGCGCCACCGCGCCGAGGAGGATCAGCCGGGCCCGGCCGGCCGCGTCGTGGTCCACCGGCGCACCCCCGCTCTCTTTTCCGCCGTCCGGTCCCGCCCGGTCGGAGGCAGGATGCACCGATCCTACGGTCCGCCCGGCCGGGGATTCGGAGTAGATTGCCACCATGGACGTCCGCGGGGGGATCGTGAGCGCGCTGTGCGTGCCGGCACTGCTGCTGAGTGGCTGCGCCCCCGACGGCGGGACCCTGGCGACCGGCGAACGCCTGGGCGCCCCGGCGGACGCGCCCGCCCTGGACGTGGAGGTCGTGCTGGACGACCTCGAGCTGGCGTGGGACGTGGCCCTCACCCCGGAGGGCACCGTGCTGGTCACCGAGCGGGGCGGCCGGCTGCTGGCCCGCGACGAGCAGGGCGTGCGGGAGGTCGCCGCGGACCTGGACGACCTGTTCGTGGGCAGCGAGGCCGGACTGATGGGCCTGGAGGTCTCCCCGGACTTCGGGCGGACCCGGGAGATCTTCCTGTGCCACGCCACCCGGACCGAGGACGGCCGGCCGCAGGACGTGCGGGTCACCCGCTGGCGGCTCGACGAGGACGCCGCCGCGGCCGAGCGCACCGGGACGGTCGTCGACGGCCTGCCCATCAGCTCCGGCCGGCACAGCGGCTGCCGGCTGCGCTTCGTCCCCGACGGCACGCTCCTCGTCGGCACCGGGGACGCCGCCCAGGGCGAGAACCCGCAGGACCCGGACTCGCTCGGGGGCAAGACGCTGCGGCTCCATCCCGACGGCACGGTCCCCCAGGACAACCCGTTCGCCGACCGGGACGGGCCCGCGGCCGCCGTGCACACCCTGGGCCACCGCAACGTCCAGGGCCTCGCCGTGCAGCCCGGCACCGGCACCGTGTGGTCGGCGGAGCACGGACCCGGCACCGATGACGAGATCAACGTGCTCGAGCCCGGCGGGAACTACGGGTGGGATCCCGCGCCCGGCTACGACGAGTCCGTGCCCATGACCGACCTCGAGGAGTACCCGGACGCGGTCCCGGCCGCGTGGTCCTCCGGGCGCCCGACCGTCGCCCTCAGCGGCGCCGCCTTCCTCGACGGGGAGCGCTGGGGGGCGTGGGAGGGCGCGCTGGCCGTGGCCGAGCTGAAGAACACGGGCGTGGGGGTCTACCGGGTGGAGGACACCGCGGTCACCGGCCTGACCCGCATGGCGGAGCTGGAGAACGACTACGGCCGGTTGCGCTCGCTGACCCTCGACGACGAGGGCGCCCTGTGGGTCACGACCTCCAACGGCGACGACGACGCCGTCCTGCGCGTCACCCCGCGGCCGGACGGGGGCTGAACGGCGCCCGGGGCCCGTGCCGGGTGCTCAGGACTCCGCCTGGCCCCGCCGCCAGTAGCCCATGAAGGAGACGTGGTCCTTGGGGATGCCCGCCGCGTCGACGCACAGCCGGCGCAGCGCCTTGACGGTGCCGGACTCGCCGGCGAGGAACACGTAGGGGACGTCGGCGCGCGCGGACGTGGCCACCGACCACGCCCGGGGCTCGGCGGCGTCCTCGGTGGTGCTCGCGGCGGTGTCGCCGGCGGCGTTCCGCGCGGCCGGCCGGGCTGGCGCCCCGCCGCCGCGCTGCGGGCGGCGGCCCGCCAGGACGTCGTCCACGGCCCGGCCCGGCAGCTCGAGCAGGTGTGCCAGGCGCACCGCGGCCCGGTGCCCGTGCCCGGCCGGCTCCCCGCCCCCGGCGCGGGGCAGGACGTGCAGCCGCACGTCCGGCAGGTCGGCGGGGAGGCGGTGGGCGGCGGCGTCCTCGGGGTGCGGGACCTCGAGCACCACGTCGAGGCGGGGCCGGGTCCCGCCCGCGGGGGGCCCGGCGTGGGCGTCCGTGAACTCCTCCGCCACGGACATCAGGGCCGGGGCCGCGGTCTCGTCCCCGACGGCGAGCACGCGGTGGGCGCCACCGTGGTCCCACGCCGCCCAGGGCCGCTCCCGGGGACCGGGCCCGAGCAGGTACACGCGCTCGCCGGGGGACACCGCGGCCGCCCACCGGCTGCCGGGGCCGTCCTGGGCATGCCCGCCGTGCACCACGACGTCGATCACGAGCTCGGGGACCACCATCCCGCAGAACGTGGTGCGCCGGACGCCGCGCACGGTGTAGGTGCGCATCCAGCCGCGCTCCTCGGCGGGCCGGGCGAACCAGCCCTCGCGCAGGCCCAGGGACAGGTCCGCCCGCTGGGGCTCGCGGCCCGGAGGCGGGACGAGCAGCTTGATGTAGGCGTCCCGGCACCGGGTCGCGTCCCCGGCCCCGATGAGGGCCGGGGACAGGCCGGCGAGCTCCGGGCCCGCCAGGGCGATCCGGCGGAAGGACGGGCACAGCTGGGTCACGGACGTCACGACGGCCTCGACGCACAGCACGGGGGCCTCGTGGGCGGCGGCCTCGGGGGCGGGGATGGCGGTCACAGCAGGGTCCTTCCGATCTCGGCGGCCGCTCGGGGCGCGGGGTCCAGGGGCACGGGGACGGCGGGTGGGACGGGGCGGGAGCCCTCGTGGGCCCGCCCGCGGGGCAGGACCACGGGGCGTCCGCCCACGGGGTCCCGGGCGACGTCCGCCCGGAGCCCGAAGACCTCGGCCAGCAGCTCGGGGATGAGCACCTCGGCGGGCGTGCCCACGGCCACGATGCGCCCCGCGGCCATCGCCACGAGCCGGTCCGCCACGCGGGCGGCCAGGTTCAGCTCGTGCAGCACGGCCACGACGGTGGCCCGGCCGGCGCCGGGTCCCTCGGGGTGGTCGAGCCCCCGGAGCATGTCCAGCAGGTCCACCTGGTGCGCCAGGTCGAGGTAGGAGGTGGGCTCGTCGAGCAGCATCGTCCGGGCCCGCTGGGCCAGGGTCAGGGCGATCCAGACCCGCTGGCGCTGCCCGCCGGAGAGCTCCTCCACGGGCCGCCCCGCCAGGGCCGTGAGCTCGGTGAGCTCCAGCGCGCGGGCCACCGCCGCGTCGTCGTCGGGGGAGGGGGCGCCCCACCACCGGCGGTGCGGGTGCCGGCCGCGCTCCACGAGCTCC
Source organism: Kocuria rosea subsp. polaris (assembly GCF_001483755.1). Lineage (GTDB taxonomy): Bacteria > Actinomycetota > Actinomycetes > Actinomycetales > Micrococcaceae > Kocuria > Kocuria cellulosilytica. The sequence continues at coordinate 378,067 of NZ_LQBK01000004.1, forward strand.
GCCACGGTCAGGCCCTCGGGGACCACCGGGGACTGCGGGAGGAGGCTGACCGAGCGGGCGTACCGGCGGGCGTGCCACTCGCGGACGTCGCGGCCGTCGGCCTCGAGGGTGCCGGCGAGCGGGCGCAGCTGCCGGGACAGGCCCTTGAGCAGCGTGGTCTTGCCGCACCCGTTGGCGCCGATGAGCACGGTGGTGTCCCCGTGCGGGATGTCGAGGTCCACCTCCCGCACCACGGCGCGGTCGCCGTAGCCCAGGGACAGCCCGCGGATCCGGAAGGCGGGGACGCCGGCCGCGGGGTCCGCCACGGGACGCAGGCCGGGGCGCAGCTCAGGACTCATGCCAGGGCTCCTCTCCGCTGCCGCACGAGCAGCCACAGCATCACGGGGGCGCCCACGGCGCCGGTGACCACGCCGGCCGGCAGCTGCACCTGCGCCAGCAGGTCGGCGCCCACGGAATCGGCGACCACCACGACCACGGCGCCCACGAGGGCGCACGCCACGATCGAGGTCCGGCCCCGGGTCAGGGCGGTCGCCACCGGGGTGGACATCAGCGCCACGAAGGCGAGCGGACCGGTCGCCGCGGTGGCCACGGCGGCCAGCAGCACGCCCAGGCCCAGGGCGAGGGCCCGGCTGCGCGCCGGGCGCGCCCCGAGACCGGCCGCGAGCTCCGGGCCCAGCTCGGCCGGCTCGAGGGCGCGGTGCACGGCCACGGCCGCGGGCACGGCCGGCGCCAGGCACGCCGCGAGGACGGCGATCCTCTCCCACGTGGCGGCGTTGAGCGAGCCCGCGGTCCACAGGGCGGCGTCCTGGGCGGCGTTCAGGGACAGCTGCACCAGCAGCGCCGCGGTGAGGGCCTGGGCGAGCGCGGCCACGCCGATGCCGGCGAGCAGGAAGCGCTCGCCCACGATCCCGCCCGTGCGCAGGCGCACCGAGGCGGTGGCGATGAGGGCCGCGGCGAGCACGGCCCCGGCCAGGGCGGTCCAGGACACGGCTGTGCCGCGCAGGCCCCAGACCGCGGTGCCGGCCACGGCCCCCGCCGCGGCGCCGTAGGTGATGCCCAGGATGTCCGGGCTGGCCAGGGGATTGCGCAGCACCCGGCGGAACAGGGCGCCGGAGCAGCCGAGCGCGGTCCCGGCGAGCGCCCCCAGCACGGCGCGCGGCAGCTTCTCCTGGAGCACGATGAAGCTCGCCCCGGGGATCTGCTCCCCGGCGAGGATCGCGAGGAAGTCGGGGACCGTCACGGTGTAGCGCCCGAGCAGCACGCGCACGGCCAGGGCCGCGAGCAGCGCCAGGGCCAGCAGGGCGACCGCCCGGCGGGTGCGGCGGGACCGGTCGCGGCGCACCGCCCGGACGAGCTCCTCGGCCCCGGCCGGCTCGGGGGCGGCGGGCGCGGGGGAGAGCACGGTGCCGGTCACAGGGTCACGCTCCGTCCCCGGCGCAGCAGCGCCAGCAGCACCGGCACGCCGAGCACCACCGTGGTCACGCCCACGTGGATCTCCTGGGGCGGGGTCAGCACCCGGCCCAGGACGTCGGCGAGCAGGAGCAGCACGGGGCCGAGCACCGCGCTGAACAGGACGATCCAGCGGTAGTCGCCGCCGAGGAGACGGCGCACGGCGTGGGGCACGAGCAGCCCCACGAAGGCGATGGGGCCGGCGAGGGCCGTGGCCGAGCCGGACAGCAGCACCACGCCCACGAAGACGAGCACGCGCTGCAGGCCCAGGTCCACGCCCAGCCCGTGCGCGAGCTCGTCGCCCAGGGCCATGGCGTTGAGCCCCGAGGAGCCGCCGAGCACGAGGAGCACGCCGAGCAGGACGAGGGGCGCCACGGCGGCGAGGTCGGTGGTCTCGGCGCGGGCGACCGAGCCGATGCTCCAGAACCGGAAGCGGTCCAGCACCGCGGGCAGCACGAGGACCACGGAGGTGGTCAGGGCGGTGAAGCCGGCGTTGACGGCCGCCCCGGACAGGACCAGGCCCGCCGGGGTCGGGGCGCCGCCGCCGAGCCGGGACGAGCCGAAGACGAGCACCGCGGCCACGGCCGAGCCTGCGAGGGCCAGCGCGGTGAGCTGCCAGGTGGCCACCGGGCCGAGCCAGCCGATCCCGAGGACCACCGCGCACGCCGCGCCGGCGGTCAGTCCGAGCAGGCCGGGGTCGCCCAGCGGATTGCGGCTGACCCCCTGCATCCCGGCGCCGGCCACGGCCAGGGCCGCTCCCGCCAGCACGGCCGTCAGGGTGCGGGGGATCCGGCTCTGCACCACGGCGGCGTCGATGCCCAGCCCGGCGGAGACCTGGGACCAGCCGCCCTCGAGCAGGGCCGCGGGCAGCCCGGTGAGCACGGCGAGCACCGTGGCCGGGTCCACCGAGCGGGCCCCCCAGAACAGGGAGGCCGCGGCCGCGGCCGCCAGCAGCAGCACGGCCGCGGACAGGGCGGGTCCCCGGCGCCGCGGTGCGGCGCCGGGGACCTGCCGGGCGGGGGAGGCGGTGCTGGTGGTGCTCACCGGGGCCGCGGTCTCACTCGCCGCCGGCGGCCGCGGCGGCCTCGGCGATGTCCGGGACCACGTTCTCGAGCGCCCACGGGATGCTCAGGGGGGAGGCCGCGGAGACCGAGAGCACCTCCTGCGGATCGGTCTGGAGCACCAGGGCGCCGTCGGCCACGGCCGGGATCCTGCTGAGCAGGGGGTCGTCCTGGATGGTCTCGCGCACGCTCTCGTCCTCGGCCCAGCTGACGAACACGTCCGAGGTCAGCTTGTCGGCCCGCTCGGGGGACCAGGTGACGAAGAACTCGTCCTCCTTGCCCTCGGCGGCCTGCTGGACGGCCTCGGACTGGACCATGCCGAGGGACTCGAGGAACTTCGGGCGGTTGTCCACCGCGGTGTAGGCGAAGATCGGGTCGGCGGCCGCCGGGTCGATGGTGCCGTAGACGAACGAGGTGCCCTCCAGCTCCGGGTACTGCTCGGCGGTGTCGGCGATCTGCTGCTCGACGTCCGCCACGACCTCCGCGGCCCGCTCCTCCCGGCCCAGGGCCTGGCCGATGAGCTCCGTGGAGTCCTGCCAGGAGGTCCCGTAGGCCACGGCGTCCTCGGGGAAGGCGACCACGGGGGCGATCTCGGAGAGCTTGTCGTACTCCTCCTGGGTCAGCCCGGAGTACGCCCCCAGGATGACGTCGGGCTGCAGCGCCGCGATCGCCTCGTAGTTGATCCCGTCCGTCTCGGCGTAGGTCTCCGGGGCCTCGGCGCCGGACTCCTCGAGCGCGGCGTCGAACCAGTCGGTGGACCCGTTCTCGTTGGCGCCGAAGTCCGTGGTGGGCACGCCCACGGGCACCACGCCGAGAGCGGTCGCCACGTCGTGGTTGACCCACGACACCGTGGCCACCCGTTCGGGCGCCTCCTCGATCGTCGTCTCGCCGTACTCGTGCTCCACGGTCCGGGGGAACTCGCCGGTGGCGCCCTCCCCGGACGCGGAGCTGCCCGCGGACTCCCCGCCCGCGGGGCCGGTGGAGCACCCGGTGAGGACCAGGGCGCCCGCCGCCAGCAGGGCGGCCGGGGCGAGGACGCGGGGCGAGGGGCGCGGAGCGGGGAACGGCGTGCGCGGAGCACGGAGGAGCAGAGAGGCCACGGCCACCCTTTCGGAGGTCGACGACAGGGCCGTCGGTGCGGAGCGGGGTGAGGCAAGGGTTGCCTAACCTTCGGAACAGCCATCACCCTAGGTCGTGATCCGGGCAATACGCAACACGAGCATGTGCTAATCCGGCCGGGGTGGCCACCGGGCCGTCTTCCACCCGGTGCGTAGAGTGGGCCGGGCGACCGATGCAGCGTTCCCCCGAGCCGGAGGAGAGAACCCATGACGTCCGACCTCCCGTCCTCCGTCGACGTGCTCGTGGTCGGCGGCGGCCCCGCGGGCCTGTCCGCGGCCACCTGGCTGGGCCGCTACCAGCGCTCCACCGTGGTCGTGGACGCGGGGCAGCAGCGCAACCTGGCCGCCGAGGCCGCCCACGGCCTGCTGGGCAGGGACCCGACCACCCCGGGCGAGCTGCTGGCCGAGGCGCGTGCCGGGCTGGCGCAGTACCCGCAGGTGACGCTCCACCACGGAACGGTCGCCGGCCTGCGCCGGGACGAGGGCCGCCTGTTCCGCGCCGACGTCGACGGCGCGGAGATCGCCGCGGAACGGGTCGTGCTGGCCACCGGGGTCCGCGACCAGGTGCCCGAGATCGCCGGCATCGCCGAGCACTACGGCGTCGACGTGCACCACTGCCCCGCCTGCGACGGGTACACCGCCCGGGGCCAGGTGGTGGTCGTCCTCGGCTCCGGCCGGCACGTGCCGGCCTACGCCGCGGAGCTGCTCGACTGGGCCGACAGCGTGCGGATCGTCACCGGCACCACCGGACCGGCGTTCGACGAGGAGCAGCGCGCGGTCCTGGCCGACCACGGGGCCGAGGTCGTGGACGGGGTCGCCGAGGCGCTGATCGGGGCGCCCGGCGCCCTGGCGGGCGTCCAGCTGGCCGGCGGGGAGCTCGTGGAGGGGGACAAGGTCTTCTTCTCCTACGCGCACCACCCGGGCAACGACCTCGCGCGGCAGCTGGGCTGCGAGCTCGACCACGAGGGGCGCATCGCCGTCGACGGGTTCCAGCTCAGCAGCGTCGACGGGGTCTACGCCGCGGGCGACATCACCGCCGGCCTGCAGCTGGTGCCCATCGCCATCGGCAAGGGGGCGGCCGCCGGGGTGGCGTGCGCCACCTCGCTGCGGGGCCACCCCGGCGCCGGGCCGGCCCCCGCCCCGGCCCCGCCGACCCGCTGGTTCACCGCGCGCTGACGACCTCGCCCCGGCTCCCCGGTTCCACGGCTCCGGCACCTTCGTTAAGGCGTGTGTCCCGGTGCCTGTCCTCCGGACGGCCCCGGGGCACACAGTGCGGTTCTGCATGGATTTCTATTTCGGGGAGTTGACGGCAATGGCGCCGAAGACCGTGTTCCTGGCCTTCGCGGAGCAGGACGAGTTGTTCCGGGACGTGTTCACCGCCCAGTGGTCCCGGGCCGGGGACCAGGCGCGGTTCCTGGCCCCGCCCGTGGACGGGGTGTGTCCGCAGCAGTGGCAGCGGGACGTGCGGGAGCGGATCCGCGGCTGCGACGGGGTGATCGCGCTGATCGGCGGGGGCACCTCGGACTCGCCCGCGGCGCGGTGGCAGCTCCGCTGCGCGGTGGCCGAGGGCAAGCCGCTGCTGGGCCTGTGGGTGGAGCCCGAGCACCGGGGCAAGCCCGCCGAGATGGGCCCGGCGCGCTGCGAGAGCTGGACCTGGGAGAACATCGGGGACTTCCTCGACGGCCTCTGACCCGGCGGACGCCGGGCCCCGCGGCCGGGCCCGCGGGGCCGGCCGCGGGCCCCGGGGGAGGGCAGAGGTGACCCCGCACCGGCTCGAATGGCGTTTCCGGGCGTCCTGTCCCAGGATTGACCGGTGCCCGACCACCCTTCTGCCGCAGACCCCGCTCCTGGCCACGAGCCCGTGCCCGAGCTGCTCGTCGGCCTCGTCCTCTCGCCCCAGATCGCCGGCGCCCTGCCCCGGGACCTCGCGGCCTCCGTGTCCGGGCCGCTGCACGAACGCTATCCCGGGGTCCGCTGGCGGGTGAGCGCGGTGACCGACCGGCTGGTGGTCCCGCCCGCCGACGGCCTCGACCTGCTCGAGGCGGCGCGCGACCGGATGCTCGACGAGGACTGGGACCTCGTCGTGGTCCTCACGGACGTCCCGCTCAAGGACGGCCGCAGCCCGGTGCTCACGCAGCTGAGCCCCGTGCACGGTGTGGGCCTCCTCGCCGTCCCGGCCCTCGGCGCCCTGCACGTCGGGCAGAAGGTCCGGCAGGCGACCGTGCGGGTGGTCGGCCACCTGCTCGGCCACGACACCGAGGACGCGGGCGACGCCGACGCGCAGGCGGAGCTCGTCCGGCGCGCACGGCAGCGCTCGGAGGACCTCGAGGACCGGCCCGAGGACAACGCCGTGCAGTTCACCGCCCGCGTGCTGGGCGGCAACGTGCGCCTGCTCCTCGGGATGATCCGCGCCAACCGGCCCTGGACCCTGGTGGCGCGGCTGTCCCGGCTCCTCGCCCTGGCCGCGGCCACCGGGGTGCTCACCCTGGTCGCCTCCGACCTGTGGCTGCTCGCCGCCGCCTACGGGCCCTGGCGGCTGGGGCTGCTGGCGCTGCTGTCGATCGCCGCGGTGACCGGCGCGCTCGTCGTCGGCGCCCGGCTGTGGGAGCGCCCGCGCCGGCGGGCCGAGCGGGAGCAGGTGGCCCTGTTCAACCTCGCCACGGCCGCCACCGTGGCCATCGGCGTGTCCGTCTTCTACCTCGCGGTCTTCGCCCTGTCCTGGCTGGGGGCGCTGCTGCTCGTGGACGGGGACGTCTTCGCGGCCGTGATCGGCGCCCCGGCCGGGGCGGTGGAGTACGTCAAGCTCGCGTGGCTGACCGCCACGCTCGCCACCGTGGGCGGCGCCCTCGGCGCCGGGCTCGAGGACGACGACGCCGTGCGCGCCGCCGCGTACACCCGCTCCGAGCCCTGACCGGGGCCGCCGCCGGGCCGCACGACGCGCACCCCGGCAGTCAGTAGACTTGGTGTTCCCGGGGTGGTCCCGGAGCCGATCCGGAAGGACACCATGGCCGCCACGCAGCAGAGCCCAGCGAAGACCCGCACGCCCCGCCTGCGGCGCAGCAACTGCCACCGTCCCGGGATCACCCGCCGCGGCCACGGCAAGGGCTTCTCCTACCGGCGCGCCGACGGCACGAAGGTGCAGGAGCCGGCCGAGCTCGAGCGGATCCGGCAGCTGGCGATCCCCCCGGCCTGGAAGGACGTGTGGATCAGCCCCCAGCCCAACGGGCACATCCAGGCCACGGGCGTCGACGACGCCGGGCGGCGCCAGTACCTCTACCACCCGCGCTGGCGGGAGCTGAAGGACCGCGAGAAGTTCGACCGCGTCCTGGACTTCGGCGACACGCTCCCGCAGGCCCGCCCGGCCGTCACCCGGCTGCTGCGCTCCGAGGGCGCCACGGCCGAGAAGGCCTGCGCCGCGGCCTTCCGGCTCATGGACGAGGCCGCCCTGCGCGTCGGCAACGAGGAGTACGCCCAGTCGAACGGCTCCTACGGCGTGACCACCCTGCTGGTCCAGCACGTCCGGGTGGACGGAGCGGACGTGCACCTCGACTTCCCCGGCAAGAGCGGGCACCGCTGGACGCTGAGCCTCCGGGACGCCGACCTCGCCGCCGCGCTCGCGCCCATGCTGGAGCGCGCCCCGGACGAGACCGCGCTCGCCCACCGGGACGAGGACGGGCAGTGGACCGGCATCACCAGCGCCCGGCTCAACGACTTCGTGCGGGACCGGTGCGGCGCCGGCTTCACCGCCAAGGACTTCCGCACCTGGCAGGGAACGGTGACCGCCGCGATGGCGCTCGCCGCCCGCGCCGACACCCGGCCCAGCGAGAGCGCCCGGAAGAAGGCCGTGTCCGCCGCCATGCGGGAGGTCGCCGAGCACCTGGGCAACACGGCCGCCATCGCCCGCAGCTCCTACACGGACCCCCGGGTGATCGACCGGTTCATGGGCGGCGAGACCATCGACGTCGGCACCTACCGGGCTGCGGAGCGGTCCCTGCGGGCGTTCCTCACCTGACGGCGAGCACCGCACCCCCTGGGCGTGCCGTTATCCTGGGACCATGCCTTCCCACGACTCCCGGCCCCCCGGAGGCGCGCACCGCGCCCCCGCCGGTCCGGACGAAACGGAGCCCCGAAGTACGGGTTCCCCTGACCGCACCGCCCCGTCCGAGGGGAGCGCCGCGTGCTAGAAGCATGGATCCTGCTCGCCGTGGCCGTTCTCCTGGTCCTCGGCAACGCCCTCTTCGTGGCCGTGGAGTTCGCCTTCCTGACCGTCAACCGCAACGAGGTCCGGGCCGCTGAGGAGGCCGGCGACCGGCGGGCCGCCGCCGTCGAGCGGGCCCTGACGAAGACCTCCACCAACCTCTCCGGCGCGCAGCTGGGCATCACGCTCACCAGCCTGATCGTGGGCTTCCTCGCCGGACCCTCGCTGGGCGTCCTCCTGGCGCAGGGGCTGGGCCTCACCGGGCTGTCCCCGGCGGCCGCCACCGGCATCGCCACGACGGCCGCGTTCGTGATCGCCACGTTCACCCAGATGGTCTTCGGCGAGCTCGTGCCGAAGAACTGGGCGATCGCCGAGCCGATGCGCGTGTCCCGGCTCGTGGTCCACCCGCAGCGGATCTTCATGCTGCTGCTGGGCTGGCTGGTGAAGATCCTCAACTCCTCCGCCAACTGGGTGCTCAAGCTGCTCGGGTTCACCCCCACCGAGGAGGTGGCCAGCGCGCGCACGGCCGGGGAGCTGATGGCCGTGGTCTCCCGCTCCGGGGCCGAGGGCACCCTGGACCCCGGCACCGCCGAGCTGGTGGCCCGGTCCATCGAGTTCGGCGACCGCACGGCCGCCGACGTCATGCGCCCGCGCCCGCAGGTCACCTTCCTCGATGACCACACCGTCCAGGACCTCGTGGAGATCTCCGCCGAGACCGGTCACTCCCGCTTCCCGGTGGAGGGCGACTCCGTCGACGACATCGTGGGTGTCGTGCACTTCAAGCACGCCCTCGCGGTGCCGTACGAGGACCGGGGCACGCGCACCGTGCGCGAGATCGCGGTCCCGGCCACGACCGTCTCCGCGTCCATGACCCTGGACCCGCTGCTGCGCGAGCTGCGCAGGCCCGGCCTGCAGCTGGCCGTCGTCGTCGACGAGTACGGGGGGACCGCCGGGATCGTCACCCTCGAGGACCTGATCGAGGAGATCGTGGGGGAGATCGACGACGAGCAGGACGAGACGGTCGCCCGGTACCGCCGCACCCGCGACGGGGCGATCTCCGTGTCCGGGCTGCTGCGTCCCGACGAGCTCGGCGACGTCATGGGCCTCGAGCTGCCCGAGGGGGAGGAGTCCGACACCCTCGGCGGGCTGATGGCGGAGAAGCTCGACCGGCTGCCGCTGGCCGGGGACACGGTCTCGTTCGAGGCCGTCGACCACGTCCACCGCGACGACGACAACCTGCCCACCAGCACCGACGTCACCCTCACCGTGGTCCGGCTGGACGGGCACCGGGTGGACCGGATCGTCGTCCGGCGCGGCGACGCCCGCCGGGCCGACACCGGCGCCACGTCCGCCGAGAAGGCCGCCGGGACGTCCGCCGAGAAGGCCGCCGGGACGTCCGCCGAGAAGTCGGCGCAGACCTCCTTCGGGAGGGCCGGCGATGCGGGCGGCTCCACGGCCGCCGACACCGAGGGAGGTGGGTCCCGATGAGCGAGGGCCTCGCCATCCTGTTCCTGGTCCTGCTGCTGGGCGGCAACGCGTTCTTCGTGGCCGCGGAGTTCGCCATGGTCTCCGCCCGCCGCGACCAGATCGAGCCGAGGGCCGCAGCCGGCTCCGGCGCCGCCAGGTCCGCGCTGAAGGGCATCGAGGACGTCTCGACGTCACTGGCCGCCACCCAGCTGGGCATCACCGCGTGCTCCCTGCTGATCGGCGCCGTGGGGGAGCCCGCGATCGCCCACCTCATCGAGGGCCCCATGGCCGACCTCGGGGTGCCCGAGGGGCTCGTGCACCCCGTGGCCCTGGTCATCGCCCTGCTGGTCGTCACCTTCTTCCACATGGTGATCGGGGAGATGGTGCCCAAGAACATGGCCATCGCCAAGCCCGCGGCCTCGGCCCTGCTGCTGGGCCCGGTCCTGCGGGTCTTCGTGCTGGTCTTCCGTCCCTTCATCTGGCTGATGAACCAGTCCGCGAACCTCGTGGTCCGCCACGTGCTGAAGGCCGAACCCCGGGACGAGGTCGCCTCCTCCTTCACCTCGGACGAGGTCGCCGGGTTCGTCGCCGAGTCGGGCCGCGAGGGCCTGCTCGACGAGGACGAGATCACCCTGCTCACCGGGGCGCTGCAGTTCGAGCACCTCACCGCGGAGGACGTGGCCATCCCCGCGGAGCAGCTGCGCACCGTGCCCCGCTCCGCGACCGTGGCGGAGCTGGAGCAGATCTGCGCGGGCACGGGCTTCTCCCGGTTCCCCGTCCGGGACGACGACGGGACGCTGGTGGGCTACGTCCACGCCAAGGACCTGCTCGGGACCCCGGCGGAGCGCCGCCACGCCCCCGTCCCGCCGGAGGCGGTCCGGCGGCTCGGCACGGTTCCCGCCGGCGCCAAGCTGCAGCAGGTCGTGCGCGCCATGCAGCAGCGCAACGCCCACCTGGCCCTTGTCGAAGGACAGGGGTCGACGGCCGGGGCCGCCTCCGTCGTCGCGCTCGAGGACGTCCTCGAGGAGCTGGTCGGGGAGGTCCGGGACGCGACCAGCCGCCCGTCCTGAGCCGGCTCCGGCGGCGCGGGGCCCTCGAGGCCGCCGCGCCGCCGGACCGTCCGAGGCGGGAGCCTACTCGACGACGGTGACGGTGGCCTCGGTGAGATAGGGCTCGGAATCACGGTTGACGAGGTAGTTGGCGGTGCCCTCGTCCGTCATCAGCATCAACCGGTCGCGGTCCTCCGGCTCGCTGAACACGTCCCCCGCCTCGACGGTGCCGGTGGCCTCGACCGAGTCGCCGGGGCGCAGGTCGGCGGGCATCTCCGTCACGAACACGATCGTCTGCTCGTCGCCCATGGTCAGGAACTCCTCGCCGAAGATCTCCTCCACCTCGTTGGTCAGGGTGATCTCCTCCCCGACCAGCTCCTCGGTGGGGACTCCGGACTGGTCCAGCTGGGTCAGCTGGGTCTCGTCCTGGCAGGCGGTCAGCAGCAGCGACCCGGCCAGGCCGGCCGCGGCGAGGGTCAGGGTGCGTCGGGTCATCAGCGTGCTCCTCGGGGTTCGGGTGGGACGTGCTCCGGTCTGAGTGCATCGATCTGGGACCACCCACCCTAGCCGCCGGAGCCGCCCGGCGACACGGTGGCGACCGCCGTCCCCGCCGTCCCCGGCGCCCAGGGCCGGGCCGGAACCGGACCGGCGGACTCCGCCGGGAGCGTCAGGACAGCTCCACGGAGGTGGCCGAGTAGCCGAAGCCGACGACGTCGTCGCGGCCGTCGCCGTTCACGTCCCCGAGCAGGCGCGGGAACCGCGCCGGGTCCCAGCCGGCCGACCAGCCGAAGGCGGTGGACGTCAGCTCGGGCCCGAAGAAGGCGTTGTCGTCCCCGTAGGCCACGTGCACACCCGCGTTGCCGAATCCGACCACGTCCAGGATCCCGTCGCCGTTGATGTCCGCGAGGTCCCGGGGGTGCTGGTCGGTGCGCCAGCCCTGCGCGATGCCGAAGTCGGCGAGCTCGAGGGTGACCGGGAGGTACTTCGGCTCGCCCGGGGCGTAGGGCCGGGAGTAGGCGGCGAGGACGCCGCGGTGGCCGAACCCGACGACGTCCGGGGCGAGGTGCCCGCTGACGTTGCCGACGTCCCGGGGGTGCTGGCCGACCCGCCAGCCCTGGGCGTATCCGAAGTCGCGGACCTCCAGGGCGGGCTGGGTGAACGTGTCGCCCAGCGCCGAGAAGTAGGAGACGTACGTGCCGGCGTCCCCGAGGCCGACGATGTCGGCCGTTCCGTTCTCGTCCATGTCGGTGAGCATCCGCGGGTGCCGGTCGACCCGCCAGCCACGGTCCCAGCCGTAGCTGTCGATCCGCTTGCCGGTGCCGGAGAAGGTGCGGTCCGACCGGCCGTGCGAGATCGTCACGCCGGAGTACCCGAAGCCGACGACGTCCGCCGCGCCGTCCCCGACGAGGTCGGCCAGCTCGCGGACGTGCTGGTCGACCCGCCAGCCCTGGTTCCAGCCGAACTCCCGGACCTTCAGCGCCGGCGCCGTGAAGCTGCCGTCCGGCTGCGCGTAGGCGACGAGCACCCCGGCGTCGCCGAAGCCGACGAGATCGGCGCGGCCGTCGCCGTCGACGTCGGCGACCTGCCGCGGGTGCCGGTCGGTGCGCCAGCCCTGCGCGGTGCCGAAGTCGCGGACCCTCAGCACCGGCGCGGCGAAGGTGCCGTCGGCCCGGCCGTGGGCGACGAAAACGCCGGGGTCGCCGAAGGCCACCACATCGGCGCGTCCGTCCCCGTTGACGTCGGCGAGCTCGCGCACGTGCTGGTCGACCCGCCAGCCGTCGACGTAGGAGAGGAATCCCTGGGTGGACACGGCGTGGGCCGGTCCGGCGAGGGCGATGCCGGTGGCGGTCAGTGCCGTCGCGGAGACCCCGGTGAGCAGACGGGCCATCGGTGAGCGTTTCATGGTGGAACCTCCAGGTTCCGGAAGCGGAGAACGCGGTCCGGGTCGCCGGACCTCGGGTGGGAGCCGGTCGACCTCCACCGACCGGCGTCTGGCCGTGGGCTCGGCCGGGGTCCCGGGACCGTGGTCCACCGGTGACTGCTTTCCGCCGAGCGGACGGAACTGCTGGTGGGACCAGTCTAGATCCGCGCGTATGCCATCGCTAAGTGTTCTCCGCTCCGTGCCGAATCGTTATCCCGGAGCCCGCCCGGGGACCTGGGCCTGGCCCGGACCCCCGGGGGGCCTTCAGCGGCGGATGCCGCGCCGGAAGTACAGGACCGGGCCCACGAAGTTGATCGCGATGATCGCCGCCCACTTCCCCTTGCCGCCGCTGACCTCCTCGGCGGGACGCAGCGCGAGGTCCGCCCAGGCAGTGGCCGCCAGCGAGACCTGCACGGACGCCAGCGTCAGCAGCAAGGTCTGCTGCCCCGGCGTGAGGTCCTTCCACTGGATGCTCTTCCGGCCGGTGCGCCTTCTCGTTCCGGTGCGCGTCATGGTCGTCCTCCCGGTGCTCGGGGACCCGGTGGTCCCGGCGGCCGCTCCGTGGGCGGCCCGTGGCTCTCATGCTGGTGCGGGCGCCGCCGGCAGTCAACGCCCGCCTCCCGCGCCGGTGCCCGGCGCCGCTCAGACGCTGATGTCGGGCCACAGGACGCGGAAGGCCACCGTGTAGCCGGCGACCCAGGCGAGGGCCAGGACCAGCAGCGCGGCCCCGGCCACGGCGACCACCCCGCGGCGGTGCCGGATCGCGCCCGCCAGGTGCAGGGCGGCGGGCACCACGCCCAGGACGCCGAGCAGCAGGAGCGCCTGCCCCAGGCGGGTGAGGGGCCGCAGCAGGGACAGGTCCGGCTGGACGCTCGCGGCGAAGAGGACCAGCCCCGCGAGCACGGCCGCCGGGGCCGCGAAGGCCAGCCGTCGCACCCGCCGGGCCCGGGCGCCGGTCCCCGGTGGACCCCACCGCCGGCGCCGCCGCAGCCGGTTCACCGGCCAAGCGACCAGGGCCAGGACGAGGACCAGCAGCGCCGCGAGCAGCAGCAGGTGGGGCACGAACAGGCCGTGCCAGGCGCTCACCCTGCCGTCGGTGCGGTAGGCGACCAGCGCGACGTCCCGGACGGTGCCGTCGTCGCCGGTCCGCGCCGCGAGGGTGGCCGTGCCCCCGGGCTCCCGCCACAGCCACGGCTCCACCTCGCGCATCGTGGCGGTGGGAGCGGCCAGGGACCCGACGCGGATCGTCCCGTCCGGGCCGGCGCGCACCGTGGTGATCCCCAGCGCCCCCACCAGCGCCGCGGCGCTGGACTCCGCCCGCCGTTCGCTGCGGTAGTGGCCGGCCACGGCGGCGGTCCGCTCCTCGGTGCCGGGCGGGGACGCGGGCTCCTCCCGGGAGGGCGGGGCGACGTAGCGGCGGGCGAACTGCTCGACCAGCTGCTGCCGCAGCACCGCGGTGCTGAGCGCGCGCACCCCGTTGCCGTTGACGGAGACGAACAGGCCCGTGTCCGCGTCGGGGAACAGGGCCAGCTCGCTGTGGAACAGGTTCGTGTCGCCGCCGTGGGAGAGCACCCGCTGCCCCCGCACCTCGTGGCCGCGGAAGCCCAGGGTCATCTGCTCGGCGGCACCGAGCCCGCCGAGGGACGCGGGCGGCAGCGCCGGGGCGTGCATGGCCGCCATCGCCTCCGGGCCGAGGACGGCGTCGGGGCCGTGGCCGAGGTGCAGGTTCAGGAACGCGGCCATGTCCCGCGCGGTGCTGCTCACGGACCCCGCGGGCGGCACGGAGATGTGCTCGAAGGGCGCGGCCGCAGTCTCCGGGGCGGGGAAGCCGCCGGCCAGCCGGCCGGCGAGCGCCGCCGGCAGCGGCTGCTCGGCGGTGCTGGAGGTCATGCCCAGCGGCTCGAGGACCTCCCGGCGCACGTACTCCTCGAAGGGGACGCCGGTGACTTGCTGGACGACGTAGCCGGCCAGGGCCAGGCCGTAGTTGGAGTACGCCGGGGTGGTGCCCGGCGCGAAGATCTGCGCCGGCGGGTCCTCGGCCAGCTCGGTGTGCAGGTCACGGACCTTCCCGGGGTCCGGGGTGATGAGGTGGTCCACGCGCTCCTCGAAGCCGGCGGTGTGGCTGAGCAGGTGCCGCAGCGTCACCGTCCCCCGGGGGAGCTCGAGCGGGAAGTCGAGGTGCTCGCGGACGTCGGCGTCCAGGTCCAGGGCACCGCGCTCCACCTGCTGCAGCACGGCCGTGGCGGTGAAGAGCTTGGTCAGCGACCCGATCCGGAACAGGTGGTGCCCGGGGTCCACCGGGGTGGCGCCCGGCACGGGCCGGGGACGGTCCGCCGCGCCGAACCCGCGCAGCGCCACGATCTCGCCGCCGGAGACGACCGCCACCGTCGCCCCCGGGAGCCGCTCGGCGTCCAGGAGAGCCGGGACCAGGCCGTCGAGCCACGGGCCGACGTCCTCGGCGGTCAGCTCCCGCACGCCCTGCTCCTCCTGGCCTCCGCGCTCCGGCGCGGCGGCGGAGGGCGCCACCGGGTGCGCGAGCAGCAGCAGCGCCACGAGGAGCAGAGCGAGCAGCGCCCCCTGCGCCCGCGGGGGCGCCGCGGGGAACGGCGGCGGTGCCGGGAACCGGTGCGCGCGCATGAGCCCATCCTGCTCCTCCACCGGGTCCCGTGTCCGAGTGTGACCGGGGAATCCGGGCGTCCGCCCGGCCCGGAACGGGACCGGCGCCGGGCCGCCGGTCTAGCCTGGGGGCATGACCCGGTCCCGGACCCTGTCGCAGCCCGCTCCCGTCCCCGTCCTGTGGCCGGTCGCCGGAGCGGCCGCCGGACTGCTCTCCGTGCTCCTCGGCATCGCCGGAGGGCTCATGGAGACCGCGCTCTCCGGCCCCTGGCCGGCCGCCGGGGACCCCGCTGTCGGGCCGTTCCTGGGGCGCAACCGTGGCCCCCTGCTGGCGCAGAGCATGCTCTTCGTCCTCGGCCAGGGGGCACTGGTCTGCTTCCTCGGCTGGGTGCGCGCCCGCCTGCTCCGGGCGGAGGGCCCGCCCGGCACGGTCTCCGCCGTGGCCTTCGGCGCCGGGCTCCTGGCCGCGGCCCTGAACATCGCCGGCCAGGGGGTGCAGCTCGTGCTGACCATGCCGGCGGCGGCGTCGATGGACGCGGGGACGGCGGCCGCGGTGATGGACCTGTGCGTGGTCCTCCTCGCCCTGGCCAACCTGCCCCTCGCCGTCTCGTTCGCCGCCGTCGCCGCGCTCTCCCTCGCCCGCGGCGCGTACCCGCGGTGGCTCGGCGGGATCGCCGCCGGGGCGGCCGCCGCGGCCCTCCTCTCCGTCTTCTCCCTCGTGCCCACCGCGGGGCCGCTCTCCCCGCTCGGCGGGCTCACCACGGCCCTGCGCCTGGTGCCCGTCCTGTGGTACCTGCCGGCGGCGGTCGTGATGCTCCGGGACCGGCCGTGACCGGGCGGCTGCCGCGCGGCGCGCGCCGGCACTGGGCGGCCCTGGAGCGCCCGGGATCGCAGCCACCGCCCGCGGTGGACGCCGCGGCGGTGGCCGCCCTGCCCGAGCCCGCACGCCGCTGGCTGGAGCGGGCCGTGCCGCCCGGCACCCCGGCGTGGTCCGTGGCGGAGCTGTCGATGCGCGGCGAGATCCGGCTCGGCGGCTCCTGGCGGGCGTTCTCCGCCCGGCAGGTCCTCGTCCCCGGGACCGGCTTCGTGTGGGCCGCCCGCACCCGGGTCCTCGGCCTGCCGGTCGCGGGCTACGACCGGTACGGCCCCGGCGGGGGCGAGCTGCGGTGGCGGCTGCTGGGTCTCGTGCCCGTGATGTCGGCCGCCGGCCCGGACATCACCCGCAGCGCCGCCGGCCGGCTCGCCGGGGAGAGCATCACGGTTCCCCCGGCCTGCCTGGGTGCCGAGTGGTCCGCGGGCCCGGACCCGGACACCGCCGTGATGTCCTGGGTCCTCGACGGGGTGCGCGAGGACGCCCTGCTCCGGGTCGACCCGGAGGGCCGGCTCCGGGAGCTGAGCATGCAGCGGTGGGGAGATCCCGACGGCACCGGGTTCGGCCGTCACCCCTTCGGGGTCGCGCTGTCCGAGGAGGCCGACGTCGGGGGCGTGCGCGTGCCCACGGTCCTGCGCGCCGGCTGGGCGTGGGGGACGGACCGGCAGGCCGCGGGCGAGTTCTTCCGGGCGAGGCTCGAGGACGTCCGCTTCCGCTGAGCTCCCACTTCTGTCCGGCCGGCCGTCCCGGGAGGGCGCCGGCTCAGCGGGCCGGGTCCTGGCGCTCCGGGCCCTCGCCGGGCAGGTCCCGCGACCGGTCGTGCGGCCGGTCCTGCTGCCGGTCCGGCGTCCGGTCGTGTGCCCCGGCGGACCAGGGCGCCGCCGGGTGGGGCGGGGGCTCCACGGGACCCTGGTCGAGCCGGAACGGCGGGTACTCGTCGCGCAGGAGCAGCACGTAGGCGAGGACCCGGTTGACCCAGCGGTTGATGCCCATGACCAGGGCGAAGAGCTCGGGACGGTAGCGGCCCGTGAAGAGCAGGAGCACGGCGGCCACGAGCACGAGCAGCCCGAGCAGGGACGGCCCCCAGCTGGTGGTCGTCGTGCCGTCGTCGCCGCTGCGGCTGGTGCTCCACGTGCTCCCGCCGCCGGTGAGCACCCCGAGGATCAGCAGGTGCGGGATCGCCAGGAGCCACCACTTCACGAGCACCAGGCCGCGGGAGAGCCGCTCCGGGGGCGCGATCTCCAGCTCCGCCGGGTAGTCCGCGCGGGCCAGGCTGAAGGGCGGGTACCGGTCGGTGCCCAGGGCCGAGTAGGAGTAGAACCCCACCCGCCAGCTCCACCGCAGGACCCCCACGCTGAAGGAGAACCACGAGGGCGGGTACCGGCCCGTGAACAGCACGGCGACGCCGGCGGCCACCGTGGTGACCACGAGCGCGAACCACAGCACCGCCAGCACGATCAGGTGCGGGACCACCAGCAGCCACTTCACCAGCCACAGCCACCGGGACAGTCCCGCGTCGAGGAACCCGCTCAGGCGCACGGGGGAGACCGGCCGCGGGGCCCCGCTCCGGTCCGGGGCCCCGGCGAGCGCCGCGCCCGGGCCCGTGCCGCGCGGCGGCGTGCGCGGATCGATGTCCCGGCCCAGTCCGGCGGCGCCGAGCAGCAGCAGCGGGATGCCCACGACCACGCCGGCCAGGCCGCCCACCAGCTGGCCGCCGGCCAGGGGTCCCAGGAGGTCGGAGCGCGCCCCGAGCTGCAGGTCCGCCCAGACCGGCCGGGTGGCGTCCGCGTTCATCACCACGAGCGTCCAGCTGCCCGAGCGCAGGTCCAGGGTCAGCTCCCGGGTGCCGGTGCCCTGGTCCGAGTCCGCCCAGAAGGTCTGGTTCCCGGGCCGGTCGGGCACCCGTTCGCCGGGCACACGGGACGGGGCGTCGTCCCCGGACTCCGTGGCGCTGCCGAGCTCGGCGTGGGCGACGCCGTCCAGGTACCGGTCGACGTCGTCGGTCCCGGCCACGCCCACGAAGATCTCCTGCTGCGGGTCCGCCGCCGTCACGCGCACCTGCACCCGGCCGAGCTGGTCGAGGAAGGGCACGGGCGAGACCTGCGCGTCGCCGACGTCGAGCACGGCGGGCGGTCCGACCAGGGCGTAGGTGATGGTCTGGTGCCGGTCCGGGGACGTCGTGAGGAAGCGCCCGTCCTGCTGGGCCGCGGCGGCGCCGGCGAGGACGAGGCCGCTGACGAGCGCCGCCAGGGCCAGGGCGGTCAGGACGGCGCCCAGGACCAGCAGCACCCACTGCCCGGGCCTGGTGCGGCGCGGGGTGCCGTGTCGGGCGGTCGGGCGGGGCGGGCGGGTTTCGGGGTGCTCGTGCATGGGAGCTCCTGCGGGATCGGCCGGGTGGGGTCGGAAGGGCGGAGTCGGAGTGGCGGAGCCGGACGGGGGCCGGTCCCGGTGCGGGGCGTCCGGGTGGTCAGAGTGTGTCGGCGAGGCCGCGGCCCCAGGCGAGCGCGCGCTCCTCCTCCCCGGGG
Source organism: Kocuria rosea subsp. polaris (assembly GCF_001483755.1). Lineage (GTDB taxonomy): Bacteria > Actinomycetota > Actinomycetes > Actinomycetales > Micrococcaceae > Kocuria > Kocuria cellulosilytica. The sequence continues at coordinate 396,342 of NZ_LQBK01000004.1, forward strand.
ACCAGCTCGTTGCCCATGGTCACGAGGAAGCTCTCGGGCTCCGCGACCAGTTCGTAGCCGTGCTCCTGGAGGGCGCGGACGATCTTCTGCGAGGCGCGGCCGGTGAGCATCGCCGGGCCCTTGACCCGGGTGTCGAAGGCGGCCGCCCGGCCGGTCCCTGCGTCGAGGGCGGCCAGCCACTCGCGGACCCCGGGACCGGCGGCCGAGCCGTCCACGTCCAGGTGGTGGCGGGAGGCGTCCCGCACGGCCTGCTCGCGGGAGTTCTCCCGGCTCAGCCCGTGGCCGTGGGTGGGGGCGCCGACCACCAGCACGTCACCGGCACCCGGTGGGCGCCGCTGGGCCTCGGTGGTCGAGCGCACCTCCGCGGGGACCCCCGCCTCCGTGAGCCCCCGGACGATCGCCTCGGCGATCCGGTGGGTGTTGCCGTACATGGACTCGTAGACCACCAGGACGGTCACGGCGGGTCTCCTCTCTGTGCTCCGGTCGCTGTGCTCCGGTCGACGCGTTCTGCCTGCTGCGGTGCTGTCCCCGGCGTTCCCTTCCGTGCGGCCGGCCCGGCGGTGCGGGCCGTCCGCGGGGCCGCGGCTCACACGCGCAGGACGGCTGCTCCCGTGATGCGGTCCGCGGCCAGGTCCGCGAGGGCCCGGTCCGCCGCGCGCAGGGGATAGGGCACGGTGGTGGGGCGCAGCCGCAGCCGGGCGGCCAGCTGCAGGAACTCCTCGCCGTCCTGCCGGGTGTTGGCGGTCACGCTGCGCAGCTGCCGCTCCTGGAAGAGCTCCGCGGCGTAGTCGAGGGCCGGGACGTCGCTGAGGTGGATCCCGGCGACGGCGAGGGTGCCGCCCCGGTCCAGAGCGCGCAGCGCCGGGGGCACGAGCGTGCCCACGGGGGCAAAGAGGATTGCCGCGTCCAGCGGCACCGGGGGAGGCTCGTCGGCCTCGCCCACGAAGGCGGCGCCCAGCTCGCGGGCCAGCGCGCGCGCCTCCGCCGAGCGGGTCATGACGTGGACCTCCGCGCCCTGGTGCAGGGCCACCTGGGCGGCGAGGTGGGCGGAGGCCCCGAAGCCGTAGATGCCCAGCCGGCCCCCGGGCGGCAGCTGGGCCCGCCGCAGCGCCCGGTAGCCGATGATCCCGGCGCACAGCAGCGGGGCCGCGTGCTCGTCGTCGAACTCCTCGGGCAGGCGGTAGGCGAAGGCCTCGGGGGCCAGGGTGAGCTCCGCGTAGCCGCCGTCCTGGTCCCACCCGGTGAAGCGCGGGGCCGTGCAGAGGTTCTCCCGCCCGCGGCGGCAGAACCGGCAGCGGCCGCAGGTGTGCCGCAGCCACGCGACGCCCACGCGCTCACCCTTCCGGAACCGGCCGCACCCGGGGCCCGCGCGCACCACCTCGCCGACGATCTCGTGGCCCGGGATCACGCCCGCCCGGTGCAGAGGGAGATCGCCCTCCACGAGGTGCAGGTCGGTGCGGCACACCCCGCAGGCCCGCACCCGCACGAGCAGCTCCCCGGCTCCCGGCACGGGGTCGGGGCACTGCCCGAACCGCATCGGCCCGCCGGCGGCGGGACCGGGCTCATCGATCCACCACGCACGCATGCTGTCCTCGTCGATCCCCCGGGGAGGGCTCCGGCCGCGGCCGTGACCCCTGTCCTGCTCCGAGTCTAGGAACGGAACACGGGCTCCAGCCGGAAACGACGAATGTTAATGCCCCGTCCGCCGTTCCCGTCCCCCCGGTCCCCTGCCCGGGACGGCCCAGCGCAGGCGGGTCCGCCCCGCGGGGGAACGCCCCGGCACGGGCGGGCCCGGATGTCAGCGGGAGGTGTTCCCAACCGGGGCGCGGGGGACGACCATGGGGGACGAAGGACCGCCCGGGGGCGGGCCGCGTCGCCGGCCCCCGGGCACAGCCGTCCCGGCGCGCGACGAGAGGACTCAGGCATGACCGAGCGCATCGACCACTGGCCCGCGGGAGCCCCGTGCTGGGCGGACATCATGGTCTCGGACCTGGACCGTTCCATGGACTTCTACGCCTCCGTGCTCGGGTGGCGGTTCACGCCCTCCGATCCGGCGTACGGCGGCTACTGCAACGCCCTGGTGGACGGCGAGCCGGTGGCGGGGTTGTCGCCGGCGCTGCCGGACATGGAGGACGACCCGCACGCGTGGGCCGTCTACCTCGCGTCCGACGACATCGCGGCCACGGGCCGGGCCGCGGTGGCGGCCGGCGCCCGTCAGCTGTTCGAGCCGATGGCCGTGGGCCGCTTCGGCACCATGGGCGTGTGGATCGACCCCACCGGGGCGGCCTTCGGGGTGTGGCAGCCGCAGGAGCACACCGGCTTCAGCATCGTCGGCAAGCACGGGACCGTGGCCTGGTGCGACCTCCTGACCTCCGACCAGGCGGCCGCCGAGCGGTTCTACGCCGAGGTGTTCGGCTACACGTACCAGGACATCGGCACGCGGCACGAGGCGTACGCGGTGTTCACGGTCCCGGGCATGGACCGCACGGCCGGCGGGATCGGCGTGCCCGCCGAGGACGTCGACCACCTGCAGCAGGCGCCCCCGCTGTGGTGGGTCTGCTTCGAGGTCGACGACGCCGACACCGCGGCCGAGCGGGTCGTCGCCGCCGGGGGCGCGCTGGTCCAGGAGCCGGAGGAGTTCGGCTACGGGGAGCTGGTGTTCGCCGCCGGCCCGGACGGCGAGCGCTTCGCCATGATGGGCCCGTCCTCGGAGGACTGGACCGAGGAGGAGGACGACGAGGAGGACGAAGAGGACACCGGAGGGAACACCGGCGAGGACGACGGCCGGCCGTGAGCGCGGCCGCCGGCCGCCCGGCGCCTCAGGACGGGTGCCTCAGAACATGCCCACCACGGCGCCGACGAACCACAGCACCGCGAACAGCGCCACGAGGCCGAGGATGACCGCCAGCGCGATCTTGCCCTTCGCGGAGTCCCCGCGGTGCTCGACGTCGAGGTCGGGGTTGTCGGGCCCCACCCCCACGCCGGCGTCGGGCGGGGTGTCGCCGTCGATGCTGCGCCCGGACTCCTCGTTCAAGGCCTCCCGGGCCTTCTCCGGGTCGTTGCGCGCCTGCTCGGGATTGATGTCGGCCACGGGGTCCTGCTTCCTTCGGTCGGACGTGCTGGAACGGGTGTTCCCAGCAGAATAGCAAGCCTGCTGGTGAAATGGGTCGCCCGCTCGGGGACCGGTCCCGGTCCTCCGGCACGGAGCGTGCGCCGGGGCCCCGCGCCCTCCGCCGCCCCGGCCGCCGGTCAGGACAGCGGTGCGGCCGCGGCCAGCCCCGCGAGCACGGCGAGCACGGTCAGCGCGCCGGTGCCCGCGGCGTTGAGCAGGGCGCGGAGCGGGCTGCCGTCCCGGGCCAGCCGCACGGTGTCGGCCATCGCGGTGGAGAAGGTGGTGTACCCGCCGCAGAAGCCGACCACGGCGGCCGCGGCGGCGGGCCCGCCCAGCGTCCCGGCCAGCGCGGCGCCGGAGAGGAGCCCGGCCAGGAAGGAGCCGCTCACGTTGACGACCACGGTGCCGGCGGGGAAGGCCGTGGCCCACCGCTGCCGCACGGCCCCGTCCACCGCGAACCGGGCCATCGCCCCCAGCCCGCCGAGGAGGCAGATCAGCAGGGCGGTCACGCGCGCCGCCCCCGGGCCGCGAGGACGGTGCCGGCGAGGCACGCCAGGAAACCGCACCCCAGGGAGATCCCCACGTAGGCCAGGGCCTGCCCCGCGGCGCCGCCGGCCAGCATCCGCTCCGCCTCCAGCGCGAGCGAGGAGAACGTCGTGAACCCGCCGAGCGCCCCGGTGCCCACGCCGAGACGCAGCAGCATCCCGCGGGGCGTCTCCTCGCCGCGCCGCAGGAGGGACTCCAGGAGCATGCCCAGCAGGAAGGCCCCGAGCAGGTTCGCGGCCAGGGTGGCCAGCGGCCAGCCGGCCACCGCCGGCAGCAGCGCGGCGAGGCCGTGGCGGGCTCCGGTGCCCAGCGCGCCGCCGGCTCCCACGGCGAGGACCAGCAGCAGGCGCCGGTGCGGCGGTCGGCTCATGGGGGCTCCTCGGGGGCGGGCTCCGGCGGGGGAGCGGTCGGCGGCTCGATCCTACCGGCGGGTCCGTAGGATGTCGGGGTGCAGACGATACGCGGTGCCCGGATCCTCCTGGCCCTCAAGACCTCGCTGGCCGTGGCCCTGTCCTGGGTCGTGGCCCAGCGGATGCCCGGAGTGATCGACGACTACCCGTACTATGCCCCGCTGGGCGCGATCTCCGCGATGTACCCGACCGTGCTGGGCTCGGTGCGCGCGGGCCTGCAGACGGTCGCCGGCATCGCCCTGGGCATCATGCTGGCCGCGGGAGTCCTGCTGATCGGGGATCCCAATCTCGTGACCGTGTCGGTGGCGGTCGGCCTGGGCGTGCTCCTGGCGGGCATCCGTCAGCTCGGGGCCGGAGCGGAGTACGTCCCGGTCGGAGCCCTGTTCGTGCTCATCGTCGGGGGCCAGGACGCGGAGGGCTTCTCGGCGGGCTTCCTCGTGCAGATGTCCGTGGGCGTCGCGATCGGCCTGCTCGTCAACGTGACGGTCATCCCGCCCCTGGACTTCCGCACCGCCCGGCTGCAGCTCGACCGGCTGCAGAACGTCGCGGTCGACTACCTCGAGGACGTCGCCGGGGAGCTCGCGGAGCCCGGGACCACCGGGGGACGGGATTGGCGCCAGCGCAACCACGCGCTCGTGCGCATCACGGGCGAGGTGCGCGAGGCGGTCGACGAGTCGGCGCGCAGCGCCCGCGGCAACCCCCGGATGGTGCTCCGCCGCCGCCGGCGCCGCGCCGGGGCCTCGGCGGACCCCGGCTACGACTCCCTGCTGAAGCTCGAGAACGTGATCTTCCACCTCCGGGGCTTCACGGACGCGCTGCGGGAGCTCTACGACCACGAGCAGCACGACTGGCTGGTGCCCGCCGCCCTGAGCGCCCGGCTCGCCGAGGCGGTGCAGTCCGCCGCCGACGCGGTGCGCGCGTGGGCCGACGGCGAGGACCCCGAGGAGGCGGCCGAGCGGGTCCGCTCCCTGGTGGGCCGGCTCCACGCCGAGCTCACCGACCCCTCGCGGGCGGAGGACCGGCTGGTCATGGCCGCGGCCCAGGACCTCGCCCGGCTCGTGGCGGTCCTGGACCCGCCGACCGCCCCGACGGCGGGCAGCAGCGCCGTGACGCGGGGCTGAGGCCCGCACCGGCCGCGGGGCGGCGCCGTTCCCGGTGCCTGCGGGCCCCGGGAACGGCGCGCGGCTCAGGCCCGGCTGCGCCGCCGCAGGCGCAGGGCGACCGCCGCGCCCAGGGCGGTCCCGGCCACGAGCAGCCCGGCCAGGAGGCCGGGGCGCTGCTCCGGCTCCGCGGCGGCCGTCTGCATGTTGAGGCCCGGATTGACGGCCGCGGTCGCGGTCCCGGCGGGGGCCTCCACGACGGGGGCCTCGGCCACGGGGGCCTCGACGACGGGAGCCTCCACGACGGGAGCCTCCACGACAGGCGCGACGGGCGCCGGCGCGACCTCCACCGGGGCGGGGGCCACCGGGGCCACGGGTGCGGCGGGGGCCTCGCAGGCCACGATGGCCTGCTCGAGGAGCACGAGGAACTGGCCGACCGCGGCCTCGTCGAGGGCCAGCTGTGCCAGGAGAGCCTCGAAGGCCACGGCGGCGTCGGCGAGGGCCTGCTCGGCGACAGCGGGGTCGAGCGTGCCGAGCGCGGCGGCGAGCTCCTGGTCGAGCTCGAGGAGGCGCGCCTCGGCCTGGGCGATCGCCGCCGGGTCACCGGACTCCTGGGCGGCCATCAGCGCGGCCCCGGCCGCCTCCAGCTCCTGCAGGCTCGGCCCGCCGGCACCCCCGACGAGTGCGGCGTACTGGGCCTCGGCGGCGGCCAGGGACTCGGCCGAGGAGTCGAGGGCCGCGAGCGAGTCGGGCGTGAGGCCCGCCCCGGCCAGCGCCGCGTCCAGCTGGGCCGTGGCCTCCAGGCAGGCGGGATCCCCGGGTGCGGCGAGGGCCGCCGGGGTGCCCGTGAAGAGGCCTCCGGCCAGCATCGCGGCCGCGGCGCCCGTGGCCGCCCATGTCTTTCCAGCAGTCATGTCCTGTGTCTCCTGTGCTCGGTCCTCGCCCCGGGGCCACCCCGCGGCCGGCAGCGCGCGGCAGACCTCCCCCCGGCGTCACCGGTCCGCGCGCGGGGTGACAGGAAATGTCGTGCTGCTGGTCGGGCGGCGTGCGCCCCGGAGCTCGCGGAGATCCGGGGCGCGTCCGACGGACTGCTGTGCCGTCAAAGTACGCGCCGGTAGCCTTCGTTGGCAATAGTGAATCGACGGGTCGGGGCGGAGCCCTCCGGGCCGTCCGCCCGGAGGGGTCCGCAGGCCGGTGGAGGCGGGGATCCTGTCCCGCGCGCGCAGGACCGGGTGCGGGCACGCCGCGACCCCCGGGTGCGTGGCACCCGGGGGTCGCGGCGATCGGAGAGCCCTCCGCCGGAGCGGAGCGCGGGTCAGTGGGCGGCCACGGAGTCCTGGGCGGCGGCCCAGGCGGCGTAGGAGCCTTCCAGCTCGACGACGTCGTAGCCGGCGTGGCGCAGGGTGGAGGCCACGACGGAGGAGCGCAGCCCGCTCTGGCAGTAGGTCACGATCGTGCCCTGGGCCGGGAGCCGGTCCAGGTTCCACAGGACCCGGCCGCCGTGCAGCTGCACGGAACCGGGCACCGAGCCGGCGGCGTGCTCGCTCACGGCGCGCACGTCCAGCAGCATCGCCTTGTCGAAGGCCTCGACCTCCTCCGGGGCCACCAGACCCGGGGTGGACCGCGGCAGCCCCTCCACGGTGGTGACGTAGCCGGCCACGGCGTCGATGCCCACCCGCACCAGGTGGTCCCAGAACTCGTCGGCGGCCTCCTGCTGGTCCTCGGCCAGCAGCACCAGCGGGCGGGGGTCGGTCTCGGGGTTCACCGCCCAGGCGGCGTAGGTGGCGATGGACGTGCCGGCCGGGATGTTCAGCGCCCCGGTCACGGTCCCGGCGTGCACCTCCTCGGCGGAGCGGGTGTCCACGAAGGTCACCTCGTCGGCGGCCAGGCGCTGGGCGACCTGCTCGGTGTCGAGCTCGGGCAGCGGGGCCCGCTCGCCCATGACGGCCGGGCCCCGGCGGTTCTGGTGCTTCATCCGCCCGAAGTAGAACGGGGCGTCGGGCTGGCCCTCGAGCAGCTCGGCGACGAAGCCGGCCTCGTCGTCGGCGGCCAGGTAGGGGCCCCACCAGGCGTAGAGGCGCTCGTAGCCGACCGTGGTGGAGGGGATCGCGCCCAGGGCCTTGCCGCAGGCCGAGCCCGCGCCGTGGCCGGGGAAGACCTGGACGTGGTCGGGCAGGGTCAGGAACTTCTGCTGGAGGCTGGCGAACATCTGCTGCGCGCCGAGGAAGCGGGTGTCCGCCCCGCCGGCGGCCTCGTCGAGCAGGTCCGGGCGGCCCAGGTCGCCGGAGAACACGAAGTCGCCGGTGAGCAGGTACCCGGGGGCGTCGGCGAAGGCGCCGTCGGTGACCAGGAAGGACAGGTGCTCGGGGGTGTGGCCCGGGGTGTGCACCGCGGCCACCACGATGTTGCCGATGCGGATCTCGTCACCGTCGTGCAGACGCTCCGCCTCGAACTCGTACTGCCAGTCCTCCCCGCCCTCACCCGAGACGTGCATGGTGGCCCCGGTGGCGGCGGCCAGCTCGCGGGTGCCGGAGAGGTAGTCGGCGTGGATGTGGGTCTCGGTGACCGCGGTGATCTCCATGCCGTTCTTGACGGCCAGGTCCCGGTAGACCTCGATGTCGCGGCGGGGATCGACCACCAGCGCCTGGCCGGTGGCCTGGCAGCCGATGAAGTAGCTGGCCTGGGCGAGGTCCTCGTCGTAGATGCGCTCGATCAGCATGGTGCTCTCCTTGGTTCGCTGGTTGGTGACGCGTGCCCCGTCGGGGCTTCCCGCGTCGTGCTGAGCACAACGATAATACCCCTGGGGGTATAGCGCAAGTACCCCCGGGGGTATTTAGCGGGCGGGGCGCCGGGATCGTTGCCGGCGGGTGCGGTGCCGCTCGACCGCCTCCTGGTAGGACGCCACGAGGGCCTCGGTCGCGGCCCGCCAGCCGAGGCCCTCCGCGTCGGCCCGGCCGGCCGCGCCCATCCGCGCGCGCAGGGCCGCGTCGTCGAGCAGCCGGGCCAGGCCGCCGGTGAGCGCGTCCGTGTCCCCGGGCGGCACGAGCAGTCCGGTCCGCCCGTCCTGCACCGCGAAGGGGATCCCGCCGGCCCGGGCGCCCACCACCGGCACCCCGCTGGCCAGGGACTCCAGGGCCACGAGCCCCAGGGTCTCCGTGGTGGACGGGAACGCGAACACGTCCGCCGAGGCGTAGGCGGCCGCCAGCTCCTCCCCGGCGAGCCGCCCCGGGAAGACCACGGGGGCGCCCGCGAAGCGCCGTTCGAGCTCCGCCCGGTGCGGGCCGTCGCCCACCACGGCGAGCCGGGTGCCCGGCAGCCGCCGCAGCGGTTCGAGCAGCGCCGCCACGTTCTTCTCCCGCGACAGCCGCCCGACGGAGAGCACCAGGCGGTCGCCGGGGTGCCCGTCGGTGAGCCGGGCACGCATCGCGGGGGACGCCTTCGCGGGGTGGAACAGCTCCGTGTCGACGCCCTTGGGCCACAGCGCCGTGCCGCGCACGCCCAGGGCCTCCGCGCGTTCCACCATGGGGTCCGACGTGCACAGCGTGATGCCGGCGAGGTTGTGGGTCGTGCGGATCCATCGCTCCACGGGCCGGCGCAGGACGCCGAGCCCGTGCCTGAACGCGCTCATGTACTGCGGCACGTCGGTGTGGAAGGACGCGAGCAGCGGCAGGTCCCGGGCCCGGGCCGAGAGGGCGCCCCACGCGCCGAACCACACCGGGTTCACGGCGTGCACCACGTCGGGGCGGAACGCCGACACGGCGCGCTCGGCCCGCGGGGACGGCAGGCCTCCCCGGACGTCCCGGTACCAGGGGAACGCCACGGACGGGACCCTGAGCACCCGGTGCGGGCCCCAGTGCCCGGGCGGGTTCCCCGGCGTGAGCACGAGCGCCTCGTGGCCGAGCTCCCCGAGCTCGTCGAGGGTGCGCGTCAGGCGCGTCACCACCCCGTCGACGTTCGGGACGAAGACGTCCGTGTACAGCGCGATCCGCATCCGCCGGCTCAGGCGCCCACGGCCACGGGGTGGGCCGGCCGCGACGGGACGCCCGGGCGGCGGCGGGCGTTCCACACGGACGTCGCCGGGATGCGGGAGAGGTCCACGCGGTGGGCCCAGCGCACGGCGGTCTGCTCGACCTCCCGGAGCAGGCCCTCCGACAGGGTGGTGGGTCGCAGTCCGAGGTCCAGGAACGCGGCGTTCTCGACGTGCAGGTCGTTCTCCGCGAACTCCTGGCGGGGGTTGGGGACCGTCTCCACCTCCGCGCCGGTGAGCCCGGCCACGAGGCGGGCGAGGTCGCGGACCCGGTGCGTCTCCGTCATCTGGTTGAAGATCTTGACCCGGTCCCCGGCCTCCGGCGGGTTCAGCAGGGCGAGCTCCACGCACCGGACCGTGTCCTGGAGGTGGATGAACGCGCGGGTCTGCCCGCCCGTGCCGTGCACGGTCAGCGGGTGCCCGACCGCCGCCTGGACGAGGAAGCGGTTGAGGACCGTGCCGTAGTCGCCGTCGTAGTCGAAGCGGTTGACGAGCCGCTCGTCGAGCGCCGTCTCGGCGGTGCCGGTGCCCCAGACGATGCCCTGGTGCAGGTCGGTGATCCGCAGCCCGTCGTTCTTGGCGTAGAACGCGAACATGGTCTGATCCAGCACCTTGGTCATGTGGTAGAGCGAGCCGGGGTGTGACGGGTAGAGGATCTGCTGGGCGACGCCGCCGCGCGGGCCGGGGACCTCCACGTCCAGGTAGCCCTCGGGGATCCGCATCCCGGCGGTGCCGTACCCGTAGACGCCCATGGTGCCCAGGTGCACGAGGTGGACGTCCAGGCCGGACTCCACGATCGCGCACAGCACGTTGTGGGTGGCGTTGACGTTGTTGTCCACGGTGTAGCGCTTGGTGCGCGGGCTCTTCATGGAGAACGGCGCCGCCCGCTGCTCCGCGAAGTGCACCACGGCGTCCGGGCGCTCGATGACGAGGAGGTCCAGGAACGCCTCGTAGTCCTCGGCGAGGTCGATCTCGGCGGTGCCGAGCCGCCGGCCCGTGCGCTCCGCCCACGCCGCCAGTCGCTCGTCGAGGCCGCGGATGGGGGTCAGCGACTCCGTCCCGAGCTGGACGTCGATGGCGCGCCGGGAGAGGTTGTCGACCACGACCACGTCGTGGCCGCGCGCGGACAGGTGCAGGGCGGCGGGCCAGCCGCAGAAGCCGTCACCGCCGAGGATCAGGATCTTCACTGGTGCTCCGTTCCCGGCCCGGCCGGTGCCGGGCCCGTCGTGTCGGTGTCGGTGTCAGCGTGGAGGACGCGTGTGAACCCGGAGTGAACGGTCCTGGACCAGCTGCTGGTGCCCGAACGAACCGGGGCCGACCGCCCACGCCGGACCGGCCAGTTCCCGCAGCTCGTGGGGCAGATAGGCGCGGCGCAGGGAGCGCAGCCCGTCGGTGCGCAGGAACGAGCCCGCGGCCAGGGGCAGGACGCCCACCGCGTACAGCCGGTAGGCCGCCGGGCTGCGCACGAGGTCGTTGTGCACCACGAGCCGGCCGGCCAGCCGCTCGGAGTCCGCCACGAGCTCCCGCACGGGCCCGGGGTCCAGGTGGTGGAGCAGGTGGTTGGAGACCACCACGTCGAACGTCTCGCCGGCCGTGACGAGCTCCCGGCTGGTGACCCGCCGGAAGGCCGGGGGCGCCGCCCGCGGGTGCCGGACCGCCCAGCGGGCGGTCCGTGCCGACGCCCAGCGGTGGGCGCGGGCGTCCGGGTCGATGCCGGTGATGCGCAGGTCGATCCCGTCCCGCTGCGCCCACCGGGCCAGGGCGCGCGCGACGTCCCCGCCGCCGCAGCCGACGTCCAGGAGGCTCAGCGGGCGGCCGGTCGCGGCGAGGGGCCGGATCCGGTGCCGGTAGGTGGCGGACCAGCCGGCGACCAGGGAGTTGACGAGGTCGAAGCGCGCGTAGGTGCGCTCCAGCGCGGCGAGGTCGCAGCCGGGGTCGTCCATGAGCTCGCGCAGCCCGGCGTCCCGCCGGGAGAGGTCGGGCCGGGCGCGCGGCAGGACGGAGGGCATCTGCCCATTCTGCGCAGGACGACACGATCCGCCAAGGAGCGCGGCGGGCCGGGAGCGGCGTGCCGTGCCGTCACTAGACTGGGGATCTCTGCCGGCGCCGGGCAGGAGCAGACGGGAGAAGGGGGCCGCGTGGGACACACCGTGCGTGCCGTGGGCTCGTCGCCCGCGCCGTGGATCGGTCTCGCGAGCGCGTGCTGGGCCGCCAACGCCGCCCTGGGCGCGTCCGTGGGCGCCGGGCTCGTGCGCACGGGCCGGTTCCGCTGGATCCACCACGCCCTCTACATCGCCACCACCACCACGACGGCGGCCGCCGCGCTCCTCGCCGCCTGCTCGTCCTCCGCCTCCGGGCGCGCCGCGGGCCGAGCCCTGGCGCCGGCGCTGCTGCCCCTGCTCGCCCTCCCGCGCATCGGCACGCCGGCCCAGGGGCACCCGCGCCGCCACGCGCTCGCGGCGCTGTCCGCGGCACCGTTCTACGCCGCGGCCCTGGGCCGCGCCCGCGCCGCCCGCGGACCGACCCGCCCGTCCTGACCCGATCCGCCCGATCTGACCGGAGAGCACATGGAGTTCCTCGACGTCGTCTTCAACCGCCGCACCACGAACGGCCCGTTCCTGCCGGAGCGGGTGTCCCCGGAGCACCAGAAGCTGCTGCTGCGCACGGCCGCGGCCGCGCCCTCCCAGTTCAACAGCCAGCCCTGGCGCTTCGTGCTGATCGAGGACCGGGGGACCATCGACCGGATCGCCCGGATCAGCGCCGACTCGATGACGCAGGTGATGGCCGAGGGGACGTTCTTCGACCGGTACAAGCGCTACTTCCGCTTCAGCAAGCAGGAGATGGACGAGCAGCGCTTCGGGATGCTCTTCGACAAGCTGCCCGCGGTGCTGCGCCCCTTCACCAAGAAGGCGTTCACCCCGGGCGGGCAGGCGATGATGAACCGGCTGCGGGTGCCGCAGACCCTGGGCGCGGAGAACCACAAGCTCGTGGCGGGGTCCCCGCTGCTGCTCGGCGTGATGCTCGACCGCCGCGAGTACCGCCCGGGGGAGCTCTCCGGGTTCTACTCGCTCTTCTCGATGGGCGCGGCCATGGAGAACCTGTGGCTGACCACCGTGGAGCTCGGCATGGGCATCCAGTTCATCTCCTTCCCCATGGAGGCCCCCGCCCGGTGGGCCGAGATCGTGGACCTCCTGGACGTGCCCGAGGACCTCGAGCTCATGGCCGTCTACCGGCTGGGCTACGTCCCGGAGGAGCACCGTCGCCCGGCGATCGACTGGTCCAGCCGGGAGCGGCGCCGGATCTCCCAGTACGTGTTCCGGGAGTCCTGCGCCACGCCGCAGCAGGGCTGGGACGACTGAGGGGCGCCGTCACCCTCCGGTGATGAGGGACGCGGCGCGCTCCGCGATCATCGCCGTGGGCGCGTTGGTGTTGCCGCTGGGCACCCGCGGCATGACCGAGGCGTCCACGACCCGCAGGCGGTCGATCCCGTGCACGCGCAGGTCCTCGGGGGAGACCACCGCGTCCGGGCCGGTGCCCATGCGGCACGTGCCCACCTGGTGGTGGTAGGTGGTGACGAACCTGTTGACGTAGGCGATCTCCTCCTCCTCGGTGCGCACCTCCGCCCCGGGGTAGAGCTCCTCGGCGCCCCATCCCTGCGCCAGCGGCGGCGCCGCGACCATCTCGCGGGCCTGGCGGAAGGAGGCCAGCAGCGCCTCGCGGTCGCGCGGGTCGTCGAAGATGTTCGGGTCCAGCTCCACGGGGTCCGAGACCCCCGGCCCGGTGAGCCGCACGGTCCCCCGGGAGTACGGCCGGACCAGCCCGGAGTGCAGGGTGAAGGCGTTCGCCGGCCCCGTCATCCCGTCGTCGTACATCGGGACCGAGAAGTGGATCGGCTGCGTGTCGGGCGCGTCCAGCTCCGGCCGGGAGCGCCAGAACAGGTGGGTCTGGGTGACGGACCAGTCGGAGGCGGGGTGCTCGATGGTGCGGTTCGTCGCCTCGGCGATGACGGGGGCCAGCAGGTGGTCGTGCAGGTTGGCGCCCACCCCGGGCAGGTCGTGGGCCACGGGCACCCCGACGTCGGCGAGGTGCTCGGCCGGGCCGATGCCGGAGCGCAGGAGGATCTTGGGGGAGTCGAGCGCCCCGGCGCACAGGATCACCTCGTCGGCGTGGATCCGCTCGGGGACGCCGTCCGGGTCGTCGAGGGGCACGACGGCCACGCCGACGGCGCGGGCCTCCTCGAGCAGGACCTTCTGGAGGAGCACGCCGGTGCGGACCGTCAGCCGCGGGTGGTCCTCCACCGGCGCCACGTACGCCATGTACGTGTTGAAGCGCCGTCCGTCGCGGACGTTGATCTGCTGCTGGGAGACGCCGTCGAGCGTGCCGGCGTTGTAGTCCTCGTTCCAGGGCACGCCCACGTGCTCGGCGGCCTCGACGATCGACTCGAAGATCGGGTTGAGCGGGTAGTCCTGCACCGCGGGGACCGGCCCGTCGGTGCCCCGGCTGCCGTCCGGGACCGCCCCGGCGGGCGGCACGTAGGCCTCGACCGCGGTGAACCACGGCAGCACGTCGTCCCAGCCCCACACCGGGCAGCCGTCCGCCGCCCAGGCGTCGTAGTCCTGCGCCGCGCCGCGCACCCAGATGGTGGCGTTGAGCGCGTGGGAGCCGCCGAGCACGCGCCCGCGGGGCCAGTGGATGACCCGGCCGTCCGCGTGCCGCTGGGGCACGGTGAAGTAGTCCCAGTCCTCGGGCGAGTGCCAGAGCTCGCCCAGGCGGGACACCAGGTGGATCGCCGGATTCAGGTCCTTGCCCCCGGCCTCGAGGAGGATCACCTCGTGGCCGGCGTCCAGGAGGCGGCGGGTCAGGATGCTGCCGGCGGTGCCGGCGCCCACGACGACGTAGGTCTTGGCGGTCTCGTTGTCCATGGCCCCAGTGTGGTCCGGAGCACACCGCGGCACCTTGTCCCGGCGTGCACGGCGCTTGACCCACAGCGCGCCGGTCCGCGCTGTGGGTCAAGAGCCGTGCTCGCACGGACAAGCCGCGGTGACGTGTCCCGGGTCACCATGGGGGCAGTCCTGATCCGTCCGTCCCGAAGGAGACCCCGTGACCACCACGACCGAGACCACGACCGAGACCACGACCGAGACCGCGCCCATGACCTACGGCGACCTGCTCGCCGCCGTCACCGACCCGGAGGGCCGCGAGATCCTCGACCCGGCCACCGGGGAGCTGGTCGGCCGGGTCCACGAGTCCACGGTCGAGGAGCTGGATCAGGCCCTGGCCCGCGCCCGGGAGGAGCAGGGCGAGTGGGCGGCTGTCCCGGACGCCGAGCGCTGCGCGCTGCTGCACCGGGCCGCCGACGCGATCGAGGCGAACGCTCCAGCGCTCGCCGAGCTGCTCTCGCGCGAGCAGGGCAAGCCGGTGCACCAGGGGCCGAACGCCATGTTCGAGGTCGGCGGCGCGGCGGCCTGGATGCGCGCTGCGGCGTCCTTGCCGCTCGAGCCCGAGACGGTCTTCGACGACGAGTCCGGCACCGCGGTCCTCACCTACGACCCCATCGGGGTCGTCGGGGCGATCGGTCCCTGGAACTGGCCCATGATGATCTCGGTCTGGCAGATCGCCCCGGCGCTGCGCATGGGCAACACCGTGGTGCTCAAGCCCTCCGAGCACACCCCGCTCTCCGTCCTGGGCCTGGCGCACGTCGTGAACCAGGTGCTGCCCGAGGGTCTCGTCACCGTGGTCCCCGGCGGCCGGGAGGTCGGCGAGGCACTGTCCCGGCACCCCGGCGTGGACAAGCTCACGTTCACCGGGTCGACCGCCACGGGCAAGGCGATCATGCGCTCGGCCGCGGACACGCTGACCCGGCTGACCCTCGAGCTGGGCGGCAACGACGCGGGCATCGTGCTCCCGGACGCCGATCCGCAGGCCATCGCCGAGGGCCTGTTCTGGGGCGCGTTCATCAACACGGGCCAGACCTGCGCGGCCCTCAAGCGCCTCTACGTCCACGAGGACGTCTACGACGCCGTGTGCGAGTCCCTCACCGAGGTCGCGGCGGCCATGCCGATGGGCGAGGGCCGGGACGAGCGCAACGTCCTGGGCCCCCTGCAGAACAGGTCGCAGTTCGAGATCGTGGCCGACCTCGTGGAGAAGGCCAGGGCCGGCGGGGGGCGGGTGCTGCTCGGCGGGGACCCGGACGAGGACCGGCCGGGGCACTTCTATCCGACGACCCTGGTGGCCGACCTCGACGACGACAACCCCCTCGTGACCGAGGAGCAGTTCGGGCCGGCCCTGCCCATCGTGAAGTACTCCTCGGTGGACGACGCCGTGCGCATGGCCAACCGGCTGGACGTGGGGCTCGGCGCCTCCGTGTGGGGCACCGACACCGACCGCGCCCGGGAGGTGGCCGCGCGGATCCAGGCCGGCACGGTGTGGATCAACAAGCACGGCGCGATCGACCCCCGCATGCCCTTCGGCGGGATCAAGGGCTCGGGCTTCGGCGTGGAGTTCGGGGTGGAGGGCCTCAAGGCGTTCGGCGTGCCGAAGGTCATCGCGTCCTGACGGAGCCCGCCGCCCCGCCCCGCCCTTCTTCGCCGAACTCACCGGCTCCGCCCGAGACCGCAGACGAGGTCCGCCGGTCTCGGGCGGAGCCGGTGAGTTCGGCGGTGGTGGGGGCAGGCTGTGCGGGATGGCTCTTCCAATAGTGTGTGACGCACACTATGATGTGGGCATGGCACCGGAACCGTTCGACCAGGTCGTCGCCTCCCACACCCAGGAGCTGCGCCGCGGCACGACGGTCCTGGCCTGTCTGCTCGTCCTGGACGAGCCCCGCTACGGCTACGCCCTGCTCCGGACCCTCGCCGATGCCGGGCTCGACGTCGAGGCCGGCACCCTCTACCCGCTCCTGCGCCGGCTCGAGACCCAGGGCCTGCTCGAGAGCGACTGGAACACCGACGAGTCCCGGCCCCGGAAGTTCTACCGGATCACCGGGCTCGGGGCCCGCGCCCGGGACGCCCTCGAGGCCGAACGGCTCCGGCTGCACGCGGCGCTGTCCGCCCTCTCCCGCCCGACTCCTCCCGAGGACTGATCGCCGTGTCCGCCAGCACCCTCACCCCGCGCACCGAGAGCTATCTGCAGGAGGTCGCCCGGCGCCTCCCGCCCGGAGCCCGCGCGGACGTGTCCCGGGAGCTGCGGGGCACTGTCGCCGACATGGTCGACGACGGCGTGGCGCAGGGACTCCCGCCGGCCGAGGCGGAGCGCCGCGCCCTCGAGGAGCTCGGCGACCCCGCCCTGCTGGCCGAGGACTACGGTCCCGGTCCCCGGCACCTGATCGGCCCTGCGCACTACCACGACTTCCTCGAGCTGCTGCGGGTCCTGGTGCCCGTGCTGGCCGGACTCTTCGGCGGGCTCACCCTGCTCGGCCGGCTCTTCGGGGAGGCGGGGCGCGAGGACCTGGTCAGCTATCTCGTGCTCTCGCTCGCCCCCGCGGTCGGCGCCGCGATCCAGGGGGCCCTGATGGGGGCGGGCATCGCCGTCGTCGTCTTCGCCGTGGTGGAGCGCACGGAGGCCGCGGAGGCGGCGCGCCGCGGCGACCGGGGCGGGGCCGCGGGGCAGGCGCCCCCGCGGTGGACCGTCGAGCGGCTGCCGCCGCCGCGCCCCGAACGGGACATCACCGCCGGGGAGCTGGTCTGGGCCACCATCGCCCTGGGCCTGGCCTTCGCCGCGCCGTTCCTGCTCTCGCGGCCGCTGTTCCGCGAGGGCCCGCTCGCCGGCGAGCCGATGCTCGACCCGGCCGTGTGGACGCCGTGGGTGCCGCTCTACCTGGGGATCGTGCTGCTCGCCTGGGGGTGGGAGCTGCTGCGCTTCCGCCGCCGCCGGTGGTCGTGGGCGCTGTTCGGGATCAACGCCGTGCTGGACCTCGCCATGGCCGCGCTGCTCGTCACCGTGCTGCGCACCGAGTCCGTGGTGAACCCGGTGCTCCGCGAGCGCGGCTGGGTGGGCGACGAGTTCGCGCAGATCGGCGTCGCGGTCGTGGTGGGCGTCACCGTCTGGGACCTCGTGGCGACCTTCCTCGCCTGCCGCCGGTCGGTGGCCCGGCAGCACTGACCGGCGCCGCCCCGGACCGCGGGCAGGGCCCGGTCCGGGCGGCGGCCGTGCTGTTCCGGGACAGCGCTCGGCCCGCGGGAGCTCCTCGGAGCTCCCGCGGGCCGGGAGAGGGCCTCTGCCGCCGCGGGGTGCCGAGCGGTGCGGAGCGCAGGACGCTTCGTGGGCGTCCGGCGCCGGCCGGGATGCGCGGAACCGGGTCCGGTGGCGCACCGTGTGATCACCAGTTGACACCGTGGTCAGCACGATGCGCAAACGTCTACTCTGAACCTGATCAGATCGACCGATTTCGGTCAGGAAGGAGGGGCTGCTGTGGTCAGCATGACGAACGGCGGGGCCGGGACGGGCCCGCTGGACCCGACGGACCGGAGGATCCTGGCGGCGCTGGACGAGGACCCGCGGATGACCGTGCTGGCCCTGGCGCAGCGCACGGGCCTGGCGCGCGGGACCATCCAGGCCCGGCTCGAGCGCTACCGCGCGAGCCCCGCGCTGCGCCCGCACAGCACCCGGGTGACGCCGGCGGCGCTCGGCTACGGTCTCGCCGCGAGCGTGGCCGTGGAGCTCGACCAGCACCAGCTCGACGAGGCGATCGCCGGTCTGCAGGCGATCTCCCAGGTCATCGAGGTGTTCGCCCCCGCCGGGCAGACGGACCTGCTGTGCCGGGTGGTCGCGAAGGACCCCGAGGACCTCTACCGGGTCTCCGAGGAGATCCGGTTGTGCCCCGGCATCCTGCGGACGTCGACGAGCATGTTCCTGCGCACCGTCATCCCGTACCGGGTGGCGCCGCTGCTCGCGGAGGGCGGGACGCCGGGGAGGGGCGGGGTCAGTTCCGGGCGGCCGCGCCCATGACCTCGGCCCGCAGCCGGTCCAGGTCCACGTCGTCGCCCTCGTGCAGGCCGTGGGTGCGGACCCACGCGCGGGCGCTGAGCATGATCTCGTCGTAGTACTGGTGGGTCTCGCAGTGGGCGGCCCCGATGCGGGCCTGGGCGCGGGGCTCACAGCTGTCCTCCGTGAAGGAGATGACGGCCACCGGGCTGAGCGCCAGGCCGACCACGCCGTGGACCGCCGTGATGGTGCGGCCGTGGAACGTGTCGCCGGGGGTGAGGTCCCAGGCCCTGGCGGTGGGGTGCTGATGGGTGAGGTCCATGATCGGCTCTTGAGCTGGAGGGGAGTCCGTCCGGCCGGCGCACAGCGCCGGGGAACGGCCCCGGGAACGGGAGGTGAGGGAGGAAGAGCGGAAGGAGGGGGCGGTCCGGGGGCCGGCCGGTGTGCGGCCGGCCCCGGCGCCGTCCGGTCAGTGACCGAGACCGGTCCAGTGGCTGGTGTCCTGGTACCAGGGGGACCAGGAGTAGCCGTCGTAGTAGCGGTACTTGACCACGTGGTAGACCTTCTTGTCGTCGTGGTGGTCCAGGTGCTTGTAGTGCCCGCCGCCCCAGGCGCCGCCCCAGTAGTAGTAGTGGTCGCCGCCGGTGTAGTGGTGGTGGCCGTACTTGCTCACGGCGTAGTAGTGCTGCTTGACCTCCACCTTGTACCCCTTGGGGCACTTCACGTGGAACGGGTACTTGACGATCTTCTTCCCGTGGTGCCACGTCCAGGAGGGCTTGTGGGCGTCGACCGAGCAGTGCTTCTGGTGCGGCTTGTGCGACTCCGTCCCGAGCACCGAGGACTGTGCCGAGTCGGCCGGCGCCGGAGCCGCCTGGGCGGGGGAGCCCAGCAGGGGCAGGGCACCGGCGGCCAGGGTCAGGGAGGCCAGGGACAGCACCGCCTTGCGGGCGTAGCGGCGGGCGCCGGCCGGCTGCGGGGCTGCGGACGAGGTGGTTTCGATGGACATTTCGGGTCTCCTGCGGAAGAGGGACTGCGTGGTTGCCGGTGGTTCCTCCCCCGGGGTCCGGCGGGGAACTTCTCGAACCGACAGGACAAGATTCGCAGTCGGGGGCACCGTGCGGCGTCCACCCGGGAGTTGAACTCCGGCGTACAACCGGGGTGGTACGCGGGAGGCCGGGGGCAGGACTCAGAAGCTGTCCGTGGGCTTGACGAGCCCGCTCTTGAACGCGGCCGTCACCGCCTGGGCGCGCTCGCTGACGCCCAGCTTCAGGAAGATCCGGTGGACG
This sequence comes from Kocuria rosea subsp. polaris, assembly GCF_001483755.1. GTDB lineage: Bacteria > Actinomycetota > Actinomycetes > Actinomycetales > Micrococcaceae > Kocuria > Kocuria cellulosilytica. The sequence goes on from NZ_LQBK01000004.1 coordinate 415,745, forward strand.
TGGGTCTTCACGGTCGCCTCGCTGAGGAACAGCCGCCGGGCGATCTCCGTGTTGGTCAGGCCGTGGGCGACGGCGACCAGGACCTCGCGCTCCCGCCGGGTGAGCTGCTGCAGCTGCTCCGGCGGCGGGACGGCAGGGTCGGGGTGCCGGCTGAACTCGGTCAGGAGCCTGCGGGTCACGTCCGGGTCCAGCCAGCCCCCGCCGCGGGCGAGGGAGCGCACGGCGTCCGCCAGGACCTTCGGCGCGGAGCTCTTGAGGATGAAGCCGGAGGCGCCCGCCCGCAGCGCGGCGTGGACGGCGGCGTCCTCGTCGAACGTCGTCAGCATCAGGACGGTGGCGACGTTCGGCACCCGGTCCAGGAACGCGTCGGACGTGAGCACCCGGGTGGCGGCCACCCCGTCCGTGCCGGGCATGCGCACGTCCATGACCACCACGTCCGGCTGCAGGCGGGCCGTCTCCTCGACGGCCGCCGCGCCGTCGGCGGCCTCGCCGACGACGATCAGGTCCGGCTCGGCGGTGAGGAGCATGGCCAGCCCGGAGCGCACCATCGCCTCGTCGTCCACCAGGAGCACCCGGACGGGTGCGGGTTCCGTGCCGCGTGTCATCCGGTGGCCTCCCCGCCCGCGGTGGCCGCCGCGGCGCCGTGCGGGTCGGCGGGGCCGACGGGAAGCCGCGCGGACACCAGGTACCCGCCGTGCGGGTCGGGTCCGGCCGTCGCCTCGCCGCCCACCGCCCGGGCGCGCTCCGCCATCCCCCGCACCCCGTGCCCGGTCGACAGCCGTGCGGCGAGGCGACCGCGGGCCCCGGCGCCGTCCGTGCGGACGGAGAGCTCGACGTCCCGGGGGCCCCAGTCGAGGGCCACCCGGACAGGGCGGTCCGGGGCGGCGTGCTTGACGGCGTTGGTCAGGGCCTCCTGCGCGATGCGGTACGCGGCCTCGTCCACGGCCGGCTCCAGGGCGCAGGGCTCGCCCGCCACGCAGAGCTCCACCTCCCGGCCCGCCGCGCGCAGGTGGTCCAGCAGGCCGTCCAGTCGCTGCAGGCCCACCGGCTCCTGCTCTCCCGGAGCCGCCGGCGCCGGGGAGAGCAGGCCCAGCATGCGCCGCAGCTCCGTGACGGCCTGCTCACCGAGCTCGTCGACCTGCCGCAGCGCCGCCCGGGCCCGGTCCGGGTCGCGCTCCATGACGCGCTCGGCCCCTCCGGCCTGCAGCACCATGAGGCTCACCGCGTGCGCCACGACGTCGTGCAGCTCCCGGGCGATGCGCTGGCGCTCCTCGGCCTCGGCCCGGGCGGCGGCCAGCCGGGCCACGAGCTCGCGCTGCGCCACGCTCCAGCGGACCCACCGGCCCACGCCGAAGACGACGAGGTGGGCCACGGTGAGGAACAGGGCCGCGACGAGGAACGAGGCCGCCCGCATCGACGGATCGGGGGTGTCCTGGACGGTGGCGTGCACGCTGGTGGCGACCGGCAGGAACGCGATCGCCAGGCCGGGGACCGCCCTGCGGTCCGGGCAGTGCGCGGCCACCGCGAAGAGGGCCAGCCAGACGCAGAAGATGGGGTGGAACCCGAAGCCGAGCAGCGCGACGGCCACGGCGCCCAGCACGACCAGCAGGAGCACGGCCAGGGGCCACCGGCGGCGCCAGAACAGGGGCAGGTACAGCAGCGCCGCCGAGAGCACGACGAGCCAGGGGGCGACCGCACCGGGCTCCGCCGTGCGGTCCCACGTGATCTGGAGCTCGATGCCCCACAGCACCGGCACCGCGACGAGGTCCAGGGCCACGCGCGAGGGGTGTCTCCAGGATCTCATCGGCCCCCCTGCTCAGCTGCACACGGACCTGCCGAAGACGGTGCAGATCCACATCCGCTCGACGGGAGGGGCGGGCAGGCGGCAGTCCTCGACGATCGAGTGGCGCCGGATCTCCTCCCACGCCACCACAGGTCGCAGGGCGTCCTCGGCGCAGTCCGGGACCTCGGCGGGCCGTGCCCCCAGCGCGGTCTCCACGGCCGAGCACAGCTCGGCGCCCGTGGCGAGCCGGCGCTCGGAGCCCGCGCCGTCCGGGGGGCCCTGCGCGGGGCACCCGGACGGGTGCTCGAGCCGGATGCCCGTCATCTCGGAGTCCGGGTCGTGCAGGACGCCGTGCAGCAGGATCCGCGAGATCCTGATCCGCTCGACCTCGTCCGTGCGCCCCGACGCGACGCGGGCGATCAGCACCTCGGGGTCGACGTCCCGTCCCAGCCAGTCCGGCGGGCCCTGCACCAGCACGTAGTCGCTGTCCACCAGCCGTCCCCACGCCAGGTGCCCCTCGACGGCGTCGGGCGCTCGCGCGTTCTGGACGGACACCAGTGTCCGGAATTCTGTCTCGAGTGTCGCCATGCCGAGCCCCCCGCGAGTCGTGCGGCAATTCTCCTCGTCCGCCCACGTCAAGTCCATAGTCGGCGTCCCCGGCGGGCCGGCCGGTGCGTTCCGCGGCGCCTCCGGGGGTCCCGGAACCCTGGTCTCGCGGGGCCGTGCGCGGTACCGTAAGCAGACTGGCGAATTTGTTGTTTTTCGTCACCGCTGATCGTCAAGACGGAACGAAGGAGATGCCATGAGCACCAAGGTCGAGAAGACTGTCGTGGTCGACGTGCCGCTGACCACCGTGTACAACCAGTGGACCCAGTTCGAGGACTTCCCCCACTTCATGAGCGGCGTGCAGAGCGTGACGCAGCTCGGCGACGACCGCCTCGAGTGGGTTGCCGAGATCGGCGGCGTCCGCCGGCAGTGGGAGGCGAAGATCGTGGAGCAGGTCCCGGACCGCCGGGTCTCCTGGGCCGCCACCGAGGGCGCCACCAACGCCGGCACCGTGATGTTCCACGACGCGGGCAACGGCCGGACCGAGGTGCACCTGGTCCTCGAGTACGAGCCCGAGGGCCTCGTGGAGAAGGTCGGGGACAAGCTCAACGTGGTCGAGAACCAGGCCGAGGGCGACCTCGAGCGGTTCAAGAAGTTCATCGAGGACGAGGGCTACGCGACCGGCGCCTGGCGGGGCTCCGTCAACGAGGGCGCTCCCGTCGGCACGCCCGGGGTCGAGCACGCCGCCGCCTCCCGCGGGGACGACGGCAAGGCCGGGGTGTCGGGCAAGGCGGTCGCCGCCGGCGTCGCGGCGGCCGGCGTCGCGGCCGCCGGGGCGGCCGCCGCGGCGAAGAAGAAGGACTCCGCTCCGGACACGGAGCCGGTCACCCTCGAGTCGACGGCGCCGCCCGCGGCACCGGCGGCCCCCGCGGCGCCGGTGACCCCCGCGGCGCCGGTGACCCCCGCGGCGCCGGTGACCCCCGGCGAGACCGTGACCGGGGAGGTCCCCCCGATCCCCACCGTGGACGAGGCCCTCACCGACGACACCGTCGACGCGGACCTGGACGTGGACCCCACCAGCCGGCGCATCGACGACCGCCCCGCGGGCGGCGCGCTCTGAGCCGACCCCTCCCGTGCACCGGGCCCCCGACCACCGCGGTCGGGGGCCCGGTGCACGGAAGGGGTGCCCGGTGCGGCCGAGCCGCGCCCGGACCGGGCACGGGGACCGCCGGCCGCCGGGACTGCCGGCCGCCGGGACTGCCGGCCGCCGGGACTGCCGGCCGCCGGGACTGCCGGCCGCCGGGACGGCCGGCCGCCGGGACGGCCGGTCAGCCGGTGACGGCCCCCAGGGACGCCGAGCGCACCAGCTTGACGTACTTGCCCAGCACGCCGCCCTCGTACTGCGGGCGCAGGGGGGCCCAGCCCTCGCGGCGCCCGGCCAGCTCCTCGGCGTCCACCAGCAGGTCCAGGGAGCGGGCCGCCAGGTCCACCCGGATCCGGTCGCCGTCGCGCAGGAACGCGATCGGCCCGGCGTCGACGGCCTCCGGCGCGATGTGGCCGATGCACAGGCCCGTGGTGCCGCCCGAGAACCGCCCGTCGGTGAGCAGCAGCACGTCCTTGCCGAGCCCCGCGCCCTTGATCGCCCCGGTGATGGCCAGCATCTCGCGCATGCCCGGACCGCCCTTGGGGCCCTCGTAGCGGATGACGAGCACGTCCCCGGCCGTGATCTCGCCGGCCTCGAGGGCGTCCATCGCCGCCTGTTCGCGCTCGAAGACCCGGGCCGGGCCCTCGAAGACCTCGGCGTCGAAGCCGGCGGACTTCACCACCGCGCCCTCCGGCGCCAGGGAGCCGTGCAGCACCGTGATCCCGCCCGTGCGGTGGATGGGGTTGTCGAGCGTGCGGATCACGTCGCCGTCCAGGGGGTCGGGGTCCAGGGCGGCCAGGTTCTCGGCCACCGTGCGTCCCGTCACGGTGAGGGCGTCGCCGTGCAGCAGCCCGGCGTCGAGCAGCGCCTTCATGACCACGGGGATGCCGCCGTGCCGGTCGACGTCGTTCATGACGTAGCGGCCGAAGGGCTTGAGGTCCGCGAGGTGGGGGACGCGGTCCCCGATCCGGTTGAAGTCCTCCAGGGTGAGCTCCACCTCCGCCTCGTGGGCGATGGCCAGCAGGTGCAGGACGGCGTTGGTGGACCCGCCGAGGGCCATGAGCACGGTGACGGCGTTCTCGAAGGCCTCCTTCGTCAATACGTCCCGCGCCGTGATGCCCTGCCGGAGCATCTCGACCACGGCCTCCCCGGAGCGGTGGGCGAACTGGTCGCGCCGCCGGTCCGCCGAGGGCGGGGCCGCGGAACCCGGCAGGCTCATGCCCAGGGCCTCGGCCACGGAGGCCATGGTGTTGGCCGTGTACATCCCGCCGCAGGCGCCCTCGCCCGGGCAGATGGACCGCTCGATCCGGTCGAGGTCGGCCCGGCCCATCAGGCCCGCCTTGCACGCGCCCACGGCCTCGAACGCGTCGATGAGGGTGACGTCCTTCTCCGTCCCGTCGCTGAGCTTCACCCATCCCGGCGCGATGGTCCCGGCGTAGAGGAACACCGAGGCCAGGTCCAGGCGGGCGGCGGCCATGAGCATGCCGGGCAGGGACTTGTCGCACCCGGCCAGCAGCACGGACCCGTCGAGGCGCTCCGCCTGCATGACCGTCTCCACGGAGTCCGCGATGACCTCCCGCGAGACCAGCGAGAAGTGCATCCCCACGTGGCCCATCGAGATCCCGTCCGAGACCGAGATCGTGCCGAACTGGAGGGGGTAGCCGCCCCCGGCGTGGACGCCCTCCTTGCAGCCCTGCGCGAGCCGGTCCAGGGAGAGGTTGCACGGGGTGATCTCGTTCCAGGAGCTCGCGATGCCGATCTGCGGCTTCTCCCAGTCGGCGTCGCCCATGCCCACGGCACGGAGCATGCCGCGGCTGGCGGTCGCGTCGATGCCGTCGGTGACCTGACGGCTGCGGGGCTTCATGTCGGGGCTCATGCGGTCTCTCCCGGGTCGTCGGTGCGCGGTGGGATGCGCGGGGCAGGGCGTGCCGCGAACCTATCAACGGAACTCGAGGAGCGTCGAGCGATGTCCACGGCCGGCGCGGAACTTTGTGCCCGCGGGGGAAGACAAGGCGTGCCCGGCCCTCCTAGGGTGGGAGCAGGCAACGATAAGCAACCTGATCGAAGGAGCCCCAGATGCCCGAGGCGCCCGTCTCCCAGCACGCCCGCGCGATGGCCGACGACGAGGGCGGGATGCCCGAGCAGCAGCAGACGCCCCCGGGCCTGACCGCCGCCATGGACCCCGTGCCGGACCACGGGGAGGCGTCCTGGGAGGGGCGGGGCCGGCTCGAGGGGCTCAGGGCCCTGATCACCGGCGGGGACTCCGGGATCGGCCGGGCCGTGGCGATCGCGTTCGCCCGGGAGGGCGCCGACGTCGCGATCAACTACCTCCCCGACGAGCAGGAGGACGCCCAGGACGTGGTGGGCTGGATCGAGAAGGCCGGGCGCACGGCGGTCCTGGTCCCCGGTGACGTGCGCGAGGAGCGGAACTGCCAGGAGATCGTGGACCGGGCGGTCGAGGGTCTCGGCGGGCTCAACGTGGTCGTGAACAACGCGGGCTTCCACTGGGCGCGCGGAGAGGCGGGGCTCCAGGGGCTCGCCACGGAGGACCTGGAGCGGGCCGTGCGCACCAACCTCTACGGCACCCTGTGGATCAGCCGCGCGGCGCTGCCGCACCTCGGCCGCGGGGACAGCATCATCAACACCACGTCCGTACAGGCCTACGACCCCTCGGTGTCGATGGTCGACTACGCCGCCACGAAGGCGGCCCTCAACAACGTCACCGCCAACCTCGCCGCCGAGCTCGGCCCCGACGGCATCCGCGTCAACGCCGTGGCCCCCGGGCCCGTGTGGACCCCGCTGGGGCCGGCCACCAAGGAGCCCGGGGCGGTCGCGAGCATGGGCAAGGAGACGCCCCTGGGGCGGATCGCCCAGCCCGCCGAGCTGGCCGGCGCCTACGTCTTCCTCGCCAGCCCGGCCGAGGCCAGCTACGTCAGCGGCATCGTCCTCGGCGTCACCGGCGGCATGCCCGTCTTCTGAGCAACCCCCCCACGGAAGGAGCACCTCGTGCCCAAGACCGGCCAGGACGACCACGCCAAGAAGAGCGAGCTGCCCTCCACCCTGCAGCGCTCGGGGCGGAAGGCGCAGGACACGTTCGCCAAGACCTACGACTCCGCGCTCGAGCAGTACGACGACGAGGAGCGCGCGGCGCGCACGGCCTACAGTGCGCTCAAGCACACCCACGAGAAGGTCGGCGACCACTGGGAGGGCAAGGAGGAGCCCGGGCCCTCCGACGAGCACGCCGCCGGGGGCCGCGACTCCCGTGCGGAGACCGCCGGCGGGGTCGACGCGAACTCCTCCAAGCAGCACCTCTACGAGGTGGCGAAGCGGCTCGGCGTCGAGGGCCGCTCCTACATGACCAAGAAGGAGCTCGTCGACGCGATCCGGAAGGCCAACGACGCCGCGACGCGCAGGGCTCGGGAGGACTGAGGAGCGGCCGGGCTCAGAGGACGCCCAGCAGCCCGCGCACCAGCGTGATCGCCCCGCCCAGCCCCGCCAGGACCAGGGCGGTCGTGCGGGCGGTGCTCAGCGGCACGCGGCGGGCAACGACCCCGCCGATCCGCACGCCCAGCACCACCGTGAGGACCACGCCGGGCGCCACCCACCACGGGGGCATCCCGTCCGTGCCGGCCGCCCCGAGCAGGGTCTTGGTGAGCACCGACAGGGCGCCCATCGTCATGAACACCGGCTGCAGGGTCGCGGCGAAGGAGCGCTGCTCCCAGCGGGCCAGCCGGGAGTGGATCACCATGACCGGCCCGGCCACCCCCGCCGTGGTGTTGAAGAAGCCCCCGATCGCCCCGGCGAGCACCGTGGGCAGCCGCCCCGGCCACTCGGGCAGGCGGGGGAGCCCGAACATGGTGGTCAGCGCCAGCAGCACCACGCCGCCCACGACGACCTGCAGCCAGGCCGCGGGCAGCTCGCGCACCACGAGCGCCGCCGGCACGGCGCCCACCGCGGCGGCCGGGGCGATGAGCGCGTAGCGCCGCCAGTCCACGTGGCGCCACACCGAGAGCATGATGAGGAACCCGGAGACGGTCGTCGTCGCGTTGGTCACGAGCACGCCCGTGGCGGGGCCCAGCAGCAGCGCGAGGGTCGGGGCCACCACCAGGCCGACCCCGGTGCCCGAGACGCGCTGCAGGACCGAGCCCACGAGGATCGCGAGGGCGGCGACGACGATGATCTCCACGGGTCCCATTCTGCGCCCCCGTCCGCCCGGTCCCGGTGCGCACGCGGCCGGTCGTGGCACTTCCCGGATTCGATAAGTACCCTTGCTGTTACGCGAGGTCCCTGCGGGACGACGACGACCGAAAGGTGCGCCATGAGCATCACCCGAGACCTGATCATCGACGGGGAGCACGTGCCCGCCCTCAGCGGCAGGACCGCCGCGGACGTCAACCCCTACACGGGCGAGGTCTTCGCCACCGTCGCCGCGGGCGGGCCCGAGGACGTGACCCGCGCCGTCGACGCCGCCGCGGCCGCGTCCGAGAAGTGGGCGGGGATGGCCCCCGGCGCCCGCCGGCGGATCTTCCTGCGCGCGGCGGACCTGTTCGAGGAGCGCATCGAGCAGGGCGCGGACATCATGGCCCGCGAGGTCGGCGGCGTGCGCGGCTGGGCGGAGTTCAACACCCACCTGGCCGCCGACATCCTCCGGGAGGCCGCCGCCGCCACGACCATGCCCCAGGGCGAGGTGCTGGCCACCGACCTGCCGGGGGTGCGTTCGATGTCGGTGCGCCAGCCCTACGGGGTGGTCGCCGCGATCTCTCCCTGGAACGCCCCCTTCATCCTGGGGATGCGCTCCATCGCGGTGCCCCTGGCCGTGGGCAACACCGTGGTCCTGAAGCCCAGCGAGGACGCGCCGCTGGCCTGCGGCCTGTTCCTCGCCGACGCCCTGGTCGACGCCGGCCTGCCGGCCGGGGCGCTGAACGTGGTGACCAACGACCGTGCGGATGCCGCGGACGTCGTCTCGGCACTGATCTCCGACCGGAGGGTGCGGATCGTCAACTTCACCGGGTCCACCGCGGTGGGCCGCACCATCGGCACGCTCGCGGCGCAGCACCTCAAGCCCGCCGTGCTGGAGCTCGGCGGCAAGAACAGCCTGGTGGTGCTCGAGGACGCCGACCTGGACTACGCGGTGGACGCCGCGGCGTTCGGGGCCTACATGAACGCCGGGCAGATCTGCATGTCCGTGGACCGGGTGCTCGTGGACCGCTCCGTCGCCGCGGAGTTCACCGAGAGGTTTGCCGAGAAGGTCAAGGACCTGCCCGCGGGGGACCCGACCGACCCGGGCACCGTCATCGGTCCCGCCGTCAACGCCCGGGCCGCCGAGCGGCAGTACGGGCTCATCGACGACGCCGTGGCCAAGGGCGCCGTGGTGCGCGCCGGCGGGCACCGGCTCGAGAACTCGCTGGTGCCCGCGACCGTCCTCACCGAGGTCACCCCGGCGATGGACATCTTCCACGACGAGATCTTCGGCGCCATCACCACCGTCTTCGAGGTGGACGGCCCGGACGAGGCCGTGGAGTTCGCGAACAACACCAACTACGGCCTCACCGCCGGGGTCATCACCGAGGACCTCGGGGCGGGCATGGCCGTGGCGAAACGGCTTCGGACCGGGATCGTGCACGTCAACGACCAGTCCGTCGCCGACGAGCCGCAGGCCCCCTTCGGCGGGATCCAGGAGTCCGGGTACGGGAAGTTCGGCGGCCAGGCCGGCGTCGAGTCGTTCAGCGAGCGGCGGTGGATCACCGTTCAGGAGGAGGGCCACGCCCGGTTCCCGTTCTGAGCGGGAGCGCAGCCGTGAGCCCGAACCAGCAAACAGCGCAGGTCTCCGCGGAACGGCTCCGGGAGGTCGCCGCGTCCCGCTTCGGCATCGACGAGTTCCGGGAGGGGCAGCTCGAGGCGATGGCGGCGGCGGCCACCGGCCGGGACGTCCTGGCGGTGATGCCCACCGGCCACGGCAAGTCCGCGATCTACCAGGTCCCGGGCGCCGCGCTGCCCGGGACGGCCGTGGTGGTGTCCCCGCTGATCGCCCTCCAGCACGACCAGGTCGAGGCGATCAACGAGGACCTGGGGGCGGAGGTCGCGTTCGCGCTGAACTCCGCGGTGGGGGCCCGCCGCGAGCGTGCCGCCTGGGCGGCGGTGGAGCGCGGGGACGCGAAGTTCCTCTTCCTCGCCCCCGAGCAGCTGGCCCGGGAGGAGACGACGCAGCGGCTCGCCGCGCACCCGCCGTCCCTGTTCGTGGTGGACGAGGCGCACTGCATTTCCTCCTGGGGCCACGACTTCCGCCCCGACTACCTCGTGCTCCGGGAGGCGGCCGAACGGCTGGGCCGCCCGCCCGTCGTGGCCCTCACCGCCACCGCCTCCCCGCACACCCGGGCCGAGATCGTCGACCGGCTCGGCCTGCGCGACCCCCTGGTCCTGGTGCACAGCTTCGACCGGCCCAACATCGAGCTGCGGGTCGTGCGCCACCACCGCTCCTCCGACAAGCGCCGTGCGGTGCTCGACGAGGTCGCCGGACTCGGGGGCCCCGGGCTGGTCTACGTCGCCACCCGCAAGGAGACCGAGGACTACGCCGCGGAGCTCACCCGGCGCGGGGTGCGCGCCGAGGCCTACCACGCGGGGCGCCGGAAGTCCGAGCGGGACGAGGTGCACACCCGGTTCCACGACCACGAGCTCGACGTGGTCGTGGCCACCACCGCCTTCGGGATGGGCATCGACAAGCCGGACGTGCGCTTCGTGGTGCACGCGGACATCCCCGACTCCCTGGACAGCTACTACCAGGAGATCGGCAGGGCGGGCCGGGACGGGCGGCCCGCCCTGGCCGTGCTGCACTACCGCTCCGAGGACCTGGGGCTGCAGCAGTACTTCGCCGGGGCCGCCCCCGAGCCGGAGGACCTCGAGAAGGTCTTCCGCGCGGTCCGCCGGCACGGGCCGGTCCGGTCCCGGGAGCTGCGCGAGCACACCGGGCTCGGCCTGCGCGCCCAGGCCCGGGCCCTGCACCTCCTCGAGCACAGCGGCGGCGTGCTCGCCCGGCGCGAGGGCTGCCGTGCCGTGGACGGCGCCACGCCGAAATCCGCCGTCGCCGCCGCGCTCGCGGAGGCCGAGGCCCGGCACCGGATCGACCGGTCCCGGATCGACATGATGCGCGGCTACGCCGAGACGGACGGGTGCCGGCGGGACTGGCTGCTCAACTACTTCGGCGAGGAGACCGGCGGCTGGTGCGGCAACTGCGACAACTGTGCGGAGACGGGCTCCGCCGCCGAGGCCGAGGAGCGGGCCGCCGCCACCCCGCACGGGTGGGAGATCCAGACCCCGGTCACCCACCGCGAGTGGGGGCACGGGATCGTCATGGGCGCGGAGCCGGACCGGATCATCGTCCTGTTCGATTCGGTCGGCTACAAGGAGCTGTCCCTGCGGCTCGTCGAGGAGCACGAGGGCCTGCTGGAGCGCGGCCCCGAGGAGCGGCGGGAGGACGGCGCGTGAGCCCCGGGAGGCGCCCGCCGGTCAGCGGACGACGTCGTAGACGGCCTTGAGGACGCCGTTGGCGTAGGCCTCGTGCTCGACCAGCTCGAGCCTGCGGAAGGTGTCGGTGCTGTCGTCGAAGAGGCGGCGGCCCGCGCCGAGCAGCACGGGGAACACCAGGAGGTGGTACCGGTCCACGAGTCCCGCGGCGACGAGGCCCTGGGCCAGGGTGGCGCTGCCGTGGACCAGGACGGTGCCGTCGACCGTGGCCTTGAGCTGCGCGACCTCGTCGAGGGAGCGCAGCACGGTGGTGTTGTGCCACTGCGGGTCCTCCAGGGTGGAGGAGACCACGTACTTGGGCATGGCGTTGTACTCCGCGAACTCCTCCATCGAGGGCCACACGGGGGCGAACTCGTCGTAGCTGACCCGGCCCATCAGCATCGCCGCCGCCTCCTTCTGCTCCCGGTCCTTGAGCTCATAGGCGGCCTCGTCGTAGGGGACGTGCTGGAACGTCCAGCCCGCGTGCGGGTGCGGGCCGCCGCCGGGGGAGTCGACGACGCCGTCGAGGGTGATGAACTCGGTGACGATCAGCTGGCCCACGGGGATCTCCTGCCGGTACGGTCGGTGCTCCTGTCTGCGGTTCCTACTCTGGCGTGGCCGCGCGGCGGTGGAAAGGACTCGGCGCCCCATGACGGGGCCGGCGGCCGGGGCGTGCCGGTCCCCGGTGCCGCGCTCTTGCGCGGCCGGGGCCGCGGTGGGACCCTCGGCAGGGACGAGGGTTCGGCGAGGGTCCGGGAGGCACCCGTGGCGGCGGAGCAGGCGACCGGGCGGACGGTGGCGCAGGTGCGGACCACGTGCTGCGTGGTGGGCGGAGGCCCGGCCGGGCTGCTGGCCGGGGTGCTGCTCGCGCGGCAGGGCGTGGACGTGGTCGTGCTGGAGAAGCACGCGGACTTCCTGCGGGACTTCCGCGGCGACACCCTGCACCCCTCCACCCTGGAGGTGATGGCCGAGCTCGGCTGGCTCGAGGACGTCCTGGCGCTGCCGCACACCCGCGTGGAGCGCGCCACCGTCTCCCTCGGCGGGGAGACGGTCGTGGTCGGCCGCTTCGACCGTCTGCCCGTGCGCTGCCCGTTCATCGCGTTCCTGCCGCAGTGGGACTTCCTGGACCTGCTCGCCGAGAAGGGGCAGCTGCTGCCCGGCTTCCGGCTGCTGCGCTCCACGGCCGCCGACGGCCTGCTCGTCGAGGACGGGCGGTGCACCGGCGTCACGGCGCACGACGACGACGGGACCCCGGTGCAGCTCCGGGCCGAGCTGGTGCTGGCCGCCGACGGCCGCGACTCCGTGCTGCGGGCCGCCGCCGGCCTGGTCCCGCGGGCCTCGCCGTCCCTGATGGACGTGCTGTGGTTCCGCGTGCCCCGCAGCGAGGGCCAGGAGCAGCCGCTGTTCAACGCCGGGAACGGTGCGGTGGTCGCCCTGCCGCGCACCGGCTACTGGCAGGCCGCCATGATCGTGCGGGCCGGTGAGCACGACGCGCTGCGCGCCCAGGGGCTGGAGGCCTTCCGGGACCGGGTGCGCGCGCTCGCCCCCGGGCTGGGGGAGGGGCTCACCGCGATCGAGGACTGGGAGCAGGTGAAGCTGCTGCGCGTGCGCGTGGACCGGCTGCGCCGCTGGTGGCGGCCCGGGGTGCTGTTCCTCGGCGACGCCGCCCACGCGATGTCCCCGGCCGGCGGCGTGGGCATCAACCTGGCGATCCAGGACGCGGTGGCCGCGGCGAACCTCCTCGGCCCGCGCCTGCTGCACGGCGGGGTGCGGGCTCGGGACCTCGCGCGGGTGCAGCGGCGGCGGGCGTGGCCGGCGCGCGTCACCCAGCTGTTCCAGCTTGTGCTGGCCCGCCGGCTGGTCCCCTCCCGGCCCGGGCAGGCGCCGCGGCCGCCGGTGCCGCTGGGCGTGGTGCGGGCGCTGCCGTTCCTGCCCCACCTGACCGGACGGGCCATCGGCATCGGCCTCCGGCCCGAGCACGTCCGTCCGCTGCCCCGCGACTGACGGACCCCGGCCCGTCCGGCCGGGGCGGCGTGCTCAGGGCCGGTGCTCACCGGGGGGCGGAAGCCCTGCCGGGAGGATGGATCACCGGTCCTCCCGGTCCTCGACGCGCAGGATGCCCCACATGCCCTGGCCGACCGCCCAACGGAAGGCGCCGCTGCGGTAGGCGTGGTCCCCGGGGTCCCACCTGGTCTCCGGGGTCATCACCAGGTCCTGGACGAAGCCGGCGCAGATCGCCGTGACCGATCCGGACTCCGGGCTGGAGTTCTTCTGCTTCCGCACCCACGGCGCGGTGTCCCACGCGAAGTTGTGGGCGGTGAAGGTGTGGTTGCGGGGCTTGTCACCCGCGCACACCAGCCGCCACCAGATCGGCAGATCGTCGCGGACCTCGATGATCGGGGCCGTGAGGTTGGGCAGCGCCATGGGCCTGTGGTGCGGAGTCAGCGGCGACCGGTAGCTGATCGCCTTCTGTCCCACGTCGACGGGAGGATCGCTGGGCGAGATGTCCGGCATGGGCAGGTCGACGTCGCCGTTGATGAAGTGGCGCAGCCCGTCCTGCAGGAAGAGCACGAGCTCCTGGCCGACGATCTCCCCCTGGCACTTCACGTGCACGTGCGGGCCGACCCACTGCTCCGTGCGCTCGTCGTGGCGGTCGACGGGGACCACGTCGCGGGGCTCGACGACGACAGCCCCGATCAGGCCGTGGTGCCGGTGGTTGCGGATGTCGGCCATGTCGAAGAGATAGCAGACCTGTCCCGGCCGGGGGCTCTTCGACTCGTCCGGCTTCCGGTCCGGCTGTGGCGCCAGCAGGTCGTCGACGTACCACCAGTACTCCCGCCAGTTCGGGTCCCTGTGCCCGACCCCATGATCCGTGCGGTGGACCACGGCTCCGGCCGCGGCCTCGTCGCCGTGGACCACGTGGGCGGTGCCGTCCACGTCGAGGGCGGCCACGGTGCTGTCGTGGTTGAGGCCCACGTAGGAGCCGTCGTCGCTGACCACGTCGTACAGGAGCAGGCTGGGGTGCAGGGACACGCGGGGGCTCACCGTCCTGCGGTCGGGATAGCCGAGATGGTCACGGTGCTCGACCGGCAGGCGCGGCGGGCTCACTTCCGGGCCGAAGTCGGGCAGCTGGGGATCCCGGACGGAGTAGTTCTGTCCCGGAAGATTCTCCTCGGGCAGCAGCACCTCGTTGATGAGAGTGACCTTGATCCACTCCCCGGGATGGGCGCGCAGGACCAGGGGCTGGCCGGAAGGGTCCACTCCCGCGGCCCGGAGGTTGCCGGTCTCCCGCCCCTCCCGATCCTTCTCGGGCACGGCGTGCTGGGCCGCTCGGTAGATGAGTCCCCACGGGTCGGTCAGCGCATGGGCGGCGTATCCGTGCTCGTGGCGCTGGGCGACGACGACGTACTCCCGCACCTCGTCCGCCGACCACTTCCCGTCCGGTCCCCGGTTCGGCCGCCGGCGCCCGAACCGGGAAGCCTGCGCGCTGCGGAGCCGTTCCAGGGTTCTTTCGAGCTCCTCCCCGCTGGGTGGCACGACGGGCTGCCTCGGAGCGCTCTCCCCGTGCTCCTCTGCTCCGTCCGGCTCGGCCCCGGTGACGGGCGGCAGGGGAAGGAGATGGTGGCGGAAGCTGTCGAGAGTGGGGGGCAGGGACCGGATGTGGCCCCAGCACCCCAGCCACAGGTCGTCCATGACGGTGAACTGCCACAGGTGGTCGCCGATCCCGTAGGGACTGGCGTCCGCCGGGTCGATGTCCACGGTGAAGGCCTCGGAGATGCCGATGGTCTGCTGGTTCACCAGTGGCGACCGCCGGTTCTGCCAGTCCTTGCGCCAGCGCATGCCGTTCAGCATGAAGCTGTGCTGCTCCTCGTGCGACCCCTGCAGGAGCCTGAGGCGCAACCGTTCCCCCGGATAGGTGTAGATCACGGGCGTGTCCGGGTCCCCGCTCGTCTTGGGCGGCACCGGCCAGTGGGGGGTGCACCCGTCATGGTCCTCGCCGTGCCGCTCGTCCTGTCCGCCGCCCGTTTCCTGCCCGGCCGCGGACATCCACGGATGGTCGAGCGGGCGGGTGCGGACCCTGGCCTCGTCGAGCGCTCTGTGCTCGGCCTCGGCGTCCGCGAAGACCTGGCGTTCCAGGGCGTCGACATCGGCCGACGAGCGGTTGGAGCTGAACCACTCGGACGGGTCCTTGCCCCGGTACTCCAGCGGGGCGCAGCGGTAGTTGACGCCCATCACACCGGGGTCGTCGTCGCCGCCGAGCTGGTTCGGCTCGTTGAGCGGCTCGTCGTCGCGGCCGAGGACCTCCGGTGGCCTGGCCCGGGCGCCCCGCGGGCGGTTCAGGGGTACGAAGTCGCCGAGAGCGAGGCCGGCCTCACGGAACGACCCTTCGATGCCCGAGTTCCTAGGCCTGCCGTCCCCGTCCGGGCCGCGGGGGACCACGACGGCCTGCGAACCGACCCAGGCCGGGGTCTTCTGGTCCGGCAGGTACCACCGGGTGCCGTTGGGCTCGGCGACGAGTGCGCCGAACAGGCCCCGCTTCTGCCGGAAGTTGGCGAGCAGGTGGTCGTGGAAGAAGCACGTCCCGAACTCCTCGTCCACCACCCAGCGGTGCAGGGAGAAGTTGGTTGCCGGATCGCCTCCGTGATCGCGGATCACCTCGGGCGAGCTGGCCCCCGAGAGGTAGTTCCAGCCGCTGGCGGAGCCGTCCGCTGCGAGGACGTCGAACTTCACGAGGTGCACGTGCAGGCCGCACTCCACCGGGTGCGCGGGAAGGTCGAAGTGGTCCGGGGGGAAGGACTCCACCGTGTTGTAGAGCCGCAGCTCTACGACGTCGCCGTGGTTGGCCCGCGGGAAGAACGCGTCCACACCGCTCTCGCCGTCCCCGTCGAGGGGAATCCCCTCCGTGAAGGACACCGGCTCCCCGTCCGGGTCGCCCCGCTCGTCCAGGCGTGCGACCTCGACGTTCCGCAACGTGTAGTGGTGGCCCATGGGGTCGTACCAGCCTGCGGAGTTGTAGGTCATCCGGCGGGAACCCATCTCGATGTCGTAGCTGATGACCCTCCTCTCGGGAACCTCCGCCTTGTCGTTCCATCTCCTGGCCATGTCGTCGAGGTCGACGAAGAGGGCGCCCCGCTTCTTCCGCTCCACGCACCCCGGGGCGAAGGCCTTCAGCTCCTGCGGCGAGTGCTGGGGCATGCGCAGTATGCTGCGGCGCCAGTCCTTGTGGTCGTCCTCAAGGACGGGCGGCGGCGGCGACTTGCGGGGGTACGTGGCGTCGATGAACCACGGGAAGCCCGGCTGTTCGCGGTCGGAGACCGGAGGCCGGCGTCCTGGCAGCGGCACGAGGGGGGCGCACGGGGTGCCGTCCGGATAGGCCAGGTCCCCGGTCACCTCGCGGTCCAGGCTGCGCCACAGCCCCCACATGCCGTGGTGGAAGTGCGGATAGAGGTGGCAGTGCCAGATGATGTCGCCCACGGCATGCTGGCGGCTGCCGGATCCGTAGAGCGGGTCGATGGTCATGGCGGTCTGAGGCCCGATGGATACGGAGTCCAGCAGCTGGGAACCACGGGGCTCACCGGGCCTCCACTCGGACGGCTTCGCGGTGTCCTGGGGGACGGCACGCCACTGGTGGACGTGAAGGTGGTAGACGTGGGTCTCCTTGACGCCGGCGTGGACCAGGCGCACCCGGCAGGGGTCGCCCCGGTAGGCGCGCAGCGTGGGGGTCACGGACTCGCCGAACAGCCAGGCGCTGTGGTGCTGCTCCTCTCCGGAGACGCGCTCGAGAAAACCCCTCTTGCGCTCCTCGGCGTACGGCTCGAGGTGCGCGACGTCCGGGACGGCGGCACGGTGGTCCTTGGCGACCCAGAACTCCTCGCCCAGCGTCCTGTCGAGCGTGATCTCGACAGCGGAGTGGTCGATGTCGTCGTCCTCAGCGCGCATCTCGACCCAGGACGTGCCCAGCCGGTGGCGCTTCCGGAGACGGTAGGGCAGCCGGTTGTGCATGGGTTCCGCCCGGTAGGACAACGGCATCGCCGAGTGGGGAAGCGGGTGCGGGATACCGCTGTGGGTCTCCGTCTCGTCGTGGAAGAAGACCGTGAACTCGCGGAAGCTGCAGTTGCCGGCGAACTGGTCGGTCCTGTCCTTGTCGTGGTAGAAGTCGACGAAGTTCTCCTCCCGCCAGGTCCGGCACCGGTTGTCCGGGGAGCAGTGGTGGCGGTGCTCCGCCTCGGGCCCGCCCCAGTGCTCCTTGTGACATGGAGGAGGAGCCGTGACGGTCCCTTCCCGAAGCCCGTGCTCCTGCGGCGGCACGACGTCGACATAAAGGCCGTCGCCGTGGTCGGTGTTGTCGAGGCGGCTCCCGGTCTCGGAGTCGTACCACCGGGCGTGCTCCGGCTCGACGACGAGGGCGGCGAAGAGGCCGTGGTTGTTCGTCCCGCGGTCGGTGCCCCGTACGTCCCCCAGGTCGTTGATCGGCCACACGCCCTCGCGAGCGCACGTCCACCGGTAGATCATCCTGTGCCTGTAGGGGACCGTCGTGGGGTCGTTGTCGCCCACGCAGGCACCGTCGCCGTAACGGACCCCGCTGCCGCTGCTCCCGTCGGGGCGCGTTCCGGCCAGGCCGTCTCCCTGGACGTGCAGCCCGACCTCACGGCCGCGGATGCTGTTCTCGAAGTGGACCTCCAGCTGTTCACCGCGGCAGGCCCGCAGCACCAGGGGTCGGACCAGAGGGATCGGCCGCAACGGGTTGAACCACGCATAGTCCGGGGCGTCCTTGCCCCGATGCCAGTTCGCCGGATCATCGTGGTCGTTGCGCAGCAGTCGGGCGATGTCGTCGTCACTCAGCCGGGAGCCGGGACGCTCCAGGCGGTACTGCGCCAGCATGGCCGGCCACTCGTCGTTGATCTCCTGCAGCCGGCGCCGGATGCCGGCCTCGGCCGAGTCCAGCTGGGCCGACCAGTCAGCACGCCACTTCTGCAGCGTGCCGGTGTCGGCGACGAGCCTGGTGATCCGTCCGCCGGTCAGCTCGCGCAGCGCGTGCACCAGTTCGTCGACCGTGGCCCGGTAGTTCTGCCGGATGGTGAGGTGCTTGGGATGAGGGCGCCGCTCGCGCCGGTCGTGCTCCTCCCGGCCGAACACCTCCTCGTCGCTTCCCCGGTCGTCGAGGAGATAGCGGACGTCCTCGCCCCCGCTGTCCAAGGGGGTTCCGTCCTCGGTGGACTGCGCCAGGAGCTGTCTCATGCGCAGGTAGCGGGGAATGCCGTCCACCACCGTCTCCATGAGTTGGGAGTTGCGGTGGATCCTCGGCAGGTACTCGTCGTCCTTGTCCCACTGTTCCTTCGCCCATTTCAGGAGTGGCTCGTACACCCTCAGCGTGTAGAGCAGGCCGTTGGGATCGTGGTCGCCCTCCACGGAGTAGACGATCGGGAGGGACATGGCGACGACGTCGTAGGTACGGAAAGTGTTGTCGATGGGTAGCATGGCGATCTCCGATGTCGGCCCGTGCGCGGCGGGCGGTTCCTACAGCAATGGGATGGCGGGAGCCGCAGCGGCCAGCGCTGTGACGGCACCGAGGACGACGAGCACGAGCCCGGACGGCCGCACGAGGCGGTGCCCCCAGGGCACGAGGCGTTCGGCGGCCATGACCAGGGCCAGAGCCACCATGACGGGAAGGGCGGCCGTGCCGACCGCGAAACAGATCAGCATGAGCGCCCAGCAGCAGCCGATGCAGGACAGGGCGTAGGCGCCGCTCAGCGCCACCGTCTCCGTCCCCGGCGAGCGCCGCCCCTGCCAGTGGGCCAGCACGAAACTGCGAGGGCTGCGGCACCCGCGCAGGCAGAGATCCTTCAGTGGTGTGAACTGATAGACGCCGGCCAGCACGAGCACCCCCGCCGTCACCCACCGGGGGTCCGCGCCCGGCCAGCTGTGCTCGGCCAGCGCCCGGACGCCGAGGTCCCCGGCGACGACGGCTGTTCCGACGACCGTCCACGCGCCGACGAACGCCATGGCGCCGAGCACGGTCAGCCGCCACGGGTCGGGCTGCCGGGACACGAGCCGCCGGAGAGTCTGCAGCAGGGGCAGAGCCGGGGGCAGCATCATGGCGACCACCATCAGTGCCCATCCGCCTATGGCGACCATTCCGCCGACCAGCGCGGGCGGAGGAGTCACGGCTGTGTTCCCGTGCCGCGCGTGGGGGCTGTCGGCCGCGTGGGAGGCTCCCGCGCTGTCGGCGAGAACATGCTCCGCCCCGTGGCCGACCATGTCATGGACGAGGAACAGCAGGCCCCAGGACGCCGCCGCCACGACGAGCACGCCCAGTGCCACGAGCTCCCGATCGATGCTGCGGTGGCGGGCAGCTGCGCCAGGAGAGACGGAGGAGGTGGCAGCCACGCCTACCGTCCTGCGGTGGTGTCAGCGTCGGCTGCTCCCGCCGCGGCCGGCTGGTCGGCGGAGTGGTCGTAGTGGTCGTAGTGGAAGGCCCCGCGCATCCCGGACCGGCCGGTGACCTCGAGGTTTCCTCCGGGCAGTGCGCCGACGTTGACGACGAGACGTTCGCCGTCCTGCGCCTCGACCGGTCCGGAGGCGCTCAGCTCGTAGGAGATGGCGGTGTGCTCGAGGATGAGGGGCTTCTTGTTCCCGCGTTGGGCGTCGAAGATCTTGGGACTCCCCTTGGCCTCGACGAACGCGGTCCCGGACGCGTCTCCGGAGGGACGGACCGTTACCGTCCAATCACTCTCTTCGGGCGGACTGAGCGAGATGCTCGCACGGCAGTCACCCACCACGGTGCCGTTCACCTGGGCGAGATCGCTCAACGGGCCGCCGAAGCGGCCGCTGAAGAGATCGACCAGAGCACGGTACTGCTTGGTCGTGTCCGCAGAGGTCCTCCCTTCAGCGGGGACGTCGATGTAGAGCATCGTGGTGGTCCTGTTGGTGTCGCGGCGGTTGCCCCCGTGGGTGGCGACGCTCACCACCGTGCAGCCCCCCACCGGGATGCCGTCCACGACGGCGGTGTCGCCCTCGTCGATCTGCCAGGCGATGAACCCGGTGCAGTGGCCTCCCACCGGGTCGTCGTCGACCCAGCAGGGGCAGATGACGGTGCAGTCGCAGGCTTCGAGGAACTGGCCAGCCAGTGTGTAGTCCATGATGTTCCCTTGCTGGTGTGGTGTGGTGTGGCGTGGTGTGGGGGAGTGGGACAGACCGGCTCAGCCGACAATCCTGACGGTGCGGGTGCTCGAACCGCCCGCGGCGGATTCGACGGTGATGACCGGAGGCGGCGCGTCGACGCCGGACAGCACGCCGACAGGGCCGGACAAGCCGCCGCGGCCGGACACGGTGAGCGTCGGCGGGCTCTGCTGGTCGCTCGAGGCGGCCGCCACGGTGAGCGTCTGCGTGGCGGCGTCGTAGTCGGCCTGGGTGATCTCCACGGCGTCGACGACGTCGGCGGTCGCAGGCAGGGGGAGGGGATCGGTCAGGTTGGTCACGGTCACCCGTGCGGGCACGGTGGTCCCGACATCGGCCCGGGCGACGTAGTTGCGGGTCGCCCCACCCTGCATGGAGGTGTCGGAAAGGCCGGGCGCCGTGATCAGCAACTGCTGGCCCGGGACCGATCGGGCGAACACGTCCACGACTGCGTCGCCCGCGGCGGTGCGGCTGTAGACGGCCCGGGGGACGTCGGCCCCGTTCACGGTGGCGACCCGTCCCTGGAGGACGAACCGGTCGGTGTAGACCTTGTCCGGGTTCGTGGGGTCGTTCGGGTCCGGCTCACCCCCGGCGGAAGCGACTCCGGGTCCTTCGACGAGGGCGAAGTTCGTGCCGAGCGGGCTGCCCGTGACGGTGTGCTCCGTGGCTCCGTCCCCGACATGGGTCGCGGGAAGCACGGGGTCGGCCGTCCACCGCAGGAAGGGGGCGATGGAGGAGTCCAGCGCGCCGGTGAAATCCAGGGGAGTGAGCCCGATGTCCTCGGTGGCGGTCACGCGTCCCCGGTCGTCGGTCATCGCCTCGACCGTGCCGTAGGGGTGGGTGAGCGTGTACGTCGTGTCCGGTAAGCCGTCGCGGACCCGGAATCGGACCCTGCCGAAGACGATCTGCTGACCGTCGGTCACGCCCTCGGTGGTGAACGTCGCCTCGAGTGCAAGGACGACCCGGATCCGGGCCGTGCGGGCTCCGGCACCGGCCTCGAGCTCCGTCTCGGCCAGCAGGTAGAAGGCTTCTGCGGGGAACGCGCCGACGTCGCGCAGCGGTCCGCTCTCCTCCGGATCGATGACGACCGGCGCGAAGTCGTCCCCGGGCGCCCAGACCAGTTCGAGTCGGAGTCCTGTGGAATCCTCGTACCAGAACGGAAAACCGGTCCTCGGATCGATAGGACCTACTTCTGCGAGACGTTCGGTGTGCTGCGGCATGGCAATCCTCCGGGCCCGAGCGAAAGAATTCACAACAAGCTGATGCGGATTAATGTAGGCGCGTCACCGCATGTGACAGCATGTTTCATAGTCACGAAGGTGTGAACACCAGGCGGTAGAAAAAGAATGGAACAGAATTCTGTTTGCCTGTCGGTTTGTTGATGGATGGGATAACGACTTGAATTCGGAAAACTCAGCGGAAACTCCGATCACGAGCAAGCGCGCCCGCGTGGACGAGCCCCACGTGGCCCCGCTCAACGCCCTGGTCCGGAGTTGGCGCAGCGGCGGCAGGTTCGTGCCGTGGGCCGATCCCGACGGCGGCGGCACCGGCGCCCGGGTGCTCGTGCTCATGGAGGCGCCCGGGCCGGCCACCGTGGCGGCCGGGGAGCGGGGCTTCAGCTCCGAGGACAACCCTGATCCCACCGCCCGGGTCTTCAAGGCGCTGCGGGAGGAGTCCGGGCTGGCCCGCGGCGACTACTTGCGCTGGAACGTGGTGCCCTGGGCGCTGCGGGACGCGGACGGGCGGCACCGGCCGCCCAGGGCGGAGGACCTCGTCGAGGCGGAACCGGCCCTGCGGGAACTGGTCGGCTCGCTGCCGGAGCTGCGCGTCGTCGTGACCTTCGGGGCCCCGGCGCTCACGGGGATGATGCGGCTGCTCACCGTCGAGGATCCGCCGCGGCTGCTGCCCGTGCTGGGTGTGCCGCACCCCTCGCTGCGCAACGGCCACCGCCGGGTCGAGACGCGGCAGCGGATCCTCGTGGCGCTGCGCACGGCCGCAGCCGCGGCGCGGAGCTGAAGCGGGAGCTCAGGGCCGCGGGCTGAGCCGGTCGACCGCGGCCAGGAGGTTCTCCAGGATGGTGTGCCGCTGCGCGCTGCCGTCGGGCAGCAGGCCGATCGACGCGTTCTGGTAGAGCCCGTCGCCCATCTGCTGGACTGCGGTCGCCACCACCGGGTCCCCCACGTCCGCGAGGATCAGCTCGTACCACGCCTCCTCGAGCCGCTTGAGGGCGGCCCGGGCGTTCTCGTCCCCGGCCTGGACCAGCCGGGAGGCCACGATCAGGGCCCGGTCGAGCCGGCTGTCCTCGAACAGGGACGTGAC
This sequence comes from Kocuria rosea subsp. polaris, assembly GCF_001483755.1. Classification (GTDB taxonomy): domain Bacteria; phylum Actinomycetota; class Actinomycetes; order Actinomycetales; family Micrococcaceae; genus Kocuria; species Kocuria cellulosilytica. The sequence goes on from NZ_LQBK01000004.1 coordinate 438,214, forward strand.
GAGGAAGTAGCGGGCGGCCCCGTCCGGCGCCGCCGCCATGGCCTCGAGGTCCAGGCGCATGAGCTCCTCGAGCCGCTGCAGCGTCGCGTCCACGAGGGCCTGGCGGTGCGGGAAGTGGTAGAGCAGGCCCCCCTTGGACACGCCGGCGGCGGCGGCGACGGCGTCGAGGGTCGCGGCTCGTTCGCCGTCGTCGAGGACGATCTGCTCGAAGGCGGCCAGGAGCTTGTCCCGGGCCACGGGTGGGCGCGACATGTGAGGAAGACCTCCCTGGATCGGACGTGGTGCCCATTGTGCCAGCTCGTCCATAACTGTACCGTCTAGACGGTACAGTTAATGCGGCTGTCCGATCCCGATCCGTTTCCCCGGAGGTGAACCATGACCACTCTGCTGACGCCCCGCCCCACGGCCGGTGCGCGCGAATGGGCCGCGCTCGCGGTCCTGATGATGCCCGTCCTGCTCGTGTCGGTCGACAACACGGCCCTGAGCTTCGCGCTGCCCACCATCTCCCAGGCGCTGCACCCCACCGGGGCGCAGCTGCTGTGGATCGTGGACGTCTATCCCCTCGTGCTCGCCGGCCTGCTCATCCCCATGGGGTCCCTGGGGGACCGGATCGGCCGCCGGCGGCTGCTGCTGATCGGCGGCACGGGCTTCGCCGCCGTCTCCGCGGCGTCGGCCTTCGCGCCCACCGCCGAACTGCTGGTGGCCGGGCGGGCCGCGATGGGGCTCTTCGGCGCGATGCTGATGCCGGCCACCCTGTCCTTGCTGCGCAACATCTTCCTGGACCCGGGCCAGCGCCGGATCGCGATCGCGGTGTGGGCCGGCGGCTTCAGCGGCGGCGCCGCGCTCGGGCCGATCGTCGGCGGCTTCCTGCTCAACCACTTCTGGTGGGGCTCGGTGTTCCTGATGTCCGTGCCGGTGCTGCTGCCGCTGCTCGTGCTCGGCCCCGTCCTGGTGCCGGAGTCGCGCGACCCCCGGCCCGGGCCCGTGGACGTCCCCTCCGTGCTGCTCGCCATGCTGGCCATGACCCCGGTGGTGTACGGCGTCAAGGCGGCGACGGCCTCCGGGGAGCTGTTCCACGGCCTGCTCAGCGCGGCCTTCGGCGTGCTGGCCGGTGTGCTCTTCGTCCGGCGCCAGGCGGTCCTGGCGCACCCGATGCTCGACCTCGCCCTGTTCCGGCTCCCGGGCTTCCGGGGCGGGGTGACCGTCAACGTGCTCGGCAACGTGGGGCTCTACGGGTTCCTGTTCATGCTGACCCAGTACCTGCAGCTCGTGGTCGGCCTGGACCCGATGAGCGCCGGCCTGACCATGGTCCCCGGCCTCGTCCTCACGGTCCTCGCCGGCTTCCTGGCCGTGCGGGCCGTGCAGTGGCTGAGCCCGCGGACCGTGATCACCGCGGGGATGCTCCTGTCCGCGGCCGGCTTCCTCGTGGTCGCCCTCGCCGATCTCTCCGCGACCGCCGGCGCCGTGGTGGTCCTCATGGCCTTCTGCCTGGTCGGCACCGGCATCGGGCTCGCCGAGACGCTCTCCAACGACCTGGTGCTCACGGCCGCGCCGCCGCACAAGGCCGGGGCCGCCTCGGCGATCTCGGAGACCGGCTACGAGGTCGGTGCAGTGCTGGGCACGGCCGTGCTCGGCGGGCTGCTGACCGCGTTCTACCAGCGTCACCTCGATCTGCCCACGGCGCTGGAGCCCGGCTCCTCCGCAGCGGCGCACGAGACCCTCGGCGGGGCCGTCGAGATCGCGGAGGGTGCGGGGGCGCTCGGTCCCGCCGTGCGGGAGGCCGCCTTCGCGGCCTTCACTGCGGGCATGCACTGGACGGCGCTGGTCATGACGGCCGTGGTGGTCCTGGCCGCGTTCACGGTCGCCCGCGTGCTGCGGCCAACCACGCGCTGACCTGCCCGCCGCAGGGGCCGGGACGCCGCAGCACGCCGGCGGCGCTCCACGGAGCCCCGGGGCCGTAGGCTCGGCGGCAGGGGCTGGTCCGGCCCTTCGGGAACGGAAGGAGTGGTCACCATGACGCCGCAGGACCTGTTCGAGGACGCCGCCCGCCGCCCGTCCCAGGTGGCCGAGCACGTGCTCGAGGACATCTCGCCGGAGGTGCTGAACACCATGCCGGGAGGGACCGCGAACTCCGTGGCCTGGCTGGTGTGGCACGCGGCCCGCCAGCAGGACGCGCAGGTAGCCCGGCTCGCCGGTGCCGAGGAGGTGTGGACCGCGGAGGGCTGGAGCGGGCGGTTCGGCCTCGACCTCCCCGACTCCTCCATGGGCTTCGGCCACGGCCCGGAGGACGTCGCGCGGGTGCGTGTGGCGTCCCCCGACGTGCTGCGGGGCTACCTCGACGCGGTGGTCGAGCGCACCGTGGCCTACGTGCACGGGCTCACCGACGCCCAGCTCGACGACGTGGTGGACCGGTCCTGGAGCCCGCCCGTCACCCGCGGCGTGCGCCTGGTCAGCACGGTCGACGACGCCGCGCAGCACCTCGGCCAGGCCGCCTACGTCCGGGGGCTGCTCGACGACGGGTGGTCCGGGCCCTACTGACCGTTCCTCCCGGTGGCTCTCGTCCGTGAGGGCCCCGCGCGGGAGCGCTCCGCCCGGGGCGAGAGAGTTTGCGTTTGCATAAAGTCGTCGTGTGACAAGGCGCCGATGAGGGGACGGCGGATCCCTCGGTCACGACCGGTTGTTCACTTAAGCTGATGCCGCGGGGCGACAGCGCCCCGATCATCTGCACGATCTTCTCGTCGCCGTCCGCGACATCCTGGGGGAAACACCGTCATGCCCCGCGACTCCTCTCGCCGCCCTGCTCCCACCGGTCTGCGCCACCGCGCGTCCTCGCCGGTCACCGCCCTCACCGCGTTCTCGGCCCTCGTGGCCGTCAGCGTGGCCGTCAGCGCGGGCATCGCACCGGAGGCCGGCGAGGACCGGGGGACCTCGGCCTTCGGCGCCCCGGCGGCCTCCGCGGAGCGGGCGGAGCACTCGAACAGCCGGTGGAGCCTGCTCGCGGCCGGCCAGGAGCAGGAGGCCCCTCCGGCCCGCCCGGTGCGGGAGGACCGCGCCGTCTCGCCCGTGCGGGACGGCGGCGAGGGGAAGGGCTCCTGGCGGGCCGGGACCGGGCGCGGTGACGGCGGTCGCGAGTCCGCGTCGACCGTGCGCCCGGGCCGGCAGGCGCCGAAGCTGTACCAGGGCGAGCTGCCCGTCAACACGATCATCGCGCCGACCCGGCCCGGCGCCGTGCTGCCCGGCGGGCAGTTCGGCTGGCGGATCGCCCCCGACCGCGGCGGGCGCGAGTTCCACAACGGCACCGACGTCTCGGCCGCGCCCGGACTGCCGGTCGTCGCCGCCCTCGACGGTGTGGTGACGGCCGTGTTCTGGGACGTCTGGGGCGGCAACCGGGTGGAGGTCACCCACGCGGACGGGATCAGGACCACCTACAACCACCTCGAGGACGTCCAGGTGCGGACCGGTGACCGGCTCGCCGCCTCCGAGCAGCTCGGCACGGTCGGTGCCACCGGCGTCCGGGTCACGGGCCCGCACCTGCACTTCGAGACCTGGGTGGACGGCCAGGCGGTCGACCCCCAGTCCTTCGACTGGGTCGACGGCATGCGCGTCATTCCCGCCTCCCGCAGCAAGTACTCCCTCGAGGTTCCCGTGCCGGACGCGGTCGAGGACCCGGCCGCGCAGAAGGCCGAGGCCGCCCGGAAGAAGGCCGACGCCGCGAAGAAGGCGGAGGCCGCGAAGAGAGCGCAGGCCGCGCAGAAGTCCGAGGTCGCGAAGAAGCAGGCGAAGGCCGCCGAGAAGGCGGCCGCGGTCAAGAGGGCCGAGGCGGCGAAGAAGGCCGAGGCGGCCCGGAAGACCGAGGCGGCGAAGAGGGCGGACGCGGCGAAGCGGGCCGAGGCGGCGAAGAAGCAGGCGGACGCCGCGCAGCGGGCGGAGCACGAGCAGAACGGCACCACCGAGCGGCCGGGGCGGCCGGTGGGGGACCCGCCGGCACCGGCGGCCCCGGTGGTGTCCGCTCCTTCCGCCGCTCCCGTGGAGGCCGACCCCGTCGTCCCCGCTCCGGCCCCGCCGGCCGGAGTGGACCCTGCGCTGCCCCCTGCCGTGCCGGCCCCCGGGCAGCAGCCCGTGCCGGCGCCGGACCGTGAGCCGGTGACGGTCCCCGACCCGGTGACGGTCCCCGACCCCGTGTCGGTCCCCGACCCGGAGCCCGAGCTGGAACCGGGAGTCGCGCCACGGGTTCCCGACGCGGTGCGGGACACCGACGGGGACGGGACGCTCGACACGGAGGACCCCGACATCGACAACGACGGCACCCCCAACGAGCTGGACGACGACATCGACGGGGACGGGATCCCCGACGTCGTCGATCCCGACCTGGACGGGGACGGCCTGCGCAACGAGGAGGATCCGGACCGCGACGGGGACGGGATCCCGAACGACAAGGACGCGGAGCCGGACACCCCGGCGCCCACGGCGGCGGCCGGCGCCACCGCCGACGCCGGCGAGGCCGCAGACCCGGCCGGACCGGCCGGGGCGGCCGGTCCGGAGGAGGCCGCCGGTGCCGCCGCGGCCGCTCCGGCGGCCGGGTCCGTGCCGGCGGCCGGTGCGGACGAGGCGGGCGGCCTCTGACGCCCGGCCCGGAGTTATGCAGGTGTGACAAGGGCTTTCGCGGCGCCCTGCGCCGGGCGGACTAGAATCTGCCTCCGGGCCGACACATTCTTCGCGCAGGAGCGGGAGCCATGAGCACCACCGATCACGGTGCGCCGGGCGACGGGACGGCCAGGGCGCTCCGGGAACTCCGGGACCGCCTCACAGGGGGACTGGTCGAGCCGGGGGACCCCGACTACGACAGGGCCCGCCGGGTCTGGAACGGCCTGGTCGACGTCCGCCCCCGGGCTGTCGTGCGAGCCGGCGACGTCGGCGACATCGACCTCGTCCTGGCCGCGGCGCAGCGCACGCGGCTGCCGCTGGCGGTGCGGGGCGGTGGACACGGGGTGGCGGGCCACGGCACGGTCGAGGGTGGCCTGGTGCTGGACCTGGGGCGGCTGCGGGGCGTCGTCGTCGACCCCGCGAACCAGCTCGTGAGCGTGGACCCCGGCACCACGGTCGCCGGGCTCGACCGTGCCACGGTCCGGCACGGTCTCGCGGTCCCCGGCGGCCTCGTCGGCGCCGCCGGCGTGGCCGGACTCACCCTGGGCGGGGGCATGGGCTGGCTGACCCGCAGCAACGGGCTGACGCTCGACAACCTGGACTCCGCCGACGTCGTGACCGCCGCCGGCGACCACCTGCACGCCAGCGAGGAGGAGAACGCCGGGCTCTTCTGGGGCCTGCGCGGCGGCGGCGGCAACCTCGGGGTGGCCTCCTCCTTCACCTTCAGGGCCCGCCGGCTGCCCTCCGCCGTGCTCGCGGGGAACCTCTACTACCGCAGGCCGCACTGGCGGGACGCCCTGAGCGCCTTCGCCGAGTGGTCGCGCGGTCTGCCGGACGAGATGAACCCGGTGCTCAGCTTCGCGATCCCGCCGCCGGGGGCCGGGATGGGCGACGAGCCGGTGCTGACCGTGGGCTTCTGCTGGGCCTCCGAGAACCACGCCGCCGGCCTGGACGTCGTCGACGGGCTGCGGGAGGACGCTCCGCCCGACGCCGAGGAGAAGGGGCCGACACCGTGGCTCGCCTGGCAGGGGGCCAGGGACGGCGCCTTCCCCAGGGGTTCGCACGGCCACTGGCGGAACGTGCCCTTCTCCCGGCTGGACGGTGAGGTCGTCGACGTCCTCGCCGGCCTGGCCTCCGGGATCACGTGCCGGGGCGCCGGCATCGACGTCCACCACCTCGAGGGCGCGTTCGGGCGGGTGCCGGAGGAGGCCACCGCCTTCCCCAACCGCTCCGCGCGGTACTGGCTGACGGTCTACGGCGTCCGGCACGACCCCGCCGACGACGAGCTCCTCGCCGGCTTCGTCCAAACGGTGCGGAACGGGATGCAGCCGTTCGCCGAGCACGGGGAGTACGTCAACCTCATGGGCCCGGACGCCGAGCTCGGGGGCGACCTCCCGGAGGCGGCGCGTTGGGCCTACGGGCGGGAGAAGCACCAGCGGCTGGCCGCCCTCAAGGACCGCTACGACCCCGGGAACCTCTTCCGGCACAACCTCAACGTCGAGCCCCACCGGCCCTGAGCGTGCCGCGGCCGGGACCGCACGGCGCGGGCGCCCGGCGCACCCGCCTCCGTCATCTCCGGGCGATGTCGGCGACCGCCCTTCCCCGGCCGCGGGCGCGGCACTACGGTCGACAGTCCAGAGACCCCGCGTTCCCGGGAGGCGCACCGCATGCCGATCTACGAGTACCGCTGCCCGGACTGCGGCGTCTTCGAGAAGCTGCTGGGGATGGGCGCCGCCGCGCGCGAGCGCACCTGTCCCGGCTGCGGGGCCCCGGCGCGGCGGCTGATGAGCGCGGCCGGGCTCTCCCGGGCCGGCACCCCCGCGGCCCGGCTGATCGAGCGCACCGAGCGCACCGCCGCCGAGCCCGTCGTCGTCGCCGCACCCCCGCCCGGTGCCCGCGGCGCGGCCCGGACCACCGGCAACCCCCTCCACCGCAGACTTCCCCGGCCCTGAGAGGCGCCCCGACCGAGCACCACTTCGCACACCGCAGCCTAGGAGGCACGTCATGCCGGAGCTCATCTTTCCCCTGGACTCGTCCCGGCCGTTCGAGGACCAGCAGCTGGTGGGGCACAACCGGTGGCACCCGGAGATCCCTCCGGTGGCGACCGTGCGACCCGGGGACACGTTCCGGGTGCACTGCCGGGAGTGGTTCGACGGCGCGATCGTCAACGACGACTCCGCCGAGGACATCCTCAACGCGCCGCTGACCACAGTGCACAAGCTCTCCGGCCCGTTCGCGGTGGAGGGCGCGAAGCCGGGGGACCTGCTCGTCGTCGACATCCTCGACGTCGGCCCCGTCCCGCAGGAGGACTCCGGCCCGCTGGCCGGGCAGGGCTGGGGGTACACCGGCGTCTTCGCACGGTCCAACGGCGGGGGCTTCCTCACCGACCGCTTTCCGGACGCCTACAAGGCGATCTGGGACTTCCGCGGCCAGACGGCCACCTCCCGCCACGTCCCGGAGGTCTCGTTCACCGGCATCGTCCACCCCGGCCTGATGGGCACCGCACCCTCCGCCGAGCTGCTGGCCCGGTGGAACGCGCGCGAGGGGGCGCTCATCGCCACCGACCCGGACCGGGTCCCGCCCCTGGCGCTGCCGCCCGAGCCCGCGGACGCCCTGCTGGGCGGGGTCCCCGACGCCGACGTGGAGCGGGTCGCGGCGGAGGCCGCGCGCACCGCCCCGCCCCGGGAGAACGGCGGCAACCAGGACATCAAGAACCTCACCAAGGGCACCCGGGTCTTCTACCCCGTCTTCGTGGACGGCGCGAACTTCTCCGTGGGGGACCTGCACTTCTCCCAGGGCGACGGCGAGATCACGTTCTGCGGCGCCATCGAGATGGGCGGGTTCGTCGACTTCCACGTGGACGTCATCAAGGGCGGCATGGAGACCTACGGGGTCTCGGAGAACGCGATCTTCCTGCCGGGCAGGACGGACCCGCAGTACAGCGAGTGGATCTCCTTCTCCGGCACCTCGGTGACGCTCGACGGCGAGCAGCGCTACCTCGACTCGCAGCTCTCCTACCAGCGGGCGTGCCTGCATGCCGTCGACTACCTCACGAAGTTCGGGTACTCCCCGGAGCAGGCCTACCTGCTGCTGGGCGCCGCGCCGATCGAGGGCCGGTTCTCCGGGGTGGTGGACATCCCCAACTCCTGCGCCACGGTGTACCTGCCCACCGCGATCTTCGACTTCGACATCCGGCCCTCCGCGGCCGGCCCGCACCAGGTGGACCCCGGCCGGGGCGCGCCGCACGCGGCGGCGTGAGCTCAGGCGGCCCCGAGCGCGAGGTACAGCTCGACCACGGCGGTGGCCACGTCCTGGCCGCACGCCGCGGTGGGGTAGCCGGAGCCCAGCACGGCGATGTGGTGGGCCGTCCCGCCCGTGGCGGCCCGCCCCACGCTGTGGGTGTCCCACTGCCCGCCGGCGTCCGGGAGCCACCCGTTCTTGACGAGGGAGTCCGTGGTGGCCGCCCCGCCCGCGCGGGGGCCGCCCACGCCCCACGTCTGGGACGGATGGCTGGGCCGCATCTGCTCCCGCAGCCAGGCGAGGTCCTCCTCGGGCAGCCAGTCCGCGCCGTGGACCACCGTGCCCAGCACGGCCAGCTGGTCGGAGGCCGTGGTCATGTTGTGGCCCCAGCCGCCCGAGGACCGGGTCGAGCTGACGCCCATGAGGTCGTAGGTCTCGTTGAGCTCGGCCTCCATGGCGGAGACCGTGGGGCCGAGCGCGCCGTAGAGGGCGGAGGTGGACTCGTTGCCGCTCTCGTGGACGCTGTTGCGGATCAGCTCCCGCTGCTGCGCGGTGAGCCGGCCGTCCCGCTCCGCGGCCAGGCGCATGGTGGTCAGGGCCAGCGGGACCTTCGAGAGGCTCGCCTCCATGCCGGACAGATCGGGGCGGTGGGCGAGGACCGTGCGGCCGTCCGGGTCCTGCACCAGCAGGCCGATCTCCGCGCCCACGGCCCCGCTCAGCCCGTCCAGGGCGGCGGTGAGGGCGCGCCGGTCGTCCTCCGCCGAGGGCCCGTTCGCCACGGCGAACGATCCGGCGCCCGCCGGGCCGCAGGAGGCGGGGACGGTCACCGAGGTGGTCCCGGGGACCTCGCCGCCCGGGGCGGCGGGGAGCGCGGCGGCGGGGACCGGGGCGCAGAGGCCCAGGAGCAGTGCGGCGGTCCCCAGGGTGCGGGCGGTCCTGCGGGGCACGGGATGGGATCGGGTCATGCCCTCCATGCTCTCGCACGGAGGCGATTCTGCCGATCCGCCCGGCTCCGCCTCACGCAATGAGACCCCGGTCCGTCCAGGACGTCGGCAGGTGCCCTCCGGAGCGGAGCAGCACGAGTTCGGCCGAGGGCAGCTGCTCGGCGAGACAGTGCGCGTGGGCGGAGGGCACGACGTCGTCGTCCTCGGCGTGGACCAGGACGATCTCGAGGTCCGCGAGCGTCCGGCCCACGGTGGGGGGCAGGGCGAAGCCGCGCTCGTTCCAGTCCGGGTGCTGCGGGCACCAGCACGGGGCCGCCACGGTCACGACGCGCTGCAGCAGCGTGGGGATCCGGTTGCACAGGAAGCGCAGGGCCTCGGACCCGCCGAGGGAGTGGCCCACGATCACCCAGGGCTCGTCCGGGATGGCGCGGACGGCCCGGCCGATCGCCTCCTGCCACAGCTCCGGATCGGGATTCTCCGGGCTCGGGAGGTCGGGGGCGACGAGGTCCGCGTCCGGCCACTGCCGCCGCACGGCCTCGAGCACCGGGTTTCCACCGGGGCCGGGCTGGAGTCCGGCCCCGTGCAGGAAGAGGATGCGCTGGACCATGGGTCACCTCGGGGGACGGGGGAGGTGACGGCGGATGCCGCCTCCACCAGCGTCCTCGCCGCCGCGGCGGGGTGTCAAGAGCGCCGGACGGCCCCCGCCCCCGGGTCCACGAGGTCCAGGCCCGGTCCCTCGAGCCGGTCGAGCGCCGCCGTCCGTCCGGTCAGCAGCAGGAGCAGGGCTTCCATGGTCCCGCGGACCTCGGGGCCGCTGCCCGCGCGCCAGTCGACGTCGGTCGCGGTGAGCGTCACCCCGCGCAGCCGCCGGCGGGCCCGGAACAGGAAGGAGATCGACCACACCCGGTCGGCGGCCGTGCGGGCGGCCTCCGGGGGCATGGCGTGGTGCCGCCCCAGGGGCAGGGCGATGTCCTGGGTGTGGACCAGGACGTCGAGGAGCGGATCCCGCACCCCCGTGCCCGGGGGACGGCGCCTCGACCCGTCCAGGCGGCGGTAGTCCGCGACGATCTCCTCGACCGGCCGGCGGCCGCGGCGCCGGGCGTCCAGGAACACCGCGCGGTCGTAGTTCCCCCGGCCGCGCCACAGGGCGACGGCGAGATCGGCCACCCCGAACTGCGGCGAGGAGATGACGTGGGCCGCCACGTCCCGCACGGCCCATCCCGGGCACAGGGTGGGGTGGTCCCACTCCTCGGGACCGAGCGTCCCGAGGAGGTCGGCGAGCGCGGACCGCTCCCGGTGGACGGCGTCCCAGATGGCGGTGCGGTCCATGGTAGTCTCCCCACAATGGTCAGGTTTACTGACTTAATTCTCCGGCGGGATCCGCCACGGTGTCAAGGGGTGGGAGTGCGCGAGGACGAGGGGACGAACACGGGGCTGCTGCTGTACTGCCCGTACCGGGCCATGGAGATCCGGGTGGTGGAGGCCCTGCATGCCGCCGGCTTCGCGGACCTCTCCTACGCGCAGGCGCGGATCTTCCAGCGGATCGGCCCCGACGGCACCCGCACGGTGCAGCTCGCGGAGCAGGCCCGCGTCACCAAGCAGACGGCCAGCCTGCTGGTGCAGGCCCTGGAGGAGGAGGGGTACGTGGAGCGGCAGCCCGATCCCGCCGACGCCCGGGCCCGGCTCGTGACCATCGCCGAGCGCGGCCGGGCCGCCCAGGCGGTCGCGGCGGGCGTGGTCGCCGAGGTGGAGGAGCAGTGGCGGCGCCGGCTCGGGTCCCGCCGCTATGCCGCGCTGCGGCGGGCGCTCGCCGAGCTGCACGAGGAGGGGCCCGCCCCGACCGCCTGACCTGCGGAGCACGGCCGGCCGCACGCTTCGGTGGCCGGCCGGGCGCGCGGGGGCCCGGGCCTGCCGCGGCGGTCGCCCGGTGGCGGGCCGCCGCCGGCACGCCACAATGGGAGCATGACCGACACCGCCGCCGCCCCGGAGCAGCCCCGGACCTGCCGCGCCTACTGGACCGTGGAGCCCGGCCGGGGGGAGCTGCGCACCGCGGAGCTGCCCGCCCCGGGGCCGGAGGACGTGCTGGTGCGGGCGCTGCGCTCCGGGATCAGCCGCGGCACCGAGTCGCTGGTCCACCGCGGTCTGGTCCCGGCGCGGGTGCACGAGCGGATGCGCGCCCCGTTCCAGGAGGGGGACTTCCCGGGCCCGGTGAAGTACGGCTACCTGTCCGTGGGCGTCGTGGAGCAGGGGCCGGAGGACCTGGTGGGCCGGCGGGTCTTCGGCCTGCACCCGCACCAGGACCGCTACGTGCTCCCGGCCTCCGCCGTGACCCCCGTGCCCGACGACGTGCCCTCCGACCGCGCCGTGCTCGCCGGCTCCGTGGAGACGGCCGTCAACGCCCTCTGGGAGGCCGCGCCCCGCCTCGGGGACCGCGTGGCCGTGGTCGGCGCCGGGATGATCGGCGCGTGCACGGCCGCGCTGCTGGCCCGCTTCCCGCTCGCCCGGCTGCAGCTCGTGGACCCGCAGCCGTCCCGCGGGGAGCTCGCGGCACGGCTCGGCGTGGAGCACGTGCTGCCGGAGGACGCCGCGGGGGAGTGCGACGTCGTGGTGCACGCCTCCTCCACCGCCGCCGGCCTGGCGCGGGGGCTCGAGCTGCTCGGCGACGAGGGCGAGCTGATCGAGCTGTCCTGGTACGGCGACGAGGACCCGGCCGTCCCGCTCGGCGCGGACTTCCACGCCCGGCGGCTGCAGATCCGCGCCAGCCAGGTGGGCGCCGTCGCCCCCGCGCGCCGGGCCCGCCGCACGACCGCCGACCGGCTCGCCACCGCGCTGGACGCGCTGCGGGACCCTCGCTTCGACGCCCTGCTCTCCGGGAGCTCCGCCTTCGTGGAGCTGCCGGCCACCATGGCGCGGCTCGCCGCCGGAGCCCCGGACGTGCTGTGCCACGTGGTGGACTACGACCGACCCGCCCCGCCGACTTGAGGAGCCCCGTGTTCACCCTGACCGTCCGAGACCACATGATGATCGCCCACAGCCTGCCGGACCCCTTCTTCGGCCCCGCCCAGAACCTGCACGGGGCCACCTACGAGGTGGAGGCCACCTGGTCCCGGCCGGTCCTCGACGAGCACGGGGTGGTCATGGACATCGGCCTGGCCGGCGACCTGCTCACGGGCGTGCTCGACGGGCTGCGCTACCGCAACCTCGACGAGCACCCGGACCTCGCGGGCCGGCTGACCACCACCGAGGTGCTCGCCCAGTACGTGGCCGAGCGGCTCGCGGCGGGCGCGGCGTCCGTCGAGGGGCTCGAGCGGCTGGCCGTGACCCTGCGGGAGAACCCCGACGCCTGGGCCTCCTACACCCTCGAGCTGCCCGTGCTGAGCGAGCGCGGCGGGCCCGTCCCGGCCCGGTGAGCACGGTGCGGGCGGGCCTCGACGTGGTGGTGCCCGACGACGGCGGACGGCCCACCGGGGGATCGCTCTACGACCGCCGGCTCGTGGCGGCACTGGGCGCCCTGGGCCGCCCGGCCCGCCTCGTGCCGGTCGCGGGGGACTGGCCCGCCCCGGACGGCGCCGCCCGGTCGCGGCTGCGGCGGGCCCTGGGCGGCCCGTCCCCCGGGCGGGCGGTCGTCCTCGACGGCCTCGTGGGGTGCGCCGCCCCGGAGACGGTCGAGGACGCCGTGCGCTCCGGCGTGCCCGTGCACCTGCTCGTGCACCTCCCCCTGCCCGCCGAGACGGGGCTGGACCCCGCGGCCGCCGCGGAGCTCGCCCGGCGGGAGGCCGCCGCCCTCGCCGCGGCCACCGGGGTGCTGGTGCCCAGTGCCTGGGCGGCCCGGGACCTCGGCCGCCGCTACGGCGCCGCAGGCGTCGCCGTGGCGGAGCCGGGGGCCGAGCGCGGACCGGTGGCCGCGGGATCCTCCCCGCCGCGACTGCTCTGCCTCGCGTCCCTGACCCCGCGCAAGAACCAGCGCCTCCTGCTGCGGGCCCTCGCGCCGCTGGCCGGCCTCGACTGGACCCTCGACCTCGTGGGCCCGGAGGGCGACCCCCGCCACGTCCACGAGCTGGACGCCGCGGCCCGGCAGCTCCCCGACCCGGGACGCGTGCGCCGCCACGGTCCCCTCCGGGGTGCCGCGCTGGCCCGGCAGTGGGCGCGCACGGACCTGCTGCTGCTGCCCTCCACGGCCGAGACCTACGGCATGGTCGTCACCGAGGCGCTCGCCCACGGCGTGCCCGCGGTGGTCGCGGCCGGCACCGGCGCGGTCGAGGCCCTCGACGGCGCGCCGCCGCACCGGCCCGCCGGCGGCGCCGGGCCCACCACCGCGCCCGCCGCCGGGGCCCGGGCCGGCGCCGCCCTCGACCCCGCCGACCCGTCCGCCTGGACCGAGGTGCTGCGGGACTGGCTGACCGACCCCGCCCTGCGCAGGCAGTGGCGGGCCGCGGCGCTGGCCCGCCGCGAGCGCCTGCGCCGCTGGGAGGACACCGCCCGCGACGTCCTCGCCGCGATCGCCCGGCCGCCCGATCCGTCGGAGCCCCCGGGCACGACACCGGCGACGAGCACGCCGCCGCCGATGACCACCACTGCCGATGACCACGTCAGCACCGCCGCCACCGGCTGCGACGCCGACCACGACACCACCACCGAGCGCACCAGGAGACCGAGATGACGAACCACTCCGCCCCCGACCGTCCCGTCGCCGGCGACTGGCTGGCCCTGCGCGAGCCCGCCGACGCCGCCGCCCGCGAGGACTCGCTGCCCCTGATCGCCCGGCTCGTCCGGCACTGGGAGGAGCGCCCGCCGTCCGGCACCGACACCGCCCCGGGCACGGAGCCCGTCGTCGTCGTGGACCTCGGCGCCGGGACGGGCGCGAACCGGGCCTGGCTGGCCCGGCACCTGCCCGGTCCCCAGCGCTGGATCCTGCTCGACCACGACCGCGGGCTGCTCGAGCAGGCCGTGGCCGCCGCCCGGGCCGAGGGGACCGACGTCGTGCCCGTCCTCGCCGGGGTCGAGGAGCTCGGCCGGGTCCTCGCGGAGCACCCGGCGGACCGCCGGCTGGTCACGTGCTCCGCGCTGCTCGACCTGCTCACCCGGGAGCAGATCCGGGAGCTGGCCCGCGTGCTGGCCGCGGAGGGCGTCCCGGCGCTCCTCGCCCTGACCGTCGACGGCGAGGTCCTGCTCGACCCCCCGCACCACCTGGACCCCTCGGTGCTGGGCGCCTTCGAGGACCACCAGCACCGCGGTGAGCTCGCCGGCACCGACGCCGTGCGGCTGGCCGCGGAGGCCCTGCAGGAGCACGGGATGGCCGTGGACGTGACGCCCACGCCCTGGTGGATCTCCGACCAGGCGTGGGCCCGGCCCCTCCTGGAGCGGTTCCTCGCCGACCGGGCGGACGCCGCCGTGGAGCACCGCCCGGACCTCACGGCCGAGGCCCACGCCTGGCTGCGGACCCGCCTGGTGGACTGCGCCCGCGGCCGGCTGCGGGCCACGGTGGGGCACGCGGACGTGCTCGGCCTGCCGCCCGTCAGCTGAGCCCGCGCCCCGACCGCTCCAGCCACCGGACGTCCCGGCCGAAGGACACCAGCAGCAGGACCAGCGCGACGGCGACGGCGGTGACGGCCAGCGGCAGCGGGATGAGCGGGACCAGCGCCCCGAGCAGGACCCCGCCCTGGATCCCCGCCACGACCCGCCGGTACGAGGAGAAGGGCAGCCCGCGGCGCCACGCGGGACGCACCCGCAGGCCGAGCAGGAACAGGTAGCGCATGGCGCCGATCAGCACCACCCACCCGGCCCCGGGCAGCCCGAGCCGGGCGGCGACGGCCACGGAGAGGACGAGCAGCAGCGCGGCGTCGACCTCCTGGTCGAGCCGCGCGCCGGCGTGCGTGGCGGTGCCGGTGCGGCGGGCGACCCACCCGTCGACGCCGTCGAGCAGCCAGGCGGGCAGCGCGACGGCGAACACGGCCCAGCACCAGGCCTCGGCGGGGCGGCCCGCGTCCTGGCCCAGCACGGGCGCCAGGCCCACGGGCAGCAGTGCGGCGGCCAGCGCGACGAGCACCGAGCGGCCCACGGTGACCCGGTCGGCGGGGCCGTAGGGCTCACCGCGGCGGCGCACGGTGCTGCGCACCACCGCGCCGAGCACGCCGAGACCCAGCGCCCCCGAGGCCAGCAGCACGGGGAGCTCCGCGTCCGACAGCACGGGGAGCACCGCGAGCGCGCCGCCCAGCACCAGGAACGCCAGCACACCGTCCCGGCGCGCCGAGGGGCGGGAACCGGTGGATCGGGCCAGGGCCATGCGGTCGCCTTCCGCGTCGGGGGTCTTCATCGTGGGCGGGCCCGGCCCGCCGCGTCAATCCGGGCGACGACGGGCGGTGGCTAGACTGCGCCCATGCCCGCCGAGACCCCGCCAGCCCCCACCCGGCGGCGGCCCGTTCTCCGTGCGCTGCTCGCCACCGGCCAGGCGGCGGCCGGGCTCCTGCTGCTCGCCCTGCTGTTCCGCGCCCTGGGCACGGACGCGGTGCGCAGCGCCGTCGGGATCCTGACTCCCGCCACGGTGCTGCTCGCCCTGGGGGCCGGACTCCTGGCCACGGCGGCCCAGGCCCAGCGCTGGCGGCTCGTGGCCCGCAGCCGGGGCATGCCGATCGGCACCCGGGAGGCGCTGGGCGAGTGCCTGGCGTCCGGGCTGGTGAACCTGCTGCTGCCCGGCGGCGTGACCGGGGACGCGGTGCGGGTGCTCCGCCGCCGCCGGCGCGGCGACAGCTGGCCCGGGGCCGGCGGGTCCGTGCTGGGCGAGCGGCTGGCCGGGACGTCCGTGCTCCTCGCGGCGGGCACCGTGCCCGCCCTGGCGGTCGGCGGCTGGCTCGCCGCGGCCCTCGGCCTCGGGGCGCTCGGCCTCGGGGCGGTCGCCTGGCGCTCGACGAGCGGTGCCCCGGCGCGCGACCGGGCGGGGGTGTGGGCGCTGTCCGTGCTCGCCTGGGCCTGCTACCAGGGGCTGTTCCTGCTGGCCGCCGTGCGCACCGCCCCGCAGGAGTCCCTGGCGAACCTGTGGGGGACCTCCGTGCTGGGCCTCGCGGGAATGTCCGTGCCCGTCGGGGTGGGCGGCTGGGGCCCGCGGGAGGGGATCACCACCCTGGCCGCCATGGCCCACGGACTGCCCGCCGAGACCGGCTTCGCGATCTCGATCGGCTACGGACTGCTCGCCCTGATCTCCGCGCTGCCGGGGGCTCTCGTGCTGCTCCGGTGGCTGGGCGCGGGATCTCCGCGTCCCCGCCGGGAGTCGCAGAGGGCCGCGAGCGCACGCCCGGACCGCGGCGCAGACTGACCGTGGCGCGCCCCGCCGCGTGTCATGGGCGTCCGCACGACGTCACAACTCGACGCATTTGCATCATCCCCACCGTGTCATGCCATGAACTTGCGTTAACTGATGCAAACTCCAGGTGGGGTCCACCCGTGGGGGGCGGACCGATCGACTCTGGGGGGACCAGACATGTCATTTTTCCGTGGATCCACGCTGTCTTCGAGGGGCCAGAGCACGCAGGGCACCCGCCGTGTCGTCGCGGCACTGGCCGTCTCCACCGTCTTCGGGGGACTCGCCGTGGCAGTGCCGGCGCACGCCGCACCGCCGGCCGGGACGGGCGGTGTCTGCAACGGCGTCGTCAACCAGTTGTCGCACCGGGGAACGGTGCAGCAGAACCTGCTGAAGGCGGCCGCGAAGCAGAACGCCGAGCAGATCGCCGCGCTGCAGGCCGAGCGCGCCGCGCTGGTGACGACCTCCGAGGAGCTCGTGGCGGAGATCGCGGCGGGGGAGCAGGCTCTCACGGCCCTCGACGCCGAGGAGGCACAGGTCGCCGCCGACATCACGGCGGCCGAGGACGAGATCGCTGGACTGACCGCGGAGCTGACCACCACCGCCGCCGCGGTGTCGGAGGCCGAGGAGGCTCTGGCGGCCCTGGAGACCCAGCGGGCCGCTCTGCAGGACGAGCTGACTCCGCTCCAGGAACAGCTGGCCACTGCCGAGCGGAACCTCGCCGACCTCGAGGGCCGGGCCGAGGGCGCCACCGCCGACGCCACCGCCGTGCAGGAGCGGATCGACGCCGCCGAGGCCGAGCTGGCTGCTCTGGAGGCGACCGCCGCGGAGACCGCCGACGCCGTGGCCGCCCAGCACGAGCGGATCGACGCCGCGGGGACCGAGCTGGCTGCTCTGGAGGCGACCGCCGCGGAGGCGGCGCACGCCGTGACCGCGGCGGGCACCGCCGTCACCGACGCCGAGGCGGAGCTGCAGCGCCTCCGGGACGGCGGCCAGGCCGCGCAGGAACAGCTCGACGCCGCGCAGGACGAGCTCACCGGAGCCGAAGCGGTCCTCGCCGACACGCAGCGCAAGGCGGACAGCGCGGCCGGCGCCCTGGCCGAGCAGCAGGAGGAGATCACCCGAGCCCAAACCGACCTGGCCGCACTGCAGGCCACCGCGGACACCGCCGCCGAGGCCGTGACCGCCCAGCAGGAGCAGATCGCCCGGGCCGAGGCCGAGCTGGCCGTCCTCGGGGCCACCGCGAAGGCCGCCGCGGACGCCGCCGCCGCGAACGATGCGAAGATCGCCGTCGCCGCCGCCGGGATCGCCGTGCTCGAGGAGCAGCTCGGCGAGAAGCGCGCGGCGATCGAGGCCGCCGAGGCCGAGCTCGTGAAGGCCCAGGACGAGCTGCGGACGGAGCAGGAGCGGAAGACGTTCCTGGAGCAGGAGATCGCCCGCCTGGAGGCCGTCAAGGGCGAGGGCCAGACGAAGAAGGAGCGGGAGGCGCAGATCGCCCAGCACAAGGCGGAGCTCACGACCGTCACCGCGCAGATCACCGATACCACCGCACTGATCTCCGGCCTGCAGGGCGACCTGGGCGGGCTGCAGCAGCAGGTGACCGTCCTGAACGAGCAGCTCGCCGCGCAGCAGCAGGAGAGCGCCGCGCTGCAGCAGCAGGCGGCCCCCCTGCAGGAGTCGCTGGCAGCTGCCGACGCGGCGGTCGCCACCAGGACCGGCGAGATCGCCGACCTCCAGGACCGGCTCCCGGCGCTGCGGACCGCGGCGCTCGAGGCGCAGTCGGCGGCCTCGGCGGCGCAGGACGCGCTGACCGCGCTGCAGGAGGGCCTGCCGGCGCTGGAGGCCGCGGTCAGCACGGCCGAGAACGCCGTCGCCGCGCAGGAGCAGAAAGTCGCCGACCTGAAGGCTGTGCTGCCGGGGCTCGTGGACGGGGTGGAGACCGCCCAGCGGGAGATCGACGACCAGGAGTCCGAGCTCGCCGATCTGCGGACCGAGCTCGCGGACGCCGAGACGGCGCACCGGAGCGCCACCGCCGCCGTCGCGGAGCAGCAGGCGGAGCTCGACGCGCTCCGGGAGGAGCTGACGGGTCTGCAGGACGCCGCGCACGAGGCCGACCGGACGGTCGCCGCGAAGCAGGACGAGATCGCCGCGCTCTCCGCCGAGATGGACGCCGTCCTCGCGGAGCTGAAGGACCTGAACGCGCAGATCACGGCGAAGGAGCAGGAGATCCTCGGCACCCAGACCCGCGTCGCTCCTCTGCTGGCCGAACTCACCGAGGTCGACGACGCCGTCAGCACCACGGAGACGCGGCTGAGCACGCTGCAGGAGCAGGTGATGACGCTCGACGGCCGGCTGACGGACGCGCAGGATGCGCTGCGCGGCCTGGAAGCGGCCAAGAAGCAGAACAAGGACGCGATCCGGGCCCAGACGGCTGTCGTGCAGGGTCTCCAGGCGCAGCTCGGGGAGGTGCAGCAGCAGATCACGGCCATCGACGGCACCATCGCCCTCGGCGGCTGCCTCGCCTGATTCCGGGTGCCGGTGACGTCCTCACGCCGGCCCACGGGAGGGCGTCACCGGAGCGGAGCACTGGTCACACGATGGCCAGTAACCGGGAAGGATTGTGCCGGCCCACCGCCCGGGACAGACTGTCCCACGGGCAGGGGCGCGGTCCTCGGAAGGGGACCGAGGGCGCGGCCGGCCCCGTCCGCAGCGACCGGTCACTCCAGGGGGAACCCATGCGTCGTCTTCTGAGAAGCATCGTGCACGCCGTCGTCGCGGGACTGGTGCTCTCGCTGGCCGTGCTGTGGTCCGGGCCGGCGCAGGCTCGCACCGTCCCGGAGACCCTGGCCGAGGCCGAACCGGTCCGGGCCGGGGAGGTGACCACGGACTTCACCATCGACCACGTCGGCGTCCTGTGGGACGTCCCGGCCGGTCGGGAGCACGCCGCGGAGGCACCCGGCGCCGAGCCGCACGGTGCGGTGCGGCTGCGCCACGACGGCCGGTGGGGACAGTGGATCCCGCTGATGGAGGACGGCGTCACGAGCAAGGGGCAGTGGGCCAGCGGCCTGGTCCCCGCCGGCGACGCCGAGGCCTACCAGGTGCGCGGCATCCCCGCAGATGCCGTCGCCCCGCGCGCGGTGGCCATGAACACCACCGACGGGCCCCGGACCACCGTGGGGCGGGTCCCGGGCGGGGCCGCGCAGGCTCTCAACAGCAGCCAGTGCCGCTCCCGCGCCGACTGGGGTGCCGACGAGTCCCTGCGCCACGACGCCGCCGGCCAGGAGCTCTGGGCGCCGCAGTTCTACGACGCCCAGGTGACGACCGTCCACCACACCGCGACCGCCAACGACGACCCCGACCCGGCCGCCACGGTGCGCGCCATCTACCGCTACCACGCGGTCGATCAGGGCTTCGGCGACATCGGCTACCAGTACCTGATCGACGAGTTCGGGATCGTCTACGAGGGCCGGTGGTCGGGCACGGCCAGTACCTCGTGCGGGGCCGCGGGCGGGACCGGAGCCGACTTCGCCCACGAGGACGGCACCGACCGGATGGTGACCGGCGCCCACGTCGGCGGCTGGAACTCCGGGAACCTCGGGGTGGCGCTGCTCGGGGAGTTCACCGGCCACCGCAGGTTCGGGGCCGACCCGGAACCGGCGGCCGTGTCCTCCCTGGAGGAGCTGCTCGCCGAGCTGGCCGTGCGCCACGACCTCGAACCGGCCGCCACGGTCACCTACACGAACCCGGTCAACGGGACGCAGCGGACTGTGCCGGTCATCGGCGGGCACCGCGACTACGAGGCCACCGAGTGCCCGGGCGAGCGCCTCTACGCCCAGCTGCCCACCGTCCGCCTGCACGTGGCGGACCGGATGGCCGGCGCCGCCGACGACCCGCCCCGTGTCGCGCTCACCGCTCCCGCCGACGGCGCGACGGTGAGCGGGACGGTGCCGGTGACCGCCGAGGCCGTCGACGACGTGGCGGTCGCCCAGGTCGCCTTCGCCGTGGACGGCCGGGTCCTGGGCACCGACACCGACGGCACGGACGGGTGGACGGCGTCCTGGGACACCACCACGGTCGCCGACGGCAGTCGCACGCTCTCGGCGACCGCCACGGACTCGGCCGGGCAGACCTCGACCGACCTGGCCGAGGTCACGGTCGGCAACGGTCCCGGCGAGGAGAAGGGGAGGGGGACCCCGCCCGTCCGCCCTCCCCGCGCGGGGTGAGCCGGCCGCGCGCTCCCGGGAGGGCCACGGCGCTGTGGTCGCGGCTTCCGGGGACGGTCAGGCGGCGAGCACCCGGAGGAGGTCGGCGGCGACGCTGACGGCGATCACCGCCGGCGCCTTGCCCGGGATGCCGGGGAGCCCGATGGGGCAGGTGATGCGCTCGAGCGCGGCGTCGCCGTGCCCCTCCTCCCGCAGCCGCACCCGGAACCGGGACCACTTGGCCGAGGAACCGATCAGCCCCACGGAGCCGAGGTCGTCCCGGCGCAGCGCGGCGTCGCAGAGCACGAAGTCCTCCGCGTGGTCGTGGCTCATGATCAGCACGTGCGCCCCGGTCGGCAGCGCGGCGAGCACGTTCTCCGGGACGGGGCTGTGGTGGACGTGGACCTGCGCTGTCCCGTCGGTGACGTCGGCCAGCCGGGCAGGATCCAGCTGCCCCTCCCGGCTGTCCACCAGGTGCAGGTGCAGGGGCAGCCGGGAGAGCACCCGGGCGAGCTCGTGGCCCACGTGCCCCACGCCGAACACGGCGACGGACGGCCGGGCGCGCTGGGGCTCGAGCAGGACGCCGACCACGCCCCCGCAGCACTGCCTCCCGTGCTCCACGGCGGCGTGCTCGTTGAGCGAGAAGGTCATCGTCTCCGGGACGCTCGCCCCGGACGCCAGCATCGCCCGTG
Source organism: Kocuria rosea subsp. polaris (assembly GCF_001483755.1). Lineage (GTDB taxonomy): Bacteria > Actinomycetota > Actinomycetes > Actinomycetales > Micrococcaceae > Kocuria > Kocuria cellulosilytica. The sequence goes on from NZ_LQBK01000004.1 coordinate 459,230, forward strand.
CCCGCTCCACGACGGTCGCCTCGAGGTTGCCGCCGCCCACGGTGTCCCACGAGGCCGTCTCGGCCACGACCATCTTGGCCCCTGCCTCCCGGGGGGCGTGCCCGCGCACCTCCGTGACGGTGGCGAGCACCCCCGGCGCGCCCGCCGCGCGCAGGTGCTGCAGCGCGTCCAGCCAGTCCACGTCAGTGCGCCGCCGAGGTGGCCGGTGCCGGAGCCTGCTCCGTGTCGGCGGCCAGGACCCGGCGCCCCTCCTGGAGCGCCCAGAACACCGCCTCCGGGGTGGCCGGGCTGGCGAGCTCGACGCTCCGGCGGCCGGGGCCGAAGGCGCCCGCCGCCTCCCGCAGCGCCTCGCGCACGCTGAAGGCCAGCATGAGGGGCGGTTCCCCCACGGCCTTGGACCCGTAGACGACGCCGCTCTCGGTGGCCTGCTCGAAGAGGTGCACGTTGAACTCCTCGGGCATCTCCGAGAAGCTCGGCAGCTTGTAGGTGCTCGCCGCCTGCGTGGCCAGCCGCCCTCGGTGCGGGCCGTCGGAGACGTCCCAGCGCAGCTCCTCGAGCGTCAGCCAGCCGGCCCCCTGCACGAAGCCGCCCTCGATCTGCCCGACGTCGATCAGCGGGGAGAGGCTGTCGCCGACGTCGTGGATGATGTCGGTGCGCAGCAACCGGTAGGCGCCGGTGAACCCGTCGACTTCCACCTCGGAGACGGAGGCGCCGTAGGAGAAGTACTTGAACGGCTCGCCCTGCATCCGGGCGCCGTCCCAGTGCAGCCCCTCGGTCCGGTAGTACCCGGCGGCCCACAACGAGATCCGCTGGAAGTAGGCGTCGTGGGCGAGCTCGGCGAAGGACATCTGCCGGTCGTGGAAGCCGATCCCGGTCACCGTGCCGTCGACGAACCGGACGTCGTCGGGGTGGATGTCGAACTTGCGGGCGGCGACCTCTGCCAGTCGGTCGCGGATCTGCTCGCAGGCGTTCTTCACGGCCCCGCCGTTGAGGTCCGCCCCGGAGCTGGCGGCCGTGGCGGAGGTGTTGGGCACCTTGTCCGTGCGGGTGGGCGCGAGCCGGACGGTCTCCAGGGGCACGCCCAGGGCCGTGGCCGCGACTTGGCGCATCTTGGTGTGCAGCCCCTGCCCCATCTCGGTGCCGCCGTGGTTGATGAGAACGGACCCGTCCTTGTAGACGTGCACGAGGGCGCCGGCCTGGTTGAAGGCCGTGAGGTTGAACGAGATGCCGAACTTCACCGGGGTAACCGCCAGCGCCCGCTTGGTGTCGGGATGGGCGGCGTTGAAGGCCGCGATCTCCTCACGGCGGCGCTCGACCTCGGCCCGGTCGAGCAGCTGCGTCCAGATGGTGCGCAGCCGCTCGGCGTGCCGGACGGGCTGGCCGTAGGGCGTGGTCTGGCCGGGGACGTAGAGGTTGCGGTGGCGCAGCTCCGTGGGGTCCACCCCGAGCAGCGGGGCGCAGCGGCCCATGACCTCCTCGATCACCAGCATGCCCTGGGGCCCGCCGAAGCCGCGGAACGCGGTCTGGGAGGTCTTGTGGGTCCGCGCGATCCGGCCGTGGACCTGCACGTGCGGGATCCAGTAGGCGTTGTCGATGTGGCACAGCGTGCGCTGCAGCACGGGCTCGGAGAGGTCCAGGCTCCACCCGCCGTCGCTGGTGACGGTGGCCTCGAGGGCCTGCAGGCGACCGCTCTCGTCGAAGCCGGCCTCCCACCGGGCGTGGTAGGGGTGGCGCTTGCCGGACAGGGTGATGTCCTGGGTGCGGTTGAGCCGCACCCGGACCGGCCGCCCGGTGAGCACGGACCCGAGGGCGGCAACGGCGGCGTAGCCGTGCGGCTGCATCTCCTTGCCGCCGAACCCGCCGCCCATCCGCAGGCACTGCACGGTGACCTCGTGGCTGTGCAGGCCGAGGACGTGGGCGACGATCTCCTGGGTCTCGGTGGGGTGCTGGGTGCTGCAGTGCACCAGGACCTGCTCGCCCTCGTCGACGTAGGCGAAGGAGGCGTGGGTCTCGAGGTAGAAGTGCTCCTGGCCGCCGAACTCGAACTCACCGCTGAAGCGGTGGGCCGCGGTGGCCAGCGCGGTGCTGGTGTCCCCGCGGCTGACGGTGGGCTGAGCGCCCTGGAAGCTGCCGGCCTCGATCGCCTCGGCCACGGTGACCAGCGACGGCAGCGGCTCGTAGTCGACCTCGACGGCTGCGGCGCCCAGGCGGGCGGCCTCCTGGGTCTCGCCCAGCACCCAGCACACCGCGTGCCCGTGGAACATGACCTCGGTGGGGAACAGCGGCTCGTCGTGCTTGGTGCCGGCGTCGTTGACCCCGGGCACGTCCGCCGCGGTGAGGACCCGGACCACGCCGGGGACCGTCAGGGCCGGGGCCGTGCGCAGGTCCTGCACGAGGGCGTGGGCGTGCGCGGCCTGCACCGGCCAGGCGTGCAGCACGTCCTGGTGGCGCACGATCAGGTCGTCGGTGTACAGGGCCGTGCCCGTGACGTGCAGGGCGGCGTTCTCGTGCGCGACGGGCACGCCCACCACGGGATTGACGGGGCGGTCGGCGAGGGACGTCATCGGGACACCTCCATGTCGGGGGCGAGCGCGTTCTGCGCCCAGAACTTGAGCAGGGCCTGCTCGAGCATGGCCGAGCGGTAGCGGGCGCTGGCTCGGTGGTCGTCGATCGGCGTGCCCTCCCCGGCCAGCGCGGCCGCCGCAGCGAGGACCGTGTCACGGTTCCACGGCGCACCGCTGAGGATGCGTTCCGGGGCATGCGCGCGGATCGGGGTGGCCGCCACCCCGCCCAGTCCGATCCGCGCGGAGGTGACCGTGCCGGCCTCCACGTGCACGGCGATGCCGACGGCCACGCTCGAGATGTCGTCGAAGCGCCGCTTGGCGATCTTGTGGAACGCGCTGTACCGGGCCGGTGGCAGCGGGATCCGCACGGCGCGGATGATCTCCCCGGGGCGGCGGACGCTCTGCCGGTACCCGGTGTAGTACTCGTCCAGGGGGACCTCGCGCTCGCCCCCGGCGGAGGCCAGCACCACGGACGCGCCCAGAGCCAGCAGCGCCGGGGCGGAGTCCCCGATGGGCGAGCCGGTTCCGAGGTTGCCGCCGAACGTCGCGGCGTTGCGGATCAGGCGGGAGGCGAACTGGGGGAAGACCTGGTCCAGCAGCGGCACCCGCCCGGCGAGGCCGCGCTCGACCTCGGACAGACTCAGGGCCGCCCCGATCTCGACACGCTCCTGCCCCACCTCGAGCGTGCGCAGCTGCTCGAGCCGGTCCACCGCCAGGGTCAGCGGCGGACGGGCGTGCTGGATGTTGACGCCCACGCCCGCGTCCGTGGAACCAGCGACCAGCTGGGCGTCCGGGGTGTCCTCCAGGTGCTCGAAGAGCTCCTCCATGGAACCGGGACGGACGAACTGTGCGCCCCCGGCCGCCACCCGGGTGAGCGGGGCCGGCTGCGCGGGCCGGTCCTGGCGCCGCAGCAGCGGGTCGGCCTCGGCAGGGGTGCCCAGCGCGTAGGCGGCGTCGCGGATGGGGCGGTAGCCGGTGCAGCGGCAGAGATTGCCGCTGAGGGCGTGCAGGTCGAAACCGTTGGGCCCGCACTCGTGGTCGGCCGCGTGCTCCTCGCCGACGACCTCGGTGCCGGTCTGGGCCCCGCCGGCCGCCTCGGTGGCCGCGCCGGGGGCCTCGCGCTCGGGACGGTAGTACTCGGCGGCCATGGAGCAGACGAAGCCGGGGGTGCAGTACCCGCACTGGGAGCCTCCCCGGAATGCCATCTCCTGCTGGACGGGGTGCAGCGCCGCCGGCGTGCCGGTGCCGCCCGCGGTGCCGAGGCCCTCTGCGGTGACGACCTCTTGACCGTCGAAGGCGGCGGCGGGGGGCAGGCAGGCGTTGACGGAGGTCCACCGGCTGCGTCCCTCGCCGTCCGGCCGGGCCACCAGCACCGCGCAGGCACCGCACTCGCCCTCGGCGCAGCCCTCCTTGGCGCCGGTCAGGCCCTCGCCCCGCAACCAGTCCAGCAGCCGGGTGTGCGGGCCGACCTCGGCACCGTCCCGGGCCCGACCGTTGACCGTCACTCGGATGTCGCTCATACCTGCTGCTCCTCGGTGCATGCCACTGGCCGCGACCTGGAGTCAGGTGGTTCCCCGGGGGTACTGGGAGCTCTCTGGCGGCGGACCAGCGCGATTCGTCGTTGCTCGCCCGGTAGATAGTCCGCTCGAGGACCCGCCGTAGGCTGAGTCACACCATAACCACGCCGTGACGGGGCCGCAAGAGAACGGTCGCCACCACCGGGTCAGGGTGGATCTGGAAGAATTCTTCCACAATGTGTTGTAGGTCACGTGGATCTCCTCTAGGTTGGCCTCAGCCAAAGGCGGGCCCCGATCGACCGGGGCTATCTACCGGGCATGATCTGACAGCCGGGCGGGCCTGCCGACGGACAAGCCGTTTCTCGGGTTCCCCCACGATCCGTGAGGACCTGAGCATCATGTCGACCATCCACGAAACCACTCCGCGCACCCAGGTCCACCTGGAACGTGCCGTCGAGCTCGCGGCGGAGAACGCCGCCGGCGACGGCGGGCCGTTCGGCGCCGTCGTCGTGACCGCGGACGGGCGGGAGTTCCCCGCCGTCAACCGCGTGACGGCGGACCACGACCCCACGGCGCACGCGGAGGTCATGGCCATCCGCAGCGCCTGCCGCGAGCTGGGGACCTTCGACCTCAGCGGCGCCGTGCTCTACACCAGCTGCGAACCGTGCCCGCTGTGCCTCTCGGCCTCGCTGTGGGCCCGGCTGGACGCGGTGTACTTCGCCGCCGACCGGCACGACGCCGCGGCCGGCGGATTCGACGACGCCGAGTTCTACGAGTTCTTCGCCCGGAGCGCGCAGGAGCGGGACCGGGCCCTTCCGGTCCGCCACGTCGCCCTCGCCACGCGCACGGAACCGTTCGAGGCCTGGGCCGGCAACGCCCAGCGCACCGCGTACTGATCCGAGCACCCCGCCGCCCCGGTCGGCTCCTACCGGGACCACCAGATCTGGACACTTCACGGGAGACCCGCCGGCAACGGACGGCCCGGGAAAAACAGAGGATCGCCGGACCTTGCGTAGCAGAGCCGACGCCTGCGCGCTGAAGGAGGCTCCTTCCATGTCATCGACCACACCTGACCGTCCGACCGACGCCCGCGCGGCGGACGCCCGCACGACCCCGGCCCGCACGAGCCGCCGTGGGCGCCCGGCGCCCGCGCCCGGACCGGAGGACGAGCGGCTGCCGCTAGGACGCACCACCGCCTACGGCTTCCAGCACGTCCTCACCATGTACGGCGCCATCGTGGCCGTCCCCCTCATCATCGGGCAGGCCGCCGGACTCTCCGGCGAGGAGATCGCCCTCCTCATCAGCTCCTGCCTGCTCATGGGCGGGGTCGCCACCGTCCTGCAGAGCTTCGGGGCGCCCTTCTTCGGCTCCAGGCTGCCGCTCGTGCAGGGGGTGTCCTTCGCCGGGGTCGCCCCCATGCTCGCGATCCTGGCCGGGGGCAACGACCTGACCACCATCTTCGGGGCCGTGCTCGTCTCCTCGGTGGTGGGCTTCCTGCTCGCCGGCGCGTTCTCCCGCGTCCTGCGGCTGTTCCCACCCGTGGTCACCGGAACGGTGATCACGGTCATCGGCATCTCCCTGCTGCCGGTCGCGATCTCCTGGGCCGCCGGCGCCGGGGACGGAGGCGCCGCCGACCCCCGCAGCCTCGCGCTCGCGGGGATCACCCTGCTCATCGTGCTGGTGCTGTCCAAGGTGGGCGTCGGAATGATCTCCCGCCTGTCCATCCTGCTCTCCTTCGTCCTCGGCACGGTGATCGCCCACGCGATGGGGATGGTGGACTTCTCCGGTGTGGGCGAGGGGGGCATCGTCACCTTCCCGACGCCCCTGGCCTTCGGACCCCCGACCTTCGAGGTCGCCTCGATCATCTCGATGCTCATCGTGGTGCTCGTGACGATGACCGAGACCACGGCGGACATCCTCGCGGTGGGCGAGATCACGGGGGCCAAGGTCGACTCGAAGCGCGTGGCCAACGGCCTGCGGGCGGACATGCTCTCCTCCGCGGGGGCGCCGCTGCTCAACTCGTTCACCCAGACGGCCTTCGCCGCCAACGTGGGCCTCGTCGCGGTGACGGGCGTCCGCAGCCGCTTCGTGGTCACGGCCGCCGGCGTCATCATGGTGGGGCTGGGGCTGTTCCCCGTCATCGGCGAGGTCGTCGCGGCCATTCCCACCCCGGTGCTGGGCGGTGCGTCGATCGTGCTCTTCGGCACGGTGGCCTCGTCCGGGGTCCGCACGCTGGCCAAGGTGAACTTCAACAACTCGATGAACCTCGTCATCGTGGCGGTCGCCTTCGCCTTCGGCCTCATCCCCGTGGCCGCACCACAGTTCTACGCCGGATTCCCGTCCTGGACCCAGACCATCCTCGGTTCGGGGATCAGCGCCGCGGCGCTCGTGGCCATCGCCCTCAACCTGCTGTTCAACCAGCTGACCGCCGGCAACTCCCGGCACCAATCCGTCATGGCGGCGGCTCCGGTGCGGGTCGTCCGGGCGGACACCCTGGCGCACCTGCGGGAGGGCGACCGGATCCAGGGCGGTGCCGTGGTGGACAGCGACGGAGCCGAGGTGGCGGTCGTGGCGGAGCACCACTTCGACGACGTCCGGAGGATGATCGACGACGGGGAGATCACGCACACGGGGCAGATCCGGACGGTCCTCGCCGCCAAGGACGCGACGGCCTGAGCGCCCGCACCCCACCTGCGAGGCCTCGACCAGGGGCGTTCCCCGCCTCCGCCCGGCACACCGCCGGGCGGAGGCGGGGAACGCCCTGCGACGGTGTCCGGGCCGGCCCGATCAGCTTGCTGCCACCGGGCCGCGGCGCCCCGCCCGGGCCCGGTCCGCGAGCGCCGCGCCCGGCGGGGCCGGGAGCTTCAGGCGTTCACCAGGCGGCGGGCCGCCGCGGAGTGCTCGGCGGTGAGCGCCTCCACGTCCAGACCGGCGATCGCACCGTCCTCCACGAGCCAGCGCCCGCCCACCATCACCCGGTCCGCGCGCTCCGCGCCGCACAGCAGCAGCGCGGAGAGCGGGTCGTGGGCGCCGGAGAAGCGCAGCCCGTCCAGCCGGAACATCGCGAGGTCCGCCTGGGCGCCCGAGCGCAGCACACCGAGGTCCGGGCGCCCGAGCAGGCGCGCGGAGCCGCGCGTCGCCCAGCCGAGGGCCCGCTCCGGGGTCACGGCCTCCGCCCCGTAGCGCAGCCGCTGCACGTACAGGGCCTGCCGGACCTCCTGCACCAGGTTGGAGGCGTCGTTGGAGGCGGACCCGTCCACCCCGAGCCCCACGGGGACTCCCGCCTCCTCGAGCTCCACGGCCCGGCAGATCCCGGAGGCCAGGCGCATGTTGGACGTGGGGCAGTGGGCCACGCCCACCCCGGCCGCGCCCAGGCGGACCACCTCGGCGTCGTCGAAGTGGATGCCGTGGGCCAGCCACGTCCGGTCGGTGAGCCAGCCCGTGGACTCGAGGTGGTCGACCGTCCGCAGCCCGAAGCGCTCCCGGCAGAAGTCCTCCTCGTCGATGGTCTCGGCGAGGTGGGTGTGCAGCCGCACGTCCAGCTCGCCGGCCAGCACGGCGGTGTCCCGCATGATCTCCCGCGTCACCGAGAACGGGGAGCACGGGGCCAGGGCGATCTGGGTCCGGGCGCCGTCGCCGCGCTCGTGGTAGGTCCCCACCAGGCGTGCGCTGTCGGCGAGGATCGTCCCCGCCTCCTGCACCGTCTGCTGCGGGGGCAGCCCGCCGTCGCGCTCGCCCAGGCTCATGGACCCCCGGGAGAGGACCGCCCGCATGCCGAGGCTCCGGGCGGCCTCGACCTGCACGTCGATCGAGTGCTCCATGCCGCCGGGGAACAGGTAGTGGTGGTCGGCCGCCGTGGTGCAGCCCGAGAGCAGCAGCTCCGCCATCGCCACCGTGGTCGCGAGCTGCAGGTCGCGGGGGCGCAGGCGGGCCCACACCGGGTAGAGGTCCCGCAGCCACGGGAACAGGGGGACGCTGACCACTGGCGCCCAGGCGCGCGTGAGCGTCTGGTAGAAGTGGTGGTGCGTGTTGATCAGCCCGGGCACCACCACGTGCTCCCGGGCGTCGAGGACCGCGCACGGAACGCTCGGGGCTCCGCCGGCCTGGACCAGCTCCACCACGGTGCCGGAGGCGGTGTCCACCACGACACCGCCGGCCGTGTCCGCGGAGGCGTCCTCGCCGGTGTACAGGGCCAGGGGCTCGCGCAGCCACAGCCGGTGGGAGCCGGGGTTCGAGGTGTGGGGACGCACAGGGTTCTCCGATCGGTCGCAGGACTCGTCACCGGCGCCGTGCGCCTCGTGTGCTCCGAGGGCGGCACTCGGCGCCGCCAGCTCAGTGAGGTCCTGTCTGCTGATCCAGGAGACCGCTCCCGCGGTCCCGGTGACCGTAGCACCGGCGGATGTTCGCTCTCAACCGTCCGGGCCCCGACGACGGGCCCGTCCGCCGTCCGGTCAGTTCTCCCCGCGCCGGAGGAGTCGGCCGTGCGGTGTCTCGAAGTCCACGGCGGTGCCCCGCACGAAGGTCCTGCGCACTCTTCCGGACAGCGCCTTGCCCTGGTACGGGGTGATGGGGTTCTTGTGGTGCAGCTTCCCGGCGTCCACGACGAAGGCGTCGTCGGGTGCGAAGACCACCAGATCGGCGTCATAGCCCAGGGACAGCCTGCCCTTGGAGCGGAGGCCGGCCCGCTGGGCGGGCCTCGTCGACATCCACTCCACCACGCGGCCCAGGTCTACTCCGCGGCGACGGGCCTCGGTCCAGATCAGGGACAGACCCAGCTGCAAGGAGGAGACCCCGCCCCAGGCCACCCCGAAGTCGCCGTTGTCGAGGTCCTTCAGGTCCAGGGTCGAGGGGGAGTGGTCGGAGACGATGAAGTCGATGGTGCCGTCGATCAGACCCTCCCACAGCAGCTCGCGGTTGCCGACCTCCCGCACCGGCGGGCAGCACTTGAAGGCGGTGGCGCCGTTGGGCACCTCCTCGGCGAGCAGGGTGAGGTAGTGCGGGCAGGTCTCCACCGTGATGTCCAGGCCGTCCCTCTTCGCGGTGGCGAGCATGGGCAGGGCGTCCGAGGAGGACAGGTGCAGGATGTGGGAGCGGGCGCCGGTCCAGCGGGTGCGCTCGATGACCTCGGCGATGGCCAGGTTCTCGGCGCCGCGCGGGCGGGACCTGAGGAAGTTCTCGTACACGTCCCCCTCGGGCCGCGGGGCACGGTCGATGGCCCGGGAGTCCTCGGCGTGCACGATCATCAGCGAGTCGAACGTCTTGATCTCGGCGAGGTCCTCCTCCATCTCGTCGGCCTCGAGGTGGGGGAACTCGTCCACCCCGGAGTGCAGCAGGAAGCACTTGAAGCCGAAGACGCCGTCGTCGTGCAGCTCGCGCAGGTCGGGCTTGTTGCCGGGGATGGCCCCGCCCCAGAAGCCGACGTCCACGAAGACGTTGTTCTGGGCGAAGAGCCGCTTGTACTCGAGGGCCGGCACGTTGACCGTCGCCGGGACGGAGTTGAGCGGCATGTCCAGGACCGTGGTGACGCCCCCGGCGGCGGCGGCGCGGGTCGCGGAGGCGAACCCCTCCCACTCGGTGCGGCCGGGCTCGTTGATGTGCACGTGGGTGTCCACCAGGCCGGGCAGCAGGTGCTCGTCCTCGGCCAGTTCCACGACCTCGCGGCCCGCCAGGCCGGCGCCGAGGGGTTCGATGGCCACGATCCTGCCGTTGCGCACGCCGACCTCGCGCGGGGCGAAGTGGTCGCCGCAGGAGACGTTCCGGCCGCGCACCACGAGGTCGAACTCGCGGTGGTCCCCCGCGAAGGCGCCGTCGTCGTCCGCCCCCAGGTGGGGGTCGTCGGCGGCATCAGCGGGGATCCCGTGCTCCCGCTGGTAGTCGGCGATCAGCCGGCGGACGCGCTCGGGGTCGTTGACGTCGTGGCTCACGTCCAGCTTGTGCGCCTGCTCGGCCTCGTAGGCGCTCCGGGCGGAGGCGGGCTTGGTGGCCGCGCGGGCGGAGTCCTCCCGGGCGATCGCCGCGGGGTCCTCGCTCAGCTGCTGCGCACGCCCGGCGGCGTCAGCGGTGCCGTCCGCGCCCCGGCCGGGCTCCGCGGGCGGTTGCCGCGGGTCCGGCCGGTGCCCCTGCTCGTCGCTCTGCTGCCCGCCCCGGCCGGGGGTCTCCGGCTGCTGCGGCGTCTTCTTCTCCGTCATGTCGGAGCTCCTCCTCGTCATCGGCGTCCGCACCGGCCGCCGGGTCGTCAGTTGGGTCGGGTCCCGGTGAGCAGGCCGGGGAGATCGCGGGCGAGGCGGGCGCCCACCTGCTCGAGCAGCCTGCCGGCCTCGCGCATGCTGACCCGCGGGTCCGGTTCGAGCTCGGCCAGGGCATAGGTGCGCACGAAACCCGCGGCCCGGCGGGTCTCCTCGTCCAGGGTGGTGCGGCCGCACACGGCCACCACCGGCACGCCGGCGGCGTGCGCCGTGGCGGCGACCCCCATGGGGGTCTTCCCGCCGAGCGACTGCTCGTCGAGGCTGCCCTCCCCGGTGACCACGAGGTCGGTGCCCGCCATCCGGTCGGCGAGGCCCACGAACTCCAGGACCACGTCGATGCCCGGGCGGCGCCGGGCCCCGAGGACGGCGAGGGCCGCGTAGCCCACGCCGCCGGCGGCCCCGGCGCCGGGCGACGCGGCCGCGGCCAGGGCGGCCGGGCCCAGGGCGTCCGCCAGCCGGTCCCGGAAGACCGTCAGCGCGGCGTCGAGGGATGCCACGAGCTCCGGGCCGGCGCCCTTCTGCGGGCCGAACACGGCGGCCGCGCCGTTGGCCCCCGTGAGCGGGTTGTCCACGTCCGCGGCCAGGACGAACCGTGCGTCCCGCACCCGGGGGTCCAGTCCGGCGAGGTCCACCCGGGCCAGCCGGGCGAGCTCGGCGCCTCCACGGCCCAGCTCGGCGCCCTCGTCGTCCAGCAGGCGCGCGCCGAGGCCCTGGAGCAGCCCGGCACCGCCGTCGGTGCAGGCGCTGCCGCCCACTCCCAGGACGATCCGGGTGGCTCCGGCGTCGAGGGCGGCGCGGATCAGCTCACCGGTGCCGCGGCTGGTGGCGCCCCCGGCGTCGAGCACGGGATCGCCGTGCTCGTCCACCGGGAGGGCGGCCAGTCCCGAGGCCAGGGCCATCTCCACCACCGCGGTCCGGTCCAGCAGGGCGAACCCTGCCTCGACGGGGTCCCCGACGGGACCGGTCACGGTGGCGGAGCAGGCGGTGAACCCGGCGCCGACGGCGGCGTCGAGGGTGCCCTCGCCGCCGTCGGCCACCGGGACGGCCACGACCGCGGCGGACGGCTCCACGGACCGGATCCCCGCTGCGAGGTGCTCCACCACGTCGGTGGCTTCCAGCGAGCCCTTGAACTTGTCCGGGGCGACGACGATGCGCACGGTCGTTCCTCCTGTTGTGTGCGGACGGGGATCAGTCGAGCAGGGCGATCGCGGTCGGGGCGTCCGCGCCGCGGGCGGCGAGCTCCTCGAACTCGACCACGTTGTCGATCTCGGTCCCCATGGAGATGTTGGTGACCTTCTCCAGGATGACCTCCACGACCACGGGCACCCGGTGCTCCTCCAGGAGGGCGCCGGCCTGGTCGAAGGCCTCCCGCAGCTTCTCGGGGTCGGTCACGCGCAGGGCCTTGCAGCCCAGGCCCTCCACGACCTTCAGGTGGTCCACCCCGTAGCCCTGGGTCTCCGGGGAGTTGATGTTCTCGAAGGCCAGGGAGACGTTCTGCTCCATCTTGAACCCTCTCTGGGACTGGCGGATCAGGCCCAGGTAGGAATTGTTCACCACCACGTGGATGTAGGGAAGGTTGAACTGCGCCCCGACGGCCAGCTCCTCGATCATGAACTGGAAGTCGTAGTCGCCGGAGAGGGCCACCACGGTGGCCTCGGGCTTGCCCCGGACGACGCCGAGGGCGGCGGGCCCGGTCCAGCCCAGGGGGCCCGCCTGGCCGGCGTTGATCCACTGGCGGGGGCCGTGCACGTGCAGGAACTGGCCGCCGGCGATCTGGGAGAGCCCGATCGTGGAGACGTAGGTGACGTCCGTGCCGAAGACGGAGTTCATCTCCTCGTAGACGCGCTGCGGCTTGACCGGGACCTGCGTGAAGTGCGTCTTGCGCTGCATGGAGCCCTTGCGCTGGGCGCAGTCCTTGACCCACACGGACCAGTCCGGCACGGCGAACCGCTCCTTCCGCTCCCGGGCGACCTCGAGGAGGACCTCCAGGGCCGCGCCGGCGTCGGAGACGATGCCGAGGTCGGGGGAGAAGACGCGCCCGATCTGGGTGGGCTCGATGTCGATGTGCACGAACGTGCGGCCCCGGGTGTAGGTGTCCAGGCCGCCGGTGTGCCGGTTGGCCCAGCGGTTGCCGATGCCGAGCACGAAGTCGGACTCCAGGAACGTCGCGTTGCCGTAGCGGTGGGAGGTCTGCAGCCCCACCATCCCGGCCATCAGCGGGTGGTCGTCCGGGATGGCGCCCCAGCCCATGAGGGTCGGGATCACCGGCACGTCCAGCAGCTCGGCGAGCTCGACCAGCTGCGCGGAGGCGTCGGCGTTGATGATGCCGCCGCCGGCCACGATGAGCGGGCGCTGGGCGGAGGAGAGCATGTCCAGGACCTTCTCGGCCTGCGCGCGGGTCGCCGCGGGGCGGTGCACGGCCAGGGGCTCGTAGACGTCGATGTCGAACTCGATCTCGGCGAGCTGCACGTCCAGGGGGAGGTCCAGCAGCACCGGTCCGGGCCGGCCCGAGCGCATGAGGTAGAAGGCCTTCTGGAACGCCCCGGGCACCTGGCCCGGCTCCAGCACCGTCATGGCCATCTTGGTGACCGGCGCGGCGATCGTGGAGATGTCCACGGCCTGGAAGTCCTCCTTGTGCAGCTTGGCCACGGGGGCCTGGCCGGTGATGCACAGGATCGGGACGGAGTCCGCCCACGCGGCGTAGAGGCCGGTGATCATGTCGGTGCCGGCGGGACCGGACGTGCCCACGCAGATCCCGATGTTGCCGGGGGCGGCGCGGGTGTAGCCGTCGGCCATGTGCGAGGCGCCCTCGACGTGCCGGGCGAGGGTGTGCCGGATGCCGCCGTGGGCGCGCATCGCGGAGTAGAACGGGTTGATGGCGGCGCCGGGCAGGCCGAAGGCCTCGGTGGCGCCCTCCTTCTCGAGGATGGCGACGACGGCGTCGACCGTGCGCATTCTGGCCATGATGAACTCCTTGGAAGCAGGACCCGGGATCGGGTCGGGAAGCGGTGGGGCGGGGTGGGGCAGGTCAGCGGCCGGAGCGGCCGGAGAGCTCCTCGACGAGCTTGAACAGACCCGAGTGGTCGAGTCCGCCGTCGCCCTTGTTGACGGTGGCGGCCACGAGCTGGGCGACGATGGCGCCGAGCGGCACGGCCACGCCGGCCTCGCGGGCGGCGGAGGTCACGATGCCCATGTCCTTGTGGTGCAGCTGCAGCCGGAAGCCCGGGTCGAAGTTGCGGTCCAGCATCTTCTGGCCCTTCTGGTCCAGGACCTTGGACCCGGCCAGGCCGCCGCCGAGGACCTTCAGCGCGGCGTCCGTGTCCACGCCGTAGGCCTCGAGGAAGACGACGGCCTCCGCGAGCAGCTGGATGTTGCCGGCCACGATCAGCTGGTTGGCGGCCTTGACGGTCTGCCCGGAGCCGGCGGGGCCCACGTGCACGATGGTCCTGCCGACGGCCTCGAGCACCGGGCGGGCGGCCTCGAAGTCCGCGGCCTCGCCGCCGACCATGATCGAGAGCACGGCGTCGACGGCGCCCTGCTCGCCGCCGGACACCGGGGCGTCCAGCGGGCGCAGGCCGTGCTCGACGGCCTCCCGGGACAGGCGGGCGGCGACGTCCGGGCGGATGGAGCTCGCGTCGATCCAGACGGTGCCCTTCGGGGCGTGGGCGAAGACGCCGTCCTCGCCGGTCACGACGCCCTCGACGTCCGGGGAGTCCGGGACCATCGTGATCACGACGTCGGCGTTCGCCACCGACTCGGCCACGCTGGACGCGCCCTGGCCGCCGGCCTCGACGAGCTGGTCGATCTTGTCCTGCGAGCGGTTGTAGCCGACGACGTCGTAGCCGGCCTTGACGAGGTTCTTGGCCATGGGCAGGCCCATGATGCCGAGTCCGATGACGGTGACGTTGGTCATGGTGGGAGTCCTCACTGTGGGGCCCGTGCGGTGCGGGCGACGGGCGGTGGTGGCAGGAGCGGGGGAGGAGGGGCGTCAGGCGCCGGCGCGGGCGGCGGACCACGCCGAGGTCCAGGCGAAGGGGTCCTGCTGCGACGCCTTGTACTCGAGGCCCACCCAGCCGGTGTAGCCGAGCTCCCGGCTGCGCTCGACCCACTGCTGGAGCGGGAGCTCGCCGGTGCCGGGCTCGTTGCGGCCGGGGGCGTCGGCGATCTGGATGTGGCCGAAGTCCGCGGCGTGCTTCTCGATGACCGCGGCGACGTCGTCGCCGTTGACCGACAGGTGGTAGAAGTCGGCGAGCAGCCTGATGTTGTCCGCGCCGGCCTGCTGGACCTTCGCGATGACGTCGAGGGCGTCCTGGGCGGTCTTCAGGGGGTAGGCCTCGGTGCCGGAGACGGGTTCCAGCAGCACGGTCCCGCCGATCCGGGCCACGCCCTCCGCGGCGGCCACGAGGTTGCGCACCGCCAGCTCGTCCTGGGCCTCCGGGGAGTGCTCGGGCCGGCGGTTGCCGTAGAGGGCGTTGAAGGCCCTGCACCCGGTGCGCTCGCCGATCGCGGCGACCACGGCCACGTTGTCCTTGAACTCGTCGCAGCGGCCCTTCCAGGACACGAGTCCCCGGTCCCCGCCCGGCATGTCGCCGGCGTTGAAGTTCAGCCCGCTCAGCTGCACCCCCGCGTCCCGGATCGCGCCCACGAAGGCGTCGACGTCGCGGTCCGCGGGCACGGACTCGGCGAAGGGCCACCAGAACTCGACCGCGTCGAAGCCGGCGGCCTTCGCCGCAGCCGGCCGCTCGAGCAGGGGCAGGTCGGTGAGAAGGATGGAGCAGTTCACGGTGTAGGACATCGGGATCCTCCTGGTTCGGACGGGACCACCACAGATTTCGAGATGTGGAAGTCAACTTCTGTCTTGTGAAACAGCGTACGGTTCCCTGTGACGCAGGTCAATCCCTGTTTGGAATAAGTATTTCGTGATGTGGAAATCGAGACGCGTGGTCCGATGGCATGGAAGAACCCCGTGCCGCCGCGGTGGCAGGGCGGCACGGGGTCCGGTCGGTGGGGACGGGATCGCCGTCCGGTCAGCGCAGCTTCATCTGCCGGTTGACGTCCTTGTAGAGGAGGTACCGGAAGCGGCCGGGCCCGCCCGCGTAGCAGGCCTGGGGGCAGAACGCCCGCAGCCACATGAAGTCGCCTGCCTCCACCTCGACCCAGTCCTGGTTGAGCCGGTAGACGGCCTTGCCCTCGAGGACGTAGAGCCCGTGCTCCATGACGTGGGTCTCGGCGAAGGGGATCACCGCGCCCGGCTCAAAGGTCACGATCGTCACGTGCATGTCGTACCGGACGTCGTCCGGGTCCACGAAGCGGGTGGTCGCCCACTTGCCGTCGGTCCCCGGCATGGCCGTCGGCTCGACCTCCTGCTCGTTGGTGACGAACGGCTCCGGCACCTCGATGCCCTGCACGTACTCGTAGGCCTTGCGGATCCAGTGCAGACGGGCGGGCTCGCCGCCGCGGTTGCGCACGGTCCACTCGCACTCCGGCGGGAGGAACGCGTAGCCGCCGGGGGAGAGCTCGTGCTCCTCCCCGTCGACGGTCAGGACGAGCGCACCCTCCATGAGGAAGAGCACGCCCTCCACGCCGGACTCCGTCTCGGGCCGGTCGCTGCCGCCGCCGGGGCCGACCTCCACGATGTACTGCGAGAAGGTCTCCGCGAAGCCGGACAGGGGCCGCGCGAGCACCCAGACCCGGGTGTCCTCCCAGAACGGGAGCCGGCTGGTCACGATGTCCCGCATGGTCCCGCGCGGGATCACCGCGTAGGCCTCCGTGAACATCGCCCGGTCCGTGAGCAGCTGGGTCTGGTCGGGGTGGCCGCCGTGCGGCGCGTGGTAGGTGGTCTCGGTCATCTGAAGTCGCCTCCGGTGGTCGATGCGGCCGGTGCCGCGGCCTTGGGATGGGCCAGGGAGAAGAGCTCGTGCTCGCCGATGCCGGCGCTCTGCTCGAGCTCCTCCCCGGAGATCGCGCCGCACAGCACGCCGCGGTGGACGAAGCGGGCCAGGGCGCGAGCCGTGGCGGGCTCGTCCATGATCTCCGACTCGATGCCGTGCACGTAGTTCTTCAACCGCAGCGCCGCCGGGGGGAAGCCCTCGCGGTAGAAGAAGTACGTGGCGAGGTAGCGGGTGGGCAGCTGGTGCGCGTGCAGGTCCCAGCCCTGGTAGTAGCCCCGCTCCAGGGAGCGGCGCACCAGGCGGGCGTGCAGCCGCCAGGCGGCCAGCTTCTGCTGCTCGTTCCCGGTGGGCAGGATGTTCGTGGAGCCGTCGGAGAGCCGCACCCCGGTGCCGGCCACGGCGACCTGCATGACGGCCTTGGCGTGGTCGGCGGCCGGGTGCTCCATGGACTGGTACTGAGCGGCGATCTGCAGGGAGTCGGAGTAGTCGTAGGTCCCGTAGTGCAGGGCCTCGACCCGTCCGTCCGTCCGGTGGAGCATCGCCGGGATGGGGCAGGCGCCGTCGGCTCCCAGGATCATCGGGGCGGTCTCCATCTGCACCTCGAAGCGCAGCCGCCCGGCGGGCAGACCGAGTCCCGCCTCGAGCTGTTCGCAGGCCTCGACCATGACGTCGACCTGCTCCGGGGTGCTCACCTTGGGCAGGGTGAGCACGAGGCCGCGGGGGAGGCCGTCCTCGCTGTGCCCGGCCTCCCGCAGTCCGCCCTCGTGCACCAGGGTGGTGACGAACAGGTCGAGCGTGCGCAGCCCGCGGTCCCGGGTGGCGGCCTCGAAGCACTTGAAACGGATCCCGATGTACGGCGGCGCGGTGCCCTCCCGGACGGCCAGGGCCACGGTGTGCGCCGCGCGCACGACCCACTCGTCCTCCTCCTCGTCCCCGCGGTCGCCGAAGCCGTCCTCGAAGTCCAGACGGACGTCCTCGATGGGCTCGGTGGCGAGCTTGTGCTCGACCGCTCGGACCACCCGGTCGACCAGGCCGGGGTCGGCACCCTCGGGAGCGACCTGCGCCGCGAGGGAGGCCGCCCCGAGCCCGGCCACGGCCTCGGCGGCGCGCTCTCCCCACTGCCGGGCGGTCGCCGGGGTGAAGCTGTCGGCGGGGAGGTAGACGGTGTGCACCGGCTGGCGTGTCCCCGGGTCCCCCGGATAGGACCGCCGGAGCAGCTCGTCGGTGCCGGCCAGCCGCTCGGCGGCGCGCTGCCGGAAGGCCGTGCCCAGCGTCCCGGCGCCCTGGACGTCGGCGCTCACTTCGTGGCCACCCGGTCGCGGTCGGACTGCTCGAGCAGCTCGTAGGCGGGCAGGGTGAGGAAGTCGACGTAGTCCTCGCCCAGCACCAGGTCGGCGATCAGGGCGGCCGCGGGCTCGAAGTGCGCCTCGTAGGACTCCTGGTCGACCTCGCCGCGAAGAACCTCCTTCTGCCGCTGGAGCTCCTCGGCGACGAGCTCACGGGTCGCGGTGTTGCCGGTGTCCTCGTAGACCACGCCGTTGCGGATCTGCTGCCAGATCTGCGAGCGGGAGATCTCGGCGGTGGCTGCGTCCTCCATGAGGTTGTGGATGGCCACGGCTCCGTTGCCGGACAGCCACACCGCGGTGTAGCGGATCGCCACGTAGAGGTTGGCCGCGAGCTCCTGCTGGGTGCTCACCCGCCCGGCGCTGGCGACATCGAGCAGCTGCTCGGCGCTCACCTGCACGTCCTCGCGCAGCCGGTCCACCTGGTTGGGTCGCTCGCCGAGGACCCGGTCGAAGACCTCCCGGCACGTCGGGACGAGGTCGGGGTGGGCCACCCAGGACCCGTCGAAGCCGTCCTCGGCCTCGCGGGTCTTGTCCGCGCGCACCTTGGCGAACGCGGCCTCGGTGGCCTCCTGGTCCCGGCGGTTCGGGATGACGGCGGCCATGCCGCCCATCGCGAAGGCGCCGCGGCGGTGGCAGGTCCGCACGAGCAGCTCGGTGTAGGCGCGCATCAGCGGGGCGGTCATGGTGATGGTGGAGCGGTCCGCCAGGACGAACTTCTCACCGGCGTCCCGGAAGTACTTGATGATGCTGAACAGGTAGTCCCAGCGCCCTGCGTTGAGCCCGGAGGCGTGCTCGCGCAGCTCCCAGAGGATCTCTTCCATCTGGAAGGCCGCGGGGATCGTCTCGATGAGCACGGTCGCCCGGATCGTGCCATGCTCGATGCCCAGGTGCTCCTCGGCGAACGTGAACATGTCGTTCCACAGCCGGGCCTCGAGGTGGGACTCCAGCTTCGGCAGGTAGTAGTACGGTCCGTGCCCGTTGGCCAGCAGGAGCTTCGCGGTGTGGAAGAAGTGCAGGCCGAAGTCCACGAGCGCGCCGGAGGCCGGCTGCCCGTCCACGGTGACGTTGTGCTCGGGCAGGTGCCAGCCGCGGGGCCGGGTGACGACCACGGCGAGCGGGACGTCCTGGCGCAGCGCGTACTGCTTGCCCTCCGGGGACGTGAAGCTCAGGGTGCCCCGGGCGGCGTCGCGCAGGTTGAGGACGCCGTCCACCTGGTTGTGCCACGTGGGGCTCGAGGCGTCCTCGAGGTCGGCGAGCCAGACCTTGGCCCCGGAGTTCAGCGCGTTGATCGCCATCTTGGCCGGCGAGGCGGGCCCGGTCATCTCGACCCGGCGGTCCTGCAGGGCCGGCGGCGCCGGGGCGACCGTCCAGTCCCCCTCGCGGATCTCCCGGGTCTCCGGGAGGAAGTCGAGGGCGCCGGTCTCGGCGGCCCGGCGGCGGTTCTGCTCCCGGGCGCCGAGCAGCTCGTCGCGGTGGTCGGCGAAGTTCTGGTGCAGGGCCTCCACGAAGGAGAGGGCCTCGGCGGTGAGGATCTCGCTCGCGCGGTCCAGGCCGGCTGGGATGGTGAACTCGATGGCCATGGTGGTCTCCGTTCGGTGCTGGGTTCGGTGGGCGTCGCGGCCCGTGGTGCGGACTCGGTGCCGCGCTGCTAGCGGGCGGCCACCGGCGCGAGCTGGCGGGTGTCCTGCTGGGCCGCCTGCTGCACGGCCTCGGCCACGGCCGGTGCCACGTGCTGGTCGAAGACACTGGGGACGATGTAGCTCGCGTTGAGCTCGTCCTCGGCCACGCAGTCCGCGATGGCCTGCGCGGCGGCGACCAGCATGTCGGTGGTGATGTCGGATGCCCCGGCGTCGAGCAGGCCGCGGAACAGGCCCGGGAAGGCCAGGACGTTGTTGATCTGGTTCGGGAAGTCCGAGCGGCCGGTCGCGACCACCGCGGCGTGCTCCGCGGCGACGCCCGGATCGATCTCGGGGTCAGGATTGGCCATGGCGAAGACGATCGCGCGGTCGTTCATGGCGGCCACGTCGGCCCCGTCGAGCAGGTCGGGGGCGGAGACGCCGATGAAGACGTCGCTGCCCACCACGGCCTCCTTGAGCGAGCCGGAGAACCCGGTCTCGTTGGTGTTCTCGGCGATCCACTGCCGGTGCGGGTCGTCGTAGCTCTCCCCGCGGTGGATGGCGCCCTTGCGGGAGCAGGCAATGATGTCCTGCACCCCCTGGGCCTTGAGCAGCTGGATGATGGCGTGCCCTGCGGCGCCCACCCCGGAGACCACGACCTTGACGTCGCCGATCTGCTTGTCCACCACGCGCAGGGCGTTGAACAGCGCTGCCAGGGCCACGATCGCGGTGCCGTGCTGGTCGTCGTGGAAGACGGGGATGTCGAGCTCCTCGCGGAGCCGGGCCTCGATCTCGAAGCAGCGCGGGGCCGCGATGTCCTCGAGGTTGATCCCGCCGTAGACGGGGGCCATGGCCTTGACGATCCGCACGATCTCGTCGGTGTCCGTCGTGTCGAGGCAGACCGGCCAGGCGTCCACGCCGGCGAACGCCTTGAACAGGGCGGCCTTGCCCTCCATAACCGGCAGGGCGGCGGCGGGGCCGATGTCGCCCAGCCCGAGCACCGCGGTGCCGTCGGTGACCACGGCCACCGTGTTGCGCTTGATCGTCAGCCGCCGGGCGTCCTCGGGGTTGTCGTGGATGGCCATGCACACCCGGGCCACGCCGGGGGTGTAGGCGCGGGAGAGGTCGTCACGGTTGCGCAGCGAGACGCGGGGGGTGACCTCGATCTTGCCGCCGAGGTGGATCAGGAACGTGCGGTCGCTGATCTTGCGCACCCGGACTCCGTCGAGCGCCTCGAGGGCGTCGCGCACCTCGTCGCGGTGGGATGCGTCGGAGACGTTGCAGCTGACGTCGACGACGACGTGGTCTGCGTGGGACTCCACGATGTCGAGGGCGGTCACGGCCGCGCCGGCCCGAGCGGCCGCGGTGGCGAGCTCGCTGGTGACGGTGAGGCCGGCCGGGGCCTGTACACGCAGGATCATCGAGTAGCCGGGACTGGGCGTGGCCATGGTTCCTCCAAGAGCGGTGGTGCGACCATTTCAGTCGCATTGTGGAATGAAACTTTCGTATTATGGATATTATGGGAGTCGGCCGAGGTTGGCAAGGAACTTTCGTGACACCTGTCACGGGGCCGGCCGCCGAGATCTCGCCCGCCGCACGAGGCGGCCGGGCCGTACCGACGGGAGATGGCCATGACCACGACGACCACACGAGCCGGTTCGGGTGGTGTGCAATCGGTGGAGCGCGTTTTCGAGCTTCTCGAGGTGATCACCGCGGCAGGTGGGGACATGTCGCTGAGCGAGCTCTCCGCCGCCGTGAAGCTCCCACTGCCCACCATCCACCGGCTGCTCCGCACGCTGGTGCCCTCCGGCTACGTCCGCCAGCTCCCCAACCGGAACTATGCGCTGGGCCCGAGGCTGATCCTGCTGGGGGAGGCCGCCGGGCGCCAGTTCGGTTCGGCGGCCCGCACGCGGCTGGACGAGCTGGTGACCGAGCTCGGTGAGTCGGCGAACATGGCCGTGCTCGACGGCCAGGAGGTCGTCTACATCGCCCAGGCCCAGCCCAACCGGTCCATGCGCATGTTCACGGAGGTGGGCCGCCGGGCCGACACCCACGACACCGGTGTGGGCAAGGCCATGCTCGCCACCCTGCCGGACGAACGGGTCCGCGCCATCGTGGGCGCGGCGGGCATGGCCACGCCCACGCCCAAGAGCATCGGGACCCTCGAGGAGCTCTTCGCGGATCTCGACCGGATCCGGGAGCGCGGCTACGCGATCGACGACGAGGAGACGGAGCTCGGGGTGCGCTGCTACGCGATGGCGGTGCCCGGCGCCCCCACGCCCACGGCCATCTCCGTGTCGGGCCCCGTGTCCCGGGTGGACGAGGACTTCGGCCGCCGGGCCGTGCCCGTGCTGCGCCGGGCCGCCGAGGCGATCGCCGCGGAGCTGATGCCCGCCTCGGGCTGAGGCTCGCACGCACCGGCTGCGCCCGCCGCCCCTCGTGGGGCGGCGGGCGCAGCCGTCGGATGCCCGGACCGTGCGGGTCAGGCGTCCCCGCCCGCGTTGCCGGTGGTGCCGGCGGTGACCTCGTCCAGGCGGTAGCGCTCGAACGCCCGGGCCGGGGCCCCGGCGTCCGCGTCCCCGCGGTCGGCGAGCATCTGCAGCGCCCGCACCACGATGGAGTGCACGTCCGTCCGGAACCAGCGCCGCGCCGCGGCCCGGGTGTCGGAGAAGCCGAAGTCGTCGGCGCCCAGGGTCGCGAAGTCGTTCGGCAGGTACTGCCGGATGCGGTCCGGCAGCTCCGAGACGAAGTCCGTGGAGGCGATGACGGGTCCTTCCGCCCCCGCGAGCTGCTGGGCCACGAACGGCACCCGGCGCGGTGCCCCCGGGGTGCGGAACGCCTCCCGCTCGGCGGCCAGGCCGTCGCGGCGCAGCTCGTTCCAGGAGGTCACCGACCACACGTCGGCGGAGACTCCCCACTCCTCGGCCAGCACCTGCTGGGCCTGCAGGGCCCACGGCACCGACACGCCCGAGCCGAGCAGCTGGACCTTGGGCCCGGGGTGCTCGGAGCGGGCGACCCGGTGGATGCCGCGGACGATGCCCTCGACGTCCACGTCCACCGGCT
This sequence comes from Kocuria rosea subsp. polaris, assembly GCF_001483755.1. Lineage (GTDB taxonomy): Bacteria > Actinomycetota > Actinomycetes > Actinomycetales > Micrococcaceae > Kocuria > Kocuria cellulosilytica. Next base: position 481,472 of record NZ_LQBK01000004.1, read on the forward strand.
CGGCCGGCTGCTGGTACGGCTCGTTGTAGACCGTCAGGTAGTACATGACGTTCGGGTCCGCCGAGTCCGGGCCGTACATCTGCTCGAGGCCGTGCCGGACGATGTGGGCGATCTCGTAGCCGTAGGCCGGGTCGTAGCTGCGCACGGCCGGGTTCGTGCCCGCGAGCACGGGGGAGTGGCCGTCGGCGTGCTGGAGGCCCTCGCCGGTGAGCGTGGTGCGCCCGGCGGTGGCCCCGATGATGAAGCCGCGGGTCATCTGGTCGGCGACGGCCCAGAAGGAGTCGCCGGTGCGCTGGAAGCCGAACATCGAGTAGAAGATGTAGACCGGCACCATGGGCTCGCCGTGGGTGGCGTAGGCGGTGCCCGCGGCGGTGAACGCCGCGACGGCGCCGGCCTCGTTGATCCCCGGGTGGAGCAGGACGCCCTGCGGGGACTCCTTGTAGGCGAGCATGAGCTCGCGGTCCACGGAGAGGTAGTTCTGCCCGTTGGGGTTGTAGATCTTCGCCGTGGGGAAGAACGAGTCCATGCCGAAGGTGCGGGCCTCGTCGGGGACGATGGGCACGATCCGGTGGCCGAAGTCCTTGCTCCGCATGAGGTCCCGCAGCACGCGGACGAAGGCCATGGTGGTGGCCGCCATCTGCTTGCCCGATCCCTTCTTGCCGGACCGGTAGGCGTCGTCGCCCGGCAGAGCCACGGGGGCGTGCCCGGCCTGGCGCGAGGGCAGGCCACCGCCCAGCTCCCGGCGCCGGGCCAGCAGGTACTGGATCTCCGGGGCGTCGGGGCCCGGGTGGTAGTACGGGGCGCCGTAGAGGTCGTCGTCGATCTGCTCGTCGGTGACCGGGATGCGCAGGTGGTCCCGGAAGGCCTTGAGGTCCTCCAGGGTCAGCTTCTTCATCTGGTGGGTCGCGTTGCGCGCCTCGAAGGAGGCGCCCAGGCCGTAGCCCTTCACCGTCATCGCGAGCACCACCGTCGGCTTGCCGCGGAACTCGGTGGCGGACCGGTAGGCCGCGTAGACCTTCCGGTAGTCGTGGCCCCCGCGCTTGAGGGCCCAGATCTCGTCGTCGGACATGTCCGCGACGAGCTCCTTGGTCGTGGTGGACCGGCCGAAGAAGTGGTCGCGGACGAACCCGCCGGACTCCGCCTTGAAGGTCTGGTAGTCCCCGTCGAGGGTCTCGTTCATGATCCGCACGAGCTCGCCCTTCGTGTCGGCCGCCAGGAGCGGGTCCCACTCCCGGCCCCAGAGGACCTTGACCACGTTCCAGCCGGCGCCGCGGAAGAAGGCCTCCAGCTCCTGGACGATCTTGCCGTTGCCGCGCACCGGCCCGTCCAGGCGCTGCAGGTTGCAGTTGATCACGAAGGTGAGGTTGTCCAGCTTCTCGTTGGCGGCCAGCTGCAGCAGTCCGCGCGACTCGGGCTCGTCCATCTCGCCGTCGCCGAGGAACGCCCACACCTGCTGGTCGGAGGTGTCCTTGATGCCCCGGTGGTGCAGGTAGCGGTTGAACTGCGCCTGGTAGATCGCGTTCATCGGCCCGATGCCCATCGAGACCGTGGGGAACTGCCAGAAGTCCGGCATGGACCGGGGGTGCGGATAGGACGGGATGCCGTCGGCGCCCTTGGACTTCTCCTGCCGGAACCCGTCCAGCTGCTCCTCGGTGAGCCGGCCCTCCAGGAACGCCCGGGCGTACATCCCCGGGGAGGCGTGGCCCTGGAAGAAGACCTGGTCGCCGCCGCCGGGGTGGTCCGGCCCGCGGAAGAAGTGGTTGAAGCCGACCTCGTAGAGGGTCGCCGCGCCCGCGTAGGTGGAGATGTGCCCGCCCACGCCGATCTCGGGGCGCTGGGCCCGGTGCACCATCACCGCGGCGTTCCAGCGCAGCCAGCGGCGGTAGGTGCGCTCGACGTCCTCGTCGCCGGGGAACTCCGGCTCCTGGTCCATGGGGATCGTGTTCACGTAGTCCGTGGTGACCGTCGGGGCCGCCGGGCCCCCGGCGGCGGGCCGTGGTGCCGACGACTGCAGGATGTACTGCGTCCGCTCCCGCACCTGCTTCTCGATGAGGTCCTCGAACGAACCCGTCCACGCCGCGGTCTGCCGCGGAGCGCCGTGGGGGAGCTCGGGTGCCGGCCGGTGGTGGGTCTCGACCATGTGCTCAGGGTTCACGTCAACTCTTTCTCAGTAGTGATGGGTGGAGAAGAGATCTGTCCGGTGCACGACCTGCGGCGCCGGGGTCCCCGGCGCCGCAGGAGGTTCACGGTGGATCGATGCTGGTGCGTCAGTGGGCGGAGGACCCTCCGGCGCCGTCCGAGGACCGGCAGATCCGGGTGTCGATGATCTCGCCGGCCGCGGTGATCACGGGGACCGCGTTGCCGTCGCAGTCCACGAGCTTGCCGTCCTTGACGGTGTCGCCCTCCTGCAGGTGGTCCTGCAGGTGCTCCAGGCTCTCGTAGCGCACGGCGCGCACCGGGGCGTTGGCGAAGACGGAGCCCGTGCCCCGCGGCGGGTTGCCGGCGCGGAACTCGTTGTAGAGCAGGTTCAGCAGCACCGCCATCACGGCCGCGGAGCTGATGCCGGAGTGGAAGATGGTCTCGAACCAGCCCGGGAAGTTCGCGTAGATCTCGGGGACCGCGATCGGCAGCATGCCGAAGCCGATGGAGGTGGCCACGATGATCAGGTTGGCGCCGTTCTTGTAGTCCACCTTCGCCAGGGTGCGGATGCCGGAGGCGGCCACGCTGCCGAAGAGCACGATGCCGGCCCCGCCCAGCACGGGCGGCGGGACCGCGGCGACGACCCGGCCCAGGACGGGCAGCAGGCCGAGGACCACCAGGATCACGCCGCCGGCCGTGACGACGAAGCGGCTCTTGACGCCGGTGATCGCCACGAGCCCGACGTTCTGGGCGAAGGCGCTCTGGGTGAAGCCGTTGAAGAGCGGGGCGACCGCCGAAGCCGCCATGTCGGCGCGCAGGCCGTCGCCGATCCGCTTCTTGTCGACCTTCGTGTCGACGATCTCGCCGACCGCGATGATGTCGGCGGTGGTCTCGGTGAGGATCACCAGCACCACGATGAACATGGAGAGGATGGCGGCCACCTCGAAGACCGGGGGGCCGAAGGCCAGCGGCTCCGGGAACGCGAAGATGTTGCCCTCGAGCACCTGGCTGAAGTCGGCCTTGCCGAGGAGCACGGCGGCGACCGTGCCCAGCACCAGGCCCAGGAGGATGGACAGCCGGGAGATGGTGGCGCTGCCCACCTTGGACAGCAGCAGGATGATCAGCAGCGTCAGGCCGGCCAGCCCGAGGTTGCCCACCGAGCCGTACTCGGGGGACTGGGCGTTGCCGCCCATGGCCCAGCGGGCCGCCACGGGGAACAGCGTCAGCCCGATCGCGGTGATCACCACGCCGGTGACCACCGGCGGGAAGAACCGCACGATGCTGGCGAAGAAGGGCGTGATGAGGAAGCCCAGGACCGCGGAGGCGATCACGGCGCCGAAGACGGACTGGATGCCGCCCTCGCCCTGGGCGATCGCGGTCATGGTGGCCACGGACGCGAAGGAGGTGCCCTGGACGAGAGGCAGCTGGGAGCCGAAGAACTTGATGCCGAAGGACTGCAGGATCGTGGCGAGACCGCCCACGAAGAGGCAGGCCGCGATGAGCAGGCCCTGCTCCTGCGGGGTCACCCCCGCGACGCCGCCGATGATGAGCGGGGGCGCGATGATGCCGCCGTACATGGTGAGCACGTGCTGCAGCCCGTAGCCGAGGCTGCTGCCCACCCCGAGGTACTCGTCCTCCGGGCGCGTGCGGGTGCGGGTGCTGGGCGGCTCGGCGGTGCGTGACCTGGCCATGGTGTTCTCCCAGGGATCCTGGTGACGGGAGAGGCCCGGGGCCGGCGAAGGGGCCGGGCCGGGGCGGAGCGAGGAGGTGAAGAGGAGTGCGCGGTGCGCGGTGGTCGCGGCGGGAGCGCCGGACGGGCGGGCGGCGGACGCGCCGGCCGCAGGAGGGTGTGACGGGGGCCCGTCGTCGTCGTGCGCGGACGGCGACGACGGACCCCGGTGGCGCCGCCGTGGGCGGCGCCGGCTGGTGCGCAGCTCAGCAGAAGCCGGCGATGCCCATCCAGGCGTGCTCGTTCTCGGGCGCGCCCTTGCGCTGGACGGTGGCCTCGATCAGGCCGAACGGACGGTCCGCCGCGTAGTGCGTCTCGTTGTTGTTCGGCAGGTCGCAGAACCCGAGGTCGTAGACGAAGTGGTGCTTGTTCGGGCAGGAGAACTTGATCTCGTCGATCTCCGGGTGGGCCTCGATGACGGCCTTGCCCATGAGGTAGAGGGTCTCCTGCAGCGCCCGGGAGTAGTGGTCGGTGAACTTGGAGAGGATGATCTTCTTGACGTCCTCGTAGACGGCGTCGAAGTCCACGTCGGTCGTGTTGTACCGCCAGCGGGTGGCCACGTCCGTGGACATGATGCGGTCCTCGGTCTCGGGCAGCGTCGTGTACTTGTCCTTGGGGTAGCCCGCGAAGCCGGACTCGGTCGACTTCAGGACCGTGAGGTCCTTGAACCCGGAGATGACGGTGCGGGACCCGCCGTCGGCCACGACCACCGCGGTCCGCACCTCGTCCTTGTTCTGCACGAAGCAGTGGTCGTGGTCGTCGATCCGGTTCCAGGCGTACTCCTGGGCGGCCCAGCGGCCTCCGGTGATCCACTCGAACTCGCCGGTGAAGTGGTCGGCGAGCTTGAGCAGGAGCTGCTCGGGCGACTCGATCCCGTACTGCTGCGCGAAGGCGAAGACGGTGTTCTTCTGCGTGTCGGTCGGCACGCAGTGGGCGTTGTCGCCCTCCGTGTGCACGGCCTCGAGGTCGCCGCGCAGCTGCGAGGTGACCACGAGGTCGCGGATCTCGTGCCGGGCGGTGGCGCGGTCGACGCGCACGACGTGGTTCTCCGCCTTGCCGTACTGGTTCTTGCCCAGGACGACGGTGTCCGTGGCGGTCCGGGTGGTGACGTCAGTCATGACGATTCTCCTTGGCGTGTGGGACGTGCTCTCTGCTGCTCGGGGCGGTCGAAGACGGGCGGACCCGTCAACTCCTGGGTCAACTGCCCCGGTAGGTGGAAAAGGCGAACGGGCTCAGCAGGAGCGGCACGTGGTAGTGCCGCTCCTCGGCCTGCACCGTGAAGTTCACCGTCACGAACGGGTAGAACGTCGGCTGGTTCCTGCCGGCGAAGTACTGTCCCGTGGCGAAGGTGATCCGGTAGTCGCCGGATTCCAGGGTCTCTGGGCCCAGTTCGGGCACGCGGCCGTCGGCGTCGGTCTCGGCGGTCGCGATGGAGGTGCCGTCGGCGGCCTCGAGGGCCACGGCGATCCCCCGGGCGGGGGTGCCGGTGACGGAGTCGAGGACGTGGGCGGTGACGTAGCTCATGGGGTGACGAGTCCTTCGAGTCGGAGGAGCGCGATCTGGCGCAGCTGGTCGGCGACCACGCCCTGCTCCGTCGCGGGGTCGTTGGTCATGCGGGCGGAGAGGTTCTCGAGGATCTCCTCGGGGGTGCGCCCCGCGGCGCGGATGAGGAACACCTGGCCGAACCGCTCCTCGTAGGCGAGGTTGCCCTCGCGCAGGCGCTGCTGGACGCCGGTGTCCGAGGGGTCGACGGCGGCCTGCTCCGCGCGCGACAGCCCGGCCTCCTCGCTGTCGCCCTCGGCCCGCTCACCGATGCGGGGGTGGTGGGACAGGGCTCCCTCGATCTCCTCGGCGCTGAACGGCTTCGCTGCCGTCCGGGCCGTGGTGAGCAGGGCATCATGGTGGGCGTAGGGCCGGGCGTCGACCACGGCCTCCAGCCAGCGCGGGATGTCGAGCGCCGGCCGGACGGCCTCGGCCGCCTGGGTCCTGCTGAGGGAGTTGAACTCGGTGAGCTTCATGGAGTGCGCCTCGCGACCTTTCCGTATTCCGTATTGTGGAATAAAACTTTCACTACATACAGTGAACTGGCTCACAGGCCAGAAGTCAATGGGTCGGAGAAATATTCCGTCGCCCATGACGGACCCTCGTCCGAGGCGTCCGTGCCCACCAGGACCGAGGAGGCAGAGATGCAGGCAGCGACTGATGTGACGGGGGAGCCGGGGCGGGGGCCGGCGCACGAGAAGGTGGCCGTGGTGACCGGGGCCGGTTCGGGGATCGGCCGGGTCGTGGCGCGCCACTTCCTGGCGGCCGGGTGGGTGGTCGTGCTCGCCGGCCGGCGGCGGGCCGCGCTGGTCGAGACGGCCGGAGGGGAGCGGGGCGCCCGGGTCGTGCCGGTGGACGTGGCCGACGCGCAGGGCGTGTCGGCGGCCTTCCAGGAGATCGAGCGGCTGACCGGGCGGATCGACGTGCTGTTCAACAACGCCGGCACCTTCGGGCCCCGCGGCGAGGTGGACGAGATCGATCCGGAGGAGTGGGGGCGCACGCTGGGGGTCAACCTCACCGGGACGTTCCTGTGCTCGGCGCAGGCCTTCCGGATCATGAAGCGGCAGAGCCCCCGGGGCGGGCGGATCATCAACAACGGCTCGATCTCCGCCCACGCGCCCCGGCCGCTGTCCGCCGCCTACACCGCGAGCAAGCACGCCGTCACCGGTCTCACCCGGTCCCTCGACCTGGACGGGCGCCCGTACGGCATCACCTGCGGACAGATCGACATCGGCAATGCGGCCACGGAGCTGCTGGCGGGGCTGGGCACGGATGACGGCGCGCTCCAGGCCGACGGCACGCTCCGCCCGGAACCGAGCTTCCCCGTCGAGGAGGTGGGGCGGGCGGTGCTGCTGATGGCCGAGCTCCCCGCGTCCGCCACGGTGAACTCGCTCGTGCTCACCGCCTCCGGGATGCCGTTCGCCGGGCGGGGCTGACGGGCCGGAGCGGCGCCCGGGAACGCCGGCGGATCCGTCCCCCGGGACGCCCGCCGCCTGGGCGACCGCCCTGGCGGCGGGCGACCGCCGGCGGAGCCGGTCCTGCCGTCCTGCCCCAGCGGGCGCCCCCTGGTTCCGCCGACCGGTCTTGACGCCACGATGAGGGTCCACTAAGTTTCATAATGTGGAACTAGAATTCCATTCTATGAACCCAGGAGGACCCGTGAACCACACCGCGCCGTCGACCGCATCCGCGTTCTCCATCGACTGCACCGCCATCGACTGCGACCCCGATCTCAGCCGTCCGCAGGGCCCGCACCGCAGCACCGCCCCGCTGTGGGTCCTCGCGGTGTCCTCCGCCTGCATCGGTGCAGTGGTGGGCCGCGTGCTGGCCCGGCACCACTCCTAGCCCGGTCCTTCGGACGCCGGTGCGGACCGGAAGCCCGGTTCGCACCGACGTCCCTGCGCCCGAGGGGAGTCCGTCCGGCTGCCTCGTCGGCGCCGATGATTCCGGCTCACCGGCAGGGCACGCCCGGATCCCTGCCTCAGGGGTGAGGGGACCGATCGGCCGGAACCCCTCTCCCTCCCGCCCCGATGACAGGAAGTCCGATGAGACGAGCAAAGATCGTCGCCACCATCGGCCCGGCCGTTGCCGGCCGCTCCCGGACCCGGGCGCTGCTCGCGGCCGGGGTCGACGTGGCACGCCTGAACATGAGTCACGGCGATCACCAGGTCCACGACACCACCTACCTCGACATCCGCGCTGCCGCCGCTGAACTGGGCCGCGACGTGGGCGTCATGGCGGATCTGCAGGGACCGAAGATCCGGCTGGGCCGCTTCCTCGACGGACCCCATGAGCTGGCCGTCGGCGACCGGTTCACGATCACCGTCCGGGACGTGCAGGGCACCCGCGAGATCTGCTCCACCACCTTCGCCGGCCTGCCCCGGGACGTCCGCGTCGGAGACGCCCTGCTGATCGACGACGGCAAGGTCGCCCTGCGGGCCACCGAGGTCACCGACCACGAGGTCATCACCGAGGTGACCGTGCCCGGGGCGGTGTCGGACAACAAGGGCATCAACCTGCCGGGCGTCCCGGTCGATGTTCCTGCGCTGTCCTGCAAGGACGAGGAGGACCTGCGCTGGGCGCTGGGCCGCGGTGTGGACTTCATCGCCCTCTCCTTCGTGCGGAACGCCTCCGACATCGGCCGTGTGCACGAGATCATGGAGGAGGAGGGCCGACGGGTCCCGGTGATCGCGAAGATCGAGAAGCCGCAGGCCGTGGAGGCTCTCGGGGAGATCGTCAAGGCTTTCGACGCCCTCATGGTGGCCCGCGGTGACCTCGGGGTGGAGATGCCCCTGGAGGACGTCCCGGTGGTCCAGAAGCAGGCCGTCGAGCTGGCCCGACGCTGGGCCAAGCCGGTGATCGTGGCCACCCAGGTCCTCGAGTCCATGATCGACAGCCCCCGGCCCACCCGCGCGGAGGCCTCCGACTGCGCCAACGCGGTGCTCGACGGCGCGGACGCGGTCATGCTCTCCGGGGAGACCAGTGTGGGCGCCCACCCGGTGACCGCCGTGCAGACGATGGCCCGCATCATCGCCTCCACCGAAGCCCACGGGCTCGAGCGCATCCCGCCTCTGGGCAGCGCACGACGGACCCGCGGTGGGGCCATCACCATGGGGGCGGTGGAGATCGCCGACCAGCTCCAGGCACACTCCATCTGCACCTTCACCCAGACCGGCGACTCCGCCCGCCGGCTCTCCCGGCTGCGCCCCGTCCTTCCGCTCTACGCGTTCACCCCCACGGAGGACGTGCGCAACCAGCTCACCCTCGCCTGGGGCATCCACCCCCTGCTGACCCCGGTCCCGGCACACACCGACGAGATGACCGCGCACATCGATTCCGCGCTCATGGACAGGGAGCTGGCCGCGCCGGACGACCTCGTGGTCATGGTGGCCGGTGTCCCGCCCGGGGTCCCCGGGTCCACGAACCTCATCAAGCTCCACCGGATCGGCGAGCAGGCCGGTCCCGACCGGGCGTCCACCCGGACTCCAGACCCTCCCCGGGGGGCCTGAAGTCGCCGTGCCCGGACGCACGGTGCCCGCAGGGCTCCTCGTGCCGCTCGCCCGGGGCCCCGCCCACCCGCACCGCACGGACGGCCTGGTCCGTGGTCACGGCCGGGGAGCGTCGACGAGGCCGTCCCGACGAGGCCGACAGGCGCCGACGGACCTGGCGACGGACTCGCCGGTCGGCACGAAGGGCTCCTCCGCGCACTGCGGAGGAGCCCTTCGGGTCTGCCGGACGTGCGTCAGCCGGCCAGCCGGCGCCGGAGGTCGGCCACGTGCCCCTCGGCCTGGACGTTGTACTCCGCGGAGCTCACGGTGCCGTCCTGCTCGATCACGAAGGTCGAGCGGAGCGGGCCGACCACGGTCTGCCCGTTGACGGTCTTCTCACCCCAGGCGTCCCACGCCCGGGCGGTCGACGAGTCCGGGTCGGAGAGCAGCCGGTAGGGGAGGTGGTGCTCCTCGGCGAAGCGCCGCAGGGTCTCCTGGTCGTCCCCCGAGACGCCGAGCACGGTGACCCCGAGGGACTCGAGGGACGCGAGATTGTCCCGGAAGTCGCACGCCTCGGACGTGCAGCCAGGGGTGAAGGCCTTCGGGTAGAAGTAGACGATCACCCGGCGGTCGCGCAGGTCGGAGAGTCGCACCTGTCGGCCCTCGTGATCGGTGAGCGTGAAGTCGGGGGCCTGCCGGCCGGTCTGGATCTGCGGTGTCATGGGTGCTCCTGAGCGCGGTGGTCGGGGCGGGGCGGGACGTGTTGCCGCGGGTGCCGGGGGTGAGCGGGGCGGTGCTACGGGCGCCGGGTCGAGAGGCGACCCATCGCGGCCCCGACACAGGCCGAGGACACCGCGAGCACCCACAGCGGGGCGGAGCGGGTGTCGGCGTGCGTGGGCAGGGCGAGGTCCGGATCGCAGTCGGTGCCGGTGTAGCTGAAGAAGGACGCGTGGGCGGCGGAGGCCGGGCTGGCGTTCATGGGAACTCCTTCGGGTTCGTAATGCGGAATCCTAATTCCGTAATACGAAATATACCGACGACCGAGCCGGACGTCAAGAGGTCCTGGGATGGCTGCGACCCGGGTCGAGGACGCACGGCGGAAGGGGGCGGTGCTCAGGCCCGGAAGGTCAGCTCGGTGCAGAGGTCGTCGCCGAGCACGAAGCGGCGCACCGGGGCGCGCAGGGCCCCGGACAGGTGGTCCGCGCCGCGGAACCGGATGCCCGGCACGCCGTCCCCGATCAGCAGGGGTGCGGTGGTGAGGTAGAGCCGGTCCAGCGTCCCGGCCGCGAGGAACCTCGAGACGGTGCGTCCGCCGCCCTCGACCAGCACCCGGTGCAGGCCTCGCCCGGCCAGGGCCTCGAGCACGGCCCGGGGTGCCAGCCCGTGCTCGTCCGCGGGCACGGGCAGCACCGCGACGTGCGGGCTCGGGGGCGCGGGCACGTCCGCGTGCTCCCCGACGACCCACACGGTGGGCGCGGCGCCGTCCGTGAGCACCGCCGCGGTCAGCGGGGCCCGCGCCGAGGGGTCCAGGACCACCCGGGTGGGGTGGGGGCCGGGCACGGCGCGGACGGTCAGCCGGCAGTCGTCGGCGACGACCGTGCCGACCCCCACGACCACGGCGTCCACGAGCGCGCGCAGCCGGTGCAGGTGCTCCCGGTCCTGGGGGCCGGTCACGAACTCGGCGTGCCCGGTGCGGGAGGCGATGAACCCGTCCAGGCTCTGTCCCAGCTGGGCGAGCACGAGGGGCCCGCGGTGCGCCACGAGCGGCCCGTAGCGCTCGACGAGCTCCGCCCCCGGGGGCGGCACGGGACGGGCCCGGCCGGCCAGCAGGGCCTCCCAGGCGGCATCGGAGGCGGTGTCGCCGCCCGCGGGCGGAGCGGGGGCGGCATCGTCCGCGGGCGGTGGAGAACCGCCGGGGGCACGGGGCGCGGTGCTGTCGGTCACGGCGTCAGCTCCGGGCGAGGAACCGGTCCCGTGCCGTCTCCTCGGCGATGGCCCGCAGACGGTCGTACTGGTCGGCGGCGTCGGCCTCGAGCTTCGTCAGCTCCCCGGCGTCCAGGCGCGGCTCGGCGGGGGCGAGCTGCAGGAGGGTGACCCACATGCTGCGCTTGGCGACCACGAGGGACTGCAGCATCTCGAGCTCCCCGTGCGCGGCGATGCCGGCCCGCTCCCGGATCCGGCTCAGCGGATTGAGCCGGGAGGCGATGCCGGTGACGGTCCCGAGCCCCTTGGCCAGCCCGCGCCGGCCGGAGCCCAGGCGGTCGAGCATCGCCTCGAGGTGGCCGATGTCGTTCTTGATCTCGCCGACGAACGCGGTGAACCGCTCCTCGTACGGCGTGCCGGCCCACGTGGTGGCCGCCTCGTCGAAGAGCCGCACCCCCGAAAGGGCGCCCATGTAGTGCCCGAGCATGTAGGCCTCGAGCTTGTCGGACCGGACCTCGGCACCCGCGGCGCCGTCCGGGCCGGTGTGCGGCTGCTCGCTCATCTGCTTCTCCTCGTTCGTGGGGCGGCTCGTGGGACCGCGCGTGGGCGGGCGCTGCCGGGGCGCCCGCCCGGGGCGTGCCGGTGGTCGTCCCGGGGATCTCCTCGGCCTCCCAGCCTACTGACTTCGTCCTCCGCGCGGCAGGAGACAAGCGGCGGGAGACAGGCGGCGGCAGACGTGCGGCAGGAGGGGCCCCGGGCGCGAACCATAAGGGACATGACTATCATGGGCGCATGACTGAGAACGCGAACGGAGCCCCCGACCCCGACGAGCAGGAGACCCTCGGCGCCTCCAGCCCCGAGCCGGGCAGCGGGCTCGACCGCGACCCGGACGAGTGGGCCACCGGCGAGGAGCCGATGACCAGCGCGCAGCGCAGCTACCTCGACACCCTGGCCCGCGAGGCCGGGGAGGAGCTGCCGGCGGACCTGACCAAGGCCGAGGCGTCCAAGCACATCGACCGTCTGCAGGGCGAGAGCGGCCGGGTCCAGGACCAGTAGGTCCTGCACCGGCGGAGGGGGAGCACCGTGAAGATCGTCGTCCTGGGAGCCACGGGCAACGTGGGCACCGCAGTGCTCCGGCGGCTGCACGCCGCGCCGGAGGTCACGCAGATCGTCGGGGTCTCCCGCGAGGGGCCCGAGCGGGACGGTGAGCCCTACGACGGCGTGGAGTGGCACACCGTCGACGTCGCCGCGAAGGAGTCCACCGCGGCGCTGGCGGAGATCCTGGCCGGCGCGGACGCCGTGATCCACCTCGTGTGGCTCATCCGCCCGAACCGGGACCTCGCCCTGATGCACGCGACGAACGTGGACGGCCTCGTCCACGTGCTCGACGCCGTGGTGCTCGCCGGCGTGCCCCAGGTCGTCTACCCCTCCTCGCTCGGGGCCTACAGCCCCGGGCCCAAGGACCGGACCGTGGACGAGTCCTGGCCCGTCGGAGGGGTCGAGACCTCGCACTACAACGTGCAGAAGGCGGAGACGGAGGCGGTGCTCAACCGGTTCGAGGAGTCCCACCCCGACGTGGTGGTGACCAGGCTGCGGCCCGGCTTCCTGTTCCAGGCCGGCGCCGCCCCCGAGATCGGGGACTACTTCCTCGGTGCCCTCGTGCCCAAGCGGCTGATCGCCCGGCTGCGCCTGCCCGTGCTGCCGTTCCCCGAGCAGTTCCGCTTCCAGACGCTGCACACCGACGACGTCGCGGACGCGTTCTGGCGGGTCATCCAGCACCGGGCCGGCGGGGCGTTCAACATCGCGGCCGAGCCGGTGCTCGGCGCCGACGGCGTGGCGCAGGTGCTCGGCGCCAAGCGGATCCTGCCGGTGCCGCCGGCCCTGGTCAGGGCCCTCGTGGCGATCACCTACCGGCTGCGGCTGCAGCCCACCGACCCGGGCTGGATCGACCTCGCCGGGGCCGTGCCCATCATGGACACCACGCGGATCCGCGAGGTCACGGGCTGGTCGGAGACCGTCAGCTCGCTCGAGGCGCTCCGCCAGATCGTGGACCACCTCGACGGCCGCGAGGGTCTCGGCAACCGGGAGCACCGGCCCAGCTCACCCCTGGTGTAGCCGTTCCGGCGCCCCGGGCGGCCGCGTCCCCGGGGGTCCTCCGGGTCAGCGGCGCCGGAGCAGGGCCAGCACCGCGCTGACCAGGACCATGGCGCAGGCCGCGCCGACCGCGGCGGCGAACGCGCCGCGGTGGCCGGCGGTCTCGGCCAGGAGACCGGCCAGCGCCGCGCCCACGGCGGACCCGAGGACCACGCCGCTCGCGAGCATCGTCATGACCGTGCCCAGCCGCTCCGGGCGGGCGACGTCCCCGCCGATGGTGTAGATCGTGACCATGGCGGGCCCCAGGGGCAGTCCCGCGAGCAGCAGCACCACGAGCATCGTCCCGATGCCGCTCGGCAGGAGGAACAGCAGGCTCAGGGCGGCCATGGCGGCGGAGCTGACCACCCAGCGGGCGGCGGGCCGGAAGCGCTCCGGCCACCACGCGACGGACAGCGCGGCGGCCGCCGAGCTGATGCCGAGCACGGCGTAGAGCAGCCCGGTGGCGCTCTGCACGCCGAGCTCGCCGCCGAAGGCGTTGAGGCCGTTCTGCACGGCGCCGAAGAACGCGCCCATGGCCACCATGCCCAGCACGGGGAGCAGCACGAGGAGCCGCTCACGGCCGGGAACGGGACGGGCAGCCGCCAGCCGGCGGTCCTCGCGGGAGAGGGCCGGGACCGCCAGGCGCGTGGGGTGCACGGCGAAGGACGTGACCATCGTGAGCGTCAGGACCGCCGCGAGGACGAAGGGGGACCAGGGGGCGACCAGGGAGGCGAGCAGGCCCACCAGGGCCGGGCCGAGCACGAAGGTCAGCTCGTCGGCGGTGGACTCGTAGGACAGCGCGGTGTCCAGCTCCCGCCGGTTCCCGCCGACCAGCCCGCGCCACCGCACCCGGGCCAGCGGACCCACCTGGGGGCACGTGGCGCCCACGAGCAGGAACGCGCCCACGAGCAGCGGCACGGGCGGTGCGGCCGGCCCCGCGGGGGCGTGGGCGGTGACCAGCAGCAGCCCGATGGCCACGGCGTGGGCGAGGGCGGAGACCAGCAGGACGATCCGCTGGCCCAGCCGGTCGGCGAGGTGGCCCATCAGGGGCCCGCCCAGTGCCGAGCCGATGCCCACGGCGCCGGAGGCCAGGCCCCCGACGACGTAGGAGCCGCTGACGGCGGTGGCGAGCGTGAGCGCCCCGACGGTGAGCATCGCCAGGGGCAGGCGGGCCACGAAGGCGACCGGCAGGAAGTCGCGTCCCGCGAGGTGCACGAGCCGCGCGTACCGGCCGCCGGACGAGGGCGTCGTCCGGCGGCCGGTGGAGTGCTGCGCGGCCGCGGGCCGCTCCGCGGCGGGGATCCGGGCGGCGCGCTCAGCGGGGGCAGAGGTGGTCGGGGGGTTCACAGGGCTCCTCGGAGGAAGTGCGCACCGTCCCCCCTCCCGGTGCGCCCGACCCGGACAACAGGGGCCAGTCTATCGCTCGCGCGCCCCGCTGCCGGGGGTGGAGGACCGGTCTCCGTAGGTGATCTCCGCCGCACCCACGGCCGAGGAGACGTACAGGCAGGGCCGGTCACCGGGTGCGGCGGCGCAGACCGTGGCCGCCGTCAGGTCCTGGGGCTCGCGCTCGTCCGCCCCGGGCACCACGGGGACCCACCAGTCGGACTCCGGGAGCGAGGCCTCGACGGCCCCCGCGCGGGTCGTGACGGACACGCGCCGCGGGGCCTCGCCCAGGAGCCGGACCTCGGTGGCCCCGACCTCGGTGTGCACGTCCAGGTCCTCGCGGACCCGGACCCCGTCGAGGTCGACGGCGCCGACCTCCGAGGCCGCCCACAGGGTGCGGGCGCTGCCGCTCATCTCGATCACGCCGGCCTCGGTGTCGAGCCGGACGTCGCCGAAGTCGCCCTCGACGTCGAGCGCGCCGGCGTCCCCGGAGAGCCGCAGGTCCACGGGCTCGTCCTCGACCGGGACGGTGACCCGCACGTGCATCCCGCTGCCGGCGCCGGGCCAGGAGCCCGAGGGGAGGGAGTCGATGCTCAGCCGGCCGTCCTCCACCCGCGGCTCGGGGGCGCTCTCGAGGTGGAAGCCGGCGTACACGGACTCCACCCGCAGCTGCGGGACGTCGGCCGTCACGACCTCGATGACAGCCGACCGCCCGTCGACCACGACCGTGTCCACGGACTCGGTCACCGTGGTGTCCACCCGGTGCTCCTGGACGGACAGGGACGCGGCCGCGGTGGCGCCGCCGGCGCCCAGCAGGAGGAGGGCGCCGAGACCGCCGAGCACGGCGGTGGGCACGAGCCACGCGGTGCGCTCGTTCTCGCTGACGACGTCCCGGGCGGCGACGTCGCCGGGGACGGCACCGGGGGACGTGGCGTCGCGGGAGGAGGGGTGCTCGGGATGGGTGCTCATGGCCGGAACTCCTGGTTCGACTGGTGGGCTGGTGCGGAGTGGCCGGGCCCGAGGTCCGGGTAGCCGAGGTAGCGCAGGACCGCGCGGACGCGGCGGTTGCCGCCGTCCTCGTGGGCGAGGCCCAGCTTGGTGAACACGGAGCGGATGTGCTTCTCCACCGAGGACTCGGTGAGGAACAGGTTCGCGGCGACCGAGGCGTTCGAGAGCCCCTGGGCCATGAGCCCGAGCACCTCGTGCTCGCGCGGGGAGAGCAGGTCCAGGTCCTGCCGGTGCCGGGAGCGCACGAGCAGCTGGGAGACGACCTCCGGGTCCAGGACGGTGCCTCCCGCACCCACGGTCTCCACGGACTCGAGGAACTGGTCGACGTCCGCGACCCGGTCCTTGAGCAGGTACCCCAGCCCGTCCCGGCGGGACGCGATGAGCTCCGAGGCGTAGCGCTCCTCGACGTACTGCGAGAGCACGAGCACCGCGATCCGCGGGTGCTGGGAGCGGACCAGGACGGCGGCGCGGATGCCCTCGTCCGTGAACGTCGGCGGGAGCCGCACGTCCACGAGGGCGAAGTCCGGCTCGTGCTGCTCGACGGCCTTCAGCAGGTCCTCGGCGGTGTCGACGTCGGCGACCACGTCGTGCCCCGCCTCGGTGAGCAGGCGGACGAGGCCCGCGCGCAGGAGGACGGCGTCCTCGGCGATGACGATGCGCATCAGGATCCCGCCCCCAGGGCGACCGGCAGCTCGACGGTCAGCTCGGTCGGCCCGCCCGCGGGCGAGTCGAGGAAGAAGTGCCCGCCCGCGGAGCGGATCCGGTCGGCGATCCCGGACAGGCCGCCGCCGGGGACCACCACGGCGCCGCCGCGGCCGTCGTCGGCGATCCGGGCGACCACGCGGGTGCCTCCCGCGGGGTCGTCCTCGAGGCCCACCCGCACCGACGCGGCGCCGGCCTGGGCGTGCTTGACCAGGTTGGCGATGCCCTCGGAGACCGCGAAGTACACGGCGGCCTCGGTCTCCGGCGCCAGCCGCGGCACCCGGACGTCCACGGCGACCGGGACGGGGGACTGGGCGGCCACGGCGGAGAGAGCGGCGTCGAGGCCCCGGTCCTCCAGGACCGCCGGGTGGAAGCCGCGGGCGAGGCGGCGCAGCTCGGCGATCGCGGCCTTCGTGGTGGCGTGCGCCTCCCCGATGAGGTCCTTGGCCCCGGCGGGGTCGTGGTCGATCCGCCGCTGGGCCATCGACAGGTTCATGGCCACGGACACGAGCTGGGGCTGCACGCCGTCGTGCAGGTCGCGCTCGATCCGGGAGCGCTCGGTGCGGGCGCCGCGGACCGCGGTCTCGCGGGCGGCCGCGGCCTCGGCGGCCCGGCGGCGCAGCTCCGCCGCCTCGTCCACCCGCAGCAGCAGCCGGGACAGGCCCCGGTGCGCGGCCACGGCGAGGAGCACGACGAGCAGCCCGAGGAGCGCCAGGGTGATCCCGGTCAGGACCACGGCCCAGTCCGGCCACGTCCCGACCACGTCGGAGGGCCACAGCGGGTTGTTCGGCGCCGCGTACAGCGGCGCGAAGGCCAGGGCCACGGCGGCGCCGGTGCCGGCCAGGGCGGCCACGGCCACCCAGCCCAGGGCCGTGGTGAGGAGCAGGTGCAGCAGGCCCGTCCAGAACGCGGCGTCGGAGACGTCCAGCCACCACTGGTGGACGATCCGCCAGCCGTCGGTGCGGGACGAGCGGCGCCGGCGCGGGGCGGGCAGGTGCAGCCCGAACGCGGCCTGCGTGCGGCGGCGCTCGACCCACTCGACCCCGCGGACCGCGTAGATCGCGGCCACGAGCAGGACCACGCCCACCAGGGCGGCGAGCGAGGCGAAGCCGGCGGAGACCAGGGACACGAGGGCGGTCAGCCACAGCGTGCCGAGCGCGGCGTCCACCACGAGGTCGGTGGTGCCGAAGAAGAGGGTCCTGGGGGACCACGGTCCCCACTCCCGGAAGCGGGGGCCGGGGCCCGCGGCGCGGGAGCCGGCGGCCGGGCCGTGGGCGGCGGCCGGGGCCCCGGGACCGGTGCCGGGGGCGTCGGCGGGGCGCCCGGGACCGGTGTCGGGACCGGTGCCGGGGTTGCCCCACGGCACGGGTGGAAGGGGTCGGGTTTCGTGCGGTGTGCTCATGCCCTCACGCTACGGTCGCGGGGGCTCCCGGCACTGCGACGTTCTCCACCTGTTCCTCCTGCGGTTTTCCGCACCCCGTCCCGCACCCCGTCCCGCGCCGCGGCCCGGGCCGTCCGTCGTGCGCCCGTTCCGGGCGGGCCGGCAGAGCAGTGCCCCGCCGCGGTGCGCTGAGCACTCCGGCGGGGCACGGCCCTCGGCGCAGGGGACGCGGCCTCACCCCTCCTGCTGGGTCACGGTGACCTCGGTGGCCCGGACGTAGGACTCGCCCTCCATGTCGGTGAGCTCGTCGCCGAGGTCCACCCCGAGGTCCTCCTCGGCGGCGGCCACGTCCAGGGACGCCTGGAGCGTGCCGGTGAGCTCGACCACGGCACCGTCCTCGAGCTCCGGCAGGTCGGCGTCGTGCAGCACGAGCAGCGAGCCCAGCTCGACGTCGTCCGGGTCCGTGAGCTGCAGCGCGTTCGGCGAGACGACGTCCTCGACCTCACCGGTGAGGGTCACCTCCTGGCCCTCGTAGAGGGCCCGGTCGTCGCTGAACTCCCGGTTGTACGCGCCGTTGTAGGGGGCGACGACGTCCGCGGGCCCTGTCGTGCCCTCCTGCGGCGCCGGCGAGGACTCCAGGACCTCGCTCTCCTGCACGTCCTCGACGTCGGTGCCGGTCTCCTCCTCACCGCCACCGCATCCGGCCAGGGCAAGTCCGGCGGCGGCGAGCAGACCGGCCGCGGCCTTGCGGGTGCTGTGGGTCTCACGCGTGCTCATGATGTGCCTCCTGGTGTTGGCCATGGTCACCGGTCCGGCGCCTCGGCGGTGGGGCACCGGATCCGGCTGCGTGCTCCTTCACCGTAAGCAGGCTTTTCCTCGGCTCACAAGGGATGACGTCCGACTCTGCGGTGGCTCCACGGGTCTTCCGAGGACACTCTGCGCGAGCCGTGACCGCCGCGTGACGCGCCGGCCGGCCGGCTCAGATCCGCAGGTGGACGAGGCTCGGCCCCTTCACCGCGAGCGCCTCGACGACCTTCTCGGCGAGGTCCTCCGGGGTGGCCTCGAAGCCGACCGCGCCGAAGGCCTCGGCGAGGGCCGGCCAGTCCGGCTGCCGCAGGTCCACGGCGAGCGGGTCGATGTCCCGGTCGGCCATGTTCTGCCGGATCTCGCCGTAGCCGCCGTTGTCCACGCACACGATCGGGAGGTCCACGCCGAGCTCCACGGCGGTCATCAGCTCCTGGATCGAGAACATCAGGGCGCCGTCGCCCACGAGGCACAGCACGGGGCGGTGCGGGGCGGCGAGCTTCGCCCCGATCGAGGCCGGCAGGCCGTAGCCGAGGGTCGCGTAGGTCCCCATGTAGAGCAGGGAGTGCGGGAGCTGGGCGCGGAAGAACGTGGTGGAGCCCAGATAGGTGACCTGGGAGGAGTCGCCGCCGATGATCGTGTCCTCCGGCACCACGGCCATGATCGTCTCGTTGAGCGCCGCGAGCTCCGGCGCGGTGCGGCGGCCCTCGTCGTCGAGCCGGGCGAAGACCTCGGTGAGGTCGCGCGGGGGGCGCGGCGCGATCGGGCCGATCGCCTCGAGCAGCTGCGGGACCACGGCCGCGGAGTGGCCGGGCAGCTCGATGTCCGGGTCGAGGTTGCACAGCATCTGGTCGCGCATGATGTCCACGCGCACGATCGGCCCCCGGGGCGTGATGTCCCCGCCCCACAGCTCGGCCTCGCCGACCTTCGAGCCGATGACCAGCAGGGCGTCGGCGGAGCGCAGGAACTCGTGCGCGGTGGACAGGCGCAGGTCGGCGCCCAGCGAGAGGCGGTGCCGCTCGGGGATCGCCCCCTTGCCGTTGGTCGTGGTGATCACGGGCGCCTCGAGCAGCTCGGCGAGCTCGAGCAGCCGCCCGCCGGCGGCCAGCGAGCCGCCGCCGGCCAGGATCACGGGGCGCTCGGCGCCGCGGAGCACCTGGGCGGCGCGGCGCACGTCGTCGGCCGGGGCCGGCTGCGGCGCGCCGAGCGGGCGCGGCGCCAGCTGCCGGTCGGTGCAGTCGAGCTCCGCCTCCAGCACGTCCAGGGGGATCTCGATGTGCACCGGGCGGGGGCGGGAGTGGGCGAAGTCCCGGAAGGCGTCGTGGACCATGGTCACGGCCTCGGAGCCGCTCGTCACCCGGCGGCTGCGGCCCACGATCGCGTCCACGGCCGCGGACGGGTTCTTCGTCTCGTGCAGCGAGCCGATGTCCCGGAAGTCCTGGCCCAGCGGCCGGCCGGGGGAGAGCAGGATCATGGGCCGGGACTCGGCGTAGGCCGTGGCCGCGCCGGACAGCGAGTTCAGCAGGCCCGGCCCGGAGGTGGTGATGACGACCCCGGGCAGCCCCGAGACCTGGCTCCACCCGTCCGCGCCGTACGCGGCGCCCTGCTCGTGCCGCGGGGTGACCGCGCGGATGCCGAGCTCCCGCAGTGGGCGGTAGAACTCGAGGGAGTGGGTTCCGGGGATGCCGAAGACGGTGTCGACGCCGTAGCCCCGGAGGGTCTCCAGCACGGCACGGGCGGTGGTCCTGCGGGCGGTCATGAGCGGTCCTCCAAGGGGTGGTGGGAGCGGGACGGAAGGAGCAGGGCGGGGGTCAGTCCTGGACGTAGAGCAGGCGCTTGTTGACGAACTCGTCCATGCCGAGCGGGCCGAGCTCGCGGCCGTAGCCGGAGCGCTTGACCCCGCCGAAGGGCATCCCGGCGCCCTCGGCCTCGGCGGCGTTGACGGCGGCCATGCCGCACTCGAGGCCCTCGGCGACCCGCCGGGCGCGCTCGGGGTTCGTGCTGAAGACGGCCCCGCCGAGTCCGTAGGGGGTGTCGTTGGCCAGGGTCAGCGCCTCGTCGTCGTCGGCTACCCGGTAGACCACCGCGACGGGGCCGAAGAGCTCCTGGTGGTGGGCGGCCGTGCCCGGGGTGATCCCGGTGAGCACGGCCGGCTCCAGGTAGGCGCCCGGGCCCTCGAGCAGCCGCCCGCCGGCGTGCAGGGTCGCCCCGGCGTCCACGGCCTCCTGGATCCGGGCCGCCAGGCCCTCGGCCGCGGCGCGGGAGGACAGGGGCGCGAAGGTGCCGGGTGCGTCGGCGGCCGGGTCGCCCGGGGTCAGCGCCCGGGCCTGGCGGGTGAGCTCGGCGACGAACTCGTCGTAGAGGTCCGCGGAGACGATCATCCGCTTGTTGGAGTTGCAGGCCTGGCCGGTGTTGCCCATCCGGGTCGCGAAGGCCGCCCGGGCGGCCTCGGCCGGGTCCTCGGCGTCCAGCACGATGTAGGGGTCGGAGCCGCCGAGCTCGAGGACGACCTTCTTCAGGTTCCGCCCGGCGATCT
The DNA here is from genome assembly GCF_001483755.1 of Kocuria rosea subsp. polaris. Classification (GTDB taxonomy): domain Bacteria; phylum Actinomycetota; class Actinomycetes; order Actinomycetales; family Micrococcaceae; genus Kocuria; species Kocuria cellulosilytica. Next base: position 502,240 of record NZ_LQBK01000004.1, read on the forward strand.
CGGCGACGGCCGCCCCGGCCCGCTCGGACCCCGTGAGGGACACCCCCTGGACCCGGGGGTCGGCGATGATGTCCGCGACCTGGTCGTGGCTCGCGAAGACATTGACGTATCCGCCGGCCGGCACCCCGGCGTCGGCCAGCAGCTGCTCCAGGGCCAGGGCGGCCCGGGGGCAGGACTCGGCGTGCTTGAGCAGGATCGTGTTGCCCAGCACCAGGTTGGGGGCCGCGAAGCGGGCCACCTGGTAGTAGGGGTAGTTCCACGGCATGATCCCCAGCAGCACCCCCACCGGGCGCTTCTGGATCACCGCCCGGCCTCCGCCGGAGGCCGTGATGGGCTGGTCGGCGGCGAGTTCCGGGCCCTGCTCGGCGAAGTAGCCGAAGATCTCGGCACAGAACTGCACCTCCTCGCGGGCCTCGGAGAGGGGTTTGCCCATCTCCTCGGTGATGATCGCGGCGAGCTCCTCGGTCCGCTCGGCGAACAGCTCGCCGGCCCGGGCGGCGACGGCCGCCCGCTCCTGGATCGGCCGGGACCGCCAGTCGTGGAAGGCGGCGTCGGCGGCGGCCAGCGCCTCCTGGACCTGGTCCTCGGTGGCCGTGGGGTGCTCGGCCAGCACCTGGCCGGTGGCAGGGTTGACGGACCGGTAGGGGGACGGGGCGGTGACGGGGACATCAGCGGACATGGCGGGATCTCTCCTCGGGGAACGGGGTGTCGTCGGTGTCGTCGGGGTGGGGAGTGCCGGGAAGGGGGCCGCCGGAGCGGGACCCGCCGGGGTGCGGGCGGGGCCCGGCCGTCCGTGCCCGGGGCGGCGGTGCGGGGCTCACAGCTGCATCGCCACCGCCCGGACCGGGGAGCCGTCCAGGCCGCGCAGCCGCAGCGGCAGGGCGCTCAGCAGCGGATCCGGCCAGGTGACGGCGTGCAGGTTCGTCAGGTTCTCGATGATCGCCCCGCCCGCTCCCAGGACCGCCGCGTGCACCGGCAGCTCGAGCGGGCCGGTCGAGGAGGCGTCCGGGGTGCGGTCCGGGTTGAGGGTGTCGACGCCGAGCACGCGCACGCCCGCCGACAGCAGCCGCTCGGCGACGCCCACGTCCAGCACCGGGTGCCGCAGGTAGCGCGGCGTGCCGAAGTGCCGGGACCAGTCGGTGCGGAACAGCACGATCGTGCCGGCGGGGACGTCCTCCAGCTGCGCGCGGACGTCGTCCCAGCCGATCACGGCGTGCTCCCGGAGGTCCGGCACGTGCACCACGCGGGCCGGTCCGACCAGCCGGGAGAGATCGAGCTCGTCCACGGGCGAGCCGCCGTCCACGGTGTGCAGGGGCGCGTCCACGTGCGTCCCGCTGTGCGTGCCCAGGTGCAGCTCGGCCACCTGGAAGCCGTCCTGCGGGACGGACGCCGCGAGCCGGCCGTCCACCGGCGGATCCCCCGGGAAGACCTGCATGCCGGCCTCCACAGGGTGGCTCAGGTCAACGAGGAGCATCGGCGGCCTCCTCCGGCCGGCCGGCCTCGCCGGCCCTGCCGCACCCGTCCGGGGCGGCGGCCCCGTCCGGGGCGGCGGCCCCGTCCGGGGCGCCGGGCCCGTCCAGGGCGGAGGCCCGGCCGGGCCCGGCGCCGGGCGCGTGCGCCTCGTCCGCCGCGTCGGAGAGGTGGCGCTGCACCGGCCGGCCCGCCACGACCCTCCCGGCCGCCACGGCCCAGCCCAGGTAGAGCGCCGCGGACACGGCGAACGTGGGGATCGTGGCGCCCACCGGGCTCGGCAGCACGTAGGTGAGCACGAGGGACGTGGCCGCGCCGACGAGCCACACCGGCACGGCGGCGGGATTGACCCCGCCCCGGTACCAGTACCGGCCGCCGTGCCCCCGCAGGATGTCCGCGGCGTAGGCGCCGCGCTTGACCACGTAGTAGTCCACCAGCATGATCGCGAAGACCGGCAGGAACAGGGAGCCGATCAGCACCAGGAAGCCGGTGAACTGGTCCAGCAGGCCCAGCCAGGTGGACCCGAGGACCGACACGGCTCCCAGCACCAGCGCCGTGGGCAGGAACCGCACCCGGCGCGAGGGCGCGAGGTTCACCACCGAGGAGACCATGCCGTAGACGACCATGGTGTTGGTGGCCATCACCGACAGGAAGATCACCACCGCCAGGGGCGCGCCGAAGGCGGCGACGAGCACCGTCGGGTCGAAGCCGACCGCCTCCCCGCCGTCGAGCACCACGTAGCCGATCGCGGTCGCCCCGAGGCTCATGGCGGCGACCGTGGACAGGACGTAGCCCGTGCCGGAGCCGACCATGCCCGCGGCCTGCGTCCGGGCGAGGCGGTTGAACTCCGCGGAGAGCACCGTCCAGGAGACGGCCGTGGCGATGACCACGTCGAGGACCGTGATGGAGGACCAGCCCGCCCCGGCGTCCACGGGCAGGGCGGCGAAGCCGGCCGGCGGGTAGGAGGTGAACGCCACGGCGAAGACCCAGGCCATGATGCCCAGGATCACCGCCGCCAGCCACGGCTCGACCCGGGCGATGCCCTCGTGGCCGAAGACGGCCAGGGTCACGACCAGCGTCTGGCAGAGCACGGAGAACAGCACCGGGTTGGAGTAGCCGGTCGCCTGCGCCACCAGGAAGTTCACGGTGACGCCGGCGAGCATGGCCTGCACCCAGCTCCAGCCCATGAGGATGACCACGTTCGCGGCCACCGGGAGGAAGGAGCCGCGCAGCCCGAAGGAGCCCTTGGTCAGGGACATGGTGGGGAGGCCGGTGCGCGTGCCCATGTTCCCCACGAGCACCAGCACCGTCCCGCCGATCAGCGTGCCCAGCACGATCATGGCCAGGGCCGTGGGCCAGGAGACCCCGGGCACGAACAGCGTTCCCGTCAGCAGCGTGGTCACCACGAGGTTCGCCGCGAGCCAGATCATCCCGATCCGGCCGGCCCCCAGCGTGCCCCGCAGCGGGCCGTAGCCCTCGGAGTTCTCGTCCAGGTGGTCGGAGAGCCGGGACCAGGCGCTCACGAGCGGACCTCCGTGCGCTCGGCGCCGGCCGGACCGGAGCCCGCGAGGCGCTCGTTCCACTGCCGCAGCACCCCGGCGTGGGTGGGACGGGACAGCAGCGAGACGACCACGTAGACGAGCGCCGAGCTCGCCAGCCCCAGGTAGATGGGGGCGTTGGCAAGCACGCCGAACACCGCCATGGACGCCACGGTCACCACGGACCCGACGAGCATGGACAGGGCCGCGCCGAGGCTCGTGCCCCGCCGCCACACGAGCCCGCCGAGGATCGCGACGAGCAGACCGCCCACCAGGATGTCGTAGGCGATGGTCAGGGCGGTGACGGTGTCCGAGACGAAGATCGAGATCCCGGTGATCACCACGCCGAAGACGAGCACGTAGACCCGGTCACCGCGCAGCGCCTCGGCGGTGCCCTCCGGGGCGGGGGCCGCGTGCCGGGTGACCAGGGACCGCAGGGTCGGCACGACGTCCACCCGGGCGACCGTGGCCGCGGCGATGAGCGCGCCCGAGGCCGTGGACATCATGGCGGCGACACCGGCGGCGAGCACCACCCCGCCGAGCCCGGCCGGGACGTACTGCTGCGCCATCGTGGCGAACGCGTCGTCCGGGGAGGCGAGGTCCGGGGCGACCGCGGCGGCCGTCATCCCGATGACGGCCCCGGCCACGCCGTAGAGCCCCACGTAGGCGGCGGAGGCGAGCCCGCCCCAGCGGGCGACCCGGGGCGAGCGGGCGGTGAAGACGCGCTGCCAGATGTCCTGGCCGATCAGCATGCCGAAGCCGTAGACCACGAACTGGGTGACGATCGCCTGCGTGCCCATGCCGTCCCAGGTGAAGTACGTGGCGTCGAGCCGCTCCTCGAGCCCGGACCAGCCGCCCGCGGCGGAGAGGGAGAACGGCAGCAGGATCAGGAACAGCCCGATCGTCATGAACACGAACTGCATCATGTCGGTGAGCGTGATCGACCACATCCCGCCGAGCACGGAGTAGGCCACGACCACCACGCCGCCGAGCAGGATCGCCCAGGCCCGGTCGACCGGGAAGAGGACGGAGAAGATCGCGGCGTACGCGGACGTGGACGTCACGGACAGCATCACGGTGTAGGCGAGCATCACGAACGAGGACGCCTTGGCCCCGCCGCGCTCGCCGTAGCGCAGCTGCAGCATCTGGGAGACCGTGAAGACCCTGAGGGACTGGATGCGGCCGGCGAAGAACAGGCTGAGCGCGGCCAGGCCCGCGGCGATCGCCACGACCAGCCACATCCCGGAGATGCCGTAGGTGAAGCCGAGGCCCACCCCGCCCACGGTGGAGGCGCCGCCCAGGACCACGGCGGCCATGGTGCCCGTGTAGAAGCCGGGGCCCAGGCGGCGGCCGGCCACCCGGTAGTCCTCGGCGTCGTGCGCCCGGCGGCTGGCCCAGAGCCCGACCGCCACCATGGCGACCAGGTACAGCACGATGATCAGCACGTTCATGGATGTCACTGCTTCCTCGGGGCGCTGCCGCCCACGGGGTCGGTCGGGGGAGTTCCTCACCGCGGGTTGTCCAGCAAGAAACAAAAGTTGTCCCACATAGTATGATGCAGATCATGTTTTGGGAACGGGTCCGGGTCGTGACGGGCGGGTGAACCCGTCCGGGAGGAAGAGGCGTCGTCGTGAAAGCACTGCCCATCGAGAGCTCCGGGCACTCCGCCGCCGTGGGATCGCGGCTGCGCAACCACCGGCGGCGCAGCCACATGACCATCGACCAGCTCGCCTCCGCGGCGGGTCTCACCAAGGGCTTCGTGAGCCGGGTCGAGCGGGACATCACCTCCCCGTCCGTGGACTCCCTGGTGCGGATGTGCCAGGTGCTGCGGATCGACGTGGGGGCGCTCTTCGCCGGGCCCGCCGACGTGGAGGTGGTCCGGCTCGCGGACGCCCCGCACATCGACCTCGGCGGCGAGGGGATCGAGGAGCAGCTCGTCACGCCGGCGGCCCAGCGCTCGGTCCAGGTCATCCGGGCCCGCGTGGCCGCCGGCGGCCGGGGCGAGGACGCGATGTACAGCATGGACTGCGAGACCGAGGTGCTGCATCTGGTCAGCGGCCTGTTCCGCCTCCACGTCCCGGACCGCACCTACGACCTGGCGGCCGGGGACACCGTGACGTTCCCCGGCTCCGAGCCGCACACGTGGGAGAACCCCGGCACCGAGGAGGCCGTGCTGCTGTGGATCCTCGGCTCCTGAGCTCCCCGCCCGTCCCGTCCACCATCCCCGTCTCCACCCACCGAGAGGACACCACGCCATGAATCCCGAGCGCATCACCGGCTCCGCCCCGGACGGCACCCCCGTCGTCGGGCCCGTCAACGCCGCCCTGACCCCGCGCTGGGCCGGACTGGGCACGTTCGCCCGCCTGCCGCGCACGGACGAGGTCGCGCACACGGACATCGCCGTGGTGGGCGTGCCGTTCGACGCCGGCGTCTCCTACCGGCCCGGCGCCCGGTTCGGGGCCAACCACGTCCGGGAGTCCTCCCGCCTGCTGCGCCCCTACAACCCCGCGCAGAACGTCTCCCCGTTCGCCGGGACGCAGGTCGCCGACGCCGGGGACATCGTGGCCAACCCCTTCGACATCCCCGAGGCGATCGCCGCCATCGAGGCCCAGGCCGCGGAGCTCATGGGCGAGGACACCCGGCTCGTGGCGATCGGCGGCGACCACACCATCGCCCTGCCGCTGCTGCGCGCCGTCCACGCCCGCCACGGCAAGGTCGCGCTGCTGCACTTCGACGCCCACCTGGACACGTGGGACACCTACTTCGGCGCCGAGTACACCCACGGCACGCCCTTCCGCCGCGCGTTCGAGGAGGGCCTGCTCGACACGGACGCGGTGTGCCACGTCGGCACCCGCGGTCCGCTCTACGGCACCGAGGACCTCGACGACGACGCCCGCTTCGGCTTCGGCATCGTCTCCTCCGCCGACGTCATGCGGCTGGGGGTGGACGCCGTCGTGGCGCACCTGCGGGAGCGCGTCGGCGACCGCCCGCTCTACGTGTCCCTGGACATCGACGTCCTGGACCCGGCCCACGCCCCCGGCACGGGGACCCCGGAGGCCGGCGGCATGACCAGCCGGGAGGTGCTCGAGATCCTGCGCGGGCTGCGGGGCACGCACGTGGTCGGGGCCGACGTCGTCGAGGTCGCCCCGGCCTACGACCACGCGGAGATCACCGGGGTGGCCGCCGCGCACGTGGCCTACGAGCTCATCAGCCTCCTCGCGCTGGGCCCCGGCGCGGCCCCGGACGGGCCCGCCTACGGTCTGTCCGGGCACGTCTACGGGGACGCCGCGCCGGGGCCGGCGCAGGGCCCGGCGCAGGAGACCTCGGGGGAGCAGCGGTGACCGGGGGCGCGGCCGTGACCCCCTGGCCCGGCCACACCTCGCTGTTCGCCCACCGCGCCGACGAGTTCCGGCCCTCCCCGGTCCGCGCCGTGTTCGAGATCGCGATGCGCCCCGGGATGATCTCCCTGGCCGGCGGGAACCCGGACATGAGCGTGCTCCCGCACGACGTCGTTGCCGCGATGGCGGCGCGGATCCTCACCGAGCGCGGGCCCGAGGTGCTGCAGTACGGCTCCGGGGCCGGGATCGAGCGCCTGCCCGGACTGGTCGTCGAGCTCATGCGCCTGCAGGGCGCGGAGACCACGCCCGACTCGATCCAGATCACCACCGGGTCCCAGGCGGGTCTCGACCTCGTGACCAAGCTGTTCTGCGACCCGGGGGACGTGGTCGTGGCCGAGGGCCCCACCTACGTGGGGGCCCTCGGCGTGTTCGGCAGCTACGAGGTCGAGGTCGCGCACGTGGACGTCGACGACGACGGGCTGGACCCCGAGGCGGTCGCCGAGCGGATCGACGGGCTGCGGGCCGCCGGCCGGCGGGTGAAGTTCGTCTACACCGTGCCGAACTTCTCCAACCCCACGGGCGTGACGACCACCGAGGACCGGCGCCGCCGGCTCGTGGAGGTCTGCGCCGAGCGCGGCGTGCTCGTCCTCGAGGACGACCCGTACGCGCTGCTCGGCTTCGACCGCGCCCACCGGCTCCCGTCCCTGTACTCGCTGGACCCCGGCACCGTGATCCACCTGGGCAGCTTCTCCAAGATCTTCTCGCCGGGGCTGCGGGTGGGCTGGATCGCCGCGGCGCCGGCGGTGCGGGCGCGGCTGCAGATCGCGGCCGAGGCCGTGACCATCCACCCGTCCGTGCTCAGCCAGGAGCTCGCCGCGGAGTACGTGGCCGGCGAGCACTGGCGGCCCGCCCTGGACCGGGCGGTGGAGCTCTACCGGTCCCGCTGCGCCGCCATGATGGCGGCCCTCGAGCGGTTCATGCCGGCGGGGGTGCGCTGGACGCGCCCGGCCGGCGGGTTCTTCACGTGGCTGGACCTCGACCCGGCCCTCGACCACGGGGACCTCCTGGGCCGGGCCATCGGGCACGGCGTGGTGCTCGTGCCCGGCGGGGCCTGCTACGCGGACGGGCGCGCCTCCACGAGCCTGCGCCTGGCCTACTCCGCGGCCTCGGAGGAGGACATCACCGAGGGGGTCCGGCGGCTGGGCGAGATGCTGCGCGGCTGAGCGGGAGCGCGGCCGAGCGGCCGAGGCGGCCGCTCGGCCGAGGCGGCCGCTCGGCCACGCGCGTGGGGGAGGTCCTCGCGATCCTGCCCCGCGCGGTCCTGCCCCACGCGGTCCTGCCCCGTGCCCGTGCTGCTGCGGTGTCCCCGGCAGGGGCGATACTGGCCGCATGAGCGAGGAGCCGACCGGCCGGATCGGGGGCCTGTGGTCCAGCGCCCGCGGGAACGGGCCGCACTTCGTCCTGCTGCACCCCGGGGGCACGGACTCCCGCGCCCTGGGCCCACTGGTGGCGGAGCTGACCGGCCGGTACCGGGTGATCACCCCCGACCAGCGCGGGCACGGACGCACCCCCGACCGGGAGGGCCCGCTCTCCTACGCGGCGATGGCCGAGGACACCGTCGCCTTCCTCGGCGCCGCGGCCGAGACGCCGGTGCACCTGCTGGGGTTCAGCGACGGCGCCGTCGTCGCCCTGACCGTGGCGCTGCGACGGCCCGACCTGGTCCGGGACCTCGTGGTCGCGGGCGGGGTGTACCACCACGACGGCTGGGAGCCCGGCGTCCTGGCGGAGGAGGCGGAGGCGCCGGAGTTCATGGCCGACGCCTACGCGGAGGTCTCCCCGGACGGCCGCGAGCACTACGGCGAGGTCGTGGCGAAGCTGCGGCGGATGCACGCGGCGGAACCGGCCTTCACGGACGCGGACCTGGCGGACCTCGGCCTTCCCGTGCTCGTGCTCGTCGGCGACGACGACGAGGTGCGGCTCGAGCACGCCGTGGCCCTGTACCGCGCCCTGCCGCACGGGGAGCTGGCCGTGGTCCCGCACGCCTCCCACGGCGTGCTCGTCGAGAAGCCGCAGCTGTGCGCGCGGCTGATCACCGACTTCCACGCCGCCGACAAGCCGGCCGGCTTCGCCCCGAGACGGCGCCGCACGGGACGCTGACCGGGCAGGCTTGGCGGGAGCGCCGGCGCCGGGCAGGATGGCCGCAACGGACCACTGTGGCCGCGCCCCTCGGGGCCGGCGCCGAGGAGGCGGGATGAGCACGCGGAACCCTGGTGCGGACGTCGTGATGCCGGCGGCGTTCTTCGGGCACGGCAACCCCATGAACGCCCTGGAGGTCAACCGGTACACCTCCGCCTGGCGGGCGTTCGGGGCCTCGGTGCCGCGGCCCCGGGCGATCCTGGTGGTCAGCGCGCACTGGTACATCAACGCCACCGCGGTCACCGCGATTCCGGCGCCGCGCACGATCCACGACTTCTACGGCTTCCCGCAGGAGCTCTTCGACGTGCAGTACCCCGCCCCCGGGCTGCCGCGCCTGGTCGAGGAGATCAGCGACACCGTCCACCCCACCTGGATCGGGGCCGACGTCGACAGCTGGGGCATCGACCACGGCACCTGGTCCGTGCTCACCCACGCCTTCCCGGACGCCACGATCCCGGTGCTGCAGATGAGCATCAACGCCGACAAGCCCCTGGACTACCACCTGGACCTCGGCGCCCGCCTCGCCCCGCTGCGGGAGGCGGGCGTGCTGATCATCGCCAGCGGCAACATCGTGCACAACCTGGGCGGGATGGACTGGACGCGCACCGACGAGGGCTACGACTGGGCGCGGCGCTTCAACGAGGACGCCAAGGAGCGGATCCTCACCGACCCCACCGAGCTGGCGGCCCTGGACGCCCACCGCGACTGGGACCTGGCCGTGCCCACCCCCGACCACTTCATCCCCTCCCTGTACCTGGCCGGGCTCGCCGGGGCCGCCGGGGCCACGGACACGGACGTGCTCGTCGACGGCTACTCCTACGGCTCCCTGTCGATGACCGCCTACACCCTGGGCATGGATCACCTGCCGGCGGCCGGTGCGGGCGGGTCCTCCCGGCCGCCGGCCGGCCTGCCCCCGGACGGCTCCAACATCTGAACTCCGCGACCCGCCGCGCCCGCGACCGGCTCCCGGACGGCGGCGGCCGTGGCCGTCCGCCGGCCCGGTCGTCACCCTCCTGCTGACTATGCTCGTGGGACGACGTCGAGGTGTTCCCCGGAGCGGTTCCCGCGGCCGCGGCAGCACGTGCGCCCCGGGGTAGGAGGCAGAGTGCAGACGCTGACCGTAGGAGTGCTGGCCGACCCCGGCCTGCCGGAGAAGGTGGCCCACCGGGTGGCCGAGGACCTGCCGGGCGCGCTGTCCCAGCGCACCGGCCCGGAGGTGTCCTGGGAGGTGGAGGTCAGCCGTGAGACCCTGCCCCTGACGCCCGAGGGCGACATCCCGATCCTGGACAAGGCCGACGCGCTGCGCGAGGCGCACGGCTGGGACTGTGTGGTGTACCTGACGGACCTGCCGCGCGACCACGACGGGGACCCCATGCTGTGCGAGGTCAGCGCGGGGGCCGCCGCCGCACTGGTCTCGCTGCCGAGCCTGGGCGCGGACCACTTCTCCCGCAAGGCCTGCCGGCTGATGGCCGCCCTGGTCGGCGAGATCCGCAACGATGCCCGGCGCCGCCCGTCCCCGTCCGCGGTGCACGAGGCCCTGGGCCGGACGGCGGTGCGCCGCGTGTCCCCGGCGGACGGCGGGGACACCTCGTACCTCGTGCTGCCCGGGTGGGTGAACCGGCTGCGGCTGCTGATCGGCATGGTGCTGAGCAACCGTCCCGGACGGCTGCTGCCGGCCCTGGCCAGCTGCGTGGCCGCCGCCGCGGCCACCGGCGCCTTCGGCATCTTCTACGCCTCCATCTGGAACATGTCAGACGCCCTGTCCCCGGTCCGGCTGGCCATGGTCAGTCTGGTGGTCACCGCGGCGCTGAGCGGGTGGCTGATCTTCCACAACAACCTCTGGAACCGCACCCGGGACGCCGAGGCGCCCTGGCGGGCGGGCTCGGACAACGCCTCCACGGTCATCACCGTGTGGCTGAGCGTGGCCATGATGTACGTGCTCCTGTGGGCGATGCTCTTCGTCGTGGGCCTGGCGGTGATCGAGGCCGGCTACCTCGAGTCCCAGCTGGGGCATCCGGTGAATGTGCTGGACTACGGGCACCTGGCGTGGCTGGCCGCGTCCCTGGGCACCCTGGCCGGGGCCCTCGGCTCGAACTTCGACAGCGACGAGGCCATCCGCGAGGCCACCTACAGCCGGCGGGAGCACCAGCGCCGCCAGCTCGCCGACACCTACGAGGACTGAGGGCGATGTCGCCGGCGGCCGGCCGGTTCCGTCCGGGGAGCCGGGCTCAGGCCAGCAGGGCCTCCGCGGCCCGGCGCCCGGAGCGCAGGGCGCCCTGGGTCGAGCCGTCGGTGCGGTGGTCACCGCACACGTAGAGGCCGTCGCCGAGGGCCACGGGCCGGTCGGCCACGAGCCCGGGCGGCTGCTCGGGCAGCGCCCGGCGCACCTCGTGCACGGTCAGCAGGTCCCAGGCGGCGGTGTCGGCGGACCAGATCGCGGCCAGCTGCCGGCGGACGTCGGCCTCGGCCGGGAGCGCGGCGCCCCGCGGGAGCAGGGCGCTCGCCTGGATCAGCGCACGGCCGTCCGGGGTGTAGCTGGGGGCGGCGTTGCTGACCACGGCCGTGTCGATCAGCGGGCCGTCGGTCTCGCCCGGCAGGACGAGGCACCCGAGCTCCGAGGGCGCGGACTCCGCCGCGAACCACCAGGTCGCCTCGCCCTTCATGGGGGTCTCCGGCAGGTCCAGGAGCCCGGCGGCGGCAGGGGCCTCGGCGGCCACGACCACCGAGGGCGCCCGCCGGACGGCGTCGCCGGCGCCCACGGCCCACCCGTCGCCGGTGCGCCGCACCGAGTCCACACGGGTCCCGAGGACGGCGGGGGTCCGGAGCCCGTCGTGGATCCAGTCCGGCAGCGCACCCATGCCCGCGGCCGGCAGTCCCGGCGTGCCGAGCAGGAACCAGCCGACGAGCTCGCGCACGAAGGCGGCCGAGGTGCGGCCCTCGTCCTCGAGGATCACGCCGGCCAGGAACGGCTCGAGCACCAGGTCCCGCAGCGGGCCCCGCACCCCGGCGGCGTCGAGCGAGTCGTGCCAGGCGAGGTCCCGCTCCTGCCGCCGCCGGGTGCGGGGGTCCAGACCCGTGGCGAGCCAGGCCGCCAGGGCGGGCAGCCGGCGCAGCTCCACGAGCGGGCTGCGCAGCGTGTCCGCCAGCCGGGACGGGACGCGCCGCGGATCGGCGAGGACGTCGATCCCGTCGCCGCGGCGGACACCGGCCGCGGCGTCGAACTTCTGGATCCTCAGCGCCGCGACGTCCACGCTGCGCCGCAGCTCGGTGTAGGCGGGGTTGAGCACCTGGAACCCGCGGTCGCAGCGGAAGCCGTCGACCACGTCGGTGCGGACCCGGCCCCCGACCCCGTCCGAGGCCTCCAGGACCGCCACGTCCAGTCCGTGCTGCTCGAGCAGCCGGGCGCACTGCAGGCCTGCGAGTCCGGCGCCGACGACGACGACGTCGTGGTCCACGGGAACCTCCTAGCGGATCGGGACGGCCGCGGCGGGGTCGAGCTCCGCGGCCGGTGCGGCGACCCGGGCGGGGATGGTGAACAGCGCCGACTCTACGGTCAGGCCCGGCCCGAACGCCAGGGCGCAGACGGTGCGGACCTCGTCCGCGGGGGCCTCGTCGATCACCTGGCGCAGGACGTGCAGGACGGTCACGCTGCTCATGTTGCCCCGCGTGGCGAGCACGTCCCGGGACTCCCGCAGCGCCTCGGGCGGCAGCCCCAGGGTGTGCTCGAGCTTGTCGAGGATGCCCCGGCCGCCCGGGTGGAGGGCCCAGTCGGTGATGCTGTCCCGGTCCACGGCGCCCTCGGGACCGTCGAGCAGGGCCTCCAGGGCGGCGTGGATGTTGTCCTCGAGGACCTGGGGCACGGCGGCGCCGAGGATCATCTCGAACCCGGCGTCGCCGATGGTCCAGGCCATGGCCTCCTCGCCGTCCGGGATCACGAGGGTGCGGAAGCGGTCGAGCTCGAGCAGCGGCGTGACGCCCTCGGGGACCCTCGCGCTGACCACGGCCGCCGCCGCGCCGTCGGCGAAGAGGGCGGCGCCCCGGATGGCGTCCGGGTCCCGGGCCGGGCGCAGGTGCAGCGTGCACAGCTCCACGGCGACCAGCAGGACGACGGCGTCCGGGCCCGCCGTGGCGATGGACGCGGCCTGGCGCAGTCCGATCAGCCCGCCGTGGCAGCCCATGAAGCCGATGTGCGCGCGGCGGGCGGACGGGTCGAGGCCGAGGTCCCGGACCAGGTGGTAGTCGGGGCCGGGGGCGAAGAAGCCGGTGCAGGAGACGGTCACCACGTCGGTGATCGACGCGGGGTCGAGGCCGGGGCACCGTGCGAGGGCGTCCCGCGCGGCCTCCGCGAAGAGGGCCGGGGCGCGCTCCACGTAGGTGGCGTTGCGGACGCCGGTCAGGGGCCCCAGGAACCGGCCGTCCGGGGTGATGTACGGCGAGCCGCCGCGGGCTCCGTCCTCGACCAGCTCCGGGAGCACCGTGTGCCGGCGCTCGACCCCGGAGGCGCCGAACACCGTGCGCAGCAGCCGGGCGTTGAGCCGGTCGGTGCCGGGCTGGGCCTGGTAGAGGTCCTGGGCGTCGGTCTGCTCGAGCACGTGCGGCGGGAGGGCCGTGCCGAGGGACAGGAGTGCGGGCGTCATCCTCTCCAGTATCCGTCCTCGGGCCGACAGGTGCCACGGAGGACGCGCGGAGGGCGGTGGCGGCGCGGAGGGCCGGACGGGCCCGCGCACGGGCGGGCCCGTCCGGAAGGGCCTCAGACGGTGCTGGTCGCGGTGTCGAAGTCCAGGCGCGGCAGCCGGTCGTGGCGCGGGGCGGCGGGGGCGCCGATGTTCACGACCAGCAGGGAGCGGCGGGTGGTCCCGGCGTGGAACTCGGCGTCCACGCCGGCGGGGTCGAACCCGCCCATGGGGCCCGCGGCGAGGCCCACGGCCCGCACGGCCAGCACGAAGTACCCGGCCTGCAGGTGGGCGTTGTCCCGGCCCATCCGCTCGCGCAGCTCCTCGTTGCCGGCGAACATCTCCTGCTTGCCGGCGGCCGGCGGGAAGACGACGGGCAGGTGCTCGTGCCAGTCCACGTCGTAGCCGAGCACCGCGACGACGGGGGCGGCGGCGGTCTTCGCCCGGTTGCCCTCGGCCATGTGGGGGAGCAGCCGCTCCCGGGCGTCCGCGGAGCGGATCCACGTGACGCGCAGCGGCTGGATGTTCATGGCGGTGGGGCCCATCCTGGCGAGCTCGAAGATCGCGCGGAGCTGCTCGTCGGACACGGGCTCGTCGAGGAACTCGGAGGCCGTGCGGGCCTCGCGGAAGAGCAGGTCCGCGGCGAGGGCGTCGAGGGTGAGCTGGTCCTGCAGGGCGTCGAGAGCCATGGGATGTCCTTTCGGGTGCACGCACTTACTGGTGTACACGTCAACAAAGCGGGAGGCCGGTCTATGCCGGGAAGGACTGTGCGGTCCGTCACGCCGCGGTGGGTACGCTGGCCCCATGATCCCTCGTCCCCGGCAGCGCCCGTTCCCCGCGGCCCCCGGCCGGCGCGGGCCCCGCGGCGGCCGCGGCGGTGCCGCGGCGTCCCCGGCGCTGCGGATGGGGGCGGCCCTGTGCACGACGGGCACGCTGCATCTCGCCCGGCCCGCCCTCTTCGACGGGCTGATCCCCCGTTCGCTGCCCGGGGCGCCGCGCACCTGGACGCTGGGCTCCGGGGCGGCCGAGCTCGGCGTCGGGGCGCTGCTGCTCCACCCCCGCACCCGCCGCGCCGGGGGCTGGGCCGCGGCGGCCCTCCTCGTGGGCGTGTGGCCGGGCAACGTCACCATGGCCTGGCGCGCCCGCCGCGGCTCCCCGGCGCGGCGGGCCGTGACGCTCGCGCGGCTCCCGCTGCAGGTCCCGATGATCGCCGCGGCGCTGCGCATCGCCCGGACCGGCTGAACGCCCACCGCCCGGCGGGACGCCGACCGCCCGGCGGGACGCCCACCGGCGCCCGGGCCGCGAGGGTCGCATTGGGTCACACACGCACACGCTTCCTACGCTGGTCGGAGCACAGGAGTGGGGGCTCCGTTTCCGCAGGGGGATCGCTCTCGCTCCAGTCCATCGGGGGGTGGGCTGTGCGCGCCGTGCCGCCTCCCGTCCCGACGGCCGGAGGAATCCTTGACGACCACCCGCACCACCGCCGCGCTCGCGCTCGCGGCCGCACTCGCGCTCGTCCCGCTGGGCTCCGCCGCGGCGACGACCGGGACCGCACTGCCCGGGGCCCCGGCCTCGCAGCCGGTTCCCGAGGCCGCCGGGACCGATCCCGGAGCGGCTCCCGCCCCGGGGTCGGCCCGGGCGACGGACCGCCTCGTCGTGAAGTTCCACGAGGAGGCCGTCCCCGAGGACTCGCGCGACGTCGTGTACGCGCAGGCGGCCGGCCGCTCCGGGGACGCCGGGCTCGTGGAGACCGCGGCCACCGCGGACGGCGCACAGGTGGTGCGCACCGGCGCGATGCTGGCCGGCGACGAGCTCGAGGCGCTCACCACCGCCCTGGAGCAGGACCCCGCCGTCGAGTACGCGGAGCCGGACCTGCTGGCGACCACCGCCGCGGTGCCGAACGACCCGTCCTACGCGACGCTGCAGTGGAGCCTGTGGGACGACCCGGCCGGGCTGGGCATGCCCCTCGCGTGGGACCGGGCCACCGGCGCCGGGCAGACCATCGCGATCGTGGACACCGGCATCACCTCCCACCCCGACCTGGACGCGAACGTCCTGCCCGGCTACGACTTCGTCTCCACGGCCCAGAACGGCCGGGACGGCGACGGGTGGGACGCGGACCCGACCGACATGGGCGACCACCCGGACTCCGTGCTGTGCCCCAACAGCCCCATGCCGGTGAGCGCCACCTGGCACGGCACCCACACGGCCGGCGTCGCCGCGGCCGACGCGAACAACGGCGTGGGCATCTCGGGCGTGGCCCCGGACGCGAAGATCCTCCCCGTGCGCGCCGTGGGCGCCTGCAGCCAGGGGTACATCACCGACGTCGCCGCGGGCATCCGGTGGGCCAGTGGTGCCCCGGTGGCGGGCGCCGCCGCCAACCCGAACCCCGCGACCGTCATCAACCTCAGCCTCGGCGTGCCGGGGGAGTGCCCGGCGGTGCTGCAGTCCGCGATCAGCGAGGCCCTGGGCCGGGGGATCCCCGTGGTCGCGGCCGCGGGCAACCAGGGTGTGGACGCCGCGCAGTCCGCGCCGGCCAACTGCGCCGGCGTGATCTCGGTCGCCGCGACCGACGTCGCGGGCGCCCTGGCCCCCTACTCCAACTTCGGCTCGGTCACGCTCGCGGCCCCGGGCGGCGATCCCTACGCGCAGATCCTCTCCACCGGCAACGCCGGGACCCAGGGCCTCGGGGCGCCCACGTACACGGAGCGCAACGGCACCTCCATGGCGGCGCCCGCCGTCTCCGGCGCCGTGGCGCAGCTCCGCCAGCTCTCGCCCCGGCTGGGCGTGGCGGGCCTGCGGGACGCACTGACCTCCACGGCCCGGCAGGCCCCCGGTGGGTGCGCGCCGGGGTGCGGCGCGGGAATCGTGGACCCGGTCTCCGCGCTGATCGCGGTGCAGGGCGGCAAGCCCTTCACCACCCGGGGCGGCATCGGCACGCTGCACCGCAAGATCGGCACGACCGCCGGTGAGGCCCGCTCCCGCGAGCTGTGCGCCCTGGGCGGCACCCCGTGCTTCCAGGAGTTCGCCCGGGGATGGATCGTCTGGAACGCCGGCCAGGGTGCTCGCTGGCAGCCGGACCTGCCGAACCGGTGGTGGGAGATCACCTCCACCCGCTGACGCCCCGGCCCTGCGGCGCCGTCCACCCCTGGGGGTGGGCGGCGCCGTCGTCGTCCGCGGCCCGGTTCTCCGGGCCACCTCCGCAAGTACAGTGAAACGCATGGAACTTCCCATTCGGTAACAGAAGCAACCGCTCCGTACGCTGAGCGCAGCGGCGCCGACCCCACCCCCCTTCGCGGCCGGTGCGCTGCGGGTCCTCGCCGCGCGCCGCACCCCCCACCGGCTGGAGCATCCATGACGTCCTTCCCCGGCCGCGCCCTGGCGGCCGCCCTGGTCCTGACCCTGGTCGGTGCCGCCGTCCCCGCAGCCGCCCGGCCCCCCGTGGACACCACCGTGCCGGTCCCGTCCCGGCACGCACCCGGGGCGGAAGACCTCGGGGCGGAAGTCCCCGGGACGGAAGGGGCCGGGGCGGAAGTCCCCGGGACGGAGGAGTCCGGCGCGGACGAGCCCCGGCGCACCGGCGCGACCGACCGGGTGGTCGTGAAGTTCCGGGACGGCGCGGAGGCCGCCCCGCGGACCCGGGAGCGCGTCTACGCGGAGGCCGCGGAGCAGGCCCTGCCGCGGGGCGCGGCGGCGGGCGGGTCCGGGGGGACCGCGCCCCGGCTGGACGAGGTCAGCGAGACCGTGCACTCGGCCCGGGTCGTGGCGGCGGACGGGCTCCTCGACGCGCGGCAGCTCCAGACCCTGACCGCCGCCCTCGAGGAGGACCCGGCCGTCGAGTACGCCGAGCCGGACCACCTCGCGGGCATCGCCGCGGTGCCCGACGACCCCTACTACGCGACGTCCCAGTGGAACCTCCGGCCCTCGGTGGCGGGCCTCGACCTGCCCGCCGCGTGGGACCGGGCCACCGGTGCGGGCCAGACCATCGCGGTCGTGGACACCGGGATCACGCCCCACCCGGACCTGGACGCCAACGTCCTGCCGGGCCACGACTTCGTCTCCCTGCACGCCGGCGGTGTGCAGCCGGGCCACTCCCGCGACGGCGACGGATGGGATCCGGACCCCCAGGACGAGGGCGACTACGCGGGCCTGGACGAGTGCTGGTCCGGCTCCGCGGCCAGGACCTCCTCCTGGCACGGCACGCACACGGCCGGCATCGCGGCGGCACGGGGGAACAACACCACCGGCGTGGCCGGTGTCGCCTACGACGCGAAGCTGCTGCCGGTGCGCGCCCTCGGGGCCTGCGGGGACGGGTACATCTCGGACATCGCCGTGGCGATCGCCTGGGCCGCGGGCCACGACGTCGAGGGCGTCCCGGCGAACCCCCACCCGGCGACCGTCGTGAACCTCAGCCTCGGCTTCCGGTCCAGCACGTGCCCGGCCGTCCTGCAGGAGGGGATCGACCGGGCCCTCGCCCGCGGGACGAGCGTGGTCGTGGCGGCGGGCAACAACGACCGCGACGCCCGGGAGGAGTCCCCGGCCAACTGCCGGGGTGTGATCACCGTGGCCGCCACCACCGCTCAGGGCGCGCGTGCCGGGTACTCCAACTGGGGCAGGGTCACGCTGGCAGCCCCGGGCGGGGACCCCTCCCGGCAGATCCTCTCCACCGCCAACGCCGGGAGCGCCCGGCCCGGCAGCGGCTCCTACTCCTACAAGTACGGCACGTCGATGGCCAGCCCCACGGTCGCCGGGATCGTGGCCCTGGTCCGCGAGACGGATCCGTCCCTCTCCCCGGCCCAGGTCAAGGACGTCCTGGCCGCCACGGCCCGGCCGCTGCCCGGGCCCTGCCCGGGCGGCTGCGGCGCCGGGCTCGTGCACCCCAGAGCCGCCGTGGCCCGGGCCACGCTCCAGGAGGGCTACACCGCGCAGGGCGCCATCGGGTGGCTCCACACCCGGATCGGCTCGTCCACCGGGGCGCCGCGCTCGCACGAACGGTGCGGTCTCGCGCAGGAGGGCTGCTACCAGGAGTTCGAGCGCGGAGCGATCTACTGGAGCCCGGACTCCGGCGCCCGGTGGGTGCACGGCGGCGTGCGGAGCGCCTGGCACCGGGCCGGTGGCGTCAACGGCGTCCTCGGCTATCCGCGGTCCGGGGAGCGGAGCAACGGCGCCGGGGGCGTGCAGCAGCTCTTCCAGGGGGGCACGGTCGTCTGGAGCGCCGGAACCGGCGGGGCCGCCGTGCGGGGGGCCATCGGCCGGCGCTGGGCGGCCCTGGGCGCGGAGACGGGTCTGCTGGGGTACCCGCTGGGCCGCGAGCGCGGCGGTCTGGGCGGGGCGCGGCAGGACTTCGAGCGGGGACGGGTCCTGTGGTCACCCGCCACCGGCGCGCAGCCCGTGCGCGGGGCGATCGGCCGGGCCCACATCGACCTCGGAGGCGAGCAGGGCCGCCTGGGCTACCCGGTGTCCCCGGAGCACCGCTCCGGGGACTCGGTCGTCCAGCACTTCCAGGGCGGAACGATCCGCTACCGCCACGGCGGGATCACGATCTCCTCCCGCTGACCGGGCCCGGCCGGCGCCGGGGACGGCCCGGCTCAGGCGTTGAGCTGGTGGATGCGGGCGCTCAGGACGGTCGCGAAGCCGCACCAGCCGGCGTAGGGGAGCAGCGCGGCGCCGTGGAGCGGGCGTGCCTGCGCCGCACGGCGTGCGAGGTCGGCGGTGCTGACGGTCAGCGCCGCGGCCGTCGCCGTGGCCAGGGCCGTGTCGTGCTTCGTGAAGAAGACCCAGCTCCAGCCCGCGTTCAGGGCGAGGTTCAGCGCGAGCGCCCGGCGGTAGCCGCGCTCGAGCCGCGCCGCCTCGGACGGGGGACGCACCGGCCGCCGGATCGTGCGCACCCGCGAGCCGCGGCGGTGCAGGCCCGGGCCGGCCTGCCGCTGCAGCTCGGTGAGCACGGCGGCGGAGGTGATCGCCAGGTCCGCGTAGAGCGCGGTCCACACGACCGGGAAGACGGCGGCCGGCGGCTGCAGCGCGGGCTTGCGCAGGTGCCGGTACCAGGGGCTGTCCACCCCGGCGGAGGCCGCGGTGCCGGCCGCGGCGGCGGCCCCCGTCTGCACGGTGGTCTTGAGCAGGTTCGTCCAGAACATGGGTCAGTCCTTCTTCTCGGTGGTGTCTTGGTCCTCGGTGCTGCCCGGCCTCCGCACGGTGCCGGATCGCTGCGTGCCGCCCGGTCGCGCTGTGCTGCCCGGTCGCGCTGTGCTGCCCGGTCGCGCTGTGCTGCCCGGTCGCTCCGTGGCGCGCGGCTTCCCTCCGGCGCCCGCCCGCTGCCGCGCCCAGGTGCCGAGGATGCCGGCGACGAGCGACCCGGCGTGGCCGGCGGCCAGATCGCCCATGGTGTCCAGATAGCCCACGTTCACCTGGGGGTCCACCAGGTAGAAGCCGGCGAACTCGAGGTACTCCCACACGAGGGCCAGTGCCGCGCCCAGGGAGCTGACCACCACCACGTGGGACACCGGGCCCGGGGACGAGAGCCGGGACCAGCGCTCGAGGGCGCGGAACGCGAGCTCGGCCAGCACGGCGGTGGCCGCGAAGTGGACGACCAGGTCCCAGTGCTCGAGCTCCTCGTAGAGCAGGAACACGGAGCTCCAGGCCGCGAGCAGCAGCGTCAGGTCCGTGGTGATCTCCAGGGCCGCCGGCAGCCGGGCCCGCCAGGTGATGGTGACGGCCAGGCACACGAGCATCATGACGGAGGCGCCCACGAGGTCGAAGAACAGAATGGTGAGCAGCACGGAGAGGGGGCCGAGCCACCGCACCGCGAGCGCGAGCCGGCTCATCCGCGGCCCCCGCCCGGCCGGTGCCCCAGGCGCGCCTGCCACCGCTCCCACGGGCGCTCGTCGGCCCAGTTCAGCCGGATCGTCCGGAAGCCGCGCGCCAGCCGGCGGACGGCGGGGCGACCGCCCCGCAGCGCCCGGGGGGACATGCCCACGGACAGGCCGGGCCGGAAGAGGATCCGGTGCCCGGGGTCCAGCCGGAAACTGAGGTCCAGGTCGTCGTGCAGCTCCGGGTCCTGCCGGTGGACGCGGTCCCGCACCTCGAGCCACCAGGACCGGCGCATCGCCATGTTCGTGCCGAACAGGGGTGGGTGGGCCAGCGCGGCGGCCGTGCTGAGCACGTACAGGCCCATGTAGAGCACGGACAGCAGCCGGTCGACGCCGGGCGGGAGGCCGTGGAAGCGGCCGGGGCCGGCCACGGCGACCACGTCCGGGCGGGATCCGAGGGCCGCGAGCAGCCCGGCGATCCACTCCGGGCCGGGGAGGCTGTCCGCGTCGCAGCGCACCACCACGTCGCCCCGGGCGGCGTCGTAGCCGGCGGCGGCGGCGGGCGGGATGCCCGGCACGGGCTCGAACACCACGCGGGCCCCGGCGGCGCGGGCGACCTCGGCGGTGCCGTCGCTCGAGGCGTTGTCCACCACCACGATCTCGTCCGGCGGCCGGGTCTGCGCCGCGAGCAGCCGCAGGCACCGCGCGAGGTGCACGGCGTCGTCCCGGGCCGGCACCACCACGGACACCGCCGGGCTCCCGGGCGCCTCCGGCGGCGGGAGTTCCGGGCCGGCGTGGTCTCTGCTGTCGGTCATGGCCCCATTCTCCCGTGCCCGCGCCCTAGAATCGGGACATGCAGTCCGACGAGGGCACGAATAGCACGTCCGGCGCCGAGGCGCCGGACCGGATCCCGGGCGGCAACCCGCACCAGGGACGGCGGGGGTTCGACGTGCTCTTCCTGCTGCAGCACTTCAGCACCGAGGCGGAGCGCTACGCGGACCAGGTCCGCCGCCGTTTCGGCCTGGCGCACAAGGACGTCCACGCCCTCAACGAGGTCATGCAGGCCAACCGTGCGGGCCGGCCGATCCGCGCCGGCGACATCGCCCAGCGGCTCGTGCTGAGCGGCTCGGCGACCACGTCGGTGATCAAGCGCCTGGTCTCCGCGGGCCACCTGGTGCGCGCGGTCGATCCCCGGGACCGGCGGGAGGTCAGCCTGCAGGCCACCGACCAGGCCTACCGCTCCGGCCGGCAGATGTTCTCGGCCATGGGCGAGGAGGTCCTGGCGGTGCTCGACGACTGCACCGACGAGGAGATCGAGGTGCTGCGGCGGCGCCTGCCCCAGCTCACCGACGCGGTCCGGCGGGCCGGCCGCCGGGCGGGGGAGGGCCCGGCGGCGGGGGAGGGCTCGGCGACGGGGGTCGCCGAGGAGCAGGGGGCCGCGCCGGCGGAACCCGGAGCGGTCCCGCGCCCGGCGTGACGCGGACGATTGATTCGATTTTCGAAGGACTGTGGTGGAATGGGGGAATGGTGACGGTCTTCTCGCGCGAATCGGCCTTTCCGAGCGCCCGGCAGGGCACCGGGACACGGACCGGGCACGGCGGCGGGGAACCCGCCCCGGTTCCCGTCCTGGAGGAGTTCCTGGCCGAGGCCACCGGTCGCGCGGAGGCCGTGGACCCCGGCTTCGCCCGGCTGTGGGGCGAGGTCGCCCGGCTCAGCTCCGGGGGCAAGCGGATCCGCCCGCACCTCGTCCGTCTCACGGCCGGCGCCTATCCCGCGCCCGAGCCGGAGCCCGTGGTCGAGGCCGTCGGCGCGGCGTTCGAGCTGCTGCACACCGCCCTCATCGTCCACGACGACGTCATCGACCAGGACGAGCAGCGCCGGCACCAGCCCACGATCAACGCCGCCGCCGCCACCCGCGCGTTCGCGTCGGGCTCGGGGCAGGACCAGGCGCGCCAGTACGGCGCGAGCGTGGGCGTCATCGCGGGGGACCTCGCCCTCGCCGGCGCGTACCGGCTCGTGGCCCGCTCCGGGCTCTCGCCCGAACGGCTGCCCCGCCTCCTCGACCTGCTCGACGCCGCCCTGTTCTCCTCGGCCGCGGGCGAGCTGCTCGACGTGGACCACGCGCTGCCCGGCGCCCGCCCGGGCCGCGAGCAGGTCCTCGCGGCGACGTGCCTGAAGACGGCGGTCTACTCCTTCGAGACCCCCCTGCAGGCCGGGGGAGTGCTGGGCGGGGCCCCCGCGGGGGACGTGGAGGTGCTCGGCCGCCTGGGCCGGACCGTGGGCACCGCCTACCAGCTCGTGGACGACCTGCTCGGGGTCTTCGGGGATCCGGAGGCCACGGGCAAGTCCGTGCTCAGCGACCTGCGGGAGGGCAAGCGGACCATGCTCGTCGCCGCCGCCCTGTGCACCCCCGCCGGCGAGGAGCTCGACGCGATCCTGGGCCGCCACGAGATCAGCGGGGAGCAGGCCCTCCGGGCCCGGGAGCTGCTCGAGCGGTGCGGGGCCCGGCGGGAGGTCGAGGCCATGGTCACCGAGTGCGCGGACGAGGCCCGGGCCCTGCTCGACGCCGCGGGGCTGCCCGCGTCCCTCGAGCAGGACCTGCGGCGCATCGTCGCCGGGGCCACGGAGCGCATCCGGTGACCGCCGCCCAGCACACCGGGTCACCGGCCGAGGCCGCCGCCCGCTACGACGACACCGCCCAGCAGGCGGCCGCGACCGTCATCCGCCGCTACTCCACGTCCTTCGGGCTCGCCTGCCGCCTGCTGGGACCGGAGATCCGCCCGGACGTCTACGCCGTCTACGCGCTGGTGCGGATCGCCGACGAGATCGTCGACGGCGCCAGCGCCGGCGCCGGCGTCCCGCCCCGCGGGTCGCGGGAGCTCCTGGACGCCCTCGAGGAGGAGACGTACGGCGCGATCGAGCGGGGCTTCAGCAGCAACCTCGTGGTGCACGCCTTCGCCCGCGCGGCCCGCCGGGCCGGGATCGGTCCCGAGCTCGTGCGCCCGTTCTTCGCGTCGATGCGCGCCGACCTCAGCGCGGACCGGCACAGCGCCGACTCCCTCGACGAGTACGTGTACGGCTCGGCCGAGGTCGTGGGGCTGATGTGCCTGCAGGTGTTCCTGGCCGGTCGCCCCGTGCCCGAGCAGCGCCGGGCGCAGCTCGTGGCGGGGGCCCGGCGGCTGGGGGCGGCGTTCCAGAAGGTCAACTTCCTGCGCGACCTGGCGGAGGACTACGGGGAGCTCGGCCGCGTGTACTTCCCCGGCGTGGAGCCCGGGGAGTTCTCCGAGGCCGAGAAGAACCGCCTCCTCGACGACATCGACGCCGACCTCGCAGCCGCCCGCGCGGTCATCGACGACCTCCCCCGGTCCTCCCGCGCCGCCGTCCTCGCCGCCCACGACCTGTTCCGGGAGCTGTCCGTGCGGATCCGCGCCACCCCTGCCCGGGAGCTGCTGAGCTCCCGCATCCGCGTGCCGAACCCGCGCAAGGCCGGGCTCGCCGCGGCCGCCGTGGTCCGGGCGCGCGCCCGGCGTCGCGCCCCCGCGCCCCGAGGACGCCGTGCCGTGGTGGTGGGCGCGGGGATCGCCGGACTGGCCGCCGCGGGCCTGCTCGCGAAGGACGGCTGGGACGTGACCGTCCTGGAGCGCGGGAGCGCGACCGGCGGGCGCGCCGGGCTGCTCGAGCGGGACGGGTTCCGCTTCGACACCGGGCCCTCCTGGTACCTCATGCCGGAGGTCTTCGACCACTTCTTCCGGCTCATGGGCTCCAGCGCCGCCGAGGAGCTCGAGCTCGTCCGGCTGGACCCCGCCTACCGGGTCTGGGGCGAGCGCTACGAGCGGCCGATCGACATCCGCTCGGACCTCGAGGACACCGTGGCGCTGTTCGAGTCGGTGGAGCCCGGGGCGGGCGGGCGGATCCGCGCGTACCTGGCCTCGGCGAAGCGGACCTACGAGCTCGCCGTCGACCACTTCCTCTACACCTCCTACGCCTCGTTCACGCCGCTGCTCACGCGGCCGGTGGTGCGGGGCCTGCCGGAGCTCGCCCGCCACCTCACCGGGTCCCTGCACGACCTCGCCGCCCGCACCGTGCAGGACACGCGGCTGCGGCAGGTGCTGGGGTATCCGGCCGTCTTCCTGGCCAGCGCGCCCCGGATGACGCCGTCCCTGTACCACCTCATGAGCCACATGGACCTCACGGACTCCGTCCAGTACCCGCAGGGCGGGTTCCGCCGGGTCGTCGAGGCCGTGGAGGGGCTCGCCCTCGCCCACGGCGCGCGGATCCGGACGGGGGCGGACGTGCTGCGGATCAGCACCTCCCCGGCCGCCGACGGGCCGGTCCGGGCCACCGGCGTCGTGTGGCGGGACGCGGACGGGGCCGAGCACGAGCTCGCCGCGGACGTGGTCGTCTCGGCCGCGGACCTGCACCACACCGAGACCGCGCTGCTCCCGCGCGAGCTGCAGAGCTACCCGCAGCGGTACTGGGACCGGCGCCAGACCGGCCCCGGCGCGGTGCTCGTGATGCTCGGGGTGCGCGGAGAGCTGCCCGGGCTACCGCACCACAGCCTGTTCTTCAGCGAGGACTGGGACGCGAACTTCCGGGCGATCTTCGAGGAGCCCACCAGCGTGCCGGACCCCGCGTCCGTGTACGTCTGCAAGCCCTCGGCGACCGACCCCGCCGTGGCGCCCGAGGGGCACGAGAACCTCTTCGTGCTGATCCCCGTCCCCGCCGACCCCGCGCTGGGAGCGGGCGGGCCGGACGGCACCGGCTCCGCGCGGGTCGAGGCCGTCGCGGACCGGGTGATCGACCAGATCGCGGCGTGGGCCGGCGTGCCGGACCTGCGGGAGCGCGTCGTGGTGCGCCACACCGTGGGCCCCGAGGACTTCCGCCGGGACTTCAACTCCTGGCGCGGCAACGTGCTGGGCCCCGCCCACGTGCTCAAGCAGTCCGCGTTCTTCCGGGGCGCCAACCGCAGCCGAAAGGTCGCGGGCCTGCACTACTGCGGGGCCTCGACCATCCCCGGCATCGGCCTGCCGATGTGCTTGATCAGCGCGGAGATCCTGCTCAAGGACCTGCGCGGGGACACCTCCACCGGTCCCCTGGCAGAACCCCTGGTGCCGCGCGGATGAGCTTCGTGTACCTCGGCTTCCTGCTGTTCAGCCTGGCCGGGATGGTGCTCCTCGACGTGCGCGAGCGGCTGTTCTTCGCCCAGGACCCCCGCCGGGCGGCGCTCGTGCTGCTCGCGGGGCTGGTGTTCTTCCTCGCCTGGGACGTCGCCGGGATCAGCCTCGGGATCTTCCTGCACAGCCGGAGCGCGTGGGCGACCGGCTGGATGGTCGCCCCGCAGATCCCCGTCGAGGAGGTCGTGTTCCTCGTGTTCCTCTGCTACCTGACCATGAACCTGGTCCGGCTCACGGAGAAGGCGCTGGCACGCCGCTCCGCCCGGGCCCGCGGGAAGGCGGAGGCCCCGTGACCTACGCCCTCGTCATTCCCGTCTTCCTCGCGCTCGCCCTGACCCCGGCCACCCTGCTGGTCCGCAGGCCCTCCCCGGCGCCTCCCCGGCGCCGGGCCCTGGCCGTGCTCGGGATCTCCTTCGCGGTGCTCGCGGTGCTCACGGTGGTCTTCGACAACCTCATGATCGCCGCCGGGTTCTTCGACTACGGGGCCGGGCACATCACGGAGCTGCGGATCGGTCTGGTGCCGGTCGAGGACTTCGCGTACCCGCTCGCCGCGCTGCTGCTGCTGCCGTCGCTGTGGTGGGGGCTGGCCGAGCGGGGGCGGCTCGCCGCCACCGTGCGCACCCTCGTGGCCACCTCCCGGCCGCTCTCCTGGGTCAACACCGCCTACCCCTTCGCGGCGGCCTACGTCATGACCACCGGCCGGGCGGACCTGCCCCTCGTGGTGGGGACGCTGTTCTTCCTCTTCCCGTACAACCTGCTGATGTACGGGATCAACGACGTCTTCGACTACGAGTCCGACCTCCGCAACCCCCGCAAGGGCGGTGTCGAGGGCGCGCTCGTGGACCGGTCCGAGCACCGGATGATCCTCGTGGGCTCGGCGCTGGTGGCCCTGCCCTTCCTGGCGTACCTGTTCCTGGCGGGCGGCGCCGCCGCGGCGGGGGTGCTGGTGGTCAGCCTCTTCGCGGTGGTCGCCTACAGCCTCGAGGGGCTGCGCTTCAAGGAGGTCCCGTTCCTGGACTCGGCGACCTCCGCCACGCACTTCGTGTCCCCGGCGGTCTACGGCCTCGTGCTCGCCGGGGCGGACCGGTCACCGGGTCTCGTGGCCCTGTGCGCCGCGTTCTTCCTCTGGTCGATGGCCTCGCAGGCCTTCGGGGCGGTCCAGGACGTCCGGGCGGACCGGGAGGGCGGGCTGCGCTCGATCGCGACGGTCCTGGGCGCCCGCCGCACGGTGTGGGCCGCCGCGGCGTTCTACCTCGCGGCCGGGGTGCTCCTGCTGCTCACCCCCTGGCCCGGGCCGGTGGCGTCCTTCCTGGTGCTGCCCTACCTCGCCAACCTCGTGCCGTTCCTGTCCATCACGGACGCCGGTTGCGAACGCGCCAACCGGGGCTGGCGCCGGTTCCTGTCGCTCAACTACGTCACCGGCTTCCTCGTGACGATGCTGCTGCTCTGGGCGTGGGAGCTCAGCCGGTGACCGGTTCCCGCCGCCCGGGCCGGGGGCCGCGGACGGGACCGGGATCCCGCTGCAGGCGCCGCAGCAGCTTGTCGGTCGAGACCATCGCCCCGCCCAGCACCGCCGGCAGCCCGCCGCCCGGGTGGACGGAGGCCCCCACCCGCCACAGCCACGGCCGCAGGGGACTCGTGTAGGACGGGGCGTGCAGCGGGCCGCTGCGCCAGGCCGGGTGCACCGCCCCGTACAGCGCGCCGCCCGCCGAGCCGTGCGCGGCGAAGTGGGCGGGGTCCAGGATCTCCGTGCTCCGGAAGCGGTCCGGAAGCCGTCCGGGCAGCCCGAGCACCCGGGCGGTGCGCTCGAGCTCCCGCACGACGAACGGGTCCTCGAGGGTGTACGACTTCCCGTTGGCCGGTGCGGTGAGCAGCACGGCGAGCGTGGGAGCGCTGTTGGGGTAGACCCCGTGCGCCGGGTAGTAGTTCGCGAACGCCATGGTCTGCTCGGGCTCGGTCCCGGCCTCCAGGTCGGCGTAGAGATCGGCCGGGCGGTCGGGCAGGACGACGCCGTGCCGGGGCGTCCCCTCGGGCAGCCCGGCGCCGAGCACCGCGTAGATCCCGATCGCCGAGCAGCTGAGCCGGCGCGGCACCCGGGGCGCGCGCCCGGCGAGCAGCCCGTCCAGCCGGTGGGCGTCCAGCCCGCCGACCACGGCGTCGGCCGGGTACGTGCCCCGCTCCGTGCGGACCCGGCGGCGGGCGACGGAGGTCACCGGTTCACCGGTGCGGATCTCCACCCCGGACGCCACCGCCAGCCGCCGCAGGGCCTCGACGAGCTCGTGCACGCCGCCCCGGGGGATCCAGACCCCGTCGCGTGCCATCACGGCGGGCATGCTCGCGTACAGGGCCGGGGTGCGCGCCGGGCCGACCCCGGCGTTGAGGGTGTGGATGGCGATGACCTCGCGCAGGCCCTCGGGCATCCAGGTGAGGCTGTCGAGGTAGCTGCGGGTCGTGAGCCGCCGCCCGTAGAGGCTCCCGAGCCGGCCCAGCGCGGGACGGGCCGCCCGGTCCATCACCTCCGTGGTCAGCAGCCGGGTGATGTCCGGGCCGAGCGGCCCGTGCTCGGCCTCGAAGCGGACCCATGCCGCGTGCCAGGGGTGCCCGGGCGGGACGGGCAGCTCGCACCGGTCGCCGCGGTAGTAGTACGTGCCGACCTCGGGCAGGCGCTCCAGCTCGAGCCCGGCCGTCTCCGCGGCCCTCGGCCCGCGGTCCCCCGCCGGCGCGGCGGCGTCCCGCAGCCGGTCCAGGCGGCGGAGGAGCTCCTCCCACACGCCCGGGAACGTGAACAGGGACGGCCCCGTGTCCATGCGCTGGCCCGCGGCCTCGATGCGGCGGCTCTTGCCCCCGAGCCGGTCGGCGGCCTCGAGCAGGGTGACCTGGTGACCGGCGTGGCCGAGCAGGGCGGCCGAGGTCAGGCCGCCGAGACCGCCGCCGACGACGACGACGCGGCTCACGGGTACAGCCCCAGGTACAGCGCCACCGTCAGCTGCACCCCGGCCACGGAGCCGGCGACGTAGGGGAAGGCGATGGAGTGCCGGTACAGCCGGTGCCCGGTCCCGGGCCGCGGGTCCCGCAGGAGGGACAGCACGAGCCACCCGGCGATGAGGGCGTTGACCGCGGCCACCGGGAGGCTGACCAGCACGAAGCACAGCGTGGACACGGCCCACCAGCCGCCGCTCCACAGGCCCGCCCCGCGCGGGCCGAGCCGGACGGCCGTGGTCGTGATGGCCACCGCGCGGTCCTCCTCGATGTCCTGGACGGCGTCGAAGGCGTGCTTGGCCACGCTCCAGGCCATCAGGCCCAGCGCGGCGGACCACACGGGGGCCTGCCCGAGGGCGAGGGGGAGGAAGACCAGGGGCAGGGCGTAGGCGGCGTTGCTCAGCGAGTCCAGGAAGGGCCGGGCCTTGAAGCGCACGGGCGGGGCCGAGTAGAGCACGAAGACCAGGACGTACAGTACGATCCAGGCCAGCGCGGCCGGGGACAGGGCGACGGCGAACCAGACGAGGAACGGCGCGTTGGTGACGAGCACCGCGGTCCAGATCGTGCGCACCTCGGAGGAGTCGATCAGCGCCCCCTCGAGCGAGCCCTTGCGCGGGTTGAGGGCGTCGGTGTCCTGGTCGAAGACGTCGTTGACGCCGTAGATCAGCAGGTTGAACGGGAGGGTGAGCCACAGCAGGAGCGGCAGCGCCTCCCACTGCCACAGCGACCCGGCGAGCCACATCCCCACCACGCCGGGGCCCAGGGTGTTGACCCAGAGCACCGGCCGGGCGATGTGCACGATCCGCTGCACGGCGGGGACGGATCCTGCCTGGGTCACGGCGGCGGCTCTCCTCGGACGACAGATGACCGGGGAGCCCCGGTGCCTCCAGACTACGTGGGTTCCGGGGCCGGTGGGGCAGGGGCCGGACCGGCCCGGCCCGCGGGAGCAGGCGCGGTAGACGGCCGGCTCGTGCTCCGTCCGGTGCGCGGGGCAGACTGGAGCGGTGCGCATGATGCTGCTGACCTCCGGAACCCGCGGCGACGTGGAGCCGTTCGCGGCCCTGGCGCGCTACGCCGCGGCACAGGGCCACCGCGTCCGGCTGGGGGTCCCGGCGAACAGCGGGGTCGACCTCACCGGGATCGACACCGTGAGCCTGGACGTGGACTTCCACCGGCTGATGGCCGTCCCCGGGCCCTCACCGCGGGCGGCGGTGCGCCACGTCCGCGCGGAGGTCCGACCCGGGATGCGGAGGATGTTCTCCGCGGCCGTGCGGGAGACCCTCGCGTTCGACCCCGGCCTGGTCCTGCACCACCCGCTGGTCCTCACGGCGCCGGCCGTCGCGGACGCCCTCGGCGTCCCCCGGGTGCTGGCCGAGTTCGTGCCCGTGGCGACCCCCACCCGCGAGTTCTCCGCCCCCGGCGGGCCCACGGTCTCGAAGGACCTCGGGCGGTTCAACCGGACCACCTACGCGGTCCCCCGCAGCGGCGCACGGCTGTTCCGCCGGGACGTCGAGCGCGCCTGCCGGCAGCTGCCCGGCGGCCGGGCGCCCGCACCCGCCGCGGCGTCCCGCGCCACCCTCATGGGGATCAGCCCGCAGCTGCTGCCGCGACCCGCCGACTGGCCGGCCACGGTGCACCTGACCGGCGCCTGGCACGCCGGTGCGGGCGCCGCCGCCCCGGACCCCGCGGTGGCCGGATTCGTCCGGGGCGGGCCGTGCCTGGTGGCGACCTTCGGCTCCATGGCGGCCGGCGACCCGGCCGCGCGGGGACGGGCGGTCGTGGACAGCGCGCGGGCCCACGGCCTGCGGACCCTCCTGGTCACGGGCTGGGGCGGACTCGCCCTGCCGGAGGACCGGCGCGGCGACGACGTGCTCGTGGTGCCGGGCGCGCCCCTGGACGCCGTGCTCCCGGACGCCGCGGTGGCGGTCCACCACGGTGGCGCCGGGACCGTGCACACGGTGGCCCGCGCGGGGATCCCCTCCGTGGTGGTGCCCTTCCTCGTCGACCAGCCCTTCTGGGGCCGGCAGCTGCACCGGCTCGGGGTCGCCGCCGCTCCGATCCCGCACCGGAGGCTGAGCGCGGAGACCCTGGTCCCCGCGGTGGGCGACGCCCTCGCCCGCCGGGAGCGGGCGCAGCGCGTGGGCCGCGCGGTGCGGGCGGAGCAGGGGCTGCGGACCGCCCTCGACGTCCTCACCGGGCTCTGAGCCGGGCCGCGGGCGGCGCGCACGCTCCGGGCAGGGGACCGGGGCCCCGCGACCGGCCCCGCGACCGGCCCCGCGACCGGCCCCGCGACCGGCCCGGCGACCGCGCACGGACCCGTCAGCGCGGCTGACGGATCAGCGTCGGAAAACATCGCTGTTCCGCACGGGTGCGGCCCCCGATACTGGAAGGACCGGGCGACGCCCCGCCCGGCAGCACCCTCCAGGAGGACCGCACCATGACCGTCGATCTGCTCCCGCCCCGCTCCACCCCGACCTCCTCGCTCCCGGCCGTGGGCACGGAGGCCGCGACGCCGTCCCGGGACCGCCGCGACGGGCAGCACGGGTGGACCGACGTCGAGCAGAACTGCCCGTACTGCGCGGGCCCCGAGACCGACTGAGCGGCGCACCGCCCCGAGGCGCGGGGCCCGGGGACCTTCCGTCGTAGTGTGGTCGGGAGCACCCCGACCGTCAGGAGGTCCGCCATGGAACGGCGTCTGCCCCAGTGGTCCGAGCTGCGCCCGCTCCTGCAGTTCGAGGCCCCCGCCCTCGACCGCCGCGCGGCCCGGCTGGCCGGGGCCGCGGACCTCTGGGACCTGCGCCGGATCGCCCGCCGCCGCACCCCGCGCCCGGCGTTCGACTACACGGACGGCGCCGCCCAGCGCGAACTGACCCGGCGGCGCTCGCGGGAGGCGTTCGACGCGGTCGAGCTGCTGCCCCGGATCCTGCACGGCATCGCCGCCCCGGACCTGTCCGCGCCGATCGCCGGGACCCGGTCCGCGCTGCCGTTCGGGATCGCGCCGACCGGCTTCACCCGGTTCATGCACTCGGAGGGGGAGATCGGGGGAGTCCGCGCGGCCGAGCAGGCCGGCATCCCCTTCACCCTGTCCACCATGGGCACCCGGTCGCTCGAGGAGGTCGCCGCGGCCGCCCCGGACGCGACCCGCTGGTTCCAGCTGTACCTGTGGAAGGACCGGGCCCGCTCCCGGGACCTGCTGGCGCGCGCCGCGGCCCACGGCTACTGGACCCTGCTCGTCACCGTGGACACCCCGGTGGCGGGCCAGCGGCTGCGGGACGTGCGCAACGGCATGGTCATCCCGCCGAGGCTCACGCTGCGGACGGTGGCCGACGCCGCCCGCCGGCCCGAGTGGTGGTTCAACTTCCTGACCACGGACTCCCTGAAGTTCGCGTCCCTCTCGAGCACGAGCGCCGACCTGCCCACCATCACGAACTCGATGTTCGACCCGACCCTGTCCTACGCGGACCTCGAGTGGATCCGCTCCGAGTGGCCGGGAAAGCTGTTCGTGAAGGGCGTGCTGACCCGCGACGACGCCCGGCAGTCCCTGGCCGCTGGGGCCGACGGGCTGGTCGTCTCCAACCACGGCGGCCGCCAGCTCGACCGCGCCCCCGCCTCGCTGCACGCGCTGCCCGAGGTGCGGGACGAGGTGGGCGAGGACGTCGAGCTGATCCTGGACTCCGGGATCATGAGCGGCGCCGACGTGCTCGCCGCCCTGTGCGCCGGCGCGGACTTCGTGCTCATCGGCCGGGCCTACCTCTACGGGCTGATGGCCGGCGGGCAGCAGGGCGTGGAGCGGGCCGTCGAGCTGCTGGCGGAGGAGATCCGGATCAGCATGCAGCTGATGGGCGCCAGGACGGTCGCCGACCTGGGCCCGCACCTGCTCGGCACCCGCCACCACCCCGACCTCGCCCGCCGGGACGCGCCCGCCGACCAGCGCTGAGCACGCCCCCTCGCGGGCGGGGAGGCCGCCGGCCGGAGCACCCCGGACGGCGGGCTCCCGCCGCCCGGGGTGCTCCGGCGCCCCCCGGGATCAGAGGTCCGCGAGCACCGAGAGCGGGTTCTCCACGGCGTCGGCCACCATGCGCAGGAAGCCGCCGGCGGCCCCGCCGTCGCACACCCGGTGGTCGAACGCGAGGGAGAGCTGGGTGACCTTGCGGACGGCCAGCTGCCCGTCGACCACCCACGGGCGGTCGATGATCCGGCCGATCCCCAGGATCGCGACCTCCGGGTGGTTGATGATCGCCGCGGCCCCGTCCGTGCCGAACACCCCGTAGTTGTTGAGCGTGAACGTGGAGCCGGACAGCTCGGCGGGGCCGGCCTTCCCGGAGCGCGCGAGCTCGGTGAGCCGCCGGAGCTCGGCGTCCAGGCCGCGGGCGCTGAGGGCGTGCGCGCCGCGGATGTTCGGCACCACGAGCCCGCGGTCGGTCTGCGCCGCGAAGCCCAGGTTCACGCCGTCGAAGCGCACGATCTGCTGGCTGCCGTCCTCGAGGGTCTCGATCCGGGTGGCGAGCTCGGGGTGCCGGGCCAGTCCGGCGAGCACGAAGCGCGCGATCAGGGCCATGAGCCCCGGGGCCCGCTCGGGGTCCTGCGCCTTGAGCTCGGCGCGCAGCTCCACGAGCTTCGTGGCGTCCACGTCCACCCAGACGGTGGCCTCGGGGATCTCGCTGCGGGAACGGGTCATGGCCTGCCCGATGGCCTTGCGGATCCCGGTGACCGGCAGCCGCTCGGCGACCCCCAGCCCCGTGCGGGCGTCCACGGCGGAGGGCTCCTGGGTGGAGCGCTCCGGGGCGGGCGCCGGCGAGGACGGGGCGGCCGTCCCCTGCGGGGCCGGCCCCGCGGCGGCGTCCGCCGCGGCCACGACGTCGCGGCGCAGGACGAGCCCGCCGGGCCCGGAGCCGCGCACGGTGGAGATGTCGATCCCGCGGTCCTTGGCGAGCTTGCGCACGATCGGCGAGACGACCGTGGGCGCCAGGCGCGGGGCCGAGGCCATCGCGTCGTGGGCGGCGTCCGCGGCAGCGGCCTGCGCCGCTCCCTGCGCCGCCGCCGCGGCGGCCGGCACGGCGGTGGCCGCGGCAGCCGACCCGTCCGCGGACCCGGCGCGCTTCGGCCGGCGCCGGCGCCCGGCCGCGCCGCCGGCCGGCGTGCCGTAGCCGATGAGCACGCTGCCCGATCCGGCGTCGTCGTCGGAGGCCCCGGCGGCCGCCGCGGGGTCCGCCCCGGCGCGCTCCTCCTCCCGGTAGGACTGCCCGCCCTTGGGGCCGCCGCCCTGCGGGGCGGGGGTCCCGTCCCGGTCCCCGGTGTCCACGGAGATCAGCGGGGCCCCCACGTCGAGGGTCTGCCCGGAGTCGCCGTGCAGCTGGTGCACGGTCCCCGCGAAGGGGCACGGCACCTCCACGGCGGACTTGGCGGTCTCCACCTCGGCGATCGGCTGGTCCACGGCGACGGTGTCGCCCACCCGGACGAGCCAGCTCACGAGTTCGGCCTCGGTCAGTCCCTCGCCGAGATCCGGCAGGGTGAACGTCTTCACGGTCATGGTCAGTCCTCCCACTGCAGGTCGTCCACGGCGTCGAGGATGCGGTCGACGCTCGGCAGGTAGTGCTCCTCGAGCTTGGGCGCCGGGTACGGGATGTCGAACCCGGTCACGCGGCGCACGGGCGCGGCCAGGGAGTGGAAGCAGCGCTCCTGGACGCGGGCCACGATCTCGGCCGCCACGGACGCGAAGCCCGGGGCCTCGGCCACGACCACCACGCGCCCGGTCCTGCGCACCGACGCGGCGACCGTCTCGTCGTCGAACGGGACGATGCTGCGCAGGTCCACGACCTCGAGCGAGCGGCCCTCGGCGGCGGCGGTCGCCGCGGCCGCCAGGGCGGTCGGCACGGACGGCCCGTAGGCGAGGAGCGTGGCGTCCTCGCCGGCGCGGGCGACCACGGCACGGCCCTCCCGGCGCTCGGGAGCACGGTTCTCGTAGCGGTCCCGCAGCTCGGCCAGGTCCACGGGCGCCTTGGACCAGTAGAGCTTCTTGGGCTCGAAGAACACGACGGGGTCGTCGGAGTCGATCGCCTCGCGCAGCATGAGGTAGGCGTCCTCGACCGTGGCGGGGGTGAAGACCTTCAGGCCCGGGGTGTGGGCGTAGTAGGCCTCGGAGGAGTCGCAGTGGTGCTCCACGCCGCCGATGCCCCCGGCGTAGGGGATGCGGATGACGATGGGCAGGCGCACGGCGCCGCGGGTGCGGTTGTGCATCTTCGCGATGTGCGAGGCGACCTGCTCGAAGGCGGGGTAGGCGAAGGCGTCGAACTGCATCTCGATCACGGG
The DNA here is from genome assembly GCF_001483755.1 of Kocuria rosea subsp. polaris. Classification (GTDB taxonomy): domain Bacteria; phylum Actinomycetota; class Actinomycetes; order Actinomycetales; family Micrococcaceae; genus Kocuria; species Kocuria cellulosilytica. The sequence goes on from NZ_LQBK01000004.1 coordinate 536,726, forward strand.
GCGCATGCGGTTCATCGCCATGCCCACGGCCATGCCGGCGATCCCGGACTCGGCCAGCGGGGTGTCGAAGCAGCGGGTGCGGCCGAAGCGCTGCGTCAGCCCGTCGGTGATGCGGAAGACGCCGCCGAGGGTGCCGACGTCCTCGCCGAAGACGACGACGCCGTCGTCGGCGGCCAGGGCGTCCGCCAGGGCGGTGTTGAGCGCCTGGGCGAAGGTGGCCGGCTTGACCGCCGGGGCCTCGCCGGACGGCGCGGGGGCTTCCAGGGTGCTCACTGTCCGGTCTCCTCTCGGGCGAGCTCGGCGGCCAGGAACTGCTCCTGCTCGGCGAGCTGCGGGGTCTGCTCGGTGTAGACGTGGCGGAACAGCTCGAGCGGGTCGATCTCCACGTCGGCGTTCATGCCGTCGCGCAGCGTCGTGGCGACGTCCTCGGCGGTCGCGGCGATGCGCTGCTCGGCCGCGTCGTCCAGCACGCCCTCGGCGCCGAGCCAGGCGCGCATCCGGGTGACCGGGTCCTTGGCGATCCACTCCTGCACCTCGGCGTCGTCGCGGTAGCGCGTGGCGTCGTCGGCGTTGGTGTGCGCCTGCATGCGGTAGGTGTGCGCCTCGACGAGGAGCGGCTCGGACTCGGAGCGCGCCAGGTCCACGGCGCGGCGCAGCGTGGCGAGCAGCGCCACGAGGTCGTTGCCGTCCACGCGCTCGCCGGCCATGCCGTAGCCGACCGCCTTGTGCGCGAGGCTGGGGGCCGCGGACTGCTGGGACAGGGGCACGGAGATCGCGTAGCCGTTGTTCTGCACGAAGAACACGACCGGCAGCTTGAACACGGCCGCGAAGTTCAGGGCCTCGTGGAAGTCGCCCTCGCTGGTGGCGCCGTCCCCGCACATCGCCAGCACCACGGTGTCCTCGCCGCGCAGCTTCGCGGCGTGGGCCACGCCCACCGCGTGCAGCAGCTGGGTGGTCAGCGGCGTGGACTGGATGCCCACGCAGTGCTCGTACGGGTCGTAGCCGCCGTGCCACTCGCCGCGGAAGATCGCCATGACCTGCAGGGGGTCCACGCCCTTGGTCATGACCGCCACGGTGTCCCGGTAGGTGGGGAACAGCCAGTCGCCCTCCTCGAGGCACAGGGCGGCCGCCACCTGGCAGGCCTCCTGGCCGTGGCTGGACGGGTAGACGGCCATGCGGCCCTGCCGGACCAGCGCGGAGTTCTGGTCGTTGACCCGCCGGCCCACCACCAGCTTCTCGTAGGCGTCCAGCAGGACGTCCCGGTCGGGCAGCGGGTACTCGTGGCCGGGGCCGGTGCCCTGCTCCTCGGGGGCGAGCAGCCGCCCGCTCGGATCGACCATGCGGATCTCGCCGCGGGCCGGGAGCATGTACTGCTCCGGCGTGATGCCGAAGGTCTGGGAGGCCCGGAGGATCGGGTCCTCGGGGGTCTCGACGGTCTGGCTCATGGTGTCCCCTCGGTCGGTCCCCGGTCCGCGCACGGGGCCGGGGAGGCAGGAAGGCTGGTGCAACTCTGTCTCCCCAGTATGCGAACCGGGCCTGCTTCGTATCCAGAGAGGCCGGAAAGTGCAGAAGACTGAGACGAACGGAGCAGACAGTGTGGACGAAATGTTCTAGTGTGGCGTGGAGCACACGCATTCGTCCGGTGCCGTGCCGGACCCTGTGACCCACCCACCCCGAAGGAGCCCGCCGTGCCCTCGACCCCCGTCTCCCTGGACGAGACCGATCGGAAGATCCTCGCGGAGCTGTCCCGGGACGCGAGGCAGTCGGTCACCGCGATCGCCGCGGCCGTGCACGTCTCCCGCGCCCACGCCTACGCCCGGATCAACCGGCTGCGGGACGAGGGCGTGATCCTGAGCTTCAGCACCGTGATCGACCCGGTGCGGGCGGGGCTGCAGGCCTCCGCCTACGTGACGCTCAAGCTCCAGCAGAACACCTGGCGGGAGCTGTGCGCCCAGCTGCGGGCGATCCCCGCCGTGCACCACATCGCCCTGGTGGGCGGGAACTTCGACGTCATGCTCCTCGTGCGGGCCGTGGACACCGTGCACCTGCGGCAGGTGATCTTCGAGCACATCCAGCAGCTGCCCGGGGTGGTGGACACCCAGACGTTCCTGATCTTCGAGGACATCGACACCCGGGCCTGAGCCGCGGGCCCGGCGCGCACCGCCGGCGTCATGTTCCGTCACGGTCGTCATCTTCGGTCGCGGAGGGACAGCCACTACCTCTGCGCATAGTGTTGTTCCAGCTTCACGAGACGTGACCGCGAAGCTCCGACTGGGTCACGCACCAACCCCATGCTCATTGGGTGGTTCGGATGAGGAAGCGGCCTGCATCCTCCGCGGCGCCCCCACCGGGGGGCCGCGGCCGTCCGGTGCGGGTAAGAGCAAGGCACAGGAGCAGCGCCATGTCCATCCCCGTGACCGACCACGACCTCGCGACCCGGCAGATCCACGCGGGCACCCACGGCGAGGTCGCCCAGCGCACCCTGACGGTGCCGATCTACCAGACCGCGGCGTTCGAGTTCCCCGACTACGAGGCGGCCCGGCAGATGTTCGCCCAGACCCGGCCGGGCTTCACCTACACGCGCACCGGCAATCCCACGGTGGCGGTGCTCGAGCAGCGGATCAGCGACCTCGAGGGCGGCGCGGGCGCGGTGGCCACCGGCTCCGGGCAGTCCGCGGTGGCCGTCGCGCTGCTCGCGCTGCTCGGGCAGGGCGCCGGCAAGCACCTCGTGGCCTCGGAGAAGCTCTACGGCGGCACCGTGGACCTGCTCACCGACACCTTCGCGGACTGCGGGATCGAGGTCTCCTTCGTGGACCCCACCGCCCCGGGGGCGTGGGCCGCGGCCGTGCGCCCCGACACCCGGGCGTTCCTGCTGGAGTCCATCGGCAACCCGCTGGCCACCCTCCCGGACCTGCCCGGCATCGCCGACGTCGCCCGGGCGGCCGGGGTGCCCGTCGTCGTCGACAACACCCTCGCGTCCCCGGCCCTGTACCGGCCGCTCGAGAAGGGCGCCGACATCGTGGTGCACTCGGCCACCAAGTTCCTGGGCGGGCACGGCAACGCGCTGGCCGGGGCGGTCGTGGACGGCGGGACCTTCGACTGGTCCGCGCGGCCGGAGAAGTGGCCGCAGTTCACGCAGGCCCGCGCCCGCTGGGGCGGGCTGAGCCTGGTCGAGAAGTGCGCCGGGGCCAGCCCCTACCTGCACCTGGTCCGTGCCAAGTACGTGCACGACCTCGGCACCACGCTCTCCCCGTTCAACGCCGGGCAGATCCTGCAGGGCACCGAGACCCTCGACCTGCGCGTGGCCCGCCACACGGCCTCGGCCCTGGCGGTGGCCGAGTTCCTGGCCGGGCACCCCGCCGTCGCCCGCGTCCACCACCCCGGCGTGCCCGGGGACCCCGGCGCCGGGATCGCGGCACGGGACTTCCCGCGCGGGACCGGCTCCGTGTTCTCCTTCGACCTGGCCGCCCCGGACGCCGCCGTGGGCCCCTTCATCGACGCGCTGCGGCTGTTCAAGCTGGTCGCCAACGTGGGGGACACCCGCAGCCTCGTGGCCCACCCCGCGGCCATGACGCACTGCCGCCTGACCCCCGAGCAGCGCCGGGCCGGCGGGATCGCCGGGACCACGATCCGGCTGTCGATCGGCCTCGAGTCCCCGCAGGACCTCGTCGCCGACCTCGGCCAGGCCCTCGACACCGTCGTCACCACCGTCCAGACCACCCGGAAGTGAGCCCTGCCATGACGCCCGCCACCGACACCCGCACCCGCCGACGGGGCTTCACGACCACCGCCGTCCACGCCGGGCAGGAGCCGGACCCCCTCACCGGGGCGGTCATCCCGCCGATCTACCAGACCTCCACGTTCGCCCAGGACGGGATCAACGTGCTGCGCGCCGGCCACGAGTACAGCCGCGGCTCCAATCCCACCCGCAGCGGCTTCGAGGAGCAGCTCGCGGCCCTGGAGCGGGGGGAGCGCGGCTTCGCGTTCGCCTCGGGGATCGCCGCCGAGGACGCCCTGCTGCGCGCGGTGCTGCGCCCCGGCGACCACATCGTGCTCGGCGCCGACGGCTACGGCGGCACCAACCGGCTGATCACCAGGGTCCTCGCCCCGTGGGACATCGCCTCCACGCCCGTGGACAGCACCGACCTCGACGCCGTCCGCGCGGCCGTGCGGCCCGGCAGCACCCGGGTGCTGTGGCTCGAGACGCCGTCCAACCCGCTGCTCGGCATCGCCGACGTCGCGGCCTGGGCGCGGCTGGCCGAGGAGGCCGGGGCGCTGCTCGTCGTCGACAACACCTTCGCGTCCCCGTACCTGCAGACCCCCCTCGAGCTCGGCGCGCACGCCGTGGTGCACTCCACCACCAAGTACATCGGCGGGCACTCCGACGTGCTCGGCGGTGCCGTGGTCGTCGGGGCGGCCGAGTGGCGCGGGGTCCCCCTCGCGGAGACGGTCGGCTTCCAGCAGTTCGCCGCCGGCGCCGTGGCCGGTCCCCAGGACAGCTACCTGGCCGCCCGCGGGCTCAAGACCCTGAGCCTGCGGATGGAGCGCCACCAGCACAACGCGCAGCGGATCGCCGAGTGGCTGCTGGAGCGGCCGGAGGTCGCGCAGGTGCTCTACCCCGGGCTGCCCGAGCACCCCGGGCACGCGCTCGCCGCCGCGCAGATGCGCGGGTTCGGCGGCATGGTCTCGTTCCGGCTCGCCGGCGGGGAGGCCGCGGCCCGGGCGGTGGCGGAGGGCACCCGGCTGTACTCGCTGTCCGTGAGCCTGGGCGGGGTGGAGTCCCTGGTCTGCTATCCCTCCGAGATGACGCACGCCTCCGTCCGGGGCACTGCGCTGGCCGTGCCCGTGGACCTCGTGCGGCTCTCGGTGGGCATCGAGGACGTCGAGGACCAGCTCGAGGACCTTGAGGGGGCCCTCACCGCCTGACCGGGGTGCTCCGCCCGGTCGTCGGCCGGGCCCGCGCTCATCGGGCGGTGTCGGGCCCGCCGGCCGGGCCGGGACTGCCGGCGGTGTCCGGGCCGTCGGCCGGGCCGGGACTGCCGGCGGTGTCCGGGTCGTCCGCCGGGTCCGGCCCCGGCCAGACCGGGGCGGGGGCCTGCCGGCCGAGGAGCAGCCGCCGGACCAGGTGCACGAGCATCGCCGTGAACACGACGGCCCAGGCGCCCAGGGCCACCCACAGCCAGGCGGCCCCGACCAGCCCCACGATCGGCAGGCCGTCCGCCCGGCCCAGGTAGATGCTGGCCACGGCGTACATGCCCAGCGGGAAGACCACGCTCCACAGCGAGGACTCGTAGCGCAGCGGGACCCGGTGCACGCGGTGGCGCCACCACCCCGCGGCCACCAGGGCCGGGATCAACCACGTGGCGAACGCCCAGAACACCACGCCCAGGCCGGCCACGAGCCCGCGGACCACGGCGACCATGGGGGTGTCGGACATCTCCACGATCCGGGAGGCCGCGAGCACGGTGATGGCGCACGCCCCCATCGCCACCCAGTAGGGCGGGGTCAGATCGACCGGCCGCAGCGGGTACAGCATCATGCGCAGGGTCACCAGCACGCCCGCGGACGCGTAGAGGAACAGCCCCACGGACCAGCAGACGACCGCGACGACGGACAGCGCGTGACGGGCGGTGCCGTCGGCCACCACGGGGTCCAGGGCCGCGGCGGCCACGGCCACGGACTGGCTGGCCACCACCCAGATGAACCACGTGCCGTTGGCCGTGCTGACCACCGGCCGGGTGCGCCGCGAGAGCACGGCCGTCCACGGCACCACGTAGCCCAGGACCAGCCAGACGGCGCCGGCCAGGCCCAGGAGCACGGCCGTGGCGCCGTGCCAGCCCGTCGTCGCCAGCCGTGCCGCCAGCACGTTGGTGCCCGCCACGAAGGTGAAGAAGCCGAAGGCGCGCCGGGGGTCGAGGAACTCGACGAGCAGCTCCCGCCGGAAGGCGGCGAACCGCCAGACGGTCAGCAGGCACAGCACGGCCCAGCCGCCCGCGCACACGGCGAGCAGCACCGCGGAGAGCATGGGGAAGCCCTGCAGCTGCAGGCCCACCGAGAGGATGCCGCTGGCCATGACGAGGGCGAAGTACCCCGGCGCCAGGCCGCGGACGCCGTCGCGGACGCGCTGTCGAAGAGTCCCGGACACCCGGCCAGGCTACCGGGCGCCGGCGGACGCCCGGGGGCCCGCCTCGTGCGGTGGTCGCCGCGGCGCTAGCCTGGGGCCCATGAGCACCCCGCACGACGACGCCCCGCTCGAGCTGCCCGGTCCCGTGGTGAGCACGGAGTGGCTGGCCGGGCACCTCGACGACCCCCGGCTCGTGCTGGTGGACGCGAGCTCCACGCTCAACCGGACCGGTGAGGCCCTGCCCGGGGCCCTGCTCCTGGACCTGGACGGGCCCTTCTCGGACCCGGCCTCGGACCTGCCGCACACGGCGCCGCCGGCGGAGCAGCTCACGGTGGCGGCGCGGGCCCTCGGCATCTCGCGCACCAGCACGGTCGTGGCCTACGACGGCCAGGGGATCTTCGCGTCCGCCCGGGTCTGGTGGCTGCTCCGGGGCGCGGGCTTCGACCGGGTCGCCGTCCTCGACGGCGGCCTCCCGGCGTGGGTCGCCGAGGGGCGGCCCACCGGGGCGCACGCCGCGCCGCCGGCCGAGCCCGGGGACGTCGAGCTCGCGCCGCGGGCGGGCTGCTTCGTCGGGGCGGAGGACGTCGCCCGCGCCCTGGACGATCCGGGCGCCGTCGTCCTGGACGCCCGCTCCGCGGGCCGGTTCGCGGGCACCGAGCCCGAGCCGCGACCGGGCCTGCGCCCCGGGCACATGCCGGGGGCGGTCAGCCTGCCGTACACCGAGCTGCAGGACGGGCAGGGGCGGCTGCTGCCGCTGCCGCGGCTGCGGGAGCAGATCGAGGCCGCCGCGCCCGGGGGACGGCGCATCGTCACCAGCTGCGGCTCGGGGATCACCGCCTGCGTGCTCGCCCTCGGCGCCCACCTGGCCGGCCGGGAGGACGTCGCGGTCTACGACGGCTCGTGGAGCGAGTGGGGCCGGCCCGGCCCCCGGCCCGTGGCGGGGCCGGAGACGCTCAGCCCCCGGCTGGGACCTCCCCCGCCGGGGTGACCGGCCCGGTGCTCCGCCCCGCCGGGTCGGCCTGCCCGGCGCTCCCGGTCCCGGGGCCGTCCAGCGCGGCGGCGGCGGCGAGGATGTTGCGCGCCATGGACGGGAAGATGAACCCGTGGAAGGGCCACACCCCCCACCAGTAGAGCCGCCCGGGCAGGCCCCGGGGGAAGAAGATGGCCCGCTGCGTGTACCGGCTGCCCTCGCCCTCGGGCTCCACGGACAGCTCGAGCCACGCGCGGCCGGGGGCGCGCATCTCGGCGTGCAGGAGCAGCTTGTGCCCCTCCTCCAGCTCCTCGACGCGCCACCAGTCCACGTACTCGCCCACCTGGAGGTCGGTGGCGTCGCGGCGGCCGCGGTTCAGGCCGGCCCCGCCCACGAGCTTGTCCATGAGCCCGCGGACCTGCCACGCGAGGGGCAGCGAGTACCAGCCGTTGCGCCCGCCGATGGACTCGATGACCCGCCACACCTGGTCGGGCCGGGCCGGCCCCGTGCGGCTGCGCTCGTCCACGAACACCGTGCGCCCCGCCCAGTCCGGGTCCGAGGGCAGCGGGTCGGCGGCCGCCTCGGAGGAGCTGTAGTGGACGTCCCACGTGGTCTCCACGGAGTTGTCCTCGATCTTCTTCAGCGCGAGGGCCACGGCGCGGCGGTAGCCGGCCAGGCCTTCCGGGGGCTGGGGGATGTAGTCGTCGATGTCGTGCTCGTCCGACACCGCGTCGTGCTGCAGCGACTGCACGAGCGGCACGGCCAGGGCCAGGGGGATCGGGGTGACCATGCCCACCCAGAACCCCGACAGCCGGGGCGCCGGGAGGGGCAGGTGGAAGACCACCCGCCGGCGCAGCCCGGCGACCCGCGCGTACCGGCGCATGGCGTCGGCGTAGGTCATGACGTCGCGGGAGCCGATGTCGAAGGTGCGGTTGAGCCCCTCCGGCAGGTCCATCGCGTGGAGGAGGTAGTACAGCACGTCGCGGACCGCGATCGGCTCGATGCTGTTGGTCACCCAGGACGGCGCGGGCATGACCGGGAGGGTGTCGCCGAGGTGGCGGATCATCTCGAAGGACGCCGAGCCGGAGCCGATCACCGTCCCGGCCTGCAGGACCACCGCCGGGACGGAGCCCTCGAGCAGGATCTCGCCGACCCGGACCCGCGAGCGCATGTGCTGGGAGAGCTCCACGCCCCTGGGGTGCAGGCCCGAGAGGTAGACGATGCGGCGCACCCCGGCACGCTCGGCGGCCCGGGCCACGGTCCGGGCCATCCCGGCCTCCTCCTCCTCGAACTGGCGGGAACCGCCCATGGAGTGCACGAGGTAGTACAGGGTGTGGACGTCCTGGCACGCGGCGGTCATCCCGTCGAGGTCGTTGAGGTCCGTCTCGGCGACCTCCACCTGGTCCTGCCACGGCACGGCGCGCAGCTTGCCGGGGGAGCGGACGGCGACGCGCACCGTGTGCCCCGCCTCGAGCATCCGGGGCGCCAGGCGCCCTCCGACGTAGCCGGTGGCACCGGTGATGAGGACGCGCTGGGGAGAGCTCATGGCCTGCCTTTCGTGCGGGTCCCGCGAGCCTACCAACGCGGCCCGACAGCTCCCCGGGGCGCGTCCCGGGCGGGAGCGTCCCCGGCACGCGCCCCGGCACGCGGAACGGCCGCGGTGCCGGAGCACCGCGGCCGTTCGGAGGGCCTCCCGCAGGAACGGGTCAGGGCAGGGCCAGGCGGAAGATCTTCGCCCAGTAGGAGCCGACCTGCTTGGGCAGCGGCCCGGTCGTGTAGGGCAGCCCGTAGCGCTCGCAGATCTCCCGGACCTTCACGGCGACCTCTGCGTAGCGGTTGGAGGGCAGGTCCGGGAACAGGTGGTGCTCGATCTGGAAGGACAGGTTGCCGGTCATCAGGTGCATCAGCTTGGACCCGGAGATGTTGGCCGAGCCGAGCATCTGCCGCAGGTACCAGTCCCCGCGGGTCTCGCCCTCGATCTGCTCCTCGGTGAACGTGTCCACGCCCTCGGGGAAGTGTCCGCAGAAGATCACGGCGTGCGCCCAGATGTTGCGGGCGGCGTTGGCGGTCACGGTCGCGGCCAGGGCCTGCTTCCCGGAGCCGGTGAGCTTCGCGGCGGCGGGCGTGGCCACGTAGTCCTTGGCGACCTGCTTGAGGAACTTGGCGCCCAGGGCCTTGAGCCCCTGCTTGAGGTCGGCCTTCGACTTCGTGCCCTCCCGCACCTGGTCGAACTCGAGGTCGTAGATGGCGATGCCGAACTCGAACACGGGGGCGAGCAGCGCGTTGTAGAGCGGGTTGCCGAGGTTCCACCACTGCCAGGGCTGGCCCTCGTCCACGCGGAAGACGTTGTACCCGACGTCGCGGTCCTTGCCGAGGACGTTCGTCCAGGTGTGGTGCAGGTCGTTGTGGGTGTGCTGCCACGCCTTGGAGGGGGTCACGAAGTCCCACTCCCAGGTGGTGGAGTGGATGTCGGGGTCGCGCATCCAGTCCCACTGGCCGTGCAGCACGTTGTGGCCGATCTCCATGTTCTCCAGGATCTTGGCCACGGTGAGCATGCCGGTGCCCGCGATCCAGGCGGGCTTGTGCTTGGCGAACAGCAGGGTGGCGCGCCCGGCCAGCTCGAGGGAGCGCTGCGTGGCGATGACCCGGCGGATGTAGGCCGCGTCCGCGGCGCCGCGGCTGGCGATCACGGACTCGCGGAGCGCGTCGAGCTCGCGGCCGAGCTCCTCGACCTGCTCGTCGGTGAGGTGGGCGGCCGTGGACGGCTTGGGCGCCGCTGCGCGCCGGCCCGAGTCGAGCAGGAATGGGGTGACGATCGTCATGGTGTCGCTCCTTCGGAACGGGGTCGGAGAACGAGTGCTGGAAGTGGTCGGGTCAGGCGTCGAGGCTGACGGGGCCGGCGGCCGTGGACACACAGGTCTGCACGAGGTGTCCGGGCTCGCCGTGCACCTCACCGGTGCGGGTGTCGCGGACCTGCCCGGAGAGCAGCGGGGTCACGCAGGCGTGGCAGATGCCCATCCGGCAGCCGCTGCGCATCATCAGGCCGGCGTACTCGCCGGCGGCCAGGAGGGTCGTGCCGCTGTCGGCCTCGACCTCCTTGTCGGACTTCTCGAACGTCACGCGCCCGCCCTCCCCGCCGGCGCCGGGGGCGACCACGGCGGCGAAGCGCTCGACCCGCAGCTCGCCCTCCTCGCGGTTCCAGAGCGCCTCGGCGGCGTCGAGGAAGTCGGCGGGCCCGCAGGCGTACGCGGCGCGGTCGCGCCAGTCGGGGCACGCGGAGTCGAGGTCGGCGGTGGCCGCGAGGTCGAGGCGGCGGCCGCGCTCGTCGGTGAACCACTGCACGAGCCGGAAGCCCGGGAACTGGTCGGTGAGCTCCAGCAGCTCCTCGCGGAAGAGGGAGTCCTCCGGGGAGCGCGAGGAGTGCACGAGCACCAGGTCGGCGTCCGCGCGGCGGGGCACGAGGGTGCGGATCATGGACATGACCGGCGTCAGCCCGCTGCCGGCGGTGAGCATCAGCAGCGGACGCGGGCTCTCGGGGAGGACGAAGTCGCCCTCGGGCGGGGCGAGGAACAGGACGTCGCCGGGCCGGGTCCCGCGGACCAGGGCGGTGGAGACCTTGCCCATCGCCGTCACCGTGATGGCGGGGTCCTGACCGGCCCCCGTGCTGAGGGAGTAGGAGCGCCAGTGCCGCACGCCGTCGATCTCCACGCCGATGCGGGCCCACTGGCCGGCCTCGTGCGCGTTCCAGCCCCGGCCGGGACGGAAGCGGATCGTCACCGAGTCCGCGGTCTCGGGCACCACGGAGGTCACCAGGCCGCGCAGCTGGCGGGCGCTGGCGAGGGGGTCGACGAGCCGCAGGAAGTCCTCGGGCGAGCGGGGGGTGGTGAAGGCCGAAGCCAGGCGGGTGAACAGTCGCAGTTGGGGCACCTAATAACTGTGCCCCAATTCCGGCCGCAGTTCTCGTCCTGTCGCGTACTCTTTCAGCAGAGAATTTGTGGTGCCGGCATGAAAGCGGGGAAACATGGAGCAGGCGGAGCACATGGTGCAGGCGCAGCCGGCGCGCCGGGCGGACCGGGAGCTGCCGTGGACGTCCCTCCCGCCGGCGCTGACGCCCCTCCTCGTCCCGCACCTGCCGGCGGTGACCGAGGAGCTCCTGGACGCCGTCCGGCTCGACGTCCCGGTCTACGCCAGGCCGATGGAGGGCCTGTTCGGCGACAGCATCCGCCGCGGGGTCGAGGTGGCCCTGACCCGGTTCCTGCAGCTGCCCGGCACCCAGCAGACGGCGCTGATGGGCGACGACCGGCGGGTCTACGAGGGGCTCGGCCGCGGCGAGGTGCGGGAGGGCCGCCCGATGGACGCCCTCTTCGCGGCCTACCGCTCCGGGGCGCGCACCACCCTGCGCTCCCTCTCCCGCGTGGCCATGGACGCCGGGTTCGAGGCGTCCGTGCTGATCGGCCTCGCGGAGTCCGTCTTCGCCTACATCGAGGAGCTCTCCGCGGCCAGCGCCGAGGGGTACGCCATGGAGCAGTCCGAGCGGGCGGGGGAGCGGGACCGGCTGCTGGACGCGCTCGCGGACATGCTGGTGCGCGGCCACGTGGCCGAGGACGCGGTGCGCGCGGCGGCCAGTGCCGCCGGGTGGCCGGTGCCCGAGCGGGTGGTCGTGGTGACGCTGGCCGCCGACCGGCGCGTGGGGCTGCGCTCACGCCTCGGGGAGCGCGCCCTGCTCACGTCCCGCCCCGGGGACGTCGTGGCGGTGGTCCCCGAGCCCGCCTCCCCGACCGGCCGCAAGGAGCTGGCGCGCGCCCTCACCGGGCGCGGCGCGGTGATCGGCCCGGGCCGGCCCTGGTACGCGGCCCCCGACTCGCTGCGCCTGGCCGTGCTGACCCGGGACCTGCTGCAGCGGGAGGAGCCTGCCGATCCCGGGCCGCTGTGGGTCTCCGAGCACCTCGTGGAGCTCGTCCTGCACAGCGAGCGCAGCGTGGTCGAGGACCTCGCCGCGCAGCGCCTCGCCCCGCTGGACGAGCTCAAGCCCGGCCAGCGGGAGCGGCTGGCCACCACCCTCCTGTGCTGGCTCGAGCACCACGGGCAGCGCGCGGCGATGGCCGCCGAGCTGAACATCCACGAGCAGACGGTCGGGTACCGGGTGAACCAGCTGCGGGAGGTCTTCGGGGACGCCCTGCACGAGCCCAAGAGCCGCTTCGAGCTCGAGCTGGTCCTGCGCGCAGGGTTCCGCTGAGCCGGGCGCCCCGGCGGGCTCAGCCGGTCCGCTTGTAGGCCTCCCGCTCCCGGGCGTCGGAGTCGATCTGCTCCTGGACCGTGATCGCGCTCCCGCCCAGGTGCGCCGGCATCCACCACGCGCCGGGCTCGGGGGTGACGGGGTAGTCCGCGATGCAGCGGTCGATCCCGTCCTGCAGCACGGAGCGCAGCCGCGCACTCGCGGCGCGGACGTCCTCCCCCGGGGCCACCCGCAGCACCGGGCCGACGTGGACGCGCACCGGTGTGCGCCACAGGTCGCGCAGCCGGAGCCCGCCGCGTCCCCGGGTGAGCATCCGGTGGCCGCCCCACACGGACACCGGGATGACGGGGGCGCCGGTCTCGGCGGCCATGCGCACGGCGCCGGTGCGCAGCGGGCGCACGGTCCAGCTGCGGCTGACCCCGCCCTCGGGGAAGACGGCGAGGAACTCGCCGCGAGCCAGCTTCGCCACGGCCTCGGCGTAGGCCGGGGCGCCGTCGGCGCGGTCGACGACGACGTGGTCGCACAACTGGCACACCGCGGTGACGAAGGCGCTGCCGGTGTGCTTGCGGGTGATGAGGAAGCGGGAGTGGGCCCGCAGCCGGCGCCAGACCACCAGCTGCGCGAAGACGAAGTCGAGGTAGCCGAAGTGGGTCACCGCCACCACGGCACCCCGGCCGGGCCGGACCTCCCGGTCCAGCCCGTGCACCACCTGGTCGGTGGGCAGGTGCTCCTCGCCCGAGGCCAGCAGGGGCACGCGGAAGAGCTTCACGGCGGCCAGGCCGGCGAGCACGATGGCCCGGTAGGCGTACTTGTTGGGGCGCAGCTGCAGGGCCACGGGCCTCCCTCGGGGACAGGCCCGCGGAGGGCGGGCCGGGAACGGTCTGCCGAGAATCGTAGACCAGGGCGGGGCGGGGGCGCCGGTGCCGTGCGCAACGGCGGTCAGCCGCCGCCGCGGAGTGCGGTCATCCCCCATACCGGGCGCGGGTCCCGCCCCGATACGCTGGCAGCACCGCGCCGGTCCGGCGCCCGCGGCACCGGGTGCCGCGACCGGTTCCGCCTCTGTCCACCAGGAGAACCCGATGTCCTACCTTCCACCGTCAGCACCCCGCCCGCAGTACCGGGCGCAGGGGGACGACCGCACCATCGCGGTCCTCACCCACCTGTCCGGCCTGGTCGGCGCGCTGGTCTCCGTCGGGTGGCTCGGCTTCGTGGGTCCCCTCGTCGTCTGGCTGGTCTACCGCGAGAAGAACGCGTTCCTGCGGGCCACCTCGGCCGGGTCGTTCAACTTCAACCTGTCCATGTGGCTGCTCAACGTGGCCGCGTGGGTGTGCCTGTTCACCGTGATCCTGATCCCCGTGGCGATCGTGCTCTGGATCGTCGCCGCGGTGCTGCTGGTCGTGTGCCACGTCCTGGCCGTGCTGAAGGCCAACAAGGGCGAGGTGTACCGCTACCCGCTCCAGCTGCCGGTGCTGAACTAGTCCTGTCGGACGGGTACGGGCGCGGCCCGGTGCGCGAGCACCACGACCGCCACGAGGACGAGCAGCGCGGCGCTGAGACCGTCGAAGCCGATCAGCGCCAGCACCGGTCCGGCGAGCGCGCCCCCGGTCGCGCCGGCGAGGTTCATGAACAGGTCCGAGACGCCCTGCAGCTTCGGCCGCTCGGCGGGCGGGACGGCCTCGGCCACGAGCGTGGAGCCGGCGACCGTCGAGGCCGACCACCCGAGCCCGAGCAGCACCAGGCTGACCGTCACGAGCACCGGGGAGGTCGAGCCGAACCAGGACAGCACGAGGGACGCCACGAACAGGGCCTGTCCGAGCAGCACCGTGGGGCGGCGCCCGGCCCGGTCCGCGAGCCAGCCGAACACGGGGGCGAGGGCGTACATCCCGGCCACGTGCAGGCTGATGGTCAGGCCGACGACGCTCAGCGACGCCCCGTGGATCGTCAGGTGCACGGGCGTCATGGACATGAGCGCCACCATCACGGCGTGGCTCAGCGCCACGGTGAGCACGGCCCGGCGGGCGGGCGACGACGCCCGCAGCACCGCCAGCCCGCCCGCGGGGGAGGGCTTGTCCTTCCCCGCGGCCTCGCCGTCGGCCACGGCCAGCAGCAGCGGGTCGGGCCGCAGCGCCGTGAGGTAGACCAGGGCGCCGAAGGCCTGCGCCACGAGGGCGATGACGAACCCGCCCGTGAGCTCCGGCAGGCCCAGGGCCCGTCCGATCAGCTCGCCGGGCTCGAAGAGGTTGGGGCCCAGCACCGCGCCGATCGTCGTGGACCACACCACCAGGGACAGGTCCCGGGCCCGGGTGTCGTCGGCGGCGAGGTCGGTCGCCGCGAACCGGGACTGCAGGTTGAGGGCCGAGCCGGCGCCGAGCAGCGCCAGGCCCACCAGCAGGACGGGGAAGCTCGAGAGGACGGCGGCGCCGATCGTGATCGAGGCGCCGGCCATGGCGGTGAACGCCCCGGTGCTCAGCGAGATCCGCCGGCCGCGGGCCTGGGCGAGCCGGGCGAGGGGGACGGCGAGCAGGGCGGCGCCCAGGGTGTTCATGGTCGCGGCCATGCCGGACCAGGCCGAGGAGCCGGAGACCTCGGTGACGAGGAGGGCGCCCAGGGCCAGGGTGGCGCCGACGCCCAGCCCGCCGAGGATCTGGCCGAGCGCCAGGACGCGGACCACTCTCTGTTGCAGGGCGCGCCGGTCCACGGTGGAGTTCGTCGGGTGCATGACCGCCATCCTATACCCCTGGGGGTAACCCGGCGGTGTGTGTCGCGGCCTGCGGTGTGGTTCGATGCACGGCATGTGCTCCCTGCCTGATCCCGCGGCCCGGCCCGGCGCCACAACCGGCCTCGTGCGCGGCGAGGACGGCCTCGCCCGCCCCGTCTGGGCGGCGTCGGACCCCCTGCTGCGCGACTACTACGACACCGAGTGGGGTGTCCCCGTGCGGGACGAGCGGGGGCTCTACGAGCGGATCTGCCTCGAGGGCTTCCAGTCCGGCCTGTCCTGGGCCACGATCCTGCGCAAGCGGCCCGCCTTCCGCGCCGCCTTCGCGGACTTCGACCCGGACACGGTCGCCGGCTTCGGGCCGGCCGACGTCGACCGGCTCCTGGGCGACGCCGGGATCGTGCGCCACCGGGGCAAGATCGAGGCCGCCGTCGGCAACGCCCGCGCCACCGTGGCCCTGCGCGCGGAGGGCGGGCTGGCCGAGCTGGTGTGGTCGTTCCGCCCGGCACGGACCCCGCGTCCGCGCACGGCGGAAGAGGTCCCGACCCGCTCGCCGGAGTCCGAGGCCCTGTCCCGGGCCCTGCGGGCGCGCGGGTTCCGCTTCGTGGGGCCGACCACGATGCACGCCCTCATGGAGGCGGTCGGGATCGTGGACACCCACCTGGTGGGCAGCCACCGCCGCGGCAGCTCCGGGGTGTGGCCGGACGCGCCGGACGGTGCGTAGGATTTCTGGCACCGAACCCGACGACGCCCCGCGTCGCCTTCCGGCAGGAGGCCCGGCCATGTACGACAACAGCGAGCAGCGCAGCGCGGTGCTGCCCCTGGTGCTGAGCACCGTGGGCTCCGTCCTGGTCGGCATGGTGGTGCGCAGGCTCCGGGAGGACCGGGCGGCGGCACGCGGTGAGACGCCCGGGCGGGGCGCCCGGCGGGCGGGACGGACCCGGCCCGCCCGGAGGAACTCGCGCGGGCCGGTGCTCTGAGGCCGTGACGAGCCACGCGATCAGCTGGGTGGACGTCTTCTCGGCCGCGCCGCTGGGCGGCAACCCGCTCGCCGTCGTGCACGCGGCCGACGGCCTCGACGAGGACACGATGGCGCGCTTCGCCCGCTGGACCAACCTCTCCGAGACCACGTTCCTGCTCGAGCCCTCCGCCCCGGGCGCCGACTACCGGGTGCGGATCTTCACGCCCGGCGGGGAGCTCCCGTTCGCGGGCCACCCCACGCTCGGGACGGCCTCGGCCTGGCTCGCCCTCGGCGGGGAGCCCGCGGGCGAGGACGTCGTGCAGGAGTGCGGGGTCGGGCTCGTGAGCGTGCGGCGCCGGGCGGGCGGGCTCGCCTTCGCGGCCCCGCCCCTGCTGCGCTACGAGCCCGTGGCCGAGCCCGCGCTGCTGGACCGGGTGGCGCGGTCCCTGCGGACGGACCAGTCCGCGCTCCTCGACGTGTCGTGGGTGGACAACGGTCCCGGCTGGATCGGTGTGCGCGTGGCGGACGCCGAGACCGTCCTGGGGATCCGCGCGGACTGGTCCGCCATGGCGGGGCTCAAGCTCGGCGTGGTCGGGCCGCACCCGCAGGGCGCGGAGTGCGCGGTCGAGGTGCGGGCGTTCGTGGGCGACTGGGTCGTGGAGGACCCGGTCACGGGCAGCCTCCAGGCCGGCCTGGCCCGGTGGCTGACCGACCACGGGTGGGCCCCGGACCGCTACGTCGCCGCCCAGGGCACGGTCCTCGGGCGCACCGGGCGCGTGCTGGTGGAGCGGGACGGGGAGACCGTCTGGGTCGGCGGGCACGTCAGCCCGGTGGTCCGCGGCACCGTGGAGCTGTAGGCGACGGCCCGCGGGGCGCGCGGCCTCAGTATCGTGGGGGCATGACGACCCAGGACATCACCTTCCGCACCCGCAAGTGGGTCAAGCCGGAGGATCTCAACGCCAACGGCACCCTCTTCGGCGGGAGCCTGCTCCGCTGGATCGACGAGGAGGCGGCGATCTACGCGATCGTCCAGCTCGGCAACCGGCGCGCGGTGACCAAGTACATGTCGGAGATCAACTTCGTGAGCTCCGCCGAGCAGGGCGACATCATCGAGATGGGCCTCACGGCCACGGCCTTCGGGCGCACGTCCCTGACCATGCGCGCCCAGGTGCGCAACATGATCACCCGGGACCTCATCCTGAGCATCGACAAGATCGTCTTCGTGAACCTCGACCCGGAGGGCCGGCCCGTCCCGCACGGCTACACCGAGATCACCTACGACCGGGACCGGATCCCCACCACGGCGCTGCCGGCGGCGCCCGAGAGGAGCCGCTGAGATGACGGTGCGGCGCCTGCGGGCCGAACGGATCACCGACTCCGTCACCCACCACGGCGAGGGGCCGTGCTGGTCGGCGTCCTGGGGCGGGCTGCGCTGGGTCGACCTGACCGCGGGGGACGTCCTGTCCTTCGGCGCGGACGGCGAGGTGCTCCGCAAGCACGTCGGGGACGTCGTGGCGTGCGTGCGCCCGCGCGCGACCGGTGGCGCGGTGCTCGCGCTCGAGACGGGGGTGGCCCTCGAGGACCCCGACGGCACCGTGCACCCGGCCGAGCCGCTCTGGGAGCCCGGGGCGGTGCGGATGAACGAGGGAGGGGCCGCCCCGGACGGCTCCCTCTACGTGGGGTCCATGGCCTGGGACCAGGCCGAGGGGGCGGCCGCGCTCTACCGCGTGGCCCCGGACCTGCGGTGGGAGCCGGTCCTGGAGGGCGTGACCGTCTCCAACGGCATCGCCTGGTCCCCGGACGGCGCCCTGGCCTACTACAACGACACGCCCACCGGGAAGGTCGACGTCCTCGACTGGTCGGAGGCCGCAGGGCTGCACGGCCGGCGCACCTTCGTGGTGCCCGAGCTCGAGGAGGGGGACGTCCACCCCGACGGGCTGACCGTCGACTCCGAGGGTGCGGTGTGGGTGGCGCTGCACGGCGCCGGCCAGGTGCACCGCTACACGGCCGAGGGGGTCCTGGACACCGTCGTGGAGGTCGGCGCGCGCCAGACCACCGCCTGCTGCCTGGGCGGGGAGGACCTGCGCACCCTCTACGTCACCACGTCCCGGGAGAACCTCGCCGCCGACGAGGATCCGGCCGCCGGCTCCCTGTTCGCCGTCCGGGTGGACGTCCCCGGCCTGCCCGTCCTGCCCTTCGCGGGCTGACGGCACCGACGGGCTTGACCCTCACGCCGCGGAAGGGCCCAGGGTGGAGGGCATGGACGGACAGCGAGCCGCGACGGCCGGCGGACGGCTCACCGTGGGACAGGTGGCGCGGCGCTTCGGCGTCACCGTGCGCACGCTCCACCACTACGACGACGTCGGCCTGCTGCGCCCCGGCGAGCGCTCGGCCGGCGGCTACCGCCTGTACACGGAGGACGACCTGCTCCGTCTGCAGCACGTCGTGGTCTACCGCCGGCTCGGCTTCTCCCTCGGGCACATCGAGGAGCTGCTGGTCGACGGGGAGCTCGGGTCCGTGCGGGCGCACCTGCGCCGGCAGCGCGAGACCGTCCTGGCGAGGCAGGCCGAGCTGGCCGAGCTCGTCACCGCGATCGATCGAGCACTGGAGAAGGACATGACCGGAATCGACCTGACCCCGGAGGAGCGGCGCGAGCTGTTCGGCGACGGCTTCAGCGACGAGCACGCGGCGGAGGCCGAGCGCCGCTGGGGGGACACCGACGCGTGGCAGCAGTCCCGCCGGCGCACGGCGGGCTACGACAAGGAGGACTGGCAGCGGATCGCCGCCGGGACCGCGGCGATCAACGAGCGGTTCGTGCAGGCCCGGCGCGCCGGGCTGCCCGCGGACTCGGCCGAGGCGATGGACGCTGCGGAGGCCGCCCGGCGCCAGATCCACGAGCGCTTCTACGACCTCCCGCCGGAGCTCCACCGGGCCCTGGGGGACATGTACGTGGCGGACCCGCGGTTCACGAGGACGTACGAGGACCTGGAGCCCGGGTTGGCGCAGTACGTCCGCGACGCGATTCACGCGAACGCCGACCGCGCCGCGGGCTGACGGACCCCGCCGGCTGTCCCGGCCCCGCGCCCGCCGGTCTACGATCGACGCGAGGAGGACACCCATGACCGAGACCCCCCGGGCGACCACGGACGTCGTCACCGCCTCCATCCGGCTGCTCGCGGAGCAGGGCTGGGAGGCCACGACCGTGGACCGGCTCGCGCTGGCCGCGGGGATCAGCCGGGCCACGTTCTTCCGCAAGTACGGGTCCAAGGAGGACATCGTCTTCGCGGACCACGCCGCGAACCTCGAGCAGCTCGAGCAGCTGCTGGCCCGCGCGGCCGCCGACCCGGACGCCGATCCGGCCGCCGCGCTGCGGGACGGCGTGCTGCTCGTCTTCCGCCACCACCTCGACCACCGCGAGCGCGCCCTGGCCCGCAACGCCCTGCTGCGGCAGGTCCCCCAGCTGCGGGACCGGGAGCTCATCACGTCCCACCGCTACGAACGGGTCCTGCAGCGCTACCTGCGCTCGGCGCTGCCGGACTCCCCGGGACGGGCCACCCTGGCCACGGCGCTGTCCGCGGCCGCGGTGGCGGTGCACAACGCCGCCCTGCGGGCCTGGCTGCGCGCCCCGGACACCGACCCCTCGGCCGAGCTGGCGGCGCAGCTCGAGCGGCTCGCGCGCACGCTGCTCTCCGGCTACGAGGCCGGCGGCGCCGCGCGGCCGGCGGCGGCCGGGACGCGCCCCGCCGTCGTCGTCACCGTCCTGGACCCCGGCGCGGACACGGAGCAGGTCCTGGCGTCCGTGCGGGAGGCCCTGGGCTGAGGGCTCAGACCTCGTCGGCGAGGATCGCGTAGATCAGCTCGTCGCGCCACTCGCCCAGCTGGTGGTGGCTCTCCCGCAGGGTCGCCTCCAGGCGCATGCCGATGCGCTCGCAGACCTTGGCGGAGCTCACGTTGAGGGCGTCCAGGCTCGCGCAGACCCGGTGCGCCCCCAGCTCGGCGAACGCGAACTCGATCGCGGCGCGGGCGGCCTCGGAGGCGATGCCCCGGCCCGCGTGGTCGGGATGGACCACCCAGCCGATCTCGACCTGCGCGGCGGCGGCGTCCGTGAGGGTCAGCACGACCTCGCCCGCCAGCTCCCGTGAACCCTTCGGGGAGACGGCGAAGCGGACGTGGTCGCCGTCCCGGCTCCAGGGGCGCATGCCGCTGTTCTCGGCCAGCGCGCGCTCGCACTCCTCGCGCGTGCGCGGGCCGCGCCACGCGTACTGCGCGTAGTCCTCGCGGCTCTGGTAGGAGTGCATGGGGTCGAGGTCCGCGGCGTCGAAGCGGCGGAACGCGAGGCGTTCGGTCTCTGGGGGCAGCACGTCGATCATCACCGGCCAGCGTATCCGGCGCACGGGCCGGAGAGCACGCCCGGTGCGCCGCGGACTCACGGGCGGTGCAGCCGGAGGCCGCACCCCTCTTCCACGAACTTCGCCAGACTGCGGTAGCCGAAGTCGGTGTAGCTCCGGTGCGGCATCGTCCGGCGCAGGAGGACCCCCAGACGCGAGCCGTGGACGGCCCCGTCGACGAGCACCGCGGGATTCTCGGCGACGAGCCGCATGGCGGCGCTCCGGTACTCCTGGAGCCCGGCCGGGGCCACCGGTGGAGGCTGCGGCGCGGGGACCTCCACCGGCGCCACGGTCCTCGCCGGGGCGGTCACCGGCTCCGCGAGCTCGACGACGTGGTGGTGGTCGACGACGGAGCGCAGGAGCGGGCTGACGCCGCCGGCGTTGCGCCCCGTGGTGGTCACCAGGACGACGTGCTTGCCCAGCGAGTGCAGCCGCCGTACCAGGGGGACGAACCCGGCGTCCCCCGTGGCCAGGACGAAGACCCCCACCCAGGGACAGTCGCTGGCGATCCGCAGCGCGTCCACTACCATCTCCATGTCGGCGGCGTTCTTGATCCCCTGGCCGAAGGAAAACACCTGCACGGGTTCGACGCCGCTCTCCAGCATCGTGCGGCGGTAGGCGCCCATCTCGGGCCGGCTCCAGTCCGAGTAGGCGCGGGCCGAGGCGACCAGACCGCCGAGGCCGTTGCGGCGCACGAACTCGCCCGAGCCCCGGACGATCTCGCGCACGGGTGCGGACCTCACGTCCTGGTGGTGTCCGCCGAAGAGGTTCTCCAGATCCAGGAGGACGGCGACGTCGCGGCGGAGGGGGGTGGGCATGGGGATCCTCGTTCTTCTCGTGCTGCCACGAGCATACCCAGACGTTCACCAAAGCAACCGACCGCGACCTGTACAAACCACTGTGAGACTCAATCCCTTGACCTGAGACTGAGTATCAGTCAGAGTGGTGGCGATCACATCGTTCGTCAGGAGTCCGCCCATGGCACCCGCCGCGCCCGCCCCGTCCTTCCCCTCCACCGTCACGGTGGACGTCGAGCAGCTGGTCCTGCCCGGCCGGTCCGCCCCCGTCGCCCTCGTGCGGCTGGACTCCACCCCGCCGGGCGGACTGATCATCTGGGGCTCCGCGGCCCTGGAGCAGCTCCGGGACGTCCTGGGCTCCATCGACCAGTCGGCGGTCGAGGCGATCGTGGTCACCGGCAACGCACGGTCCTTCGGCGCGGGGGCCAACCTCAAGGAGATCCGCCACGCCCAGCTCAGCGGCGTCTCCGACCGGTACGTGGGACTCGGCCACGAGGCCTTCGGCGTCCTGGCCGACGCGAGCGTGCCCACGTTCTCCCTGCTCACGGGGCAGGCCCTGGGCGGAGGGCTCGAGCTCGCCCTGCACACGGACTACCGCGCCGCCCATCCGCGCACCGGTCCGCTCGGGCTGCCGGAGTGCCGGCTCGGCTTCTTCCCCGGCTGGGGCGGCGTGCACCTGCTCCCGCACCTGATCGGCCCGGCCGCGGCGCTGCGCGTCATCGTGTTCGACTCCCTGCGGGGCCGGAACGCCAAGGCGGCGGAAGCCCTCGAACTGGGCCTCGTGGACGTCGTGCTCGACGCGGCTCCGGGGACCGGGGAGTGGGACTCCGCCTGGCAGGGGTGGGTCGCCGGCACGCTCGCCGCGCTCGACGCGGGCGAGCCCCGCCGCCGTGCGGGCACCCCCGGCGGCACGGGCGAGCAGGAGTGGCACGAGGCCGTGGAGCAGGCCCGGGTCCGCGCCGAGCGCACCTGGCACGGCGCGGCCCCGGCCCCGCTCGTGGCGATCGACCTGGTGGCCGCGGCCCGCACCGAGACCCGCACCGAGAACGGGGCGAAGGCCGTGGCCGCCTTCGCCGAGCTGGTCCGCGGGGACGTGGCGAAGGCCTCCCTCTACGCGTTCGAGCTCGTCTCGGCACGGTCCCGGCAGGCCGCGGACGTGCCCGCGGCGGACCCCGTGCCCCTGCGCAAGGCCGCGGTGATCGGCGCCGGCCTGATGGCCGGCCAGCTCGCCTCGCTCATCGCGAGCGGAGCCCGGATCCCCGTGGTCATGACCGACCTCGACGACGAACGGCTCGCCGCCGGCGTGGCCCGGACCCGGGAGCGCTTCGCCGCCCAGGCGGCCAGGGGGAGGATCAGCGCGGAGCAGGCCGAGCAGCTGTCCGCCCTCGTCACGGGGGCGAGCGGGCCGGAGGACCTCGCCGACGCGGACTTCGTGATCGAGGCCGTCTTCGAGGACCTCGACGTGAAGAAGAAGGTCTTCGCCCAGTGGGAGGAGGTCGTCCGGCCGGACGCGATCCTCGCGACGAACACGAGCTCCCTGTCCGTCACCGCCATGGCGGAGGACCTCCGGCACCCCGAGCGGGTGGTCGGCTTCCACGTCTTCAACCCCGTGGAGGTCACCCCGCTCCTGGAGATCGTCGCCGGGCGGCGGACCGGTGACACGGCCCTCGCGACCGCGTTCGAGCTCGCCGCGGTGTTGCGCCGCACGGCGGTGCGCGTCCAGGACGCCCCGGGCTTCGTGGTCAACCGGGTGCTGACCCGGCTGTTCGACGTGGTCGTCCAGGCGATCGACGCGGGCACGGACGTGGCGGCCGCCGACCACGCCCCCGATCCGATGGGCCTGCCCATGACCCCGCTGCGGCTGCTCGACTTCGTGGGCCCGGCCGTGCTGCACCACGTGGACGAGACCATGCACCGGGCGTATCCCGAGCGCTTCGCGCGGTCCCCGTGGATGGACGCGGTGGTCGAGGCGGGCCTGACCCACGTGCTGCCCACCGAGCAGGCCCCGGAGACGGGCGCGGACGGCTACCTCGCGGCGGACGCCGCCCGGCTGCTCGAGCGGACCCGGACGCGGCGTCCCGCCGGCGCCCCGGGCGCTCCGGCCTCGCCGGAGGAGCTGCTCGTGCGGATCCAGGACGCCCTGGCCGAGGAGATCGGCGCCATGCTGGCCGAGGGCGTCGTCGCCGGGCCCGAGGACGTGGACCTGTGCATGGTCCTCGGCGCCAACTATCCCTTCCACCTGGGCGGGATCACCCCGTACCTCGACCGCACGGGCGCCTCCGAGCGCGTCCTCGGCCGGCCCTTCCACGGGCGCTGAGCCCGACCCCGACGTCCTGCCCGCACACCGAACGAAGGATCCTTCCATGACCGCCACCCCCGAGACCGGCGCGAACCTGTTCCCCGCCGGCACCGTGGAGCCCGACTACGTCCTCGACGAGGCCCTCGACACCGATGTCGCCGGGGCCTTCGACGCGGTCTCCGACACCGACCGGGAGCACTGGATGCGCGCCCGCCGGTTCGTCCAGGAGGACCTCCTGCCCGTCATCGGCGAGCACTGGGACCGCTCGGAGTACTCCCTCGACCTCGTCCGCAGGCTCGGGGAGCTCGACCTGCTGCGCGACGGCGTGGCCGTCGACGGCTACCCGGAGATGTCCAAGACCGCCGCGGGCCTGGTCAGCATGGAGCTCTCCCGGGGCGACGGGTCCATCGCGACCGTCTCCGGCGTCCAGGGCGGGCTCGCGATGCGCTCGATCGCGATGTGCGGCTCCGAGGAGCAGCGCCGGCGCTGGCTCCCGCGGATGGCCACGGGCGAGCTCCTCGGCGCGTTCGCCCTCACGGAGCCCACCCACGGCTCGGACTCGGTGAGCCTCGAGACCCGGGCCACCCCGGTGGACGGCGGCTGGGTGCTCAACGGCGAGAAGAAGTGGATCGGCAACGGCTCGATGGGCGGGATCACCGTGGTGTGGGCCCGCTCCGACGAGGACGGCCAGGTCCGCGGCTTCGTGGTCCCGCAGGAGAGCGAGGGCTACACCGGCACGACCATCCGCGGGAAGCTCGCCCTGCGCGCCATCCACCAGGCGCACCTGCGGTTCGACGGCGTCTTCGTGCCCGAGGAGAACGCGCTGCCGGCGGCACGGTCCTTCAAGAACACCGCCGACGTCCTGTTCGCCACCCGGATCAGCGTGGCCTGGGGCGCGGTGGGCCACGCCCAGGCCTGCTACGAGACCGCCGTGCAGTACGCCAAGCAGCGCGTGCAGTTCGGCCGGCCGCTGGCCGCCTCGCAGATCGTCCAGGAGCGCCTGGCCCGGATGCTCAGCGAGCTGACCCAGATCCAGCTTCTCGTGGCGCGGATGACCGAGCGGGAGGAGGCCGGGAAGCTCACCGCCGAGCAGGCGTCGCTGGCGAAGTACACCTCCACGCGCACCGCCCGCTCGATCGCGGCCAACGCCCGGGACCTCCTGGGCGGCAACGGCATCCTGATCGAGAACCGCGTGGCCCGTCACTTCGCCGACATCGAGGCCCTGCACACCTACGAGGGCACCGAGACGGTGCAGGCCCTGATCGTCGGGCGCAGCATCACCGGCATCTCCGCCTTCGCCTGAGCTCCCGCGACCCCGACCGGCCCGAGGCCCGGACCTCCGCTGCAGGGGCGTCCCGGGCCCCGGAACGACGACGGCGCCCCTGCCGGCAGGGGCGCCGTCGTGCTCTTCCCGGGGGGACCCTCAGAGGTCCGCGCCGCCGTGGAAGGAGTCGTTGCTCGGGTCGATCTCGTCCTCGAACGCGGGGTCCTCGGGAACGTCGAGGTCCGCGATCGCCTCGCCCATGGCGGGCTCCTCGGGCGGGACCTGCTCGTCCCCCGCCTCGTAGCGGCCCTCCGCCGTCTCGTCCCGGAGTTCCTGCTCCGAGGGGACCTCGGGGTGCTCGGGGTCCACGCGCTCGTCCGGCGCGCCGGCCTCCGCGTCCTCGACCAGCGGATCCTCGCGCCAGTGCTCGGGATCGACCTCGGCGGCGCCCTCGTAGGTGTCGGGGGTCTCCGGCAGCTCTTCCGGTGAGGTGCTCATCTGCTGTCCTTTCGGGTCGGGGCATCGGTGTTCCATCAGCCTACGCACTGCCGCCCCCGCCGCTCCTGCCGCCCTCTCCCGTCCGCCCCGAAGCCGGGTCCCCGCCCGGTCCCGCAGGGGTTTTGACGGCCCTCCGGGGCGTGTGTAATGTATTCCGAGTCGCCGCAAGGGACGCGAGAGATCGCCCCGGACGGCAACGCCGAATCCGGCGGACCGACCTCCTCGAACCACCCGACCGATCACCGCTGCGCGGTGGCCGGCCGCTTGTGGGCCGGGAACGGGTCCGGTACGCTGGTGGAGCTGTTTCGGGCAGTGACGGGAAACCGTCGCGGTCCGCGGCGCCGAATCCGGCAGATCCACGAACTCTCCATTCCGAAGAGCCAGCACCGTTGAACGGTGGAAAAGCGATTTGGGAAAGCGGAGAAGATGCGGATAAGCTGAGGAGGTCGCCGAGGGGAAAGCGAGAGATCGCAAGAACCGCAGCGAAAAAGAATTCCAACACGGTTTCCGGGTGTGGTGCCCGGTTGCTGGTCTGTTGTTTGAGAACTCAATAGTGTGCCATGTTTGTTGATACCGAATGTTTTTTCGGTTGATTGGTTGTTGCTGTCCTGCCTCCGTGGGATGGTGGCGACATTTTCA
>NZ_LQBK01000005.1 GCF_001483755.1 Kocuria rosea subsp. polaris
AGAAGCCGCATAACTCGATGTCCACGAAACGGGGTCAACCCCACCACCTGGCGGCCGTTGATCAGCGCGGCCTCGCCCCAACCGACCTCTAGTGCGTCGATGCCGCACACGTGGTACCAGTTCAGGCTGGTCTCGTCGGTGGTGGCTTCGGGCGGGGTCAGGGCGGTCATGGAGCACCTCGTTCGTTGCGGGGATGTCAGGTCGCGGGCTCGACGCTAGGGACAGCGTGTTTCGCGGGAGACCGGGCGCCGTAACGCCAGAGTAAAACGCAATTCACGGCCTCCGCCCGCCATCGTGATAGGCCCGAGCAGCGGAACCGTCGTTTCCCCTGGATCCCAGAAGCAGAACGGTGTTGTTGCACTCATGTTTCTCGCCCCTCACGGGTGCTCTCCGCTGCGTTCGGGCAACGTCAAAGCGGTCGAAACATCGGAGCAACGGGGCAGCAACCGACGCCGCCTACGGTCTGTAACACGGGCTGCTGCCCTCTCGCTCCGACCACTCCAGGCGCCCGCTCCGGCACCGACCACCCGACCCGAAGGCCTGCCATGAACCAGAACCCGTCCCGCCGAATCGTCGTCGTGGGCGGCGGCCCCGCCGCCCACCGGTTCGTCGAATCGATGTGCTCCCGGAACACGGCAGGCATCTCCATCACCGTCCTGACCGAGGAGGTGCACCTGCCCTACGACCGCGTAGGACTTAGCCGCGCCCTCACGGATCCGAGCACGGACCTGACCCTGGGCGAGCATTCCCTGTGGGACCACGAGAACGTCACCCTCGTGACCGGTGCCCGCGCCGTGGACCTGGACCTCGAAGCCCGCGTGGTGGTCACCGAGACCGGCGACCACCACGCCTATGACGAGCTCGTGCTGGCCACCGGCTCCAACGCCGCCCGGCTGCCGATCCCCGGCAACGAGCACACCTACGTCTACCGCACGCTCGAGGACGTCTGGTTCCTCAACCGGGAGGTCGCCGCACTCACGGAGAAGCTGGGCCGCGTGGTCAACGCCGTTACCATCGGCGGCGGGCTGCTCGGCCTCGAGGCCGCGGCCGGGCTGCAGCAGCTCGGCGCGGAGCCGATCGTCATCGACGGCGCCCCCTGGCTGATGAGCACCCAGCTGGACGAGGGCGCCGGGCAGGCCATGGGCCGGCTCGTGGCCGACAAGGGCCTGACCGTGCACGGCGGCGTCTTCCCGAAGGAGGTCCGCACCGAGACGGGACCGGACGGCGAGCCGGTGGTGACCGGCGTCGAGATGGCCGACGGCCGGTTCATCGACGCGGATCTCGTGGTGGTGGCCATCGGTGTCCGACCACGAGACGAGCTCGCCCGGACGGTCAACGAAGCCGCCGGGCCCGACGCCGAGCCCGTGTTCCGGATGGGCCAGCGCGGTGGCATCGTGATCGACGAGGGCTGCGCCACCGATGTCGAACACGTGTGGGCCATCGGCGAGGTGGCGAACTTCGACGGCATGTGCCTGGGCCTCGTGGCTCCCGCCAACACCATGGCCGAGATCGTCGCCGATCGACTGCACGGCGGGGACGCCTCCTTCCCCGGCTTCGACACCGCCACCAAGCTCAAGCTCTCCGGCGTCGACGTGGCCAGCTTCGGCGACGCCTTCGCGAGAACCGAAGGCGCACTCGAGATCGTGTACGCCGATCCGGCCCGCGGCGTCTACCAGAAGATTGTGGTCACCGACGATGCCCGCACGCTGTTGGGCGGCATCTTCGTGGGCGACGCCGCGCCGTACACGTCGCTGCGCCCACTCCTCGGCCGCGAGTTGCCCGCCGAGCCCGGGGCCTTCCTCACCGCGGCCGGCGGCGGTGAGACGCCCGAGACCGAGCTACCCGACGACGCGGTCCTGTGCTCCTGCAACAACGTAGCCGCCGGTTCCATCCGCGAAGCAATCAACGGGTGCGGCGCGTGCGAGGGTCAGGACCCCGTCCAGGATCTCAGCGAACTGAAGGGCTGCACGCGCGCCGGCACCCAGTGCGGATCCTGCGTCCCCGTGCTGAAGAAACTGCTCGAGTCCGAGCTCACCAAGTCCGGGATCACCGTTTCCAAGGCGCTGTGCGAGCACTTCGCACTATCCCGCGCTGAGCTCTTTGAGGCCGTGCGCGTGCTGCAGCTGCGCTCCTTCGAGGACATCCTGGCCCGCTTCGGCACCGGCCGGGGCTGCGACGTCTGCAAGCCCGCGGTCGCCTCCATCCTGGCCTCCCAGTACTCCGAGTACGTGCTCGACGCCGGCCTCGGCGCCCTCCAGGACACCAACGACCGCGCCCTGGCCAACATGCAGAAGAACGGCACCTACTCCGTGGTCCCGCGCATTCCCGGGGGCGAGATCACGCCCGCCAAACTCGCGGTCATCGCGCGCGTGGCCGAAAAGTACAACCTCTACACGAAAATCACCGGTGCCCTACGCATCGACATGTTCGGCGCCCGCCTCGAGCAGCTGCCGGACATTTGGAAGGAGCTCGTAGAGGCAGGCTTCGAGTCCGGCCACGCCTACGGCAAAGCCCTGCGCAACGTGAAGTCCTGTGTAGGTTCCACCTGGTGCCGTTTCGGCGTGCAGGACTCGGTGTCCATGGCCATCCAACTCGAGCTGCGCTACCGCGGCCTGCGGTCCCCGCACAAGCTGAAAATGGGCGTCTCTGGCTGCGCCCGTGAGTGCGCCGAGGCCCGAGGCAAGGACGTCGGCGTCATCGCGACCGCCGACGGCTGGAACCTCTACGTCGGGGGCAACGGCGGCGCGAACCCCGTACACGGGAAGCTACTGGCCCAGGACCTTGACGACGGCACGCTGATCCGCTACATCGACCGGTACCTCATGTACTACATCCGCACCGCCGACCGGCTCCAGCGCACGGCGCACTGGCAGGAAGAACTCGAAGGCGGTCTACGGCACGTCGAGGACGTGGTTGTCCAGGACACCCTCGGCATCGCCGAGGACCTGGAGGCCGCCATGGCCCGCCACGTGGACCACTACCAGGACGAGTGGGCCTCCACCCTCCAGGACCCGGAGCGGTTGCGCCGCTTCCGCTCCTTCGTCAACGCCCCGCAGGAGGCGGACACCTCCATCGTCAACGTCGCGGAGCGCGGCATGGAGCGCCCCGCGACCGCCGAGGAGATCGCCGCGGGCGGTGCCGCCGGACCCGTGCTGATCAGCTCGACTATCCCCGTGCGCGTCGCGGAGCAGAGCACAGAGCGGGCCCTGTGAACGCCCCCGCGATGGACCTGACCGGCGCCACGGTCCTGGTGGCCGGCGCACCGGAGGCCGCCCGGCGCGCTGTCCGCCGCTACCGCAGCGCCGGGGCGACCGTGCGGACCGTGCAGACCCCGGCGGACTACCGCAGCGTGCTGCTGGGCCGGGTGGTCCTCGTCGCCCTCGTCGAGGACGGCGACCCCGGGTGGGAACGGCTCGTGGCCGACTGCCGCACGTGCACCGTACTGCTGATCCGCGAGTCCGCCGCAGCACCCGGCGGGCGGGTCACCCTGGTCGGGGGCGGCCCCGGACCGGAGGACCTGCTCACCGCCCGGGCCCTGGACGCGCTGCGCGAGGCCGATGTCGTCTTCTACGACCGGCTCGGCCCGCACCGGGGGTTGAAGCGGCTGACCGGGGGTGCAGAACTCGTCGACGTCGGCAAACGCCCCGGTCACCACGCCGTCCCGCAGCACGAGATCGAGCGCCTCCTGGTTGAGGCCGCCCTTGAGGGTCAGCACGTGGTGCGGCTCAAGGGTGGGGACCCCTTCGTCTTCGGCCGCGGCGGCGAGGAAGTCGCCGCGTGCGTGCGGGCGGGAGTCGAGGTCTCGGTCGTCCCAGGCGTCACGAGCGCCGTCTCCGTCCCCGCCGCCGCAGGGATCCCCGTGACGCACCGCGGCGTCAGCCACCTGTTCACCGTGGTCTCCGGTCACGCGCCACTCACCGACGCCGAGCACCGCCACCTCGCCGGCCTGGGCGGGACGATCGTCGTGCTCATGGGCGTCGGCACGCTGCCGCAACTGGTCGCCGGTCTGTCCGCAGCCGGCATGGACACGACCACGCCAGTCGCCGTCGTCGAACGGGGCTGGAGTGACTCGCAGCGCACCACCGTGTCGGATCTCGCCAGCGTCATCACGGACGCGGCGACCGCCCGGTGCGCCTCGCCCGCCGTGCTTGTAATCGGCGACGTCGTGCGCCAGGCGTACGGCGGCCAGTGCGCCGATCCGCTGGCCGGGATCATCCGGGCCGTCGGGGGCGCCCCGCTACAGTGAGCGCCATAACGGCTCGCCGGGCGTTCCTCGTGGCCGTCATTGGGTTGGAGCCGACGGCTTCACCTCCCGGCTGCGTTGTCGCAGAACAACAACTACCGGAAGACCCCGCGCCGAAATCACAGGTAGAACGGAAACGCGGCGGCATATGCATCACGATGACCATAGGCAACGGCGGTCTCAGATCGTCGTCGCTTGCGGCAGCTCCCGGATCCGTCTATAGAGCGTGGCCCTGGACATGCCGAGGTCCCGCGCGACTTGAGTGGCCGGTTCGCCGGACTCGATCAGGCGCAGGGCGTTGCGGATCTGGGAGTCGGTGAAGGTCTGGCGCCGCCCGCCGAGGTCCTTGCCGGCGGCCCGGCGTTTGGCCACCGAGTCGGTGATCCGCTCCCGTTTGATCTCCAGTTCCATCTGGGCCAGGGCGGCCATGACGGTGAAGACCATTGAGCCCATCGGGGTGGCCGTGTCCACGTCTCCCCCACCGAGGTTGAGCACCCGCAATCCAGCGCCTCTCGCGCGCAACGCCTCGGCGAAGACGAGCATGTTCTGCGTTGACCGCCCCAGACGGTCCAGCGTGGTGATGACCAACGTGTCGCCTTTTTCGAGGGATGCCACGGCCTTGTCGAACTGAGGGCGTGATGTACGCCCTCCAGACACTCCACTGTCGACATACATGTCATCGCGCCGCACGCCGGCACTCAGCAGGTCAGACACTTGACGGTCTGCGTCCTGCTGCCGTGTCGATACTCGCGCATAGCCGATCAGCTTGCCCATGCCCATGCCCATCCCATCTGTCTCGCAACTAAGGTTGAGCATCCAATTCTAGGGGCATGGATAAAGTACAAGGATGCGAGACACCCGCAGCCGCGGAAACATGCGGGCGCAAACTTTCCGGACGAGACGTCTCGCATCCCTTCGCTTGAGATACCTGGTGCGCTTTCGTGGCTGTCGCTCATCCTGGGTTCAGCCCCATGACGCCGGAACACGAAGATCTGAGCGCTGACGACCTAGCCACCTTTTCTGGACGTCGGCCAGCGTGTCAGAGCGCGGCTTTCGCAAGTCCTGCTGTTGCAGGAAATGGACTGGAGGGTTGGCCACGCCAGCTCCGATGAACCGGGCTAATTGCTCCTTGACCGTTTGGATGCGGTCCAGGCGAGGTGTTAATAGCCGGTATGCAATCTGCTCGATTTCCTTTTGCAGTTTGAAGATCTTTGACCAAGAGCGGTTCCCTACGGCGTCGACCCTGACCGTCAGTTTTCCGGTGATCACCGGACGGTTCTATGGAATCATGCGGACAGCTGGTGTCCCGCGGCAGCAAACCTCGCCCTAATCCTAATCCAGGTTTCCTGAGGCTCGTTCAGTTTTACCTGTATATCGACAACACCGACGGTCCTGCGAACGCTACAACCCCTCGTGGGCCATGTTCGCGAACCGGGAGTAGTGACCCTGGAACGCCACCACGATCGTCTTAGTAGGACCGTTGCGGTGCTTCGCCACGATCACGTCGGCCTCACCGGCGCGCGGCGACTCCTTGTCGTAGACGTCATCGCGGTGCAACAGGATCACCATGTCCGCGTCCTGCTCGATCGAGTTGTGCACCGTGATGCCGTTGGCGACGAAGTTGTGGTTGCCGAGCACGGTTGCATCGAAGACCTCCTCTTCGCCCTCGTGCTCAATAGACACTATGGAGTCCCACAGCAGATCGTTCACCGCGGCGAGGTTCATGTCGGCCTCGTCAAGCAGCGTTGAGACCTGCGCCAGCTTCAGAGCCGGTTCCACGGACCGCACCTCGTCGAGGCAGGACCGGACCAGCGATCCCAGCGGCATCGGATCCACCAGCACGTCGCCGACGCTCCGCCAAAGCTCGGCGTCGATCTCAGCATTGACTGGCACGTCGAGCTCCTCGAGGATCACGCGGGCCGCTTCGCCGAAATCGCTGCTGCGCCCGATCTCCTTGAGGAACCGGATCTGGTCGTCGTGCTCCTCCACTATCAGCTCGACTCTGCCGTCGGTCGGTACCGCCGTCGTCGAGATCCCGAAGCGCAGAAGCAGGCGGCTGAACTGATCAGCCTGCAATGGGCCGTCGAAAGACGACGAGACATGGGCCTGCCGATCATTGAGCACGACCGCTCCGTGCTCACGCCAGACGGCCTGCACGAACCGGCGGATCTGCGCCTTCGGCAGGGAGAACACCTCGGGAGACAGGCCAACGCCCCCTTCGGCGAGCACCTGTGCGGCATCTTGGATCTGGGCGTCGTCCCACTCCGTGCGCTGCGTTGGTCCGTCGACGTGCCGAGGCACGCCCACTCGATCCCCGACGGACAGCTCGCCCAGGGGCTTCCACCCTTGGTAAGTGAAGAAGGGATGGTTCGCGGTTGCCCGCACCGTCTTCCCGGATGACAGCGTGAGCCGGTAGACCGGCTTTATCCCGGTCGAGAAGACGTAGGTGAGTGTGCGTTCGACGTAGCGCATGTCGTCGCCCAGCGACCACACCGGGACGTCCCTGGCTCCGGATTCGTAAAGTTCGCCCATGGTGACCTCTGCTCCGGTGTCGGAACGGAGGATTCGAGTCTCCGCTGTGAGACAGCCCGACTCGCGAAGATCCGAGACCATCGGCTTCTTGTCCTGGCGCTGTTCGGACCCACGGTTCAGCTGGGACAGCGCGATGACCGGGACCTCGAGCTCCTTGGCCAGCAGCTTCAGCGCACGGGAGAACTCCGAGACCTCCTGCTGGCGGGACTCGACCTTCTTGCCCGAGCTCATGAGCTGGAGGTAGTCCAGCACCACGAGCTTGAGGTCGTGCTTCTGCTTGAGCCGGCGGCACTTCGCCCGGATCTCCATGAGGGACATGTTCGGGGAGTCGTCGATGAACAGCGGCGCGGAGTCCATCTTGCCCATCGTGGTGGCGATCTTGGCCCACTGCTCGTCCTGCAGGCGGCCCTTGCGCAGGTCCTGCATGTTGAGCGTGGCCTCGGCGGAGAGCAGGCGCATGGCGATCTCGTTGCGGCTCATCTCGAGGGAGAAGATCACCGTGGTCTGGTTGTGCTTGATCGCCGCGGACCGCGCGACGTCGAGGGCCAGGGTTGATTTGCCCATGGCCGGCCTCGCCGCGATGACGATCATCTGGCCGCCCTGGAAGCCCTGGGTCAGTTCGTCGAGCTCGATGAAGCCGGTGGGCACGCCGCGCATGCCTTCGCCGCGCGAGCCGGCGGCCTCGATCTCGTCGACGGTGGACTCGATGACCTCCTTGAGCACCGTGTAGTCCTCGGAGGAGCGGCGCTCGGCCACCTGGTAGATCTCGGCCTGGGCGGCGTTGACGATGTCGTCGACCTCGCCGTCGGAGCTGTAGCCCAGCTGCACGATCTTGGTGCCGGCCTCCACGAGCCGGCGCAGCACGCCGCGCTCGCGCACGATCTCGGCGTAGAAGCCCGCGTTAGCCGCGGTGGGCACGGAGGAGATGAGGGTGTGCAGGTACGCGGGGCCGCCGACGCGCTCGATCTCGCCGCGCTTGGTCAGCTCGTCGGCCACGGTGATGGCGTCGGCGGGCTCGCCGCGCCCGTACAGGGAGATCACGGCCTCGTAGATGGACTCGTGGGCGGGCTTGTAGAAGTCGACGCCGCGCAGGACCTCCACCACGTCCGCGATCGCGTCCTTGGACAGCATCATCCCGCCGAGCACGGACTGCTCCGCCACGTTGTCCTGCGGCGGGGTCCGGCCGAACTCCCGGTCGCTCCCGGACGAGCGCTCCGACACCATCGACACCTGGTCCACCTCTCCTCGCGCGTCCTGCGGGGGGCAGGGTGCGCACACGACGACGCCGCCCCGACCTTCCGGGCAGCCCCTCCATTCTCGCACCGACCGCGGACACCGCTTGCCGCCCGGGCCCGTCCGTGGACACCATGGACCATGACGCTCAGCACAGATCTCAGCGGTCCCTGTTCGTGGGACATCCGGACCACTCGGGCGGAGCTGACGGCGGGCCGGATCAGCCACGTGGAGCACCTCGACGCCCTGCTGGAGCGCCTGCCCGCGGCGCGGCGGCTGGGCGCGGTGATCAGCGCGGACCCGGAGCTGGCGCGGATCTTCGCCCATGCGCTGGACCGGCGGCAGACGCGGGGCCCGCTGACGGGGATCCCGCTGGCGGTCAAGGACATCGTGGACGTCGCGGGGTTCCCGACCACGGGCGGCACGCGAGCGCTCGAACGGGACGTGGTGGGCCGGGACGCCCCGGCGGTGGCCCGGCTGCGCGAGGCGGGCGCCCTGTTCACCCTGAAGACGAACCTGCACGAGCTGTCCTTCGGCATCACGTCCAACAACGGCTCGTTCGGCCCCGTGCGCCACCCCGCCGACCCGGCGCTGAGCCCCGGCGGCAGCAGCGGGGGCTCGGCGGTGGCCGTGGCGGTGGGCCTGGTCCCGGCGGCGGTCGCCGCGGACACCGGGGGCTCGGCCCGGATCCCCGCCGCCCTCTGCGGGATCGTGGGGTTCCGGCCCACGCTGGGCCGCTACCCGTCGTCGGGCGTCCTGCCGATCGCCCACTCGCGGGACACGATCGGCCCCATGGCCCGGACCGTGGACGACGTGGTGCTGCTGGACGCCCTGCTCGCGGGCGAGCACCCGCACGGCGCGCCCGGTGCGCGCCACCTGGAGTTCGACGACGAGGGGCCCGGCCCGCTGCACGGCGTCCGGCTGGGGGTGCCCGAGCTGTTCCTGGAGGACCTGGAGCCGGGTGTGGACTCGGTCTTCGGCGCGGCCCTGCGGGCGCTCGAGGCCGC
Source organism: Kocuria rosea subsp. polaris (assembly GCF_001483755.1). Lineage (GTDB taxonomy): Bacteria > Actinomycetota > Actinomycetes > Actinomycetales > Micrococcaceae > Kocuria > Kocuria cellulosilytica. Next base: position 9,016 of record NZ_LQBK01000005.1, read on the forward strand.
CGGTGCAGAGCTCGTGGGCGTCGACGTCCGGCCGGCCCGCGAGCTGGCCGCCGCGGCCGGGATGACGATCGCCCTCCACGAGTTCCTGCCCGATCTGCAGACCTACCTGGAGGCGCGCGGCACGGGGCACTCCCTCGACGAGGTCCGGGACGGGATCGGCAGCCCGGACGTGCGGCGGATCTGGGAGCTGGCGCAGGTCTTCCGCGCCGCCGACGACGACTACCGGGCGGCCCAGGAGGAGCGCCGGCTGGCCCTGCGGCTGTACACGGGGGCGATCCAGGGCCAGGGGGTGACGGCCCTGGTGCAGCCGACGTGCCCGCTGACGGCCCGGCCGATCGGCGACGACGAGACCGTGGAGCTCAACGGCCGGCGCGTGCCCACCTTCGACACCTTCACCCGCCACTCCGACCTGGCGGGCATCCTCGGCACCCCGGGGATCAGCATCCCCGCCGGGCGCACCGCGGAGGGCCTGCCGGTGGGCCTGGAGCTCGCGGCGGGCCCGGGCGCGGACGCCGTGCTGCTCGACCTGGCGCGCACCGTGGAGGCGCTGCTGCGCGACCAGTGAGCCCGTCCGGTTCTCTTCGGGGGACAACGCAACGGTTCAGAGCCACAACCGTTGACGAATCCAACGGTCTGCCTCTACGGTGAGGACACCGGCGTGCGTGATGCATGTCACAGCGGATTCACCGGTGCCGGCCGCCGGCAGGACCGACCCGAGGAAGAGGACCCACCATGAAGCACCCGTTCGCCGGCGCAGCCGCCGTCGGAACCGTCCTGACGTTCGCCCTGACCGCCTGCGGCGGCGGGGGGACCACCGGCGGGGGCGGCGAGGAGCTGCAGCCGCTCACCATCGGCGTCATCCCCATCGCGCCGTCCGCGCCCGTGCAGCTCGCCCTGGACGAGGGGATCTTCGAGGACCACGGCCTGGACGTCACGATCGAGACCGCCCAGGGCGGTGCGGCCATGCTCCCGGCCGTCTCGGGCGGATCCATGGACATCGGCGTGGGCAACCCGCTCTCGGTCATCCTCGCCAAGGACCAGGGCCTCGACATGAAGATCCTCAGCGGCTACAGCAGCTCCCTGCCCGAGGGCGAGGACATCACCGGTGTCGCCGCCAACCGGGACGCGGGCATCGCCTCCTGGGCCGACCTGGCCGGCAAGCGGGTCGCCGTGAACACGGTCAACGGCCAGGGCGACCTGACCATCAAGGAGGCCGTGAGCCAGGACGGCGGCGACCCCGACGCCGTGGAGTTCGTGGAGATGCCCTTCCAGGACATGCCGGCCCAGCTGGACCGCGGGGAGATCGACGCCGCCTGGGTCCCGGAGCCGTTCCTGACCCAGTTGATCAACGGCGAGCAGACCGAGCTGGTCGGCTACAACTACCAGGACACGGTGCCGGGCCTCGACACCATGGTCACCTTCAGCAGCGCCGCGTTCGCCGAGGAGAACCCGGAGGTCCTCGAGAACTACGACGCCGCGATCGAGGACGCGCTCGAGTTCGCGCAGAACAACCCGGAGCGGGTGCGCGAGACCCTGGTGAGCTTCCTCAACATGCCGGAGGAGGTCGCCGCCGACCTCCGGCTGGAGGAGTTCGACGCGGAGGTGGACCGCGACGAGCTCGAGACGCTCTCGGAGCTGATGCTGAAGTACGACGTGATCTCGAACGAGGCGAACCTGGACGAGATCATCCAGGCGGACTAGATCTCCGGGTCCGGCCGCGCCGGCGGGAAGTCGTCGGCGCGGTCGATGGCCTCCTCGGTCATCCGCCGGCCGAGCTCGATGAGCTCCCCGGCGCGGTGGAAGTCCAGCAGCCGCCCGGCGCTCTTCGGCACGGTGACGAGGAGGTCGGGCGGATAGCCGGCCAGCCGGTAGCGCAGCACCATGGACTGCAGCACCTCGAGGGACAGCTGCATGACGTCGAGCGTGCGCAGCCCCGCCGGCAGGACGCCGAACCCCTCCGCCACGGCCTCCTCGACGGCCTCCTCGACGACGTCCTGCACGAGGGCCTCGCCCACGTCGGCCGGGCCGGCCCCGGTGGAGCGCAGGGACCGGGACGACGCGCCGCGGCCGCGCGTCTCCGCGAAGCGCTCCAGGACGCTGCGCGTCAGCTCGCGGTCCAGGACGTGGGAGGCGCCGCGGCGGAACCGCCCCACCCACTCCTCCGCGGGACGCGCGGCGGCCGTCTCGTGGGCGGGGACCCTGCCCTCCCCGGACTGCTGCCCCCCGGAGAGGGAGACCGCCACCGTCACGTCCGCGCGGGTGGCGACGGTCGCGGCGATGGGCACGGGGTTCATGATCCCGCCGTCGGCGAGCAGCCGGCCGTTGAGCATGACGGGGGTGATGATGCTGGGCAGGGCGATCGACGCGCGGACGGCCACGTCCACCGGGCCCTCCTGGAACCAGACCTCCTTGCGGGCGAGCAGGTCCGTGGCCACCGCGGTGAAGGGGATGGGCAGGTCCTCGATGAGCGTGCCGTCGAGCAGCTCGCGCACCTTCGCCATGATCTTCTCCGCCCGGATCACCCCGGGCGCCGAGGGGGACGGGTCCAGCAGCCGCAGCACGTCCCGCTGGCTCAGCCCCAGCACCCACTGCGCGTACGCCTCCATCCGGCCGGCGGCGTGGAGCCCGCCCACGAGGGCCCCCATGGAGCTTCCCGCGACGGTCACGATGTCGTAGCCGCGCTCCTCGAGGACCTGGATGGCACCGATGTGCGCGTAGCCGCGGGCGCCGCCGCTGCCCAGCGCCAGGGCCACACGAGTGCGTGGGGACATCCGCCGCTCCTCCTCCGCAGGGGCTTCCGGGCCGCTCCGTCCCGGGTGCCCCGAGCCTAGCCCGCCGGTCGCCGTCCGCGGAGGGCAACCGGCGCGCGGAGGACCGGAAACCCTACCAGCCGACGCGGTTTTCCACCCTGTGGACAACCGGTGGAAAACGCCGTGGACGGCTGTGCACAGGTTGGGGAGAAGGCTGTGGAAAGAGTGCTGTGGAACTCCGCGAAATCGGCTCTGACCTGAGCTGATGTCGATGCACACCCTGTGCAGGGACAGTGCGGACAACACCGGCACCGTCCACAACACTGTGTTTTTCACCTCGTGCTCCGGCCCACGTCGGAGGCCCCTGCCGGAGGTCCCTCGGGCGGGGCCGCCGCACCCCGGCGGAGCGCCGCGCCGGGGCGGTCAGGCCACTGAGACGAGCAGCGCCAGCCACAGCAGCGGGTGGCACAGTACCGACAGGCCCAGCAGCACCAGGAACCGGACCCGGGCGGCCGCGAACCCGACGGCTCCCGCGAGGGCCACCACCGCCGTGACGGTCGCCCCCACGGCTGCCGCGACGAACCCGATCACGAAGAACGCCATGGAGGTCTCGGTCCCCGCGGAGTTGCCGCCCAGGAACGCCACGGCGAAAGCCAGTACCGTGAAGAGCAGGCACCCCACGCCGAACCAGTACAGGGCGGACGGTGTGACGCGGGAGATCAGGGAGGGCATGCACCCATTGTCCCCCGGGGCGCCCGGCGGCACCGCCGCGCCGCCCGCGAGATCCGGAACCGCCCGACCCAGCCGCCCGAACCACCCAGGAGATGCCCGTGGACGACAACCAGCGCATGTGGGAGGACCGGTACGCCTCCGGGGAGTCCTCCCCCGACGGCGCCCAGCCGCACCCGGAGGTCGCCGCCCTCCTGGACCGGGCGGACCGGCGACCCGCGGACGGCCCGCCGACCGCCCTCGACCTCGGGGCGGGCACCGGCCGCCACACCCTGGCCCTGGCGGGCGCCGGCTACGACCCCACCGCCGTGGACTTCTCCCCCAGCGCCGTGCGGACCGTCGCGGGTGCCCTGGCGGAGCGGGGCCTCCCGGGCCGCGCCCTGATCGCCGACCTGCGGACCTGGTCCCCCGAGCAGGAGCAGCGCTCGGGGCCGGACGCCGTGCCCCTGCAGTTCGACCTGATCGTCGCCGCGTACTTCCAGCACGACCTCTCCCTGCTCCGCCGCGCCGCCGAGTGGCTCGTTCCCGGGGGCCGGCTGCTGTGGATCACGCACGCCCCCGGCAGCGTCGAGGGGCCGCCCCCGACCGTGCCCCGGCCGACCCTGCAGGAGACCGTCGCCGTGCTCGAGGGCAAGGGCCTGGACCTGCTGCGCGCCGAGCAGGTGCGCACCACCGAGACGGCGCTCGACGTCGTCGTCGAGGCCGTCCGGCCCCGCTGACCGGCACGCCCGGAGACCCCGGGAACGCGCAGAGGGCCCCCGCGGCGCACCGCGGGGGCCCTCTGTGCTCGGACGGACCGGAGGAACCGATCAGGCCGGGACGACCTCGAACTCGACGTTCGCGTTGACGTCCTCGTGCAGGCGCACGGAGGCCTGGTACACACCGGTGGTCTTGATGTGCTGGTTCAGCTCGACCTTGCGCTTGTCCACGGCGCCGAGGCCGGCGGCCTCGACGGCCTTGGCGACGTCCTCGGCCTTGACGGTGCCGAAGAGGCGTCCCTCGGAGCCGGCCTTGACCGGGATGGTCACGGTGGCGGAGGTCAGCTTCTGGGCCAGGACCTGGGCGTCCTCGAGCGAGGCGACCTCGCGCGCGGCGCGGGCGGCCTTGATGCTCTCGATCTGCTTCTCACCGCCGCGCGACCACGGGGTCGCGAAGCCGCGCGGGAAGAGGTAGTTGCGGGCGTACCCGTTCTTGACCTCGACCACGTCACCGGCAGCGCCGAGACCCGTGACCTCGGTCGTCAGGATGATCTTTGCCATGAGTGTCTGTCCTCTCTGATCAGCGGCCGGCGCCGGAGTAGGGCAGCAGCGCGACCTCGCGGGCGTTCTTGATCGCCAGGGCGATCTTGCGCTGCTCCTGCACGGTCACACCGGTGACGCGGCGGGCGCGGATCTTGCCGCGATCGGAGATGAACTTGCGCAGCAGCGCAACGTCCTTGTAGTCGATCTCAGTGACTTTGGCAGCCTTGAGCGGGTTCTGCTTTGGTTTGGGCTTACGGAGTTCAGCCTTGGCCATCGTGGTGCTCCTTGATCTTCGAGTGGAGCCCGCGGCTTGTCACCGCGGGATGGGGTGGATGGGAAAAGTGCGGAAGGTCTAGAACGGCGGTTCGTCGTCCTGGCCGCTGCCCCAGTCATAGTTCCCGCCGGAGGACTGGCTCCAGGGGTCGTTCTGGGGTGCTGCCTGCGGGGCGGGCTGACGCCCGCCGCCGGAGCGGCCGCCCTGGCCGAAGCCGGAGCCGCCGCCCTGCTGGCCGCCACCGAATCCGGAGTCGCCCCCGAACCCGCCGCCGGCCGGGGCGCCGGCGCCGAAGCCGCCGCCCTGCTGGCCGCCGCCACCGCCGCCGAAGCCGCCGCCCTGCCCGCCGGAGCGGGCGTTGCGGTTGACCTTCGCGGACGCGTAGCGCAGCGAGGGACCGACCTCGTCGACGTCGAGCTCGGTGACGGTGCGCCGCTCGCCTTCCTTGGTCTCGTAGGACCGCGACTTGAGCCGACCCTGGACGATGACGCGCATGCCCTTCTGCAGGGACTCCGCCACGTTCTCGGCCGCCTCCCGCCACACGGAGCAGCGCAGGAACAGGGTCTCCCCGTCCTTCCACTCGTTGGACTGGCGGTCGAAGGTGCGGGGCGTGGACGCAACGGTGAAGTTGGCCACGGCCGCACCCGACGGCGTGAAGCGCAGCTCGGGGTCAGCGGTCAGGTTGCCGATTACGGTGATGACGGTGTCACCAGCCATGTGGACCTCCCGGGTCGAGGGTGTTCGCGGTCGTGCGGGACGTGCTGGGATCTCACAAGCATCTCACCGGGGGCCCGTCGGGGCGCCCTCGATGATCGGTCTGTGAAGTCCTACTCGGCGGAGATCTTCTGCTCTTCCGGGCGGATGATCTTGGTGCGCATGATGGCCTCGTTGAGGTTCAGGACGCGGTCGAGCTCCTGGGTGGTCTGCGGGGTCGCGGTGAAGCGCACGACCGCGTAGATGCCCTCGGTCTTCTTCTGGATCTCGTAGGCGAGGCGACGACGGCCCCAGATGTCGACGTTGTCGACGGTCCCGTTGTCCTTGGTGACGACATCGAGGAACTTCTTGAGAGTCGGCTCCACGGCACGATCCTCGACCTCGGGGTTGATGATCACCATCAGTTCGTACTCACGCATGTTCGAACCCACCTCCTTCGGGCTGAGCGGCTGCGGTCCTTCCGCAGCAGGAGGTTCTGTAGCGTCGTCCGCGCGCCGGCGCCGCACGTCGGGCGGCGGGCACACAGACCTCACAACACTACTACATCCGCGGGCCCGGGCAGAACGGGGTGCTCACCAGCGGTAGGCGCTGCGGGCGATGGAGGCGTTCACGAAGGCCGTGCGGAACGGCATGGTGAAGATGTCCAGGAACATCAGCAGCGTCCACGGGATCAGGAACAGGATCCCGACGCCGACCCCCGCCAGGGTCCAGCCCAGGCCGCCGAGGAACAGGTAGATCAGCCCCCAGACCGGCTGGCGCAGGTAGAACTTGTGGATCCCCAGCCAGCCCAGGAAGAGCCACAGGACGTAGGCGAGGACCACGGACTTCCCTCCCACCACGTTGACCACGGGCGGCCCGGGGTGCGGGGCGCCCTGCCCGCCCCCGCCGAACGGCTGTCCGGACGGTGCGCCGAACGGCGCCCGGGAGTACCCGGCGCGGCCGGGGTCGTTGTTCAGCGGGACGGGGCGGTAGTACTCGGGCTCGGGAGCCACGGGGGTCCTTTCGGCACGGACGGGGAGGCGGGAGGGCCGTTCCGCGGGGAGCGGCCCGACCGGTTCAACGGTCCGCCCGCGGGCGCTATTCCGGTGCGCCGCCGCGGCGGGACGCTCCGGGGCGCGGGCCGCGGCGGGCCGCTCGGCCGGGTGCCGCGGGAGCCCGTGCCCGGGCCCCGGGCGCGACGCGAGGGGCGTTCCGATTAGGTTACGCTTTCCTTGCCAAATGATCGTCGCGCGGTCCCCGAGCGCCGCGCCCTCCGGAAGAGGCTCCGATGCGTCGTCGTTCCCTGTACGCCACCACCGGCATCCTGACCGCGCTGGCGACCCTGGTCACGGGGTGCGGCACGCTCGGGCTGGGCGAGCAGCCCGCCGACCTGCAGATCTACTCGGCACGGCACTACGACCTCGAGGGCGCGTTCGGCGAGTTCACCGACGAGACCGGCATCAGCGTCGAGTTCATCACCGGCGACGACGCCGAGCTGCTCGAGCGGCTCAAGGCCGAGGGGGACGACAGCCCGGCGGACGTGTTCATGACCGTGGACGCGGGCAACCTGTGGAACGCCGCCCGGCAGGACGAGCTGGCCGCCCTGGACTCCCCGGCCCTCGAGGAGGCGGTCCCGGAGGACCTCCGCGACCCGCAGGGCCGGTGGTACGGCCTGGCCATGCGCGCGCGCACCGTGACGTACAACCCGGACAACGTCGACACCGCCGAGTTCGACCCCCAGGAGACCTACGCGGGACTGGCCGACCCGAAGTGGCAGGGCCGGCTCTGCATGCGGGACGCCACCTCGGCCTACACCCAGTCCCTCGTGGCGAGCCTGATCGACCTGCACGGCCGGGAGCGGGCGCTCGAGATCGTCGAGGGCTGGGTCGCCAACGACGTGCAGATCATGAGCAACGACATCCTGCTGCTCGAGGCCATCGACGCCGGCACGTGCGACGTGGGGATCAACAACCACTACTACCTGGCGCGCACCCTGGAGGAGAACCCGGACCTGAACGTCGACCTCTTCTGGGCCAGTCAGGAAGGCGCGGGCACGCACGTGAACATCTCCGGGGCCGGTGTGGTCGAGGGCTCCGACAACGCCGAGGACGCCCAGCGGCTCATCGAGTGGCTCGCCACCGACGGCCAGAACGCGTTCGTGGACGCCAACCACGAGTTCCCGGTGAACCCCTCCGTGGAGCCCGCCCCCTCCATCGCGGCCTTCGGCGAGTTCGAGCGGATGCCCCTGAACGCCGAGGCCTACGGGGACCTCAACGCCGAGGCCGTGGACCTGCTGGCCGAAGCCGGCTACCAGTGACCGAACCCGCCGTCCTCGCGGACACGAGGACACCGACCCGCCGGCCGCGCCGGGCGCCCGGCTCGGGGCGCCCGGCGTGGTCGGCGCTCGTCGTCCTCGTCGCCGTGGTCGTGGCCACCCCGGTCCTGGCCGTGGTCGTGGACGGCCTGGGCAGCCTGGGCACCGCCACCCCGCCGCGCGACCTGGGCCGGATGGTGCTCACCACGCTCCTGCTGATGCTGGGCGTGGGCGCGGGCACCCTCGTGGTGGGCGGCGGGCTCGCGTGGCTCGTGACCGCCTTCCGCTTCCCCCTGCGGGACGTGCTGGTCTGGCTGCTGGTCCTGCCGCTGGCCATGCCGGCCTACATCCTCGGCTTCGTGTTCCTCTCCGTCTTCGACGTGGCCGGGCCGGTGCAGGGGGCGCTGCGCTCCCTGCTGGGACCGGACGTGTGGGTGCCCGAGGTCCGCTCGCTGCCGGCGGCCGTGCTCGTGATGTCCCTGACGCTCTACCCGTACGTCTACCTCCTGGCGCGCTCCGCGCTGGTCGAGCAGACCACCGGGACCTACGACGCCGCGCGCACCCTGGGCGCCGGCCGGGGGCGCGCGCTCGGGCGGGTCCTGATCCCCCTGGCCCGGCCCTCGCTCGCGGCGGGGCTCGCGCTCGTGATGATGGAGACGCTCACGGACTTCGCCACGGTGCAGTACTTCAACGTGCAGACGGTCTCCGTGGGGGTCTACCTCGTGTGGAAGGGCACCTTCGACTTCCACTCCGCCACCCAGCTCGCCGTGCTCGTGCTGCTGTTCGCCGTGGCCGTGCTGACCGGCGAGCGGCTGCTCCGGGGCCGCGCCCGGTTCCACCAGCGGGGCGGCCGCGGCCAGGGCCTCCAGCCGCGGCGGCTCGCCGGGTGGCGCGCCTGGGGCGCCACCCTGCTCTGCCTCGCCGCCCTCTCCGCCGGGTTCCTGGTGCCCGTGCTGCAGCTGCTCGTGTGGGCCGTCGGGGAGGCGGTCGGCAACCCCGCGTCCCTCTCGGACCCGCGCTTCGCGCAGTACCTCGGCAACAGCCTGGTGGTCGCCGGGATCGCCGCCGTGGCCTGCGTGGCGCTCTCCCTCGCGGTCGCCCACGGGGTCCGGATGGGCGGCGGCCGGGCGGTGGCGCTCGCGGCGCAGCTCACCACCTTCGGCTACGCCGTGCCCGGCGCTGTGGTGGGCATCGGCGTCCTCATCGCCTTCGCCGGGCTGGACACCGCCCTCGAGCGGGCGGGCGTGCCCGGGGGCACGGGGCTGCTGGTGACGGGCTCGGTGCTCGGCATCCTCTACGCCTACGTGATCCGCTTCCTCGCCCCGGCCTACCAGGCCGTGGACGCGAGCCTCGCCAAGATCTCCCCCACCGTCACCTTCTCCGCGCAGAGCCTCGGCGCGTCCCCGCTCCGGGTCCTCACCCGGGTGCACCTGCCCATCGCCCGCCCGGGGGTCGCCACGGCCCTCGTCCTGGTGATGATCGACGCCGTCAAGGAGCTGCCCATCGTGCTGCTGCTGCGCCCGTTCGGCTTCACCACGGCCTCTGTGTGGGTCTACGAGCTGGCGCGCGAGAACTTCTGGGAGAAGGCGGCCCTGCCGGCGCTCGTGATCGTGGCGGCGGCGGTCGTGCCCGTGTTCTTCCTCGTCCGGCAGGCCCACCGCGCGGACCGCCACGGAAAGGTGTCCCCATGACCGTGCAGACCACGAGCGCGCAGACCGCGCCCGGCAGCCGCGGCACCGAGCCCGCCCTCGTGCTGGAGGGGCTGAGCAAGCACTACGGGTCCTCCGTGGGCGTCAGCGGGCTGGAGCTGACGGTCCCGCCCGGCGAGCTGGTCACGCTCATCGGCCCCTCCGGCTGCGGCAAGTCCACCACGCTGCGCCTCGTGGCGGGTCTCGAGCGACCGGACGAGGGCACCATCCGCATCGCCGGGGACGTGGTGGCGGGCCGGCACCGGTTCCAGGAGCCCGAGCGGCGGCGGGTGGGCCTCGTCTTCCAGGACCACGCCCTGTTCCCGCACCTGACGGTCGCGAAGAACGTGGCCTTCGGCCTCGACCGGCTCCCGCGCGCCGACCGGCGGGCCCGCGTGGGCGAGGTCCTCGAGCTCGTGCGGCTGGGGCACCTCGCCCACCGCTACCCCCACGAGCTCTCCGGCGGCGAGCAGCAGCGCGTGGCCCTGGCCCGGGCCCTGGCGCCCCGCCCGGCCGTGGTGCTCCTCGATGAGCCGTTCTCGAGCCTGGACGAGTCGCTGCGCGCGCAGGTGCGCCGGGACACCGTGGCCACGCTGCGCGAGACCGGCACCACCGCCGTGCTGGTCACCCACGACCAGACGGAGGCCCTCTCGGTCGGCCACCGCGTGGTGGTCATGCACGACGGGGTGATCGAGCAGTCCGACACCCCCGAGAAGGTCTTCGAGCAGCCCGCCACCCGTTTCGTGGCGTCCTTCATGGGGGACGCGGACTTCCTGCCCGCCCGCGTCCACCGCGCGCTGCTCACCTGCGAGATCGGCATCGTCTCCACCGTGCCGGGGTGGGCGGACAGCGACGTCGACGTCGACGTGGTGCTGCGGCCCCACGAGGTGGCGCTGCGGCCGGACCCCGCCTCCCCCGCGCGGGTCAGCGCGGTCGAGTACCACGGCGCGTTCGTGCTGCACCACGTCCGGCTGGCCTCCGGGCGCACGCTGCGCTCCTGGCAGCCCCACAACGTGCGCCACCCGGTCGGGACGCCGGTGGCGGTGACGGTCACGGCCGGGACCACCCCCACGCTGCTGGTCGACGACCGGGCCGTCACGGCCCCGCCGCCGCGGTCCGCCGACGGCACGTCGAACCGGCGATCCCGCATGTCGGACGAATTAGGCAAGACTTTCCTTCGCTAAAGGTTTTCTCTACCCTGGACCGGGTGAGCATCCAACCTGACCTCTCCCAGGTCTCCTTCGCCGCCGGACTCGCCCGCCACGGGGACCGCCCCGCCGTCCTCACGGGCGAGCAGGTCCTGAGCTACCGGGAGCTGGCCGGGCGCGTCGAGGACGTGGCCGCGCGCCTGGGCCCGGAACGCCGGCTGGCGGTGCTCGCGGCGTCCAACGACGTCGACTCCCTCGTGGCCTACCTCGCGGCCCTCACGGCCGGCCACCCGCTCCTGCTGGTCCCGGCGGACAAGCCGGCCGCCGTCGACGCGCTCGTGGCGGCCTACGACCCCGACGTGGTGCTGCGCTCGGGGAACGGGACCCCGGTGCTCGAGGAGCGGCGCCCGGGCAGCCGGCACGAGCTGCACCCGGACCTCGCCCTGCTGCTGAGCACGTCCGGCTCGACCGGTTCCCCGAAGCTCGTGCGGCTCTCGCACGAGAACCTCGCGGCCAACGCCGAGGCGATCGCCGAGTACCTGGGCATCGGGCCCGACGACCGCGCCGCCACCACGCTGCCCATGTCCTACTGCTACGGGCTGTCGGTGCTCAACAGCCACCTCCTCCGGGGCGCCGGGCTGGTGCTGACGGACCTGTCCGTGGTCGACCCCTGCTTCTGGGACCTGTTCCGGGCCCACCGCGCCACGTCCTTCGCCGCCGTGCCCTACACCTTCGAGCTGCTGGAGCGGGTCGGGTTCGCGGACACCGACCTCCCGCACCTGCGCTGCGTGACCCAGGCGGGCGGCCGGCTCGCCCCGGAGAAGGTCGAGCACTGGGCCCGGACCGGCCGCCGCCGCGGCTGGGACCTGGTCGTGATGTACGGGGCCACCGAGGCGACCGCCCGGATGGCGTACCTGCCCCCGGAGCTGGCGGTGGAGCGCGCCGGGACCATCGGGGTGCCGATCCCCGGCGGGCGGTTCCGCATCGACCCCGTGGACGGGCTGCCGGACGGGGAGCTCGTCTACAGCGGGCCCAACGTCATGCTCGGCTACGCGGAGCGACCCGAGGACCTCGCCGCCGGGCGGACGGTCGAGGAGCTGCGCACCGGGGACCTCGCCCGCCGCCACCCGGACGGACTCTACGAGGTCGTGGGGCGGCGCAGCCGCTTCGTCAAGATCGTGGGCCTGCGCGTGGACCTCGGCCAGGTCGAGCGGATCCTCGCCGAGCTCGGGGTCAGCGCGGCCGCCGCCGGCTCCGACGAGCGGCTGGTCGTGGCCGCCGAGGGGGACCAGGACACGTCCCTGCTCGCCAAGCTCGTGGCCGAGAGCATCGGCCTGCCGCGCCCGGCCGTCGAGATGCACGCGGTGGAGCAGCTGCCCCGCCTGGGCACGGGCAAGGTGGACTACCCGGCGGTCCTGGCGCTCGCCGCGCCCCCCGCCGCGCCGGCGCCGCCGCAGCGCCGGGCCGAGGGACCCGAGGACGTCCGGCGGATCTTCGCCGAGGTGCTCGACCGCCCCGACGTCGGCGACGACGACACGTTCGTGTCCCTGGAGGGGGACTCGCTGTCCTACGTGGCGGCCTCCGTGCGGCTGGAGCAGGCCCTCGGGCACCTCCCGCCGGGCTGGCACCTCACGCCCGTGCGGGACCTGGCCCCCCGGCCCGTTCCGCGCGGACGGGGCCTCGTCTCGTTCCTGGAGACCGGCATCGTGCTCCGGGCGGTCGCCATCGTGTGCATCGTGATGACGCACGTGGAGATCTTCACGTTCCAGACCGCCCACGTGCTCTTCGCGGTGGCGGGGTACAACTTCGCGCGCTTCCAGCTGACGGGGGAGCGGCTCCCCCGGCTGCGGCGCCAGCTGCGCAGCCTGGCACGGATCGTGGTGCCCTCGGTGGCCTTCATCGCCGTGGCCCACCTGCTCACCGACGACTACACGCTCGCCAACGTCCTGCTGCTCAACGGCATCGTGGGGCCCCAGGAGCTCACGTCCCAGTGGCACTTCTGGTTCGTCGAGATGCTCGTCTACGTCCTCGTGGCCGTGACCGCGCTCATGGCGCTGCCCTGGGCCGACCGCGCCGAGCGGGCCGCCCCCTGGCTGTTCCCGCTCGGACTGCTCGCGGTCGGGCTGGTCAGCCGGTACGACATCGTGGACCCGGGGCTGCCCAAGCCCGCGCCGGTGTTCTGGCTCTTCGTCCTGGGCTGGGTCGCGGCCCGGTCGGGGACGGCCCTGCAGCGCTCCCTCGTGACCCTCCTGACCCTCCTCACCGTGCCGGGCTACTTCGACAGCACCGTGCGGGAGGCCACCGTGATCGCCGGGATCCTGCTGCTGCTGTGGGTGCCCACCCTGCCGGTGCCCGTGGGTCTGCGCCGGGTGACGGCCCGGCTCGCGAGCGCGTCCCTGTACATCTATCTCGTGCACTGGCTGGTCTACCCCCCGCTGGCGCCGGTGAGCCCGGCCCTGGCGGTGCTCGCGTCCCTCGTGGCGGGGGTGGCTTACTGGGCCCTGGCCGAGCGCGTGCTCGGCGGGCTCCGGCGCCCGCCCCGGCGTGCCGCGGAGCCGGCCCACGAGGCGCCGCTCACGGCTGCTCCAGGCCCACGCTGATCTCCGCGCTCTGCCCCGTGGAGCGCACGGTGGCGCGGACGGGGAACTCGATCCGCTCGGTGGCCGTCTCCCCGTCCTCCTCGTAGCTCAGCCGCGCCACCGCGGGCCGGTAGGGGTCCGCGGTCCAGCGCAGCGGGTCGCCGGGGTCCTGGACCAGGACCAGGGCGGGCCGGGAGACCAGCTCCCACCGGACGCCGGTGATCTCGGGCTCCGGGGCCCCGGACGCCGCCGTGGACGGCTCGAGGGGCACCCCCGGCGCCGCCCAGCGCCGGGACGAGGGGCACTCCTCGGAGGACAGCTCCTCCGAGGCCGTGCAGTCCTCCAGCCACTCCTCGATCCGGTCGTCGACCTCCTGCCACATCCTCGGCGAGGGCTCGATGCGCAGCGCCACCGTGGCCGGCTGCGGGTCCCGGAACGCCACGGTGTGCGGCTCCAGGGGCGGGTCCGCCACGTAGTAGGAGTGGCCCGGCAGCCCGATCGCGTAGTCCCCGGGCAGGGCCTCGAAGCGCCACGTCCCGCCGGGGCCCTGGGGGTCGGGCACCCGCTCGTCCGCGTCCGGGCGGATGCTCTCACCGTTGACGGAGAGCTCGTCGAGGGGGGCGGGCAGGTGGACGGAGAGCGGTGCCGCGTCCGGGGAGTCCAGCTCCCACTGGTCGTTGAAGGGGCCGGTCCGCCGCACCTGGTGCACCCGGTAGACGTGGACCTCCTCCCGGGCCCGGGTGCCGTCGGGCCCGTCCCACCACACGCGCGCCCGCACCTCGCCGCGGCTGCCGGTGCGGTCCACCCCGAGGATCTCGTGGCCGCTGATCCGTCCCGCCGCGTTGCGGTACACGCGGTTGGCGAAGATGGTCAGGGTGGGGTCCGCCACGACGTCCTCGGTGCGGGACAGCAGCTGCCGCGAGCTGCCGCTCTCGAGCCCCCCGAGCCACGCCTCCACCGGGTCCTGCGGCTCCCGGTCGACGAAGACCCAGTTGACCACGGAGGCGAACACGGTCACGAGGACCACGACGACCGTCAGCCAGTGCAGCAGCGACCGCCGCAGGCCGCGGGCGTCGACCGCGGAGAGGGCCCGGCCGGCCTCCCGCTCCCGTGACACCGACACCGCAGCTCCCGTCCCCTGTCGGTCCGCCCGGCGCCCGCGCCGGAGGTCCGGGCCGCGTCCCGGCCCACCAGCTCACATCGTAGGGCCGGCGCCGTGGCCGCGGCGGGAGGTCGTCAGAGCGCGCGTCTCCTGGTGACCAGGATCCCGGCCAGCACGAGCACCAGGCCCCAGGCGCCGTAGACCAGGCCGGACTCCACGTGGTTCAGCACGGCGTCCGAGGGCTGGTACATCGCCGTCAGCTGCGCGCCCGCCGCCGCCGGGGAGTACGGCTTGACGTCGTCGAGCCACTCGAAGGAGAGCGCGAAGAGCACGATCTCCAGGACCATCAGCAGCACCACGAGCACCACGATGCCCCAGGTGGTGGACTTCAGCAGGGCGCCCAGGCCGAAGCCGAGCCAGGACGTGAGCATGTAGAAGACGCCCACCGCCAGGACGTTGAGCAGCACGGCCTCCTGCAGCAGGTCGTACCCCAGGTCCCCGCCCGCCAGGATCGGCTGCACGAGCAGGTGGGACAGCAGGGCGCTCAGCAGCCCGAACCCGAAGGTGACGGCCGAGAGCACGGCCGTCTTGGCGAGCATCACCGGCGTGCGCCGCGGCACCGCGGTCATGGTCGTCTGGATGGAGCGGGTGGAGTACTCCGAGCCGATCGCCAGCACGGCGAGCGCGCCGAGGAGCAGCATGACCAGCTGCAGGCCGCCGTTGGCGCTGGACATGGCCATGTACTCGCCGAAGCCCATGCCGTCCGGCAGGGACAGCCCGGAGCCCTCCGTCATCTGCTGCTCGGACTGGGCGACGAACTCGTCCTTCTGCTGCTGGACGTCCTCCTCGGTGAGCCCGAGCTCCTCCGGGCTGCGGCCGTCCAGCATCGCGTCGACCTGTTCCTGGGCCGCCTGCTCGTTGAAGTCGATGAAGGTCAGCGCGCTCGAGGCCGAGAGGGCGGCGAAGCCGAGGGAGAGCAGCAGGGCGATGCCGAGCAGGATCCAGTGCGAGCGCAGGGACCGGAACTTGATCCACTCCGAGCGCAGCACCCGGCCGAAGCCCAGGTGCACCCGGGACGCGTGGCGGGATGGCCCGGCGGGATCCGGGGCGCCGGTCTGCCGGCGGGGGGCGGTCGAGGTGCTGGTGCTCATGCTCGGTCTCCGGTTCGTGCGTCGGCGCCCGCCCAGGGTGCCGGGTCGGTCGGTTCGGGAGCGCCGCCGGAGCGGTACTCGACCTCGTTCTGGGTCATGGCCATGTACACGTCCTCGAGGCTCTCCGAGAGGGGCGTCAGCTCGTGGACCAGCACCCCGTCGGCCAGCGCGGCCTCGGCGATCCGCCGCGGCTCCGGGCCCGTGACCAGCAGCCCGTCGTCGTCGAACTCCGTGATGCCGGCGTCCGCGCCCTGCAGGGCGCGGCGCAGCGCCGCCCGGTCGGTGGTGCGCACGCGGGTGCGCGTGCGGCCGCCGGCGAGGATCTGCTGGATGGGCGCGTCCGCGAGGATCCGGCCGCGGCCGATCACCACGAGGTGGTCGGCGGTCTGGGACATCTCCGACATGAGGTGGGAGGACAGGAAGACCGTGCGACCCTCGGCGGCGAGGTACTTGGCGAGGTGGCGCACCCACACGACGCCCTCGGGGTCCAGCCCGTTGACGGGCTCGTCGAGGATCACGGTGTGCGGGTCGCCGAGCAGGGCCGCGGCGATGCCGAGCCGCTGGCCCATGCCCAGGGAGTAGCCTCCCACCCGCTTGTCGGCCGCGGCCCCGAGCCCGGTGAGGTCCACGACCTCCTGGACGCGGGACCTCGGGATGCCGTGGGTCGCGGCGAGCGCGGCGAGGTGCGCGCGGGCGGTGCGCCGGGGGTGGACGGCCTTCGCGTCGAGGAGCACCCCGACCTCCGCGAGCGGCGCCCGGTGCTGGGCGTACGGCCTGCCGTTGACCCGGGTGCTGCCCCGGGTCGCGGACTCCAGCCCGACGACGAGGCGCATCGTGGTCGACTTGCCGGCCCCGTTGGGCCCCAGGAACCCGGTGACCCTGCCGGGGCGCACGGTGAAGCTGACGTCGTCCACCGCCGTCTTGCCGCCGTAGGTCTTCGTCAGGTTCTCGATCTCGATCACCGGCGCTCCTCCCGAGCACTCGTCGTTCTTCTCCGCCACCAACCTACGGGAGAGCCGGCGCGGGGCGGCACCACCGGCAGGATGAGCCCGTGCGGGCGTGGCGCGGATGCTCTCCCCCTCCCGGCGGAGCCGGTGCCGGGGCGCTCAGCCGGGCTCGGACAGCCCGATCCGTCGCGCCCGGCCGCCCCGGAGGACGTCGACCGCGACGGCGACCACGAGCAGCGCCAGCAGCAGCACGCGCACGGCGGCGAGCAGGTCCTGCACGTCCCAGCCGATCGGGCCGAGTCCCGGCAGCACGGGCCAGACCGACGCGGGCAGGACCAGGGTGGCCCACCACAGGACCTCCACGAGCTGCCAGGCGGCGAACTCGAGCCAGTTGCGCCGGCTGAGCACCACGAGCGGGGCCAGCCACAGCGCGTGGACGGGCGAGTAGCCGGGGCCGGCGAGCACCAGCACGGCCAGCAGGAGGAACGCGATCTGCACGACACTGGGCTCCTGCCGGGTGAGCAGGGTCAGCACGAGCACCGCCACGAAGCCCAGCACGAGGGCGAGGAGCACGTACTGGTCCCCGCCCGCGGGATCCGGGGCCGCGCCCGTGCGCGCCTGCTCCACCCGCGCCCACACGCCCCACGGCGAGGAGCCCGCCACGGGCTGCGCCCACGGCGTGCTGAGCTGCCGGGCCCACCGGTCCCCCGCCGAGAGCAGGAACGGTCCGTTGACCAGCGCCCAGGTCAGCGCCGTCCCGGCCAGGACCAGCGCGACGTCCCGGAACTGCCGGTACCGCACGGCGAGGAGCAGCACGGCCAGGAGGACGACCAGGGGGAACAGCGCCACGGACGCCGCGAGGCCCAGGACGATCCCCGCCGGCACCGGGCTGCCCCGGACGTGGAGCAGCAGCGCCAGCACCATGAGCAGCACGGCGAGCAGGTTCCACGTGCCGAAGCCGACCAGGACCGCCACCGGCGCGAGCGCCAGCACGAACGCGTCCGCCCCGCGCCGGCCCGACAGCGCCGAGACCGCGGCCACCGTGCCGATCCACGCCGCCGCCAGCAGCAGCACCGACAGGTCGGCGGACGCACCCCGGCCCGCGTCGGTGCCGAGCAGCGCGGGGACGCGGTCCGCGAGCCAGCCGAGCACCGTGCTGATCATCCCGACCAGGGCGGGCTGGTCCCCCGCGGGGCCGCCCGTGAAGAACCCGCCCGCGCCGGTGGGCTCCCCGGGGGCGACCTCGGTGGCGCACAGCGCCGGGAGGCTCTCCGCCGCGCCCCGGCCGGGCACCCGGCACGGCAGCCGCAGCAGCCAGGCCGTCATGACCGTGTAGAGGCTCAGCCCCACGAGCAGCGCGCCGGGCCCGCCCCGGGGCGTGCCGCCCTGCGGGCTCACGGGCTCGTCCCGCGGCCGCGCAGCACGTCCGCCGCGACGCGCACCACCAGGTAGCCCACCGCGAGCGTGTGCAGCGCCACCGTGGTGAAGTAGACGTCCTCGGCGAGCGCGAGCTCCTCCCCGCCCCCGGTGACGTGGCCCAGCCAGTTGAAAACCGCCGCCCAGTGCAGGACCTCGACGAGCTGCCACACCACGAACTCCCCGACGCGGGGCCGGGCCAGGAGCACGAGGGGCACGAGCCAGATCACGAACTGCGGCGAGTACACCTTGTTGGAGAGCACGAACGCCGCCAGCACCAGGAAGGCGAGCTGCTCCAGCCGCGGCTCCTCGCGCGCCACGAGCCCCAGCACCAGGATCAGGGCGCAGGCGAGGGCGAAGCCGCCGAGGGCCAGGACGTTGATCCCCTCGGCCGAGAGCAGCGGGATGTCCAGCCGCGGCGCCGCGACGTCGTTCCACCAGTGCCACACGGAGGAGAAGCCCGCGCCGCGGTCCTGGCTGAACTGCCAGAACCAGCCCCACTGCACCGGGTCCAGCAGGGCGAAGGGGAGGTTGACGGCGGCCCAGGCCCCCACCGCGCCGGCGGCCGCCCGCAGCGCGGGCCCCGCCTCGCGGCGCCGGACGGCCAGCACGAGGACCGCCCCGAGGAGCAGGAACGGGAAGAGCTTGAACGCGGTGCCGACGCCCAGCAGGACCCCGCCCAGGGCCCACCGGTCCCGGCGGAACGCGAGCAGGGCGGCCACGGTGCACAGCACCGGCCACAGGTCCCAGTTGATGAACCCGGTGACCACCACGGCGGGCGCCAGGGCCGCGAGCACCGCGTGGCCGGGGTGCGCCACCATCCGGCCGAGAACCAGCACGACCGCCACCCACACGGCGGCGAGGAGCACCGCGTTGAGGTCGAAATATATGCCTTGTCCGACATGGACACGGGCGCGGGGGTCGACGGCGTGGGCCAGGACGCCGGTGCCGCTCGCCACCACGGTCTGCAGCACGGGGTACTCCAGCAGCGCCGAGGCGTCCAGGTAGGGGAACCGGCCCTCGGCCATGCCGCGGGAGGCATACAGTGTGGGCAGGTCCGAGTAGCAGAGCTGCCGGAAGGTCTCCGGCTGCTCCCAGGTGACCAGCCGGCACGGGAGCTTGGTCAGGTACGCCAGGAGCGCGGCGTACAGGGCGCAGCCCACCAGCACCCCCGGCCCCACCCGGAGCGCCTCCGGGCGCCCGGCCGCCGGCACCGGCCCGGCCGTGCCGGTGCCGAGGCGGGTGCTCACAGGGCGTCCGCCGCCCAGGCCCGCAGCCGCCGCTCGGCCTCCTCCGGCCCCAGCTCCCCCTCGTCCAGGCGCAGGTCCAGCAGGAACTTGTACGCCCGTCCCACCACGGGCCCCGGCGGGACGCCGAGCACCGCCATGATCTGCTCGCCGTCGAGCTCGGGCCGCACGGCGTCGAGCTCCTCGCGGGCGGACAGCTCCTGGATCCGCGCCTCGAGGTCGTCGTAGGCCGCGGCCAGCCGGGACACCTTCCGCCGGTTCCGGGACGTCACGTCCGCCCGGGTGAGCCGGTGCAGCCGCTCCAGGCACTCCCCCGCGTCCCGGACGTAGCGGCGCACCGCGGAGTCGGTCCACTCGGCGTCCCCGTAGCCGTAGAAGCGCATGTGCAGCTCCACGAGCCGGCTCACCGTCCTGATGGTGTCGTTGTCGAAGCGCAGCGCCCGCATCCGCTTGGCGGTGAGCTTGGCGCCCACCACCTCGTGGTGCCGGAAGCTCACCGCGCCGTCCGCCTCGAAGCGCCGGGTCGCGGGCTTGCCGACGTCGTGCATGAGCGCGGCGAAGCGCAGCGCGAAGTCCGGGCCGGGCACGGGGCCGTCCGGACCCGACTCCAGGGCCGCGGCCTGCTCCAGGACGGTCAGGGAGTGCTGGTAGACGTCCTTGTGCCGGTGGTGCTCGTCCGTCTCGAGCCGCAGCGCGGGCACCTCGGGCAGCACGACGTCCGCGAGCCCCGTGCTCACCAGGAGGTCGACGCCGCGGCGGGGCCGGCGCCCGCAGACCAGCTTGACGAGCTCCTCCCGCACGCGCTCGGCCGAGACGATCCCGATCCGCTCCGCCATGCCGGCCATGGCCGTGCGCACCTCGGGCGCCACCTCGACGTCGAGCTGGGACGCGAAGCGCGCGGCGCGCATCATGCGCAGGGGGTCGTCCGAGAACGAGTCCTCCGGGGCGCCCGGGGTGCGCAGCGCCCGCGCGTGCAGGTCCTTGATCCCGCCGTGCGGGTCCACGAGCTCCAGGCCGGGCAGCCGCAGGGCCATGGCGTTGATGGTGAAGTCGCGGCGGAACAGGTCGTCCTCGAGCGAGTCCCCGAAGGCCACCTGCGGCTTGCGGGAGTCCGCGTCGTAGGCCTCGGCCCGGTACGTGGTGACCTCCAGCTGGACGTCGCCGCGGCGCATCCCGATGGTGCCGAAGTCGCGGCCGATCTCCCACACCGCGTCCGCCCACCCCGTGACCACGGCGAGCGTCTCGTCCGGCGTCGCGTCGGTGGTGAAGTCCAGGTCCAGGGCGGGCCGGCCGAGGAAGAGGTCCCGCACGGGACCGCCCACGAGGGAGAGCTCGTGGCCGGCGGCGGCGAACCGCCGCCCCAGGTCGAGGGCGGCGGGATGGATCGCGGAGGTGTCGGGGAGCTGCGTCATGGTGCGGCCCATTGTTCCAGACCGCGGGGCGCGGGCCCGGCCGCCGCGGCCCCTCCGGGACCGGCCGCCGGAGCCCCTCCCGCGCTCCGGCGGGAGCGCGGGCGATTGTGGCAAGGTAGGAGGCATGGCTTTCCCCGTACCCAGCGCACCGAAGAAGCGGCCGACCGCGCCGGCCGCTGCGCTGCCCACGGTCGAGGAAGTCTCCGCCGGGGGGATCGTCGTCGACCTCGGCACACCGTCCCACCCGGTGGCCATCATTGCCCGGATCAACCGGGGCGGACGCCTCGAGTGGTGCCTGCCCAAGGGCCACCCCGAGGGCGAGGAGAGCAACGAGGAAGCCGCGATCCGCGAGATCGAGGAGGAGACCGGCATCGCCGGGGAGGTGCTGAGCCCGCTGGGCAGCATCGACTACTGGTTCACGGTCTCCGGCCACCGCGTGCACAAGACGGTGCACCACTTCCTGCTGCGCGCCACGGGCGGTCACCTCACCACGGACAACGACCCCGACCACGAGGCGGTGGACGTCGCCTGGGTGGACATCGACGACCTCGGCCGGAAGCTGTCCTTCCCCAACGAGCGGCGCATCGCCGACATCGCCCGTGAATACATCATCCACCAGCTCTGAGACCGCGGAGCCCTCCGGGGCGGCCGGAACGGGCACCCCGGCCGCCCCGGCCCGCCGCTCGGGCGCGGCCTCCAGCGCCATCATGGCCTCGGGCACCCTCGTCTCCCGCGCGCTGGGGTTCGTCAAGGTCGTCCTCATCACCGTGGCCATCGGTTCGGTCACGACCGTCTCCGACGTCTTCGAGCTCGCGAACACCCTGCCGAACCTGATCTACGTCCTGGTGGCGGGCGGCGTCTTCAACGCCGTCCTGGTGCCCCAGATCATCAAGGCCTCCAGGACCGCCGAGGACAGCGGGGCCGACTACATCTCCCGCCTGCTCACCCTCGCCGTGCTCGCCCTGCTCGGCGTCACCGCGGTCGTGGTGCTGCTGGCGGGGCCCATCGTGCGGACCATGGGCACCGACTGGACCGAGGCGCAGCTGTCCCTCGGGCTGACGTTCGCGCTCTTCACCTTCCCGCAGATCTTCTTCTACGGCCTCTACACCGTGGTGGGCCAGGTCCTGAACGCCCGCGGCGCCTTCGGCTGGTACATGTGGGCGCCGGTGGTCAACAACGTGGTGGCCATCGCGGCGCTGCTCGTGTTCGTCCAGCAGTTCGGCGCCTACGAGCAGGACCCGCACACCCTGGAGAACTGGACCCCGGCCAAGACGTTCTGGCTGGCGGCCATGGCCACCGTGGGCGTCGCCACCCAGGCCCTCGTGCTGCTCTGGCCCCTGCGCCGGCTCGGACTGGAGCTGCGGCCCAGGTTCGGCTGGCGCGGCATCGGGCTCTCCACCGCGGCGCGGCTCGCGGGCTGGACCCTCGCCACCGGGATCCTCGCCAACCTCGCGTTCCTGACCCTGACCAAGGTCGCCGCGATCCCCACCGGCTACCGCCCGGAGTACCTCGCCATGGACCCGCCGCAGCAGATCGCGGGCGTGGCGGCGCTCAACCAGGCCTCCATGCTGTACTCCCTGCCGCACGGGGTGATCGGGCTGTCCATCGCCACGGTGCTGTTCAACCGGATGGCCGCGGCCTCCACGGACGGCGACCGGGCCGGGATGGTCGCGTCCCTGTCCTCGAGCCTGCGCATCACCGGGGTGGCCACCGTCTTCGCCACGGTCGCCCTCGTGGTCTTCGCCGGCCCGCTCGGCATGCTCTTCAGCGGCGGAGTCCCCTCCGCGGGCGCCGTGGTCGGCCAGGTGGTCGCGGTGATCGCGGTCGGTGCGCCCTTCATGTCGATCTCCTTCATGCTCGGCCGGGCGTTCTACGCCCAGGAGGACGCCCGCACCCCGTTCCTGGTGCAGGTCGGCGTCGCGCTCTTCACCGTGGCCTGCGCCCTGCTGATCTGGTCCTTCGTCCCGCCGGACCGCATCGTCTTCGCGGTCGCCGCGTGCTACGCGGCCCAGAACGTGCTGAGCACCCTGATCTACCACGCGGTCCTGGTCCGCCGGCTCGGGGACTACGACGTGGCCCGCATCGTGGACTCCCACGCCCGGATCCTCGCGGCCTCCCTGCTCGCCGGCGCGGTGGGCGCGGTGGCCCTCCTGCTGCTCGGCGGCTACGACCCCGACGGCTTCCCCTGGACGAACCAGCTGACGGCGATCGCGACCCTCGCGGTGGGCGGCACCGTCATGGGGATCGCCTACCTGGGCGCCCTCCGGCTCTGCCGCGTCCAGGAGCTCGACAGCCTCGTGCGCCCGGTCCTCGCCCGGCTGGGCCGCTGAGCGTGTGACGGAGCTCTCGGCCCCGGAGCGCCGGGACCGGTAAGGTGCTGAGTGGTCGGTGACGTGGGTCAGGAACACCCCTTCTGCCCCGCCGGCCACCCCCGCCCGCGAATTCCGGCCCCCTCCGCGAATTCCCGACCCCCAGGGAGCCAACGTGCCCGCACCGATGAAGCTCGGTTCCGTCCTCGGCGGCCGCTACAAGGTCGTCTCCGACGTGCTGGCCACCGCCGAGGGCGACCACGTGCTCGAGGGACAGGACCAGATCCTCGGCCGCCGCGTCTCGATCCTGCTGCCCGCCGAGCGGCACACGTCCCTGCTGGTGGAGAACGCCCGCTCCATGGCCAACGGCAGCATCGGCGCCCCCTTCCAGATCCTGGACCTCGGCCAGGCGGAGGCGCACACCTACCTCGTGACCTCGTACACCCCGGCCGCGGACATGCTGGACTCCCTGCTCGTGGAGCCGGACGAGGTCGAGGACGAGTCCCTCAGCGACGACATCTTCGGGGCCCCGCGCGGCGGCGGCACCGGCTCCTACGTGTACGAGGAGCCCGCCCCCACCAGCCCGGCGCCCGTGGTCGCGACCGAGCCCTCCGACGACCTGGGCGGCGCGGCGCCCCAGCCCAAGGTCACCCGGTGGCGGGACGACGACTCGTACGACGACGCCGCGCCCGCGCCCTCGGTGCGCACCCGGCTCGGCCGGCCCGTGCGGGTCAGCGCCACCTCGACCCGCTCGACACTCTTCGACCGGGCGGCGGCGAGCGGCACCGCGGCCTCGGCCGTCCGCACCGCCGGGACGGACATCGATCCCGGCTACGACGGCGACAACCGCTACGACAGCTACGAGAGCGCCGAGAGCTTCGAGAGCTACCGCAGCGCGGCCCCGGGCACCGCCCCCCGCCCGGAGGAGCCCGCCGCGGCCGCGCCGCCGCGGAAGGAGGACACCGCGCCGCAGACCCGGAAGGGCGGCAGCGGCCTGCTGCTGCTCCTGGCCCTGCTCCTGGCCCTGCTGGTCGGCGCCGTGGTCTTCAGCTTCGACCGGCTGGGCGGGCTCTTCGCCGGGGCGGACGCCCCCGAGCCGGCCGTGAGCGCGCCCGCGGAGGAGCAGGGCGCGCAGGAGGAGACGCGGCCGAGCCCGGAGCCGGAGGCCCCGGCCGCCGAGCCGGAGCCCCGTGCCGTCACCCGGGTGGTGCCCACCGACCCGGGCTTCATGGCCGACCAGGACGCCCAGCTGGGCCAGACGATCGACGGCAACCCGTCCACCTTCTGGATCAGCTACGGGTTCTCCGACCAGAACTTCGGCAACCAGACCCCGAGCGTGGGCCTGGCGGTCCAGCTCGAGGAGCCCGCACCGGTGGAGACCCTGCAGCTCGACCAGTCGTCCGGGTCGGGCGGGATGTTCGACGTGTACGTCAACGACGCCCCGAGCCTGGACGGCGCCGAGCAGGTGGCCTCCGGCTCCTTCACCGGCCCGGAGATCACCGTTCCGCTCTCGGCGGCGGCCCGGGACGGGGAGCACGAGTACGTGATCGTGAACTGGACGCAGCTGCCGCAGCTGACGAACCCCATCGCCGGGTTCGACCACGGCCTGCGGATCGGCGAGATCCAGCTCGGCTGAGGCCTCCGGTCCCCCGCCGGGCCCGGCACGGCGGGCCCGGCACCGGAATATCCGCCGTGCACGCCCCGTTGTGCCAGTGGTCCCTGCGGTCGGCGTGCCCGGCCGCTCCCTGTACGGAAGGTCTGCAGAACAGTGAGCCCCGACTTCGGTCCCGTGATCAACGCCCTGAACCTCGCCCCCTCGACCGGCGAGCCGACGGCCCCCGCGGACGACGGGGCCGTCCACGAGGTGATCATCGTGGGGTCCGGCCCCGCCGGGTACACCGCAGCGGTCTACGCCGCGCGCGCCGACCTCCACCCCATCGTGTTCGCCGGGTCCGTGACCGCCGGCGGCGAGCTGATGAACACGACCGAGGTCGAGAACTACCCGGGATTCATCGACGGCATCCAGGGCCCGGAGCTGATGTCGAACATGCAGCAGCAGGCGGAGCGCTTCGGCGCCGACATCCGCTACGAGGACGTCGTGGCCCTCGAGCTCGAGGGCGAGATCAAGACCGTGACCCTCGAGGACGGTTCCGTGCACCGCGCCCACGCCGTGATCCTCGCGACCGGCTCCGCGTATCGCGAGCTCGGCCTGCCGGACGAGAAGCGGCTCTCCGGGCACGGCGTGAGCTGGTGCGCCACCTGCGACGGCTTCTTCTTCAAGGAGCAGCACATCGCGGTGGTGGGCGGCGGCGACTCCGCTCTGGAGGAGGCCACGTTCCTCTCCCGCTTCGCCTCCAAGGTCACCATCATCCACCGGCGGGACAGCTTCCGCGCCTCCGAGATCATGCAGCAGCGCGCCTTCGAGGACCCCAAGATCGAGGTCCTGTGGAACGTCGAGGTCGTGGGCATCAACGGCGAGGAGAAGGTCCGCTCCGTGACCGTGCGCGACACGGAGTCCAAGCAGACCACGGAGCTGCCCGTGACCGGCCTGTTCGTCGCCATCGGCTCCGATCCTCGCACCGCCCTCGTCCAGGACCAGCTGGAGCTGACCGTGGACGGCACCATCGCGGTGGACGGCCGCAGCTCCACCACGAGCCTCGCCGGGGTCTTCGCGGCCGGCGACGTCGTGGACGCCACCTACCGCCAGGCCATCACGGCGGCGGGCTCCGGGTGCGTCGCCGCCGTCGACGCCGAGCACTACCTCGCCGCCCTGCACGACCGCTCGGTCCTGCACAGCTGAGCCGGCCCGCCCCGGGACGCACGGCGCCCCGGCCGGCATGGGTCATAATCGAACCAGTTCCGCCTCCCGCACGTTCCACCCAGAGCGGCCAGGGCCCGCAGACCGCAGGCCCCCCGCCCGGACAAGGAGAAACATGAGCGCCGCCAAGAACGTCACCGACGCAGACTTCCGCACCGAGGTCCTCGAGTCGGACAAGCCCGTCATCGTCGACTTCTGGGCCGAGTGGTGCGGCCCCTGCCGCATGGTCGGCCCGGTCCTCGACGCGATCGCCGCCGAGCACGCGGACGCCGTCGAGGTCGTCAAGCTCAACGTGGACGAGAACCCCGCCGTGGCGTCCCAGTACGGCATCACCTCGATCCCCGCCATCTACCTCTTCTCCGGCGGCGAGGTGGTCAAGAAGGCCATCGGCGCGAAGCCGAAGAGCGCCCTCGAGAAGGAGTTCGCCGACTACCTCGTCGCCGGGAACTGAACGGTTCCACCGACATCCTCCTCGGCACCGCGGCCTCGTCCGCCCCTCCCCCGCTGGGGAGGGGCGGACGAGCCGTCGTCCTGGCACCCTGCCGACCCTTCCGACCCGTGGGACACCCGTGAACAACGACGAGACCGAACCGATGCTGCGCCGGACCATGACGAGCCGGCGGGTGGTGAGCCTGCGGGAACGACTGCTGCGGGCCGGCGTCACCGTGGCCTATCTCGCGCCGCAGGACGTCAACAACCCCTCCTACTTCGACGACCACGTCGACGCCGCCGTGCGCGCGTTCCAGCAGGAGCGCGGACTGATCGTCGACGGCCTGGTGGGCCCGGAGACGGACCGGTGCCTCAACGAGGCGCAGTACGCCCTCGGTGACCGGCCGCTCTACGCGGACGACGACCGTCCGCTCCGGGGCGACGACGTCAACCAGCTTCAGCACAACCTTTCCCGGTTGGGTTTCTACTACGGACATCTGAACGGCGTCTTCAGCAGCAGCACGCACCACGCGGTCACGGAGCTCCAGCAGAGCCTCGGCCTGCCGGCCACCGGAGTGGTGGACCGGGAGACCATTGCGGCCCTGGCCCGGATCAACAAGAACATCACCTCGTCCAAGGCCTTCTCGCTGCGCGAGTACCACCGCCTCGAGCGGGCCACCTCCGCCCTGCGCGGCCGCCCCGTGGTGCTCGTCCCCTCCGGCGCCGCCGGGCAGCAGCCGCCGGCCTCCGCCGCCGCGGACTTCCGGGAGCGCGCCGACGGGATCACCCGTGACGTCGCCCTCCGCGCCTTCGAGCTGCTGCGCGAGATCGGCGCCGACCCCGTGGTCGTATCCCCCGGCCAGGACCTGCGCGACCGCCGCGGCGAGCCGGTGCGGACCGCCGCCTCGGCCCAGGAGGTCGTCGCCGGGGGCCGCTCGGACTCCGTGGTGGTCACCCTGCACTGCGACTGGAACGCCTCCCCCGCCGCCGGCGGGGTCGCCTCGTACTACTGGGGCGAGCAGGACCGATCGGAGATCTACTCCCCCATCGGCGAACGCGCTGCGGTGCTCGTGCTCAAGGAGATGGTGGCCCGCACCGGAGCCCTCGACCTCGGCACGCACGCCCGGCAGTGGGACCTGCTGAGGTCGCAGGACGCCCCCACCATCTGGCTCGACCTCGGCTATCTCTCGAACTCTGCCGATCGTGCGGCCCTCGGCGACCCCGAGCACCGGAGCCACCTGGCCGAGGCGGTCGTCTTCGGGCTGCAGCGGATGTTCCTGCTGGCCGAGGACGACGTCCCGACGGGCACCATGAGCGTGGACGACGTCGCCGAGTACAACGGCCGCTGACGCCGGCTCCTGCCGGCCGGCCGCCACGGTGTGCGAGAGCCCCGATGTTCCACGTGGAACATCGGGGCTCTGGCGTACGCGGAGGGTGCTAGTTGCGCTCGATCCCCGGATCCAGCACCTCGATGATGCGGTTCAGGTCCTCCACCGAGGCGAACTCGATGGTCATCTTCCCCTTGCGCGCGCCCAGGGCGATCCGCACGCTCGTGTCCAGCCGGTCCGAGAAGGCGTCCGCGATGTAGTCCAGCCGCTCCTTGTGCCGCCCGGCCGGGGCCGGCGTCCGCTGCGGCTTGCGCTCCCCCGTTCCCGCCAGCTGGACCGCCTCCTCGGTGGCCCGCACGGACAGGCCCTCGGCCACGATCCGCTGTGCGAGCCGTTCCATCTCCGCGGGGTCCGCGAGGGAGAGCAGGGCTCGGGCGTGTCCTGACGAGAGCACACCGGCCGCGACCCGGCGCTGGACGAGGGGCGGCAGCCGGAGCAGGCGGATCGTGTTGCTGATCTGCGGGCGCGAGCGGCCGATGCGCCGGGACAGCTCCTCCTGCGTGGTGCCGAACTCCTCCAGCAGCTGCTGGTAGGCGGCGGCCTCCTCGAGCGGGTTCAGCTGGCTGCGGTGCAGGTTCTCGAGCAGGGCGTCCCGCAGGAGCGCGTCGTCCGCCGTCTCCCGCACGATCGCCGGGATGGTCGCCAGTCCGGCACGCTGAGTGGCCCGCCAGCGGCGCTCACCCATGACGAGCTCGTAGGACTGCTCGCCGTCCTCACGGCTCGAGCGCACCACGATGGGCTGCAGCACGCCCAGCTCGCCGATCGAGTACGCCAGCTCCGCGAGCTCCTCCTCGTCGAACACCTGACGCGGCTGCTTGCGGTTGGGGTGGATCGAGGCGACGGGGATCTCCGCGAAGGTGGCCCCGGGCACTGCGGCCAGCTCCTCGGCCCCCGCGTCCGTTTCACGTGAAACATCCTCGGTCCGGCTCCGGCCGGACGTTGCCGGGCCATTATCGGCCGAGGCGGTCGAGGCCGGCGAGTTCGTCGGGTCCGCCGGGTCCGCCGCACCGCCGGAGGCCGGGGTGGCCGGTTCCGGTGCTTCGGCGCCCTCGTTTCCGGGAGCGTTTTCGGCCGGGCCCTCCGGGGCGCGGGAGCTCGAGTCGGTCTCGAGTTCGGCCGGGATCTCCGACGTCGACCGTTCCGTGCCACTCTTCCCCGCACGGGAACGCCTGGCCGCGCCCTGCCGACCGGCGGCCTGGTCGGCGGACGCGGCCGTTCCACGTGAAACATCCGCCGAAGCGTCCGTGGCAGCAGTCTCGCTCGGGACCTCGGTGGCCGTCGTCTCGGTCGAGGCCGAGGGCTCCGGCGTCGGAGCGGCAGGTGCCGATGCGGCGCCGTCGGCCTCGGGCGTGGCGCCGGACGGCAGGAAGAACATGTCGGACGGCCGGCTCACGAGCGTGGTGTTGCGCAGGGCCTCGCCCATGTCCATCCGCGCCTTCATGGCCTTCTGCCGTGCTGCCGGGCTGACGGTCCGCCCGCGTCCGCCGGCTGCCGGGCGCTTGGGCCCGCCTGTCGGCTCGGCCGGGTCCGGTGCCTCGTCCCCGGACGACTGTCGCGGTTCCGCCGAGGCCGGCTTCCGCGTGCTGCTGTCCGCCCTGCCGCCGCTCGCCCGGCGGGGGAATTCTCCGGACCCCGGATCCTTGTCCGCCGTGCCGGCGTCCGCGGGGGAGACGTCCTCCGGTGTCGGCGCAGCCGTGGTCGCTGGCGTTTCACGTGAAACACGCGTCGTCCCGCCGACGGGGGGAGCGGTCTCGGAGCCGGCCGGCGGGGTCGAAGGAGTGCCGGCGCCCGGTTCCTCCCGCTCGGCGGTCTCCGCCGCGGGCGCGCTCGGAATGAGCGCCCCCAGTCCTCGGCCCAGACCACGTCGTCGTTCGCTCACGGTGTTCCTCTCCTTCGCCCGGCAATCCGGACAATTCTAGCGGAGCAGCACGGGTCCGAATGCCGTTCCACGTGGAACGGCGCGACGCCCGCGGTCCCGTCCGGGGACAGCACGACGCCCGCCTCCGGGGGAGACGGGCGTCGGGCGGGTGGAGCCGGTCAGCGCTGGGGTCGCTGGGCGATCTCGGCGGCGGCCTCCAGATAGGACAGGGCACCCGTGGAACTCGGGTCGTAGCTGATGACGCTCTGCTGGTAGCTGGGCGCCTCGGAGATCCGCACCGACCGGGGGATCATGGTCTCCAGGACCTCCGCGGGGAAGTGGTTGCGCACCTCGTCGGCCACCTGGGAGGCGAGGTTGGTGCGGCCGTCGTACATGGTCAGCAGGATGGTCGAGACCGACAGCTCCGGGTTCAGGTGCTTCTGGATCATCTCGATGTTCTTCAGCAGCTGGCTGAGCCCCTCGAGCGCGTAGTACTCGCACTGGATGGGGATCAGCACCTCGGTGGCCGCGACGAACGCGTTGAGCGTGAGCAGTCCGAGGCTCGGTGGGCAGTCGATGAAGACGTAGTCCAGCCGCGGCAGGCCGTCCGTCTCCCGCTGACGGGCGTAGGCCTCGATCGCACGGCGGAGCCGGTGCTCGCGCGCGACCATGGAGACGAGCTCGATCTCCGCGCCGGCCAGGTCGATGGTGGCGGGGACCACCCACAGGTTCTCCGCCTCTGCGGAGGGCTTCACCACGTCGGCGATGGGCATCTCGTCGATGAGGACGTCGTACGTGCTGTCGACCTCGGAGCTGTGCTCCACGCCGAGAGCAGTCGACGCGTTCCCCTGGGGATCGTTGTCGATCACGAGCACGTTCTGCCCCTGCCGGGCCAGCGCCACAGCGAGGTTCACCGACGTGCTGGTCTTGCCCACGCCGCCCTTCTGGTTGCTGATCGTGAAGATCCGCGTTGCGGCGGGCTTCTCCAGCTGGACCTTCTTCAGCCTGGCGCGTCGCCTGGTCTCCTCCACGAGCTTCCTCCCCAGCGGCGTGTCCTCCGCCATCGTTGTGGTCATCTTGGGCAGCTGTCCGTCCGTTTCACGTGAAACACGAGTACCCCGGTCCGGAACAACCTTGATCGATTGATCAGAGGGATCGGGGGGAAACTCGGCGTCGAAGCCTCGGGGACTTCCCGCGCCGTCGTCGATCGGCATCTGACTGCGCACCTTCCCGGTTCGTCTCGAACTCGTTCCGTCGGAGCACGTCTCCCGCGGGGGAGAGGCGCCTGGGGTCGCACCGCAGGTCAGGTAGCCCTCGACCCGGGGCCGAGCGCGGCGCCCCGCCCGTGGCACACTCCGCCCAGCCTACCGCCGCCGCCGGACGTCACCGGCGGCGCCGCGTCAGAGCCGGACCCGGACCACCGTGGTCGGCTCCTCGAGCAGTTCCTGCCCGGCCGTCACGATCTCGGTGGACCGGGCGCCCAGCCGGTCCAGCTTCTTCTGCGCCCTGCGCACCTCGTCCGCCGCCGACCGTCCCTTGAGGGCGAGGAGCTCGCCCGTGCCCCGCAGCAGCGGCAGGGTGATGTCCACGAGACCCACCAGCGCCGACACCGCCCGAGCCGTGACCACGTCCACCTCGCCGACCTCCTCCTTGGCCTGCTCCGCTCGGGCGCGCAGCACCCGCACGTTGCTGAGCCCCAGGTCGGCCACGACCTCGTCGAGCCACTGGACGCGCCGCTCCAGCGGCTCGATGAGCGTGATCCGCAGATCGGGGCGCGCCAGGGCGAGGCAGAGTCCGGGCAGTCCGGCGCCCGAGCCCACGTCCGCCACCCGTGCGTCCTGCGGGATGCACTCCTCCACCACGGCGCAGTTGAGCACGTGGCGGCTCCAGAGCCGCGGCACCTCACGCGGGCCGATGAGCCCCCGGACGATGCCCGAGGACGCCAGGTGCGCCACGTAGCGCTCGGCCAGCGGCAGCCGCTCGCCGAACAGCCGCTCGGCGGCGCGCCGCTCCCGGGCGTCCGGGAGCGGCGGGTCCTGCGGGGCGGGGGAGGGGCGCCGGTCCTCGGCCATCAGCCCTGCGGGACGGACACGACGATGTGCCGTGCCGCCCCCTCGCCCTCGGACTCGCTGACGAGCCCCTGCTCGGCGACCACGTCGTGCACGATCTTGCGCTCGTAGGCCGAGAGCGGATCGAGGTGCACGCGCTCCCCGGACTGCCGGGCCTCGCGCACGGCGGAGAGCGCCAGGTCCTGGAGCTCGTCCGCCCGGCGGCGGCGGTAGCCGCCGATGTCGAGGACGAGCCGGGACCGGCGGTCGGTGGCGGCGAGGACGGCGAGCCGCAGCAGCTCCTGGAGGGCCTCGAGGACCTCCCCGTCCGCACCGACCAGCACCGCGAGTCCCTCGTCGTCGTCCCCGTCGGCCACGACCGACAGGTAGGTGCGGCCGTCGCGGACCTCGATGTCGATGTCGCCGTCGAGGTCGGCCGTGTCGAGCAGCTCCTCGAGGTAGTCGGCGGCGATCTCGCCCTCCTCCTCGAGCGGGTCGGCCGCGGCGCCGTCCTCGGCGCCGCTGTCGGCGGGCTCCTGCCCGGCCTCCGGCCGGCCGGCGTCCTGCGCCCCCGGCTCCTGCGCGGAAGCGCTCTCCGTCCGCGCGCCGCGCTCGGCGTCGTCGGCCGGCACGGGGTGCTGCACGTCGTCGGCGTCCTGGGTGGTCTGCCGGATGTCGGTCATGTCGTCTCCTGGGGCCGTGGAAGCACGGGGCCGGTCGTGCCGGTCCCGTGCGGGGCGGGGGTCGAGCCGGATCGACCGGCGGGGGTCATCGTGCCTGTTTGCGCTTCGCCTGCTGCTTCTGACGCTTCTTGCCGACGGGCTGCTGACGCTGTCCCGCGGCGGCACGGGCGCGCTGCTCCTCGACCTCGGCCTCGTGCTCCTCCTGCGTCTTGCCGAGCGGGGGGAGACCCTTGGCGGCGCGGCGCTCGTTGAGCTCCTGCTCGGCCTGCGAACCCGGCGTGGGGTTGTTGCGGATGACCCACCACTGCTGGCCCATGGACCAGAGGTTGGAGACGGTCCAGTAGATGAGGACGCCGATGGGGAAGTTGATGCCGCCGATCGCGAAGACCAGGGGGAACAGGTACAGCATCATCTGCTGCTGGCGGTACATGGGGGAGGCCTTGGCGGTCTCGCTCATGTTCTTGGCCGTCAGCTGCTTCTGCGTGAAGAACTGCGAGGCGGACATCGCGATGATCATCACGATCGCCAGGAGGATCGTGGCCACGTGGTTGCCGTCGCCCGGGTTGAGCAGCGTGGAGAACAGCGGGGCGCCGAAGAAGGTCGCCTCGTTGAAGGACTCCACGGTCGCGGCGTCCAGGACGTGCACTCCCTCGCCCGCCGCCGCGGAGCCCGGAACACCGTTGAGGACCTGGAACAGGCCGAAGAAGATCGGCATCTGCACCAGGATGGGCAGGCAGGCGGAGAACGGGTTGGAGCCGTGACTCTTGTACAGCTCCATCTGCTCCTGGGCCATGGCCTGCCGGGACAGCTGGTCCTTCTTGCCCTTGTACTTGGCCTGCAGCTTCGCCATCTCCGGCTGCAGCTCCTGCATGCCGCGCATGGACTTGATCTGCTTGAGGAACAGCGGGATGGTCAGCGTGCGCATGACCAGGGTCAGGCCCACGATGCACAGCACCCAGGTGATGCCGGCGGCGGGGTCCATCCCGATGGCGGTGAGCAGCTCGTGGAACACCCACAGCACGGCGGAGACGACCCACCTGAAGGGGAAGAGGATCATTTCGAACAGGTTCATGGGGAAGGCTCTCCTTGGGCCGCGGGACCGGTGTCCCCGGCGGGGTGGTGCTGGTGGCGCTCGGCAAGGGTGGGATGGTTCAGCAGGACGATCCGGGGAAGGGACGCGAAGTCGGGGAAGACCCGGCCGCCGTCCGGGACCCTGTCGATCCCACCCGCCGCCCAGGGATGGCAGCGGAGGAGCCTGCGGACGCTGAGGCCCAGGCCGCGCACGGCGCCGTGCACCGTGACGGACTCGAGCGCGTAGGCCGAGCAGGAGGGGAAGTACCGGCAGACGTCCCCGTACAGGGGGGAGACGATGGTCCGGTAGAGCTTGAGGCCCGCGATGAGCGCGTTCTGCGGCAGGAACCAGAGGACCTGCCACGCCGACGCCGGGCGGACGAACTCGTGGGGAGCCGCCGCAAGGAGGTCCTCGGGTGCGTGAGCGTGCTCGCTCATGACTCCGGCTCCTCCCGTGCGGGTCGTCGGTCTTCTGCGGTGGTGCTCGCCCCGGCGGCCCCGGGGAGCCCGGCCCGCGCGGAGGCCGTCCGCCACGCCTTCGCGTAGTCGGCGGCCAGCTCCGCCCAGTCCGCGCGCGAGGCGGGCGGCAGTGCGCGCACCACGACGTCGTAACCGTACGGCGCCTGCCTGACCGTGGTCTGGGCGAGCTCCCGGAGGCGCCGCTTGACCTTGTTGCGGCGCACGGCGTTGCCCACGGCCTTCGAGACGACGAACCCGAACCGGGCCGGCGCGCCCTCGTCGGTGGGACGCACATAGACGACGACGTTCCGGCGCCCGTTGCGGGCGCCGGAACGCGTGGTGGCCGAGAACTGGACCGAGGTCCGGATCCGGTGCTGGTCAGGCAGCACGGTCCCGCTCCTGCCGGGCCGGCCGTTCAGGCGGCTCCGGCACGACGACGACCGCCCGTCGCGGGGCGGTCGTCGGGAGCGCCGGCGCCGACACGGGCCGGCTCAGGCGGAGAGCTCGGTGCGGCCCTTGCTGCGGCGGGCGGCGAGGATGGCGCGACCGGCGCGGGTGCGCATCCGGGCACGGAAGCCGTGCTTCTTGGCGCGACGGCGGTTATTCGGCTGAAAAGTCCGCTTGCTCACTGGTTACTCCAAAGGCGTCAGGGTGTGCGCCCGTCCTCGTGCTCGCCGCACCGGGTTCGGGGCGGACGAGACGGACGGTCACAGCGGTGCTGGTGGATGCGTCCGAGCATGCGGATGGGCATGACGGTGGACACAAAAGACTGTCTCACCCTAGACAATGGGCAGGGGCCGGTCAAATCCGCGGTGGGTGGCCACATGCCCCGGCGCCGGATCGCGGAGAGCGGGACTGCCGGGGAGGACGCGGTATCGGGAGCTGTTCGGTGCTGGAACGGGCGCCGGGACGCCCGGTGCCGCTGTGCAGTGCACATCCTACCCACAGCTGTGCACGGATCTTTCTCACATCCTGTGGAAAACCGGTCCCGCTCCCGCCGCGGAACGGCGCGGATCGGGGCCCGAACTACACACCTGTAGTTCCCGGAGGGCCTGAAAAACGGCTATGAACTGGTCTGACGCATGTTCTAGGCTGGCACTCGCGGCTGGCCCCCGACAGCTTTTCCACCGTTGTGAACAACGCTGTGGACAAGATCCCCGCCGAGGGGCCGGGACGATCCGTCCACCGCCTCGTCATCCCGACGACATCTCGACGACAGCAGGAGTACGTGTGGGCACGCAGGACAATCAGGCGCTCAGTGCGCAGTGGGCGGAATGCGTGCAGTACATGTACGAGGACCCCATGACCACGGGGCGCTACCGGGGGTTCATCTCCCTGGCGCAGCCCCAGGGCCTCATCGGCACCACGCTGCTCGTCGCGGTCCCCAACGAGCTGACCCGCGAGTTCTTCCAGAACCAGATGGCGTCCGTGCTCCGGTCCTCCGTGGGCCGCGCCTTCAGCCCCGAGACGCTCGTGGCCTTCGTCGTGGATGCCGACCTCGAGACCGCTCCCGCGCCGGAGCCCGGCGCCGCGGCGCCGGGTGCGGCGCTGCCCCCGATCAGCGAGCTCGAGGCGGAGCGCAACCGCACCGACCTGCCCGCCCGGGCCGACCACGCCGACACCGCCGACACGGTGGGCGTCGACCGGCGGACCGCGGGCCTCGACCAGCTGCCCGTGGGGCTCGCGGCTCCGGCCGCGGAGCCGGCGTCCCGCTCCGGCCTGGGCACCGCCGACCGGACCCTGCCCCCGCCGCGGGACCCGCAGGCCGCCCCGCCCCGCCGGCCCGTGCAGGACACCGGCACCGCCCCGGCCGTGGTGGGGGAGTGGGACAGCTCCGCACGGCTGAACCCGAAGTACGTCTTCGACTCGTTCGTGATCGGCCAGTCCAACCGGTTCGCCCACGCCGCGGCGTTCGCGGTGGCCGAGACGCCGGCCAAGGCCTACAACCCCCTCTTCATCTACGGGGAGTCCGGCCTGGGCAAGACCCACCTGCTCCACGCGATCGGCCACTACGCCAAGCGCCTCTACCCGCAGGTGCGGGTGCGGTACGTGAACTCGGAGGAGTTCACCAACGACTTCATCAACTCGATCCGCGACGACGAGGGCTCCTCCTTCAAGGAGATCTACCGCAACGTGGACATGCTGCTGATCGACGACATCCAGTTCCTCGCGGGCAAGGAGCACACGCAGGAGGAGTTCTTCCACACCTTCAACGCGCTGCACAACCACGAGAAGCAGATCGTGATCACCTCCGACATGCCGCCCAAGCAGCTCACCGGCTTCGCCGAGCGGATGCGCTCCCGCTTCGAGTGGGGCCTGATCACCGACGTGCAGCCGCCGGAGCTCGAGACGCGCATCGCGATCCTGCGCAAGAAGGCCACCAGCGAGGGCATGGACGCCCCTGACGACGTGCTCGAGTACATCGCCTCCCACATCTCCACCAACATCCGCGAGCTCGAGGGCGCCCTGATCCGGGTCACCGCGTTCGCCTCGCTGAACAAGCAGTCGGTGGACCTGCCCCTGGCCGAGCTGGTGCTCAAGGACCTCATCACCGACGACGGGGCGCAGGAGATCACCGCCGCCTCGATCCTGGCCCAGACCGCGGTCTACTTCGACATCAGCCTCGAGGAGCTCAAGAGCAAGTCCCGCACCCGCACCCTGGTCACCGCCCGGCAGATCGCGATGTACCTGCTGCGCGAGCTCACGGACATGTCCCTGCCGAAGATCGGCCAGGAGCTCGGCGGGCGCGACCACACCACGGTGATGCACGCGGACCGCAAGATCCGCACGCTGATGGCCGAGCGCCGGCAGATCTTCAACCAGGTCACCGAGCTCACCAACCGGATCAAGCAGCAGCAGCGCGAGGGCTGAACCACCCCTCCTCAGCTCCGAAAGTGGCCCGGCGGACTCCCGCCGGGCCACTTTCGTGTAGTTCGTCCACAGGCCCGGGCCGCGGCATCCCGGGCTCGGGAGGACCGTTCTGCACAGGAGATCCGCCCTTGTGGAGCGCCTGTGCACAGGACAGAACCCACACCTGTGGATAAAATTGTGGAATTCCCGCTCCGAGCGGTGGAGAACCTCGGTACAAGTCGGGGGAGGGCTGTGGAACCCGCGGAAACGCGCGGATCTCGTCCACCGGCACCCGGCGTTCCTGTGGTTCGCGAACCACAGGAACTCAACAGGCTCCCGCCGCCCGGGAGCTAGCCGGGAGGCAGTTATCCACAGATTCCACAGCGGTTATTAACACTCCCGTCCTTAAAGAGAGATCCGGCCAAACAACAAGAATCCTGGAGCTCCGACCCCGTCCGGACCGTTCCGGACGGCCGAACCACAAGAACGCCGCCACGGGACGGCCGAATGGCCGTCCCGTGAAACGGACCGATACGATGCAGAGGGCGAAGACACCGTCCGCACCGCTGCACCCGGCGGCGCAGCCGGCACCGGTTCCTGCGGAACCGTGGCTCCGCCCTCCTGGCTCACACTGAAAGGCAGCAACCTCTCGTGAAGTTCTCCGTCGAACGCGATGTTCTCGCCGAGGCCGTCACCTGGACCGCACGGTCCCTCTCTCCTCGGCCCCCGGTTCCCGTGCTGTCCGGCCTGCTCATCCGTGCGGAGGGCGGTTCGCTGTCCATCGCGAGCTTCGACTACGAGATCTCGGCACGGCTGTCGATCAGCGCCGACGTCCAGGAGGAGGGCACCACCCTCGTCTCCGGCCGGCTGCTCGCGGACATCTGCCGCTCGCTGCCCTCCGCCCCAGTCGAGGTGCACGCCGACGAGGGCAAGGTGACCCTGACCTGCCGGTCCTCCCGGTTCAACCTCGCGGCCATGCCCGTGGGCGACTACCCCGAGCTCCCCGCGCTGCCGGACGTCTCCGGCGTGGTGGCCGGCGACGAGTTCGCCCACGCCGTGGCCCAGGTCAACATCGCCGCGAGCAAGGACGACACCCTGCCGATCCTCACCGGCGTCCGGGTGGAGATCGAGGGCGAGAAGATGACGCTGCTCGCCACGGACCGCTACCGGCTCGCGATGCGCGAGCTCACCTGGCGGCCCAGCGCCCAGGACATCTCGACGGCCGCCCTGATCAAGGCCCGCACCCTCAACGACATCGCCAAGACCCTCGGCCCGGCCGGTGACATCAACATCGCGCTGTCCGACTCCGCGGAGCTCGTCGGCTTCGAGTCCGGCGGCCGCCGCACCACGAGCCTGCTCATCGACGGCGAGTACCCCAAGATCCGCTCGCTGTTCCCGGAGCACACGCCGATCACCGCGGCGGTGCGCACCACCGAGCTCGTCGAGGCCGTCCGGCGCGTCTCGCTCGTGGCCGAGCGCAACACCCCCGTCCGCCTGGCCTTCACCCAAGGACAGGTGGCCCTGGACGCCGGGACCGGCGAGGACGCCCAGGCCTCGGAGGTCCTCGACGCGCACCTCACCGGCGACGACATCACCGTGGCCTTCAACCCGACGTACCTGTCCGAGGGCCTGCACGCCTTCGACTCCGACTACGTCCGGTTCTCGTTCACCGCCCCGCCCAAGCCGGCCGTGCTCTCCGCCCAGGCCGAGCCCGAGGGCGAGGACAAGGACGACTACAAGTACCTGCTCATGCCGGTCCGGCTCCCCAGCCAGTGACCGGCCGGCCCGGAACCGGAAGCTGCTGATCCCGGCGTGTTCGTCGACCACCTCTCACTGCTCGACTACCGGACGTATGCCCATCTGGACATACGTCTCGCGCCCGGGACCACCGTGTTCCTGGGGCCGAACGGCGTGGGCAAGACGAACATCGTCGAGGCCCTGGACTACACAGCGGGCCTGTCCTCCCACCGGGTGTCCTCCGACGGACCGCTGATCCGCTTCGGCGCCGAGCGCGCCATCGTCCGCGTCCGGGTGCGGCGGGGCGCTCAGCAGACCGTCCTGGAGCTCGAGCTCAACGACGGCCGCGCCAACCGGGTGCGCATCAACCGGGCCTCCCCGGTGCGGGCGCGGGACGCGCTCGGCATCGTGCGGACCGTGCTGTTCTCGCCGGAGGACCTGGCCCTGGTGAAGGGCGACCCTTCCCACCGCAGGCGTTTCCTCGACGACCTGGCCAAGTCCATGCGCCCCGTCCTCGCCGGCACCCTGGCCGACTACGAGAAGGTCCTCAGGCAGCGCAACGCGCTGCTGAAGTCCGCCCGCCGGAGCGGCCGGTTCACGGACGTCCACCGGTCGACGCTGGCCGCCTGGAACGACCAGTTCGCCCGGGCCGGGGCGGCCATCCTGCACGCGCGCCTGCAGCTCATCGACGCCCTGGCCCCCCAGGTCGCGACCGCCTACGGCCAGCTCACGGACGGGAGCAAGGCGACGACGCTGCGCTACGTCTCCTCGGTGCTGCCCGAGAGCGCGGCCGGGGACGCCGAGCGGCTGCGCGGCTTCAGCCCGGCGGATCTCCACCAGCTGGTCCTCGACGCGTGCGCGGCCGCGGAGCAGCGCGAGCTCGAGCGGGGGCTGACGCTCGTGGGCCCGCACCGCGACGAGCTCGAGCTGCTGCTCGGCGAGGCCCCGGCGCGCGGCTACGCCTCGCACGGCGAGACCTGGTCCTACGCCCTGGCCCTCCGGCTCGGCTCCTGGTACGTGCACCTCGCGGACGACCCCGCGGAGGGCGCGGCGCCGATCCTCGTCCTGGACGACGTGTTCGCGGAGCTCGACGCCCGCCGCCGCAGCCGCCTCGCCGCGATCGTGGCCTCCGCGGAGCAGGTGCTCGTGACCGCCGCGGTCGAGGAGGACCTGCCGGCCGAGCTCGTCGCGGGCCCGCACGACGTGGTCCGGGTGGGCCCCGGCACCGCCGTCCGGGACGACGAGCCGGCGCCCGCCGGCACCGGCCCGGAGCCGGAGGAGGCGTCGTCGTGATCCGGCCGCCGCGCGAGGAGGGCGACCGCCTGGCCCGGGAGCCCGGGGGGACGCCCGGCTCCGGACCGCCCGCCCCCGGAACGGACGTGCCCGGGCGGAATGTGCCCGAGGCGAACGTCGTGCGGATCGAGGACGAGATCGACGCCCCCGCGGCGCTGCTCACCCGGATGCGCCGCGCCGCGGAGGCCCGCGGGGACGGGCGGCTCCACGGCGCGGCCGCGCGGCGCAACCTCAAGGGCTTCGGCGCCGCGATGGAGTCGGCCACCGCGTCCGCCGCCGAGCGCCTGGGCCGCCGGGGCAACGACGTGGACCCGCGGGCGCTCGGCGGGTACTCCGGGGCGGGACGCTCCGCCCGCGACCCCCGGGGCGTCGGCGCGGTGCTGGACGGCCTCGTGTCCGGGCGCGGCTGGAAGTCCCCGGTCGCCGTGGGCTCGGTGCTCGCCCGCTGGGACGAGCTCGTGGGCCCGGGCATCGCCGGGCACTGCCGGCCGGAGAGCTTCGACGAGACCGTGGTGCGCGTGCGCTGCGACTCGACCGCCTACGCCGCGAACCTGCGGCTCATGGTGCCGCAGCTGCTGCGCATGTTCGACGAGCACCTGGGGGAGGGCATCGTCACGCGGATCGAGATCCTCGGCCCCGCGGCCCCGAGCTGGAAGCGCGGCCGCCGCTCGGTGCAGGGCCGCGGTCCCCGGGACACCTACGGCTGACCGGGGACGGCCGGGACCGCTGAGCGGCCTCGTGGCGCGCTGCGGCCCCCCGGGGGCGTCCCGGGGGTCGCGGAGCGCGGAAAAAGTGGTCCTGAGGCCCTTTCCAGGCCGTTCAGAGGGGTCTGGGAGCACCCCGGGGCCACGGTTTTCCGATAGAATCGATCCCAGACAGCAATCGACGGACCGGGCCCCCACGGCCGATGGCGACAACCCCGCCCGCGGCGCGGGCACCCGGAGACGTCGAACCGTTCCGATCCTGCACGAGCCGATGAGCCGCCGAACGTCTCATCGGCGTTCTCTTGTGCTGTCCGGAGCGGGACCGGTGTGCCCAACAGGAGGAGCCAGGAACCCGTGGCAACAGAGGATCCGCAGAAGCGCGAGTACGGTGCCGGTGACATCACCGTCCTGGAAGGTCTCGAGGCCGTCCGCAAGCGTCCCGGCATGTACATCGGCTCGACCGGCCCGCGCGGGCTGCACCACCTCGTGTACGAGGTGGTCGACAACTCGGTCGACGAGGCCCTGGCCGGCTACTGCGACCACATCGAGATCACCCTCCAGGCCGACGGCGGCGTCCGGGTCGTGGACAACGGCCGCGGCATCCCCGTGGACATCCACCCGACCGAGGGCCGGCCCACCGTCGAGGTCGTCATGACGATCCTGCACGCGGGCGGGAAGTTCGGCGGCGGCGGCTACGCCGTCTCCGGCGGTCTGCACGGCGTGGGCATCTCCGTGGTCAACGCGCTGTCCCGGCGCGTCGAGACGGAGGTCCGGCGCCAGGGCCACGTCTGGCGGATGGTCTTCGCCGACGGCGGCATGCCCCAGGGCGAGCTGGTCCGGGGCGAGGAGACCTCGGAGACCGGCACCACCCAGGTGTTCTACCCGGACCCCGGCATCTTCGAGACCGTCGACTTCGACTTCGAGACGCTGCGGGCCCGCTTCCAGCAGATGGCGTTCCTCAACAAGGGCCTGCGCATCACCCTGACGGACGAGCGGGCCCCGGAGGAGTCCGGCGAGGAGATCGCCGGCTCCGCCTCGGACCGCACCGCCGTCCACGCGGACGCCGAGCCGGTCGAGGGCCGCGACGGCGGCACCGACGTGGCCCGGCTCAACCACGAGGACCAGGACGGCTCCGGGCACCGGCGGGTCGTCTACAAGTACGACCACGGCCTGCTCGACTACGTGACGTTCCTGAACACGTCCAAGAAGGCCGACCTCGTCCACGACGACGTCATCGCGCTCGAGTCCGAGGACACGGAGCGCAAGATGTCCCTCGAGCTCGCCATGCAGTGGACCACGGCCTACACCGAGTCGGTGCACACCTACGCGAACACGATCAACACCCACGAGGGCGGCACCCACGAGGAGGGCTTCCGCTCGGCCATGACCTCCCTCGTGAACCGCTACGCCCGGGAGAACAGGCTGCTCCGGGACAAGGACGAGAACCTCACGGGCGACGACGTCCGCGAGGGCCTCACGGCCGTCATCTCGATCAAGCTGGCCGAGCCCCAGTTCGAGGGCCAGACGAAGACCAAGCTCGGCAACTCCGAGGCGAAGACCTTCGTCCAGCGCGAGGTCAACAACCGGTTCGGCGACTGGCTCGAGCGCAACCCGGCCGCCGCACGGGAGATCATCCGCAAGGCCATCAACGCCTCGCAGGCCCGGCTCGCGGCCCGCAAGGCGCGCGAGACCACCCGGCGCAAGGGCCTGCTCGAGTCCGGCGGGATGCCGGGCAAGCTCAAGGACTGCTCGTCCAAGGACCCGTCCCTGTCCGAGATCTACATCGTGGAGGGGGACTCCGCGGGCGGTTCGGCGGTGCAGGGGCGGGACCCCGCCCACCAGGCGATCCTGCCCCTGCGCGGGAAGATCCTCAACGTGGAGCGCGCGCGGCTGGACCGGGCGCTGTCCAACGCCGAGGTCCAGTCGATGATCACCGCCTTCGGCGCGGGCATCGGCGACGACTTCGACATCGAGAAGGCCCGCTACCACAAGATCGTGCTGATGGCCGACGCCGACGTGGACGGCCAGCACATCACCACGCTGCTGCTGACGCTGCTGTTCCGGTTCATGCGCCCGCTCATCGAGCACGGCTTCGTCTACCTGGCCCAGCCGCCGCTGTACCGGATCAAGTGGTCCAACGCCCCGCACGACTACGTCTACACGGACGCCGAGCGGGACGAGGCGCTGGCGCGCGGGCTCGCCAACAACCAGCGCATCCCCAAGGAGAACGGGATCCAGCGCTACAAGGGTCTCGGCGAGATGGACTACACCGAGCTGTGGGACACCACGATGGACCCCGACCACCGCACCCTGCTGCAGGTGACCATGGAGGACGCCGCCGCGGCGGACCAGATCTTCTCCGTGCTCATGGGCGAGGACGTCGAGTCCCGCCGCGAGTTCATCCAGCAGAACGCCAAGGACATCCGGTTCCTCGACATCTGATCCGCGACATATGTTCCGCTCGGCATGCAACAGCCGGGG
This sequence comes from Kocuria rosea subsp. polaris, assembly GCF_001483755.1. Taxonomy (GTDB): domain Bacteria; phylum Actinomycetota; class Actinomycetes; order Actinomycetales; family Micrococcaceae; genus Kocuria; species Kocuria cellulosilytica. Next base: position 51,835 of record NZ_LQBK01000005.1, read on the forward strand.
GCGGGGCCTGCGCAGGACACCGAGGACCAGCAGACAGAACGGAAAGACCGCATGAGTGACGAGACCCAGGACGGCCGGACCCCCGAGGACGCCGGCCTCGCCGGCGACCTCGAGCACACCCCCGTGCTGACCGACCGCGTGGAGCAGGTGGACCTGCAGACCGAGATGCAGCGGTCCTACCTCGACTACGCCATGGCCGTCATCGTGGGGCGCGCCCTGCCGGACGTCCGCGACGGGCTCAAGCCGGTGCACCGGCGCGTGCTCTACGCGATGTACGACGGCGGCTACCGCCCGGACCGCTCCTTCAACAAGTGCGCCCGCGTGGTGGGTGAGGTCATGGGCCAGTACCACCCGCACGGCGACTCCGCGATCTACGACGCCCTCGTGCGGCTGATCCAGGGCTGGGTGATGCGCTACCCGCTCGCGCTGGGCCAGGGCAACTTCGGCTCCCCGGGCAACGACGGCGCGGCGGCCCCCCGGTACACCGAGACCAAGATGGCGCCCATCGCCATGGAGATGGTCCGGGACATCCACGAGGAGACCGTCGACTTCCAGGACAACTACGACGGCAAGAACCAGGAGCCGTCGGTGCTGCCGTCCCGGTTCCCGAACCTGCTGGTCAACGGCTCCTCCGGGATCGCCGTGGGCATGGCCACCAACATCCCGCCGCACAACCTGCGCGAGGTCGCGGACGGCGTGCAGTGGTACCTCCAGCACCCGGACGTCTCCAACGAGGAGCTGCTCGAGGAGCTCCTGCAGCGGATCAAGGGCCCGGACTTCCCGACCGGCGCGCAGATCCTCGGGCACAAGGGCATCGAGGACGCCTACCGCACGGGGCGGGGCTCGATCGCCATGCGCGCCGTGGTCAGCGTCGAGGAGATCCACAACCGCACCTGCCTGGTGGTCACCGAGCTGCCCTACCAGGCGAACCCGGACAACCTCGCGATGAAGATCGCGGACCTCGTGAAGGACGGCCGGATCACCGGCATCGCCGACATCCGGGACGAGACCTCCGGGCGCACCGGCCAGCGGCTGGTGATCGTGCTCAAGCGCGACGCCGTGGCCAAGGTGGTGCTCAACAACCTCTACAAGCACACGCAGCTGCAGGACAACTTCTCCGCCAACATGCTCGCGCTCGTGGACGGGGTGCCCCGCACCCTGAGCCTCGACGCGTTCATCCGGCACTGGGTCACCCACCAGATGGACGTCATCGTCCGCCGCACGCAGTACCGGCTGCGGCAGGCCGAGGCCGAGGCCCACATCCTGCGGGGCCTGCTCAAGGCGCTCGACGCCCTCGACGAGGTCATCGCGCTCATCCGCCGCTCCCCGACGGCCGACGACGCCCGCACCGGGCTCATGGAGCTCCTGCAGATCGACGAGGACCAGGCGCAGGCCATCCTCAACATGCAGCTGCGCCGGCTCGCGGCCCTCGAGCGGCAGAAGATCCAGGACCGGCACGCGGAGCTCGAGCGGCTCATCGCCGAGTACACCGAGATCATCGCCTCGGAGGAGCGCCAGCGCGGCATCATCTCCTCCGAGCTCGAGGAGATCGTGAGCCGCTTCGGCGACGACCGCCGGTCCGAGATCATGTACGGCTACGACGGCGACATGTCGATGGAGGACCTGATCCCCGAGGAGGAGATGGTCGTCACCATCACCCGCGGCGGATACGTCAAGCGCACCCGCTCCGACCAGTACCGCTCCCAGCGGCGGGGCGGCAAGGGCGTCAAGGGCGCGCAGCTGCGCGGGGACGACGTCGTCGAGCACTTCTTCGTCACCACCACGCACAACTGGATCCTGTTCTTCACGAACCTGGGCCGGGTCTACCGCACCAAGGCGTACGAGCTGCTCGAGGCGGGCCGGGACTCCAAGGGCCAGCACGTGGCGAACCTGATGGCCTTCCAGCCGGGGGAGCGGATCGCGCAGGTCATGGAGCTGCGCTCGTACAGCGACGCCCCGTACCTGGTGCTCGCCACCCGCAAGGGTCTCGTCAAGAAGTCCCGGCTGATGGACTACGACACCAACCGCACGGCCGGGGTGATCGCGATCAACCTGCGCGACGACGACGAGCTGGTCTCGGCTCAGCTCGCCTCCGCGGAGGACGACCTGCTCCTGGTCTCGCGCAACGGCATGTCCCTGCGCTTCACCGCGAGCGACGAGGTGCTGCGGCCCATGGGGCGGGCGACCTCCGGCGTGACCGGGATGAAGTTCCGCGACGGCGACGAGCTGCTGTCCGCCAACGTGGTCACCGACGACGCCTACGTCTTCGTGGTCACCGAGGGCGGCTACGCCAAGCGCACCAAGGTGGAGGAGTACCGGGTGCAGGGCCGCGGCGGCCTCGGCATCAAGGTGGCGAAGCTCGCGGAGCAGCGCGGCCGGCTGGTCGGCGGGATCATCGTGGGGGAGGAGGACGAGGTCCTCGTGGTGATGGAGTCCGGCAAGGTCGTGCGCACCGGCGCCTCCGAGGTCCCGGCCAAGGGCCGCGACACGATGGGCGTGATCTTCGCCAAGCCCGCGCAGGGCGACGCGATCACCGGGGTGGCCCACAACGCGGAGCGGGAGATCGCCGAGGAGGTCGACGCCGAGGCCGTGGCCGAGGTCGACGTCCAGCTCGACGAGACGATGGAGACGGCCGACGTCCTGGACGACGGGGCGGACGACGAGCACGGGTCCGTCCCCGGTTCCGGGGACACGGCGGACGATGAAGTAGCGTTGGACCCGAACAACAACGGAGGTAACGCATGAGCTCGAGTTCCGGCTCCAACGCCGCCGGCAAGTCCGGACGCGCCCCCCTCGCGTCCGCGCCCCGGACGGGGACCGGGGCGCCGTCCGGGACGGCGAGGCCCTCGACGAGCGCCCGGACCGCGCCGAAGCCGGCGAAGTCCGGCTCCGGGCCCGCCAAGCCGGGTGCGGCCAAGCCCGGCTCCGGTGCGGCCAAGAGCACGCGGCCCGCGAGCCCGGCGAAGGGCCTGGTCCGCCCGGCCCCGCGCCCGCGCGTGCGCCGGGCGCGGCTCGTGGTCTCGAAGGTGGACACCTGGTCGGTGCTCAAGCTCGCGTTCCTGCTCTCGGTCGCGCTGGGGATCATCACCGTGGTCGCCGCGGTCGTGCTGTGGATCGTCCTGGACCTCACCGGCCTGTTCGACGGGATCAACGAGCTGCTCGGGATGCTGGGCGGCGCGGGCGGGGCCCTGAACATCAAGGACTTCCTGTCCCTGGGGCAGATCGCGATCTTCGCGACGATCGTCTCCGTGGTCAACGTCATCCTGCTGACCGCGCTCTCGGTGCTCGCCGCGCTGCTGTACAACATCGCGGCGGCCCTCGTGGGCGGCATCGGGCTCACGCTCACGGACGACTGACCGCACGGCCGGCGGAGGCCGGCCCGGTCGCCGTGATTTGGCACGGGTCGGCAACTCCGGTATCGTTTCTTCTCGGTCCGCAAGGGCCGGAAAGGGCGTATAGCTCAGACGGTTAGAGCGCTTCGCTGATAACGAAGAGGTCCCAGGTTCAATTCCTGGTACGCCCACGGTTTCCCTTTCCGCAGGTCAGGAGGCAGGCGTGAACAGGAAAGTGGCTGCGGCGCTCGCCCTGGTCGGGGCATCGGTCGCGGTGCTCACCAAGCTGCGGGAGGCCGACGCCGACAGGTCCGCCTGGGCGGACGCCACCGACGAGGTGGAGTAGCCCGCACACCGCGGGGGCGTGGCGCAACTGGTAGCGCATCTGCTTTGCAAGCAGAGGGTTAGGGGTTCGAGTCCCCTCGCCTCCACCACATCGGATCCCGATCGAGCAGATGCTCGGTCGGGATCTTCTCGTTCCCGGCGAGGTCCCCGTCCCGGGGTCACCGCACGTCGGAGCGCAGATCCCGTGGCAGACTGGGCGCGTCCCCGACCGTCCTCCCGGCGAGTTCCCCGGCCGTTGCCAGGAGAGCCGCCCGGAACCCAGGAGAAGCCATGCCCCGAGACGACTTCGCCGACAAGGCGCTCACTCCCCTGCCGGGCATCGACCCCGGCGAACCGCTCGAGAAGGTCAACGGCTGGAAGGTCGTGGGACCGGGCCTGGTGGTCGCGGCCACCGGGGTGGGCGCCGCGGACCTCGTGGCCACGCTCACGGCCGGCTCCCGGTTCGGCTACGGCCTGCTCTGGGCGGTCGTGCTCGGCACGGTCCTGAAGATCATCCTCGTCGAGGGGGCCGGGCGGTACTCCCTGGCCACCGGACGCACCATCTTCGAGGGCTGGCGCTCCCTGGGCCGGTGGACCACCGTCTACTTCGGGCCGTACATCATCATCTGGGGGTTCGTCTACGGAGCCACCGCCATGTCCTCGGCCGCGCTGCCGCTCGCGGCGCTGTTCCCGGTCCTGCCCCTGTGGGCGTGGGCCGTCTTCATGGGCCTGCTCGGCTTCTTCATGGTCTGGTTCGGCCGCTACGCCCTCGTGGAGCGGCTCGCCGCGCTCATGGTCGGCATCATGTTCGTCGTGGTCGTGGGGCTGGCGATCATCGCGGTCCCGAACGTCCCGGACATGATCACCGGCTTCGTGCCGGTCATCCCGGAGGGTGGGCTGGTCTACACCCTGGCGCTGGCCGGCGGGATCGGCGGCACCATCACCCTGGCCGCCTACGGCTACTGGCTGCGGGAGAAGGGCTGGTACCGGCCGCGCTGGATGCGGGTGATGCAGTTGGACAACGCGGCCGCCTACACCGTCACCGGCATCTTCGTGGTCGCCATGCTCATCGTGGGCGTCGAGGTGCTGTACTCCGCGGGGTACGCGATCAGCGCCGGGGACGAGGGCCTGCTCGAGCTCGGCGAGATCCTCAAGGACCGCTACGGCGACGTCATCGGCACCGCGTTCCTCGTGGGCTTCTGGGCGGCGTCCTTCTCCTCGCTGGTCGGCGTGTGGTCCGGCGTCTCCCTCATGTTCGCCGACTTCTGGGGCAACATCCGCGGCAAGCACAGCGGGCACCCGGACACCGTGACCGGCGGCAAGTACTTCCGCTTCTACCTGCTGTGGCTGACCTTCCCGCCCATGCTCCTGTTCATGCTGGGCCGGCCGGTGTTCCTGATCCTGCTCTACGGCGTGCTGGGCGCCCTGTTCATGCCGTTCCTGGCCCTGACCCTGATCTGGCTGCTCAACACCCGGCGCACGCCCGAGCGCTGGCGCAACGGCGTCTTCACGAACGTGATGCTGGCGGTGTGCGTGGTGCTGTTCACCGTGCTCGGCCTCTACCAGGCGTGGGACACGCTCCAGGACGTCATCGTCTGGTTCCAGGGCTGAGCGCCGGACCCCGCAGACGGACGGAGACCCCCGCTCCCGGAAGGGGAGCGGGGGTCTCCGGTCGATCGGGCGGGGCTCAGGCCTCGTTCTCGTCCTGCTTGCCCTGGATCTGCTCCTTGACCTCGTGGATCGTGGTCTTGGCGTCGTCACCGACGGACTTGGCGTTGTCCTTGACCTCGGAGGCCGCCTCCGAGACACCGCCGGACTGGCCGGCCGGGGTGGTCGCGTCCTTGACGTCGTCGACCTGCACGCCGGTGCCGGCGGCCACGGTGGACTGCTGGGCCACCGGGGACGCGGTCACGCGCGGGGACGTGGCCGCGGGGGTCTTCCAGGGGTCCTCGACGGGGCGCGAGGCCTTCCAGGCGGCCACGCCGGCCACACCGCCGGCGGTGAGCAGGCCCAGCAGCAGCAGGCCCTTGTGGGACTTCTCCGCCTTCTTCTGCTGCCTGGCGTAGTCCTTGGCGACCTTCGCGGCGGCCTTCTTCGCGTTGGCCACGGCCTTCTTGTCGCCCGTGAGCTTCGCGACGATGGCCTCGAGCTGCTCCGGGGTGTCCGCGTCGGCGAACTTGCCGGCGAGCAGGGCGGCGGCACCGGCGTACTTCGCCTGCATCGCGGTGCGGCTCTCGGAGGCCCGGTCGGCGGCCTTCGCGGCCACGGGGCCCGCGGTCTTCGCGGCCTTCGCCGCGACCGGAGCGGTCACCGCGGCAGCCTTCAGCTTCGCGGAGCCGGAGAGCTCGTGGGCGCGGCCCAGTCCCTCCTGCACCTTCGGGCCGGCGGTCGCGACACCGCCGGCGAGGGCCGCGGCGCCCGCCTCGACACCGTGCTGGAGCCGGGGCGCGAGGTCACCGATCTCCTTGGACGCCCACTTGCCGGCGTCCAGGACCCTGCTCTCCGCGGCCTTCTGCGCCGCGACGGCCTTCTTCTCGCTCTTGGACTTCTTGAAGCTCATGAATCCATCCCTCCTCGGGTCGTGACAATCCTTTGTCAGCATACGGGCAGAGCCGTTCCGGCAGGAGGGTGCGCCGCGCAATCCCGGGCCTTTTCACTGTGCGCTGAACCCTGGGACCCCGCCGGGGACGGCCTCCGGGCACCGTGCAAGAATGAGCCCATGACTTCTGCCATTCCCACCGCCAAGGCGACCATCCACACGAACCACGGCGACATCGTCGTGAACCTGTTCGGCAACCACGCCCCGAAGACCGTCAAGAACTTCATCGGCCTCTCGGACGGCACCCAGGAGTGGAGCGACCCGCGCACCGGCGAGAAGCAGACCGGGCCCCTGTACCAGGACGTGGTCTTCCACCGCATCATCCGCGACTTCATGATCCAGGGCGGGGACCCCCTGGGCCAGGGCATCGGCGGACCGGGCTACGAGTTCGACGACGAGATCCACCCCGAGCTGAACTTCAACGAGCCCTACATCCTGGCGATGGCCAACGCCGGCAAGCGCAACGGCAAGGGCACCAACGGGTCCCAGTTCTTCATCACCACCGCCCCCACCACCTGGCTGCAGGGCAAGCACACCATCTTCGGCGAGGTGGCCGACGACGCGTCCCGGAAGGTCGTCGACGAGCTCAACGACGTCCGCACCGGCGCCATGGACCGTCCGGTCGAGGACTGCGTGATCACCTCGATCGACGTCGAGCAGCTCTAGATCCGAGCGACGTCCCCGTCCCGGCGCCGCCGGGACGGGGACCAGCGGCGCAGGCCCGTCCGGAGCGATCCGGGCGGGCCTGCGCCGTTCCCGTCCCGTCCAGCGACCCGGGCCCGGACCGGCCCAGGAGGAGTTCCAGTGAGCGGCGAGCGACCGCAGTACGGCGCGTCCACCGGGGGCGAGACCCCGGTGTGCCCGCGTCATCCCGACCGGCCGGCGTACGTCACGTGCCAGCGCTGCGGCCGTCCGACGTGCCCGGAGTGCCAGCGCACGGCCGCGGTGGGCGTCCACTGCGTCGACTGCGTGCAGGAGGCCGGGCGCTCGCGCCCGGCCGTGCGCACGAGCCTGGGCGGCCGGGCCGCCCGGGGCTCCTCGATGCTCGTCACCTGGTGGCTCATCGGCGCCAACGCGGTGGTCTACGCGCTGCAGTGGCTCCTGCAGGCGGTGGGCGTGAGCCTGCTGCAGCTGTTCGCCTACGCCCCCGTCACCACCACCTCCGAGCCGTGGCGGATGCTCACGAGCGGGTTCCTGCACTCGATGTCGAGCCCGCTGCACCTGCTCCTGAACATGTACATGCTCTACCTGTTCGGGCGGATGCTCGAGCCGGCGCTGGGCCGCGGCCGGTTCCTGCTGCTGTTCCTGCTCTCCGTGCTGGGCGGCTCGGTGGGCGTCCTGCTGCTCTCGCACCCGCTCAGCCTCGTGGTCGGCGCGTCCGGAGGAGTCTTCGGCCTCTTCGGCGCGCTCTTCGTGCTGCAGCGCCACCTGGGGCAGTCCATCACGCCCATCGCGGTGCTGATCGGCGTGAACGTCGTCTTCGGGTTCCTCTTCCCCGGCATCGCCTGGCAGGCGCACCTGGGCGGGCTGCTCACCGGGGCGCTGGTCGCCTTCGGCTACACCGCGGCCACCCGCAGGCGTCGCGGTGCCGGCCGCCGCCGCTGACACCGTCCCCACTGACTCCGTCCCCGCCCCGCCCGTGCGCGCTCGGGCACCGGGGACGGACGGTGTTCTCCACAGGGGTTGTCCCCATCTGTCGACAAGTTGCACCGGTGGAATTCCACACCTGTGATCAACGGTGTGGACAGCGCCGGGGCGGCTTCCACAGCTGTTAATAACGCTGTGGAGAGCGAGCTGTGCACACGGTTCTCCACACCTGTGGACAACTTTGTGCACCGGTTGGGGAGAAGATCGCGGCGCGGCCCGTCCGGAACGGTCTTCTCAACCGATCCTCAGCCCGCGTGCGGAAGACTGGGCCGGGGCGGGACCCTCCGCGCCCACGGACGAGAACGGGAGGACGCGTGCGCGTGCTGCTGGTGGAGGACGAGGCGGACCTCGCGGAGTCGTTGCGCCGCGGCCTCACGAACGAGGGCTTCGTCGTCGACGTCGCCCACGACGGGATCACCGGGGAGTGGCTGGCCCGGGAGAACCCCTACGACGTGGTGGTCCTGGACCTGATGCTGCCGGGCCGGAACGGCTACGCCGTGCTCGAGAACCTGCGGGCCGCCGAGAACTGGGTCCCCGTGCTGATGCTCACGGCCAAGGACGGCGAGTACGACCAGACCGACGCCTTCGACCTCGGCGCCGACGACTACCTCACCAAGCCCTTCAGCTTCCTCGTGCTCGTGGCCCGGCTGCGCGCCCTCATCCGCCGCGGAGCGCCCGAGCGGCCCGTGGTGCTCGCGGTCGGGTCCCTCCGGCTCGACCCCGTCCGCCGGACCGTGACCCGCCGCGGGCAGGCGCTCGAGCTCACCGCGAAGGAGTACGTCATCCTCCAGTACCTGATGCAGAACGCGGAGCAGGTCGTCTCGAAGCACCAGATCATGGACAACGCCTGGGACGCCGGCTTCGAGGGCTCCGAGAACATCGTCGAGGTGTACGTGGGCTACCTGCGCAAGAAGATCGACGCCCCCTTCGGCCTCTCGACGCTGCAGACCGTCCGCGGCATGGGCTACCGACTGGTCGCCGACGAGCCCGGGACACCGGCGGCGTGATCCGCCGCGGAAGGCGTCCCCTCGACCGGTGGGGAGTGCGGGAGCGCAGCACGGCGGCCGCGGCGCTGCTCATCCTCCTCGTGATGGCCGTGGCCGGGGCCGTGCTGCTCGAGGTCCTCAGCCGCGCGGCGGTGGGGGCCGCCCACGACCAGGCCGTGGCCCGCCAGACGGAGATCCTGCGGGACCTGGGTCTGCCGTGGGGGCCGCGCAGCGCCGGGGGCACGGCAGGGGAGACGGCCGTGTTCACGCGGACCGGCCTCGGCGAGCTGATGCTGCGGCTCGGCCGGCCGGGGGTCATCGTGCAGCTCCAGGACGTGGAGGGGCAGGTGGTGGCGGCGTCCCCCGCCAGCGCGCTGGACACGGACCTGTCCGTGCCGGTCCTGGAGCCGGGGGAGTCCTCCGACTCCGCGGCGACCGGGGAGGGGCCGGTGCCCGGGACCGACGACTTCGTGTATGTCGCTCACGGCATGTACATCAACGGGGAGCCCCTGACGCTGACGGTGGCGGTGCCCATGGCGCTGCAGCAGGGCACCCTCCGGACGGTGTCCCTGTTCCTGCTGGTCGGGGGGCCGGCGCTCGCGCTGCTCGGGGCCGCGCTCATGTGGTTCCTCGTCGGCCGCTCCCTCGCCCCGGTGCGGCGCATCACCGGGCAGGTCCGGCGGATCGGGACGGCCCGCCTGGGGGAGCGGGTCGACGTGCCGCCCACCCGGGACGAGATCGCGGAGCTCGCCACCACCATGAACGGGATGCTGGACCGGCTGGAGGCCTCCGACCGCGCCCAGCGCAGGTTCGTCGCGGACGCCTCCCACGAGCTCCGGAGCCCGCTGACCACCCTCACCACCACGATCGAGGTCGCCGCCTCGGACCCGTCCGGGGCGGCGTGGCCGGAGGTCGCCCCCGTGCTCAGGTCCCAGTCCCGCCGGATGGGGCGGCTCGTGGAGGACCTCCTGACCCTCGCCAAGATCGACGACGCCGGACTGCGGCTTCGCACCGCGGACACGGACCTGGACGAGGTGGTCCGGGAGGAGCTCGCCCGGATGCGTCCGGCCTCGCGGCACGAGGTGCGCGTGCAGGTGGACCCCGTGCGGGTGCGCGGGGACGCCAGCCGGCTGCAGCAGGTGGTGCGCAACCTGCTCTCCAACGCGGAGCGGCACGCGGACACCTGGATCGAGGTCTCCCTGCGGGCGGAGGGGGACGAGGCCGTCGTGGACGTGGTCAACGACGGCGACACCATCGCCCCGGAGGACCGGGATCGGGTCTTTGAGCGGTTCGTGCGGCTCGACGACTCCCGGGCGCGGGACACGGGCGGATCCGGACTGGGCCTGGCGATCAGCCGGGAGATCGCCGCGGCCCACGGGGGCACGATCAGCGCGGGCGAGGACCCGCGGGGACACTGCCGCTTCGAGGTGCGCCTCCCGCGGGAGAGCGGGGACGACGGGGGCTGAGCGCCCGGGCGGGCCGGCCACTGCCGTCCAGCGTCCGGCCGCACCTGTTCCCGCTGCTCCGTTCCCGCTGTTCTGTTCCCCCCTCCTCCTCGGGACGGTGCCACCAGGGTGCCCGGCCCGGACGGCACTCCGGTGACCGGAGGGTGGACCGGAGGCGACGGCTGCGCCGCCGGGGACGTCCGCCCGCACGACGACGCCGAGGACCCCGGCACCCGGTGTTCAGCTGCCGTTCGTCGTGGCGCCACCAGGGACTCCTACGGTGGTGCCGGTCGGCAGGAGCCCCCCATTCCTGCTCGGCCGGCACGGGTGCACCCCCGGGCAGCCGTGCCGGATGCCCCAGCCCGCCGACGGGCCGGCTGGGGCATCCGACCGCCCGTCGGCGCAGACGCGCTCAGCCCCGGACGGGATCGGCGGGAGCGCACCCCCGTTCGGTCCCCGTCGTGGCGCCAGCCCCGGACCCCGGCCCAGCACCGTGGCCCGGCCCTGCGGCCCGGCACCGTGGCCCGGCCCTGCGGCCCGGCACCGTGGCCCGGCCCTGCGGCCCGGCACCGTGGGCCGGCGCCTCGTCTCAGTACCCTGCGGAGGCGGCGTCCCACACCTGCGCGGTGAGCTCCTCGACGCGCTCCGCGGGCGTGCGCCGGGCGAGCAGCGCCTGGGCGACGAGCCGTCGCGCGGTCGAGGCGAGGTGCTCGCGCATGGCGCGCGCCGCCGCCTTCTCGTCGCGGGCGAGCACGGCCCGCACCAGGGCGTCGTGCTCCCGTGCGAGCTCGTCGACGGGCCGCCGCGACGCGGCGGCCACGACGCCCAGGAAGGCCGTGGTGGTGCGCAGCCGCTCGACGAGCTCGAGGGCCTGGGAGTTGCCGGCGAGCAGCAGCAGCAGCCGGTGCAGCCCCTCGTCGGCCCGGGCGGTCGCCTCGAGGTCCCCGGTGCGGGCCGCGTCGTGCATCGTCTGCCACTGGGCCCGGACGCGGTCCAGCTCCTCGGGCCCCGCGAGCCGGGCGGCCCGCCGGGCGGCGGGCACCTCCAGCGCCGTGCGCACCGCGAGGATCTCCGCGACGTCCGTGGGGCTGACCTCGACGATCTCGAAGCCGCGGTTGCGGTGGAACCGGATCAGTCCGGCCTCGCCCAGCCGCAGCAGGCCCTCCCGCACCGGGCTGCGGGAGACGTCCATGGCGGAGGCCAGCTGCTGCACCGAGTACAGCCGCCCGGGCTCCATCTCCCCAGCGGTGATCGCCCGGCGCACCGCGGCCATCACCTGCACGGCGAGCGAGCTCCCGGTCGTGGCGGCGACGGAGGGCAGCGCGGGCAGGGCCGCCCCGGGGCGGCCCTCGTCCGGCGACGGGGCGACGGCGCGGGGTGCGGTGGTCACGGGGTGATCGTCAGCTTGATGTCCCCGGGCCGGTGCTCCTCGGCCCGCTGCATGGCCTCCGCGATCCGTTCGAGGGGGTACTCGGGCCCGAGGCAGTGCTCCACGTCGATCTCGCCCTCGGAGATCCGGCGGAGGGCCTCCCGGAAGGACGTCAGGCCGGGCTCGGCCTGCGCCGCCACGGAGCACTGCAGTCGCAGGTTCTTGCGGAACGCCGTCCACAGCGGGACCTCGGTGGGCCCGTGCCGCTCCGGCAGGCCGAAGAAGCCGACGATGCCCCGGTCGGCCGCGAGCTCCACCGCCTGGTCGCGCAGCACGTCGTGCCCCACGGCCTCGATCACGAGATCGGCCCCACGGCCGCCGGTCACCTCGGCCACGACCGCGGCGAGGTCCTGCTCCGGCACCCGCACGGGGACCGCGCCCAGCCTCCGGGCGACCTCGAGCCGCCCGGCGTCCAGGTCGGAGGCGACGACGTGCTCGAAGCCCAGTCTCCGGGCCTCCTCCACGAAGAACAGCCCGGCGGAGCCCGCGCCCATCACCACGCACGTGTGGGAACGCCGCGCGGGCGTCTCCACGGGCCAGAACTGGCGCATGGCGTAGAGGCAGGTGCCGTACTGCTGCGCCATCATGAGCCGCCGCAGCTGCCGGGAGTCCGCCGGGTCCGTGCCGGCGGGCAGCTCGACGACGTGCAGGTCGTCCAGCAGCTGGAGCTCCGCGAAGCACCCGCCCATCTCGCCCTGGGGGACCGTCAGCACCAGGGCGCCCTCCGGAACCCGCTCCGACCGGGACGCGACCACCACGCCGACCCCCTCGTGGCCGGGGTAGCCGGGGCGGCGCGGCCCCTCTGCGTGGAGCAGCCCGTGGAAGGTCGCGTGCAGGTCGGACCCGCAGATCGAGGCGTGCAGCATGCGCACCACCAGCTGACCGGGTTCCCGGGCCTGCGGGTCGGGCCAGTCGGTGACGGTGATCGTGCCCGTCGCGGGGACGTGGGACCCTCGCATGCGCGCCTCCTCGTGTCGGGCGCGCCGGGCGCCGGTGGGTGACATGCTACCCACGGAGGTGCGTGCGGGACCTGCGTGACGCGGGATTAAACCCGGGGCGCGCCCGCGGCCGCGCCGACGGACCCGGCGGGGACGGCGAAGAGGGGCCGGGGGGACTGCAGCCGGGCCGGGGCCGGCAGCTCCCGGCGCAGGACCCGGTCCCCGCGCTCGAGCTCGAGGGAGAACCCTGCGACGGCGTGGTGGACGTTCTCGCTCAGCACCGTCCGTTCCACCACCTGCTCAGGGCCGGGCGCCCCGTGCAGGAGCAGCACGGGTTCGCCCTCCCGCAGCTCGTGCTCCACCCGGGCCACCGCCTGCATCCAGTGGCTCTCCCGCACACCCTCCGGGACGCGGAACGGCACGAGGACGGCGCCGCCCGCCGCCTCGTGCGCCGCCGGGGCCAGGACCCACGCCCGCCGGCCCTGCGGCGGTTCGGCGGGGGGAGTGCGGCCCTCCGCGGGCACGGGCCACACGTAGTCCAGCCCGGCGGGGTCGTCGGGGAAGACCTCGCGGTAGAACTCCTCGTCCTTGCGCAGCAGGTTCGACCGGTGGGAGCGGTGCAGCGCCTCGTCGCCGAGCCACGGGGGCGGCGGGGCCACGTCGTCGCCGGGACGGCGGTCCCAGGCCTCGGGGGCGAACTCGCGGATCTGCCACCCCGTGCTGTCGGCTCCGCCGCGTGCGGTCCACTCGTCGACCATCGCGCGGCCGTAGGCGACCAGGGCGGGAACGTGCCCCGCCCACATCGCCGTGGCCGGGTGGCGGTACCACCCGTAGCCGGGCACGGTGGCCGCGCGGAGCACCTGCAGGGTCTCCACCCGCTGCTTGCCGAGCCGCTTGCGGTCGAGGACGCGGGCGGAGCGGGCGAAGTCCGGGTACGGGAGGAACGTCTGCACCGCCCCAGTGTCCTACGGATCCGCGGCCACCACCACCGGAGCGGCCCGTGCGCAGGGGACGGCACAGGGGGACACTGGGGGCATGCCCCTGCCCCGTGCGCTGGAGCCGTTCCGGCTCGGCCGGTACCGCGTGCTCGCCTTCGCGATGTTCCTCAGCGTGTTCGGCACGGGGATGTGGGCGGTGGCCCTCGTGAACCAGGTCCTGCAGCTGGACGGGACGGCCGTGGACCTCTCGGCCGTGACGGCCACGGGCGCCCTCGGCATGCTCGTCTTCGTGCTCGTGGGCGGGATCGCGGCCGACCGCTTCCCCCTGGCCTCGGTGCTGCGCCTCGTCGAGGCGGCCAACCTCCTGACGGCGGCGGCGGTCACCGTCCTGGCCGTGGCCGGCGGGCTGCGGATGTGGCAGCTCGCCGCCGCGGCGTTCGTGTTCGGTGCCGGCTTCGGCTTCTTCTACCCGGCCTACTCGGCCTCGCTGCCCCGGATCCTGCCGGCTCGGCAGCTGCTCGCGGCCAACGGGACGGAGGGCACGGCCCGCCCGCTGCTGCAGCAGGCGGCGGGGCCGGCCGTGGCCGGCGTGCTCATCGGGGTGGCCGCGCCCGGTGGTGCGCTCGCCCTGATCGCGCTCTGCCACGCGGCCGCGCTCGCCCTGCTGCTGCGCCTGGACGTGCCGGGCCAGGACGCCGGACCGGGCGCAGAGCCCACCGGGGGAGCGACCGCGGAGCCCGCCGCGGGGTCTGCCGGGGGAGCGGCCGCGGAGCCCTCCGCAGAGCCCGCCGGGGCGCCGCACGCCGGGGAGCCGCTCCCGGCACCCGGCGCGGGGAAGCGCTCCCCGCCGCGGGAGCCCGCCGGCGCGCTCCGCTCCGTGCGGGACGACCTCATGGAGGGCGTGAGCTACACGGTGCGGACCCCGTGGCTGCTGTGGACGCTCCTGTGGGCGGTGCTCGCGGTGTTCCTGCTGCTGGGGCCCCTGGAGGTGCTCGTGCCCTTCCTGGTCCGGGACCGCCTGGGCGGGGACGCCTCCGTGTTCGGCTATCTGCTGGCGTGCTACGGCGGTGCCAGCGCGCTGGCCTCGCTCGTGGTCGCGTCGTTGCCCCTGCCGCGGCGCTATCTCAGCTGGATGATCGTGCTGTGGGGCTTCGGGACGCTGCCCTTCGGTCTCGTCGCCACCACCGACTCGTTCTGGGTCATGGCGCTGTGCCTGGCCTTCGTCGGCGCCGGGGACGGCGCGGGCATGGTGCTGTGGGGCACGCTCCTGCAGCGCCGGGTGCCGCGCCACCTGCTGGGGCGGGTCTCGAGCCTCGACTTCTTCGTCTCGATCGCCCTCATGCCGGTGTCGATGGCGGTCGCCGGGCCCGTGGCCCAGGTGGTGCCGCTGCCGGTGATCTTCTGGACCGTGGCCCTGCTGACCCCGGCGCTGGGGCTCGGTGCCCTGTGGGCCGGACGGATGCGCGAGGACGAGCTCGCGCATCCGCTGGCCGGCTGAGCGGCACCGCCGCGGACCACAGGCGCACGGGCCGGGGCCGCGTCCCGGGCGGGCGCGGCCCCGGCCCGGGACGCCGTGCGGGGCGGTGGACGTCCGGCGGGTCAGTACGCCTTGACGCGCTGCTCCACGATCAGGTGGATCAGAGCGAAGCGGCCCTGCTCGTCGATCGCCTTCAGGGCGGCCTCGAGCGCGCCGGGGATCTCGGCGTCGGTCTCCACGCGCACGCCGTACCCGCCGAAGGCCTCGGCCATGAGGGCGAAGTCGGGGTTGACCAGCTGGGTGCCCGAGACCCGGTGCGGGTAGTCGCGCTCCTGGTGGGTGCGGATCGTGCCGTACTCCTGGTTGTCCATCACGATCACCAGCGGGGTGGCCCCGTACTGGGTGGCGGTGGCCAGCTCCTGGCCGTTCATCAGGAACTCCCCGTCACCGGCGATGGTCACCACCCGCCGGCCGGGGTGGCGCAGGGACGCGGCCACCGCGGAGGGCACCGAGTAGCCCATGGAGCCGTTGCGGGCCGAGATCATCGAGGCGTAGCCGCGGGTGGGGAAGTAGCGGTGGGCCCAGTTGGTGTGCTCACCGGCGCCGAAGGTCACCATCGCGTCGGCGGGGAGGTCCTTGACCAGCTCGGCCATGAGGGTGTCCATCCGCGCCGGGCCGTCACCGGGGGTGGCGGTGGGGGTGGAGAACTCGACCTGCTGCGCCCGCAGCCGGGCGGTCCACTCCTTCCACGCCTCCTTGGCCGGAAGGTCGATGCGCACCAGGTCGCGGACGAACACGTCGGGCTTGGCCACGATCTGGTAGGACACCGGCCCGGAGCGCCCGCGCAGGGAGGGGTCGATGGTGACCAGGAAGTTCTTCTTGTTCCAGTCCTGGCGGACCAGGAACCCGTTGGTGATCACGTCCCCGGGCACGGTGCCCACGAAGACCAGCAGATCGGTCTCCTCGAGCATGTCGAAGGTCGGCTGGGGGCGGCCGTAGCCGATCGGGCCCACGTAGGAGTCCGAGTCGAACGGGACGGTGCCCTCGGTGCGCCACTCGGCCGCGGCCGGCAGGTGGTGCTCCTCCAGCCAGGTGGTGAGCCCGGCCGCGCCCTCGTGGGTCCAGTCGTTGCCGCCGGTCACGAACAGGGGCTTCTCCGCCGCCGAGAGGGCCTCGCGCAGGGCCTTCCAGTCGTTGACGGTCATCCCGCCGTGGGCCACGGGGATCGGCGGGTGCAGGGTCGCGTCGATCTCGGCCTTGATGATGTCCTCGGGCAGCCCGACCACCACCGGGCCGGGCCGGCCGGAGTTGGCGGCGAACATGGCCTCGGCCACGATCTCGGAGGCCCGCTCGGCGTGGTCGAGGACCATCACCCGCTTGGCCCCGGAGTCGAACCAGGCGTGCGGGTCGAACTCCTGGAAGGCCTCCTTGTCGCGGTGCTCGAAGGGGATCAGGCCCACGAACAGGACCATCGGGGTGGAGTCCTGCCAGGAGGTGTGCAGGCCCACGTGGGCGTTGGCCGCGCCGGGGCCGCGGGTCACCATCGCCACGCCGGGCACGGGGCCCATCTTGCCGTCGGCCTCGGCCATGTAGGCCGCACCGCCCTCGTGGCGGCACACGACCGTCTCGATCGGGGACCGGTGCAGCCCGTCGAGCACGTCCAGGTAGGACTCGCCGGGCACCACGTAGGTGCGCTGCACGCCGTGCGCCACGAGCGTGTCCACGATGACGTGGCCCGCCGACTTGCGGGCAGTGGTCTGTGCGGGGGATGCGGGGTCCGCGGTGGTCTGGGTCAACGTGGGTCCTTTTCGCCGTTGAAAATGGAGTGGTGGGGCTGGGCAGGCCGGAGCCGGGTCGGGGATCCCGGCCTCGCGCAGTTCTCTCGAAAATACCCGATGAAGGGGACGAACCGTGTCCTGGGGGTCACGGAGCGGTAAAGAAGCACGCACGGCGGCCGGGGTGCGCCGTGCGGTCCCGGGCCGGCACGGTGCTCCGTGCGGCCGGGCCCGGGAACGACGACGGCGGTGGTCCTCCCGTGAGGGGAGGTCCACCGCCGACGGTCCTGCGGGACGCTCAGTCCATCATGTCCTCGAGCTCGATGCCGGTGGTCTCACGGACCATCTTGACCGTGAAGAGCAGGGACATCAGCGCGAAGAAGGCGTAGAGACCGTAGGCGACGCCCAGGGAGAAGGCGGCCAGGGCGGGGAAGGTCACGGTGACCAGCCAGTTGGCGATCCACTGCACGAACCCGGCCACGGCCAGCGCGGCGCCGCGGATCCGGTTCGGGAACATCTCGCCCAGCAGGACCCACATCATGGGTCCCCAGGAGACGCCGAAGAAGACCACGAAGAGGTTGGCGGCCACGAGCGCGACCGGGCCGGAGGTCGGGCCGAGATCGGGCTGGCCGTTCACGACGTCCGCGGTGGCGAACACGACCGCGAGGGTGGCCAGCATCAGGGTCATGCCCGCCGAGCCGACGAGCAGGAGCCGGCGCCGTCCCACCTTCTCGACGAGGGCGATCGCCACGATGGTCACCGCGACGTTGACCACGGACGTGATCACGGTGATGGTGAACGAGTTCGACTCGGTGAAGCCCACGGCCTGCCAGAGCACGTTCGAGTAGTAGAAGATCACGTTGATGCCCACGAACTGCTGCAGCGCCGCCAGGCCGATGCCGACCCACACGATGGGCTTGAGGCCGGCCATCCGGCCCCTCAGATCGGACAGCCGGGGCTTGTGCTCGCTGCGGAGGGACTCCTTGATGAGGCGCACGCGCTCGGTCGCCGAGGCGGAGCCCTGCAGGTTGGCCAGCACGGCCTGGGCCTCTTCCGGCCGGCCGTCCTCCACCAGGTAGCGGGGGGACTCCGGGATCGTGAAGGCGCCGATCAGGTAGGCGAGAGCCGGAACGGCCTCCGCCATGAACATCCACCGCCAGGCGTCGAGGCCGAGCCACAGCTCCTCGGTGGAGCCCCCGGCGAGCCCGGCGAGCCAGGCGTCCACGGCGAGGGAGATGAAGATGCCGAGCACGATGCCCATCTGCTGCAGCGAGCCGAGCCGCCCGCGCACCGCGGCGGGGGCGACCTCCGCGATGTAGGCGGGGGCGATGACGGAGGCCACGCCCACGCCGACGCCGCCCACGATGCGCCAGAAGATCAGCCAGCCGAAGCTGTCGACCACGCCGCAGCCGATCGCGCTGACGAGGAAGAGCACCGCGGCGATCTTCATGACGGGGACGCGGCCCAGGGCGTCGGCCACCCGGCCGCCGAAGAAGGCGCCCGCCGCCGCGCCGAGCAGCGCGGAGGCCACGGCGAAGCCGAGGGGGCCCGGGCTGACGCCGAACTCCTCCTGGATCGCGGAGACCGCGCCGTTGATGACGGCGGAGTCGTAGCCGAAGAGGAAGCCGCCGAAGGCGGCGATGATGCTGATCCGGAGGACCGCCGAGGTGTTCGGGTGCTCCTCGACCGTGGGGGTCGTGGCGTCTTGGCTCATCGGACAGCTCCCTTGCTGGTGGGGAGATCGGCGTGGAGCCGGCCCGTGCCGACCGCCGCACCCCGGGGTGGACGCGCCCGCCGACGCCGACGGGTTCTTGTGACGCGGTCCACACTAAAACTCGGTGCGCAGAATGTCCATTAGTCGAAGACGAGCGTGGCGCGGCGCGTCATCCGCCCGGACCGGCCCCGGAGGGCAGCTCCGCGTGCTGCAGCGCGAGGATCACGGCGCCCGCCACGTGCGCCTCGATCCCCAGCCGGGCGGCCTCGATCCGCAGCTCCTGCACGCTGCCGCGCACGCCCTGGCGGGAGACGACCTCGCGCATCGGGGCGAGCAGCAGCTCACCGGCCCGGGCGATCTCACCGCCGACGACCACGAGCTCCGGGTTGATGGTGTTGCACAGGTTGGCCACCGCCGTGCCGAGCAGGCGGCCGGTGTCCCCGATGACCCGTCCGCAGCCCACGTCGCCCGCGAGGGCCGCCGCCACGAGATCGGGCACCGTCAGGTCGGCGCCGTGGGTGGCGGCCAGCAGCTGGGTGACGTCCCGGGAGGAGACGTAGGTCTCGAGGCACCCGCGGTTGCCGCACCGGCACACCCTGCCGTGCTCGTCGACGGTGGTGTGGCCGAGCTCCCCGGCGGACCCGGTGGCGCCGCGGAACAGGGTGCCGTTCAGGATCAGTCCCGCGCCCACGCCGTGGCCGATCTTGAGGTAGGCCATGTGCTGGGCCCCGCGTCCGGCGCCCCGGGCGTGCTCGCCCAGGGCGCCCGCGTTGGCGTCGTTCTCGACGACGACGGGCAGCCCGAGCCGGCGGCCGGCCTCCTCGCGCACGTCGATCCCGCTCCACGCGGGCAGGATCGCGCTCGCGCTGACGAGCCGGCCCTCGAGGTCCACGGGGGCCGGGAGGGTGAGCCCGGCGGCGAGCAGGCCGGACCGGGGCGTGCCGTGCTCCCGGAGCAGGGCGCCGAGGGTGCGGCCGACCAGCTCGAGGTCCTCGGCGAAGCGGTGCTCGTCGGGCAGCTCGTGGCGCCGCTGGGCGAGGATCCGCTGGTTCAGGTCCGCGACGGCCACCGTGACGTGGCGGTGGCCCACGTCGATGCCGACCACGTGGCCGGCCGAGCTGCGGAAGCCGACGAGCTGGCCGCGGCGGCCGGCGCCGTCCGTCTCCATGACGAGCAGTCCGGCGTCGATCAGCTGGTGCACGATGTTGGACACGGTCGAGGGCGCCAGCGCGGTGCGCCGGGAGATCTGGGCCTGGGTCAGATGCCCGTCACGGCGCACCGTGTCGAGCACGCGGCGCTGGTTCGCGTTGCGCAGGGACGTCTGCGAACCGGGCGGAACGGGGAACCCCACGGGCTCGGACATCAGCGCCCTCTTTCACCGGTGAACGTCGAGAGGAATGTCATCCTAATCCGTGTTCACGGCTTGAAGACAGGGGGACGACCCGGTTTCTCCCGTCCGCAGGGGGCTCAGAGCACCTTGGCGGCCTCCGCGATGAGTGCCCTGGTCGCGGCGACCTGGGCGGGGGAGGCCGCGACGAAGTGCTCGCTGCGGGTCACCACCGTGGGGACGGTGGCGTTGCCGTCGTTGAGGGACTCGACGAACGCGAGGGCGTCCCGGTCCTCCCAGATGTTCGTCCACGCGGCCCGCCCGGCGTCGGCGCCGAGCCCGCGCTCGAGCATGCCGCAGAAGGGGCAGCCGGGCCGCCAGTAGACGGCCACCCCGCCCTCCTGCACGTGCTGCACGGCCTCGGCGTGGGAGAGGGCCGGTCGGGTGCTGCGGGACGGGTCCTTCTTGAACACGGGTGCTCCTCGCGGGTCGGCGGCGGGGTGGGAGTGGCGGCCCAGTCTAGCGGCGCTCGGGACCGGCACGAGCTGTCCCCTGATCGGGGGACAGGTCCCTCGGGCGGCGTCGGACGCCAGTTCCCCGGCGGATGGGGTGTCCGCCGTGCTGATCAGCCTTTTTAGTTTGACCATGAACTTCTTTCGCGCGGTTCCACGTGGAACGGCACGGAAGAACAGAGACATCACTCTTTTCCGGATGATGGGGAGCGAACAGGGGCCGCAGGGGACGCAGAACGTCACACGAACGCCCGGGCAGAGGAATTCCCGGCCGCAAGCTTCATGATTTGTCATTCTCTGTACCGATTCGGGCAATTCTTCCCGAACTCTCTTGCCAACCGGGCGCGCGGGAATCCGGCCGACGTGACGTGTGCCATGGTGGTGGGCATGGCACAACCGGCGCAGCATTCTTCCCCCCGGCCGGCCCGCTCCACCTGGTCCCTCCCCCAGCTGCACCAGTGGGTGGTCGTCCCCTTCATCGTCGTGCTGGCCACGGCGACCGTGGGACGGCTCCTGGTGTACTCCCCGGGGATCGCGGCCCAGGAGACCGAGGTCCTGCACCGGCTCGACGCGGCACGCCTCGGCGTCCTCGACGCCCTGGCGCTCGTGCTGCACCACGCGTTCTCCACCCCCGGGGCGTTCGCGATCATCGCCGCCCTCACGGCCTGGCTCGCCCTCGCGCGCCGGCGCCCGTGGGACGCCGCCGGTTTCGCGGTCACCGCGCTCGCCGGCTGGGCCGCGGTCGGGATGGTGCAGGTCGCCGTCGGCCGCCCCCGGCCGGCGGCCGCGGCGTCCCCGGAGCCGCTCGTCCTCGTGGAGGGCCTCACGTCCTTCCCCTCGGGGCACGCGGGAGCCGCCCTGGCCATCGCGGTGGCCTTCGGCCTCGCCGTGCGCCGGTCGAGGCTCGCCTCCACCGCGCTCGTCGCCGGGCTGGTCACCGCCGTGCTCGTCGGGCTGTCCCGGCTCTACCTGGGCGTGCACTACCCCCTCGACGTCCTCGCGTCCTTCCCCGTCGCGTGGGCCGGTGTCGCCGTGGGCTGCGGGCTCGCCAACCACCTCGTGCCCGCCCTGGCCTACGGATTCGGCTGGCGGCAGGAGGACGCGGTGTGGCACGACGTCGACCAGGAGCCCGTCGTCGCGGGAAACCCCGCGGAGACCGCTCGTCCCGACACCGCCCGGGTGCCGGTCGTGGCCCGGCGGGCGGACCACCGCGCCGCCTGACGCACCGCCCGGCCCGGCCGGGAGGAGCGCCGGCCGCCGGATCGGCAGGGCCGCCCGGGACGCAGGGGCGTCACGGGTCCTGCGGCGGGGGCGCCCGGTGCGACGGCTCGGGCGCCACCGCTCAGGGCTCGGTCCGCCGGTGGAAGGGCCACCAGATGGCCCGGCCGATGTCGTAGGTCAGTGCCGGCACGAGCAGCGACCGGACGATCAGGGCGTCCAGGAGCACGCCGAACGCCACGATGAACGCCAGCTGCACGAGGAACATGATCGGGATGACGGCCAGTGCCGCGAACGTGGCCGCGAGCACGATGCCGGCCGAGGTGATCACCCCGCCGGTGAGGGTCAGTCCCCGGAGGATGCCCGCCCGGGTGCCGTGGACCAGCGTCTCCTCCCGCACCCGGGACATCAGGAAGATGTTGTAGTCGATGCCCAGCGCCACGAGGAAGACGAAGCCGAAGAGCGGGACCGAGGGATCCGCCCCGGGCAGGTCCAGGACGTGGTTGAACACCAGGGCGGAGACGCCCAGGGCCGTGAAGAAGGAGACCACGGTCGTGAGGATCAGCAGCACCGGCGCCAGGACGGAGCGCAGCAGCAGCATGAGGATCAGGGTGATGACCCCGAGGATCACGGGGATGATCAGCGTGCGGTCGGCGATCGAGGTCTCGTTGGTGTCGATGTTCGTCGCCGTGGTGCCGCCCACGAGGATCTCCTCGTCGGCCGCGTGCAGGCTCTCCCGCAGCTCGCGGACGGTCTGCTCGGCCTCCGGGGAGTCGGCGGCGTCGGACAGCGTGGCCTGGAGCTGGTAGAGCCCCTGGGCCTCGGTCGGCTCGGCCCCGGCGAAGGGCCCCGCCGGCGGGGGAGCGTCCTCCCCGAGGGGCAGGGTGCCGGAGGGCGAGTCCGCGGAGACGGCGACGACACCGGCGACCCCCTCGGTGTCCTCGACGACCTCGACCGCGGCGTCCAGGGAACCGGTGGGCACCAGCAGGACCGCGGGGCTGCCGGAACCGCCCGGGAAGTGCTGGGCCAGGGCCTCCTGGCCGTCCCGGGCCTGGGACTCGCCGAGCACGAGCTCGCTCTGCTCCACGCCCGAGGCCTGGAACTGGGTGCTGAACCCGGCGAGGGCGAGGAGCACCACCGTGGTCACCACCCAGATCGCCCGCGGGGCCCGGGCCACGAACCGGGCCACCGAGGCCCACACGCCCCGGCCCTCGACGGTCGGGCGGCTGCCGGGACCGTGCTCGACCACGCGCACGCGCTCCGTGCCGGAGGCGTCGTAGCGGGGCCGGAACGGCCAGAAGGCCGCCCGTCCCGTGGCGTGGAGGACGGCGGGCAGGAAGGTCAGGGCCGCCAGGATGGACATGACGATGCCGACGGACGCCACCGGGCCCAGCGCCTTGTTGGAGGCGAGGTCGGACAGCAGCAGGCACAGCAGGCCCGCGATGACGGTGGCGCCGGAGGCGACGATCGGCTCGACCGAGCCCCGGAGGGCCGCCCGGGTGGCGTCCGTCCGTCGCCGGTGGTGCAGCAGGGCGTCCCGGTACCGGGCCGTGTACAGCAGCGAGTAGTCGGTGGCGGCGCCGACCACCAGGATGAACAGGATGCCCTGCACCTGTCCGCTGATGGTCACGAGCTCGTTGGCCGCCAGCCAGTACACGACCAGGATCGCGGCGCTGAGGGCGAAGACGGACGTGAGCAGCACCAGGACGGGCAGCACGGGGGACCGGTACACCACGAGGAGGATCACGAAGACCACGGCCAGGGCCACGCCCAGCAGGAGCCCGTCGATGCCGGCGAAGCCGGCCACGAGATCGGCCGTGAAGCCGGCGGGGCCCGTGATGTAGCTCTGCAGGCCCTCGGGGCGGTCCTGCTCGAACCGGTCCGCGAGGGCCTCGACGTCGTCGACGACCTCGCCGTCGGGCAGGGGCACGACGAGCTGGAAGGCCTCCCCGTCCTCCGACGGGATCAGCGGCGAGGTCTGGCCCTCGGCGAGGCCGCTCTCCTGCACGGCGGCGGCGGCCTCCTCGGCCCACGCCCGGTCCGCGTCGTCGAGCCCGCCCTCCCGGACGAGGAGGACGATCGCCGGGATCGCCTCCGAGTCCCGGAACTCGCTCTGCAGCCGCGTGACCTGCGTGGACTCGGTGGACTCGGGCAGGAAGCTGGACTGGTCGTTGGTGGAGACCTCGGAGATCTTCCCGAAGTAGGGCCCGCCCACGCCCGCCACCGCGAGCCACCCCACGATCAGCAGCGCCGGCAGCAGGATCCGCAGCAGCGTGGCCCAGCGGGGACGCCGGGGCGGCTCGGGGGCCTCGGCCCAGGGGGCAGGGCGGGATGCAGGAGGGGCCGAGGTGGTCATGGCGGGCCTTTCGGGTGCGGCTGGAGCAGGTCGGAGCCGCGGAGACCGACGGACCCCCGCGCGGGACCGGAGGCGCCGGGGTCTGGGACCAGCCTAATATTTCGAAAACAGAAATAAAATCCCGGATCAGTCGTAGACGGCCTTGACGCACAGCACCGGGCAGGGGCTCTCGAGCAGGACGCGCTGGGCCGTGCTGGCCATGATGATCTTGCCCACGGGCGAGCGCCGCCGGATGCCCAGCACGATGAGCTCGGCCCGGGAGTCACGGGCGGTGTCGAGGATGACGTCGGCGGGGTCGCTGTCGTGCTCGGGCTCCCGCAGCTCGTAGCGCAGCCCCGAGCGGGTGAGCTTCTCCTGCTCCACGTCGATGTCCGCGCCGATCTCGGGGGGCTGGTGGCGCTTCGGCCGCGGCTGCACCACCATCAGGTCGGTGCCGCGGCGCTCGGCCTCCAGGATGGCCGCGTCCAGGGCGGCGTGTCCGGGGGCGGTGGGCATGTATCCGACGACGACGGTCACGGGTTCTCCTCGGGTAGCGGCGCGGCAGGGGGCGGTGGACGGCCGGCTCAGGGGCCGCGGTGCGGGTCGGTCCCCTCGGGTTCGTCCTCCATGCGGGCGAGGTCCTCCGGGTGCTCGAACCGGACCTTGCGGCCGAGGAACAGGCGGTCGTAGAGGAAGTTGACGAGCCACAGGGCCAGCCCGATCAGCAGCAGGACCACGGCGATCTGGTACTCGATGAGGTCCTGGGCCCACGGCCCCACGAGATAGGCGCAGGTGATGGCGCCCAGGTAGGGCAGGACCCGGGGGGCGTGGAAGTAGTCGTGGGTGGGGGAGTGGTCCTTCCGCAGGATGATCGCCGCGATGTTGACGATGGTGAACACGCCCAGGAGCAGGAGGGCCGTGGTGCCGCCGAGGGCGCTGGCCGTGCCGCTGCCCAGGAGGTTGTTGATCACGACGATCAGGGCCATCGCCAGGAGGGTCGTGAACACGATGGCCGACCAGGGGGTGCGCCGGCCGCGCAGCACGTGGCCCAGGAAGTCCGGCAGCACGCCCTGGCGGGACATGCCGTAGAGCAGCCGGGAGGCCATGAGCATGTTGATCAGGGCGGTGTTCGCCACGGCGAAGATCGTCAGGAACGGATAGATGGTGTCGATCGGGATGTTCGGGGCCCCGATCCGGACCATGTCCAGCAGCGGCGTGGTGGACTCGCCGAGCACCCCGATGGGCACCACCGCCACGGTGAAGATGGACACCAGGATGTAGACGACGCCTGTCAGGCCCAGGCCGAAGAGCATCACCCGCGGGAAGTCGCGGCTGGGGTTCTTGGTCTCCTCGACCATGTTCACGGAGTCCTCGAAGCCCACGAAGGAGAAGAAGGCGAGCGAGGTCACGGCGGTCAGCGCGAGGAAGATGCCCTTGTCCTCGGAGGTCTCGAAGACCATCGTCTGGCTGAAGTCGGCCTGGCCCTGGAAGGACGCCCAGAAGCCCACGAGGATCACGATGAGCAGCCCGGTGAGCTCGATGGACGTCAGCACCACGTTGAAGGCGAGACCCTCGGTGACGCCGCGGATGTTGATGGCGCACAGGATCGCGATGAAGACCACGGCGATCACGGTGATGGTCGTGGTGGTCACCTCGAGGCCGAAGCCGCGGGCGAAGTTCGACGCCACGGCCGAGGCGGCCGTCGAGGCGGAGGTCAGGCCCGAGCTGAGCACCGCGAACGTCACCAGGAAGGTGACGAAGTGGACGCCGAACGCCTTGTGCGTGTACAGCGCGGCACCCGAGGCGCCGGGGTACTTGGTCACGAGCTCGAGGTAGGAGAACGCCGTGATGGTGGCGACGATGAACGCCACGAGGATCGGGGCCCAGGCAGCACCACCGATCTCGCCGGCGATGTTGCCGGTCAGGGCGTACACGCCGGTGCCGAGGATGTCGCCGACGATGAACAGCAGGAGCAGGCCGGGGCCCATGACGCGCTTGAGCTCGGGCTGCGGGCGGGACCGGGTCTTGGAGTCGGCGGACTGGGCCATCGGATGCCTCGAATCGGTGGTGTCGGGCGGCGGACCTCGGCGGCGGGTGATCGTGGCCACAGCCTATGCCACGTCCTGTGCCGCGCCCAGGGGTGACGCGCCCCCTCCGTCTGCCTAGCCTGGTGGCATGGTGAGCACCCCGTACCTCTTCCGGCTGAACGACCTGTCCGTCCCGTTCGTGGGCGCGCCCATGGCCGGAGGGCCCTCGACCCCCGCGCTCGCCGCGGCCGTCACGGCCGCCGGCGGACTGGGGTTCCTGGCCGCGGGCAACCGCCCGGTGGACGGCGTCCGCGCCGACGTCGAGACGGTGCGGGAACTGACCGACGGCCCCTTCGGCGTGAACCTGTTCGTCCCGCAGGCGGCGAACACCGCGGCGCCCGGGACGGCGGTCGATCCCGCCGTGCACCTGTCCGTCGGGGCCTACCGGGAGGCCCTGCAGGACACGGCCCGCCGGTACGGCGTGGAGCTGCCGGACACGGACCCGGCCGACGACGACGGATGGGCGGCCAAGCTCGAGCTCGTGGAGGAGCTGCGGGTGCCGGTCGTCTCCTTCACCTTCGGGCTGCCGGCGGCCCCCGTGCTGGAGCGGCTCGCGGCGGCGGGTGTTGCGACGTCCGTCACGGTGACCTCGGTGCCGGAGGCCGAGGCCGCGGTGCGGGCCGGCGCCCACCTGCTGACGGTGCAGGGCCCGGCCGCCGGCGGGCACCGGGGCACCCACCGCACGGAGGACGTCCCGGGCGAGGAGCCCCTGGCCGAGCTCGTCGCCGCGGTCCGCGCCGCCGTGGAGGTCCCGCTCGTGGCCGCGGGCGGCATCGCCTCGGCGGCGGAGGCGGACGCGGCCCGGGCCGCCGGCGCGGACGCCGTCCAGGTCGGCACGCTGCTGCTGCGCACGCCCGAGGCGGGGACCTCCGCCGCGTACCGGGAGGCCCTCGGCTCGGGCCGCTACACGGAGACCGCCGTGACCCGGGCGTTCTCGGGCCGGTTGGCGCGGGGCGTGCGCAACGGCTTCGTCGAGCGCTTCACGAACATTGCTCCAGCGGCATATCCGCAGGTCAACCAGTTGACGAAGCCCATCCGGGCGGCTGCGGCCGCGGCCGGGGACCCCGAGGCCATCTCTCTGTGGGCCGGCCCGCACTTCGCGGCCGCCCGGGAGGTCCCCGCCGCGGAGGTCGTGCGGGACGTCGTCGGCGGCCCGTCCGGCCCCTGACAGCGGGTGCCCGTCCCGGCCGTCAGCGCACTCCGCGCATCATCCGCCGGATCCAGCGGGACAGCACGAGCAGGGTGGCGCCGATGACGATCGTGACGGCGCCCAGCGTCCCGAAGTACGCCGCCTCGGTCTGCTCGCTGTAGTAGCCGGCCAGCGCGCCGGACAGGGCCGTGCCGAGGGCCACCGACAGGTAGAAGAGGGCGACCATCAGCACGGGATAGGCCCGCGGGGCCAGCCGGGTGGACAGGGACAGGCCCACCGGGGAGACCATCAGCTCGCCCAGGGTGGCGACCAGCAGGATCAGCGCGGCCCACAGGACGGGCACCGAGGACACCCCGACCATGGGCAGGAAGATCAGGAACGCCGATCCCATCAGCACGATGCCGAGGCCGAACTTGGTGGGCGTGCCGGGCTGGCGGTCGCCCAGCTTCGTCCACAGCACCGCGAACACCGGCGCGAGCAGGATGATGAAGAAGGGATTGAAGGACTGGACCCACGAGATCGGCATGGTCCAGTCGCCGAGTGCGCGGTCCAGCCGGGTGTCCGAGTAGATCGTGATCACCGTGAACTGCTGCTGGAACAGCGCCCAGAAGGCGGCCGAGCCGATGAACAGCGGGATGAACGCCCGCACGCGGGAGCGCTCGTCGTCGTCGACCTTCCTGCTCGTGAGCAGGAGGGCGAACAGCGCCACGGCCGCCACCACGATCACGCCCACGACCACGTCGGCCAGGTTGGCCGCGTTCAGCGCCCCCGTGAGGACGGCGGCCACGACGACGACGACGGCGGCCACGGCGATTCCCACCCACTTCCCGTACTGCTCGCGCGGCAGGGGATTGGGCACGTGGTGGACCTCGTCGGGGAGCCGCCGGCGGCCCAGTGCGTACTGGGTCAGGCCGAAGGCCATGCCGACCGCGGCCAGGCCGAAGCCCAGGTGGAAGCCCCAGGTCTTCTGCGCGAAGCCCGTCAGGAGCGGTCCGAGGAGCCCGCCGATGTTCACGCCCATGTAGAAGATCGAGAAGCCGGCGTCGCGGCGGGGGTCCTGGCGGTCGTAGAGGGCGCCCACCAGGTTGGTGATCGTGGCCTTGAGCCCGCCCGAGCCGATCGCGATGAGGATCAGGCCCGCCGTGAGCCCCGCGACCGCGGGGACGAGCGCGAGCGAGACGTGCCCGGCCATGATGAGCACGCCGCTGACGAACATCGTCCGCTCGGAGCCCAGCAGCCGGTCGGCCACCCACCCGCCCAGGATGGCGAACAGGTAGACGGCGCCGCCGTAGGCGCCCACGATGCCCGCGGCCGTGGCGCGGTCGATGCCCAGTCCGCCCTCGGTCGCGGCGAAGTACATGTACAGCAGGACGATGCCCTGCATGCCGTAGAAGGAGAAGCGCTCCCACAGCTCGACGCTGAACAGGTTCGCCAGCATGCGGGGCTGGCCGAAGAACGTCTTCTCGTCGGGGCGGGGCAGGTCCGCGCCCGGGATGTTGTCGGGGTTGCCGTGCGGAGCGGTGGCGCTGGTGGTGCCGTCGCCCTCACGGGACGTGTCGTGGTTCATGACCATCATGGTTCACCCGCCGGCGCGGTTCGCGCCAATCGGCGCGCGGAGCCCGGCGCTCGGACTCCGGCGCGCGGAGCCCGGCGCACGGACTCCGCGCGGGCGGCCCCGCCGCGCGCCCGTGCCGTCCGTTCCGGTCGGTGCCTCCACGGACGGCGCCCGGGGCGACGGTGCTCCCGCCGCCGCCCCGGTCGTCGCGCCCGGGGCGTCGCGCCCGGGTCGTCGCGCCCCGGTCGTCACCGGGTGGAGCCCCGGATCAGTTGAAGTCCTTCGGGTCCGCGCCGATCCGCCCTCCGTTGTCGAGGCCGTTGATCGCCTGGACGTCCTCGTCGTCCAGGCGGACGTCGAGGGCCGCGTAGTTCTCGCGGATCCGCTCCGGGGTGACGGTCTTGGGGAAGACCACGTTGCCGAGCGCCAGGTGCCAGGCGATGATGACCTGCCCCGGGGTGGCGCCGTGCTTGCGGGCGATCGAGCTGATCACCGGGTCCTTGAGCAGGTCGCCGCCCTGGCCCAGCGGGGACCACGCCTCGGTGAGGATGCCGTGGGAGGCGTTGAAGTCCCGCAGCGCGGCCTGGTTGAAGTACGGGTGCAGCTCCACCTGGTTCACCACGGGAACCACGCCCGTCGCGTCGATGATCTCCTGCAGCTCCTCGCGGGGGAAGTTGGAGACGCCGATGGACCGGGCCTTGCCGCTGTCGCGGATCTCCTGGAGCGCCTTCCAGGTCTCCACATACTTGCCGCGCTGCGGCGTGGGCCAGTGGATGAGGTAGAGGTCGACGTGGTCCAGGCCGAGGCGCTCCAGGGAGGCGTCGATCGCCTTCAGGGCGGCGTCGTGGCCGTGGTCGTCGTTCCAGAGCTTGGTGGTCACGAAGATCTCGTCGCGCGGGACGCCGCTCTTCGCGATCGCCCGGCCCACGCCCTCCTCGTTGCCGTAGATCATGGCGGTGTCGATGTGGCGGTAGCCGGCCTCGAGGGCCTGGCCCACCACGTCCTCGGCGATGTCGGCGTCGACCTGCCACACGCCGTAGCCGAGCTGCGGGATGGTGTGGCCGTCGTGCAGGGGGAGGGTCGGGGACTGCGTCGTGGACTGGGTCATGGACCGTGCCTTTCGTGGAGGGACAGCCCGGGGCTGTCGGGGAGGGCCGGGAGCAGGGCACCCGGCCCGGTGTCCGTCGATCAGTCTCCGCCCGCCGCCGCGCGCTGACAAGAAGGACAGCGTGCTTTCTGCTCTCAGCAATCGGTCCCCGGGCCGTCGCTCCAGGGCCGTCGGTCCCCGGTGCTCAGCAGCAGGCGGCCGGCGGTCAGCGGCCGGTGCCCGGAGGCGGGGCCGACGGGGACCGGTCGTCCCGCGGGGGCAGCAGGCGGGGGAGGGCCTCGGCGGCCCCGGCCCGCACGGTGTGGTCCGCGTGCGGGGTGAGCACGGTGTCCTCGGGGTTGATCTCGACCACGGGCGTGCCCTGGCCGGCGGCGAGGAGCGGCAGGGACGCGGCGGGCTGCACGAGTCCGGAGGTGCCCACGACGAGCACGAGGTCCGCCGCCGCGACGGCCGAGGCGGCCCGGTCCACGGCCCCCTCCGGCAGCAGCTCGCCGAACCACACGACCCCGGGCCGCACCGGCCCGCCGCAGGCGCGGCACGCCGGGGGCAGCACGCGGGCGGGCTCCTCGGGCAGGGGCTCCCCGGCGCCGGGCGGCGACTCCGGGCCGTCCGGCGCCGCCAGGCCGGGGACGAGGTGCTCCGGGAACGGGGCGTCGCAGACGGAGCAGCGGAACGCGAACAGGCTGCCGTGCAGGTGGGCGAGCACCGTGGAGCCCGCCTGCTCATGGAGGTCGTCGACGTTCTGGGTGACCACGTGGACGTGGGCCCGGTCCGCCCACCGGGCGACCGCCCGGTGCCCGGCGTTCGGGCGGAGCCGGCGCAGCTGACGGGCCCGCCAGAGGTACCAGGACCAGACGAGCTCCGGATCGGCGTCCCACGCCTCGGGGGTGGCCAGCTCCTCGGGGGACCAGCGCGCCCACAGCCCGGTGCCGGCGTCGCGGAAGGTGGGCACCCCGCTCTCCGCCGACATCCCGGCGCCGGAGAGCACGGTCACGGTGCGGGCGGAGCGCGCCAGCTCGAGCAGCCCGGGGTCGAGGTCGTCCATGCCGCTGACGGTATACGCCAGGAGGCGCCCCGGCCAGGGCTCCCGGCGCCGCACCGGAGAAACGCCCGGCCGCGTTGGTCGATCCCCGCGCGCGCGTGGTGGAATGGAAACCATGAAGTTCAACGTCCAGCGCGTTCTGACCCCCGCCTACCTGACCTCCATCGCCCTCGTCGTGGTCGGAGTGGTCCTCGCCCTGGCGTGGTACCCCAGGACGGCATGGGTGTTCGTGCTCGCCGGCCTCGCGCTCAACGCGATGGCCGTGTCCGTCACCGAGATCAACGACGCCCCGCGCGCGCCCGGCGCGACCGCACGCCGCCGTCCGTCCCTGCCCTCCCGTCGCACCGGCGCCGGCCAGCACGGCGGCGAGCACGGGGACCGGGGGCCCACGAGCCCCTCCGAGCAGGCCGAGGGCGGGGCGGCCGTCGAGCCGGAGGCCGAGACGCAGGCCACCCCGGTCGTCCCCTCGGCGGGGTCGAGCTCCCTGAAACCGCGGCGCTGACACCGGGCGGACCCGTTCCGGGGTCCGCACCGAGGCCTCCGCCGGATCCGCCCACCTCGTTCCCTCCCTTCGACCGGACGGTTGCCAGGCGTGTCCCTCCTCGTCATCCTCGCTCTCGCGGTTCTGCTGGTGCCTGCGGCCGGCGTGCTCGGCCGCCTCGCGGGCCGGGACGCGGGCTGGCCGCTCGCCGCGGGCCTGCTCGCCCTCGCGGGTGGTCTCGGGTCCGTGTGGAACGACCGGACGGACCCGGAGGACGTGCTCCAGCAGGTCCCGTGGATGCCCACCCTCGGGATCTCCCTCCACCTGCGCCTCGACGGGCTCGGGCTGCTCTTCGGGCTGCTCGTGCTGGTGATCGGCGCGGTGGTCCTCGCCTGGTCCAGCCGCTACCTGGGCGACGGCGGCCACGCGTCCTTCTACACCCTGATGACGTTCTTCGCGGCGGCGATGCTCGCGCTGGTCCTCGCCGACGACCTCGTGGTCCTGTTCGTGGCGTGGGAGCTCACCACGCTGTGCTCGTTCCTGCTGATCGCCCGCTCGGGGCCGGAGGGCCGCGACCCCGCGATCCGGACGTTCCTGGTCACCGCGGCCGGCGGGCTGTGCCTGCTCACCGCGGTGGCCGTGATGTGGGCCGCGACGGGGACCACCCGGCTCAGCGCCGTGCTCACGGACGGTGTGTGGGACGCGTCCCCCGGCCTCGCGGCGCTGGTCGCCGTGCTCGTGGCCCTGGCGGCCTTCACCAAGTCCGCGCAGTTCCCGTTCCACGCCTGGCTCCCGGACGCGATGGTGGCGATCACGCCGGTGAGCGCCTACCTGCACGCGGCGGCGATGGTGAAGGCCGGCATCTACCTCATGCTCCGCTTCACGGAGGCGCTGCACGACGTGCCGGTGTGGAACGTGCTGCTCGTGTCGGTCGGGCTGCTCACGGCACTGATGGGGGCGGTCCTCGCGCTGCAGCGCCACGACCTCAAGGAGCTGCTGGCCTACTCGACGGTGAGCCAGCTGGGCTTCCTGACGGCGACCATCGGCATCGGCACCGAGTACGCGGCCGTCGGCGCCGCCGTTCACGTGGCCGCCCACGCGCTGTTCAAGGCGGCGCTGTTCATGGCCGTCGGCGTGATCGACCACCAGGCCGGCACCCGCGACCTGCGCGCACTGTCCGGGCTGGCCCGCAGCATGCCCGTGACCGCCGGGACCATGGTCCTCGCCGCGGCCTCGATGGCGGGTCTGCCCCCGCTGTTCGGCTTCGTCTCCAAGGAGGCGATGTTCAAGGCCATGGCCCACGGTCCCGCCCCGGCCGCGGCCGCGTGGCTCGTGGGGGCCGTGGCGGTGCTCGCCGCGGCCTGCACGTTCGCGTACTCGGCCCGGATGCTCACGGTGCTGCCCGGCCGGGTCCCGGCGGACGCTCCCCGGGAGGCGTCGGCGGCCTTCCTGGCGCCCGTGGCCGTGGTCGCCCTGGCGGGGCCGGTCCTCGGCCTCGCGGGCGCCGCCGCCGAACCGCTGCTGGGCGCCGCCTCGACCGCCGTGGCGGGGGACGGGGCCGAACCGCACCTCGGCCTGTGGCACGGGTGGTCCCCGGAGCTGTTCATGTCGCTGGCCGTGTTCGTCCTCGGCGGCGTGCTCGTGCTCGGGCGCCGGCCCGTGGACCGCCTCCTGGGAGGGCGGTCGTTCCCCGTGACCGGCGTCGCCGTGGTGGAGGCCTTCCGCCGCGGGTCCATCGCCCTGGGGGAGCAGGTCGGCCGGCCCACCCGCTCCGACGTGCCCCGCCGGCACCTGATGCCGCCCGTCGTCGCGCTCGTGGCGCTCGCCGCCGTGGGCCTGCTGACGGTGGAGGTGCCCGGACTCTACGGCGACCCGTCCACCCTCACCGACTGGGTCCTGCTGGTCCTCGTGCTCATCGGGGTGGCGCTCGCCCTGCGGGCCCGCAGCCGGGTGGGACTGCTGACCATCGCGGGCGACGTCGGCTTCGCGGTCGCCCTGTGGTTCTACGCCCTCGGGGCCACCGACGTCGCCCTGACGCAGCTGCTCGTGGAGGTGCTCACCGTGGTGGTCATCGTCCTGCTGCTCAACCGGCTGCCCTCCACGTTCCACCGCACCGGCGAGGTCCGGGGATGGGTGGCGGCGGCCGTGGCGGTCCTGGCGGGCGCGGGCGCGGCGGCCGCCACCTGGCTGCTCACGGACCGGCGGGGCCTGTCCCCCGCCGGTCGGTACTTCCTCGAGCAGGGCGAGGAGCAGACGGGCGGCACGAACGTGGTCAACACGATCCTCGTGGACTTCCGCGCCCTGGACACCCTCGGCGAGCTGACGGTGCTGGGCGTGGCCGGCCTCGCCATCGTGGTGGCCATCGAGTCCCGCGGCCTGCTCCCCAAGCGGCCGAGCCCGATCACCGAACCGGACGACTCGCCGATCCGCAGCCCCCGGGAGAACATGGTGGTCCTGCGCGTCACCGCCCGCACCCTGGGCCCCGTCATCGTGGCGCTGTCCCTCTTCTTCCTGCTGCGCGGGCACGACGCCCCCGGCGGGGGGTTCATCTCCGCCCTGATCGGCGCCGCCGGCATCGCCCTGGTCTACCTCACGGCCGCCGACGACCGCGTCAGCCGCATGCGCCTGCCCTACACGCAGTTCATCGGCGCGGGCGTCGTGGTCGCCGTCGTCGTCGGGTTGCTGGGTCTGCTCGAGGGCTCCTTCCTCCGCCCCCTGCACGTCGACGTGCTCGGGCTGAAGGTCACCACGGCGCTCGTGTTCGACGTCGGCGTCTACCTCGCCGTGGTCGGGGTGATCGTCGCCGCCATCAGCCGGCTCGGCGTCGACGAGAAGGAGCCCCTTCCCCTGCGCCGCGCGGGCTCCGTCTCCTCGGTGCTGCGCTCCGGGCCCCCCGCCACGAGCACCACGTCCCGACCGCACAGCAGCGAGACGGCACCGGCCGGCACGGTGCACGACGAGCACGACCGCACCCGTCCGCCGCTGCCGGAACGCCCGGACCCCTTCCGCGCGGCGGGCCGCGCCCCCCGGAAGGAGCCCTGATGGCGATCGCCCTGACCGTCGGCGTGCTCGTGGCCGGAGGAGTGTTCATGATGCTGCGCCGGGGCATGGTCCGCGTGGTCATCGGCTTCATGTTCCTCAGCCACGCTGTGAACCTGATCATCCTGGCCGCCGGCGGGGCCGACCGGCGCGGCGAGGCGCTCGGGGGCGGCCCCGACCCGGCGACCACGGCCGACCCGCTGCCCCAGGCCTTCGTGCTGACCGCCATCGTCATCTCGTTCGCCGTGACGATCTACCTGCTGGTGCTCGCGGTGACCGGCGACGCCGACGACGACACCGATCTCGAGCTCACCGGCCGGGAGACGGAGACCCCGACCTTCATCGACGACGCCGGGGGGTCCTCGGCGCTCGCGGCCGACGAGCTCCGCCCTCCTGCCGCGCGCCGCCGCGGCAGCCACCCGGCCGGGAGGAGACGGTCCCCGGGTGGTCGTCCGTGAGCGCGGAGCTGCTCCCGCTGTTCGTCGTCGTCCCGCTGCTCGCGGCGGGGGCGCTCGTGCTGCTGGGCGATCCCGGGCGCCTCGCCCGGACCACGCTGCTGGGCGTGCTGGGGGCGGACGTCCTGGCGTCCCTGTGGCTCGTGATCGCCCTGCGGGACGGACCGGCCGTCCTGGCCCACGCCGTGGGCCGGTGGCCCCCGGGGGTGTCCATCCCCTTCGCCGCGGACATGCTCACGGCGCTGATGCTCACGATGACGGGCAGCCTCACCCTGGTCTGCGCGAGCTTCGGGGTGGTCTCCCACCAGGCGCGCAAGCGGTTCTTCGCGCCGCTGGTGCTCGTGCTGACCGCCGGGTTCAACGGAGCGCTGCTGACGGCGGACCTCTTCAACCTGTTCGTGTTCGTCGAGACGATGCTCCTGCCCTCGTACGGGCTGATCATCCTCGCCCACCGGGGCCGCGGGCGGCTGATGCAGGTGACGTCCGCGCGGATCTACGTGACGGTCAACCTGCTGGCCTCGACCGTGCTGGTGGCCGGGGTCGCCCTCGTCTACGGCGTGGCCGGCACCGTGAACCTGGCCGAGCTCGCCGGCCGTGCCGCGGAGGACTCCGCGGTGGCGATCGCGGCCGCGGTCGTGCTCCTCGCCCTGTCGGTCAAGGCGGCCGTGGTGCCCGTGCACGGCTGGCTGGCCCGGAGCTACCCCTTCATGTCCCCCACGGTCACGGCCCTCTTCTCCGGGCTGCACACCAAGGTGGCGATCTACGCGATCTACCGGATCTACGCCGTGGTGTTCGACGGCGCGGAGGAGTTCCTGTGGGTCGGTCTGCTGCTGTTCTCCGTGACGATGGTGGTGGGTGTGCTGGGGGCGGTGGGCGAGCAGGACGCCCGCAGCGTCCTGGCCTTCCACATGGTCAGCCAGATCGGCTACATCCTGCTGGGGGTCGCCCTCTTCGGCCCCGCGGGCCTGACCGCCGGGATCTTCTACCTGCTGCACCACACGGTCGTGAAGGCCTCGCTGTTCCTGTCGATCGGCGCGGTCGAGATCGGCTACGGGCGCTACCCCCTGGGCCACGTCACGGGACTGCTCCGGCGCGAGCCCCTGGTCGCGGTGGCCTTCTTCGCGGCGGCCATGTCCCTGGTCGGCCTGCCGCCGTTCTCGGGCTTCGTGGCCAAGCTGTCCCTCGTGCTCGCCGCCTTCGGGGAGGGGCGGGCGGCGGTGGCGGTGCTGGCGGTGGTGGTGAGCCTGTTCACGCTGCTGTCCATGCTCAAGGTCTGGGGGAAGATGTTCCTGGGCGAGCCGGAGGACTCGGCCCGGGAGGTCCTCGAGGCCGCCGGCGTGCGGGAGCGGCGGATCCCCGCCCGGCTCGTGGCGCCGGCGCTGGTCCTGGTCCTGGTGACCCTGGTGCTCGGCGTGGGCGGGGAGCTGCTCCTGGGGGTCGCCGCCGTGGCGGCCGAGGGGCTCGTCGACACCCGGGCGTACGTGGAGGCGGTGTTCGGGACGTGAAGTGGGTGACGTGGTTGCCGCGCATCGTGGGGTTCCTGCTGTGGTTCGCCCGGGAGGTCCTGGTCTCCAACCTCGCGGTGATGCACGATGTGTTCACCGTGCAGCAGCGGTCGTCCCCGATCGTCGTGCGCTGCCGGAGCCGGTGCCGCACCGAGTTCGAGACCGCCACGCTGGCGGTGCTCATCTCCCTGACCCCGGGGACCCTGACCCTCGCCACCGCCGCCCGTGCCGGGGGCGAGGACGGGCTCCCCCCGGGGCACGACCTCTACGTGCACGTCATGTACGACAACGACCCGGACTCGGCCCGGCGCCGTCTCCGCGAGTTCGAGACCCGCCTGCTGCGCGCGGTCCGGGTGGAAGGAGCACCTCCGTGATCGGCATCCTCTTCGGCGTGCTGGTGCTGACGGCGTCCGTCGTGGTCGCCGGCGTCCGCATGTTCGTGGGCCCCAACGACGCCAACCGCGTGATCGCCTCCGACCTGCTGTTCTTCTCGGTGATCGGGCTGATCGCCCTGATCGGGGTCCTGGTGCGCAGCCGGGCCGTGTTCGACCTGGTGCTCGTGGCCACGCTGGTGGGCCTGCTGGCCACGGTCTCGCTCGCCCGGGCGCTGACCAACGGGAGGCGGTGAGCGTGGTCTTCGACCCGGTCCTGCACGAGCACCTGTGGATGAGCGTCGCCGGCCAGGTGCTGATCGTGCTCGGCTCCCTCGTGTTCCTCACCGCCATGGTGGGGATCGTGCGGCTGCCCGACCTCTACACCCGGTCCTCGGCCGTGGCCACCGCCGCCGGCGTGGGCATCGCCCTCATCCTCCTCGGCGTCTTCTTCTTCATCCCGGGGGTCACCACCGCGGTCAAGCTGATGGCCGCGGTGCTGCTCCAGCTCGTGACCTCCTCCGTGGGGGCCATGGCGGTCGTCCGGTCGGGCTACCTGATCGGCTCGGCGGTGTATTCTCCGACCCACCACAACGAGCTCGAGGAGCGCACCGGCGGGGCTCCGGGCCCCGGGAAGGAGGACCGCTCATGACCGCCCGCGTCGAGAGCGTCAACGTCGGCCGGGCGGAGGCGAACCCTGCCAGACGGAACCGGCCCACGGGCATCCGCAAGCGCCCCGTGGACGGTCCGGTGCAGGTCCGCGAACCCGGACCGCGCCGGGGCGGTCTCGGCTCGGGCCTGGCCGGGGACTTCATCGGGGACGGCAAGTACCACGGCGGCACCGACCAGGCCGTGTACGCGTTCGCGCGCGAGGAGCTGGACTTCTGGGCACAGGAGCTGGGGCGGGAGATCCCCGACGGCTCGTTCGGGGAGAACCTCACGCTCTCGGGCTTCGACGTCGACGGAGCGCGGCTGGGCGACGTCTGGCGGATCGGCGAGGTGCTGCTGCAGGTCACGGACGCCCGCATCCCCTGCGGCACGTTCCGCGCGAGCATGGAGGTGCGCGGCTGGCTGCGCCGGTTCACGGAGCGGGGCCGCTCCGGGGCCTA
Organism: Kocuria rosea subsp. polaris; assembly: GCF_001483755.1. GTDB lineage: Bacteria > Actinomycetota > Actinomycetes > Actinomycetales > Micrococcaceae > Kocuria > Kocuria cellulosilytica. Next base: position 89,733 of record NZ_LQBK01000005.1, read on the forward strand.
CCTCAAGGTCCTGTCGCCGGGCACGGTGCGGGCCGGCCTGCCGGTCGAGCTCGTCCGCCGCGCGGGGCACGGAGTGGGCGTGGCGGACGCCTTCCGGGCGCAGACCACCGACCGGGAGCGGATGCCGGAGCTGCTGCGCGCGGGGGAGGACCTGTGCGAGCAGCTCCGGCGGCGGGTCGAGGAGGCGCAGCGGGCGGCCGCCCGGCGCAGCGGCTGAGCCGCCGCCTCCGGAGCCCGCGGTCCGGCCGCGGAACCGTCCGCCCCCTCAGTTGAGGGCGGCGCCCCGGTAGACCTGGGCGACCTGCTCCTCGGAGAGCCGGGTGTCGATCACGGTGGTCCCCTCGGGGTCGTCGCGCAGGAAGCGGACGGGTCCGTGCGAGCCGACCTCCAGGAGCAGCGCGGCCTCGGCGTCGTAGACGGCCTCCACGACCGTGCTGAAGCGGTCCCCCTGCACCGGGGTCACGGACAGCCCCAGCCGGGCACGGACCCGGCCGCCGTCCACGGCGGCGCTCCCCGCGCCGTCCTCGGTGACCTCCCCGGTGACCTCCCCGGTGCCGTCCTCGGTGGAGCTCGTGCTGGAACTCGCGGTGGAGCTCGCAGGGGAACTCCCGGTGGCGGCCCCGTCCTGGCCGACCGGCTCGAGGGCGAGCTCCCGGACCACGCCCACGCCGTGGTCCACGACGTTCGCCAGGCGTGCGCCCAACCGGCCCTGCGCGGTCGCGAAGGCCCGCCGGAGCCGGGCCGTCCACCACAGGGCGGTGGCCACGAGCAGCACGGCGATGAGGGCGAGGAGCAGCAGGGAGCCGGACCGGGACCACTGCTGCCACAGCAGGACCACGGCGAGCGCGGTCAGCACGGGGACCACCAGCAGCAGCGACGTGCCCAGGCGCTCGCCCAGGGAGGGCCGGCCGGCGGCCCCGTCGTCGCCGGAGGCGGTGCGCAGCCGCCGCATGACCTGGACGTCGAAGTCGCGATCGTCCGCGGGTACGGGCCGGGGCCAGGTGCCGAGGGAGTCCATGCGTCCCATTATGGGGCGCGCTCGGCGGCCGCGTTCCCATGATGCGTCAAGGACCGGCTCGTAGAATCGGCCCCATGACCGAGACCCGATGGCTGTCCCCCGAGGAGCGAGAGGCCTGGCTGGCGCTCGTCTCCATCATGTTCACGCTGCCCGGCAGCATCGAGTCCCAGCTGCAGGCGGAGGCGGACCTCAGCCTCGCCGAGTACCTGGTCCTCGCGATGCTCTCGGAGGCCCCCGACCGGCGGCGGCGCATGTCGGACCTCGCGACGGCCACCAACACCTCCCAGTCCCGGCTGTCCCGGATCGTCGCACGCCTCGAGCGCGACGGCCTGGTGGTGCGCGCGGGCGGCGAGAAGGACAAGCGCGTGGTGCTCGCCGAGATCACCGACCGCGGTCTGGAGCGGGTCGAGCAGGTGGCCCCGGGCCACGTGGAGCACGTCCGGCGGACCGTGATCGACCGGCTGACGCCCGTCCAGGTGCAGCAGCTCGCCCTGATCGGCCGGATGGTCGACGACTCCGCGTCCGGTCCCACGGCCCGGGAGCTGGCCGCGGACCAGTAGTGACCCGCGGCACCCGCGAACCAAAAGCTTGACAGGGAAAGTAGTTTTCCCCTACGCTTGTGACATGTCCACAACTCAGGTGCCGCAGCGCACGTCCCCCGTCCGTTCCTCCGCCCCCGCCGCCGCCGAGTCCTCCGCGGCCTCCCTCGGCCTGACCGTCCTGCGCGTCGTCCTCGGCGTCACGTTCCTCCTGCACGGCTGGCAGAAGTTCACCGAGTGGACCCTCGCCGGCACCCAGGCCGCCTTCGCCCAGATGGGCGTCCCGGCCGCCGAGCTCGCGGCACCGGTGGTCGCCGTCCTCGAGCTCGTGGGCGGGCTGATGCTCCTCCTGGGTCTCGGCACCCGCGTGGTCGCCGCCCTGCTCGCCCTCGTCATGCTGGGCGCCCTCGTGCTCGTGCACCTGCCCGCGGGCTTCTTCGTGGCCGACGGCGGGATCGAGCTCGTCCTGCTGCTCGCCGCCGCGTCCGCCCTCTTCGCCCTGGCCGGTGCCGGCCGCTGGTCGCTGGACCACGTCGTCGCGGCGAAGCGCCGCGCGGCCGCCCGCGCCTGATCCCGCCCGAGCCCTCGTCCGGGGACGCCGTGCCACCGGAACGACGAGCCCCCCGGCCCAGCAGCACCCTGCGGGCCGGGGGCTCGTCGTCGTCCCGGTGCCGCACCCCGTGCCGTCCTCCCGCGCCGATTTCCTGCACCGGCACCCCGTGCCGGCTCCCCGCGGGGAGGGCCCGTGCGAGGTCCGGGTCCGGTTCCGGCGGCGCTGCGCCGCGGCGGGTGCGGAGGTGTCGGCGCGGACGCGTAAAATCGTTCCCGGCGCGGCGCGCACGAGACCACCACCACGAGACCGCGCCGGATCCAGCGCGGGTGTTCCCCCGCAGATCGGGGCAGGCCCATGAGCATGCAGAACTCGCCGTACATGGTGCTGTGGCGCACCGTCCAGGGCCAGGAGGTCAAGGACCGGAAGATCGACCGCGGCACGCTCCGGCGCATCGTCGCCTTCGCGCGCCCGCACCGGTCGCGGCTCACGGTGTTCCTGGTCGTCTCGGTGCTCACGGCCCTGCTCGGCGTGGTCACCCCGATCCTGGCCGGTGACGTGGTGCGCGCCATCAACGCCGGGGACGAGGTCTCCGTGGTGGTGTGGCTCGCGGTGGCCATCGCGGTGGTGGCGATCGTGGACGCGGGGCTGAACGTCCTCAACCGGTGGCTGTCCTCCCTGATCGGGGAGGGGCTCATCCTGGACCTGCGCACGGCCGTCTACGACCACGTGCAGCGGATGCCGATCGCCTTCTTCACCCGCACCCGCACGGGGGCCCTGGTCTCCCGGCTCAACAACGACGTCATCGGCGCCCAGCGGGCGTTCTCCAACACGCTCTCGGGCGTGGTGAGCAACATCGTTTCCCTGATCCTCACGGTGATCGTCATGGTCTCGATCTCGTGGCAGGTCACCGCGCTGTCCGTGCTCCTGCTGCCGATCTTCCTGGTCCCGGCCCGGGCCATGGGCGGAAGGCTGGCGAGCCTCCAGCGGGAGGCGGCCCAGCACAACGCGTCCATGTCCACGCAGATGACCGAACGGTTCTCGGCCGGCGGCGCCACCCTGGTCAAGCTCTTCGGCCGGCCCGACGCCGAGGCGGCCGAGTTCGAGCGCCGCGCCGGCCGCGTCCGGGACATCGGCGTGCGGGTGGCCATGCTGCAGACCGTGTTCGTCACGGCCCTCACGCTGGTCTCCGCGCTCGCCCTCGCCCTGGTCTACGGGCTCGGCGGCGCGCAGGCGATCCTCGGCAACCTGGACGCGGGCGCGGTGGTGACCCTCGCCCTGCTGCTCACCCGGCTGTACACCCCGCTGACCATGCTCGCCAACGCCCGGATGGACGTCATGAGCGCCGTGGTGAGCTTCGAGCGGGTCTTCGAGATCCTCGACCTCGTCCCCCTGATCCAGGAGCGGCCCGGGGCCCGGGCGCTGCCGGCCGGTCCGGCGTCGGTGGAGTTCGACGACGTCCGGTTCGCCTACCCCTCCGCCGAGGAGGTCTCGCTGGCCTCGCTCGAGGACGTGGCGGTGCTCGACAGCCGGGGCGGCGAGGAGGTGCTGCACGGGGTGGGCTTCACCGTGCTGCCCGGGCAGACGGTGGCTCTCGTGGGGTCCTCCGGCGCGGGCAAGTCGACCATCGCCCAGCTCGTGGCCCGGCTCTACGACGTCACCTCGGGGGCCGTGCGGATCGGCGGGACGGACGTGCGGGACGCCACCTTCGCCTCGCTGCGGGAGACCATCGGGATGGTGACCCAGGACGGGCACCTGTTCCACGAGTCGATCCGGGACAACCTCGCCCTGGTGCGCCCGGAGGCCACGGACGACCAGCTGTGGGACGCGCTGGCCCGGGCCCGGATGGAGCACGTGATCCGTTCCCTCCCGGACGGGCTGGACACCGTGGTGGGCGAGCGCGGCTACCGGCTCTCGGGCGGGGAGCGGCAGCGGCTGACGATCGCCCGCCTGCTGCTCGCGGCCCCGCGCGTGGTGATCCTCGACGAGGCCACGTCGGCGCTGGACTCCACCAACGAGGCCTACGTCCAGGCGGCCCTGGGCGAGGCGATGGCGGGGCGCACCGCCCTGGTCATCGCCCACCGGCTCTCGACCATCCGCTCCGCCGACCAGATCCTGGTGGTCGAGGACGGCCGGATCGTGGAACGCGGCCGGCACGCCGAGCTGCTCGCCGTGAGCGGGCGCTACGCGGAGCTCTACGAGACGCAGTTCGCGGACCAGGAGGTCTGACCCGTGCTCGAGGACGCCGTGGCCCTCCTCGGCGTGGACGCCCCCGGGGCGCTGGCGGTGGTGGCCTCGGCCGTGGGCATCTATCTCGCGTTCCTGCTCATGGTGCGGCTCTTCGGCCAGCGCGTGCTCTCCCGGCTGTCGACCTTCGACGCGGTCGTGGCGGTCATGCTCGGCGCCGTGGCCGGGCGCGCGGTCCTGGGGGACACGCCCACCCTCGCCGCGGGCGTCCTGGGGCTCGGCACACTGTTCGCGCTCGAGGCGGCCTTCGGCCAGCTCCGCGCGGGGATCCGCGTGTCGGCGCTGATGAACAACCAGGCGGTCCTGCTGATGGCCGGCGGGCGGGTGCTGGAGGCCAACCTCCGCCGGGTCCACGTGGTGGAGTCGGAGCTCTTCGGGGCCCTGCGGGAGGCGGGCGTGCGCAGCCCCGGCGAGATCGCGTGCGTGGTCTTCGAGGCCTCCGGCACGATCAGCGTCCTGCGGCGCGGCACGCCGCTCGACCCCCGGCTGCTCGCCGGCGTCAGGGACGCCCACCTGGTCCCGGAGGAGCTGCTGGGGGACCCGCACCGGGACTGAGCCCGCCGCGCCCCGTTCGCGGGACGCTCCGTCCGCCGCACCCCGTGGCGAGGTCCCGTTCGCCGTGCGCCTCGCACCGAGTGGCCCTGTCTCCGGTGCGTCCGCCCCGCGGTGCGTCCGCCCCGCCGTGTGTCCGGCCCGCGGTCCCGCGCGGCCGGGGCGGCCTCACCGGGCGGCCGGGGCGAGCTCGGTCACCACCTCGCCGGTCGCGGTCGAGTCGTCGCGCAGCATCCAGCCCATGCGCTTGTGGGTGCGGACCCCCACGTCGGACTCCACGACCTGGACCCCCGGCGCGGCGGCCTGCAGCTCCGCCTCGACGTCGAAGATGTCCCCGGGGGTGCGCAGCCAGAGCAGGAACGTGAGGTTGGTGTCGCCGGTGGTGGAGGCGCACAGGCGCAGCGTCCGGTAGGTGCGCAGGGTGCGCACGGCCGCCTCGAGCTGCGCCGGCGGGACCCGGACGTACCACTGGCACGACACCGGGTAGCCGGAGTACTGCTGGGCCAGTTCGCAGCGGAGGGCCACGAGGCCGGTCTCGAGCACCTGGCGCAGGTGCCGGGCGGCCGTCGTCGGATGGGTGCCCGTCGCGGCCGCGATCTCGGCGGCGGTGGCGCGCCCGTCGCCCTGGAGCACGGCCGTCAGCTCCTCGAGGCGGGCGGGAACGGCGCCGTGGGGACGGTGCGCCTCCGTCCGCAGGGCGCCCACGCGGCGCTGCTGCTCCGGGGAGAGGACGTCGAGGCGCCAGTTGTTGCCGATCGCGTGGAGCCGGGTGGCCACCGTGAGCTGGGCCCGCAGGATCGCCGGGTCCGCCCGCACCAGCGGCAGCACGTCCTGGGTCATCTGCTCCCAGCTGCGGGTGAGGACGGTGAGCCGGACGTCCCAGGCGCGCGCGGACTCCTCCACGGTGCCGATCTCCGGCACCGCGCACAGCCGCTCCAGCACCTCGGCCCGGCGGCCCGGGCGGCACTCGAGGCCGATGAAGGTGGCGCAGCCCTGCGTGCCGGAGGTGCCGAGGTGGGCGGTGACCCAGGTGCGGCCGTCGGCCCGCAGCCGGTCCCAGCGAGCGGCGAGGGTGCTGGGGTGGCGGCCGAGCGCGGCCCCCAGCTGGGTCCAGGTCGCCCGCGGAGCGATCTGCAGGGCATGGACGAGCTCGAGGTCCTCCACGGGCAGTTCCATGCTGGTTCCTTCGGTCAGAAGCGGAATCTGTGCAGGATTTCAGGATATCGGGTCGAGGTGATCGGCGTCACGTCACGCTCGGAGAAAGCACCCGCCACCGATCCGACCACCACTGGGAGCTCCCATGAAACTGCGCACCGTTGTCGACGGCGCCTCCACCGACATCCTGTCCGTGGCGAACCTGCCCGTGCTGTGGATCTGCGCCCTCGGCGTCTTCGCCGTCATCGTCGTCCAGACCCTCATCTACGTCCGGGCCGCCCGCACGGCGGCTCCCGCCGCCGGGGTGAGCCCCGCCGAGCTCAGGACCTCCTTCCGCGCCGGGGCGGTCTCGGCGGTCGGCCCGTCCCTGGCCGTGGCCCTCGTCGCCGTGGCGCTGCTGACCGTCTTCGGCACCCCGGCCGTGCTCGTGCGGATCGGGCTGATCGGGTCGGTGTCCTTCGAGACCGGCGCCGCCAGCATCGCCGCGGGCAGCATGGGCGCCGATCTCGGCGGTCCGACCTACACGCAGGGCGTGTTCGCCGTGGCGTTCATGGCGATGAGCCTGGGCGGGGCGATGTGGATGCTCGCCACGCTGATCCTCACCCCGCTGCTCAAGCGCGGCGACGTCAGCCTGCGCAAGGTCAATCCCGCGGTGATGACGGTGGTCCCCGGGGCGGCCCTGCTCGCGGCCTTCTTCGCCCTCGGGCTCGGGGAGCTGCCCAAGTCCGGCAACCACGTGGTGGCCTTCGTCGCCTCCGCGGCCACGATGGCCGCCTTCCTCGGGATCGCCAAGGTGCTCCGGCGCCAGTGGATCCGCGAGTGGGCCCTGGGCATCGCCATCCTGACCGCCTTGGTCGTCACCTACTTCACTGTCGGCGCCGGCGTCTTCCCCAGCGCCTGAGCCCGCGCCCGAGACCACCGAAGGACTCCGCCATGACCACCGTGACCCACACCGACTCCGCCCTGCAGCGCTTCGACGCGACCACCGCCCGCTGGGGCCGTCTGACGATGATCGCCGGGCTGGTCTTCGCCCTGGCCGGCCCCGCCTACCTCGTCCTCTTCAGCGGCCTGGACGTGGACCAGGCCCGGATCTGGACCGCCCTGCTGGCGATCGCCGGCACCTTCGGGGTGCTCTGGGTCGTGGAGCCGCTGACCTACTACCCGATCCTGGGCCAGGCCTCGATGTACCAGGCGTTCATGATCGGCAACATCTCCAACAAGCTGCTGCCCTCGGCGCTGATCGCCCAGGCGGCCATCGGCGCCAAGCCGGGCATCCGGCGCGGTGAGCTCGCGGCGGTGATGGCCATCGGCGGCGCGGCGACGGTGCACCTCGTCTCGCTGCTGGTCTTCGTCGGCGTCCTCGGGACCTGGCTGGTCAGTGTCGTCCCGGCCGACGTCGTGGCCGTGGTGCAGACGTACATCCTGCCCTCGGTCCTCGGCGCGGTGCTCGTGCAGGCGATCGTCTCCACGCGCAGCCTGCGCATGACGGTCATCGCCGGCGTCGTATCCGCCGCCGTCGTGTTCGTCCTCGTGCCCACCATCCCCTCGCTCGCCTTCTTCGGGACCGCCATCGCGGTGATCAGCACCGCTGTGCTGGCCTGGTTCCTGCGCGACCGCTCCGCCCCGGCCGACCCGGTCGCGGACAAGGTGCAGGACCCCGCGGACGAATTCCCCATCGACTAGTGCCGTTCCCTCGAAAGGACCCCCACGCCATGAGCACCACCACGGACCTGACGCCGACCGACGAGCTGCGCCGGCAGATGCACCAGCTGTACCGCGAGCTGCACGCGAGCCCGGAGCTGTCCATGCAGGAGCACGCCACCGCGGCCCTGATCGAGCAGCGGCTCGGTGCCCTGGGCATCGAGAACTTCCGGTGCGGCGGCACCGGCGTCGTCGGGGTGCTGCACAACGGCGACGGGCCCACGGTGGCCTTCCGCGCCGACACCGACGGCCTGCCGCTGGCCGAGGACACCGGCGTGGACTACGCCAGCACGGCCACCGGACGGCTGGAGGACGGGACCGAGGTCCCCGTGATGCACGGCTGCGGTCATGACACCCACGTGGCGGTGCTGCTCACGGCCGCCGAGCTGCTGGCCGGCGCGCGCGAGGCCTGGGCCGGGACCGTGGTGCTGATCTTCCAGCCGGGGGAGGAGACCGCCGCCGGCGCCCGGGCCATGCTCGAGGACGGCCTGTGGGAGCGGGCGCCGCTGCCGGAGGTCGTCCTCGGCCAGCACGTGATGCCCTCCCGGGCGGGCACGGTCAGCTACTCGGTGGGCGATGCCATGGCGCTGGCCGACTCGTGGCGGGTGACCGTGCACGGCGAGGGGGCGCACGCGTCCCAGCCGCAGGACGCCACCGACCCCATCGTGCTCGGGGCGCACATGATCACCCGGATCCAGACCATCGTCTCCCGCGAGATCGACGCGCGCCGGGCCGCGGTGGTCACCGTCGCGACCTTCCACGGCGGGCTGAAGGAGAACATCATCCCGGCGTCGGCCGAGTTCACGCTCAACGTGCGCACCTTCGATCCCGCCGTCCGGGAGCACGTGCTGGGCGCGCTGCGGCGGATCATCGCCGCGGAGGCGGCCGCCTCCGGCGCCCCGGAGCCGGAGATCGAGGAGATCTCGACCTTCCCCCGCAACTACAACGACCCCGGGGCCACCACCGCTCTCGTCGAGCGGTTCCGGCAGGTGCTGGGGGAGGACAACGTGCTGGAGATCGAGCCGCCGATGGGCTCGGAGGACTTCGGTGCCCTCGGCGCGGCGATCGGCGTGCCCTCGGTGTTCTGGATGTTCGGCGGCCACGACGACGCCGCCCTCGCGGGAGAGGGCCCCGTGCCGGTGAACCACTCCCCGTTCTTCGCCCCGGTGATCGAGCCGACCCTCTCCACCGGGCTGCGGGCCGCCCTCACCGCGATCCTCTCCCGCGTGGGCCGCTGACCGAGGCCCGTGCCGGCGGCCTGCTGCGGCGGTGCGAGAACGCCGGCCCGGTTCCGGGAGGAACCGGGCCGGCGCTCGCACGTGCTCGGCCGGGACGGGCTCAGCACTCCACGACGTTGACGGCGAGTCCGCCCAGGGCGGTCTCCTTGTACTTGTGGCTCATGTCCTTGCCGGTCTCGCGCATGGTCACGATGACCTCGTCGAGGCTGACCCGGTGGGTGCCGTCGCCCCACATCGCCATCTTGGCCGCGTTGATCGCCTTGGCCGCGGCGATCGCGTTGCGCTCGATGCAGGGGATCTGTACGAGTCCGCCGATCGGGTCGCAGGTCAGCCCGAGGTTGTGCTCCATGGCGATCTCCGCGGCGTTCTCCACCTGGGCGGGCGTCCCGCCCAGGACCTCGGCGAGGCCGCCGGCGGCCATCGAGGACGCGGAGCCGACCTCGCCCTGGCAGCCGACCTCCGCCCCGGAGATCGAGGCCTGCTCCTTGTAGAGCACCCCGACCGCCCCGGCGGTGAGCAGGAAGCGGACCACGATGTCGCGCCTGGCCGCCTCGAGCGCCTCGGGGCTCTCCGCGGCGGCGGCGCGGGCCGCGGGGGAGTAGTGGGTGGCGTAGAACAGCACCGCCGGGATGATGCCGGCGGCCCCGTTGGTGGGGGCGGTGACCACGCGCCCGCCGGAGGCGTTCTCCTCGTTGACCGCCAGGGCCACGAGGTTCACCCACTCCGGCCAGAAGCCGGGGTCACGGTCCGGGTCCTCGGTGCGCAGCCGCCGGTGCCACTCGGGGGCGCGGCGGGCGACGTTCAGCCCGCCCGGCAGGGGGCCGGTGCGCCGCAGGCTGGAGTCCTTGCACTCCTCCATCACGGCCCAGATGTGCAGCAGCTGCTGCCGGATCTCGTCCTCGCCGCGCCAGGTCCGCTCGTTGGCCAGCATCACCCCGCTGATCGGCAGGCCGGTGCGCTCGCAGTGGGCCAGCAGCTCCCCGGCGGTGCGGAAGGGGTGGGGCACCTGGGCGCTGGCGGCGTCCAGGTCGGCCGCGGCGGCGTCCTCCTCGCCCTCCTGGACGATGAACCCGCCGCCCACGGAGAACCAGGTCTCGTCGGCCAGCACGGCGCCGGAGGCGTCCAGGGCCTGGAAGCGCACGCCGTTGGTGTGCCGCTCCAGGACCGTCAGCGGGTGCTGCACCATGTCCTCGACGCGGTAGGGGATGTCCTGGCGGCGCCCGAGGGCCGCGCACAGCCGCAGCGTCCCGGTGGCGGCGAGGTCGGCGAGCCGCTCGTCCACCTCGTCGGGCAGGACGGTCTCGGGGTCGTAGCCCTCCAGGCCGAGCAGGATCGCGGTGAAGGTGCCGTGACCGCGGCCGGTGGCGGCCAGGGACCCGTAGACGTCCACGCGCAGGTCCGCGGTGCGCTCCAGCAGGTCGCCCCCGGTCAGGGTCTCGGCGAAGCGTCGTGCGGCGCGCATGGGGCCGACGGTGTGGGAGCTCGAGGGGCCGATGCCCACGGTGAACAGTTCGAAGACGCTGATGGCCATGACGGTGATGCTCCAAAGGAGGGTGGTGCCCCGGTGCGGGGCGGGGTGGGTGGAACGGTCGTGGTGCGGGCCGGGGCCCGGCCCGCACCACGGTCCTCGGTGGTGCCCGGGTGCGGCTCCTGCTCAGCCCTCGCTCAGCGGGACCAGCCCCGGGTACAGCGGGTGGTCCGCAGCCAGCTTCCGGACGCGTGCCCTGAGGCCGGTCAGCACGGCCGGGTCGGCGCTCGCCGTCCCGGTGCCCTCGGCTCCGGAACCCTCGGCGGCGGCGTCCGCCCCGGCGATGAGGGTCTCGGCGATGATGTCGGCGACCTCGGCGAAGGCCTCCGCGTCGAAGCCGCGGGTGGCCAGCGCGGGGGTGCCGATGCGCAGTCCCGAGGTGACCATCGGCGGGCGCGGGTCGAAGGGCACGGCGTTGCGGTTGACGGTGATCTCGACCTGGGCGAGCAGGTCCTCGCCCTGCCGGCCGTCCAGCGCCGAGCCCCGCAGGTCCACGAGGACCAGGTGCACGTCGGTGCCGCCGCTGACCACGCTGATCCCGGCGGCCGCCACGTCCGGGGACAGGAGGCGTTCGGCGAGGATCCGGGCGCCCTCGAGGGTGCGCTCCTGCCGGGCGCGGAACTCCTCGGTCGCGGCGATCTTGAACGCCACGGCCTTGCCGGCGATCACGTGCTCCAGGGGCCCGCCCTGCTGGCCCGGGAACACCGCCGAGTTGAGCTTCTTGGCGATCTCGGCCTCGTTGGACAGGATCAGGCCGCCGCGGGGCCCGCCGAGGGTCTTGTGGGTGGTGGAGGTGACCACGTGGGCGTGCGGCACCGGGCTGGGGTGCAGCCCGGCGGCCACGAGGCCGGCGAAGTGGGCCATGTCGACCATGAAGCAGGCCCCGACCTCGTCGGCGATGGCACGGAAGGCGGCGAAGTCCAGCTGCCTCGTGTAGGCGGACCAGCCGGCGATGATCAGCTGCGGGCGGTGCTCCCGGGCGAGCCGGGCGACCTCGTCCATGTCCACCGTGCAGCTGCTCTCCTCCACGCCGTAGGGCACGACCTGGTAGAGCTTGCCGGAGAAGTTGAGCTTCATGCCGTGGGTGAGGTGCCCGCCGTGGGCGAGGTTCAGGCCCAGGATGGTGTCCCCGGGCTTGATCAGCGCGTGCATGACCGCGGCGTTGGCCTGCGCCCCGGAGTGCGGCTGGACGTTCGCGAAGCCGGCGCCGAACAGGTCCTTGAGGCGGTCGATGGCCAGCTGCTCGATCACGTCCACGTGCTCGCAGCCGCCGTAGTAGCGGCGCCCCGGGTAGCCCTCGGCGTACTTGTTGGTCAGCACGGAGCCCTGGGCCTGCATCACGGCCACGGCGGTGTGGTTCTCCGAGGCGATCATCTCCAGGCCCTCGCGCTGCCGGCCGAGCTCCTGGTCGATCTGCGCGGCGATCTCGGGGTCGAGCTCGGCGAGGTCCGCGTCCAGGGTCCCGAGATCCTGCTGCGTTCCCGGGTGCGTGCTCATGCCTGTTCCTCCTGGGCCTGCGCGTACTGCTCGGCGGTGAGCAGCTCGCCCTCCTCGGTGACCTCGACGGTGAACAGCCAGCCCTCGCCGTACGGGTCCGAGTTCACGAGACCGGGCTCGTCGACGACGGCCGCGTTGACCTCGGCCACGGTGCCGGAGACCGGGGCGAAGAGCTCCGAGACGGACTTGGTGGACTCCACCTCGCCGCAGACCTCGCCCGCGGTGACGGTGGCGCCGGCCTCGGGCAGGTCGAGGTAGACGACGTCGCCGAGGGCGTCGACGGCGACGGCGGACAGGCCGACCTTCACGGGGGAGGACTCGTCCACCCATTCGTGCTCGGCGGAGTAGCGCAGGTGGGAGGGGATGGTGCTCATGATCGGGAGCCTTTCAGCAGGAGGGGACGACGGGTGGTGGAACGGGGTGCCGAAGCCGGCCGGGTCACTGCCCGCGCTGGTAGAAGGGCAGGGACACGACCTCGAACGGCGCCGGCTTGCCGCGCAGGTCGACCTGCACCTCCGTGCCCGGCTCGGCGTGCGCGTTGTCGACGTAGCCCATGGCGATGGGGTAGCCCAGGGTCGGGCTCAGTGCCCCCGAGGTGACCTCGCCGACGACCTCGCCGTCCACGCTGATCGGGTAGTGGCCGCGGGCCGCGCGCCGGCCCGCGCCGCGCAGGCCGACCAGCTTGCGTTCCGCCCCGGCGGCCTTGCGGGCCTCCAGCGCCGTGCGGCCCACGAAGTCCTCCTCCTTCTTGAAGGAGACGATCGGGCCGAGCCCGGCCTCGTAGGGGGTGAGCTCCCGGGTGAGCTCCTGGCCGTAGAGCGGCATTCCGGCCTCCAGGCGCAGGGAGTCGCGGCAGGCGAGCCCGCAGGGAATCAGCCCGTGACCCTGTCCGCTCTCCAGGAGCGCCCGCCACAGCGCCACGGCCCGGTCCTCGGGCACGTAGAGCTCGAAGCCGTCCTCGCCGGTGTAGCCGGTGCGGGCGAGCAGCACGTCGATGCCGGCGACGGTGGCCGGTGCGGCGGAGTAGTACTTCAGCTCGGCGACCAGCTGCTGCTGCTCGGCGGGGACCAGCTCCTGCAGGACCGCCTGCGCGGACGGTCCCTGCACGGCGACCAGCGCGGTCCCGGCGGACTCGTCGGCCACGGTGACGTCGAAGCCGGCGGCCCGCTCCTGGAGGGCGGCGAGCACGGTCGGGGCGTTGCCGGCGTTGGGCACCACCAGGTACTCGTGCTCAGCCAGCCGGTAGCTGATCAGGTCGTCGATGATCCCGCCCTCGGGGGTGCAGATCAGCGAGTACTTGGCCCGGCCCACGGCGATGGCGGCGAGGTTGCCCACCAGGGCCGCGTTCAGGAAGGTCGCCGCGTCCGGGCCGGTCACCCGGATCTCGCCCATGTGGGAGAGGTCGAACAGGCCGGCGGCGCCGCGCACGGCGCGGTGCTCGGCCAGCTCGGAGCCGTACTTCAGGGGCATGTCCCAGCCGCCGAAGTCCGTGAAGGACGCCCCCAGCGCGGCGTGCTCGTCGTGCAGGGCAGTGTGTCTCGAGGTGGTGCTGTCGCTCATGTCGGTGCCTCTCATGAAAGTGCGGTGCGGTCCGTGGCGGTGCGGCGCCGGATCAGTTCTCGAAGGCCTCGGGGGCCGGGCAGGAGCAGACCAGGTTGCGGTCCCCGGCGGCGCCGTCGATGCGGCCGACCGGCGGGAAGTACTTGTCCTGGCGCAGCTCCGGGACGGGGAACGCGCCCTGCTCGCGGGAGTAGCGGCGGTCCCAGTCGCTCGCGGCCACGACCTCGGCGGTGTGCGGGGCGTGGCGCAGCGGGCTCTCCTCGGCGGTGAGCTCGCCGCGGGCGACCTGCTCGATCTCCTCGCGGATGGTGGTCATCGCGGTGATGAAGCGGTCGATCTCGGCCAGGTCCTCGGACTCGGTCGGCTCCACCATCAGGGTCCCGGCCACCGGGAAGGACAGGGTCGGGGCGTGGAAGCCGAAGTCGATCAGCCGCTTGGCCACGTCCTCGGCGGTCACCTTGGTGCGGGCCGTGAGCGCCCGCAGGTCCAGGATGCACTCGTGGGCGACCAGCCCGTTGTTGCCGGTGTAGAGCACAGGGAAGTGCTCGTTCAGCGCGGAGGCGACGTAGTTCGCCGTCAGCAGCGCCGTCTGCGTGGCCCGGGTGAGCCCGTCGCCGCCCATCATCGCGATGTAGGCCCAGGAGATCGGCAGCACGCCGGCCGAGCCGAACATCGTGGCCGAGATCGGGGCGCCGGCCGCACCGGCGGTCCCGGTGCCGGTGGCGTCGCCGGGCAGGAAGGGGGCCAGGTGGGCGGCCACGGCCACGGGCCCGACGCCGGGTCCGCCGCCGCCGTGCGGGATGCAGAAGGTCTTGTGCAGGTTCAGGTGGGACACGTCCCCGCCGAACTTCCCCGGCTGGGCCAGGCCGACCAGGGCGTTGAGGTTGGCCCCGTCGAGGTACACCTGGCCGCCGGCCTCGTGGACGGCGTCGCAGACCTGGCGCACGTCGGCGTCGTAGACCCCGTGGGTGGAGGGGTAGGTGATCATGATGGCGGCCAGCTGCTCGCGGTGGGCCTCGATCTTGGCGGCGAGGTCGGCATGGTCGATCGTGCCGTCGCCGGCCGTCTTCACCACGACGACCTTCATGCCGGCCAGGACCGCGGAGGCGGCGTTGGTGCCGTGGGCCGAGGCCGGGATGAGGCAGACGGTGCGCTGCTCCTCGCCGCGGGACCGGTGGTAGCCGCGGATGGCCAGCAGGCCCGCGAGCTCGCCCTGGGAGCCGGCGTTGGGCTGGAGGGACACGGCCGCGTAGCCGGTGATCTCCTCCAGACGGGCCTCGAGGTCGGCGATCAGCTCGCGCCAGCCGGTGGTCTGGTGGGCCGGGGCCAGCGGGTGGATCGAGGCGAACTCGGGCCAGCTCATGGCGGCCATCTCGGCGGTCGCGTTGAGCTTCATGGTGCAGGAGCCCAGCGGGATCATCGTCCGGTCGAGGGCCAGGTCCCGGTTCTCCAGGCGCGTCAGGTAGCGCAGCATCTGCGTCTCGGAGCGGTGGGTGGAGAACACCGGGTGGGTGAGGAAGTCCGTGGTGCGCCGCAGCCCCGCGTCCAGCTCGAGCCCGCGCGGCCCGGCGGCGACGGCCGCCGCCGCGTCCGCCACGCCGAAGGCCTCGGCGACGAGCACGAGGTGCTGCTCCGTGGTCGCCTCGTCGCAGGAGATCCCGACGTGGTCGGCGTCGACGTGGCGCAGGTTCACGCCGCGGGCCTCCGCCGCGCGGACCACCTGGTCGGCCCGGCCGGGGACCCGCACGGTGAGGGTGTCGAAGAACTGCTCCGCGACGAGCTCGTGACCGGCCCCCTGCAGCACGGTGGCCAGGGTCCGGGCGCGCTCGTGCACGCGCAGGGCGATGGCCTTCAGCCCGTCGGGGCCGTGGTACACCGCGTACATGCCGGCCACGACGGCCAGCAGCGCCTGGGCGGTGCAGATGTTGGAGGTGGCCTTCTCCCGGCGGATGTGCTGCTCGCGGGTCTGCAGCGCCAGGCGGTAGGCCGCCCGGCCCGTGGCGTCCTTGGAGACGCCCACCAGGCGGCCGGGGAGGTTCCGCTCCAGGCCGGTGCGCACCGCCATGTAGGCGGCGTGCGGACCGCCGAAGAACAGGGGGACGCCGAAGCGCTGGGAGGAGCCCACCGCTATGTCCGCGCCCTGCTCGCCGGGCGGGGTGATGAGGGTCAGGGCCAGCAGGTCGGCGGCGACCGTGACCATCGCCCCGCGCTCCTTGGCCTCGGCGATCACCGCGGCGTGGTCGACGACCCGCCCGGAGACCCCGGGCTGCTGCAGGACCACGCCGGTGATCTCGCCCTCGGGCAGCCCCTCGCGCAGGTCCACGACCTGCACGGCGAAGTCCAGCGCCTCGGCGCGGGCCTGCACCACGGCCAGGGTCTGCGGCAGCGTGTCGGCGTCGACCACGATCGCGCCGTTGCCGCGGGCCTTGTTGGCCCGGCGCATCAGCAGCACCGCCTCGACCACCGCCGTGGCCTCGTCCAGCAGCGAGGCGTTGGCCACCGGCAGCCCCGTGAGGTCGGCGACCATGGTCTGGAAGTTCAGCAGCGCCTCCAGGCGCCCCTGCGAGATCTCGGGCTGATAGGGGGTGTAGGCGGTGTACCAGCCCGGGGACTCCAGCACGTTGCGCAGGATCACCGGGGGCGTGTGGGTGTCGTAGTAGCCCTGCCCGATCATCTGCACGGCGGTGGTGTTGCGGTCCGCGAAGGCGCGCAGCTGCTCGAGCACCTCCTGCTCGCTGAGCGCCTCCGGCAGGTCCAGCGGGGCGCTCTGCCGGATGTCGGCGGGCACGGCGGCGTCGGACAGGTCGTCGAGGTCGGCGCGGCCCACCCGGTCGAGCATGGTGCGGACGGCGTCGGAGCCGGCACCGATGTGCCGGTCGGCGAAGACCGTGGTGGAGGACGTGGTGTCGAGCTGGATCGTCATGAGGAACTCCCGGGTGCTGCACGCCAGGTCGGCGTGGATCGGTTCGAGTTCCTCCCCGCTCTGTCTGGGACCTGAGAGATTCCGCGGCCGGGGGCCGCTTGCACCGTCGGTGAGACCGGCGACGCGCGCCGGGCTGCTTTCCAGAGTTGCCGAACCGTGGTGGTACAGGGGCCTGAGAGTTTCCTGGGGAGGAATTGCTCCTACGGCGCCCGCCGGTCGTGGTGCACCGGCAGGACTCTCCCACCACAGTTCATGGGCGTCTTCTGTGCCTCAGGATAGCCGGATCCGGAAGGGGGTGTCCACCATCACGCGCCCGGCGGCTCAGCCCCGGACGGACCAGAAGCGGCGGTCGCGGTCCCACTGCACCGTGCCGCCGTGGGTCTTGCGGAACGCCGCGAGGACCTCCTTGCTGATCCCGGTGTGTCCGTTCTCCAGGGTCCGGACCCACTCGGGCCCGAAGGTCTCGGGGATGTCCTGGACAGCCTGGTCCTGGGACAGCCGTCCCTCCGTCCGGATGCGGTCGATCATCCAGTCGGCGATGTCCTGTGCGCTCGTCATGCCCCGAGCCTACGCGGGTCCGCGCCGCCGGGCTCCCGGTCCGGCGCTCAGGCCAGCTGCACCACGGTGCGGGCGTCCGCGTCCCAGCGGCGCAGGGCCACCGCGCGCAGCGGCTCGGGGTGCGGGGCCAGGACGTCCAGGGCGGCCGCCACCTGCTCCGGGCGCATCCGGCGCGCCAGGGTGACGTGCGGTGTCCAGGCCCCGGGCTGCGAGGTGCGCGCCTGCCCGGGGACCGCGCCCACGGCGTCGCAGACCCGCCGGTGCAGCTCGAGCAGCTCGGGGGTGGTCACGACCTGCCGGACCACCACGTAGCCGCCCCGGCCCGGGCCGAACAGCAGCACGCCCGCGCTGGCCAGCGGCAGGTCCACGAACCCGGCGGCCGCGGCGACCCGCTCGTCGATCCCCGGCACGGTCTCCGGGGCCAGGGACGGTGCGGCCACCAGGGTGATGTGGGGCCGGTTGGACTCGGAGCGGTGCCGGCCGGAGCTGGGCAGCCCCGCCGCGGTCAGCCGGTCCCAGTCGGCGCGCACGGCCGCCTCGGCGTCCTCGCCGAGCAGCAGCTCCAGGCTGTGCATCGCCCACCTCCTCGCGCGTCGGCCGGAGGCCCCGCGGGTGCCGCTCCGGTGGACGCGAGTCTAGCGGGGCGTCCGAAGCGCTTGCCTATACTGGCCGGACGGCAACGGGAGGACCTCCATGACCGACATCGCGATCCGCTTCGCGGGCGCCGGCAAGACGTACCCGGACGGGACCACGGCCGTCGAGGCCCTCGATCTCGAGATCCCCCGGGGCTCGCTCACCGTGTTCGTGGGGCCCTCGGGCTGCGGGAAGACCACGTCCCTGCGGATGATCAACCGCATGGTGGAGCCCACCTCCGGCACCGTCACGGTGGAGGGCCGCGACGTGACGTCCGTGCCCGCCCACGAGCTGCGCCGTTCCATGGGCTACGTCATGCAGCAGTCGGGGCTCCTGCCGCACCGGACCGTGGTGGACAACATCGCCACCGTCCCGCGGCTCAACGGCGTGCCGAAGAAGCAGGCGCGGGAGCGGGCCCGTGAGCTGCTCGCCACCGTGGGGCTCGACGAGGCCCTGGGGACCCGCTACCCCTCCCAGCTCTCGGGCGGGCAGCAGCAGCGCGTGGGGGTGGCCCGGGCGCTCGCCGCGGACCCGCCGGTGCTGCTGATGGACGAGCCGTTCTCCGCCGTGGACCCCGTGGTGCGCCAGGACCTGCAGCGGGAGCTCCTGGACCTGCAGCACCGCCTGCACCGCACCATCGTGTTCGTCACCCACGACATCGACGAGGCGATCCTGCTCGGCAACCGGGTGGCCGTCTTCGCCACGGGCGGCCGGCTGGCGCAGTACGCCGCCCCGGAGGAGCTGCTGCGCGCGCCCGCCGACGACTTCGTGGCGGACTTCGTGGGCCGGGACCGCGGCTTCCGCTCCCTGACCTTCGACTCGGCCCACGACATCCCCGTGCACCCCGTGGCCACCGTGCGCCCGGACGGCGCGCCGGGCGTGGCCGGGGCCGGGGACGGTCCCGTCCCCGACGGGTGGACGCTGCGGGTCGACGACGACGGCGCCCCGCGCGGCTGGGTGCGGCCCGGCGCGGAGGACGATCCCGTGGTCGGCGGCACCCTGCACCGCCCCGGCAGCTCCCTGCGCAGCGCCCTGGACGCGGCCCTGTCCTCGCCGTCCGGCCTGGCCGTGGTCGTCGACGAGGCCGGCCGGGCGGTCGGGATCATGCAGCCGGGGGAGATCATCGCGGCCATCGAGGACGCGCGGCTCGGCGGACGGGCGCCTCGATGAACTGGACGAGCCGGAACTGGCCCTACGTCCTGGAGCTCACGGGCACGCACCTCGTCCAGTCGGTGCTGCCGCTGCTGCTCGGCGCGCTGATCGCGATCCCGGTGGCCCGGCTCGCGGCCCGCAACCGCACGCTGCGCCCGGTGTTCGTCACGGGCTCCTCGCTGCTCTACACGATCCCGTCGCTCACCCTGTTCGTGGTGCTGCCCCTGGTCCTCGGCACGCAGATCACCTCGGTGGTGAACGTGGTCGTGGCGCTGACCATCTACGTGGTGGCCATCCTGGTGCGCTCCTCCGTGGACGCCTTCGAGTCCGTGGACCGGGACGTCCTGCAGGCCTCCACCGCGATGGGCTACCGCCCGCTGCGGCGCTTCTTCGCGGTCGAGCTGCCGCTCGCCGTGCCGGTCCTGGTCGCCGGGCTGCGGGTGGCCTCCGTCAGCAACATCTCCATGGTCAGCGTGGGCGCCGTCATCGGGGTGCAGTCCCTCGGCACCCTGTTCACCGACGGGCTGCGCCGGTCCATCCTCGAGGAGATCGCGGTCGGCATCGTGCTGACCGTGGTCCTGGCCGTGCTCATCGACCTCGTGCTGCGGGGGGCCGGACACGCGCTGACCCGCTGGCAGCGGGCGGGCGCGGCCCCGGTCCCGCGCGTGCGCCGGGGGGCGGTCGCATGAGCCTCTTCGGCACCGCCCTGGCGTGGCTGACCGACCCCGAGAACTGGTCCGGGGCCGGCGGCATCCCCGCCCGGCTCCTCGAGCACCTGACGTACAGCGGCATGACCCTCGCCGTCGCCCTGGCCGTGGCGGTCCCGCTGGGCCTGTGGGTGGGGCACACGGGGCGCGGGTCCGGCGTCGTCGTCGGCCTCGCGGGCGCGCTGCGCGCCCTGCCCACGCTGGGCCTGCTCACCCTCTTCACCCTGCTGCTGGGGCTCGGGCTGGTGCCGCCGATCATCGCGCTCGTCCTGCTGGCCGTCCCGCCGATCCTCTCGGGCACCTACGCCGGGATCGCGAACGTGTCACCGGCCCTCAAGGACGCCGGGGCGGCGATGGGGATGACCGGGAGCCAGGTGCTGACCCGCGTGGAGGTGCCCAACGCGCTGCCCGTGATCCTGGGCGGGATCCGCAACGCCGCCCTGCAGGTCGTGGCGACCGTGACCGTGGTCGCCTACATCAACCTCGGCGGCCTCGGCCGCTACCTCATCGACGGCCTCGCGGTGCGCGACTACGACCGCATGCTCGGCTCCGTGGTGCTCGTGGCGGTCCTCGCGCTCGCCGTGGACGCCGTCCTGGCGCTGGCGCAGCGGCTGTCCACCTCACCGGGGCTGCGCCTGGCCGCCCCCTGACCGCCCGACCTCCCGTGCCACCGACCGACAGGAGAACCACCATGACCACCGCTCCCGCGCTCCGCCGCCGCGCCGCCGCCCCCGCCGCGGGCGCCGCCCTCCTCCTGGGCCTCACCGCCTGCGGGGGCGGCGGCGACCCCCTCGCCGGGGACGGGGGCTCCGGGGACGGCAGCACCGAGACCGTGACCGTGGGCTCCGCCGACTTCCCGGAGAGCCAGATCGTGGCCGAGCTCTACGCAGGGGCGCTGGAGTCCGCCGGGATCGGGACGGAGACGTCCCTGGGCATCGGGGCCCGCGAGGCCTACGTGGGGGCGGTGCAGGACGGGTCCGTGGACGTGGTCCCGGACTACTCCGGCAACCTGCTGCTCTTCGCGGACCCGGAGGCCACCGCGAGCTCCGCCGAGGAGATCATGGACGCCCTGCCCGATGCCCTCCCGGAGGGGCTCACCGTGCTGGAGCCGGCCGAGGCGCAGAACAAGGACGCGATGGTGGTCACCCCGGAGACCGCCGAGCAGTACGGGCTGACGAGCATCGCCGACCTGGCGGAGGTCTGCGACCAGCTCGTGATCGCCGGCCCGCCCGAGTTCGCGGAGCGGGCCTACGGCCTCGACGGCCTCGAGCAGAACTACGGGTGCGTGCCGAAGTCCTTCGAGCCGATCAACGACGGCGGCGGGCCCCTGACCGTCGAGGCACTGCTCAACGGCGACGTGGACGTCGCCGACATCTTCACCACCACCCCGGCGATCGCCGACAACGACCTCGTGGTGCTGGAGGACCCGGAGAACAACTTCATCGCCCAGCAGGTCCTGCCGCTGGCCGCGGCGGACCGGCTGCCCCAGGAGGCGGTGGACGCCCTCAACGAGCTGTCCGGCAAGCTCAGCACCGAGGACCTCATCGACCTGAACCGCAAGGTCAGCGGCGACCAGCCGGTCAGCCCGGCCGCGGCCGCCGAGGAGTGGCTCTCCGCCAACGGCTACTGAGCCCGGCCGCCGGGCCCGCCCCGTGCCCCGGCCGCCGCGCCACCGGGGCACGGAGGCCGGGCGCTCCCGTCGGCGTGTGCGGGGGATGCCGGCGCGGCCGGCGACGACGGTGCCGTGGCGGCCGCGCTGCACAGGGTTCTCCACACGCACAGCGGCCCGTCCCGGAGGCCCGGGCGGCCGGCCGGCCCGCGACGGCGCGGCGCCGCCGGGCCCGCTCCACAGTGTCCCCAGGACTCGTCCACACCTGTGGACAACTCTGTGCACAGGGATGTGGAGGCACGCCCGGTCATCCGGTGAAAAGCCGGGGGCGCATCAGTATGCTGAGGGGCGGACCGCTCCCGCCCGCCGGCGGGGGACAGGATCCAGACCATCCGAGGGCTCGTCGTCAAGGAGGATCTCGAGTTCGGAGACCGCCTCACCCCAGGGGTGGACGACCGAAGGAGCAGTGTGCCGAACACCAGTACGCCCGGAATCCCGGGCCTGTCGCCGGAGAACCAGGCACGCGTGATCACCGCGTGCGTACGCCAGAAGGTGCAGGAGGGCCGGCCGGCGGACCTGCCGGGCACGGGGTGGGCGGACTTCGACCGCCGGTTCGACGAGCACTTCCCCCGGCTGACGCTGCTCTTCGCCGAGGTCTACGGCCACCGCGAGGACTTCCTCGAACAGCTGACCGGGCTCGGGCTGCAGCTGGCCCGCTCGTGGGCCGAGCGCCCCGACGACCTCAAGGCCCTGGACGCGCGGCGCGAGCAGGACCCCGCGTGGTTCGGCGCCCGGCAGATGCTCGGCGGGGTCTGCTACGTGGACCGGTACGCGGGGAACCTGCAGGGGATCCGCGAGCAGATCCCCTACTTCCGGGAGCTGGGCCTCACCTACCTCCACCTCATGCCCCTGTTCGAGGCGCCGGAGGGCAACTCGGACGGCGGCTACGCGGTGTCGTCCTACCGCCGCGTGGATCCGGCGCTCGGGACCATGGAGGAGCTCGCCGAGCTGAGCCGCGAGCTGCGCCGGAACGGGATCAGCCTGGTCCTCGACTTCGTCTTCAACCACACGTCCGACGAGCACGAGTGGGCGCGCCGGGCCGCCGCGGGGGAGCGGGAGTACGAGGACTACTACTGGATCTTCCCGGACCGCACCGTCCCGGAGCAGTTCGAGCGCACCACCCGGGAGATCTTCCCGGACGACCACCCCGGCTCCTTCACCCGGATCCGCGCCACCGAGGAGGACCCCCGGTGGGTGTGGAGCACCTTCTACTCCTTCCAGTGGGACCTCAACTACACCAATCCCGCCGTCTTCCGGGCGATGGCCGCCGAGCTGCTCTTCCTCGCCGCCCAGGGCGTCGAGGTGCTGCGCATGGACGCCGTCGCGTTCATCTGGAAGCAGCTGGGCACCACGTGCGAGTCCCTGCCCCAGGCCCACGTGCTGCTGCGCGCCTACAACGCGCTGTGCCGGATCGCCGCGCCGGCCGTGCTGTTCAAGTCCGAGGCCATCGTCCACCCGGACGAGGTCGCCCGGTACGTCGAGCCCGGCCAGTGCCAGCTCTCGTACAACCCGCTCCAGATGGCCCTGACCTGGGAGGCGATGGCCACCCGTGAGCCGAAGCTGCTGGCGCAGGCCCTCGAGGAGCGCCACGCCCTCCCGCCCGGCACGGCGTGGGTGGACTACGTGCGCGGCCACGACGACATCGGCTGGACGTTCTCGGACGAGGACGCCGCCCGGCTCGGCGTGGACGGCCACGACCACCGCCGCTTCCTCAACGCCTTCTACACCGGACGCCACCCCGGCAGCTTCGCGGACGGCGTCCCGTTCCAGGAGAACCCCCGCACGGGGGACTGCCGCGTGTGCGGGACCACGGCGTCCCTGCTCGGCCTCGCCGAGGACCCTGGGCCCGCGGTGGACCGCGTCCTGCTCGCGCACTCCGTCGCGATGAGCACCGGCGGCATCCCCCTCCTGTACCTGGGGGACGAGGTCGGCCAGCTCAACGACCCCGCCTGGAACGAGGACCCGGCCCACGCCGGCGACGCCCGGTGGGTGCACCGCCCGCCGCGGCCCGTCCAGGACTACGAGCGCCGCCACGAGCTGTTCTCCGTGCAGGGCCGGATCTTCGGGGGCATCCGCCGGATGGTCGAGCTGCGCCGGAACTCCCCGGAGTTCGACGGCAACACGCTCGTCCCGTTCGACTCGCGCAATCCCCACGTGCTGGGCTACCAGCGCCCCGGCGGCAACACCGTGGTGCTGTGCCTGGCCAACTTCTCCGACTGGTCCCAGTTCGTCACGGGCGAGACCCTCTCCGGGTTCCTGCCCCAGGCCGTCGAGCTGCACGGCAACACGGAGCTCGACCTGCGGCACGGACTGCTGCTCGACGCCCACGGGTTCCTCTGGATCCGCGTGGTCCCGAAGCACTGACCCCGTGAGCGCGTGGCTGGTGCTGGTGCTCTCGGGCGTCCTCGAGGCGGTGTGGGCCTCCGCGCTCGCGGCCTCGGACGGGCTGCGCCGTCCCGTGCCCGCCGCGGTGTTCGTCGTGACGTCCGCCGTGAGCCTGGCCGGCCTGGCCCACGCCATGGCCGAGCTGCCCACGGGCACGGCGTACGCCGTCTGGGTGGGCATCGGCGCGGCCCTGACCGTGGCCTGGTCGATGCTGACCGGCCGTGAGTCCGCGACCCCCCTCAGGATCCTGCTGGTGCTCGGCATCGTCGGCTGCGTGATCGGGCTCAAGGTTGTCGGCTGAGCCCGGGCCGGCCGTGCGGGACCGGCGCGCCCGCGCCTGGGCCCTGCTGGTGCTCAGCGGGGTCCTGGAGGCGGTCTGGGCCACCGCGCTGGGGACGGCCGAGGGCTTCTCCCGGCCGGGCCCCAGCCTGCTGTTCGCCGTGTCCCTCGTGCTGAGCATGCTCACCCTGGCGCGCGCCGCCCGGGTGGTGCCGATGGGCACCGCCTACGCCGTGTGGACGGGCATCGGCGCCGTGCTCACGGTCGCGTGGGCGGCCGGCACCGGGCAGGAGCAGCTCTCCTGGGCGAAGGCCCTCTTCCTGGCGGGGATCGTCGCGTGCGTCGTGGGCCTGCACGCCGCCGACCGGCCGACCGGAGCGGAGAGCGGGTGAGCCGGGACCGCGGGGCGGGCGCACACCTCATGCTCGTGCTCACCGCCACGATGGCGGTGGGCCCGCTGCTGACCCACAGCCTCTCCGCGATGAGCCCCCTCGTGATCCAGGACCTGCAGCTCACGGAGACGCAGTTCGGGCTGCTCGCCACCACGACCTTCCTCGTGGCCGCCCTCACCGCGGTGCGCACGGGCCGCTGGGCGGACCGGCTGACCGCCCACACCCTGCTGGTCGTGATGTTCGGCGGGGCCGCGCTGGCCATGCTGCTCACCGCCGCCGCGCCGGGCTACACCGTGCTGCTCCTGGCCATGGTGCTGTCGGGGCTCGGGCAGGTCATGGCCAATCCCGCGACCAACCGGCTCATCCGCCTGCACGTGCCCGCCGCACGGCGTGCGAGCTGGCTCGGGATCAAGCAGGCCGGCGTGCAGGCCTCACAGCTCGTGGCGGGTCTGACCTTCCCCGCGCTCGGCCTGCTGCTCGGCTGGCGCACCGCCGTCCTGGTGGCGGTGGGCGTGGTGCTGCTCCTGCTCGCGCACGGCTGGTGGACGGTCCCCGACAACCACGCGGGCACCCCGGCGGGGCGCCCGCCCCGGACGGCGTCCCGGTCCGGGACGGCACCGCGGTCCCGGACCCGGGCGGCCCTCACCTCCTGGGCGCCCCTCCGGTCCCGGGCCGCCCGCCGCTCCCGGAGCGCGCCGGCGCCCCCGTCCCGGCCCCCGATGCCCGGCGTCGTCCGCGCGTACGCGGCGGCCGCGGCCCTCACGGGGCTGGGGGCCCAGGCCGCCAACGTCTACCTGCCGCTGTACGCGCACCGGGAGCTGGGCCTCGACGTCGTCACCGCCGGGGCCACCGTGTCCGTCTCCGCGCTCGTGGGCATCGCCTCGCGCGTGCTGTGGGCCCGCGTGATGGACCGCCCGCGCGCGGACGGCTTCGTCCTGCTCGCCGGCATGGCCCTGGGGGCCGCGGCGAGCGCCGTGCTCCTGATCCTGGCACCCCTGCACCCAGGACTCGCGTGGGCCGTGTGGCCGGCGGCCGTCCTGCACGGAGGCGCGGCGCTCGCGGTGAGCGTGGTGGTGATGTCCGGGGCGATGCGCGCCGTGCCCGCCGAGCGGGTGGGGGCCTCCACCGGCGTGGTGACCATGGGTCTGTACGGCGGCTTCTGCGCCGGCCCGCTCGTCCTCGGCGGTCTGCTCCAGCTCACGGGCTCCTTCGCGGTGGGCTGGGCCGTGGTGCTCGCCGGCTACCTGGCCTGCGCGGGGCTCGCCGTCCTCGTGCGCTCGCGCGCACGCCGCTAGGACGTCCCCCGTCCGGGGGTGTGCCCGCCGGACCGCGCCCCGGTGACGTCCCCGTTCCGGCGGGCCGGGAGGCCCAGTGCGACTCTCCGTGACGTCCGGCACCGGCCTTCTCAACAGCTTCTCCACAGGCGTTGTCCACAGCGTGGATAACTTCCATTCGTGGAATTACGGCGTGGAACGCTCGGCGGAACCCGTCCTCACCTGCGACGGCGCGATTCCGGGCGAGCAGGGCGTACGAGTGTTCGATCTTTGCACACGGTCCTCCACACCTGTGGACAACGTTCTCCACCCCCTGTGCACGCGGTGGGGGAGTGGCGCGGTGGACCACGGGTGAGGTAGTTGTGTGCACATGCGAATTCGATCCGTCCGTGCGCGACGCCCGTCCGAGCCGGGGGCGGACCCGACCGGGGACCAGGGGTCGCGGTGCTGACGGGCGCCACGACGTTCCGGCTGGTGGACACCGCGGTGGTCGCGGCGGATCCGCCGCTGGTGGAGCGCTTCCTGCTCGACCCCGGGTGCCTGCGCCGCTGGAACCCGATCCCGGAGCGGAACTACCAGGTCAGCACGGCCGTGCTCCAGCTCGGCACGTCGATCGAGTCCACGGTCCGCGTCGGTCCCCTCCGCTTCGGCTTCGTCAACATCGTCTCCGACCACGTCCCGGGCCGGCGCCTGGGGATGCGCACCACCAGGGGGCTGGTGGACCTGCTCGTCACCATCACCTGGGAACAGGTGGAGGGAGGCACCAGGATCGAGAAGGTCGTCGACGGACGGTTCACGGAGTCGAAGGCCTGGCTCTGGCCCCTGCTCGAGCCGGCCGCCCGCCGGAGCGCCCGCAACGCCCTGGAGACGCTCCGCCGGATGATCGAGACGGACGACTACGAGTTCACGGTCCCGTCCCAGCTGACCCCCCATCCGCCCCGCTGCCCGCTGGAGAGCCCGCCCGACTTCTTCTGAGCCCCCGGCCCCGTGCGCCCGGGAGCGCACCGTACGCTGGTGGCGGAACCTCCTTGACCCCCGCTCGCGCGCGGGACGAGGGTGGAACCACACGACAGCTATCGAAAGGACTCTCCTATGGCCGAGAAGTACACCCTTCCCGATCTCCCCTACGACTACGCGGCGCTCGAGCCCCACATCTCCGCGAAGATCATGGAGCTGCACCACGACAAGCACCACGCCACCTACGTGGCCGGGGCCAACACCGCCCTGGAGAAGATGGCGGAGGCCCGCGCGAACGGTGACGGCGCCGCCGCGGCCAAGCTGTCCAAGGACCTGCAGTTCAACCTGGGCGGTCACGTGAACCACTCGGTGTTCTGGCAGAACCTCTCCCCGGAGGGCGGCGACAAGCCGACCGGTGAGCTCGCCGCGGCGATCGAGGACCACTTCGGCTCCTTCGACGCCTTCCGCGACCACTTCACCTCCGCGGCCACCACGATCCAGGGCTCCGGCTGGGCGATCCTGGCCTACGAGCCCGTCGGCGGGAACCTGGTCATCGAGCAGATGTACGACCAGCAGAACGGCGTGCCGGTCGCCACCATCCCGCTGCTGCAGCTGGACATGTGGGAGCACGCGTTCTACCTCGACTACCAGAACGTCAAGGCGGACTACGTCAAGGCGTTCTGGAACATCGTGAACTGGGCCGACGTCCAGGAGCGCTTCGAGAAGGCGCGCACGGGGGGCCGGTCCATCATCTGATCCCCACCCCGCACCGTCGGCGCCGCGAGCCCGACCCGCGAGCAGAGCCCCCGGACCGCACGGTCCGGGGGCTCTGTGCGGTCCCGGGGTTCTGCGCCGTCCGGGCACCGCGGGGGCGCGGGGCGTCACACGAGCGGGAACCGGGTCCCCCCGGTGGGGCACAATGGCCGGGACCCTGTTCGCACTCAACGACGAGAGCACGAGGAACGCGCATGACCGACGAGAACCAGCAGCCCGGCCCGATCACGTCCGAGGAGATCTTCGCCAAGCACGAGGGCGGGAAGCTCTCCGTGGTCTCGAAGTCCCCGCTGGCCACCCGTCGGGACCTGTCGATCGCCTACACCCCCGGGGTCGCGGAGGTGAGCCGGGCGGTGGCCGCCGACCCGGCCATGGCAAACACCCACACCTGGGCCGGCCGGCTCGTGGCCGTGGTCTCCGACGGCTCGGCCGTGCTCGGGCTCGGGGACATCGGCCCGGCCGCGTCCCTGCCGGTGATGGAGGGCAAGGCCGCCCTGTTCAAGACCTTCGCCGATCTCGACTCGATCCCGATCGTGCTCGACACCCAGGACGTCGAGGAGATCGTGCGCACGGTCAAGCTGCTGCGCCCGTCCTTCGGGGCGGTGAACCTCGAGGACATCTCGGCCCCGCGCTGCTTCGAGATCGAGAAGCGTCTCATCGAGGAGCTCGACATCCCGGTGATGCACGACGACCAGCACGGCACCGCCGTGGTCGTCCTGGCCGCCCTGCTCAACGCCGCGACCCTGGTGGGCAAGGACCTGGAGGGCTTAAAGGTCGTGATCGCCGGCGCCGGGGCAGCCGGCATCGCGATCACCGAGATCCTGCTCGCCCAGGGGATCGCCGACGTGGTGCTGATGGACTCCCGCGGCATCGTCTCGCGGGAGCGCGACGACCTCAACGCGATCAAGGCCGGCTACGCGGCGCGCACCAATCCGCGCGGGCTGATCGGCGGGCCCAAGGACGCCCTGGAGGGCGCCGACGTGTTCGTGGGGGTCTCCGGCGGGACGATCCCGGAGGAGTACCTCACCGAGCTGGCGCCTGAGGCGATCGTGTTCGCCCTGGCCAACCCGGACCCGGAGGTTCTGCCCGAGGTGGCGGCGAAGTACGCCACGGTGGTGGCCACCGGGCGGTCCGACTTCCCGAACCAGATCAACAACGTGCTGGCCTTCCCCGGGATCTTCCGCGGCGCCCTGGACGCCGGGGCGGCCCGGATCACCCCGGTCATGAAGCTGGCCGCCGCGCAGGCGATCGCGGCGATCGCCGCCGAGGACGGCCTGACCGCGGAGCACATCGTGCCCTCGGCCCTGGACCCCCGGGTGGCCCCGGCCGTGGCACAGGCCGTGGCGGCGTGCGTGCAGGAGACCACGGCCGTCTGACCCGCTCCGCACCGGTGGCCCCGTGGGGCGGGACCTCCGTGCGGACCCGCGGGACGGGACGCCCGTGGCGCCTCGCGGGACAGGACACCCGTGCGGGCCGCTCCTCGCCCTCGATCTCGATGGTCCCGTCGGCCACNNNCCGGGCGACCACGGAAGGACGTGGTCGCCCGGGCCCGCACGGGTCAGGGCTCCGGTGCGCTCAGGCGTAGAACCGGTTGAGGAAGGTGGCGACCACGGCGGGCCGCTCCTCGCCCTCGATCTCGATGGTGCCGTCGGCCACGAGGTGCAGGCCGTTGCCCTTGACCTCCTGCACGTCGGTGATGGTCACGGTCATCCGGATCCGCGAGCCGACCTTGACGGGGGAGGTGAAGCGGACCTTGTCGAGCCCGTAGTTGACCTTGGTCTTCACGTCGGTGACGTCGAAGAGCTCGGACCACATCGGGATGAGCAGGGACAGGGTCAGGAAGCCGTGGGCGATCGGGGCGCCGAACGGCCCGTCCTTGGCGCGCTCGGGGTCCACGTGGATCCACTGGTGGTCATCGGTGGCGTCGGCGAACGTGTTCACCTGTTCCTGGGTGATCTCGCGCCAGGCGGAGTGCCCGAGGTTCTTGCCGACGAGGTTCTTGACCTCGTCGAAGGCGACGACGGTCTGGGGCTGGGTCCGTGCTTCGGTCATGGCGTGTCCTCCGTGGTGGTGTCCGTGGTGTCCGTGGTGTGTGCTGCGGGGCGGCTCAGACGAACGCGCTCCGCCCGGTGATCGAGCGGCCGACCACGAGCGCGTTGATCTCGTGGGTGCCCTCGTAGGAGTAGACGGCCTCGGCGTCGGCGTGGAAGCGGGCGACGTCGTGGGCCAGGGTGATGCCGTTGCCGCCGACGAGCTCCCGGGCCAGGGCGACGGTCTCGCGCATGTGCAGGCTGATCCACATCTTCGCCAGGGCGGAGTCCTCGTCCCGGTAGACGCCCTCCTGCTGCCGTTCGGCGAGCCCGGCGACCATGGTCAGGGACGCGGTGACGTTGCCGAGCATCCGCGCCAGCTTCTCCTGGACGAGCTGGAAGCCGCCGATCGGGCGGCCGAACTGCTCGCGCTCGCGCACGTAGCGCAGCGCGGCCTCGTAGGCGCCGGCCTGGATGCCGGTGGCGATCCACGCGACGTCCGAGCGCATGACGCGCAGCATCGCGGCGACGTCCTTGAACGAGTTCACGTTCCCGAGGCGCATGGACTCGGGCACCCGCGCGCCGTCGAGGTGGATGTCGGCGTTCTGCATCATCCGCAGGGACGTCTTGCCGGCGATCTTCTCCAGCCGCACGCCGGGGGCCTCGCGGTCCACGAGGAACCCCTTGACCTGCCCGTCGGCCTCGTCGCGGGCGAAGACGGCCAGGTGGTCGGCGGTGAAGGCGCCGCCGATCCAGCGCTTGGCGCCGGTCAGCACCCACTCGTCGCCCTCGCGCCGGGCCGTGGTGGCCAGCCCGCCGGCGATGTCGGAGCCGTGCTCGGGCTCGGTCAGGCAGAACACCCCGGTCATCTCGAAGGACGTGATCAGCGGATCCCACCGCGCGAACTGCTCCGGCGTGCCGCCCACACGGCAGGCCGTGCGGAACAGCCCGGCCTGGGCGGTGTAGAACGTCGCGACCGAGGCGTCGGTGCGGGCCAGCTCGAAGATCCGGAACCCGTGGTACAGGGACCGGGGCTGCTCGCCGCCGGCCGTGAGCTCGGGCGGGGTCATGAGGTCGAGGGCGTGCAGGGAGGGGGCCACCTGGTAGGGGAACTCCCCGGCCTCCCAGTACTCGGCCAGCAGCGGCCGCACCTCGTCCTCGAGCACCCGGCGCAGCCGGCGCAGGGGCGCCTTCTCGACCTCGGTCAGCTTTTCCTCGATCCCGTAGGGGTCGCAGTCGGCGTAGAGGCGGGTCGGCCCGGGCTGCGAGCTCATGCCCGCGCCCCGTCCAGGCCCAGCAGGCGCACCGCGTTGTCCTTGAGGATCTTGGGGCGGACCTCGTCGGTGAAGGACTGCTGCTCGAACGCGCCGAGCCACTTCTGCGGGGTGATCAGCGGGTAGTCGGTGCCGAAGAGCACCTTGTCCTGGAGCATCCGGTTGGAGGCCTTCACCAGCGACTCGGGGAAGTACTTGGGGGACCAGCCCGAGAGGTCGATCCACACGTTGGCCTTGTGGGTCGCGATGGAGTTGGCCTCCTCCTGCCACGGCACCGAGGGGTGGGCCATGATGACCTGCAGCTCGGGGAAGTCCGCGGCCACCGCGTCCAGCAGCAGCGGGTTCGAGTAGGCCAGCTTGATCCCGCCGCCGCCGGGCAGCCCAGCGCCCATGCCGTTCTGCCCGGTGTGGAACAGGGCCGGCACGCCCAGGGCCTGGATCGCCTCGTAGAGCGGGTAGAACCGCTCGTCGGAGGGATCGAAGCCCTGGAGGGACGGGTGGAACTTGAAGCCCTTGACGCCGTGCTCCTCGACGAGCTTCTTCGCCCGCTCCACCGACGTCCGCCCCTGGAGCGGGTCCACGGAGCCGAAGGGGATCAGCACGTCGTTGTTGCGGGCCGCGCCCTCGGCGATCTCCTCGATGGAGTTCGGCTCGTGGCCCAGGGCCGTGGTCGCGTCCACGGTGAAGACGACGGCGGCCATCCTCCACTCGCGGTAGCGCTCGGCGATGGTGTCCAGGGACGGGGAGCGGTCCTCGGACTTGAAGTACTTGGCCGAGGCCTCGGTGAGGGCCGAGGGCAGGGACGGGTGCCCGTGGTCGGAGCACTCGATGTGCACGTGCATGTCGATGGCGTCCAGGGACGCGAGGTCGAGACCGTATTCGTAGCGCATGCCGGTGCCTCCTAGGACTGCGGGGTCGCGGACTCGGGCTTGAGCTCCTCCGGCAGCGGGGGCAGGGTCTCGCCGACCGGCTGGAGGCTGCCCTCGATGAGCGCGGGGAACGCCTCGCGCAGGGCCTCGAAGCTCCAGCCGCCGTCGCGGTACTCGGTGACCACGGGGCGGGGGTGGCTGAAGACCTGGAGCCGGTCGCCGCCGGCGCCGATGGCCTGGCCGGTGATCTGCGCGGCGTCGTCGGAGGCGAGGTAGGCGATCAGGCCGGCGACGTCGGCGGCGTTGCCGAAGCCGAGGTCCTTGCGGAAGAAGTCCGGCATGGGCTCGCCGCGGCGGTCGGCCTCGACGGCGGAGGCGAAGAACGGGATGGTCTCGGTCATGGCGGTGGCGGCCACGGGGATGACGGCGTTGGCGGTGACGCCGGCCTTCTTCATCTCCAGGGCCCAGGTGCGGACCATGCCCACGATCCCGGCCTTCGCGGCGGCGTAGTTGGTCTGGCCGAAGTTGCCGTACTGGCCGGTGGGGGAGCCGATGGCGATGATCCGCCCGGGGACCCCGTTCTCCTTGAAGTACCGGTAGGCCTCGCGGGCGCAGGTGAAGGTGCCGCGCAGGTGCACCTGGATGACCAGGTCGAAGTCCTCGTCGGTCATCTTCAGCAGCGACTTGTCGCGCAGCACGCCGGCGTTGGCCACGAGGACGTCGAGGTGGCCGAAGGCCTCCACGGCGCCGTTGACGAGGGCGGTGGCGGTCTCGGTGGAGCCCACCGGGGCGACGACGGCCACGGCCTGCCCGCCGGCGGCGGTGATGGAGGCGACGGCGTTCTCGGCGGTCGCCTGGTCGACGTCGTTGATCACGACGGCCGCGCCCTGGCGGGCGAGCTCCTGGGCGTAGGCGAGCCCCAGGCCCTGGCCGGAGCCGGTGACGACGGCGACCTTGCCGGCGAGAGGGGCGGTGCTCGGGGAGGTGGTGCTGTCCTGTGCCATGGGATGGCTCCTTCGCTGACGGTGCTTCGCTGGTCGGCAGCGGACGGGGTGACGCCCGTCACTGCTCCGGGTTCGTCACCATTCCACCGCCATTCGTTGAAAATGTCAATGGTTAAGAAGTTCCATCTATGCTGGGGGCACGGACTCCGTAGACTGGGGTCCCCGGCCCCAGGAGAGACGCTATGACCACGCCCACCGACCCGTCCGCGGGTCTCGAGCGCCTCCTCGGGGCCGAGCTGACGGCCGAGCCGGTCTTCCTGATGGCCCGCGCCGCGTCCACGGGGTCCTCGGCGGCCAACAGGAAGCTTGCCCAGCTGGAGCTGAAGGTGCGCCACTACTCGGTCCTGGCGCTCGCCTGCGGCGAGGAGCAGCTGACCCAGCGCGAGCTCAGCCAGTTCCTGGTGCTGGACCCCAGTCAGATCGTGGCCATCCTCGACGACCTGGAGCGGCGCGGCGCGGTGGAGCGCCGGACCGACCCGCGGGACCGCCGCTCGAAGATCATCGCGCCCACCGCGGCCGGCCGGGAGCTGTACGACCGGGCCAGGGCCCTGGTGGAGACCTCCACCGCGGAGTCGCTGTCCCCGCTCTCCCCGGCGGAGCGCGAGGAGCTGTCCCGGCTGCTGAGGAAGGTGGCCTTCTGAGCGCGGCCCCTCCCGCACCCGCCGCGGCCCCCGCCTGACCGGTCAGGCGGGGGCCGCGGCGCGTGCGACGGCGTGGGTCAGTGCTCGTGGGTCTCCAGGTCGAAGTCCTTGGACTCCCGGGTGAGCAGGATGAACACCGCGCTGACCGCGGCCATCCCGGCGAGGTACCAGACCACGGGGGCGATGGCCTGCCCGGAGGACGCGTAGATCGAGGCGAGGATCGTCGGGGTGAAGCCCGCCCCGATCAGGGTGGCGAACTGGTAGCCCAGCGAGGCCCCGGTGTAGCGCGCGGACGTGCCGAACTGCTCGGAGATGAACGCCGCCAGCGGTCCGTAGATCGCGGCGTGGCAGGCCAGCCCGATGGTGAAGGTCGCGAAGATCAGCAGCACGTTGCCGGTGGCCAGCCACGAGAACATCGGGAGGATCAGGGCGATGAACAGCGCCAGCCCGACGACCATCACCGGGCGCCGGCCCAGCTGGTCGGACAGGCGGCCCATGCCGACCACGAAGAACACGCTGAGCACCGAGGCGAGGGCGAAGGCGTAGAGGACCGGCTGCCGGTCGGCGCCGCCCTCGACCGCGTAGGCGACCGCGAAGGTGGCCAGGAAGACCTGCAGGGCGAACCCGGAGGCTCCCGCGAGCATCGTGTAGATCAGGGCGCGGGGCCGGCGGAGCACCTCCACGATGGGCACCTTGCGCTTGACGGTGGGGCCCTCCGCGGCCTCCTTGGCCAGGGCGGCCTGGAAGATCGGGCTCTCGGACACCTGGGCGCGCACGAAGACGCCCACGCCCAGCAGCAGCACGGACAGCAGGAACGGGACGCGCCAGCCCCAGGCGAGGAACTGCTCCTCCGGCATGGCGGCGAACAAGCCCAGGACGAAGGTGCCCAGCGCGGCGCCGGTGGGCGCTCCGGCGTTGGTGAAGGACGCGGCGAACCCGCGCCTGCCCTTGGCGGAGTGCTCCAGGGCCATCAGGGCGGCTCCGCCCCACTCGCCGCCCACGGCGATGCCCTGGCAGACCCGCAGCAGGATCAGGACGACCGCTCCCCAGGAGCCGATGACGGCGGCGCTGGGGATGAGTCCGATGAGCGTCGAGGCGATGCCCATGATCAGCATCGAGATGATGAGCATCTTCTTGCGGCCCAGGCGGTCGCCGAAGTGGCCGAAGACCGCCCCGCCCAGCGGGCGGGCCAGGTAGCCGGCGGCGAAGGTTCCGTAGGCCGCGATCGTGCCGGCCAGCGGGTCGAGGTCGGTGAAGAACACGTAGGGGAAGACCAGCGCGGAGGCCGAGGCGTAGAGCAGGAAGTCGTAGAACTCGATGGTGGAGCCGAGGTAGCTCGAGAAGATGACCTTGCGCGCCTCTCGGTTCCTGGTGCGGGCGTCCAGGGACGCCAGGGTGTCGGGTGCTGCTGACATGGCGGGTCCTTGCTCTGGGGCGGAAAGAGTGGGCGCGGCACCGGGGTCGGGCGCCGGTGCGGTGAGCAGGCCGGCTCCGGTCCCCGGGGGCGTCCCGGTGGTCGTGTGGGCCGGCGCACAGTGGACCCATTGGAACAGCAATCTATTGAAAATGTCAACCATTGAAGAATGGTGCTAAATCGGCGGGTCTCCGGTGGATCTGCGGGCCCCGGGGTCTGGACAATGTGATCCAGCTCTCTCTACGCTGAGAAACAAATAGTGGATTTTCTCAACTATTGGCTTTGACGACTGTTTGAGGAGACGATCGCATGCGCAATCAGGGACTGGGATCCTGGCTCGTCCGGAGGCTCGAGAAGTCCGGCCCCAAGGTGGCCGTGGTCCACGGCGAGCGCACGCTGACGTACCGCGAGCTGCACGACCGGTCCCGGCGCCTGGCGACGGCCCTCGCAGGCCAGGGCGTGGGCCCCGGGGACCGGGTGGCCTTCCTCGGGGAGAACAGCCCGGCCTTCCTCGAGACGATGTTCGCGGCGGGGGCGCTCGGCGCGGTGCTCGTGCCCCTCAACACGCGCCTGGCCGTCCCGGAGATCCGCTACCAGCTCGAGGACGCGGGCGTCTCGGTGCTGATCCACGACGCCGCCCTGACGGGCCTGGCCGAACCGGCGGCCAGGGAGCTGGCGCGCGTGCCCCGCTGGGTCGTGGCCGAGGAGGACGTGGACGGGGTGCCCGCCCTCGAGACGGTGATCGGGGCGGCCGAGCCCTGGACGGAGGACGTCCCGGTCGGCCTGGACGACCTCGCGGTGATCCTGTACACCTCCGGGACCACCGGCCGGCCCAAGGGCGCCTGCCTGACCCACGGCAACTTCACCTGGAACTGCGTCAACGTCCTGGTGGACTACGACGTGGCGGCCGACGACGTCGCGCTCATGATCTCGCCGATGTTCCACGTGGCATCGCTCGGGATGGGGGTGCTGCCGACGCTGCTCAAGGGCGCCACGCTGGTGCTCGAGTCCAAGTTCGTGCCCGGCCGGGTGCTGGAGCTCATCGAGGCCCACCGCGTCACCTGGCTGTCGGGGGTGCCGACCACCTATCAGCTGCTGTGCGAGCACCCGGACTGGGACAGCACGGACCTGTCCTCGCTGCGCAAGCTCACCTGCGGCGGCTCCGCGGTGCCCATGCGGGTCCTGGACGCCTACGAGAGCCGCGGACTGGCCTTCACCGCCAGCTACGGCATGACGGAGACCGCGCCGGGCGCCACCAACCTGCCGGCGGCGAAGTCCCGCGAGAAGGCCGGCTCCTCGGGGCTGCCGCACTTCTTCTCCGACGTGCGGATCGTGGACGCGGCCGGGGAGCCCGCGGGACCCGGCGAGGCGGGGGAGATCCTGCTCTCGGGGCCCAACGTCATCCGGGAGTACTGGAACCGCCCCGATGCGGCGGGCTCCTTCGAGGGGGAGTGGTTCCACTCCGGGGACCTGGGCTACCTCGACGAGGACGGCTATCTGTTCGTCTCGGACCGGATCAAGGACATGATCATCTCCGGCGGGGAGAACATCTACCCGGCGGAGGTCGAGGCGGCCATCCTCGAGCTGCCGGAGGTGGCCGCCGTGGCGGTCATCGGCGTGCCCGACGAGAAGTGGGGCGAGGTGCCGCACGCCGTCGTCGTGCCCCGGGAGGGCCAGGAGGTCACCGCGGACGCGATCCAGGAGCACCTGGCCGGGCGGCTCGCCCGCTACAAGGTGCCCAAGACGCTGAGTCTCGTGGCGGAGATGCCGCGCACCGCGTCCGGCAAGATCCGCAAGAACGTGCTGCGCGAGCAGGCCGCCGGCTGAGGCGCACGCGCGGCCGGCACCACGCCCCCTGGGCGGCCGGGCGGGCCGCGGCGCTGGACGCCTCCACCGCTTCTCATCTAGCCTCCCCTGCACGGCCTGATCGCCGGACTCCTGTCGGGGGACAGGAGGGACGAGGGGAGAACGAGTGAACAAGACGCTGCCGGTCTGCGTGCTGACCGCCGCGACGGCCGCTTCCATCGGGCTGACCGTGCCGGCCGAGGCGGCCGTGACGCTGCACGCCGACGGCACGGGCTCCGTGGGCCGGGACGACGTCCTGCGGGCCGTGGACTGGACCGACGGCCGGCTGCAGACCTCCGCCGCGGAGCTCGACCTCGTCGCCGAGACCGTCACCGTGGCCACGGCCACGTGGGAGTGCGTGCAGGAGGCCACGGGTGCCGTGGCCGTGCAGGAGCGGCGGACGACGACGACGTCCCGGGCGGACCTGGTCGCCACCGTGCAGCGGAGCTCCGTGACCGGTGCCGTCACGGGCTTCGAGCTGCAGGGCTTCGCCGCGGACGCCGTGGCCGTCTCGGTGGTCGAGGGCCCGGAGCTCGACGCCTGCCCCGGGAGTGAGAACGGGCGTGAGCACGGGAGCGAGCACGAGCCCGGGGCGTGGTCCCGGGTGCCGCGGTCCACCGAGCGGGCGCAGGAGCAGACGGGCCCCGCCCTGGAGATCGTCCACGAGGGTGTGGCGCACCCGGTGCCCGTCGAGCGGGGTGCCGCGGCCTGAGCGCGGCACGGCGAGGCCGGGAACGTGTCGTCGCAGGTCGGACGGGGGTCACAGAAGGGTCACGCCGCTGGATCCGTCCTCGCGACTGCATTAGCGTTCGGGAAAACGGCCCGGGAGGATCTCCCCGGTGCCGGGGGACAGGGGAATGGGGAAGCACATGCAGAAGGTGTTCGTGGTCCTGGCGGCTCTCGCGGCGGCGGGGGCGTCGATCGGGCTGACGGTGCCGGCCTGGGCGGCCACGCAGCTCCACGAGGACGGCACCGGCTGGGTGACCGGCGCCGACGCCATGGCCGCGCTCGGCTGGAACGAGGCGACGCTGCAGGCCAACGCGGCCTCGCTCGAGTTCGTGGCCGAGTCCGAGTCGGTGACCGCGATCTCGTGGGAGTGCGCCGGCCCGGGGGGCTCGGAGGTCCTGGTGCAGCGGACGGACCTGGTGGTCACCGAGACCCGGGGGATCGCCAGCGCGCCGGGCGCGCTGTGGGGGAAGGTCGTCGGCTTCCGGCTGGAGGGCTTCGACGGCCGGGGCGCCTCGAGCGCCGTTCCCGAGGGTCCCGCGCCCCAGTCCTGCCCCGATCCCTCGTGGACCCCGGTGCCGGAGAGCATGCGGACCGTGGAGGAGAAGGGCGAGCCGGTCCTGGCGGTCGTGCACGACGGGGTGCAGCACCCGGTCCCGGCCGGCTGAGCCCGTTCAGCCGCGCGGGGCGCCCAGGCGCCCGACGACGTCCCGGACCGCCGCCACGATCCCGTCCACCTGCTCCGGGGTCACCTCGGCGGACAGGGTGAACCGGACCGCGGTGGTGGCGACCTCGGCCGGGATCCCCATGGCGGTCAGCACGTGGGAGGGCTCGGTGTCCCCGGCGGAACAGGCCGAGCCCGAGGAGACGAGCAGCCCGCGCGCCTCCAGGTCCACGAGGACCGTCTCGCCGTTGACGCCGGGGAAGCAGAACGAGGCGTTCCCGGGCAGCCGCGCCGCCGGACGCTCCCGCGGGTCCGGTCCGGTCAGCACCGCCGTGGGGACCGCGGACAGAATCCCGGCGATCAGCCGGTCCCGCAGCCCGGCGAGCCGCACCGCCCGCTCCGGGCGCTCTTCCGCCGCGAGCCGCAGGGCCGTGGCGAAGCCCACGGCGCCGGCCACGTCCGAGGTCCCGGAGCGCCGGCCGCGCTCGTGCCCGCCGCCGCTCAGCAGCGGGCGCAGCGGGGTGCCCCGGCGCAGGTACAGCACCCCGGTGCCCTTGGGCCCGCCGATCTTGTGCCCGGCGAGGCTCAGCGCCGCCACGTGGAGCGCTTGTACGTCCAGTTCCAGCGCCCCGGCCGCCTGGACCGCATCCGTATGGAACGGGACGTCCCGCGCCCGAGCCACCGCAGCCAGTTCGGCGATCTCCTGGACCGCACCCGTCTCGTTGTTCGCATGCATCACGGATACCACCGCGGTGCCCGCACGAACAGCCCCCGCGAGGGAATCGGGCTCCACGAGTCCCTCGGCGGTCACGCCCAGCTCGGTGAGCTCGAAGCCGTCCCAGCGGGCCAGGTCACGGGCCGAGCCGAGCACGGCGGAGTGCTCCACCGCGCTCGTCACCACGTGCGTGCGCGCCGGGTCCCGGTCCCGGCGCCCCAGGGCGATGCCCTTCACGGCGAGGTTGTCCGCCTCGGTCCCGCCGGAGGTGAACACGACCTCGGCGGGACGGCAGTTCAGCACCTGCGCCACCGTCGCCCGGGCCCGGTCGAGGCCGGCGAGGGCCCGCCGGCCCGCCTCGTGGTGGCTCGAGGCGTTGCCGAACTCCTGCGTGAGGTAGGGCCACATGGCCTCCAGCACCTCCCGCCGGACCGGGGTGGTCGCGGCCGAGTCGAGGTACAGCACGGTCATCCCGTCCCGGTGCCGGGGCGGTGGCCGAGCCCGATGTCGAGACCGAGGTCCAGGTTCCGGGCGGAGTGGGTGAGCGCGCCCACCGAGATGACGTCCACCCCGGTGGCCGCGATGTCCCCGACGGTCTCCAGGCTCACGCCGCCGGAGGCCTCCACGGTCGCCCGGCCGTCGATGATCGCCACACCGCTCACGAGGTCGTCCACCGAGAAGTTGTCCAGCAGGACCGTGTCCGCGCCGCCGGCCAGGACCGCCTCGATCTGGTCGAGGCGGTCCACCTCCACCTCGAGGTGCACCGTGTGGGGGAGGCGGCGGCGCAGCTGCCGCAGGGCGCCGGCCAGGTCGGTGCCGTCGGCCGTGAGCAGGGCCAGGTGGTTGTCCTTGGCCATCACGGCGTCGGAGAGGGAGTGCCGGTGGTTGTGCCCGCCCCCGCTGAGCACGGCGTGCTTCTCGAGCACCCGCAGCCCCGGGGTGGTCTTGCGCGTGTCGGCCACCCGGGTCCGGGTGATCGTGCCGGGCGGGAGGTTCGCGGCCTGCTCCACGCGGGCGACCGTCTGCTCGACGGCGGCGACGTAGCGGGCGGTCAGCGTGGCGATCCCGCACATCCGCTGGGTGAGGTTGAGGGCCACGCGCTCGCCGGTCAGCACCGCCCGGGCGGGACCGGTCACCACGGCCAGCGTGTCCCCGGCCTCGAACCGGTCGCCGTCGGCGCGGACCAGCTCGACGGCCACGGCGGGGTCCGCGGCGGCGAACGTCGCGGCGAAGACCTGGCCGCCGGAGAAGACGCCGGGTTCGCGCGCCACGAGCTCGGCCCGGGCGGTGGTGCCGGCGGGGATGAGGTGCTCGGAGGTGATGTCGCCCCAGGGGGCGTCCTCGGCGAGCCCCCGCTCCACGACCTCGGTGATGGCGGCTCGGGTCAGCATGCGGGGATCCTCTCCGGGATGTCGAACATGCCGGCATCGACATGTTCGCTGGTCGGAGCGTGGTGGGGGGTCGTGCTCGGGACGGACTCCAGGAGCCAGAACGTGCGTCGCGCGCGGGCGGGGTCGGAGGCCGGGAAGTCCTCGCGGAAGTGTGCCCCGCGGGACTCGGTGCGGTGCAGGGCCGCGGCGGTCACGGCGCGGCCCACGGTCAGCAGGTTCCGGTCCTCGACCGCGCGGCGGGAGAGGCCGGCCGGTGGGCGGAAGCCGGCCAGCCGCCGGGACAGTGCCTCGAGCCCCGCGCGGTCGCGCAGCACGCCGGCGCCCGCCCACATCGCGTCCTGGAACTGTGCGCGGTCGAACGGCGCGGTCTTCCCGTCGAACGGCACAGCCTTTGCGTCGACCGTCTCGGTGTCCTCGTCGACCGGCACGGCGTTCCAGCCGAACGGCGCAGTGCTCCGGGACCGGGCGGCCGCGATCCCTGAACAACCGGCCGCCGGCAGGCTCTCGGCGCGGCCGGACAGGACGAGGCAGACCGGGGCGTCGTCGGCCGCCCGGCCGGTTCCCGGCGCGTCCGTGCGAAACGCGTCGGCCTGTACTGCATCGGCCACGCGGGCCCCGAAGACGGCTCCCTCCAGCAGCGAGTTGGAGGCCAGCCTGTTGGCGCCGTGCACGCCGGTGGCCGCGCACTCGCCCACGGCGTAGAGCCCCGGGACGGTGGTGCGGCCGAAGCCGTCGGTGGCCACGCCGCCCATCAGGTAGTGGGCCGCCGGAGTGACGGGGACCGGTTCCCGGGACCAGTCGACGCCGTGCGCCCGCAGGGCGGCGTCGATCGTGGGGAAGCGCCGGGCGAGGAACTCGGCGGTGGTGCCGCTCCCGTGCGAGCCGGGCGGGGCCATGCGGGTGCAGTCGAGCAGGACCGGCCGGCCGCCCTGGGCCAGGGATCGGCGGACGTTCTCGCGGGCCACGACGTCGCGGGGAGCGAGCTCCGCGAG
Organism: Kocuria rosea subsp. polaris; assembly: GCF_001483755.1. GTDB lineage: Bacteria > Actinomycetota > Actinomycetes > Actinomycetales > Micrococcaceae > Kocuria > Kocuria cellulosilytica. The sequence continues at coordinate 130,586 of NZ_LQBK01000005.1, forward strand.
CGGGTGCGCGTCCTCGAGATAGCGCCGGCCCGTGGCGTCCCGCAGCACCGCGCCCTCGCCGCGGACGGCCTCGGAGACCAGGAAGCAGCCCGGGGCCGCCAGTGCCGTCGGGTGGAACTGCACGAACTCGAGGTCCGCCACGGCGGCGCCCGCCCGCAGCGCCGCGGCGACGCCGTCGCCGGTGGCCACGACCGGGTTGGTGGTGTGCGGATAGAGCTGCCCGGCCCCGCCGGTGGCGAGCACCACGGCGTCAGCGGTCAGCTCGCGCGGCCGGTCCCCGGGACCCGTCAGGACGAGGGCCCCGGCCGCGCGGCCGCCGGGCCCGAGCACGAGGTCGACCAGCATGGTGTGCCGGGAGATCGTCAGCCGGCCCGCTGCCTCGGCGGCCAGCGCGGCGGCCAGGAGTGCCCGCTGGATCTCGCGGCCGGTCGCGTCGCCGCCGGCGTGCAGGATCCGGGGCACGGAGTGGGCCCCCTCGAGGCCCTCGAGCCAGGGGGAGTCCGCTCCGGCCTCGCGGTCGAAGCCGACCCCGCGCGCCACGAGCTCGTCGACAGCGGCCGCCGACTCGCGCACGAGGACGCGCACGGCGTCGTCGTCGCACGTCCCCGCCCCGGCGGCGAGGGTGTCCCGGACGTGGAGCAGCTCGGAGTCGCGGCGCTGGCCGGCCGGGAGCCCGGCCGTCATGGCCGCGATCCCGCCCTGGGCGCGGGCGGTGCTGGTCTCGTCGAGGGCGTCCTTGCTCAGCAACGTCACGTCGAGCCCGTGGCGGACGGCGCCCAGGGCGGCCGTGAGACCGGCGACGCCGGTCCCCACCACGAGCACGCGCGGTGCCGGGTGCGTGCTCACCGCGGCAGCGCCGCCAGCATCCGCTCGAGCGCCACCTCGGCGTCCCGGGCGGTTCCGGCGTCCACGGAGATCCGGTTGATCACGCGCCCGGCGACGAGCTCCTCGAGCACCCACGCGAGGTAGCCGGGGTGGATCCGGTACATCGTGGAGCACGGGCAGATGACGGGATCGAGGCAGAAGATCGTGTGCTCGGGGTGCTCGTCGGCGAGCCGGTTGACCATGTTGATCTCGGTGCCGATCGCGAAGGTGCTGCCCGGCTCGGCGGCCTCGACGGCCTTGCGGATGTGGTCGGTGGAGCCGCTCTCGTCGGCGGCGTCGACCACGGGCATGGGGCACTCGGGGTGCACGACCACCCGCACTCCGGGGTGCTCGGCGCGGGCCTTGTCGATCTGGGCCACGGTGAAGCGGCGGTGCACGGAGCAGAAGCCGTGCCAGAGGATCACCTGGGCGTCCTGCAGGTCCTGCGCGGTGTTCCCGCCCAGGTCCTTGTTCGGGTTCCACATCGGCATCTGTTCCAGGGAGATCCCCATGGCCTTGGCGGTGTTGCGGCCCAGGTGCTGGTCGGGGAAGAACAGCACGCGCTGCCCGCGCTCGAACGCCCACTCCAGGACGGTCGCGGCGTTGGAGGAGGTGCACACGATGCCCCCGTGCCGGCCGCAGAACGCCTTGAGCGCCGCGGAGGAGTTCATGTAGGTCACGGGGACCACGCTCTGCCGGTCGTCGTCGCCGGTCTCCCCCAGGAGGTCCATGAGCTGCTCCCAGGCCTCCTCGACGGAGTCCTCGTCGGCCATGTCCGCCATGGAGCAGCCGGCGGCGAGGTTGGGCAGGATCACGGACTGGTGGTCGCCGGAGAGGATGTCGGCGGTCTCGGCCATGAAGTGCACGCCGCAGAACACGATGGCCTCGGCCTCCGGCTTCGACCGCGCGGCGCGGGCCAGCTGGAAGGAGTCGCCGAGGAAGTCGGCGTGCTTCACGATCTCGTCGCGCTGGTAGAAGTGTCCGAGCACCACCACGCGCTCGCCCAGCGTCTGCTTGGCGGCGGTGATCCGCCGGTCGAGCTCCTCGGCGGAGGCGTGCTGGTACTCCTCCGGGATCACGGGCTGGGCGGGGGCGCCGGCGGGCACCGTGTCGGTCTCGGAGGCCCCGGGGCCGTAGCCGGCGGCGACGGCCGGTGCGAAGTCCCACGGTCTCGCCGCGAGATCGGTGCTGCAGGTGCTGGTGGCCGGGGCGGTGCCCGGGAGGTCGGCCGGCTTCTCGGTCAGCAGGTCGATGCGGGTGGCGACGGAGGTCATGTCTGCTCCTGGCTGGTGCGGCCGGCCGGGGTGCGGTCGGCGAGGTCGAGGTCGGAGTTGTAGCGGTAGAGCCGGGGCGGGCGGTGGCGGGTGCCCTCCAGGCGGGTGCCGGTGTCGAGGACGGCGCCGGAGGCGAGCACCTGCCGCCGGAAGTTGGCCGGGTCCAGGGGAGCGCCGAGGATCGCCTCGTGCACCTCCCGCAGTGCGGCGAGCGTGAAGGTCTCGCCGAGGAAGGAGTGCGCCACGCGGCTGTAGGTGATCTTGTTGCGCAGTCGGTAGAGGGCGTAGTCCACGATGTCGCTGTGGTCGAAGGCCAGGGGCGGCAGCTCGGTGGTGCGCATCCACGTGACGTTGAGGTCGGCGTGGAGGTCGGAGGCCTGGTCCGCGCGGATCGAGGCCCAGTAGACGATCGAGACGACGCGCTCCTCGGCGTTCGCCGAACGGGTCAGGCCGCCGAAGGCGTAGAGCTGCTCGAGGTAGCCGGGCTGCAGGCCGGTGGTGAGCTGCAGGGAGCGGGCGGCGGAGGCCTCGAGGTCCTCGTGCGGCTGGAGCGGCCCGCCGGGCAGGGCCCACATCCCGCGGAAGGGATCGCGGATGCGGCGGACCAGGGGCAGCCAGAGCTCCTTGCGGCCGTCGGGGCCGGTGTCCCGGGCGGCGAAGATGACGGTGGACACCGCGAGTGCCACGTTCTGCGCGCTCATCGTCACCTCCTCCCTTGCGTCGGTCTTCAGGTTGCATTGACTCTAACACTGTTAGGGTCAATTTGACGTTAACGAAGTCGCGACCATGGTGGCGCTGACCTGGCCCCATGAAAACGCGGGTTCTTCGGCGTCCACAGGGGTTGCTCCGGCGCGGCGGAGGACGCTTACCATCTGAGCCATCCAGCCGGTCCGTCGGGGGCGTGGCAGAGCGAAGCGGGGAACTCCATGGTCCGGTCCAACCCAGTCGGCACGGCGATCGGGGGTGCCGCCCTGGCGGCGCTGCTCCTCGCGGGGTGCGGCACCGACGACGACGGCGCCGCGGCGTCGCCTTCCAGCGCAGCCCCGTCGGCCTCGGCGAGCACGGCGACGCCCGACCCAGACGCGACTCCCGACGACTATGTGCCGGCCTCGCTCGACGGGCCCGCGAAGAACGTGCCGAAGCCCGTCATGCCGGCCCTGGCGAAGGAGGAGTCCCGGGAGGGGGCGCAGGCGTTCCTCGACTACTGGTCGGACGCGAAATGGTATGCCTACGAGACTGGGGATGCGTCGCTCGTTCGTGACGTCACATCGCGCCATTGTGAGGCATGTAAAGCAGAGTTTAAAGACGTAGAAGCCCTTTACGCCGAGGGCTTTTGGACAGTCGGCGGGCGTGACTCGATAACCATTCAAGACGCTAATCTCGTAGAGGCGAACGATGGGATCTATAAGCCTGTCGTTGAATATTCACGGAAGCCCGGGCAATTAGTCAAGCACGGTAAAGTCGTCAAAAATGCGGTGGGCGAGCCAAGTGATCCGTCCTTGGTGTACCTCGACTTTGCTGATGAGGAATGGGTCTATATTACACTCGCACCCATCCCAGGAAGCTCGTAGTAATGAGCCCTCTGTCGCGTTCCACTTTAGTGAGTCTAATAATGGCTACTCTTTTTCTGACGCCCTCTTCGGTCGCGGTGGCCGATGAGGATCTGGGCGACGGCATATTTGGAACTAATAAGCTTCAGAAATCTGCCAAGAGTACCAGTGCGGTCGCCCACGAGGATGAAATACGGTTAAAAATAGATGTGCCAGAAGGGGAAGTAGGAACTGTTGACGTAGTAGCTGCTCGCCCCAACGTCTCCAATGCCGTCCCGGTCGACTACGACCCCGATGAGGATCCCGTCTTCCAGAAAGCCCTCCGCCAGTACCTGAGCGACCAGGGGATCGACCGGCCGTTCAACCCGGACGCCATCGCGCGCTCGAAGTCGCAGACGTTCGGCCTGCAGAACCCCTGCACCAACCGGACCGGCGGGGCTCTGGACGACTGCCTGGCCGAGCGGAACTGCACCACGGCCGACGGTGGCGAGGGCGTCTACATGAACGTCGTCGTCCGGCAGGACGTGGACCTCAACACCCCCTGGGGCGAGCCGATGTGCGTGGCGGTCGCCGAGGCGGAGGGCGGCGAGGAGGTCGTCGAGCTGCCGACCTTCACCCTGCAGGACTTCAGGACGCTCGCCGTCGCGCCCGCGGCCAGTGCCGTCCAGCCGGCTCCGGACACGCTGAGGGGCATGCACACCAACGTCTGGGCGGAGGCGCGGCCCCAGCAGTTCAGCACGGAGCTGGGCGGGTTCCCGGTGCAGGTGCGCGCCGTTCCCGTCCAGTACGCGTGGGACTACGGGGACGGCACCGGGCTCGGCCCCACGGAGCTCAGCGGCGCCCCGCTCGCGGAGGGGGCGTGGGACGTGCAGACCGACACCAGCCACGTCTATACCGAGACCGGGGACTACGCCGTCTCGCTCACCACGTGGTTCTCCGGCGAGTACTCCGTGGCGGGCGGTCCGTGGCTGCCCGTGGCAGGGCTCAACGACGTGGCGAGCGCACCCGTGCCGATCAGCGTCTGGCGCTCCACGGTGCGCAACTACGCGGACGACTGCCTCGAGAACCCGCAGGGCATCGGCTGTTGATTTCCGCGCCGACCGGTACGTCGTCGGACTCTGGTGGGATGATCGATGCACATGGTTCCCCGGTCCCCGGGAAACCCGGTCAGCGGTCCCGCCGGTGCACGCGCTCCGGACGGGGAAAGAGGCGGAACAGTGACGATCTCCGGTCCGTGGGTGCTCCACTTCAGCTGGGGCTGCACCGACGACTACGGCCGGGTGGGCCTTGTGTTCAACCCGGACGGCACCTTCTCGGGCGGCGGCTTCTCCGGCGCCTGGCGCCAGCACGACGGCACGCTGCTGATCCGCTTCGCCGACGGCCCCGCGCAGTACGGCGGCACGGTCACCGGCAGCGCGGGAGCAGGGGCGATGTCCTGCTTCGACGGCTCGCCGGGCGGCTGCTGGTACCTGGTCAGACGGGGCTCCGCCGGTGGGCCGGAACCCGTGGACAGCAGCGCCGGCCAGCCGGCGGACGTCGCCGGGCGAAGGCCTGCCTCCGCGGGGACGTCGCCCGGTGAACTGGACGCCGCGGGCAACCGGATCTGATGCGGAGAGGTGGACAGGCGATGACCACGGACCACGGGCACCGGGGCGGACACGGACCGTTCTGCGGTGTGATCCCGCCGTACGTGCACGAGCAGATGGCGGTGCACGGGGACGAGCAGACCCGCAGGAACGCGCTGGCTGCACTGGCCGTGGACACCACGGTCCGGGCGGAGCGGCTGATCGTGGACCTGACCGCCCGCTCCGTCGCGGCGCAGGCCGCCGCCCACCGGGAGCGCAGGGTGTACTCGGCGGGCAACACCGCCGAGCTGCCGGGGACGCTCGTGCGCTCCGAGGGGGATCCCGCCAGCGCGGATCCCGCCGTGGACGAGGCGTACGAGGGGCTGGGCTCCACGTTCGACCTCATGCAGGAGGTCTTCGGCCGCAACTCCCTCGACGACGCCGGCATGCCCCTGCTCGGCACGGTGCACTACCAGGACAAGTACAACAACGCGGCCTGGGACGGCCGGCAGATGATCTTCGGGGACGGTGACGGCCAGTACTTCAACCGCTTCACCGCCGCCGTGGACGTCATCGGGCACGAGCTCGCGCACGGGATCACCACGCACGAGTCCGACCTGCTGTACATGTACCAGTCCGGGGCGCTCAACGAGCACTTCTCCGACGTCATCGGGGCCATGGTCAAGCAGTACGTGTCCGATCCCCGGCAGACCGCGGCCGATGCCGACTGGATCATCGGCGCCGGTCTCTTCACGAGCGCCGTCGACGGTGTCGGTCTCCGGTCGATGAAGGCACCCGGCACCGCGTTCGACGACGACGTGCTCGGCAAGGACCCGCAGCCGGACCACATGTCCCGGTTCGTGCACACCCTGGACGACAACGGCGGGGTGCACATCAACTCCGGCATCCCGAACCGGGCCTTCTGCCTCGCGGCGATCGGGCTGGGCGGCTACAGCTGGGACCGGGCCGGCCGGATCTGGTACGCCGCGATGCGGGACCCCGAGCTGCGGCGCCTGCGGTGGACCGCGCAGTTCAAGGACTTCGCGGGCCTCACCGTCAAGCACGCCGTCACCCTGTACGGCCCCGCGGAGCGGGACGTGGTGGCGGACGCGTGGCAGCAGGTGGGAGTCGCGCCCGAGGCGACCCGGGCGGTGGGCGCCCTCGCGGACGAGTGGGTGCTCCACTACAGCTGGGGCTGCACGGACACCTACGCGCAGACGCCCCTGACGTTCCACGAGGACGGATCCTTCACCGGCGACCTGACCGGCAGGTGGCACCAGCAGGACAGCACCCTGCTCCTGTCCTTCGACGCCGGCTCGGCGCGGTACGCCGGCACGCTCGCGGGGGACGTCGCCACGGGTGCCATGTCCGACTTCGAGGGGGCGGACGGGTGTTGGCGCCTGACCAGGAAGGGCGCCACGGGTATAGTCGGGAACTGATTCCCCACCGGCCCCGCCGGTCCCCGCGGAGACCGGCCCGGGCCACCCGCGTCCTACGGAGGGACGGTGCCGTTCATGGCGAGAGTCAGCTACCGCCGCGAGGGAGGCATCGCGTACTTCCCCGGGCTGGCCGTGGAGCGGAGCTTCGAGACCGAGTCCCTGCCCCGGGCGCAGCAGGACGCGCTCCTGGACCTCTTCGAGACCGTCCGTGCGCACCGGCTGGAACCGACCGCCCCGACGGCCCGCCGCGGCACGGCCGACCAGCAGTCCTACGTGATCGAGGTCCAGGAGAGCTCCGGTGTCCGGCGCCTCGTGGTGAGCGAGTTCGACCAGGACCCGGCGGCGCAGGAGCTGGTGGCGCGGCTGCGCGACTGCGCGGACCAGTGCGAGTCTGGCGAGGAAGCATGAGGGGAATTCGGGCCCACGGGAGGTCATCCGGGGTCATGCCGCGCCGCCGACCCGCCCCCGAGGTGGGACGTTAGCCGCCGCAAATGCATCGCCCCTTATCAGAGGGGGGTTCGGTGGTTACACTCGGCCGGACTTGACCGCCGCGCCCACCGCCAGGAGTCCGAGATGTCGAACAGATCCCGCGCTCGTTCCGTCACCCTTCTCACGGCGGCCGCCCTGGTCGTGTCGGGGGCTCCGGCCCTCGCGGCCCCACCGCCGACGCTCCTGCGGCAGCCTGATGCGCCTCCGCTCGTGCCCGCCGCCAACGAGCTGGTCGCCACGGCCGAGACCTATCCGGAGGCGGACGCGAATCTCTACACCGTCTCGGTGGCCCGCAACGGCGTGCCCGTGGAGCCTCGTGGCTTCGCCCTGGACGTGCAGCAGGTGGTCGACGCCGCGCTGGACGACCTGCAGACCCTGGGCTCGGCCCCGGACGACCCCCTGCTCGTGCTCAACCCCTTCGGCACCAACACCACGGGCGTCTACGCCCAGTTCGAGACCGAGGACAACGGCACCCTGGCCTACACCGTGAGCTCTCCCGGCACCGAGGACTTCACGCGCGTCGCGAAGGACCACGACCCGAGTGCCGCGTCGTTCGAGGGGCAGCTCATCGGGATGGTCCCGGGCGCCGAGAACACCGTGACCACCACCTGGCAGCCCGACGACGGCGAACCCGTGGAGTTCTCGTTCACCGTGACCGCTCCGCCGAGCGCGTCGGGCGACCGCACGACTCTCGACCGCACCGTGGTGGGGAACGCCGAGGAGCTCACCGACGGACTGTTCGCTGTCATGGGCCTGAAGCGCCACGTCGACTACACCCTGCTCTACGACAACGCGGGGGTGCTGCGCGCCGAGTTCGACCTCGACGGCTACCGCACGGACCGCCTGGAGTTCTACGGCGACACCATGGTGACCACCGTCGGGAAGAACCAGGTGGCCCGCATCGACGGTCTCGGCCGGGTCATGGCCACCTACGTCCTGACGGGCTACGAGATGCACCACGACTTCGACATCACCGACGACGGCAAGGTCGTGACCCTGGCCACGGAGACCGCCAAGGGCAGCGTGGAGGACGTACTGGTGTCCCTGGACCTGGAGACCGGGACCTACGGGAAGACGGTCGACTTCACGGAGCTCCTCGCCGACTACAAGTCCCGCACCCAGCCCTACGGTCCGAACGGGGTGGACGACTGGCTGCACCTCAACTCGGTCGACTGGTCCGCGGACGGCGACTCCGTGATCGTCAGCGCGCGGGAGACCTCCGCGATCCTGAAGGTCGACGACGTCCACGGGAGCCCCGCGATCGACTACATCATCGGCCAGCGCGAGGTCTGGGCCGGCAGCGACGCCGAGGGTCTCCTCCTCGAGAAGGCGGGGAACTTCCCCGACACCGGCGGGCAGCACTCGGTGGTGCGCCTCGACGACGCGGCGCTGGCGGACGGCCAGTACTACCTCACGATGTTCGACAACTCGTTCTGGAGCATGAGAAGCCGTCCGGACTACACGGCCCCTGTGCCCGTTGGGACTTCCCCGGTGTCCACGGCGGACCCCTCCCTCCGCTCGGAGTACCGGAAGTACCTCGTCGACGAGAACGCCGGGACCTACACCGAGGTCGAGACCGTTCCCGTTCCCTACTCCGCGATCGTCAGCAACGTGCAGGACCTCGGCGGCCCGCTCGTGATCAACAGTGGCCAGGCCCTGACGTTCGCCGAGTACGACGCCCAGCGCGAGGTCGTCGCCCGCTACGGCTACGCCCTCGAGGGGGCGACCGAGAACGACTTCGCCTACCGGGTGCTCAAGTACGACTTCGGCGACTTCTGGTTCGCCGGCTCCTGAGCCGGCGCGCCGGCGGCGGCACGAACGGACGGCGGCGCCGGGACCCCGCGCGGTCACCCCGCCTCAGCTCGCGTTCAGCACGAGCTGGTTGGCTGATCGGTGCGAGGGGATCACCGGGACACAGGGAGAAGCTGACGGTGCCGGCCGCGGAGCGGAGAGCCGCGGCCGGCACCCGTCCCGGAGACCGGGGCCCGCACGCGTCCGAGGAGTTCGCGCGCGGGCCCCGGGCCCTCGCCCGCCGAGGTTCGGCCCCGCGGCGAGCGAGTCCTGGCGCCGGGGACGACACCGCAGCCCGGTGCACACGGCAGGATCTCCCGCTCGGAGCGCGACCCGGAGGACACTGCCCCGGAGCTCCACGCCCGGCCGCCGGCTCCCGGGGCGTCTGCGCCGCAAGCCGGTTCACGCCTGTCCCGCGGACTCCGCCCACTCGGCGACACGGGCGCTGCTCTGCTCCGGGGAGAGGTCCTCGACCCGGGTCATGACCGACCAGCGGACGCCGAACGGGTCCCGGATGCTGCCGAAGCGGTCGCCGGAGACGAACGTGCTGACGGGTTCGCGGACGGTGGCGCCGGCGGCCACGGCGCGCGCCACCACGGCATCGACGTCCGGGACGTAGAGGCCCAGGGAGTAGCAGTCGTCGTCGCCCGCGGGCGGCGGGACGAGGTGGAAGTCGGGGTTCACCTCGCCCAGCTGGAGACGTCCGGCGCCGAGGTCGAGGGTGGCGTGCACGACGACGGGCGTCCCGTCGGCCCCCGGCATGTCGGTGCGGTCGACGAGGACGGCCCCGAAGACGCGGGTGCAGAAGTCGATCGCCGCGGCGGCGTCGACCACCGCGATGAAGGGGGTCAGGGACGTGAACCCGTGGGGGGTCCCGTCGGTTGTGTGTGCTCCGGTGGCCCCGCGGAGGTTCTGCTCTGTGCTCATGCTCCGAGCCTAGGGAGCGGGCCGAGGCCGGTCTTGAAGATTTCCGCCACCCTCGGCTGGTTACGCTCGTGCCATGAGCGAGCCGCCCACCACGCGGGGCCACCTCACCCCGGGACCGCACGCCACGGTCGTGCGCCTGCCCGCGCCCGACGACGTCGCCCATCTCGTCCGGCAGCTGTGGGTCCCGGAGTGGGACCTGCCGGCAGGGGAGCGCGTCGAGCAGCTGGTGCTGGGCTATCCGGCGAGCAACGTGGTGGTCGAACCGGACGGAGCGGCGCTGCACGGACCCACGAGCCGTGCGTCCACCCGGGTGCTCACGGGCCGGGGCTGGGCGGTCGGGGCGCTGCTGCGACCGGCGGGGGTCCTGCTGTTCACGCAGCGCCCGGCGGACCTGCTCGACGGATCGGCGCCGCTCCCCGCCCCCGGACTGCACCCGGCCGTCGCGGAGGCCATGACGGCAGCGGACCCGGCCGACCGGCACGCACGGGCGGCCGCCCTGCTCGCGGACCACGTCCAGGCGCTGGCGGTGGCCGTGTCCCCGGCGGCGGTGCGGGACGGTGCCGTGGCCAACCGCATGGTCGACCTCCTCGAGGCGGGCGCCGACGTGCGGAGCCCGGCCGACCTCGCCCGGCAGCTGCACGTGTCCGAGCGCTCGCTGCAACGGCTCGCGGCCCGGTTCGTCGGGATGCCGCCGCAGCTGCTGCTCCGTCGTCGTCGGCTCCAGGAGGCGGCCGAACGGATGCGCGCGGACCCGGAGGCGGATCTGGGCGCACTCGCCGCGGAGCTGGGCTTCGCCGACCAGTCCCACCTCACCCGGGAGTTCCGGTCGGTGCTGGGCGCCACCCCGCGCGGCTACGGGCGCGCCCTGCCGGGGCGGGAGGCCGGGTGAGGGCCCCGGAGGCCTGTGGCCGTTCCTGGCCCGGCCGGGACGGCGGATGCTGATCCGGCGCCGGCGCCGGCGCGAGGGCCGCGGCCCCGGATCAGGCGACGGTGCCGGGCCGGCCGTTCTTGGCCACCACGCGCTCGCCGGCGCGCTGCCAGGCCGTCATGCCCCCGCGGAGGCTGGCCACCTGGTAGCCGGCCTCGGCGAGCTGCCGGGCGGCGTTCGCCGACCGGGCGCCGGACCGGCAGACCGTCACGACCTGCCGGTCCTTGGACAGTTCGCGCTGACGGGTGGCGATGGCCTCCAGGGGGATGTGCCGGGCGGCCGGGGCATGACCCGCGCGGTACTCCTGGGGCGTGCGGACGTCGACGAGCACGGCCCCGCCGTTCAGGAGCTCCCGTGCACCGGCGACGTCCACGGTCTCGAAGGTGGTGCCGAAGAGGCGGCTGAGGAGTCCCACGGTTCAGTCCTTCCTGGGAGCGGTCGAGAGGTCCGTGCGGTGCGGGGCGTGCGTCCTGCACCGCACGGACGCCGTGGTGCTGTTCTGCATGAGATGTCCTTCCGTTCCGCCCGACGAGCTCGGGGTGTCTGGTTCGATAATACCCCCTGGGGTATGTATGGCATCAGCTGTGAGGAACGAGACAGCAGGGGCGCAAATAACTTCGCGGGATCTTCCGTTGAGACGGAAAGAACCAGTTCCCCGATGAAAGGCCTCCCCGTGCCGCACTCCACCTTGTCCACGCCCGTCACCCTCGGCTCCCTCGAGCTGCCGAACCGCCTCGTCATGGCACCGCTCACTCGGATGCGCTCCGGTCGTGACGGCGTCCCCGGCGAGCTCAATGTGGAGCACTACACCCAGCGCGCCTCGATGGGCCTCATCGTCACCGAGGGCACGTACCCCGACGTGGTGGGGCAGGGCTTCGCCTACCAGCCCGGCATCGAGACGCCCGAGCAGGTCGAGGGCTGGCGCCGGGTGGCCGAGAGCGTGCACGCCGCCGACGGCCGCCTGTTCATGCAGGTCATGCACGCCGGGCGCGTCACGCACCCGGACATCAACGGCGGTTCCCAGCCGGTGGCCCCCAGCGCTCTCGCGATCGAGGGGAAGACGCACACCTACCAGGGCAAGGCCGACTACCCCGTGCCGCACGCGCTGACCGCCGAGGAGCTGCCGGGCGTGGTGCAGTCCTTCGTCCGGGCCTCGCGCAACGCGATCGAGGCGGGCCTGGACGGTGTGGAGATCCACGGCGCGAACGGCTACCTGCTGCACGAGTTCCTCGCGCCGGGCGCCAACCAGCGCACCGACGAGTACGGCGGCTCCCCGGAGAACCGCGCCCGCTTCGTGGTCGAGGTCGTCCGGGCCGTGGCCGAGGCCGTCGGCGCGGAGAGGGTCGGCCTGCGGATCTCGCCCGAGCACAACATCCAGGACGCCTGGGAGACGGACCACCAGGACGTCCGGGCCACGTACGCCGCTCTCGTCGACGGCATCCAGGACCTCGGCCTCGCCTATCTCTCCGTGCTGCACAAGGAGCCGGAGGGGGAGTTCGTCCAGGGACTGCGCACCCGCTTCGGCGGCGCCTTCCTGGCCAACAGCGGCTTCAGCGACGTCCCGACCACCCGCGAGGAGAGCGTGCGGCTGATCGAGGAGGGCGTGGCGGACGGCGTCGTCGTCGGGCGCCCGGCGATCGCGAACCCGGACCTGGCACGGCGCTGGGCGGAGGGTCTGCCCGAGAACGTGCCGAACCCGCGGACCTTCTACACGCAGAGCGCCGAGGGCTACACGGACTACCCGTTCGTCCAGGCCTGAGCCACTCCTCGCGTTCCGCCCGGCCCTGTGGGTCACGCGGACCCTTCGCGAGCGGAACGCCGGGGGCTGTCCGGACTGCCTGTTCGGGCAGTCTGGGCGGCTCCCCGTGTCCTGCCCAGCCCTGCCGGGCGGGACGCGGAGACCCCGAAGGTGATCCGGGTCACGCCTTAGTGTGTCGGATCCGGCTGGGACCATGGACCATGGCCACCACCTCCCAGCCGCCTCGAACCCTGGAGGACGCCCTCCGGGAGGAGACGGACCTGGCCCAGATCGCCGAGGAGTTCTCCGACGGCGTGCGGGCGCTCGTCGAGGAGTCCTGCGCCGAGGCTCGGGCGGCAGGACGCCAGTACCGGCTGCTGCACCGGCTCTGGCAGCTCCAGGAGGAGGCCCGGGAGCAGCGCTGGATGGTGGAGGCGGACTGGATGCCCGCCGAGGCCGACCGGCTCGGCCCTCACTCGCTCGAGCCCGCCGAGCAGACGATCCGGGACGTCGCCGACGAGATCGGCCCGGCCCTCCGGCTGCCCGCGGGCACCGCGCTGCGCCGCGTCGAGGACGCCGTGCTGCTCGCGGAGTCCCTGCCCGGGGTCCTGGAGGCCCTGGAGCAGGGGCTGATGGGCTCCCGGCAGGCGGGTGTGCTCATCGAACTGTGGCGCGATCTCGTGTGGGACGCCGACAGTTCCGCGCCGGAGCTTCGGGCACCGGCCGAGAGCGTCCGCCGGATCATCGACGAGCTGCTCCTGCGGGCGCCGGACAGCACCGTGGCCCAGCTGCGAGCCCTCGCACGTCGGCGCCGTGCGGGTCTGCTGCGGGAGACCGAGGAGCAGCGCCACCGGCTGGCGCTGCGGGACCGTCGCGTGTGGGTCGAACCCCGGGAGGACGGCATGGCGCAGCTGTGCGCCCTCCTGGACGCGGGCACCGCGCACGCCATCCAGGACCGCCTCGACGCGCTGGTCGACCGCGCGGCGCTCCCCGCTCCGCACCACGTTCCTGTGGCGCCGGACGGCGTCCTCGCGGCGCAGGTCCCGCCCGTGGCCCCGCCCGCGCCGTCGGCCGGAGGTGCCGGGCCGTCCGCTCTCGCCGCCGAGGCTCCGGAGCGCCGCACGGTGCCCCAGCTGCGGGCCGACGTGCTGGCGGACCTCCTGCTCGACGGCGAGCCCGCCGACCTCCCGGAGCACCTGCGCGGCATCCGCGGGCACGTGACGGTCACCGTGCCGGCCCTCGCCCTCCTCCGGAGCACGGGGGAGGCGCTCACCGGTCCCGTCGAGGACCTGCTGCGGACCTCCCGCTGCGCGGAGCTGGAGGGCTACGGACCCATCCCGATCGGCCTGGCCGAGCGGATCGCGGCTCGTGCGCCGTCCTGGTCCCGCATCCTCACCCAACCGGTCACCGGGACCGTCCTGGACCGGGACCGCAGCACCTATGCCGTGCCCGCGGACCTCAAGCACCGGCTGCGGGCCCGGGACGGCACGTGCCGCTTCCCGGGCTGCCGACGCCGGGCGTCTCGCTGCGACCTCGACCACACCGTTGCCTGGGCTGACGGCGGCCGGACCTCGGCGGACAACCTCGCGCACCTGTGCCGGCACCACCACCTGCTCAAGCACCGGGACGGCCCGCTGGGCCGGTGGCGGGTGGAGCACGTGGAACCCGAGGACCTGGACCGCGGACAGCCGGCCCTTGGGCGGCGGGACTCCGGGCGACCGCGTCCTGTCGCCGGGGTTCCGGACGGGACAGGGGTCCTGGGCCGGCACGGCGTGCTGATGTGGACATCTCCCGCAGGACAGGTGCACAGGACCTATCCGCAGGAGTACCGCTCCGAGGCTCCGGACCCCGTCGCGGACAGCACCCCGCACCGTTTCCCGCGCCGTGCGCCTGCCCGCGCACCGCACGACGCCCCGGACCTCGCGTCGGACCTCGCCCGGGATCCCGCTGCGGGTCTCGCTCCCCGGCCCGGTGCCCGCTCCGGTCCGGCCGATGATCCGCCGCCGTTCTGAGACCCTGGACCGTACCCCGGTCCGCCGGGACGTGACCGCGCTCCTGACCGGACGGACGTCCGGGCCGGACCGGACCCGCACGCAGAGGAGCCGCCCGTGACCACGCCCTCGTCCGCCGAGATGCGCTCCGTGCTGCTCGACCTGTTGCGCCGCCGCGGACCCGAGAAGACCGTCTGCCCCTCCGAGGCCGCCCGCGCCCTGGCCCCGGACGGCTGGCGGGACCTGATGGAGGACGTGCGCCAGGAGGCCTGCCGGTTGGCCGACGACGGGCTCGCGGACATCACCCAGCGCGGCCGCCCCGTCGACGGCAGGACGGCTCGCGGGCCGATCCGCGTCCGGCTCCGCTGACCCGGACCCGAGCCCCGGGTAGCGTGTGGGCCATGACGACCGCACCCATCAGCACCCTGCTCGGGTCCGCCGCCCGCGCGCCGTTCGTCCTGCTCAAGCAGTTCCGCGCCCACCGTCCCATCCACTCGGAGGGGGTCGGGCTCGAAGGCGTCCTGACCCGGACGGGCGGCGGGAGCAGCGGCATCCACTGGATCGATGACGCCGGTGAGGACCCTGTCCGGGCCCGTTTCTCCCGCTCCTTCGGCTTCCCGCACGGGTGGCCCGACATCCTGGGCCTCGCTCTGCGCTGCCCTGTGCCGCCCTCCGGGCAGATGGAGGGCCGCAGCGACGGCCGCGCCGACATCCTCCTCGCGACCGCCGGCAGCGGGCGCTTCTCCCGTTTCGTGCCGACCTTCCACCGGCACGTACCGGACGGTGCTTTCGCCTCCTTCATGCCCTACCGCGGCCTCGACGGACCTGTTCTGGTCGCCGCGCACCCCGAGCCGAGGACGGAGCGCCTGCCGGCCCGCCCGGACCGCTTCCGGGCAGCCGTCGCCGCCGAGCCCTGGGTCCTCGGTCTGCACTGGGCCACACCCGTCGGACCGTGGCAGCGCTTCGGGACGGTCGAGCTCGCTCCCGGCGCACCGTTCGGGAACGACGAGCGCTTCGACCCCCTGCTCAACGTCCCCACGGGCGCGGAGAACTACGAGTGGACCTACCGGTTGCGGGAGCCGTCCTACACCCTGGCCCGCACTCCGCGGGAGCAGCTGCGCCGGGCGTAGAATCAGCCCATGGGACTGAGACTGAGCCCGGCACCCACCACCGCGACCGTCCGTCGTCACGCCGTCGTGGAGTCGCCGATCGGCCCGCTGGCGCTCGTCGAGGAGTCCGGCGCGCTCGTGGCGCTCTCCGTGGAGGGAGCACGCCAGGGGCCCGTCCCCGCCTCCTTCGGGGAGCGCGACGACAACCTGCTCCCGCACGTCCGCGAGCAGCTCGGTGAGTACTTCGCGGGGCGGCTGCAGGAGTTCGACGCCGACGTCGTGCTCCACGGGACGCCGTTCCAGGTGCGCGTGTGGAACGCCCTCGCCCGGATCCCGTACGGCACGACCGGCACCTACGGGCAGGTCGCGCGCGCGATCGGGGTGCCCCGCGCCGCCCAGGCGGTCGGGGCCGCCAACGGCCGCAACCCCGTCAGCCTGCTGGTCCCGTGCCACCGGATCATCGGCGCCAACGGGCGCCTGACCGGCTACGCCGGCGGCATGGAGCGCAAGGAGTACCTGCTGCGCCTCGAGGGTGCGCTGCTCTGACACCCCGCCCCGCCGACGCTCCACCAGGAGGACCCATGACCCGCCTCGACGACCTCGCCACCGCCAACCTCGAGAAGGCGCGGGCGTCGGGTGCCGGGCGCAGCGCGGAGCTCGTGGTCCACGACGGCGTGCTGCGGCAGACGGTGATGGCGCTGTGCGCCGGCAAGGAGCTCGCCGAGCACGTCTCCCCGCCCGCCGCCACGCTTCAGCTGCTCCGCGGCCGGGTCCGGGTGCTCAAGCGCGGTCAGCTCGCCGAGGAGCTGACCGCCGGAGAGCTGCTGTCCCTCACCGACTCCCGCCACTCGGTGGAGGCTCTGGAGGACTCGGTGTTCCTGCTGACCACGGTCTCCCGTCCGTCGGACGGCTACGACCCCCGGGTGGCGTGACGCAGAGGTCCTCTTCCGGTCCGCGAGCCCGGAGGACGGGTGCGGCAGACGGGCTCGGACCGGGATCACAGGAATCGGGCGCAGACGGCGCGTAGCGGGACGTCGGCTCAGAACGCGTAGCGGACGTCGCAGTACGGCAGCTTCTCGTGCAGCAGGTCCAGGAACTGCTCCAGGTACCGCTGCTTGTCCCGGAACCGGTACCGCACGTTCAGGGCCCCGTTCTGGGAGCGCTTGGTCTCCTGGAGGTCCGGGCGCCACAGCACCTCCTCGGCCTTGGGGTGCCACTGCGTGTTCACCTCGTGGAGCTGCTCGTTGTGGGTCAGGAAGATGACCTCCGAGGCCAGCTGCTCCTTGGCCGCCGCGCTCAGGCCGTCGTCGAGCTGTTCGAAGAGCTCGGCCCAGTCCTCCAGCCACGTGTCCGTGACGATGACCGGTGAGAAGTTCACGTGCACCTCGTAGCCGGCCGCCACGAACTCGTCGACAGCGGCGATCCGCTCCGGCACGGGCGTGGTCCGGATGTCGGTCAGCTTGGCCAGGTGCGCCGGCATCAGCGAGAACCGCACCCGGGTGCGGCCCTGCGGATCCCAGTCCAGCAGCTCCCGGTTGACGTACTTGGTGGCGAAGGACGCCTTGGCCGTGGGGTGCCGGCGGAACAGGTCCACGAGGTCCCGCACGTTCCCGCTGAGCAGCGCGTCCACGGAGCAGTCGCTGTTCTCCCCGAGGTCGTAGACCCACGCGTGCGGGTCGCACTGGTTGGGCTCCGGCTTGGTGCCCTGCCGGCGGATGTGCCGGTCCAGGTAGCCGGTGATCTGCTCGATGTTGGCGAAGACCGTCACCGGGTTGCTGTAGCCCTTCCGGCGGGGCACGTAGCAGTAGGCGCACGCCATGGCGCACCCGTTGGCCGTGGACGGCGCGATGAAGTCCGCCGACCGGCCGTTGGGCCGTGCCGCCAGCGACTTCTTGACCCCCAGCACCAAGGCCTCGCGCTTGATCCGCACCCACCGCCGCGCGTTGGTCTCGTCCCCGTGCAGCTCCGGGATCTGCCAGTGGCTCGGGACCTCCACCAGGGTGGCGTCGGGCCACCGCTCGAGGACCTCCCGCCCCCGGGGCAGCTCGGCGGCGGCCGGCTCGTAGTAGATGCGGGTGATGTCGACCATGGACGGTTCCGGAGGCATGGGGACGAGTCTAGGAATCGCCTCCGACAGCCGGTGCGGGGATCGCTCACCGGAGATGGACAGTGGACTTCGCACCGGGCGGCCGACAGGATGGCCTCAGGGTCCGACCGCGACGACCACTCCGGCAGCAGCGATCACGAGGGAGCTTCTCCATGAAATCCGTATGGCTCGACACGTACGAGGTGCCGTCCACCGCGACGGACCAGTTCGTCCCCGGGGCGCACTACGACACGGTGGTCGCGGGTGCCGGGCTGACCGGGCTGACCACCGCCGTGCTGCTCGCGCGTGCGGGCCAGCGGGTCGCCGTGCTCGAGGCCCGCTCGGTGGGTGCCGTCACCACGGGCAACACGACGGCGAAGCTGTCCCTGCTGCAGGGCACCACGCTCTCCCAGATCCACCGGCACCAGTCGGACAAGGTGCTGCGCGCCTACGCGGACGCGAACCGGGAGGGCCAGGAGTGGCTGGTCCGGTTCCTCGAGGAGCGGGAGGTCCCGTTCCAGCGCCGCGCCGCCTACACCTACGCCACGACGTCCAAGGGCGCCTCCGCCCTGCGCAAGGAGCTCGAGGCCGCCCGGATCGCCGGCCTGCACGTGAACTGGACCCGGGACACCGGCCTGCCCTACAAGGTCTCCGGCGCCATCACGATGGCGGAGCAGGTGCAGTTCCACCCCATGGAGGTGCTGGGCGCCCTCGCGGCCGAACTGCGGGAGCGCGGCGGGACGCTCGTGGAGGGCGTCCGGATCACCGGCGCCGGTGTGCGCTCGCCCCTGACCGTGCAGACCTCCCAGGGGTCGGTGCAGGCCGACCGGCTCGTGCTCGCCACGGGCACCCCGGTCCTGGACCGTGGCGGGTACTTCGCGAAGCTCTCCCCGAACCGCTCCTACGCCCTGACCTACCGGGTGCCCGGGGCGCCGGGGTCCATCCCGGAGGGCATGTACATCACCGCGGACAGCCCCGACCGGACCCTGCGCACCGTGCCGGTCGACGGGGAGGAGCTGCTGCTGGTGGGCGGCAACGACCACGTGGTGGGCCGCTCCCCCTCCCCGCAGGCCGCCGTGGACGACCTCGAGTCCTGGACGCAGCGCTGGTTCCCCGGGGCCGAGCGCACCCACGCGTGGGCGGCGCAGGACTACCAGTCGGTCAACCTCGTGCCCTTCATCGGCACCCTGCCCCGCGGCGGCGGCAACATCTACCTCGCCACCGGCTACAACAAGTGGGGGATGAGCAACGCCGTCGCCGCCGCGATCGCGCTGAACGCCGAGATCCTCGGCGGCAGCGTGCCGTGGGCCGAGACGCTGGGCCGGCGCGTGACCTCGCCGTCGGACATCCTCACCGCCCTGCGCATCAACGCGGGCGTGGGCCTCAACGCGCCCAAGGACTGGCTCAAGGCCGAGCTCAAGGAGCTGCCCGGTGGGGCGCCCGCGGAGGGACAGGGCGTCGTCGGCCGCGAGCACGGCCGCCCCGTGGCCGTGTCCACCGTGGACGGCACCACCTGCAAGATCTCCGGGGTGTGCACGCACCTCGGCGGCGTGCTGCGCTGGAACGACGCCGAGCGCTCGTGGGACTGCCCGCTGCACGGCTCCCGCTTCGCCGCGGACGGGTCCCTGCTCGAGGGCCCTGCCGTGAAGGACCTGCCCCGCGCCGGCCACTGAGCCGGGCCCGGACGTGACGGCGGCCCCCACCGCGATGGTGGGGGCCGCCGTTCCTCCTGCAGGACGCGCGCCGTCGGCCGCGCCGGGGAGGGGACTACTTCTTGGAGGACGTCTCCTCGAGCTTCAGCGCGATGCCGATCGCGAAGAAGGTGGGGGTCCACTCGCCCACGAACAGGCCCCAGCGGTCGGCCTGGGGCTTGGACTTGCTCTTGCCGAGGCTGGCCGCCCAGGAGAGGACGGACAGGCCGATGGAGGCGAAGCCCGCCGCGTAGGCGTGCTCGCTGCGGACACCAAGGTTCTGGATCGTGCTGATCATGGATGTACCTCTTTCCTGTGGTGGTCAACGTGAACGGTGAGCTCGTCGAGCGGTGTCCGCCCAGTCTCACACGAAACGGGGCAATAGGAAAGCAGGCTGATTATAAAGATCTCCACGGGCACCGGGGTCCTGCCGCCGCCCTCCGCCGCGGGGCGGGTGGAGGGCGATGTGGGCAGATGTGGGGTCGCCCGAGAGTCCATTAGCGGATGCAAAAAGCTGTTTCCTCATGCAAACTGATCCATACCCGTTCCGTTGGTGGCCACCACCGCGGCGGGTGGACGTCGAACCGGTCGGGGGGCCGGTGGCGTCCTCGGCCCGGAGCGAAGGAGCATCCGGGCCGGGCCGATCTTCTCTGGGGGGAAAACATGCTGCCATCCGTCGTGGGTGCTCTGCTGAGCACCGTCGTCCTCGTCTACGTCCTGTCGGACGCCGCCTACACGCGGCACAAGCGGTTCATCGCCGGCGCCAGGACGCTGCGCCGGGCCATCGTCGTCGTCTACTCGGTGCTGCTGGTGCTCAACCTGTGGTGCGCCACGATCATGCCCGTCACCCTGGTCTGCGACGCGATCGCGGTGGCGACCCTGGTCGCCACCGGGACCTTCGGATTCATCATCGCCGAGCGGCGGATCCCCGCCACCACCGTGGTCGAGCGCCGG